>CAXXST010000001.1:0-525055 GCA_963674855.2 Dehalococcoidales bacterium
TCATATCGTTTTTTACTTGAAAGGCTTTTCTACGGCGTGTATAGCCGAAATGGGAGAAACAACAATCACATGATCTCCCGGCTTTATAACACTGTCATCCGGTGGAATAATAACCGTATCGTTGCGCACGATGGCGCCGGTTATAGCCTCTTTGGGTAGTCCGGCTTCACTTATCTTTTTGTTGGCGATTTGCGCCGAAGGATTGACCACAAACTCTACAGCCTGTAGCTGCTGCCCCTCCAGCAGCGCCGTAGAGATAGCCCCGCCGTGCAGGATAAAATGGGTGATCTTATCTGCCGCCAGCAGTGTTGGCAGCGCGGCGACATCAACGCCGACGGCTTCAGCCAGCGGGATATAGCCCGGTTTGGTGATTACCACCATGCTGCGGGGTACCTCCAGGTTTTTCGCCAGCAGGGCGCACAAAATATTAATTTCGTCGCTGCCGGTGGTTGCCACAAAGGCATCTGCCGCCGGCACACCCTGTTCAATGAGGAAGTTGCGGTCGGTGCCGTCACCCTGCAAAACCTCCACATTATCCAGCTTAGCGGCGATATCTTCGCACAAGGCTAAATCCTTTTCTATAATCTTTACGGAAACACCGCGCCGTTGCAGTCCCTCGGCTGTCAGGAAGCCAATTCTGTCGCCGCCGAAAACAACTACGCGCCTTGCCGGGCGCTGGGGGCGGCTGAAGAGTTTGCCCAGGTCGTCCATGCAGTCCTTGTGGGCAATAAGATAAACGCTATCACCTTCTGCAATTATGGGATTTTCATCCGGCGCGATAATACCGCCTTCGTGGACAACAGCTGCTACCACGCAGGGCTTGGGATATTTTATATCCGCCAGCGGTTTGCCAACCAGGGCTTCGCCTTCCACCCTGAATTCGCGTATCTGCACCAGCCCGTCGGCGAAGTTTTCTACCGGTGTGGAATAAAAACTGGAGAGGATGCCGGTTATTTCCTCGGCTGCTTCTGCTTCCGGGTTTATAAATACATCAATCCCCAGGCTCTTGGGTCTTACTATGCGGCGTGAAGCCGTGGCTGATTTTGCAGGGGTGACGAAATAACCCGAATAATCCTGGTTGCGGATACGGGCGGCGGTGGTGCCGGCGCCCAGCCCCTTAGCCATAAAGCAGGTTACCATGTTGGTTTCGTCGCTGTTGGTAACTGCAAGGATAAGGTCAGCGCGTTCCACCTCTGCTTCGCGCAGGATATTGGGGGTGGCGGCATTACCGAATATGGTCTTGATATCAAGCTGGCGGCGGAACTTCTCCAGTATCGCCTCAGATGATTCAATAACCACAACCTGGTGCTCTTCTTCAGCCAGCAGGGAGGCTATGTGAAAACCGGTTACGCCACCGCCGGCGATTATAATATACATAATATTTTTATCCTTGATGCCTGCCGGAAATGCCCCTGATGCGCTTGGCAATGCCTTGGCAGGTGGTGCTAAACTTATTGCGGCGCTTTCTTAATCTGCGTAAAACCTTATTACCCGGTTTAGTAACCGGTAGCTGTTCAAGCGGTTCGTTTTCCATTGTTCCAGACTGTTCTGATTTCTCCCTATGCGTTTTAGTTAAGCATTCTATGCCCTTGCTCTTTGACTTGTCAATAGACGGATATATTATGGCTGGACAGAAAACCAAAAAGATAATAAAAGCGGATATTCACCGCCGGCTGAATATCAGGCTTGCTTAAGACGGCTGGCTGTTGTAGTATACTATAGCGTTTTTTAATATGGGTAGAATTTAGTTGGCTTTAGAGTATTTTTGTCTTGTGCTGGTTGCCTCTATAGGGGTTATTCAAGCCGCAACGTCCTTTAGCGGGCTAAAGGGAATATCGTTTTTTAACTACAGGGTTTCAGCATATCTCTTTATGCTGGTCACTGCCGGTCCGGCGATGGTGAGCTTCTTTACCTGGAACGAAAGAAACGCCACCGGTGTTATAGAGGGGCGGGAACAGTTCTGCTTTTTTATGCTGGCTATCGTAGCCGCCATTGCCTTTACTCTGGCTTTTTCGTCTCTGCTTAAGCACTGGAGCCTGCGCGGCAATGATGTTAAAACCGAGGGCTTTGAGGCTTTAAGGGAAGTAACCTTTTTCCAGGCTATACGCTATCGCTATAACATCGTTATGAGGCGGCGATGATAACCATAGACGAAAATATTTTCCTGTGGATTAACGGGCTTGCCGGGCACTGCGCCCCTCTGGATTGGCTGCTGCAACGCATAGCCAATGATTATTTCGTGCTGGTGAGCCTGTGCATGATACTGCTGGCGCTGTGGGTGTGGGGCAGCAACACGAAACAGCGTGATAAAAACCAGCGGGGTGTCATTTGCGCTTCCTTAAGTCTGGGTATCGCCCAGGGGGTTGTCTCAATCTGTAATATCTTCTGTTTTCGCACCCGCCCCTTTGAGGTCTTGCCGACAAATCTGCTCTTTTACCAGCCGACAGATTCATCTTTCCCCTCCAATTCGGTAGCGGTTGTTTTCGCCATCGCCTTTGCCATTTTCCTGGCGAACCGCAAGGTTGGCGGTTATATGCTGGCGCTGGCTGCCCTGCACGCTTTCACAAGGGTTTACGTGGGCATTCACTATCCGTTTGACGTGTTTGGCGGGGCGGTAATCGGAATGGGCATTGCTTTCCTGGTTACACTGGCTGTCAGAAAGCTTGAAAAGCTGTTTGATCTCGTTATGAATCTGGCGCGCCTGCTATATCTTGCCTGAAGCGCCTTTGTATAAATTATTCATTGACATATGCTGTTACATAAACTAAAATCTTAACAAAATGTTAGCATTTTGTTTAGACTGCGTGAATCACAGTAAAAAATCTGTCCTACCTTTTATAAACCGGCAGAAGGGACTGTATCTTGCCTAAGTTTTCATTTATTCCCCGTGAAGAAAAGTTCTTTGACCTCTTTGTAGAAAGCGCCCATAACTGCGTAAAGACCGCCCGGGGTCTTAAGGATATGCTGGATAACTGGGAAAACGTCGGCGTCAAAGTAGCCGAAATAACAGAGCTGGAACACGAGGGAGACTCTATAACTCACCAGATTGCAGCTCTTTTGCATCGCACCTTTGTTACCCCTTTTGACCGTGAGGATATCGCCATACTGTCACATACGATGGATGATATAACGGACTTTATCCATGCCGCCGCCGATGCCATTTTTATATATAAAATAGACAAACCCACCCAGAGGTCCAGAGAACTGGCTGACATAATAGTAGAAGCCGCCATAGAAGTGGAAAAAGCGGTATCATTGCTGAAATGCCATAAGGATTTGAAAAAAATTACGGCTCATTGTATTGAACTTAACCGGCTGGAAAACAGGGCGGACAAGGTTTACCGCGCCGCGCTGGGAGAGCTTTTTGAAGAAAGCGAAGACAACACCGCTAACATCATAAAGTGGCGTGAGATATACGAACACATGGAAAGTGCCACTGACCGCTGCGAAGATGTCGCTAATGTTCTTGAGGGAGTAGCCCTGAAGCATGCTTGATGAACCTTCTTTGTGGGTTCTGATTGTTGTCGTAGTTCTGGCGCTTGGTTTTGGTATTGTAAACGGCTTTAACGATGCCGCAAATGCGGTTGCCGCTTCCATCGGTTCCCGTGCCATTACTCCCCGGAACGCCATTTTACTGGCGGCAGTTTTTAATATGGCAGGCGCTGCCAGCGGCACGGCTGTTGCCAAGACTATCGGCAAGGGTATTTTAATTCCGGAAGCAATTTCATTTCAGACAGTTATCGCCGCACTGGCGGCGGTTATTATATGGACTACTTTTGCTACTTACCGTGGGCTGCCCGTAAGTTTAACGCATGGTTTTATTGCCGCCATGGCTGCCGCCGGTATGGCTGCCGCCGGTAGCGAAGCCGTTAACTGGGGTAAGCTTAGGACGGTTGCTTCGGCGGTAATAACCGCCCCGGTTCTGGGCTTCATCGGCGGTTTTATATTCATGCTGCTTGTGCTGTGGCTTTTCCGGCGCTGGATACCCACAAAGGTGCAAAATCTCTTCAGCCGTTTGCAATGGCTGACAACTGCCTTTTTAGCCTACAGCCACGGCAAGAATGACGGGCAAATGCCGATAGGCATCATCACCATGGCTTTTGTTCTTTATACCGGAAACACCGGAACATGGGACAGTATCCCCTGGTGGATTATAGTAATATCCGCGCTTTCAATAAGCACAGGCACTGCCGTTGGAGGCTGGCGGGTTATAAAAACACTGGGAATGAGGGTTACTACACTGCGCCCGGTCCAGGGTTTTGTCAGTGATTTTTCAGCGGCGGCTGTGATAGAAGGGGCTTCGCACCTTGGTATTCCGGTAAGTACTACCCACTGCGCCAGTTCCGCCATTATGGGAGTAGGCGCCACAAGGCGTAAGTCTGCGGTGCGCTGGGGGGTTGCCAGTGACATACTGGCTGCCTGGGTGATAACCTTCCCTGTCTGCGGCGGGCTGGGTTACGCCTTCTCGTGGCTTATAGGCAGGTTCTAACAGAACCGGCTAAAGGTCATACCGGCGGGGCGTTTTTCCCTGTTTTTCAGCCTTTATAATATCCATTATGCCTGATACCACGCTGTCCAGCTGTTGCCGCTGATTGATGACCACGTGATCAAAGGTATGCTGTTTTTTCATTTCCTCGGTAGCGGTCTGGAGGCGCAGGTCAAGCTCTTTTTCAGATTCGGTATTGCGGTTTTTAAGCCTGTCGGTAAGTTCCTGCATAGACGGCGCCACCAGAAAGATGGAGACCGCTTGCGGCAGGCATTTCTTGATGCTGTCTGATCCCTGTATATCAACCTTGACGATAACATCCCGCCCGGATTCCAGCGCCTGCTTTACCGGTTGTTTGGGCACGCCGTACCAGTTGCCATATACATTAGCCCACTCCAGCAGTTGTTCCCGCTCTACCATTTGCTGGAAGTCCGCCTCGGAAATGAAGCAGTAGTCAACATTGTTTTTCTCTGCGGGGCGTTTGGGGCGTGTGGTTACGGTTACGATGAACTCAAAGGGAATTTCCATCTCCCTGATCTTGGACAGCACGGCGTCCTTTCCGGCGCCGGAAGGTCCGGAAAGAATCAACAGCAGCGGGTTATTAACTGTATCGAAAGGTTCTTCAGCCTCACAGCCTGATTTTTTCATCGCTCTGCTCCAGTTTCAGCACCGAGCCGCCGCGGCTTACCTGCAGCCTGCCGGTGATTGTTTCCGGTGCCAGAGCCGCCAGCACCAAGTGCTTGCTGTCGGTGAAGATTACCGCTTTTGTGCGCCGGCCATTGGTCATATCAATAAGCAAACCGCTATTTCTGGCTTCCTGGATGCTGCGCTTGGTGGGCGCCGAACTGGGCGAGCCGATAGCAATTACCCTGTTCATCGCCAGGATATTGCCGAAACCAATGTGAACCAGTTCTCCGGTCATAATAAAAAACCTCAGCTTAATATTTATTATCTAAATGATTATTTATGCTTAACCCTGGCTGTTCAAACGCCGATTATTCTGGCGGTATCTTTAACCTTGAAGCTAAAATACAACTTGCAAACCGGTTGTGAATAGAATGCTTAACATATTACCCTTTTAGAAAAAAGAAGGCAAGTGGTAAAAGGTTAAAACCCCAACTTTTATCTGGTTTAGCATACACTAAACGGATAACCTTTAGCCTTTGGCTGCGTTATAAACGGCAAAAGGGCATTTTGTTATATAATAGGGGAAAAGATGGAAAAAATGATTGTTAGCCGGCGAGTAAAAACTGTTTTTGCGGCATTTGTTATTATAATTGCAGTTGTATTTGTATTCATGGCTGCCTCTGGGAGTGTATTCTTCGGAACGGCAAAGGCGTTTTACGACGACACCATTGAAGATAGCGGGGCTCGGATAGAGGGGATGTCTTTCTATAAATACTGGAGTTCATATGACAATGAGTATAAAAGGAGGCTAGCCACCCTGTATCTGGATGAAGAGAATATAACCGATGACCTTGTGCATGTGACGATAAACATATTCCCGCAGGAAAAATACAGGCTTGATTCATTTAACCTTGAAATAGGTATCATATTGCCGGTTTCGGCGGTAATCCTTGATAATCCGCAGGACGGGACGCCGCCTGCCTTTGATTATGAGCGCACAGACAGAAACGCATATGTTGATCTTGATTTTTCCGGAATGGAGTTCAGGGATGGGAAGGCTGCCAGCGTGGACTTCTGGTTGGACCTTTCGGAAGTGGAGCCGAATATCAGGCAGGGCACTAATATAAACGTTTCATTTTCTTTGCATGAGCTAAGTGTGTTTAAAATCCTGAAGTATGAAGCTGATATGGTTATAGAACTGGATTTGCCCTAGGCGGATATATTCCCACCCCGCCCTCATTAACCTCTCTGGAATAATGGGTAACAGCCACCCACAATTCTTAAAAATAATTCCCCTTTCTTTGCTAAAGAAAGGGGATAAAGGGGATGGATTTTCCCATACCAAATCCCTCTCATTCTCCCTTTAATAAAGGGAGAGGCTATTTGTTTCCCCCTTTTTCAAAGGGGGACTAAGGGGGATTTAAGAATATAAAGGGGAAGGATTATTTGCACGTCAAGCGTTGGATTAACTGGTCATATTATTCAGTTTGTCGAGAAACGTTACCAGTTGTTAAGATAGCTCCAACAAGATAAACAGCCGTAATAATAACGAGGCTCCAGCTTAATCTGGGATCACTATCTCCACCGATGAGCTGAAGTAATGCAAAGTAAAACACAGGTATTGAAATACCAACAGCAATAAGGCTGCCGATTTTAGGGCGCCATAGTGCTATAAAAAGAATGATAGCTGCTGGTATACCAAGGGTTAAACCAATTTGTAACCGTAAGCCCCAGTCATCGGGGATAATAGCCATATCGGCATACCAGAAAGACCCGAAGATAAAAAAGAATGAGCTTAACGCCATAAGTATCAAGCCTGTTTTTTGCCATAGTCTGGCGTTGTAATTCATACCTGATTAGTCCCGCCGCGCAATTTAGATGCGCAACCCCTTTTTAGAGAGCATAACTCCTTTGCTGATTACAGGCTACTATAAATCCCTTCAGGTTATCTGTCAATAGCCTTTTTAAGAATATACAGTGGGGTTATTCCCCCCTTTGAAAAAGGGGGACTAAGGGGGATTTATAAAAATAGCCCTAAACGTTAAACAGGAAGTTTATAATATCGCCGTCTTTGACGGTGTATTGCTTGCCCTCCAGCCGCAGCAGCCCCTGTTTTTTGCCCTCGGCGGTGCTGCCGCATTTTATAAGGTCTTCATAGCTGATGACCTCGGCGCGGATAAAGCCCCTCTCAATATCGCTGTGGATTTTACCGGCCGCCTTTACCGCCTCGGTGCCGCCGGTGATAGGCCAGGCTTTTACCTCGTCCGGACCGGTGGTGAAAAAGCTTATAAGCCCCAGCAGGTCAAAGGACATCTTTTTAACCCTGTCCAGCCCGGATTCGGTTAATCCGAAATCACTGCGGCATTCTGCGGCGGTGGTTTCATCCAGCCGTCCAAGCTCCATTTCAAGTTCACCGCAGAGGGTGGTAAGCCCGCGTCCGCTGCCGGTAAAACACTGCGCCAGCTTTTGCTCTATGGCTTCGGCTTCGGCTATCTGCTCTTCGCCGATGTTCACCAGCGTCAGCAGCGGTTTGGCGCTCAGGAACTGGTAGCCGGTTATGGCTTTTCTTTCTTCATCGGTCAATTCCATACGGCGGATGGGTATATCCTTTTCCAGCCCGTCCTTTAAGCGCATTAAAAGGGTTTGCTCATGCTGAAGCTGCTGCCTTTCGTCTGCTTTGGCGCTTTTGAAAGATGTTTCTATCCGCTGCAGCCGCCGTTCAATAATAGCAAGGTCTGAATAAGCCAGTTCCAGGTCTATGGCGGCTATATCCCTTTCAACATCCACGCTGCCCTCGGTATGAGGCACGCTTTCATTGCCGAAAGCGCGGGCGACGTTCATAAGGGCGTCTGTCTTGCTTAGCTGGGACAGATACTCGCCGCTGATGGACGAATCTTCCGTCAGGCTCTTCAGCGAGGCGCCGATGTCTATATACTTAACCTCGGCGGGGGTAATCTTTCTGGGTTTATACATATCAACCAGCGTTTGCATGCGCGGGTCGGCGACCTTGGCGATGCCGATGTGGGGCGCTTCCGGTGTATAGCTGCCGGTATCGGCTTTACCGCCGGTCAGGGCGTTGAAAACAGTCGTCCTGCCGCTCTTGGGCAGCCCTATAATACCGATACCGACACTCATTGCGCGGCTCCAAAAGCATTGCGGAGTGCGTTTTTACCTGTTGCAGGCAGGATATGGCGGCGTGTTGCTGTAAACAAGGTAATATAAATAAATCCGCTAACGGGATGCCTTGACGATGTTTTTTGACTGTTTGAGAGCCAGCTCTCTTTCACCTGTGGTCAGGTTCTCGTTGGCGACCAGTTCCAGCAGGAAAAGCAGTGCTTCATGGGTGCCGATAGAGCCGATTGACTTGACGGCATTGTTCCTTATATCACCGGAAAGATCCATATCAATGGCGATGCTGTGCAGTTTTTGCAGCTCACTGGTAATCTGTTCTGACATCCTGCCCCTCCTTCTAGTTTAAGGTTGGCTGACTAAATAATCCGCCTAATTTTACCCCTTATGGCGTGGGAGTGCAATAGTCTCCCGTTCCACCATATGCTAAAATATAAAAGCAGTAAAAAGAGGGGGCGCGCTTGCTTTATATCCTTGCCGGAGCGGATGATTTTTCCATAGAAGAAGAGCTTGCCGGGATAAAAAAATCCCTGGGAGACCCTTCTTTGCTGGATACCAACACAACAATTCTGGAAGGGCAACAGCTAAAAGCAGGGCAGCTTCAGGAAGTTTGCATGGCGATGCCCTTTTTAGCCCCGAAACGTCTGGTTATAGTTAAAGGATTGCTGGACAGGTTTGAAGCCAAGCAGGGACGCAAGCCCAAGAAAGAAAAGAGCGGTCAATCGTCTGATTACAAGGCATTCGCCGCCATTGCCACAGTGCTGCCCGAAAGCACGGTGCTGGTCCTTATAGACAGTGAAGTTAAGCCTAAAAACACCCTTTTAAAAGAGATATTGCCGAAATCTAAATTCAAGACCTTCCCCCTGCTTAAAAGAGACAGGCTACGGCAGTGGATTCAGCAGCGCGTCAAAAAAGAAGGCGGTAGCATTTCCCCGGCGGCAGCGGCTCTGCTGGAAAAACTGGTGGGCAGCAATCTTTGGGTTATGGCGGGAGAGATATCCAAACTGGTTTTGTTTACCTGGGGACGCAGTATAGAGGAAGAAGACGTGCGGCAGGTGGTTGGCTACAGCCAGCAGGTCAGCATCTTCAATATGGTGGATGCCGTGCTGGAGTTCAGGGCAGGTCCGGCGCAGCAGGCGATTCAGCAGCTTCTTAACGACGGGCTTGCGCCGCCGTATCTGCTGTTTATGCTGGCGAGGCAGGCGCGCATGCTGATACAGGCGAAGGATATGACAAAAAGAGGCAAATCCGCCTATGAGATACAGCAAAAGCTGTTTATAACCTCTGATTTCGTTTGGCGCAAAACTTCCGAACAGGCAAGCCGTTATTCCGCTGAGAGGCTAAAGGATTTATACCACAGGTTGCTGGAGGCGGATATATCCATAAAAACGGGCAGGTATGAGCCGGAGCTGGCATTAAATATTCTGGCTGCCGAACTCTGCGGTTAGACCTTTTCCGGCATGTCCGCCATAACGGCATTTAATTGACAGCCAAAGCTGGTTGGACTAAAATCGTAGTATAAAATCCCCGCTAAAGGCAGGTGTAATAACAGGTTGACCGGAGACGAGACAAGGCATTCATTTTTAGAATATTTTAAGGAGAAAGGGCATAAGATTATGCCCAGTTCTTCTTTGATACCCCACGGCGACCCCACCCTGCTGCTGACCAGCGCCGGCATGGTGCAGTTCAAGCCCTATTTTATGGGGCAGGCGAAACCGCCGGCAACACGCATGGCTTCCAGCCAGAAATGCTTCCGTGTTAAAGATATAGAATGCGTCGGCGATTCCAGCCACCTTACCTTCTTTGAGATGCTGGGCAACTTTAGCATCGGCGATTATTTCAAGGAAGGGGCGATAGAGCTGGCGCTGGAGTATATATTGCAGCGTTTGAAGCTGGACAAAGAGCGTATCTGGATAACCATCTATCTGGATGATGACGAAGCCTTTGATATCTGGCAGAAGAACGGCATCGCCGCCGAAAGAATAATCAGATTCGGCGAAAAAGATAACTTCTGGGGTCCGGCGGGTGATTCGGGTCCCTGCGGGCCATGCAGCGAAATCCACTACGATTTCGGTAAAGATCTGGGCTGCGGCAAGCCGGATTGCGGTCCGAATTGTGAATGCGGGCGTTTTTGTGAAATCTGGAACCTGGTTTTTGTGCAATACAATCAGGATAAAGGAGGCAAACGCACGCCGTTGGCAAAGGGGCATATAGATACCGGCATGGGGCTGGAACGCATATCCGCCGTTTTGCAGGGTAAGACTTCTGTTTATGAAACTGGCTTATTTGTTTCACTGCTGGATAATATTTCCGAGTATATAGGTAAGAATTATGGTTCTGACGATGAAGTAGATAAAGCTATGCGGGTAGTAGTTGAGCATGGTAGGAGTGCAACCTTCCTCATCGCTGATGGCGTATTGCCCAGTAATGAAGGACGAGGTTATGTGTTGCGCCGACTATTGCGTCGAGCAGCCTTGTTTGGCAGAAGGCTAGGATTGGAAAGGCCTTTCCTTAACCAGATAGCTGGTGCAACGGTTGGTAGTATGGCCGAAGCTTACCCTGAGCTATGGCGAAGGCAGGATTTTATCTATCAGGTTATCGGAACTGAGGAAGATCATTTTCGAGAAACCCTGTCCACCGGGCTGGAAATGCTGGATGATATTATGGCGCAGGCTTCCAGCCAGGTGAAAAATAAAATCGGCGGTAGGCAGGCTTTCAAACTGCATGATACTTATGGCTTTCCGATAGAATTGACCTGCGAGATTGCTTCCAAACAGGGTTTTGAAGTGGATATGGAGGGCTTTGAGGCAGAGATGGAAAAGCAAAGGGAAAAAGCCCGCGCCAGCCACCGCTTTGAACTGGCGGGTAAAAACGGGCTGGAGGGGCTGAAGCTGGAAGCAACCAGCTTTGTTGGCTACGGGGAATTAAAGAAAAAAACGGTTATATGCAATATACTGGTTGATAACAAGCCCGCAGACAGCATAAAAGAAGGGCAAACAGCGAATATTATTATAGAGACATCGCCTTTCTACGCCGAAAAAGGCGGACAGGTTGGCGATACTGGCGAGATAACCGCCGCCTCCGGCAGCTTTGTTGTTGAAGATACCATTCAGCAGCAGGGCGTCATCATTCATTACCGGTAAGGTTGTTTCGGGCAGCCTTGCGGCAGGTGACGAGGCGGAAGGCAAGGGTGGCAGAAGAAAGGCGGCTGGATATCGCCCCGCAACCCACACCGCCACCCATTTATTACACTACGCCTTGCGCAATGTTCTGGGAGAGCATGTCCAGCAGCGCGGCTCACTGGTAGCGGCAGACAGGCTGCGCTTTGATTTCTCTCACCTTTCGGCGATGACGCCGCAGGAAATAGCAGAAGTGCAGGATATTGTAAATACCGAAATCCGCCGCAATCTGGCGGTATATGATAACGAGATTCCCTATAAACAGGCAATAGCCGAAGGGGCGATAGCCCTTTTTGATGAAAAATACGGGGACGTGGTGCGGGGTGCTTAAAATCGGCAATCCGGCTGTCAGCACAGAGCTTTGCGGCGGCACTCACGTAACTGCCACAGGCGATATCGGCTTCTTTCAGATAATAACCGAATCCAGCATTGGCAGCGGACTGCGGCGCATAGAGGCGGTGTCAGCGGCAGGGGGGGCGGAGCAATTTGTCAGGGAAAACATGAGTGCGCTTCAGGATGAACTGGCTGCCGCGCAACGGGAGCTTGAAGAAGAGAAGAAAAAGACGGCAAGCATTGAAAGAAAGCTGGCCGTCATACAGGCGGAAGCACTGCTGGAGAAGGCAGAAGAAATAAACGGTGTCTGCCTGCTGGCGGGCGGCGGTGCCTGCGGCACGCATGGAAATACTGCGTGAAATGACAGATACAATAAGGGGGCAAGCTGGGCAGCGGTATTGTGGTGCTGGGTTCTGTCTATCAGGATAAGCCGTCTTTCATAGCGGCGGTAACGGCCGGATATGGTTAAAAATGGCTACCACGCCGGCAATATAATAAAGAAGATAACAGCCGTAGCTGGCGGCGGGGGCGGTGGTAAGCCGGACCTGGCGCAGGGCGGCGGTAAAGATAAAAACAAACTGGAAGCGGCTCTTGCGGCTGTAAAAGATTTAATATAATGCGCTATCTGGCGCTTGATGTGGGGGACAGGTGGATTGGGGTTGCCCTCAGCGACCCCGTCCGGCAAAATTGCCAGCCCGCTTACCGTAATTAAGCGCAATGATGACATGGTGGTTATGCAAGAAATCAGCCGCATTGTTACTGAAAACGAAGCCGGTAACATAATCGTCGGTTTGCCGCGCATGCTGGACGGCAGCGTTGGCATACAGGCGCAAAAAGTACAGGCTTTCACTAAACAGTTGGAACAGGCAACAGAGGCGGAAATAAAGTTTCGGGATGAGTGGTTGACGACGGTAGCCGCCAAACACATTATGCATATAAACGGCCTTGCCAGCAAGAAGAAAAGAAGAAAAAACGGCGTTAAAAAGACAGACAGGCAAAGGGATGACGCCATCGCCGCCGCCGTTTTACTGCAGAACTTTCTTGACGAAAACCGGTAGATTGTCCGCAGACGGGTTTGGGGATGGGGGATTCTTTTAGATTTGTCCTTGTCTTTCCGTTAAACCTGCTTGCTTAGTTATAAACCATAGACGTGTTATATACACATACGCATTTGAAAGACGATGAATATTAAGGCGATATTATCCAAACTACTGCAACGGATCCGTTCAAACGAATTATTGTTTGGCGCTCTTCTGGCTGTTCTGGTGGGTATCCTGGCGGGCTTCAGCGCCGTTGGTTTCAGGTGGCTTATCAGGTTTTTCCAAACCCTGTTTTTTGAAGGCGGCGCTGATGTTCTGGGTTTTCTGGGTGATTACTATGTGATACTGCTGCCGGCTATCGGCGGGCTCATCGTCGGTTTGCTGGTGCGTTACGGCGCGCGTGAAGCCAAGGGACACGGTGTGCCAGAGGTGATGGAAGCGGTGGCTACAAGAGGCGGCCGCATTAAAGCCAAAGTAGCGATTGTAAAGTCTCTGGCTTCTTCAATCTGCATCGGCAGCGGCGGTTCGGTAGGGCGTGAAGGCCCCATAGTGCAGATAGGCTCTTCGCTGGGTTCAAGCATCGGGCAGTGGCTCAAGCTGCCGGATAACTGGGTAAGAACGCTTTTAGCCTGCGGCGCTGCGGGCGGCATTTCGGCGACATTTAACGCCCCCATCGGCGGCGTGTTTTTCGCCCTTGAGGTGATACTCAGCCGTTTTATGACCCCCAGTTTCGGTTTTGTTGTTATAAGCTCTGTAACGGCAGATGCCATTGCGCATATATTCCTGGGAACGCAACCGTCTTTCAATATAATCCCGTATGAAATGATAAGCTACTGGGAGATACTGCCGTATGCCTTGCTTGGATTGCTTGCCGGTATAGTCGCTGTTGTTTTCACCCGGCTGCTGTATAAAACAGAGGACATATTCGAAGCCATTCATATTCCGGATTTTGTAAAACCGGCTATAGGCGGCTTGTGTGTGGGAATAATAGGGCTGTATTCATATGACTTGTTAGGCACGGGTTACGGCGATGCTTCCTGGACAAGCGCAATGGGGATAGACCAGGCGCTAACCGGGGAGATTGCCTTATTATCACTTGCCGTAATGCTGTTGCTGAAGATTATAGCCACATCTTTTACCCTCGGCAGCGGCGGCAGCGGCGGCGTTTTCGCCCCTTCTCTTTTTATCGGGGCGATGCTGGGCGGGATTATCGGCACAATAGCCCAAAACCTGTTCCCGGATGTGATAGCCCCGTCCGGCGCCTACGCCCTTGTTGGTATGGCGGCTGTTTTTGCCGGAGCTACACGCGCCCCGATAACGGCTATAATAATGCTTTTTGAAATGACGCGGAATTACAGTATAATTTTACCATTAATGACAGCTGTTGTTATCAGTACGGTGGTAGCGCGCAGTATGAGCAGGGAATCCATATACACATTAAAGCTTATGCGGCGGGGGGTGGATTTGCGTCAGCTTGAGCAGACCAGCCCGATGAAATCTGTTACCGTGGCAGAGATTATGACACGCAATTTCCCGGCTGTGCCGCCAACGATGACAGTAACGGATTTGGTTAAGAAATTAAGAAAAAGCGGACACCACGGCTTTCCGGTGGTGGCTGAAAACGGAGACCTGGTGGGGTGCGTTACCCTTACCGATGTTGAATCTGCTATAACGGGCGGCGGTTACGAAGAGTTGACGGTGGACGACATCTCCACAAAATCTGTCATAACGGCGTACCCGGACCAGCATATACATGATGTGCTGATTAAGCCGGGGGCGGATGTGGGGCGTATTCCGGTAGTGGACAGAAACGACCCGAAGAAATTACTGGGCGTGCTGCGGCGGCATGATATCGTCAGCGCTTATTCCAAGGTAGTTGCCGGAAAGCGTTTGCGTCCATTATAGTAAAAACACAGGAGAATTAAGTGCTGTTTAATACGATAAAAAACTATATTGAAGTGCTGAAGCCCAGAGAGACAATTTTGCTTGCCTTTATCGGCGTGGCGACTGTTTTTATAGCCGCAGACGGGCATCCGCCGTTGGGCAAGACGCTTCTGGCGTTTGCCGCCATACTGGTTGCCAGCGGCGGCGCCAACGGCATAACCAATTATCTTGACCGTGAGTTTGACGCCAAGATGCGGCGCACCAGACACCGGGTTCTGCCTTCACGGCGCATCTACCCGCCGGAAAAATCATTGCCCCTTATTATCGGCATGATTATTGCCGGTCTGGCGCTGGCGTGGTTTGTGCATCCCCTTGCTTTTGCCGCTGACTTAATCGGCACTGTTGTCGCTTCCACCTGGCGCAAGCGGATGACATGTGTCTTCCCGCAGGGGGCAACCGCCAGTTTAGCCCCGATACTGATGGGCTGGTTCGCCATTGAGGCTTCATTCAGCTGGGAACTGGTGCTTTTAGGCCTGCTTATACTTGCATGGTTGCCGTTGCACGTCTGGAGCGTGATGGTTTCCAACCGGGATGATTACATCGGCGCCGGTCTTAACTTCTTCCCGATGAATGTATCTGTCCGCGCGGCGGTGATGGTGCTGCTGGCGTTTGGTTTTGTGCTTTACGGCGTTTCAATAGCCTTGTATTTCGTGGGCGGTTACGGCTGGCTTTACCTGATACTGGCCAATATACTGGCTTTAATGATGTTATATGCCTGTTCACGCCTGCTGGGAGCCAACATTTCCAAAAATGCCTGGCGGTTATATAAACTTTCCAGCTTTCCGTATCTGGGGCTTATATTTCTGGCAATGTGCCTTGATATCTGGCTGATGTAATGGACTTTATTCTTAAAAAAACCAGCAATCGCGCCAGAGCCGGAGAGCTAATAACCCCTCACGGCGTTATACAGACGCCGGTATTCCTGCCGGTAGGCAGCCAGGCGACAGTCAAGACGCTGACGCCGCAGGAAATAAGCGGCATCGGCTTCAAGATGCTGCTGGCGAACAATTATCACCTTTACCTGCGCCCCGGCACGGAAACAATCACCAAACTTGGCTGTCTGCACCGTTTTATGGGCTGGGACGGGGCGATACTTACAGACAGCGGCGGATACCAGATATTCAGCCTTGCCGGTTTGCGCAAGATAAACGATGAAGGTGTTACCTTTCGTTCGCATATTGACGGCAGCAGCCACTTCATAACGCCGGAGAGGGCAATTGAGCTTCAGCAGGGGCTTGGCGCGGATATTATTATGGTATTGGACGAATGCCCGCCCAGCGACGCAGATTTTAACAAAACCCGCCGGGCAATGAAGCGCACCCACCTGTGGGCGGAAAGGTGCAAAAAAGCGCACCGAAACAGCAAACAGGCGTTATTCGCCATTGTGCAGGGGGGCGTTTTTCCGGAATTGAGAAAACAATCTGCCGAAATGCTGGCAGGGCTGGACTTTCCGGGTTATGCCATCGGCGGCTTGAGCCTGGGCGAACCCAAAGAAACCACCTATGAAATCACGGCGCAGACGGCAGCGCTGCTGCCACAAGACAAACCCCGCTATCTTATGGGGGTTGGTTCACCGGAAGATATTATAGAAGCGGTGGCAGAGGGTATAGACATCTTTGACAGCGCACTGCCCACCCGTGTTGCCCGTAACGGCGCGCTGTTTACCCGGCGGGGGCGGGTTAACATCAGCAACGCTAAATATAAAGATATGGAAGAGCCGCTGGACGCCGCCTGTAACTGTTATGCCTGCAAGAACTTTTCGGCGGCATACCTGCACCACCTTTTCCGCTGCGGTGAGCTGCTGGCGCTGCGGCTGGCGACGCTGCATAACCTTACCTTTATGCACAACCTTATGCAGGATACAAGAACAGCTATCCTGAATGATGGCTACGCTGCCTTCAGGGGAGAGTTTCTTAAAAACTACAAGGCTACCAATGAAGAAGTGCGCCTGGAGCAGAAGAAGAAGTGGCTGAAGACACGGGGCTAAATCTCCCCTAGCCCCTCTTTATTAAAGAGGGGAATAATAACTTCTCCCTTTACTAAAGGGAGAGTGAGAGGGATTTTGTAAGGGTGAATAGAGGAAATGATAGAAATGACAGGAAGAAAAAACGGCATGTTATTTTAACAAGCGTAGTGAAAAAGCAAAGAGCTTTTCCGCGCCGGTTTCAAATTTCTGGTTTGATTCTAATTCCTGTACTGAATATATAAGCCATAGATCACCTTCTATACCAGTGGCAATCAAAGCTTCGCTCATTCCCGTAATCACAGTTTCCAGGTTGGTGCTCATGCGGTATTCTATTTCATCCGAGCTGCCGGGATTGAAAATCAATAGCGTTTCGTCCCCCTCGTCTATAACCTGTAACTTATTGGTGTCATATACCAGCATATCGTCTTGGTAAGTGATGTTATAACTCCATAAAGGATCAGCGTCCTGCCCGAAATCATTATATATTTCAAGCCTTAAGACCCTTCCAGCCTGAGGATTGCCGTACTTAACAATGGCAGCAACCCGTTTCTGAGCATTAAATGATGTCTGGTCTTCATATTGCACGTTATCCGGGTAGCCCCAGAAAACGTCCCAGTATTCTGAAGCTTCACCAAAAAGACTATCAGAGGAGGCAGTGGGGTGCATTGAAACCTGAAAAAACATAACCAGAACGACTATGGCTAATATAACAAGTGTGTTTTTAACCTTGCTTTTAGCAACCTTGAGGATTCCGTATATAAAAGCACCGGCACCCAGGCTAATGCCAATTGATACGGGGAAAGCGACAATTGCTGCGAAAGATACTCTGGGGAATAACCAGTTTATCCAGAATATATGAAAAACCAGAAAAGATACTATGCCTAGCGCAATCAGTATTCTTGTCTTGCGTTCCATTGGGGTTATTATACACAAATTATAATCATGGTAAAGCCCTTATGGCAGGTTTGGGTGGGAAAATCAAAGAAATCTAACAGAGGTGGGGCGGGGGAGGTTATTGATAAACCTTGCGGATAATAATAAATGAAGTCACTTACATGGTTTCAATAAAAAGCCAGAGACACGCGAACACAATGCCCAGTAACGCCCCGATGATTACCTGAAACGGCGTATGCCCGATAAGCTCCCGCAGGTCAGCCTCTATCTTGGTCATTGGTTCTTTCAACCTGATCTCACGCACAATGCGGTTAAGCACCATTGCCTGATGGCTGACCGCCTGCCTTACGCCGGCTGCGTCATATAATACAATTGATGCCAGGATGGCGGAAATAGCAAAAGCGGCTGAATCAAAGCCCTCAACAATGCCTGCCGTTGTAGCCAGTGCGGTAACAATTGCCGAATGAGAACTGGGCATTCCGCCGCTGCTGAATAAATAACGAAGGTCCAACCCCTTGCCCTGAAGCAAGGCTATAATCATTTTTAACGTCTGTGCAACCGCCCAGGCGCAAATGGGAATTATCAGAAGTCCATTAGTTAATAATTCATTCATTATTATATCTGTTCTTTATTATCATTACTTACTCTGGCATATCTGTCAAATATATTTTAGGGGCATCTCTCTTTTGAAAGAGAGATTAAGAAGTATTTACCAGCTAAGCCTGTTGACAAAAACCTTTGCGGATAATACCATCAAAACAGCGGCTTATAGTATTCGGAGGTGAATGGCTATGGAAATCCTTGAGCTTATGGCAGAAAACGAAGAGAATATCGCCCGTTTATACCAACTATATGCTGAAAAGCTGCCTGATTTTGAAGACTTCTGGCTAAAGCTGGCTGATGAAGAGATAGAACACGCATCGTTGATAAGGGATTTTGCCGCCGGAGTGGAAAAGGGTATCTATAATCTGGACGAAAAGCGGTTTCCCCCAGGAGCTTTGCAAACCTATAAGGCATATCTGGACGGCAGTATGCAAAAAGCAATCAGGAAAGGGGTGGATACCATCAGCGCCTTTACCACCGCCATGTATATAGAGGAATCACTGATAGAGTTAAAGTATTTTGAAGTTATTGACAGCGGCTCTGATGATTTTGACGAAGTGCTTTCACGCTTGAAGAAAGCCACTACCGAACATAACAAGCGGATAAAAGAATACTGGACAAAGATAAAGGATGGAGACAGGGAAAATATATGACATCTCCCTTTATTTATAAAATCTCCCTTAGTCCCTCTTTAATAAAGAGGGAAACAGATAGCCCCTTCCTTTCGGAAAGGAAGGGGGAAGAAAAGAAAGAGGGGCGTTGCCCCTCTTGGACTGCCCGTATTTTTTAGAAGATTAGTTATTGACGTAAGTAGGCGTAAGGACTAAAATCATTCCTGTAGGTAGCGATTGAATGAAAAAGCTTTTTAAGGGCATATGGAAAGTTATTTGGTTTCCTTTTGCTATACTACTTACTGTATTGACATTCATTTTCCAAACAATTATACCGCTTATACCACTTTCACATTGGTTGATGCAGCGTAATATGTCGGGTGAAGCCCGTAGGATAGCCAAAGAAATTAATAAACTATATGCCGAATCCAAATCTAATCACCCGGATGCCCCAGAGAAAGAAGTCATTATGAAAATGGTATTCAATGACGAAAGATTAGCTCAAATACCTGTGAGTTCAAGAAAGAGGATTGAGATATGCTGTGAATCAATTCAAGGTTTTTGCTATATGATGGCACTAGACGTTGGGAGGTTAAAGGGGCTTATAAATGTACGTTCTTTGCAATTTACTCATTACATGGATAAAGCGCTTGAAGCACAAGGATTCCCTCCTCAATCAAAAGAACAAAAGGAACGTATTCTTGAAGCTATGGAATTACGAATTCCCAGATGGGATGAAATCACTGGTGATTAAAGTTACAAGTACGAATAAGCCAGAAGAATGAGCACCCTCTCCCTTTAACAAAGGGAGATTGAGAGGGATTTTCAGAGGCATAAATTTCCCCAAATTTTACCCCTAATCCACCCTTGACAACCCCCGTTTCACTGTGATACCATTATCTTTACCTTACAAGGCAGATTGTATATATGCTGAAGGTTAATACATAAAACGGTTTACACTGGTTAAAAATCAAGCCAGCGGCTTGGTGTGCAACCACCAGGCCGTTTATTTATGTGTTAAGAACATTAACAACTGAATAAAAGAATTTAGAGTCAATTTTTCAGGGTCAAACAAACAACCAAACAATCAATTAATTGGTATTAAAGTTAATATCAAGTCTGAAGCAGGTCAAGCAATTAAGGGCGCATGGTGGATGCCTTGGCATCAAGGGCCGAAGAAGGGCGTGGCAAGTCTGCGATAAGCCCCGGTAAGCTGTCTAGCAAGCCTAACCGGGGATTCCCGAATGAGGCAACTCGGCCAGGTAAACCCTGGTCACCCCCAGCTGAACACATAGGCTGGGTGGAGGTAAGCGGGGGAAGTGAAACATCTCAGTACCCCGAGGAAAGGAAATTATTCCCTTAGTAGTGGCGAACGAACGGGGAAAAGCCTAAACCGTTTAATCTCAGTGGTTTTAGGGCCTATGTTTAAACGGTGTTGTAAGGCAGATTGGGTTCAGCCTGAAATGAACCAGGGAGTTACAAACCAAACTCTAGCTGAAGGTCTCTGGAAAGAGCCACCGTAGAGGGTGATAGTCCTGTAAGCGAAAGGGGGAGGCTCCTAATCTGTTCTTGAGTACCACGGGACACGAGGAATCTTGTGGGAAGCTACCCTGACCACAGGGTAAGGCTAAATACCCTTGATGACCGATAGTGAACTAGTACCGTGAGGGAAAGGTGAAAAATACCCCGGGAGGGGAGTGAAATAGATCTGAAACCGTGTGCTTACAAGCAGTCAGAGGTTGCCTTCGGGTGACTGATGGCGTGCCTATTGAAGAATGAGCCGACGAGTTAATCTATGTAGCTGGTTAAGCAATTAAGTTGCGCAGCCGAAGCGAAAGCGAGTCTTAATAGGGCGTTTATGTTGCATGGATTAGACCCGAAGCCGGGTGAGCTACCCATGGCCAGGGTGAAGCTTCGATAAACTCGAAGTGGAGGCCCGAACCGGTCAACGCTGCAAAGTTGTCGGATGAGCTGTGGGTAGAGGTGAAATGCCAAGCGAACTCGGTGATAGCTGGTTCTCCCCGAAATGTATTGAGGTACAGCCTCAGATGTTAGCTAATGGAGGTAGGGCACTGGATGGATTCGGTGAGAGAGTATCTTGCCAACTCCAACCAAACCACGAATGCCATTAGCCAAAGTCTGGGAGTGAGACTACGGGGGATAAGCTCCGTGGTCAAGAGGGAAACAGCCCAGATCATCAGCTAAGGTCCCTAAACACAGACTAAGTGGTAAAGGAAGTAGGATTGCCCAGACAGCCAGTAGGTTGGCTTAGAAGCAGCCATCCTTTAAAGAGTGCGTAATAGCTCACTGGTTGAGTGGTGCTGCGCCGACAATCCAACGGGGCTAAGTCTGTTACCGAAGCTATGAATTCCAGTTTTCTGGGATGGTAGGGGAGCGTTCTCTTTGCAGTGAAGCTGTTATGTGAGTAATGGTGGAGCGGAGAGAAGTGAGAATGTCGGCATGAGTAGCGTAAGGCGTGTGAGAAACACGTCCGCCGAAAACCTAAGGTTTCCTACGGAAGGTTAATCCGCGTAGGGTTAGTCGGGCCTAAGCCGAGGCTGAGAAGCGTAGGCGATGGACAACAGGTTATTATTCCTGTACCGCTGTTATGGAGACAAAGGGGGGACACGGCAGGCTAAGCTGGGCATACCTATTGGACATGGTGTGTCATCCACTATAGGTGAAGCCGGGGCAGGTAAATCCACTCCGGATATTATAGCTGAAGGTGGGAGGAAGTTAAGGGGAAACCCAAGGCGATTCAGCCAAAGCCATACCGTCTAGAAAAGCCTCGTTGTTTTTGAAGTAAGAGCGCCCGTACCGCAAACCGACTCTGGTAGGTGGGGATAAAAGTCCCAAGGCGATCGAGATAACCCTCGTTAAGGAACTCGGCAATCTAGCCCCGTAACTTCGGGAGAAGGGGTGCCCACTTCGGTGGGTGACACTAAATTGGTCCAAGTGACTGTTTAACAAAAACATAGGTCTCTGCTAAAGCGTAAGCTGATGTATAGGGGCTGATACCTGCCCAGTGCTGGAAGGTTAAGGAAGGAGGTCAGCGCAAGCGAAGCTTCTGACTGAAGCCCCAGTGAACGGCGGCCGTAACTATAACGGTCCTAAGGTAGCGAAATCCCTTGTCGGGTAAGTTCCGACCCGCACGAATGGTGTAACAACTTGGACGCTGTCTTAACGAGGGACTCGGCGAAATTGAAATACCCGTGAAGATGCGGGTTACCCGCGACAGGACAAAAAGACCCCGTGGAGCTTTACTACAACTTGGCACTGGGTCTGGGCTTATCATGTGTAGCATAGGTGGGAGGCTTTGAAGCCGGGGCGCCAGCCTCGGTGGAGCCATCGTTGAAATACCACTCTTGATGAGTCTAGCCTCTAACCTCAGAGCAAGCTGGGGGACAGTGTCTGGCAGGTAGTTTGACTGGGGCGGTCGCCTCCTAAAGAGTAACGGAGGCGCCCAAAGGTTCCCTCAGGGTGAATGGAAACCACCCGTAGAGCGTATTGGTATAAGGGAGCTTGACTGTGAGACCTACAAGTCGAGCAGGGACGAAAGTCGGGCAAAGTGATCCCACGGTACCGAGTGGAAGGGCCGTGGCTTAACGGATAAAAGCTACCCCGGGGATAACAGGCTTATCTTCCCCAAGAGTTCACATCGACGGGAAGGTTTGGCACCTCGATGTCGGCTCGTCGCATCCTGGGGCTGGAGAAGGTCCCAAGGGTCCGGCTGTTCGCCGGTTAAAGCGGCACGCGAGCTGGGTTCAGACCGTCGTGAGACAGGTCGGTCTCTATCCGTCGTGGGCGCCTGGAAATTTGAGGGGGTCTTTCCTTAGTACGAGAGGACCGGGAAGGACAGACCAATGGTGTGTCAGTTGTTCCGCCAGGGGCATTGCTGAGTAGCCAAGTCTGGTTCGGATAAGCGCTGAAAGCATCTAAGTGCGAAGCCGGCCCCAAGATGAGATTTCCCATCCTTCTTCGGAAGGAGTAAGACCGCAAGTAGACCACTTGTTTGATAGGCGGCGGGTGTAAGTGTGGTAACATATTTAGCTTAGCCGTACTAATGGTCGAGGGCTTGATCTGTTTCAGAGTTGATATTAGCAAAAAGGCTCTAATTCGTTAAAAATAGAAGCTCGCACCTTAATTGGTGCGGGCTTTTTTGTTATTAAATCCCTCTCAATCTCCCTTTATTAAAGGGAGAAGCCCCGCCGCCCCGCCGTTTATTTCTTTAACTTGTATTTTCCATTTTGTCTACACTTTCGATGGTCTTATAATGAACAAAACATTATAATAGTAGTGGAGGTGAAATCTATGAAATTAAAGCCATTAAAACAATGGATTTGTGATTCATGTGGAAAAATTATTGAAAAGCCAGAGGATGGATGGTGGGAATATCTTCGTGACACAAAAACCAACCTTATTTCTGGATTTCGGATTGTCCATTATGGAGGTCCATGTTACTACGATGTACAAGCACTTAAAAGAGAAAATAAAGTGGTAGGTGATACACACTTAGGGCATATGATTGACACTGGCAGTTTTGGTCATATGTTATATTGGCTTGAACTAGTAGAAACAGGGAAGACTGAAGACCGTTTTAACATGCCCGATTATATAGAAATTATGAGGCGTCTATATCTGCCTTATTGGGAGGAAGCTAGGCAATACTGGGATCGAGCTTTTAAAGATGGTTTCCATGATGCATGCGGTTTTTCAGAGAATGATTTGATAATGATAATTGAAGAATATAGTAATTAGTTTAAATAGGCTGAAGACACGGGCAGTTTAAGAGGGGCGAAAAGCCCCTCTTCTTCTTCCCCCTTCCTTTCCGAAAGGAAGGGGGCTAGGGGGATGGATTTTCCCGGATTAAATCCCTCTCAGTCTCCCTTTAATAAAGGGAGAAGAATATACCCCTCTTTGAAAAATAGGGATTAAGGGGGATTTTCAAAGATAACGGGAGATTTCAGAGCCATAAAAAAGAAAAAGGTCATAGGCAGGGTGGGGGAAATAATACCTATAAAGACGGATTGACTTCGGGCGGCGCCCTCGTGTATACTTACCAGGTAATTAAAGCTTATCTTTAACATTTTAATAGCGCAGAAGTTATATAGTTGCTAAGCTGTGATATAATAAGGCTTGTAATCTAAAGCAGAGAAATCTCTTCCTGGTGGTTAGAGCGGGGTGGTACCACCCGTTCCCATCCCGAACACGGTAGTGAAACGCCCTAGCGCAGACGATACTGAGGGGGCAACCCTTTGTGGAAAATATGCCACTGCCAGGAGGTCTTTAGAATCAAGCCTTTTTATATTGTTCAGAAAGAGGGGCTTGAAATAGCGTTTTCCAAGTAGTAATATAGGTAGTTATTTTTGACCTGTAGCTATACTTGCGATATAATAGAAAAGCTATAAGGCTCTAAAAGCGGCTTGATAAGGAGAATATATGGCTAGCCGATTTGATAAGTTTTCAGAGCGGGCGCGCCGGGTACTGACCCTGGCACAGGAAGAAGCAAAGCGCCTGAATCATAACTACATAGGCACAGAGCATATACTGCTGGGCTTAATAAGAGAAGAAGAAGGTGTCGCTGCCCGAATTTTGGTGAATATGGGCACCAGCCTCAGCAAGATGCGTTCGGCGGTGGAATATGTTATCGGCGCCGGTGAAAAACCCAGCGCCGGCACAGCCGGGCTTACATCCAGAGCCAAGCGGGTTATAGAACTGGCGATAGACGAAGCCCGCCAGCTGGGGCACAGCTACATAGGCACAGAGCATCTGCTGCTGGGGCTGCTGCGTGAAGGTGAAGGGGTGGCTGCCGGCGTGCTGGACAGCTTTGGTATCACGCTGGAGCGCTCGCGCACCGAAGTTGCCCGCTTTCTTTCCCAGAGCGCCAGCAAGGCAAAAACCACTCGTGTTGCCGGGCGCACACCGACACTGGACCAGGTGGGCATAGACCTGACAGCCGCCGCCCGTGCCGGTAAGCTTGATCCGGTTATCGGACGCGCTACAGAGATTGACCGCGTAATTCAGATACTCAGCCGCCGCACCAAAAACAACCCGGCTCTCATAGGCGAACCCGGCGTAGGCAAAACAGCCATTGTAGAGGGGCTGACACATCGTATTATAGATGGTGATGTCCCCGAAACGCTGGAAGGTAAGCGGGTAGTCGCTTTGGATATCGCCGCAGTAGTCGCCGGTACCAAGTATCGCGGTGAATTCGAAGAACGGTTAAAAAAGGTCATTGAAGAGATAAAAACATCAGGCAATGTTGTCCTGTTTATAGACGAGTTTCATACAATGGTGGGCGCCGGCGCCGCCGAAGGCGCTGTGGATGCCGCTAACATCCTTAAGCCTTCACTGGCAAGGGGAGAATTGCAGTGCATCGGCGCCACCACTCTGGACGATTACCGCAAGTATATAGAGCGGGACGCGGCGCTGGAGCGGCGTTTCCAGCCGGTGCTGGTGGAAGAGCCGTCAATAGAAGAGACGCTGGATATCCTGCGTGGTATAAAGGAACGCTACGAAGAGCATCACAAGCTGGTGATAACAGACGGCGCATTAAGCGCGGCGGCCTCACTGGCTTCCAAGTATATCCCGGACCGTTTTCTGCCGGATAAGGCTATAGACCTTATTGACGAAGCGTCCTCAAAAGTGCGTATAAAGAACAGGACTAAACCGGCTTCACTCAAGAAGCTGAAAAAGGTTGAAGAACGCTACCGCAAGGACAAAGAATCCGCCCTGGCAACACAGCAGTATGACCACGCCGCCGAGTTGCGCCAGCAGGAACTGGATACAGAGGAAAAGATAAAGAAGCTGGAGCAGGAGTGGCAGGCAGAGCAGGGGCAGGAAAAACCGCAGGTAGTTGAAAGGGATATTGACGAAGTGGTGGCGATGTGGACCGGTATTCCGGTGGTGCAGATAGCCGAAGACGAAACCGAACGCCTGCTGCACATGGAAGAGGCATTGCACGAACGTATTATCGGCCAGGATGAGGCTATAAATATAATATCCAAGGCGGTCAGGCGCGCCAGAGCCGGGCTGAAAGACCCCAGGCACCCGATAGGCAATTTCGTCTTTCTGGGACCTACCGGTGTTGGTAAGACGGAACTGGCACGCGCGCTGGCGGAGTTTATGTTTGGCAATGAGGATACTCTCATACGGCTGGATATGTCAGAGTTTATGGAAAAGTTCGCCGTATCAAGGCTGGTGGGAGCGCCTCCGGGATATGTCGGCTTTGAAGAAGGTGGGCAGCTTACAGAGGCGGTCAGGCGCAAGTCCTATTGCCTGATACTGCTGGACGAGATTGAAAAAGCGCACCCGGATGTATTCAACATTCTGTTACAGATATTTGACGACGGACATCTGACGGACGCCAAAGGGCGCCGTGTGGACTTCCGCAACAGCATTATAATAATGACCAGCAATATCGGCGCTGAGTTTATTAAAAAAGGCAGCGCCATCGGTTTTGCTTCGCGAAACGATATTGTCAAAACACAGCAGCAGTCTTATGATAATATGAAAGACAAGCTGCTGGGCGAACTCAAGAAATCCTTCAAGCCGGAGTTCCTCAACCGCATTGACGGTGTTGTCGTCTTCCATCCGCTGGATAAGGAGCAGATACGGCAGATAGTTGACCTGATGCTGGCTTCGGTTACTACCCAGCTTGAGGAAAAGGGTATAAAACTGGAAGTTACCGAAAAAGCCAAGGACTTGCTGGGGGAAAAAGGCTACGATGAAGTCTATGGCGCCCGTCCGCTGCGCCGGGTAATCCAGGATATGGTTGAAGACAGGCTGTCGGAAGACCTGCTGCGCGGCAAGTTCAAATCCGGCGATGCCATAATCATAGACCTTGAAGGCGAAGAGATTGTTGTTCGCCAGGAAGCCGTCGGCGCTTTACTGGCAGACGGATAGAATCCAACCGGCATATACACCGGCAAAATGTGATAGAATCTAGGGCGGGGGAGAAGAGCAAGGTCTCTACCCGCCTTTTTAATACCAAATAACAAAGCGGTATAAATATGGAAACAGCAGCGATTAATTGGGCAGAGGCGTGGAAGGTAAGCGGCATGGGCTTCGGCCTGGTGTTTATGGTGCTGGCTATACTGGCGGTAGCCGTATGGCTTATCGGAGTGGCATTGCGCCGTTTTGACGGCACTAACACCGAAGCCGTTGAAGAAAGCAAAGAAGAAGAATCTCCGCCGAAGGCGGAAGCATAATATATAGCCCTGATAAAAAAGGAATTAAATGGGAGACTTTTTTCAGACCGGATTTGACCAACTGACCTGGGGCAACGTTATTATGCTTGTCATCGGGCTGGCTTTCATCTGGCTGGCTATTAAAAAGAGGTGGGAGCCATATGAACTGCTGCCCATTGGTGTAGGCATACTGCTGGCTAATCTGCCCGGCACTGGTATACTGCTTCAGCCGCAACAGGTAGCCGGTGACGCCATGGGCTCGGCAGGGCTGCTGGGAACTTTCATTGAATATGGTCTGCTGCGCTATACCATATTGCCGCAGCTTATCTTTTTAGGCTTGGGCGCTATGACAGATTTCGGCCCCCTTATCGCCAACCCCAAGCTGTTTCTGCTGGGGGCGGCGGCGCAGGTGGGCATCGTGGTAGCCTTCCTGGGCGCGCTGGCGCTGGGGCACTTCGGACTGGCTGATTTCGGTATAAATGAAGCGGCGGCTATCGGTATCATCGGCGGCGCAGACGGACCGACGACCATATATCTTACCTCGCAGCTGGCGCCGGAGCTTATGGGGATAACTGCGGTGGCGGCTTATTCCTATATGGCAATGGTAGCTTTCATACAGCCGCCTATTATCCGTATGCTTACCACCAAAAAGGAAAGGGAGACCTATATGCAGTCTCAACTGCGGGAGGTTTCGCACCGTGAGAGGATTCTTTTCCCGATAGTTTGTATCCTGCTGGTTATCTTGCTGGTTCCCAAGAGCGCGCCGCTGGTGGGTATGTTTATGTTCGGCAACCTGATGCGTGAAAGCGGTGTGGTGGAAAGGCTTTCAAAGTCTGCCGCCAATTCGCTTATCAATATAGTAACCATAATCCTGATGCTTTGCATCGGCGCTTCCATGCCGGGTGATGAAATAATGAAACCCGAAACGCTGATGGTGCTGGGGCTGGGGCTGGTTGCCTTTGCCTGTGGGACTGCCGGTGGCGTGCTGCTGGGCAAGGTTATGAAATGGATTTCAAAAGAGCCTTTCAACCCCATCATCGGGGCGGCTGGCGTTTCGGCGGTGCCGATGGCAGCCCGTGTTGCCCAGCATGTTGGACAGAAGGAAAACCCGCGCAATTTCCTGCTTATGCATGCCATGGGGCCCAATGTCGCCGGCGTCATCGGATCGGCAGTCGTCGCCGGGGCTTTGCTGGGTTATTTAAGCTAGCTTACCGCTTGCCATACAGCCTCAAATCTTGTAAAGTCATCCTGTGAAGAAGTCTCGCGTTGTTTACGTTTGCCAGCAGTGCGGCAAGGAAAGCCCCAAATGGATGGGCTGCTGCCCCGCCTGCAACGAATGGAACAGCTTTGTTGAAAAAACAATAACGGCTGTTCCCAAAAGAACTGCTGCTTCAATAAGCCCTCCGCAGCCGCTTTCGGCTATTGTTACCTCTTCAGATGAACGCCTGCCGCTGGCAATAGCAGAGCTTAACCGTGTATTAGGTGGGGGGTTGGTAGCCGGTTCGCTGGTGCTTATCGGCGGCGAGCCGGGCATTGGCAAGTCCACCCTTTTGCTTCAGGCGGCGGCATCGCTGGCGGAAAATTCCGGCAATGTAATCTATGTTTCTGGCGAGGAAACGCTGCACCAGACAAAACTGCGGGCGCAGCGTCTCAAAATAAAGGGAGATAATCTCTATCTCCTTTCGGAAACAGACCTGGAAGCCGTTCTAAGCAACATAGAGGGCTTGAAACCCCGTCTGGTAGTGATAGACTCAATACAGGCTGTTTGCCTGCCGGATGTTGAAACTGCGCCCGGCAGCATCAACCAGGTGCGTGAATGCACGCTGAGGCTGATGCACTGGGCAAAGACCAGCCGCGTGCCGGTGGTGATTACGGGGCATGTAACAAAAGAAGGGGCGATAGCCGGACCAAGGGTGCTGGAACATATCGTGGACAGTGTTTTATATCTGGAGGGCGAAGCCTTCAGTTCATATCGCATACTGCGTTCCGTTAAAAACCGCTTCGGCTCTACCAACGAAATCGGCATTTTTGAGATGCAGGCGCAGGGGCTGGCAGAAGTAAAAAATCCTTCCCAAGTGTTTCTGTCCCAGCGTATAAAACAGGCTGTCGGCTCTGCGGTTGTTCCGGCGCTGGAAGGCAGCCGTACGCTGCTGGTGGAGATTCAGGCTCTTACTAATATTACCAGCTTCGGGCTGCCACGCCGCACTGCCAATGGCGTGGATTTCGGCAGGCTTTTAATGCTGGCTGCTGTTTTAAGCCGCCGCGCCGGGCTGAAACTGGGCAACCAGGATATTATAGTAAATGCCGCCGGTGGCATAAAAGTAGCTGAACCGGCGGCGGATTTAGCCATTGCGCTGGCAATCTGTTCCAGCTTTACGGATAAAGGCGTTGACCCGCAAATGGTAGCCGCTGGGGAGGTTGGTTTAAGCGGTGAAATCAGGGCTGTTTCCCAGTTAGAAAGACGCATAAGCGAGGTTTCACGGCTGGGTTTCAAACGCTGTTTGGTACCGGCATCCGCCGCCAAAGCCGTCTGCAAGAAAGAAGATATTCGCGTTATTCCCGTTTCCACGCTTAAAGAGGCTATAAAAGTCGGGCTGGTGGGGAATAAGGTATAAGAAAATGTTAAGAAACCAGAGGATAGCCGCCGTAATTGTAGCTGCCGGCAGAGGGGAAAGGATGAGAGGGGTGGACAAGATATTCGCCCCGCTTCTGGGCAAACCGGTGCTGGCGTGGTCGGCAGGGGTTTTCCAGCAGTCAAAGATTATAGACCGTATTGTAATCGTTTTAAGCAGGAACAATCTGGAACAGGGGAAAAAATTGGCTGAAGAAAGCGGCTGGACAAAAGTAACCGATATCTGTTCCGGCGGGCAGGAACGGCAGCAATCGGTAGCCAACGGGCTTGAACTGCTGGATGACTGCCAGTGGGTATTGATTCATGACGCCGCCCGTCCGCTTATCACCGAAATTATGATTAAGGACGGGCTTGAAGCCGCCGCTGAAACGGGGACGGCGGTGGCGGGGCTGCCGGTAACCGATACCATCAAGCTGGCAGATGAGGATAATTATGTAGCAGGCACGCCGCCGCGCAAAAACCTTTGGGCAGTGCAGACGCCGCAGGTGTTTCAATTTGATATAATAAAACAGGCGCATCGGCTGGCAGCGGGTATGGCTACCGATGACGCTTCGCTGGTGGAAAGATTAAACCATCGTGTTAAACTTTACTATGGTTCGCCTGATAATATAAAAATAACCAACCCGGCTGACATGGCAATAGCCGAAACTTTACTGAGAAGGAGGGCTTGAAAATGCGTGCAGGAATTGGTTACGATGTTCATCGTCTGGCTCCGGAACGCCGCCTGGTGCTGGGAGGGGTGGAGATACCGGCGGAACAGGGGCTCATCGGCTGGAGTGACGCCGATGTTTTAACACATGCCATAATGGATGCCCTTTTGGGGGCGGCGGCACTGGGAGACATTGGCAAATATTTCCCGCCGGGAGACCCGCAGTTTAAGGATATCTCCAGCCTGCTGCTGCTGGAGCAGGTGCGGGATATGCTGACAGAGAAAGGCTGGCGGGTGATAAACATAGACGCCACAATTGTCGCAGAGCGCCCGAAACTAAGGGATTATATAGACGAAATGTGCTGCAATTTAAGCCGGTCTATCGGTATTAAAGAGGACTGCGTTAACGTGAAAGCCAGCACCTCGGAACAGCTTGGCTTCGCCGGCAGGGAAGAGGGGATGGTTGCCTGGGCGGTGGCTTCAGTGGAAAAGGATGGCGAATGAAAATATACAACACACTTTCCGGTAAAAAAGAAGAGTTTGTGCCTCAAAGTGATGAGGTGAAGATGTATGTCTGCGGGGTAACGCCCTATGACGATGCCCATATCGGGCATGCCATGAGCTATATCATCTTTGATGTCATCCGCCGGTATATCAGGTTCAGTGGTTATAAACTGAAGTTTGTGCAGAATATTACAGATATTGACGACAAGATTATAAACAGGGCTAACAAACTGGGTGTAGACACAAGTGAACTGGCGGAACAATACGCCGCCAGCTTTTTTGGGGATATGGACGCCCTTAACGTTGTTCCGGCGGACTATTACCCGCGCGCAACCAGTGAAGTGCCTAAAATTATAGAGGTGATACAGGGGCTGGTAGAAAAGGGTTTTGCCTATGCTTCTGAGGGCAGTGTCTATTTCCGCGTGCGCAATATGGCAGATTATGGCAAGCTGTCTAACAGAGATTTGGAATCAATGATGGCGGGGGCTCGTATAGAAAGCGGGCAGGAAAAAGAACATCCGATGGATTTTACCCTTTGGAAAGCGTCCAAGCCGGGCGAGCCGGCGTGGGACAGCCCGTGGGGGGAGGGGCGTCCGGGCTGGCATATAGAATGCAGCGCAATGTCCCTTAAGTATCTGGGAGAGACGCTGGATATTCACGGCGGAGGGCAGGACCTTGTTTTTCCGCACCATGAGAATGAAATCGCCCAGTCAGAGTGCTTTACAGGTAAAGCGCCGTTTGCCAGATATTGGTTACATAACGGTTTGCTGCAATTCGGCGAAGAGAAAATGAGCAAGTCTCTGGGCAACCTGATAACCATCAAGGACGCGCTTGAAAGATACGGCGCAGATACCATCCGTGTTTTTATTTTAAGTTCTCACTACCGCAGCCCGCTGAAGCATTCCGAAGAGGCGCTGGAAGCCGCCGCCGCCGGTGCGGAAAGGTTGCAGCGTGTAGTCTCAAGAGAAGATAGCGGTGGGGCAGGGGAAGCGGTTGACGCCGAGCCATTCCGCCGCCAGTTTATAAAGGCGATGAATGACGATTTCAACACACCGCAGGCACTGGGGGCGTTGTTTGATTTAGCCAGGGAGATAAATCATGCTGCCGATGCCGGCAGGGGCTTTGCGCAGGCTAAGGAAACACTATCTGAACTGGCAGGCGATGTTCTGGGGTTGAAACTGGAGGGAGTTAAAGCTACCGGCGATATAGAGCCAAAAGTTAATGCCCTTGTGGAAGAACGGGAAGAATGCCGCCGCGCCAGAAACTGGCAGCGTGCGGATGAAATCCGTGACGAGCTTGAATCACTGGGAGTAATCGTGGAGGATACTCCGCAAGGCGCCAAGATAATCTGGAAGCGCAGAGGGTAAAGACCTAACCTGCCCTCTTTTTTGAAATCCCTCTCAATCTCCCTTTATCAAAGGGAGAGGTTTCTGTGTGCCTTGACACCTATTACTTTAGTAGTATAATCACAACAAAGCGGAGGTGAATTATGTCCGAAAGAACGATTATATGGAAAGGGGCATCTGGTAAGGAATATAAATACTGGATATATGATATTGGATATGATGGGTTTGATGCCGTTCCCGCTAACTATATATTTACAAAGGAAACTACACCAAACACACACAGGGCTATTTATATAGGTGAAACTAAAGATATTAGCGAACGATTTGACGACCACCACAAAATGCCCTGTATCACACGAAACGGGGCAACCCATATACACGCCCATAAGAGTAGTAGTAGCAAAGAAATCAGGTGCGAGGAAGAGAAGGATTTAATAGATAATTGGAATCCTGTTTGCAATGACTAGCTTCTGGCTTTAGACCGGATGATGGTTTATTGGTATTATCACCATCATCTTCTTCCGGCGGAGTTTCTACGCAATATTCAATATCGTTAATTATAATAGTATCCATATTCCCTCCTATACGTTACTTCAAGGTATAGTTACCTTTATAAAAGGGGGGCTAGGGGGATTTTAAAATAAAGAGGGATTAAGGGAGATTTTTACTATTACCCTTCCCCTTGTAAGGGGAAGGGGGTAAAGGGGACGGGGTTGTTAAAGGTATGTCCTCTTATTTCGTCTATTTACACCCACCACCCTCAAAGGGGCAAAAAGGGTAAGCACAAGCTTCCGAAAAGTGCTAAAATAGCGTAATTCACTGTTCGGCAGCGGGAGGTAGAATATGGTAAATGCTATCTTTGTCATCATCGGACTGGCAATACTGACGCTTACCGGCTGGGCGGCTAAGGATTTCTTCTTATCCACCGAGATTTCCGTATTTATACGTATCCTGGTCGGTATTATTACTGTTGGTGGCGTAACTCTTTTGGGGATTGCCATAAGAGACAGGATGAAGCAGGCGAAAAACGAAAATTTTAAGGAGGTTGAAAAGTGATTTTAACTACTTCATCTACAATTGAAGGCAAGCAGATTAAAAGGACAATAGGGCTGGTTAAGGGCAGCACCATTCGTGCCCGCCATCTGGGCAAGGATATTATGGCAAGCCTGCGCGGTGTGGTGGGCGGCGAAATTGGCGAATATACCAAAATGATGGCAGAAGCCAGGGAACAGGCTATGCAAAGAATGATTGAAGACGCTGAAAGCAAGGGGGCTAATGCCGTTGTCAGTATGCGCTTCGGGACATCTATGGTGATGCAGAATGCCGCAGAGGTGCTGGCTTATGGCACCGGCGTTGTTCTGGAATAGCCTCGCAAAGCCGTTTTGCCTTGCTAAATAACCCGTATTTATGCTAAATTAAAGCTGTCTCCGTGGGGCTGTAGTTCAGCTGGGAGAACGTTTGACTGGCAGTCAAAAGGTCAGGGGTTCGAGTCCCCTCAGCTCCACCAATCAGCTTGTCAAAGCTAATACTTGTTCCAGCCAGCTTTCTATCGGCTCAAGTTCTGACTCGCAAGTAGTTTCAACTCCACATTTACAATGGCGCTCGTCATGGCTTTATGAGCCATAACCACATCACCACGCCTTATTTCATCTCTTTTGATGCCGGCAAGGTTGAGCGCCACCCGGTTACACGGATGTGAGCCGGCAGCCCCTGATTACAAGATATAATGGCGGAGGGGGAGGGAATCGAACCCCCCCGCGGCAATTTGATTACCGCCAACGGATTTGAAGTCCGCAAGACCCACCAGAGCCTATCCGCCTCCAGGATATGTTATACACAAACAAACTGATTATATGATACGGCAAGGTTTTAATTTAGAGAATCACTGCTTTTGGGGGAAGGGTTAGCATATCCGCGATTGGCTTTAGCTTGCCGGGATTGAATCCTGCCTCTATCACCTTCACATTTTCTGGTAGCAGGTTTGAATAAGACGCTGCCAGGGGTTGTTGAGTAACTAAAAATGCGCCAAGCGCAGGATTAAGTGTTTGAATATGCTTTGTTAATTCATCCGGTATATCTAAAGATTCATTTAATGCTGAACTTATGCATTCAATGAGTATATCCGGTGGAGACAAATGGCTGGTATCCGTATTAGCTATCACGGGAGCTTCTTCTATATTTTTTACCAGATACATCAGTAATGCACGCCGCCCGGTTCCGATGCCTGAATACTCAAAATATTTGCTGCCGGTAAATTTACCCAGCCCATAGCAGTTATATGCGGGGAGGACTCTTCCCAGTTCCAGTTTGAGGACAACGTAAGACTGTAGTTTAGGGGAAAAAAGCACTGCGTCAGGTATCCTGAATTTTGGGTGAGCCGCGCGTTGTTTTAGCGAAAAGGTTTGAGACTCTTCATGGATTAAATGCGGTAAAGAATCTGAAGAAAAATCAAGGCTCGTATTATAAATAACCGCGGGTTCAATGAGATTGATGGCAGAAACCGTTACCCATTGTTCATAGCCGATTGCGTAAATCTGCGCGTATTTTCCTTTTACTGTTTTTATGGCTTGTGATTCAAAGGAATGAGTGTCTAACCTTCCTTTTAGTAAATCAAATAAGCAATTATAAACAAACTTCATCAAACCTTGTAACGGGTTGGTAAGTAAAGCTAAGGTTTCGTTTGTTGGAATGACCTCTTTTAGTTTTAGCGATTCCATAAGTGTTTGCGTTGCCATTTTGTAGTTTTGGCTAAGAATTGTTGATTGTTCAATCTCAAATTTAAATTTTTCTTCTATAAAGATTTGCCTGACCATGTCAAACAACCTGTAGAAATCTATGCGGACATCTGCGGCGATAGTTGTATTCTCATCGGTTATGATGATTCCAGGGGTATTTAAGGCAAAAGACTGCAGCGCCTTATATGATTCTTGCCAGTTGTTTGACATGGTCATGATTGTATATTCTCCCTATTAAAAATTTATTTGCAGGCTAGAATGGTTCTTTTTATCAGGGTTTTAGCTATTTGTATCTTGTACTTGTTTTTAGCAAGATTTATAGTGCCGGACATCCCCGCCGTGCCTGCAGCCTCTGCGTTCTCTTCATTGATCTCTTTTCCAGATATGGCTTCCTCTGCATTAGTTACCCGGTGGGGGCGGTTAGATACAGCGTTCAAGCATATCCGCACGTTGGAGCCATCTATAGCAGTGGCGCAGTTAACAATTGGGAAGTCTATAGAAGACCTAAGCGCCATTTTAATAAAAGCACTCTTGCCGCTAAAATCAGGTATCTGGATTTCTGTAACAATTTCATCAGCTTCTAAAACGGTAGAACCAGGCACAGAATATGCCCAAAACTCTTCAGCCGGAACCTGCCTTTTGCTGGTTATCACAGTGGCATTCAGTGCAACCAGCGCCGGGGCAGTATCGCTTGGATTTACTGCGACACAACCGGAATCAGCGCCAAAAATACTATGGTAACGGTTATCTCCGCCCATTGCATAGCACATATTCCCGCCTTTTCTCAGGCAGTTAAAACGGTTATCTGCCTTTCGGAAATACCAGCAACGGTTTAGCTGGCAGATATTGCCGCCTATTGTACCCATCTCACGAAGGTGTGGCGAAGCTGTTTTATGGGCTGCCTCAGCAAGTGCAGCCCACTTGCTTCTGACTACTTCACTTTCAGCAATATCTTCCAGCCTTGTGCAAGCGCCAATTTTAAGCATGCCGTCTTGCTCTTTGATGTAATCTAAGTCTGGTATCGTCTTGATGTTTACCAGGGTTTGGGGGTAATCAGGCAGGATTTTATCTTTTAGAGTGCCTATAATATCACTGCCGCCAGCTATTATAGCTGCTTTGCCTTCACCTAATATTTCAGATGCAGCATCTATTGTGGTTGCATTAATGTGCGTAAATTTGTTCATTATCTCATTCCCCCCTTATATCTTCCCAAGAGCCTTGAGGACTTTATCTGGAGTAATTGGCACGTCATAGATCCATTTGCCTATGGCGTTGAAAACAGCCATTTGAATGACACCCTTATCGTAGAGGTTCTCTCCAATTCCGGTTGCTCCGTAACAACCGCCGGCTAAGCCTGTTTCAACAATTATTGGTATTGTATCAGTCGCGACATCAGACATACAGGGTATCTTATAATCCAAAAAGCCGCCATTCAGAAGGATTCCACTTGCTGTATCGTAGATATATTCCTCAGTTAGGCCTACTCCCTGAGTCCAGGACAATGTGCTGACAATCTGGTTGTCCACAGACTTAGGTCTTATTGCCTTGCCTACGTCAGCCGCGCCGATTTGTTTGGTGAGATATACCTGTCCTGTTTCCGTGTCAACCTCAACTTCTGCGAATATAAGGTTGTAAACCTTTACTGTTTTCCCGGTATGGTCGTAAGGGGGAGCGCTGCCCCGATAAGACTCGGTAATACCTTCGCCGTCTATCACAAAGGTCTGGAACGGGAAAGCATTGTCAGTCCCCTTTATGATGATTTGCGAATCTTTAGTATCCAGTGCTTCAGCCGGGACTCCCATGTATTTTGAGGCTTCAGCAAGGAGAGCCGCCTTTGTTTTGATGGCAGCTTCCCGGGCTACGTTTGTAACCGTGGCTCCACCATCAGACCCCCCCACGGCTAAGGTAAGAGTTGGCATTTGGAGCATATTGAATTATTACATCTTCATATTTAGCCCCGAGTTCATCAGCAATAACAGCAGCGCAGGCGTCCTGGTTCTGTTCGCCGAAGTGAGATGACCGATGCGTAAAATACACCTTGCCATCCTTTTTGATATTTACCAGTATATTACTGGTAAAATAGCCGTGCTGCGGGTTGTCAATGTATCTTACCCCAAAACCATGCATTCTTCCGTTAGGCAGCGTTTTGGTTCCTGGTGAATGATAATCCCAGTTGATGGCTTCTTTTCCTGCTTCAATGCATAGCTTTATGCTTGGGTCTGAAGTGTGAGCGTTATTCATTATAACGTCTGTTGGGTCCATATCTAAGACTTCGGATACTTTGGCTATCGCTGTGCCCAAAACTTGGGCACTATATACATGGCCTCAGCCGCGGTCTCAGCATTGTTGCGGTTTACTGGTGTAAACCTGCTGCGAAAACTCCCTTATATTCTTGCATTTGGTCAGATTAAAGCGTGTCATATCTGTTGGGAAGGGCATGTGACCCCTTGCTCCAACGTTATGGAGAAGATCACCATCTGCGGCTGTTATGACCCCATCGCCATTGAAGGCAATTTTTATGTGATTGTAGCCTTCGCCGCCGGTAACCTGCATGTCATCTTCACGCGAATCATCCATTACTACGGGCTGCCCGGTCCTTTTAGCCAGCAATGGGCAAATTATATGGCTGCGCTGTAACATTGGTCTTCTTCCAAATGTTCCGCCTGTGAAGGGGGTATGTATTATAACCTGAGCCAGAGGAATGTTGAACATGGCAGACAAAGGATTTTCAATGTTTTGAACAGACCCCGTGGGACACCAGATGTTCAAGACCACCCCTCCCGGAACGGTTGTGTCTTTGTCCCAACTGGCTACCACCCTGACCGGTTCTCCGCATGCGTGGTACATTAAGGCGAATGATGAATCAAATTCGGCTGTATATTCAGATTGACTGAAAGCCGTTTCAACATCACCATCTTCCCATTCAACAGTTCTAAAGATATTATTATCAGGGCGAAGTTCCGGTTGTAGCAAGGCAGCATTTTCTTCTACAGCCTCGCGCGGGTCAATGATTTGGGGCAACTGCTCCCACTCAATATCCAGTAATTTAAGCGCCTGATCGCATATTTCCTCTGTTTCGGCAGCAACAGCCACCCCGATTGCTTCGTTATCACGGTCACATGTGTCAGAAAGGACAGAAACAAGCCCGGTAATATAGTCTGCGGGTACTCCCCAATAGCCGGCGTATTGAGGCATTGCCTGTATTTCAGGATCTTCATAGGTGACAATGGCTTTTACTCCTGGAAGCGCCTCAGCCTTACTTGTATCAACCTTCTTAATCCGGGCGCAGGTGTATGGACTCTTGAGAAATTTTCCGTAAAGCATATTCGGTAATACTTTTTCCCGGGCAAAATCTGCCGTTCCCTCACAAAGCTGGCGCGCGCACCTGCTGACAATATCACGGCTACCGACATATTGAAATTCTTGAACCATCTTAACTCCCTCCTTTCAGAGTTTGTGCTGCCTGTTTGATAGCGGGAATGTGGTTGACATATGAACCGCAGCGGCAAAGATTACCACCCAGGGCTTCCTTGATTTCATCTGTGCTTGGATCAGGATTTTTATCAAGTAATGCCTTTGCGGTGGTAATAAATCCCGGGATACAATAACCGCATTGCGCCACATCGTTTTTAATATATGCTTCTATTACAGGATGATTGGCTTCTGCAATTCCTTCAATCGTTTCTATTGATTTCCCCTCACATTCAATGGCTAAAGTCATACACGACAGAACTGGTCTATGGTCTATGTTGACAGTGCATGATCCACATGCCCCATGATCGCAGAATGTTTTAGCTGAACCTGTAAGACCTAATTCGCATAACAGATATTGCAGTGTCCAATAGTCCTCAATCTCTGCTGAATATTCCTTGCCGTTTATATTGAGGACTGTAAGCGCTGAACTATCGCCGTCTGCATGAACTTCTGCATAATGCTCTTTAAGCTCGTCAAGGGTATCAAACTCCATACCATCGACGGGACAAATGTATCTGGATTCAGTAACTGTATCTGTTACTGTTGCTCCTCCAACTTGCTCTGTGGTAGTAACAGTTTTGGTTGCTGTTGAACCTGCGCCTGTTACCGTTTTGGTTGCCATTTCGGTAACGGTTTCCCCATCACCGCAGGCGGCTAGCAATATTGAAGAGCCAATGGCAGTGCCACTAACCAGTAAACCGGCGTCTTTTAGAAATTCACGTCTTGATACTCCGCCGGAACTATTTTTCTCTTCTTTTTCGGTCATATTATTTATATGATCTCCTTTTCGACCTTTTTATTGATTTATTAACCGTTTTGTTTATTAAGCTTATCTATAAGCATCACCTCCATCCCTTGCTGCATAGAAGGTGTTATTATCTATCATTACCATTGGTTTTTTCCCATAAGTCAACCAATTGCCGAAGAAAGCCGTCATAACACTGACCGGGAGCTCTGTTTTTGTCCAGCTTATCTTTAGTGGTTGCCTTAATCCCGATGGTTGTGCGTGCTTTACCAAGCCTGTTGCCATTACCTTTAACTGCTACTGTTTCGTGGTTTCCATTCATTGGCTGCTCACCCTTTTTTGTCTGAATTAGTTTATTTGCTATTTAACGGATTATAGCCATGATCCTGCGTGCAGCAGGGGCTTATCAATTAGAACCGGTGCGAGAGGGACATAAAACAAAACATATAGGCACATGCTGGAGTAATATATAATATGCAAGATGGTCCAATTATATGACAACAGGTTAGTAAAATATGCCAAAAGATATAATGCGGTTATGTCTTAAAAACTAATAAAAGCAGTAGTTAATTTTTAAGACATAATGAAAGAGGCGGGTTAAATAATACCGGTCTGGTGGGCAAATTCAATGATGTCTGCATTAGAATAAAGGTTGAGTTTTTTTAAAACACGATTGCGGTAGTTGGCTACTGTGCCAATGCGCAACATCAGGCTTTCAGATATTTCTTTTAGCTTTTTGCCTTGCGCAATTAAACTGAGCACTTGCATTTCCCGGTCCGAAAGAAGTTCAGTTATATTATTTTTGTCTTTCAGTTTTAATAACTGTGATACCACAGAGTCAGCTATCTCAAGTGAAAGATAGTTTTTCCCGGCAGCAACATATTTTACTGCTTTACAAAGCTCTGAAAGCTCTGCCTTTTTATTAATATAGCCTAAAGCGCCCGCTTTTAACAGGCGCACGGCAAAAAGTTTTTCGGAATACATTGTTAACGCAAGTATTCTGGCGCCGGGGTCAAAAGCGACAATTTGCTTGCAGGCTTCTAAACCATCCATGTCTGGCATCATAATGTCTAATATGAGAATATCGGGACGGCATTTTTTATATTCTTTTATTGTTTCTATCCCGTTGATTGCTTCAGCTACGACGGTTACGTTTGCGTTGTCCTCAATAAGACGTTTTATTCCGGCGCGCACTAAAGAATGGTCATCAGCCAGTAACGCCCTGATTTTATTTTCTTTTTGTTTAATTTCCAAGGCTATGTTTTTATTTCCTTTGCTGGCTATTCTTTGCCTCACAAGGCAATCTTAGAATTATTTTAGTGCCTTTTTGCGGCTTGCTTGTTATTTTAAGATTGCCTCCGGCAATCATGGCGCGCTCTTGCATACCTATTATACCTATTGATGTTTTCCCTTTTAAACCGCTGGTATCCATGCCTATGCCATTATCCTCTATTACTACCGAAAGTTCACCTTTTGTTTTGGAAAACACGACATTTACATTGCTGGCATTAGAATGTTTAATGGCATTATTTAAAGCTTCCTGAACTATCCGAAATGTCATATTTAGATTATTTTCTGATAGTTTGATGTCTTTAAGATTGTTATCCAAAATATTGATTTTACATGGTAATTGCGTGCATTGTGTCAGGTTTTCAATATATTCCCTGATAGCTTCTACAGGATTGAGGATATCAAGCGTCAGGGGTCTAAGTTTCATAGATACCTGTTGTATGGTTCCAATTAAGTTTGCCGTCATTTCAGCCAGCTTGAGGGCTTGCTGGTAAGTATGATGGTCAACCAGCTCGTTAGCCAGACCAATGGCATTTAATCTGATGCTGACCATTTCCTGCCCCAACTGGTCATGCAGCTCACGGGAGATATTTAAACGCTCTTCCTCCTGGGTAGTGAGTACTTGTCTGCTGAGCAATTTTAGCCGGGATTCAGAAGCCTTTAGCCTTTTCTCTTTTTGCTTGAGCTCGGTTATATCAACTACCGATACAAATACCTTTGACCATGTATCTTCGTAACCCGGGGGTATTGTAAACTTACACCTTATATTTTTCCTGTTGCCTTTTAAGCTTGTTATTTCTCCCTCATTTTCATAGTAGCTAGCCCCCTTATAAAGTTCATTCATGTTTTTACTAAACGTCTTGAATGTTTTGGAATTAATAGACACGTTTCTTACAAGTGGGGGCATATAATATTCATAATCGTGTTTGCTGTCTGTTTCGTATAAATCCATGGCAGCTTGATTATATCTGGTCATAATGACCTTATCATGCGCATCAAACAATTCATTATAGTCTATTATATTCTTCAATGTGTTAACGTGGAGCTTATCGAATAACTTTTTTATACTAGAGTAATCTAATTCCCACAACGCAAAGGGAGAATGACTAAACAAGTCTTCAAAACTCTTCTTATCACCTGCAATCTGCTTCTCTAATAGTTTTCGCTCTGTGATATCCCTTATATACACCACATTGGTTGGTTCGCCCTTATAGATAGTTACAGCACTGGTGACTTCAACGGGCACCTCTTTGCTATCCTTACGGATAATGGATAATTCAAAAAGGTCAGGGATGGACTCTCCAGACATCTTCTGGCGGTGCCTTTTTATTGAAAGCCGATGGTCATCAGGCTTGACGAGCTCAAAGAAAGACATCTTCAGTAGTTCTTTTCTGGAGTAACCTGTAATCTGGGGCCACAAATCACTGACATAGGTATGAACACCCTCTTTGCCACCTATATCCTGAAGCATGATTACGGCTTCGCCTATCTTGGCGCCCAGCTCAATAAGCGTGCGGTATCTGTCTTCAGTTTCTTCAAGTTCAGCCACACGCTGACGCAGGAACTCCAGTTCATCAACGCATTCTTCTTTATTGCTTTTCAAACTAATCTTTTCCATAGATACACCAAAAACCAAAACAACTGTCAGGAAAGGCAATCAAGATATATATTGCTGTATATATTATTACTGGCTAAAAGGGATGTCAATAAAGTTGGTAACCATAACCCATTTCGTTGTAATGTTCATTGAAACAGCAGGCATACCCTTTTAACCACAAGCCGCATATAGATGATAGTTCCGGATTCGTATATAATTCAGGCTGATAGGTTATAATTACCGGCATGGGTTGAGGAGGTTTCAAATCAGGATTAAAGAATCAGAACGTTTTTCTTTTTACTCTCATCTTGCCGGCGCAGCAGCGGCTGTTATCGGTTTGGCAGTTCTGTTGTCTTTAACGTGGGGACAGTGGGATTATCTTATTGTTTGCCTTGTCTATGGTATCGGGGCTATCTGCCTTTTTTCCGCCAGTTCGCTGTATCATATCTTTAAGCAGAGGGAAAACGATGTAAGTATCTGGCGCAAGCTGGACCACGTTGCCATTTTCATCATGATTGCTGGCACCTATACGCCGATAGCCTATATCTACCTTGACGGGGGGTGGTTCTGGAGCATTATCAGCGTGCAGTGGGCATGCGTAATACTGGGGGTATTCTTCAAGGTATTTTATTTAAGGGCTCCCCGTATCATATCCCCGGTTCTTTATCTGCTTATGGGGTGGATGGCAGTTATCCCCATACATATTCTGTGGCAGGAGATGCCGCGCTTGTCTTTTATGTTGCTGGCTGCTGGAGGGGTTGCTTACAGCATCGGGGCTGTCATATATGCCATCAAGAAGCCCAATCCCTTCCCCAGGACATTCGGCTTCCACGATATATTCCATGTTTTCATCCTTATTGGCGGGGCACTGCACTTCTTTATGATATATTCGGTTATTCTAAGTATTAACACTTAGTAAATACCAAACCTGTCATTGGCAGCCGGCTTTTTACTAGCTGCAACTTAAATACATACAGATAGCGCCGCAGGCGGCTACATTCAGGGATTCCGCTTTTTCGTCCATTATGGGTATTTTAATCCTGTAACCGGCGGTTTTCAGGATTTCTTGCGAAAGCCCGGCGGCTTCATTGCCCAGCGCCAGCAGCAGCTTCTGGGGCTTTTGCAGCGCCGAAGGGTCTTCAGTGCCGTTGAGGTCTGCGGCTATGATTTCATAACCGTTATTTTTAAGCGTCTCTGCAAGCTTTATATAAGAAGATGTCCGCCGTATCCACAACGATAATAATGAACCGGCGGCAGATTGCACCACCTTGGGCGAAAAAGGGTCAGCGCATTTTTGCGTGAGTATGACGCCGCTGAAATCAAAAGCCGCTGCGGTGCGGATGAGGCTGCCCAGATTGCCCGGGTCCTGGATATCTTCCAGCAGAAGTACTCTTTTGCCGGTATGCGGCGGCAGTTCGGCAGAGCAGGTTTCCATTGGCATACGGACGACGGCTATAATGCCTTGGGGAGTCTTTGAAGAGCTTATGTAACGCAGCTGGTCTTCGGTGACAGGGCGGCTGGGATAGCCGCTGAAGCAGGCTGGCAAAGACCGGGTTGACAGGATTTCTATTATCCTGTCCGGGCTATTGGTGGCTATTTGACTTATAGCCCTTTCACCTTCCGCCAGAAAGGCTTCGGCTGCCAGCCGCCACTTTCCGGCAGCCAGTTTTTTATACCACTTCAGGGGCTTAACCGGGTTATCAGTATCACCGGACTTGTATGACATAATGAACCCAACCTTTTGAATGTGATGTTGCGCCGGTCTTTATAATATCACGCCGCCCCTCTGTAACGAAAGCTTACCCCTGGAAGCGGTTGACCGTCTTAAATAGGCAGGTGTATAATACGGGAACAATTTTGCAAAAATAATACAGGTTTATGAAAGGTGGTAAATGATATGCCAAAATACCCGATTACGTGGTTGGATTATAAACTGCCGACAGGTAAACAATTTGCTGTAGCGGTCTGTGGCAGCAGCGGCATGATTTGCCACATGTATCTGGGAAGCGATGTCGTCAGGCGCGCTTTTATCCGTCAGGTAAATGTAGAAGGGGAAAACTGCGGCGGAGCGCAGCATTGCCTGGCTTTTGAATGCCCGCTAAATCATACCGGCAAAGAACACATAGCGCATATGCTTGATATGCATGAAGACGAAATGCTTGATGAAGAAACAGCCAAGATATGGGGCACTGAAAGTGTGGCGGATAGCCTGGTTAAGTTTGTAGAGGCGGTAAGCAAGCAAATACCGGAAGCATTAAAGAAAGAGCCGCCGATAGAAGAGAACCCCAAAGAAGAGAAACCCAAGGCATAAGCGCCTTTCTGTAGAGGCTCTTCTATTCTACCGGCTCTTCATCCAGCGGCAGGTCATAATATATTAAAATCGGCTCTTTAGCGGTTTTGGTTTTTTTACGGCGCCTTATGAACCATACGGTAAAAACAAGCAGGGCTGCGCCTGCTGTATAAGCGCTGCCGGTAAGCCATCGGTTATTATCAGGCGGTGGCGGTGCGGAAGCCGCTAAATCCTGCGTATCTTCCTCAACCACCTCTTCCCGCACCACGAAAGAACCCAGCAGCCCGTTAAGATTGACCGCATACAGGCTGGCAATATCCCTTAAGACAATAAAACTTACAACTTCGCTGCTCTTACCATCCAGATTAACCACAAAGCTCTGCTCCACCTCGTTATCTATCTTAAGGATAACCTCATAGCTGCCTGAAAGGTCTCCGCTGTTTACCACTGTCGCTGATACACTTACCTCATCACCCCCGTCAACCTCAACCGGCGATACCGAAAGACCGGAGATTACAAACGAGGGCGGAGTTTCCACTTCTTCAATAACCTCTTCCCGCACCACGAAAGAACCCAGCAGCCCGTTAAGATTGACCGCATACAGGCTGGCAATATCCCTTAAGACAATAAAACTTACAACTTCGCTGCTCTTACCATCCAGATTAACCACAAAGCTCTGCTCCACCTCGTTATCTATCTTAAGGATAACCTCATAGCTGCCTGAAAGGTCTCCGCTGTTTACCACTGTCGCTGATACACTTACCCCATCACCCCCGTCAACCTCAACCGGCGATACCGAAAGACCGGAGATTACAAACGAGGGCGGAGTTTCCACTTCTTCAATAACCTCTTCCCGCACCACGAAAGAACCCAGCAGCCCGTTAAGATTGACCGCATACAGGCTGGCAATATCCCTTAAGACAATAAAACTTACAACTTCGCTGCTCTTACCATCCAGATTAACCACAAAGCTCTGCTCCACCTCGTTATCTATCTTAAGGATAACCTCATAGCTGCCTGAAAGGTCTCCGCTGTTTACCACTGTCGCTGATACACTTACCTCATCACCCCCGTCAACCTCTGCAGGGGCTACATCAAGCTCCTGTATGGTAAAAACCGGCGGGGCGGTATAAGCCATAACGGCAAAAGCGCTGAAGTGGCGGGTAGAGGCACTGATTTCATTCGCCAGCGGGTCAACCATAAGGTCTTCAAGTTCAATCCACTGGCTGGTGGCTTCGTCCCAAGTGACTAAAACGAGCTTCTCGTGGTTGACGCCATCTGGCACCCGGTTATTTTCATAGCTTATGGTAACGCCTGCCGAAGGCTCAAAAACGGCGCCGTCCGGTTTTATATCATAGACGGGGCTTATAATAAGGCAGTTATCGGGCGGCGGCGGAGGATTAACAAGTTCATAGATTCTGATTCTTGATAGCGGGTCGCCATATTTATCCAGCGCCTTTACGCCCTCTTCCAGTGACACGCTGCACTTATTATCCACAGAAGGGGCGAAAACAGCCTCTGTAATTATTCCCTGGTTGTCTATCTTGCCTTCGGTGCTGGTAATACCGAAGAATGGTTGTTCCTCTTCGGTTTCAGGGGGCGGCAACATGTAGCCGATTGTTCCCATAGCCTGTGACGAAGGCAGGTAAGCGGTGGCGTTAAACCAAAGGGTAGCCCTGACCCTGGCTTCAATAAGCTCTCCGCGGATGTCATAAAAGCCGGACGGGCTGCCTGCGGGGAATTGCAGCGCAACCTGCTTGGATGACTCAATGCTGGCGCCTACATCGTTAGGGAAGGGGGATATTGATATCATATAACTGGGATTAAGTGTAACCTCGGCGCCGCTTTCCTGGTGCCGGGCGATAACCCTGCCGGTTATTTCAGCTTCGTTGAAGGTTAAAGGCAGGGGGTTCAGGCAGGTTGCCTTGCCGGTTACAGTGGCGTAAAAAATATTGTTGTTAAAAATCTGGCTGCGGCTGAATGTAACATTATAACTTATGGAAAAATAATCATTTACGTTTAATGCCGAAGCTGGAACAGCGCTTGTCGGCAACAGGCACAGCGCCAGGGTTGCAGCCGCCAGCAGGCGGACAACTGCGCGGGTTTTTGTTGACCATACCCTTTTTACCCTTGCCGCTAACTGCATAATCATACACATAAACACTACCGGGGGATAATACCTGCAATATGAAAAACAGGTAATCCAGGCATTGTCCGTCCTATCCCTTATCCGTTGAAAGCCTCGATATGGTGAAACCTCCACCCTGCGGAGTTTCCTGATAATCTATAACCATTTCCTCCAGCATGGGAATAAGCTCCGGGCTGATGAATAATATCTTTACCCCTTCGCTTTCCACCATCTTGTCACCCTCCTTCATTTTATCCAGTATCATCTTTAACTGGCTGGGCTTGGAAGGAGAAGGAATAATCCTGAAGCCCATATCGGGATCCAGCGTCTTTGACTGGAGGGCTTCCCGCAGCTTGAGCATAGCCAGCGCTGTTATGGTCAGCCCGCCGCTTTCATCTTCATCTTCATATTTATCCTTATCCTTATCCTCTTCAACTTTTTCTTCTGTCTCTTCTTCGGTTTCAATCTCCTCTGTTTTAACAGGAGGTGGGGTTCTTTCTTCGGTTATGGTTGATGTTTCTCTTATCTGTTGTCTTTCCTCCGGGCGCAGGAAGCTGTCTGGAATGGCGGCGAAGGCTTGGCGCCGGTTAAACTTTTCTTTAACCTGGTCTCTCTTCAGGTAAAACACTATGGCGGCAATCAGTAATAATAAGCCGATAAAAATAAATATAATAACCGATGTGCTAACTCCGCTGCCGCCATCCTCCGCTATCTCAAACGATATGGCGAATCCGTTTATGCTTACCGTATAGTCACCAACGGCACTCTGGGTAGTGGCAAGGGATATCTGCTGGCTGGCGCCGGCTTCCAGTGTCACCTCTTTGCTGTCTGCTATGTTTCCGTTTACAGTAAGGCTTGCGGTATAAGTCCCGGGCAGGTCGCCGTTGTTGACCACGCTGAAACTTATGCTGAGTTTTGTCCCCTCCTCAATGCTCTCCAGCGAGGTGTCCCAGTTAGCGGTGGCAAAGGTAGCCTCTGTTGCCGCTGTGGCAAAGCTGTATTCTTCAGATACCGTCAGGTTGCCGCTGGCGTCCCTGGACATCACCTTGTAATAGTAAGTGGTTGCCGGCGTCAGTTCCGTCAGGCGGACGCTGTGCTGGGTAACAAGTGTTGAATCCAGCGGTGAAAGCTGCCCCGGGCTGGCATAGTAATCCACCTGGCTGTCACCGGGTTCGTCTGTCGTCCAGGTAATATCAATTGCCGTGCGGCTGGCGCCGCTAGCCGAAACCTCTGAAACAACCGGCGGCGCTGCGTCACTGAAGTTTGCGGTGATGGTTTTGTCTGAACTCATGGTTACGCTGGTGCTGGCGGAAGCGGGACTGGCGACATCACCCGTCCAGCCGTCAAATTGCCAGCCTTCATCGGCGGTGGCGGTGATTGATACCACATCACCCTCGTTATGCTGGTGCGTGCCGATTGGCGGCGTGCTGCTGCCGCTGCCGTTAATCTTGATTGTCAGGGTATAAACTATGATTACTACTTCCGTGAAGTTGGCGGTAATCGTTTTATCGCCGTCTATGGTTACGGTTGTGCTGGCGGCATTCGGGTCAGCCACTTCGCCAGTCCAACCGGCGAACTCCCAGCCTTCATCCGGCACAGCCGTAATATCAACCAACGTGCCTTCGGGATACGTATATTCGCCGGCTGTTGGCGTGGCGCTGCCGTTGCCGTTTACATTTATAGTCAGGGTATAGACTGGCAACTGGGAGAAATTAGCGGTAATTATCTTGTCTGCGTCTATGGTTATGGTTGTGCTGGCGGAAGCGGGGCTGGCGACATCCCCCGTCCAGCCGTCAAACTGCCAACCTTCGTCCGGTGTAGCTGTGATATCAACTACCGAGCCTTCGGGGTAGGGGTAACTGCCAGCCGCCGGGTCAGTGCTGCCGTTGCCGTTTACGTTTATCGTCAGGTTATAGGTAGTAACGCCTATCTCTGCGAAGTTGGCGGTGATGGTTTTGTCTGAACTCATGGTTACGCTGGTGCTGGCGGAATCCTGGTCAGCCACGCCGCCCGCCCAATTGATGAACTCCCAGCCTTCATCCGGGATGGCGGTAATTGCTACCACTTCGTCTTCTTCATACTGGTATTCACCAGCCGGCGGGTCAGTGCTGCCATTGCCGTTGACCGCCATCGTCAGCGTGTAGATTTCGGCTTCAACGAAGTTGGCTTTTACAGTATAGTTTCCGTTCATGGTAATGGTGGTGGTGCGGTCATGGATGTCAGCGATGGTGCCGGTGTCACCGCTCCAGCGGTCAAACTTGTAACCATTATCCGGATGTGCGGTGATGCTCACAGTATCGCCTTCATAATATGGAGCTGAAGGGTTGGCGCTGGCATAGCCGTGTCCGTCATCATCCAGCGTGAGGGTCACCGGGTCTAATGCATTGAAATTGGCGGTAATGGTGTAGTCGCCATTCATTGTTATGGTGGTGCTGGCGGAATTAACATTGTCTATTGTGCCGGTATCGCCCGTCCAGTTGACGAATTCCCAGCCGTGGTCAGGGTTGGCGCTTATGTTCTTTATGGTGCCTTCTGTGTATGTGCCGGCGCCACTGGCGCTGCCGCCGCCGTTTATGTTAATGGTCAGGGTATATTGCTCTGCTGGCGAATTTGCCGAAAGATTGCGTTCTGTAAGAGCGCCCGGTTCAAGAGAGGTGCTGCCGGCGCTGTTGCCGTCTACGAAGAAAGATATTGTGTCTCCGGCATTATCGCCTTCAATAGTATTGATTTTCAGGCTGTAACTGCCACTACTGGCGGTGGTGCTGCCTGCTGTCCTGCCGTTCATTTCTGCCGTTACGCTGACGCCGTCTGCCGGCGCGCCATCCAGTGTAACTGTGCCGTAGAAATTTTGTGCGATTGGTGGAATCGCAGAAACCGTGCCAACCGGCAGCATTAAAGCCAAAATCAGTATCAGGAGGACACTTCTTAAGAGTATCTTCATAATAATTCTCCGTTACATTGTAATCTGTATTTAATTATTTCCCTAACCATATTTTAATTCAACCCTTTAGTTTATTGTAAGCGTATCTGCGCCCGTCATTTCTATCCAATAAGCCCTGCATTCTGTCATCTGGGTAAGGTCTCCCTGCGGCGCTCCCGGTATGGTGGTAAAGTAATCCCATATACCGGTAGAGGCGTCATATGTCCAGACAGTACGCACGTTAAGCAGTATATCGGCTAAAACATCCTCCGTATTGGGCGAATCCGGCGTTTTGGGAATTGAAACAAGGTTCCAGCCGGTTGCCAGTTCTATATCATAGGGGTAAAGCGGCTCTGTGCCGAAAACAATCAGCGTGTCTGCGCCGGTCATTTCCACCCAGTAGCCCACCCCGGCTTCCATCTGGGTAAGGTCTCCCTGCGGGGCTCCCGGTATGGTGGTAAAGTAGTCCCATATACCGGTAGCCGCGTCATATTTCCAGACAGTACGCACGTTAAGCAGTATATCGGCTAAAACATCCTCCGTATTGGGCGAATCCGGCTCTGATGGCAGGCTGACAAAGTTCCAGCCGGTAACCAGTTCAATGGGTTCTCCCGAAGTGGCATAGCCGATGGGCAGGATAGAGCCGTCCAACATTGAAACGATATTCTGGGCGGTTAATTCCTCCAGCCCTTGTGTATACCACATCTTGTAAATGCCGCCGTCTATGATGACACAGGGGGCGGTAACGCTGCCCCATGGTCCGCCGTAACCACTGATGGCAGCCGGGTCTTCTTCCACCCAGCTAATGCCGTCTGCAGAGGTGGCATAACCTATCTGCGTGCCGGTATTCTCCAGCAGGGCTTTAACGGCGTCAAAGGCGGCGGGGATGGGCGGCTCTGCCGTGGGGTCGCCCTCAAGGAATAAAATCAGGTCTGCCTGAAAGGTGTCCAAATCTCCAATTTCAAGGCTGTCCCAAAGGATTTGCATGTCCGGCTCTAATAACAGCAGTTCATCAAAAAGTTCGCCCAGCGTTGTGGCATTCAGGTCTGTGGTGATGTTGGTGTACCACATTTCATAATCAGTATCGCTGTTTTTAATAACGCAGGGGGTGGCTACGCTGTTCCAAACGCCGCCGCCGCTGCCCATCACCGCCGAAGGCGCCGCCCAGCTTGTGCCGTCTGCGGATGTCGTATAGCTGATGACGCTGCCGGTGCTGTCAAGTATATTCGTCAGGTCATCTATATCAAAGTTGGCTAAATCTGCCAGGATGGCGTCTATATCGCCGGAGTTAAGGCTGGTTTCAGCGGAAGTGAACCACATTTTATATGTGCCGTTATCTTCTATAACGCAGGGGGTGGCTATGCTTTCCCATATACTGGCGCCCCCGCCGCCAAGAACCATTGCCGGCGCCGCCCAGCTTTGCCCGTCCGCAGATGTGGTATAGCTTATGCCGCTGCTGGTGCTGTTTGCCAGCGCTATTATAGCGTCCCTCACCACGCCCATATCGGCGTTGTCCAGATCCTGCAGGATTGCCTGCAGACCGGCTTTATCAAGGGTGGTTTCAGAATGCGTCAGCCACATTTTATATGTGCTGCCGTCTTTTATGATACAGGGCATACCCACGTTCTCCCATTCAGACGGATTGCCTTCTAATACATTGTCATTCTGCACGTCCCAGTCTATGCCGTCTGTTGATTCGGCATAGCCGATAATAATGGTGGTTGCCAGCAGGGCGTCCCACAGGTCATCCATTTCACCGCTTGCGTTATCACCTATGGCTGCCAGTTCAGCCAGCAAGCCTTCAAGGTCCAGCCCGACGAGGCTGTCAACCATTTCGCCGGTGAGGATAGAGGTAAGGGTGGTTGCCATTTCGTTGATTTCCATGTCTGAACGGCTGTGGGTGTACCACATCTTGTAGGTTTCGCCGTCCTTTATAATCCAGGCGTCTGTAACGAAAAGTTCGTCAATTATGCCCTGCCGGAGTGTTATATCACCGGGGTGCTGTGTCAGCGGAACTGCCTGAACCAGCGAAAACAGGCTGACCACAGATAGTAAACACAGGCACGGCACAAGGATTAATGCCGCCACCGTTGATAGCTTGCTTCTGCTATGACTCACCGATATTCCCCCGGCATTATTTATGCAGGCACAATAGGCTAGAAGCCTTCAGGCTTTTAACCCTGCCTTTATGCCGTATTTTCTATCTTTTTTTATCAAGTTTTTACAGCTTTGTTTTGTAGCTAAACTACATAACCAGAGGCTACCATAACTACCTATACCCGTCAAGTAAACCTTTTGGCTAGTACTATCACTATTCAGGCGTTATCTTTGGACAGATGGCTAGGCATTCGTCATTTGACTATGTATGAAAGGTATGATATATTATGCATATCCTACTAATCCAGGAGGCGCATTATGCATGCTAAAATGGACAAGCATATGGAACCCAAGTTCTATGGCATTGCCACTGTTGGTGAAAGAGGGCAGGTGGTTATACCGGCAGAAGCCAGGCGTGAACATAATATAAAACCGGCGGATAAGCTGGTGGTTTTTGGTCACGGTGAGCAGGGCGGTATTATGATTACCAAGGCGGATTCCTTTAACGAGTTTTTGAATAAATCTATCGGCGCACTGTCACGCTTTGAGGAAAAGATTAGGGGCGTCAGGGAAGTTCAGGCGGAAGACGGGGAACAGGGATTGTAATCAAACGGCAGGAATGCCGTATATATAAAAGGTGGTGTAAATGAACATAATAGAGGTGGAAGAGCTATCCAAGAGCTTTAAGCAACTGGTGGCGGTGGATAAGGTCTCCTTTCAGGTAAAAGAAGGAGAAATATTTGGTTTTCTGGGTCCTAACGGCGCCGGTAAAACCACGACAATAAACATGCTTTGCACTTTGTTAAAGCCCAGTTCAGGCAGGGCGATGGTTAACGGTTATAACATTGAAAAGCAACGGGCTGACGTGCGTAATTCTATTGGTCTTGTTTTTCAGGACCCCACGCTTGATGAATACCTGACGGCGGAACAAAACCTGAAATTTCATGCCTATGCTTACAAGATTCCCGCTTCGGAAAGAGAAAAGCAGATTGGCGGGCTTCTGGATTTGGTTGAACTTGCGGACAGGCGTAAAAGCAAGGTGAGCACTTTCTCCGGCGGAATGAAACGCAGGCTGGAGCTTGCCCGCGGGCTGCTGCACAGCCCCAGGGTGCTGTTTCTGGACGAGCCGACACAGGGGCTGGACCCGCAGAACCGCCGCCATATCTGGGACCATATTCACCAGCTTCGCAAGCAAAACAAGCTGACAATATTTCTAACCACGCATTATATGGATGAAGCTGAAAACTGTGACCGCATAACGGTTATAGACCACGGCAAAATCATTGCCCTGGATACACCGGATAACCTTAAGGATTCAATGGGCGGAGACGTTGTTACCCTGAAGGCGGAGGACAACGAAGCGGTCATTAAAGAACTGGAAGAAAAATACAATATATCCCCTGTTATTGAAAGGGACGCGATAGTTTTCAGTGTTACGCAGGGGGATAAATTCCTGGTCAAACTGATGAGGGGTATGAAAAACAATCTTGTCTCCATAGGTATCCGCCGCCCCACCCTTGATGATGTATTCCTGAAACTTACCGGACGCGCTATCCGTGACGAAGAGGTAAGCTTCAAAGACCAGATGAGAAATATGCCACAGATGAGGAGGCACTAGATAAAAGCCATGACAGATGTATTCAGAGGTATATGGGTTGTTGCATACAGGGAACTGTTGCGTTTTATACAGGAGAGGTCACGGCTGTTTTCGTCTTTTGCCATGCCGTTGATATTCCTGGTTGTCTTCGGCGCCGGTTTCGGTCAGCTTATAGGCTCAATGACACCCGGTGTTGATTACATACAGTTTATGTATCCCGGTATTTTAGCCATGACCGTGCTTATGGGTTCCATAATGTCCGGCGTATCCATAGTATGGGACCGCGAGTTCGGCTTCCTGAAGGAGATTTTGGTATCCCCGCTGGGGCGCAGCGGCATCATGCTGGGTAAAGCCGCCGGCGGGGCGATAGTAGCTGTGCTGCAGGCATGCATTATGCTTATACTGGCGCCGATACTCGGTGTTTCTATTGATATATTAATGATACTGGAGCTTGTGCTGGTAATAATTGTTGTGTCAATGTCTCTTGCCGGTATGGGGTTACTGCTGGCTTCACGCATGCAGTCACAACAGGGATTCCAGTTAACAATGCAGGTTTTGATAATGCCGCTGATATTTTTAGCCGGCGTTTTTTACCCGGTGAACAACGTGCCTGTCTGGATGGAGGTAATATCCAAGGCTAACCCGCTGGCTTATGGCGTTGATGCTATCCGCCAGATATTTCTGGGTTCGGAGGGGGCAGCCACCATTGGCGTTACCGTATTCGGGCATACTATGACTGTATTGGAAGACGTGTTGATAGTAGCTGCTTTCGGAATTGTATTTATAAGCCTTGCAATCTGGTCTTTCAGCCGCCAGAACTAACCGGCTAGCTAAAACCTTACCGCTATGCCGTTTTTAGCAAGGGATTGCTTTATATCGCGTATAGCGTGTGTGCCATAGTGAAAAATACTGGCCGCCAGCACTGCATCCGCTTTGCCGGCGGTCAGCGCTTTTTCCATGTCCTGCACGCTGCCGGCGCCGCCGCTGGCGATAACCGGCACGCTAACCGCCTCTGAAATGGCGCGGTTAAGCTCTATGTCATAGCCGGTTTTGTGCCCGTCTGCATCCATGCTGGTTAAAAGTATTTCACCGGCGCCCAGTTTTACCGCTTCTTTAGCCCATGAAACGGCGTCTTTTTCAGTAGGCTGTTGCCCACTGGTAATATGAACAAGCCACTTTTGCGGCTGGCTGTCCGGCACGCGCTTGGCATCTATGGCTACCACGATACACTGGCTGCCAAAGCGTTTTGCGCCTTCGCTGATCAGGGTGGGGTTAAGCACGGCGGCGGTGTTGATTGATACTTTATCCGCTCCGGCTTTAAGCATGCGCCGCATATCGTCAATGGTGCGCAGCCCGCCGCCAACGGTTAAAGGCATGAAAACCTGTTCTGATATACGCTCAACAACTTCTACCATTGTGTTGCGTCCGTCCGGGGTGGCGGTTATGTCCAGAAAGACAAGCTCATCCGCGCCTTCTTTGTAGTAAAAACTTGCCAGTTCCACCGGGTCTCCGGCGTCTCTTAAATTGACGAAGCTGGTGCCTTTTACTACGCGTCCGTCCTTGACGTCCAGGCAGGGGATAATGCGCTTGGTCAGCATATTAAGCCGCCTGCCCCGCCACAAATTTCAGGAAATTATCATACATCTTTAAGCCGTGCTCTCCGCTTTTTTCAGGGTGGAACTGGGTTGCCGCCAGCTTGCCCCGGATTATTGCGCTGCAAAAGGAAATGCCGTATTCTGTCTCTCCGGCAACTATAGAGGGGTCGTCCGGCGCCACATAATAACTGTGAACGAAGTAAAAATTAGTCTCATCTGGTATATCCGTGAACAAAGGGTGCGCCATTTTTTGCTTTACCTGGTTCCAGCCCATGTGCGGAATCTTCAGCCCCGGCGGCAGCTTTTTAACCCTGCCGGGAATAACCCCCAGGCACTCTTGTTCGCCGCCCTCTTCGGTATCCGTAAACAGCACCTGCAAGCCGATGCATATACCCAGAAATGGGCGTCCTGCGGCTATATAATCCTTCACCGGCTCTGCCAGCCCCAGCTTTTTCAGGCTGCCAACCGTGCTGCCGGCGGCGCCAACGCCGGGCAGGATAAGCGCATCTGCTTTAGGAACATCTGCGGCATCGCTGGTTACATTTGGCTGGTAGCCCAGTTTGATGATGGCGTTCACCACGCTGCGCAGGTTACCGGCGCCATAGTCAATTATAGCAATCATTAAAAGTTGTTTTTACCCATAATCAGTTTTTAACGGTAACTTCAACTATATTCTGGCGGGCAATGGCTTTCTGGCTGTCACCCGCGTCCACAAAGACATGCATCAAGCCCAATATCTCATACTGCCCGTTTTCCAGTTTGCGCGTATCCCACATAACAGGAAAGTTGTCCAGGCTGTTCTCTGATTCCCCAATCTTAATCCAGCTTCCCGCTCCCTTGGGGCGGTAATACCACGGGTTAGTGATACGGGAGACATTTCCAGATATCCCCAGCTCTTTCAACTCTTTTTGCAGCAGCCCTTCATCCAGTTCTTCCCGAAGTTGAACACCGCCTGAATAGCTCTTCAGGGTATCTGTCGGCATAATAAAGTGCGGTCCCCAATTGTTTGACATTGCGTACCTCCTTATTGCCCTCTGGTTTAACCGGTTGTTAAGATTCTATTTAAAGCGGTCTAATTTATTTCCGCTTTAATACCTTAAAGACGGCTGCTTATTTGCAGAAGGGGCAGATGGGATAGACACATACATCACAGTTGAAACACAACCCGCCGTGCCCCAGTTCAATTATATCATCACGCGTAATATCTTCTCCTGCCAGCACCCTGGGCAATATCACGTCTAAAATGGTTACATCGCTGAAGATTACCGCCGCCGGAGCGCCCAGCACCGGGATATCTCCCAGTTTGGCATACAGGAACATCGCCCCCGGCATCACCGGCGCGCCGTAGGAAATTATTTCTGCCCCGCTTTTTTGCACTCCCTCAACTGTTACGTCGTCCGGGTCCACGGATAAACCGCTGCAGGCGATTATAACATCGCAGCCCTTGTCTTTCATTTCCAGAACGGCTTTGCCTATCAGGTCTTCATCGTCGGGGACTACTGTCTGGTGATGTACCACCGAACCCAGCGCCTCGGCTTTTCTTTTAATATAAGCGCCGAATTTGTCCTTGATTATGCCTTTATAGACTTCGTTGCCGGTGATGACCACGCCCACCTTTTTCTCTTTCAGGGGGATAATCTCAAAAACCTTGCCCTTGCTCTGGCAAAGCTGTTCAATCTTCTCTATGCTGGCTTCGGCTATATAGAGGGGGATAATCTTGGTGGCGGCGATGTTAACCCCTGGTTGGCAGAGGCTGTTTTCGTGTATGGTGGATAGCGAAATAGCCGGAATAGAGTTGATTTCCCTGAGCAACTCTTTGTTTATCTTAAGCAACCCCAGCACTTTGGATTTTATATTAACCCTGCCCTGATTGGGCTGCGTAAGCTCCAGTTCCGGCGGGGCAACCGCTTTAGCGATGCGTGTACCGGCTTCTTCCTCGTGGATTTCACCATCTTCCTCTTCTATGATATAAATATGCTCCTTGCCCATACTGAGCAATTCGGGGATATCTTCCTGCCGGAGTATATGACCGCGGCGGAACGCCGCCCCCTTGAATACACCGGGGATTACCTTGGTTACGTCGTGACCGATAACCAGCCCGATGGCGTCTTCCAGTTTAACCTTTTTCAGCATTTGCTCCCCCTGTTGTTAAGGCTAGTTTAAAGCCGTATTATAATCATCCATTGTGTTCAGGTTTATATAAATGCTGCCGGAATCAACGGCAACCTCATAGACATCTTCCGGGTGCCTCTTCAGCAGTTCCCGTCCGCCGACATCACCCCGGAGTTGCAGCATTTCATCCCTATATCTGGCGGCGAAGATGATAGGGTTGCCCCTTTTGGCTTTAAAAAGCGGCACTGTTATGCCTTTGCTGGAGTTTAAAGATTCTTTTATAAGCTTGTTATAGGTATCCTTTTCTATCAGCGGCTGGTCTGTAAGGGCAACCATAATTCGCAAAGCCCGGTTGCTGACCTGCTTCAATCCGCAGATCAAAGAAGTACTCATCCCCTGGCTGTAGTCCGGGTTGAAGACAACTTTAACCGGCTTATCCGCAATTATATTCCTGGTTTTTTCAACGTTAGCCCCCAGCACTACGATGACCTCGTCCACGTTGCAGCCAAGCACGTTATCTATAGTTTTAGACAGCACCGTGCCATCGCCAAAAGGCAGCAACAGCTTGGGTTCACCCATACGTGTTGATTTGCCGGCAGCCAGCAGAATGGCTGATACGAAACTGGAATTGCTGTTATTCATTATTGTGTGTCTGGCTTTGTTATTTTATAGCTATCCTGAACTACAGTATGGCACGAAAACGGACGAACCGTCAAATATAATTCCTTGACTGCGGTGGGGTTGCCGAAGTATGCTATCGGTGTGAAAATAAAGGGCAAAATATACCTTGTCGGCATCGGTCCCGGAGACGCTGCCAATATGACCGCCGGGGTAAAAAAAGCGCTGAAAGACGCGCAGGTAGTCATCGGGCATAAGGACTGCCTGAATATACTATGGAAAGCTGTTGTCGGCAGGGAAACAATCGCCGAAAAGATGACGCCGGTGCAGCGCGCTCAAATAGCGGTTGAAAAGGCTTCGGAAGGCAAAGACGTGGCTATAGTCAGCACCGGTGATACGGGTATCTATGCCATCGCCAGCACCTTTTTCAGCTACCTGAGAGATAATGCCGTAGAGGTTGATGCAGAGGTGCTGCCAGGGGTAACCGTTGCCAGCGCTGCCGCCGCGCTGCTGGGTTCGCCGCTGGGGCATGATTTCGCCGTTATCAGCCTGACAGATCAGGCAACCGGATGGGAAGCCACCAGAAAACGTTTGCAAGCTGCCGCCGAAGCGGATTTTGTGGTGGTTCTTTATAATCCCATCGGCAAAATTGGTGACGGGCGCCTGAAAGAAGCCGCCGCTATCTTATTAAAACACAGGCAGGGCGAAACGCCGGTGGGCATCGTCAGCGATATCGCCACGGAAAAGCAAAAGGTCTCTATTGCCATCCTGTCGCAGCTATCTGGCTGCTTCGTTGAGGCAGACAGCTGCATAATAATTGGTAATGCGCAGACATTTACCTATAACGGCTGGATGGTTACGCCGCGCGGTTATATAGAAGGGGTTGGCTATTAAGCAACCGGCTCCCGGCGCACCTTTATAATCTCTGCCAGAATACTGATGGCGATTTCCTCCGGCGTCTGGGCGTGGATGCTAAGCCCGATGGGCGCAAAAACCCTGTCCAGTTGTTCCTGTTTTATTCCTTTAGCCAGCAGTTTTTTATAGACAGATTCGTTCTTGATTTTGCTGCCTATCATACCGATGTATCTGGCGTCTGTGGTCAGTGCGCCTTCCAGTGCCGCTGAATCTCCCTTGTGCCCGTGCGTAACAATGACTATATAACTGTTTTTGGAAACCTCCAGTTCAGAGAAAACCCTGTCATATTCAACTGAAAGTGTTTTTTTCGCTTCCGGGAATCTTTCCGGGGTGGCGTATTCGGGGCGGTTGTCTGTTATCACCACGCTAAAACCCAGCATCCTCGCCATTTTACTTAATGCCAGCGAAATATGCCCGCCGCCAAGCAGAAACAGGGTAGGGGCGGATATTATCGGCTCTATAAATACCTCTACATCCCCGCCGCATATCATCCCCAGATCATCACCTTCTTTAAGGCAGTATTTAAGGTGTTTGGGCTTGGTTTTACAGATGGATTCAACGGCTTCTTTTATCACCTGAAGTTCTATACTGCCGCCGCCGATGCTGCCGATTATGCTTTTATCGGGAAATACCAGCATCTTGGCGCCTTCTTCACGGGGGGTAGAGCCGCTGGCGCTGATAACGGTTGCCAGCGCCGCCTCTTCTCCCGCGTCGCGGATTCTGGTTATCTCACGGTAAATATCTTTTTGCATTTGGAACTCCTTATACAGACTTTAATATAAAATATGCCATCAGGGCAAATCAATCACTTCTATTACGGGCTGTCCGGGCTGAAGCCGCCCCATTACCACCCGTTTTATGCGCGGCTTTCCCGCTTCTAAAATCTTTTTTGCCAGTTCTTCGGCTTTTGCTTTATCTTCTTTTGTATCCACTTTATTTATAAACGGAATAATACCGGCGGTTTTTGGGCTGCCCTTGGCTATTCCCTCATCGTGGGCTACAAGGGCGGTGATGGTATCTGCCGTAATAGTCTTTCCCATACTTAATCCTGTAATTTTAGCTGCTATTTCCGGGCGGAACACATTTTCCTTGTTAAGTTTTTTACCCAGCGCGTCAATGCCAACAACGGCAATAACCAGCGTAGTGTTTTCGGGAATTACCGGCTCGGTGGTGTTGGGGGCTTTCAACGGCTTGCGCGCCGCGCCGTCCGCCTCCACGATAATATAATCCACCTGCTCTAAACCTGCCAGTTTATCTATAACCTGCGGGCTGATACTATCCAGTTTTTTAATCTGCGGCAGCCTTCCGCTTGCCAGTGTTATATGCCTGTGCTTTTGCAAAGACTGAATAACCAGTCCGGGTATTTTATTCTCGTCGGCTTCTATAATCAGTTCTTTGCCGGGAGACTGCCATTCAAAAATCTTGGTGGTAGTGGTGGTGATGACGTTTGCGCCGGTTTCAACCAGTTCTTTTGCCAGCGCTGCCATAAGCGTTGTTTTGCCGCCGCCGCCAACAAGGCTGATAACCCCTTTTTGGCGGATATCAAAGGCTTCTTTAAGATTAGTGTCAGGCATTTGTTTGCTTCTTTCGGCGGCTACTTGTGTATATTAAGCCACACCCCGCCCTCTTCTGTAATCCGGTAGTTATCTTTAAGCGGAGAGCGGGCTGCAATCTCTTTTACTCTTTCTGTGTCAAGCCATTTGCCGCCCAGTTTGCCATGAAGCAGGCGCAGTTCGGCGGCAATTTCTTTAACGATGCTTTGCGGCACACCCCTGCCGTGCCCGCCACCCACCAGCGCGAAGCCGCCTTTTTTAAGCAGCCGTAAAATCTCTGCCAGCAGGCTTTCCCTTTCTGCCAGGAAGAAGAAGGCTCCCCTGAATATAATCAGGTCAAAGCTGTTATCTTCAAAATCAAGACTATCAAGCCGTGTTTGCTTTAAGGTAATTGCATCGCTAAAACCGGCAGTGATTATCTTTTCTCTTATATATCGCAATATTTCGGCGGATTCTTCGGCGATGGTAATCTCAAGCTGTGGATAATGCTTTACCAGTTCTACAGTAATACCGCCGCCAAAGGGTCCCAGCTCCAGCACAGTGCCGTTCTGCCTACCATAGCCCTGCATTATCTGCGCCGCCATGTATGGCTGGGTTGCCTGCCACAGCTCATCCACCCTTCTCAAATCGGCGATTTGCATCTGAAAAACCTATAAATTGATTCTGCTGAGCATGGCTTCCAGCACGCCGCCGGCAATCGCCCGCATGCGTGGGCGGATGGCATAACACATCCATGCTTCGCCGCGCGGGTCAATCTCTCCCAGCTTAATCATCGGGGCGACCTCGGTATTATCGCGTATAAGGGCGCGCACCACGCCGTCTATTTCGGCTTTAACCGGCTTGCCGTCTACCGTGCCGACGGTATCACCGGCTTTTACAATGTCTCCCATCCGCTTCACCTCTTTGAAAAGACCGCTTTCAGGGTGGCGCAGGACACGCTCTCTGGTAAGCCCGCCGATTTCCACCGGGTTGCCGTCGTTCGGCTCGGCCTCGCCTTCGTATAAAACCCTGCCCATATTTTCGGAATTGCTGGTCTCAACTATAAGGTGGGCGTTTTTGCCAACACTGAAACCGATGCCCATACCGATAACCAGCGGGGCGTCCGTTATCTTGGTTCCCGTGTCTTTTTTAGCCATTATGGCGTCTATAATCACGTCCGGCTCAAGGCTGTCTTTAACTTTGGCTTGGGGGTCAATAAGCACCGCTATCTTGCCCTCCTGCCAGGTCTTTTCAATTTCATCCGGGGAAGAAACCAGCTTTGCCGTTACGCCGTCTATAGTCTTTTCGCCTTCATACATGACCTCGCAGAAACAAACACCGCGGCTGACCGCCAGCGGTTTGGCGATATCCGTCATGCAAACCTGGAACCTGGAAGCGCCCAGCTTGTGGGCGATGGCGCTGGCGACTTCACCGGCGCCCCTTATAAGAATCTTCTGATGGCTTAAACACATAATCTGCCTCCTATTTCCTCATACTCAGGTATTTCAAGCCCTTTATCTGCTTGAACATGGCGCCCTCGGTGATACAGGCGATTGTTTTCTGCGGCTCTATCACCCTTATACCGCTTATTACGTCTATGCCGTAATCAAACAGGACAGGGGACAGCGGGCTGGTGGGGCCTACCATCACCACGAACTTATCTTTGCAAAAAGATATCAAATCTTCAAAGGTGTGGTTTATAAGCGATGTTCCCGTTATACCGACAACATCCGCTTTCGGTAAAACGTCTCTGGCAGATGCAGCCGGCAGGTCTTCCCCGCTGGGTCTTTGCTCTACCACCCACAGGTTTTTAGCCGCTTCTTTAAGCATGTCTGTAAAGGGGAAATGCCCGACGACGGCGATGTTTTTACCCCTGCCCTTCTTTGCCAGTACTTCACCGGCATTATCATTATCGCACTGGCTTTCATCAACTTCAATAAGGGAGTTTACAGCTGCCATTCCGATAGATGCTTCCATCAGGTTATCGGATTGGGAATATTGCGCCAGTTCCAGCGACGGTTTGCCGCGCATTTCCCCCACACCCCTGACCCTGCCATGGTGCGGGTGTTCCTGGTGGAAACTGGAAGACAGCCCCCAGTTGCGGGTATTGACCGCCGTCCAAAGCACGCAGGAATATACCTCACCCACCGTGTAATCGGTATCCAGACTGGCAATCAGGTCATCCAGTATTTTCATAATAAAGCTCCTCCGTTTCTTTTTTTATGGTTACAGGTGCATTCGTAAGCCTTTATACCCTTCAGTTTCAGTATAAGAAAAACCTCTTTGCCTTCTTTAAGCTCCATGTCTTTTGAAATATCACGCGGTATCTCTGTTTGCAGGATTTTACCGCCCACTTTTACCGTCAGCCTTTCTATTGTATCCGAAGAGTTTATTTTAGTGATAATGCCTTTGAAGCGGTTCATATCCGGTCCCGGCGGTGGGGTGTCGGATATATATATATCGCGCGGGAAGAGGGCGATGCGCTGTATGGAGTTGCCCTCGTGAGACAGCACGATACGCAAGCCGTCGCAGTCAACCTCCATCAAGCCTTGCCCCAAATAGCTGCAGGAGTCACACTCCAGTATGTTGGGAGAGCCGATGAAATTGGAAACCACCTTGTTGCCGGGGTAGAAGAAAACCTCGTCCGGCTCACCCACCTGCTCCAGTCTGCCAGAGTTCATAACGCCTATTCGATCACCTATCTCGTCGGCTTCTGTCTGGTCGTGGGTGATGTGTATGGTGGTTACGCCCATTTCCCGGTGGATGCGTTTCAGTTCCAGCCTTAAATACTTGGCGGTTTGCAAATCAAGGCTGCCCAGCGGCTCATCCAGCAGCAGTATCTTAGGCGAAAGCGCCAGGGCGCGGGTGATAGCTACACGCTGTTTTTCGCCGCCGCTGAGGGTGACTGTATCACGGGTAAGCAGGTGGTTTATAGCCACCAGGTCTGTCAGGGCACTGATTCGTTTTTTTATCTCCCCGCTGGAGTATTTGGCTTCCTTTAAGCCGAAGGCGATATTATCATATACGTTCAGGAAAGGGAAAAGCACATAGTCCTGCGGCACATAACCTATCTTTCTCTCCTCCGGTGGCAGCTTGGTAACATTGTCGCCGTTTATCCATATCCCGCCCTGCTTTATCTTTTGCAATCCGGCAATAGCTTCAATAAGCACGGTCTTACCGGCGCCGGTTGGTCCAAGGATAATAAAATATTCACCCCTGTCTATTGAAAGGTCTATATCACGCAGGTGAAAATCGCCCAAGTCTATTGCCAGGTTTTTTACTTCTATCATATCTGGTATCTTCTTTTGGTTACTTTACGCATAATAAGCAGGGCGGCAACGGCGATTATAACCAGCAGGAAGATGACGGCGATTGCCTTTTCTACATCCGCCGAAGCCAGGCTCAGGAATATGGCTACCGGCAGTGTTTCGGTTTTACCTGCTGTTGCGCCCGCCAGCGTGACAGTGGCGCCGAATTCACCTACTGCCCTTGCCCAGGTGAGTATGGCGGCGGCGATAAGCCCGTCTTTTGCCAGCGGCAGCGTGATTTTAATAAATGCCCTGAATTTGCTTAGCCCCAGTGTCCGCCCCACCTGTTCATAGCGGGGGTCGATGCTGTCAAAGGTGGATTTAAGCAGCCTGATAGCCAGCGCGCTGACGACAACCACCTGCGCCAGCACGATGCCGGGCACGGCAAAGACGAACTTCATAACATTATCATCTATGGCAGAGCCAACCGGTGAATTAAAGAAGACCAGCAAGGCAGCGCCCAGCGCCACCGGGGATATAACTATCGGCAGGTCAAGCAGGCTGTCAACGATGTCCTTGCCCGGAAAGCGGGTATAGGAAATGGCGTAGGCTACCGGTATGGCTACCAGCACGGCGATAACAGTGGCTATGGTGGCGGTAATCAGGCTGAGCTTGATGGCAGACATAATCTCTTCTGAAAACAGGGCTGAAATAAATGTATTCCAGTCTGTAAAAGCCAGCATAGAGATTATGATTCCCGCCAGGAAAAGGATTATAATCGCCAGGGCGCTGATGGTTGCCCCCCTGAATGCCTTTTCACCGCTTATAATCTTTGGTATTTTCAATATAATGCTGCCTTTAATAAATCACTATTTTACCAGAGGCTGGTAGTTTTCGGGAAGTTTGTATTCGCCGCCGATTTCGGCATCCGGCGCATACTGCCGGGCAGCCTCTTCACTGGCAAGGTAACCCCACTTGGCGAATATCTGCTGTCCTTCTGCCGAAACAAGAAAATCAAGAAACTTCTGTGCGCTTTTCTCGTCTTCTGTAAAGGTGGATACTGCCCCCGGCACGTAAGCCAGCCGGACGATCTGCTGCGGCTCAATAAACACAACATCTATATCATCCGGTTCCCATTCAGAAAAGACGCGCCAGCCGATGATGGCATCCACTGAATCCAGTGTAATAAGCGCTGCCGTCTTGGAGCAGCTTTCGGCATGCGTAACGATAGTCCCTGCGTGCTGGATAGATTCCAGCAGTTCGTTGTATTCCAGTATCTCGTAGGCGTATAAACCAACACAAACCGTTTCCGGCGCGCCCACGCCCACCTCAAGGACCGGTCTGGTTAAATCTGCCAGGGATTGTATGTCTTTGGGGTTGCTTTCCTGCACCAGGATAGCCGGCACAAGATATGCCAGTATCTCAACCGTTTCGGGCTTGATTACGCCGTCATCTTCCGCCAGTTGCATATAATCCGGTGAGCCGGGGATGTATAAATCACCCTCTTTGGCGATTTTAAGCTGTGAAAGCATTGTGCCGGAGCCGCCAAAGGTAAGATAAACCCTGATTCCGGTTTCCTCTTCAAAAACGGCAGCAGCTTCTTCCAGAGCCGGTTTGCTGGCAGAGCCGGCAAAAACATTTATTGATTTGCCGCTGCCTGAACAGCCCGTAAAGAAAGAAAGGAGGATAAGAACCCCGCTGATTATTAGTAATATTCTCTTTTTCATGACTAAAATCCCCCCTCCGTTTCAGCTTAAATTAGTGCCCCAGGTGGCACACCCTCTCTATGCCCGTCAGGGCGCAGACGGCGGCGCCGGTTATGCCGAATAATATAATATGCTTGCCTTCTTTTTCAGCCTGCTCCAGTATGTTATCCAGCGAGCCGTTACTCAACGTGCTGCTGGTTACCAGAAGCACGTCTGCCCAGTCTATAATCTCCCCTGTTTGCGTCCCCCCGTCCCAGATTTCAGCGCCGAATTTTTTGGTGTTGATGTTTTTTGGGTTCATATCTGTGCAGCGCACGTTTGCGGCGCCGAATTCACGGCAGAGGTTTTCCAGCATTGCCGGCTGCAAGCCAATCAAGCCTATTTTGGCATCTCCAAAACGCTCCTTGAAATCAGCGGCAATCTTCTTGGCGCAGTCTTCCGGTTCTTCATCACGGCAGTGGCGCACGCGGTCTGCAATGTCCAGCTTTGCCGTTACCGCGTTGATGCTGGCGATAAAGACCGCCCGGTTGCTGTTTGTGTTAAGTTCAAGGGCAAGCAGGTCATCCAGCGTGCCGCTGAAACTTTGCGGCGTATCTGTAAACGCCTGCCCGTAACAGTCTTCAAACTGCGCCTCAACAATAACCTCTTTGCCAATCAGGATAGGGTAATCTTGCCGCTCCGGGCTGCCTATCGCCTCTTTGGGCGTCAGTGTTTTAACAACTACATTAACCTCTTCCTGCCCCAGCTTGCGGCTGGAGACCAGTTCAGCGAACTTATCTTTTACCTTGTCTATAATGGAAATCATCAACGGTATTTCTTAACCTCCTCTTCGTTTGTTATATAGCTATGTTGGGCAAAGATGGCTTTGCCTTCGGCGGAAGATATAAAATCAACAAAATCCTGCGCCGCTTCATGATTATTACTATAGCAGCAAACGCCTATCTGCATCTCGGCGATGCCTGTAATCTGTTCTGCCGGGATACCCACGTTTTCAATATCATCCGGGTTCAGAAAGGCGTAATAATGCCAGGTGATTACAGCATCCACCTCGCCCATAATCAGTATCGTCAGCAGGTTGTTGGGGCTGGCGGCATGGGTAACGATATTGGGTTCTATGGCTGCGGCAAGCCCGGCTTTTTCAAAGATTTCAAGGGCGAATTGCCCTGCCAGTGTTGTTTCAGGCCTGGAGATTGCCACCTGCAAGCCGGGTTTCGCCAGGTCTTCCAGCGTGCTTATATTTTTTGGGTTGCCTTTCTGGACGGCAATTACAGGTATCATATAGGCGATTCCTTTAACAGTGGCGGCGTCCACTGCTCCATGTGTTATGGCTTTCTGCATGAAGCTCTGTTCCGGCGCAATGTAAACATCACCGCTTTCGTCCAGAATCATTTGCGATAATACTTCACCGCCTCCGCCATAAGCAGGGCAGACCTGATTGCCCCACCGTTCTTCGTATTGCCGGCAGGCGTCATCAATGGCTGCTTTGGCTCCGGCGGCGGCAAAGATATTCAGTTCAGTTTTCTCTCCGGCGCAGGAGCTGCCCATAATCATTGCCAGCAGTATCACCGGCAATATAAAAGTTTTTAGTAACCGCATGTTTTTACCCATAGTCCGTTTAGTTTGCTCCTTTCAGAATGTCGCTGTCAGAAATCTCAACCTGCCTTGTTTCTTTGCTGTGGTGGTCAAGCACCATTCTGCCGCCCACGTTGCCCCTTGCTTTCATAAGCTCCGGGATTAACAGATTGTCAAACATAATCGGGTGGCTCTTTATGTGAGAAAAGGTCGGCACGATAATCGGCGCAGTCTGGTTTTTGTAAGCCCTTATCATCTGTTTAAGCATTTCGGATTTTATAAAGGGGCGGTTGCCCAGTGCCAGAAACACTGCCTGTGTATCCTGTGCCACTATCTTCAAGCCATACTTCAGCGATTTGCTGATGCCGAATTCGTAATCCGGGTTGACGACAACCTTGACGTCCTTGCTTTGCAGTTCTTTCTTGGTTTCCTCGGCTTGGTATCCCAGCACCACCACCAGGTCATCAACGCCGGCGTCCAGCAGGGATTCAGCCATACCGGCTACCGGCAGCCCGTCTTTATGCCTGTCCTTGCCGGCTGCCAGCACGACGGCGGAAATCTTTTTTCTGGCGGGTATGGCATGCTGTGGAACGGCTTTTATAGCCAGCAAGATTATACGCTTGCCGCACAGTTTATAGATAATCCTGGTTTCCAGGGCAGTCTGGTATACATACAGGTCTTGCCGCCCCCATAATTTCAAGCCGTCCTGCGGATTATTGCTCAACCGGAGCAGGGTTTTGTTTACGCAAAGACGCTCTGTGGATGGCAGGTTTACAAGGCTGGAATAAGCCTGCGGGCTTAAAAACAGGTCATTCAACTTCATCACCGGTGTTGCTAAGTTTTATCATATCCGCTGGCTCTGGCTCGGTGGTGGATTGCTTTATATCGTGTGTAAGCTCCCGGTCTTCCAGAACCTTCAGCGTTTCTGTCATGCGTGAATACTCTTCATAACTGATGACCACCGCCACCGGTCTGCCGTGCCTGGTAACCATAAAGCGGTAAAGCCCTCCCTTCACCTTGTTTACAAGGGGCAGAAAGTTGTTTCTGGCGGCGGTAACCGAAAAAGCTTCTAACATAAAACGTCTATAAAATGTACATAATAATGTACAGAAAGTTAAGATGTTTAATTTATACACCTTTTACAGGCGGCTGTCAATACCTTTTTTGGTGGATTGACCTTAATCTTTTTCTCCGCTATTCTTAAACAGTTATGCAGGTGATTTCCGGCGTTCATCAGCTTAAAATCAGGGGGATTAATACCTTCCTGATTATAGAAGAGGAGATAACGCTTATAGATGCCGGATTGCGCGGCAGCGCGCCGGCTATCGCCAAAGCTATAAGCAAACTGGGGCGCTCTATAGAAGAAGTCAGCCTGATTATCATTACCCATAATCATCTTGACCACATCGGCGGGTTGCCCGGGCTGCGAAAGCTTACATCTGCGAAAGTGGCTGTCCACCGTGACGATACAGGTTTCCGGCAGAAGGGTGTGCCGTATCACGGCTTTCTAAAAGCGGTAATGAAGATACCCTTTATGCCCGCTATCTGGCCCTTTATGTATGCCACCGAAAAAGACGTGGACATTGTGCTGGAAGGCGGCGAAGTATTAAATCCGCTGGGCGGGTTAGAGGTTATCCACACGCCGGGACACACGCCGGGCAGTATCTGCCTTTATTCAGCGAAAAGAAAAATAGTCTTTGCCGGTGATACAACCGGTCACCGTAACAGGGATTTCTTCGTGCCGCCAAGGGCAGTGAACAGCGATAGCGCGCAGTTAAAACAATCTGTAAAAAAGCTATCCCAACTGGATTTTGATATTCTGTGCTACGGACATGGCAAGCCGCTTAAAAACAACGCCTCGTCAATGCTGAAAGACTGGCTGGAGAGGAAGTCTCTTTAACAGGCGCTGTTCTGCTATAATTAGATATGAGAATTATTGCCGGACAGGCAAAGGGATGTATTCTGAAATGCCCCAAATGGAGCAAGACCCGCCCGGCGACGGAACTGGTGCGGGGGGCTATCTTTTCCATACTGGAATCTACTGATAGTGATTGGTCTTGTGTACTGGATTTGTTTTCAGGCAGCGGCTCGCTGGGTATAGAAGCCTTAAGCCGCGGCGCCGGCTGGGTGGACTTTGTTGAACAAGCACCGCACTGTTGTGATATAATAAGGCAAAATCTGGAAAAGACAAAACTTAAAGACTATGCTCATGTTCATTGCTGTAATGTAAACAAAGCAATATCCTTCTTCGATAAGGAGTACGGGATAATACTGATGGACCCCCCTTATTCTAGCCCGCTGATAGGCAAAACCATAGAACAACTGGCAAACTCTGAAATTGTCGGTAACGAAACCATAGTTGTGGTTACTCACTCACAACGTAAACCGCTTGAGGCAAAATACGCTTCGCTTAATCTCACAAAAGAACACCGCCACGGTGACAGCGTTATCGCCCTCTATAAAAAGGAGGCGCGTTCTTGACCGTCGCCATTTATCCAGGCAGCTTTGACCCCATCACTAACGGGCATATAGATGTTGCCACGCGTGCCGCCGGTCTTTTTGAAAGGCTGGTCGTCGGTGTTTACGAAACGCCCAACAAGAAGGTATTGTTCAGCCTTGAGGAAAGGCTGGAAATGGCGCGCAAGGCGCTGGCAGGTTTGCCTAATGTTGAGGTGCAGTCTTTCGGCGGTCTTTCTGTTGCTTTCGCCAAAAAAGTAAAGGCGCATGTTATGGTGCGCGGCTTGAGGGTAAGCGCAGACTTTGAGCGTGAGTTTGATATGGCGATGATGAACCGCAACCTGGACCCGGATTTGGAGCTGGTTTGCTTTATGGCAAGGCCGGATTACCAGTTCCTGAGGTCAAGCCTGTTAAAAGAAGTAGCCAGACTGGGCGGCAATATAGATAAACTTGTTCCGCAGCACGTAGCCCAGGCTTTAAGAGATAAGAAAGGTGCATGGTAAGATGTAGAACCAGCGGATTTGGAACCGCCTTTAAGTAAAAACAAACCTATAGAGAAGAAATCAGGAGGAAAAACACAAAATGGCTTTCAAGATAACAGATGATTGTATAAGTTGCGGCGCCTGTGAGTCAGAGTGCCCAAACCAGGCAATTTCCGAAGGCGAAACGACCTATGTGATTGATTTCAATAAATGTACCGAGTGCGTCGGCAGCTTTGATACCCAGCAATGCGCGGAGATCTGTCCGGTGGACGCCTGCGTGGCTGACCCGGAACATCCAAAAGCATAAATAACCTCTTCTCAGGAAGATAGATAAACCCGGAAGAGATAAGCTTCCGGTTGCAGCAATGGCTATGCCACTATTGTTGTGCGTCGGCTTGCGCCAGACCGCTGTGGAAAAACGCTAACTCTGGAAGAAATCCTGCACGCCGTCAAAGCTGGCGGGCAGCAGCCCCAATATGAGCGGGAAATAGTCCAGCATGACCTGGGCGATGAAGGATTCGGTAACCATTCCGCTGCCGAACAGCTTCACACAGGTAGCCAAAATGGCGCTCAGGAATATGAAGCCGGTAAGAAAGCCGAGCAGGGCGCCGCCGACATTATCCACCCAGCCCATCATGGTTATTGAAAGTATAGATTTCAGCAGCCGCGCCAGGAAGAAGGCTGCCACCAGCACCAGTGTAAGTATCAATAAAAAGGCGACGATTCTGGCTGCGTTTTCATTGTTGAAAAAGCCGAACATCTTGGAAACCGGCTCGTAGAGGTTACTGGCTACAACCACGCCGATTATCAGCCCCACCAGCGATAAAACCGCCTTGATTAGCCCTTTCCTAAAGCCCATAAAGGCTGGAATAAAGAGTAAAACCAGAAACAATATATCAAGACCGTTCATATCTTAACCCCCCAGTTGCTTTGCTTTTTTACAGGCGGCTGCCACCGCTTTTTTGATAATATCGCGGAAGTCTGCCTTTTCAAAGATAGCTAAAGCCTCGGCGGTGGTGCCGCCGGGCGATGTAACCATTTCACGCAATTGAGCCAGCTCTTCGCCGGATTGTCTGGCGTAATAAGCTGAACCAAGCACTGTTTGCAGCACCAGTTTGCGGGCGGTATCCGCCGGCAGCCCGATTTCAATGGCGGCGTCTACCAATGATTCCATAAAAAGAAAGACATACGCCGGACCGCTGCCGCTTATGGCTGTTGCCATATCTATAGCCGCTTCGCCCTGCATAAAAATCTCTTCTCCCATTGCGCCAAGTATCGCACTTGCCTGTTCATTCTGCTCTGGCGTTACATCTTTTGCCGCCGTCCAGGCAGACATCCCCATTCCAATCTGCGCCGGCGTGTTGGGCATCACCCGTATTACAGCTTCGTGCTCCAGCCCCTGTTGCAGGCTTTTAATACTCTTACCGGCGATTATAGACACAATGAGCTGCTGTGGATTGAGCTTGCCTTTAAGTTCCGTCATTACATCAGCCAGATTTTGCGGTTTGACCGCCAGTACGACTATATCTTTGTCGCAAACAGCTTCTAGATTATCTTCGTTTATATAAACGCCGAATTCGGCTTTTAGTTGCTTCAGGCGGGCGCTGTTTCTATCGCTGACGGCTATATCAGTTGCTTTGGCAACGCCCTTTTCAATAATGGAAGCCAGCATTGCTTTGCCCATATTACCGCCGCCGATAAATGCTATCTTCATATTTGTTTAATCCTGTCTTTATTTGCCGCCTTACCGAGGGCGGGCAGGGTGGGAAATAAAAGCATCGCTAGTATTGGCAGGGTGGGGTGTCCCCCCTTGTTGTATAAATAACATCATAGCAATCCTATCCCCTTTATCCCCTTCCCTTTTCCAAGGGGAAGGGGAAGGATTTTATGAGGGGCTTCGCCCCTCAAACTCCCCCTGAAGTTCTGATGCTTTACCCATCCCCTTTATCCCGAAATGTTTAATCTTTTAAAGCTTCGCTTCTTGAACTTCACCTGTTATATCTATTTCACCACCAGGTTTATAAGCCTGCCGGGGACATATATTATCTTGATAACCTGTTTGCCGTCAATGTAAGATTGCACCTTTTGGCTATCCATTACCATCTTCTTGGCTTCCTCTTCGGTGATGGATGTTGCTACGCTGAACCTGTCTCTCATCTTGCCGTTTATCTGCACCACCAGTGTAGCCCGCTCTTCTTCTGTCAGCTTTTCGTCCCATTTTAGCCATTGCTGGTTGTGGATACTGTATTTATTACCGATAAGCTGCCAGAGCTCCTCGGTAAGATGAGGGGCTGTCGGTGAAAGCATTATAAGCAGCTTTTCAATCGCGCTTCGCCAGTCAGCATCGCTGACAGAACCGGCTTCCTTTACTTTAGCCAGGTGGTTGGTGTATTCCATAAGGGCAGCTATCATGGTGTTGAAGCGCATCTTTTCAAGGTCTTCGGTAACCTTTTTAATGGTCTGGTGGGTTATGCGCCGTAACTCTTTATCGCCATCTTCAGAATTAGCCTTATAGTCTTCCAGCACCAGCTTCCACAGGCGGTTAAACCAGCGGCTGATGCCGCTTATGCCGCTGTCGTTCCATTCTCCGCCCTGCTCCCACGGGGCGACGAACATAAGATAGGCGCGCACCGTATCTGCCCCCATCTCTGAAACATAGGCGTCCGGGTTGACCACGTTGCCTTTGGATTTGCTCATTTTCTGCTTATTGGCGATGATAATCCCCTGGTTGAAGAGGCGTTTGAACGGCTCGCCGAAATCAATCAGCCCGATATCGCGTATCGCCTTTGTGAAAAAGCGTGCGTAAAGCAGGTGCATAACGGCATGTTCGGCGCCGCCGGTATAGACATCTACCGGCATCCACTGCTTTATATTTTCAGCGGTGAAGGGAGCATCTGCGTTCTGCGGGTCTGTATAGCGCAGGAAATACCACGATGAACACATAAAGGTATCCATAGTGTCCGTTTCGCGTTTTGCCGCCCCGCCGCATTTGGGGCAGGTTGTATTAACAAAACCATCGTTATATTTTAAAGGCGATTCGCCGGTGGGCTTGAATTCGGCATCCTCCGGCAGCAGTACCGGCAGCTCTTTTTCTTTTACAGGCACAATGCCGCACTTATCACAGTAAATCATGGGGATGGGCGCGCCCCAGTAGCGCTGGCGGGATATAAGCCAGTCCCGCAGCTTGTAGCTGACAGTGCGTCCGCCCCAACCTTTCTCTTTTAGATAATCTGAAACAGCTTCAATGCCCTCTTTGCTTGGAGTGCCATTGAACCTGCCGGAGTTTATCATATTGCCTTCTTCTGTATAGGCTTCGGCAAGCTCTCCGTTTTGCCACTCCGGCGGCGATATTACCACCCGGACGGGCAGGTTGTATTTTCCGGCGAAGGCAAAGTCTCTTTCATCATGAGCCGGCACCGCCATTACTGCCCCCGTGCCATAGCTTGAAAGAACATAATCGGCAATCCATATCGGCACTTTCTCTCCATTGAGGCGGTTGGTTACATAAGCGCCGGTGAAAACGCCGTCCTTTTCCCTTTCGGTGGAAAGCCTTTCAATCTCTGTGAACTTGCGGGCGCGGGCGATGTATGCCTCTACCTCTGCCTTTTTATCCGGCGCGGTTAGCTTTGCCACCAGCGGGTGTTCAGGCGCAAGCACCATAAAGGTAACGCCATAGGCGGTATCGGGGCGGGTGGTGAACACCCGTATCTCTTTTTCGGCAACATCGGGGTGATTCAGGGCAAAGGAAATCTCTGTGCCGTAGCTCTTGCCCACCCAGTTGCGCTGCATAATCTTTATGCGCTCCGGCCAGTCCACCTCTTCGTGCTGCATAAGCTCGTCTGCGTATTTTGTAATACGGAAGAACCACTGTTCCAGGTCCCGGCGGATTACGGTGGTATCGCAGCGTTCGCAGGTGCCGTCGGGTAGAACCTGCTCGTTAGCCAACACCGTCTGGCACTTGGGACACCAGTTTACCGGCGCTTTGCCGCGGTACGCCAGCCCGTTTTCGTATAATTTAAGGAAAAACCACTGCGTCCATTTATAGTAATCCGGCTGGCAGGTGATGACCTCGCGGCTCCAGTCATAAATGGCGCCGATGCTCTTAAGCTGTCGGCGCATATTCTCTACGTTCTGCATCGTCCACTGGTAGGGGTGGATGCCGCGCTTGATGGCGGCGTTTTCCGCCGGCAGACCGAAGGCGTCAAAACCCATCGGGTGCAGCACGTTATAGCCCTGCATGCGCTTGAAACGGGCGTGGACATCAGCCGGCGCCATAGCGTACCAGTGGCCGATGTGCAAATCCCCGGATGTGTAGGGGAACATCGTCAGGGCATACCATTTAGGCTTGCTGTTGTCTTCACGGACTTTATCGAGTTCGTCTTCAGCCCACTGCTGCTGCCATTTCCCTTCAATTTCCTGCGGATTGTATTCAGTTGTCATAACGTATCAGTCTTTTCCCTTTAAATTGGCTTTAATTGTAGCAACAAGACTGAAAGCACGCAACTATGGGATTGAAATCTCTCCCCCTTAATTCCCCTTTATTCTAAAATCCCCCTAGCCCCCTTTTCCAAAGGGGGAAATGTTTTTTGGAGCTTCTCCCTTTAGTAAATAGAGAATGAGAGGGATTAAAAAAAAAGGGGGGGGTGTCTTTTATGATAACAACCCTATCCCCTTTTTCCCCTTCCCCTTGCAAGGGCTTTGCCCTAAAACTCCCCTTCTAGTGAAGGGGGTGATAATTACACCCTTTCTCTTCTAATTCCTCCTTCTTTTGGAAAAGAAGGGGGTCAGGGGGATGGATTTGAGAATTAAAATCTTCCTTAATCCTTTTTAAATCCCCCTAGCCCCCTTTTCCAAAGGGGGAACAAAGGGAAATAAATAACCTCTCCCTTTTTACAAAAGGGAGACAGAGAGGGATTTCAGCCAATCTTTATTTGCCACAAAAGGCTTATTACTGTTATTATGAAGGGTGATGCTGAACCCGGTTTATGCAATAATCGCCCTCAATGTGGGGGTATATTTAGCCGCGACGATATCACCGGAATTAACCGGTTACCTTGGTTTATATTCAGATATGGATTTCTTTCTGGATCGTCCCTGGGGCATACTCACCAGTATGTTTGTGCATGACGGGCTCTATCACCTTTTCGCCAATATGATAACCCTCTATTTCTTCGGCGGCTTTTTCAACCGGCTGGTTGGCAGCCGTACCTTCCTGCTGGTGTATTTTGGCGGCGGCATAGTCGGGGGTATATTCTTTATACTGCTGACATCAAATGCCTTAGCCGTCGGCGCTTCGGGGGCGGTTTTCGCGCTGGGGGCGGTAATGGCGGTATTGGTGCCAAGGATGAGGGTAGTTATATTCCCCATACCGGCGCCCATCCAATTGTGGATGGCGACTATCGGTATATTTGTAATCCTTACGATACTGCCAATGCTGGGCGTGCTTCCCGGCATAGCCTGGCAAGCGCATTTGGGCGGCGCTTTAACGGGGCTTATTGCCGGATATATTCTGAAACAGCGCCGGCATTTCTACGCTTAGCCCTGATATAAAGCTATTCGCCCTTTTTTAGAGACTGTTCAAGCAGGTCAATATCCCGTTTAAGCTGCCCCTGTTTCCTTGCCATAAAAAGCATATAGGCAAATACGCCTGCCCATGCAAGCGCAAAAGCGGCAAATAAAAATTCAAGATTATCCATATTATTCTATCCTCCGGTAATGAAATTCTTCATTTGATTCAGTTTGTTTTCAAGGTTCTTTAAGACGAGCCTGTCTTTAAGCAGCAGGACATAGAGGACAGTATAAGCGACAATGCCAGCCATAAGTGTCCATGTCATTTCCGGCACCATTCCGCCCTCAAAAATAAGATACCCCTGATGCTGGGTTTCCCAAAGCTGTACCGCCAGGAAGACCAGCGGCACGTTAAGGAAGCCGATGATGCCCACCACAGCCGCAAAGCGTGCCCGCTGCCCGTCTTCGCTGATATATGCCCGGATAATAAAATAGGCGGCGTATATGAACCACAGCACCAGCGATAGCGTCAGGCGGGCGGTCCATACCCACCAGACGCCCCACATCGGCTTTGCCCAGATGCAGCCGTTTAAAAGCATCAGGCTGATGAAGATTAAGCCGATTTCGGCAGAGGCGCTGGCAAGGCGGTCCCATTTAAAGTCCCGCTTCCAGAGAAACATCACGCCGCCGATAAGGGTGACAAAAAAGGCGAAGAAGCCAATCCACGCCAGCGGCACGTGTATATAGAATATGCGCTGGATGATGCCCTGGTTGGCATCTGTTGGCACAAATATAAATACCATATACAGGTGAACCAGCATCAGCAGGGCGCTGGCTATGATCAGTATATGCTTCTTAATCCATTTGTAAGCCGAAATTAATAACATAGTTTTCTCCTTGAATTGATATAAAACTATTCCTCAACAATAAAGCCGAATATAAGATAAGAAGCCGTCAGGAAAATAACGTCAAAGGCGGCGATTATGCCCACCCAGGAAGCCAGTTCGCTCCAGGGCGCGCCGTTAAGGGTAAGTTCCGAAGCGCTGACGGCGGATATGATTACCGGCGAAATTATCGGGAAAAAGAGTATCGGCAGCACCATCTCTCTTGCCCTTGTGTTGACCGCCAGCGCTGAAAACAGCGTGCCGACAGCCACAAAACCGATGGTTGCCAGCAGCGTCAGCGTTATAATCGGCAGGGTTATCACATTTACATTAAAGAACAACACGAAGGCGGGCAGCACGATGGCTTCTATTAACAGCATAAAGAAGAGGCTGCTCATCATCTTGCCCAGATAGATAGCTTCACGGCTGACGGGGCAAATCATCAAGCCTTCCAGGCAGCCCTCTTCCTTCTCTTGTATAAATGAACGGTTAAGGCTCAGCACGCCGGCAAAAGAAAATGTTACCCACAGAATACCCGGCGCCAGCGCCCGCATTTCCTGCTGGCTGCCGCTGAAAGCGAAATTAAAGATAACGATAACCAGCACGGCGAAAACCAGCACAGAGGATATAATCTCCCTGGCTCTGGTTTCAGAGAGGATGTCCTTCCAGGCGATTACAAAAGCCTTATTAAGCAGTTGCATTTACGCTCCCCGTGTTTTCTTTATATAGTTGTTCCAACCCGCAAAGGTCCAGTGTATTGCCGGGGCGGCAGCAGGCGATTTTGCCCTTGTTTATAATAATCAGCTCGTCACAGGCTTTCAGTCCCCGCTCCAGGCTGTGGCTGGTAAAGATGACGCTGCGCTTTTTGCCGCTATCTTCCTTAAGCAGTTCCCAGAGCATGGCGATAGCCTGCTGATCCAGCCCTGTTTCCGGCTCGTCAAGCAGCACGATATCCGGGTTGTGCAGCAGGGCGCGGGCGATGGAAAAACGCTGCTGCATGCCGCGCGACAGGGTGCCAACTCTGTCATATAAGCGGCTTTCCATACCCACCATTGCAGCCACCTGTTTTATGCGTTTTTGGTAATGCGGCACATCATACATACGGCTGTAGAAGCGCAGGTTCTCATAGGCGCTCAGATTGCCGTAGAGGAAAGTCTGGTGGGAAACAATGCCAATGTGTGAACGGATGGCTTCGGCGTTGTCTTTAAGGCTGAGGCCGTTTATAGAGACATCGCCGGCGGTGGGTTTCATTATGCTTGCCAGTATCTTTATAAGGGTGGTTTTACCGGCGCCGTTAGGTCCGAAAACAGCCAGCGTCTTGCCTGTTTCCACCTCAAGGTCAATACCGCCCAGGGCAAGGTTATTGCCGAAAGACTTGGTAAGACCACGAACTTCAATTGCCGGCTTGTCTGCGTCAGCCATATCAATAATTCTACTTATTAGCGGCGGCTAATGCAAACGGGAGGGCATCAGGTGGCTTGGGCGGGTGTCTCAGCCAGTTCGGCTGTTTCTTTTCTGCCGGGCCAGAAGGTCAGCAGCCCGCCGGCAAGAAGGATATAACCGCCTATCCACATCCACAGCATCAGCGGGTTAACCTTGGCGATTATAACCACCAGAAAGACCTGGCTTCCATCTTCTGTCAGGGTAACCTGCTGAAAACCTGCCAGTGTCAGATAAAGGTCTTCAACCAGCGTGGAACGGATAGCCACTTCGGATACATAGCCATAGCTGGAATGCTTTGTAACCTTGGGAAACATCTTGGCAATGAAATTATCACCTTTGTAAACATCTACCTCTGCGCTAAACAGCATCTTTTCCCCGCTGCCCTCCATGGTAAGGCTGTTATAGGTAAGAGTATATTCGTTGATTGTCATCTGGTCACCGGGTATCAGTTCGGCTTCCTGTTCAACGTCAAAAAGAGAAGAGCCGACAACGCCGATGGCTATGATAACGATAGAAATATGCACTATGAAAGCGCCGTAGCGCCGCCGGTTGGCCATCAAAAGCCTCCAGAAAGAGCTTATGAAGTCTAAAGAACTTTTGCGTTTGTAAGCCAGGACATCACGCAGCCATTGGGAGAGTATCGCCGCCAGAGAGAAGCTGCACAGGAAATAGGCGGACAGGGCAACCCAGTTACGCACGCCGAAAGCAAGCGTAATAATTACAACCGCCAGCGCCGCTACCGTTGGCCACAGCAGGCTTCTTAACAGCCGCTTGCCGCTTTGCCGCCGCCAGGCTATCAGGCTGCAAATTCCGGCAAGCAGGATAATAGCCAGCAGAACAGGCACGACGGTTATATTAAAAAAGCTCTGATTGCTGCTAACCTCAACGCCACTGAACAGCTTCATCAGCGAGGGGCGGAGGGTGCCGATGAGGATAAACAATGTGGCGCCAAGCAGCAACAGGTTGTTTATCAGGAAAGTTCCCTCGCGGGATAGAAGGATGCTTATTTCGCTTCTGCTTTTAAGGTCTTTGCGGCGGTATATAAGCAGCCCGAATGGAACGACGAACGTAATAATGAGAAATACCAGCAGGAATGTGCCGGCGGCGGATGCGCTGTAGTCATGCACCGATTCCAGGACACCGCTTCTGGTTATATAGGTGCCAAAAATGGTAAGGCTGAAGGTCAGAAAAATAAGCGCCATACTCCAAGTTTTGAAGATGCCCTTTCTCTGCTGCATTAAAAGAGCGTGCAGGAAGGCGGTAACTGTCAGCCAGGGCATCAGCCCGGCGTTTTCAACCGGGTCCCATGCCCAGTAACCGCCCCAGCCCAGCTCTGCGTATGCCCACCAGGCGCCGATGAGGTTGCCCAGTCCCAGGGCAATCCAGCCTAAAAGCGCCCATCTCCTGGCTGCTGCCAGCCAGTCGTTATTATCCAGTTTTTTGGTGATGAGGGCAGAGATAGCGAAGGCAAAGGGCACCGTCAGGACGGCAAAACCCGCCAGCAGCAGCGGCGGATGGATTATCATACCCGGGTTTTCCAGCATGGGATTCAGACCAATACCTTCAAGGGGTATGGTTTCAGGCTTGAGGAAAGGATTCTGGGTAAAAATAAGCAACAGCAGGAAGAATGCCTGCACTGCCAGGATAATCATAGTGGCATATGGCACAAGCTCCTGCCCGTTTTTTTTCTTCCTGATGACGACAACAGCGGCGCAAAGAGAGACTATCCATCCCCAGAAGAGCAGTGAGCCGGCATTGCCCGCCCACAGGGCGCTTATGAGATAGGGCAGAGTCATGGTCGTGCTGCTGTAAGAAGCAACGTATTTTATCTCAAAATTGTGGTTGATAAGGGCAAATAGAAGAATGACGACGGCGGCTGAAAAGAAGCCGGTAGCCGCCAGCGCCACCAGACGGGCGCTTTTACCAAGCTTCGGATTATGTGTGCGCAAACTAAAAAAATAGGCGGCTATGGAATAAATACAGGCCACCAGCGCCAGAACCAGAAAGACAAAACCGATAAAGCCTATGGTTGCCATTTAACCTTCCTTAACAGTTTTATTCCGCCGGTTCATATTTGGAGCCGCATTTTACTATAATGGCATTGGCTTCAAATACGCCGTCGGTGTATTCCCCCTCCACCACCACCTGATTATCCACCTTGAAAGTATCGGGGACGGCGCCGCTATAAGCTATCGGAAGGCTGTCGCCGTTGCCGCTCAAATCCAGAAGGGTAAAGCTAATATCAATCCCCTGCCGGTCAATATCATCAGCCACATTACCGCTTACACGTATCGTCTGGCTGCTCAGTGTATCCGCTTTTTCCAGCAGCTCGCCAACTTCGTAGTAATAGGTTACCGAACCCATAAAACCGAGGTAACCCAGAAAAACCAGAGCTGCAGTCAGAATAAGCCCGCCGATGATAAACTTCTTCTTCTTTAACATCTTTGTTCCATAGTAAATAAAATGGTCTCCGTCCAGTTTACATTTTAACATATAAGCTGAATATAGGAAATATACGCGCTTTCGGCAAAAGAAAAGTGCCGGTTTTTGCCGGCACTTTTCTTGATTTATTGGTTATATTAAGCCTGGTTACGGTGCAGGCATGTGTACTATCTGTTCGTGACAGGCCGGGTCATGGCAATAATCACGATCGGCAGTTGGGCTTGATGTATACCTGGCGTCGGTTGCCATAGAACCGTGGCAGTCCGTGTCTACACAGCCGGGAGCTTCAACGTTATATGTGGGGTCGCTGGGGTTAAGATGCGCCGGCTGACCTGATAACAGGTGATGAGGGAGATTGAAGGCAGCACTGGTGCTTCCGCCGGTAAACTGATCCGGCGGGGTGTTTTCACTACCTGTATGGCAGCTCTTGCAGACATCATCGTCGGCTGGCAGGGCGTCAGCGTGACAGATCCCGCAGCCCTCTTCAAGACCGGGTGAAGCATGAATAATCTTCACGTTCATTTCCGGTTGAAGGGTAAACGGGTCAATCGTTGGCTGATACAGCCACCATACTACTGCCAATACTATCGCACTCAAAAAAACTAATCCCAGGCTAAAAACTTTGCTTTTGCTCATCTGCGCCTCCTTTCTTAAAATTTAATTTTAAGTAAACCAATGAACATTTCAATAACTTATAACATCAATTACCATGGACCTGCCGGATGGCATAAACCAGAATCACAACCAGGGCCTGGTCCTGTGTCATGGCAATCTGAACCGCCGCAATATGAATGCGTGGAATCCCTGGCGGTTACATAACGCGCGTCACTGGCATTGTTATGGCATTCAACAACACCGCAACTGCCCAGCACTGTTGCAGCAGGGGGGATGATAGCATCCGAAGCTAAATAATGGTGGTCCATACCTATCGTCCTGTAAAGATCATAGGTAGTATTGGGTGTGTGGCATTCGGTACAATCATCGCAGGTAACGGCGCTGGTGTGGCAGGCTCCGCAACCTTCATCAGCAAGACCGGGTGAAGCATGGCTTGAGGAAGCGGGTTCTAAAAACACGGCTACCGCCACTGCCAGGGCAGTGGCAAGAATGGGTATTATCGTAATCTTTAATCCCGTTGAATTAAACATCTTCATTTAATGTCCGCCGGAATGGTCACCTTCGGTTGATGAGATATCAACTATCGCGCCTTCGTCGTCGGTATCATCGTCTATGTTTATATCTTCACTGTACAGGTTGTAATGGCAAACGCCATCGCAGCCGTCAACACATACTTGATGACCATGGGTTTCCGCCAGCCAGCCTTCTGCCACCAGCGTGCCGTGGCACCTGAAGCAGCCCGCCGGTTCGTGCAGTTCCTGTTCCGGGCGGCCGCAGACGGAATCGTCTATATAGGTTTCCCAGGTTACTTCCATACGGGAGAAGGTTGTCTGTTCGGCAATCTCTAAAAGCTTTTCAATTGCGGCGTCAATAACGCTTTCCATGTTTTCATAGACTTCGGGATAGTGTTCCTTATACTTGTCTTTAATAGCTTCAACCTTGTGGATAGCCTCTTCAAGCGATTCATTAACCGGGTCCAGCGCCTCCATTGCCCACAGCTTGATGTAAGGCAGTGTCTTGTCTATTTTGCCTTGGTAGAGCGCCGAATCTACAAGCTCTTCCGGCGAATAGACTATATGCCCCACGCGGTTGTGGCAATCTACGCAGTCCATTTTGTTTTTCTCTTCCAGCTTGTATTCTTCAATATGGTCGGCGTATTCAGGGTTGACGTATTCGGCATAGCCATATTCATCACCCAGGATGCCGACCCAGGCAATTTCACGGCGTTCTTCATCTGCCGGTATGTAATAGAGTTCGGCAGCCATGTGCCAGTGGATATCATTGGCTATTTCGTGGTCGCCGGTGCCGATTTCAAACATCATGTATTCAATCTGCTCCGTGTTGTGTTCGTCCGGCAGATAGGTAACGTAAACCTTCAGCTCGTCATCGGAAAAACTCTCCGGCCAGTGGCAGTGGCTACAGGTATCGCTTGATGGCAGCAGGTGGTGGAATGAGGCTTCAATGGGGCGTTCATAGCTGTTGGTAAGCAGGGCAATAAGCTCTATAACGCCGTTGAGTTTTGATTTTATAAAGTCATCGCCGCTGTGACCGATATGGCAGCCCTGACAGGTAACTTCGGCGTGCGGTGATATTTCATAGGCAGATGTCTGCGGCTCCATTTCCAGGTGGCATAATTGTGTGCAAAACATGGTTGATTCAAGGAAGCCGTAAACCTGATACCAACCGATTAAAAGTCCCACTATGCCGATTATTCCGGCACTAAAGAAGAAAACCAACTTGGCTCTTTTACGTTCTGTGTACATAATTATCCGTCTTATTTATTTGTCTTATTCCGTGTTATTGTTGTATTTAACTATGGCGATAAAAAACAGTATGCCGCCGGCTATTACGAAGACCAGCGCCATAACCAGTGAAATAAGCATTATGAAGGGATATTGCATCTGGAAGTGCACAAAGAACATATTAAAAAACAGGGTGCCCAGCAGCATCATCAAGACAAGACCGGCGGCTCTGGTTACCCAGTCATCAAAGATGTCGGAGACAAATCTAAGCTCACCAAAGATTTCAAAAAGGTATCTGATCAAGTTCCAAATCCAGCGCATAACGCCTGTAAATTTAGAGAAAAAGAAGCGGAAAACACCCAATGCCAGACCGAAAGCGCTGCGTATAAGCTGTAACACAATATCAAAAACAGTATGCAAATAATCCAATATTATCGCTCCTGCCTAAAACTATCCCCCTGCCGGTTTATAATCAGCCCAACAGAGACGAAAAATACTATAAAATTTCATAATTTTAGCGGTGGCTATGGGTACAAAAGCCTTTTAGAATCCATAGTCCCGCTGGAATAAAGTATTTGTGTATATTATTAAACTATTTTTTAAAGTAAACGCTATATTATGCCTGAAATAATAAAAACAGTCAAGGGGCGCTTTAGAAGCGCCCCTTGAAATAATTGTTCTATGTTCTAATTAATACTATGCTGGCGGCTCATGGCAGCCGGCATCAAAACAACTGTCATTGGCGTAATCCGCATGGTCCTCCGGATTGGGATAAGGGAGCCCTTCTCCATGGCACATACTGCAAAGGGAAGTATCGGATTGCCCGGCGTGATTATCAGATGATATCGGTCCTGGGCTTCCTGTTGCCGTAGTTGTTGGTGGAGCCGTAGTTGTCGGTGGCTCACTCGTAGTTGGCGGAGCTGTAGTTGTTGGCGGAGCTGTAGTTGTCGGTGGCTCACTCGTAGTTGGCGGAGCTGTAGTTGTTGGCGGAGCCGTAGTTGTCGGTGGCTCACTCGTAGTTGGCGGAGCTGTAGTTGTTGGTGGAGCCGTAGTTGTAGCTTCTTCGCTGCTACAGGCAACCATTGACATGGTTGCTACAAGCAGTGTTGTCGCTATCAAAAGTAATAGCTTTTTTTGTTTCATTCGGTATCCTCCTCTTCGCAGTATATTTTACTAGAAACTGGAAAATAGTCAAGGGGCGCTTAAGCGCCCCTTGAAATAATTGTTCTATGTTCTAATTAATACTATGCTGGCGGCTCATGGCAGCCGGCATCAAAACAACTGTCATTGGCGTAATCCGCATGGTCCTCCGGATTGGGATAAGGGAGCCCTTCTCCATGGCACATACTGCAAAGGGAAGTATCGGATTGCCCGGCGTGATTATCAGATGATATCGGTCCCGGACCTTCTGCTACAGTAGTGGTAGGCGGTTCACTGGTCGTAGGTGGTGTGGTAGTGGGCGCATCTGTCGTAGAGGTTGGCGGTGGTGTAAAGGAAGTAGTTGGTGGTGGTGTATAGGTTGGCGTAAAAGTTGACAGTTCGCTTAACAGTGGGTGGCACGCCGGATTAAGGCAAAGGTCAATTGTGTAACCGGCATGGTTATCAGGTACTGCTATATCACCGTCCGCGTGACAAACGAGGCAGTTTGTGAATCCCCAGCCTGTGTCATGGGGTATTGCTCTTACGTCATCACCTTTTGTTGAAACGTAACCGCAGGCAGAGAGTCCCATAACAAGGACCAAAAGCCCGCAAACTAACATTAAATATTTTACTCTATTTTTCAACTTCACAACCTCCTTCTATAACCACGGCTTTTTGTAGCCTAGTAATTTATAACCGCGGCGCTGGCCTGTTTTCAACTCATCGTGCCATACGGGGTAATCTTCTTCAGCGACCTCTTCGGTAATATTGCCTGTAATCCATGATTTCAAAGCCGGCCATTCCCTTAAGCCCAGCACCAAAAGGACATGAACAATAAGCAGGAAGATGAACAGCAGTGAGAAAAGGTCATGCAGGACGGTGAAGAAAGACCACCAGCCCGCCTGTATTTCCCAAACATGCGCCGCCACTTTGGCGGCTCCGGAAACCAGCAGGACACCGCCGAAAAGGGCGAATCCCAAAAAGGCAACCTTCTGCGATGAAAGGTATTTATCCTCGTCTGTCCATTTGCGCTTGAGGAAGTATTTGCCAAATAACCCGCCGAAAATATCCGGAATGTTGGGCAAAAGGCGGTCAAACTTTCTGGTTAAAAGGTAATCGCCAGCGAAAAAGAAGCCGCCGAACAGGGTAACCAGCACACCGATAAAGTGTATGTTCAGCGGGGAAACGGTGTCAGCCGGTGTCTTGGCGATATGGGGGAAAAATAAAAATCCCATTATAATGCCTGAAGCCAATAGTACAAATATGCCGAGCGCGGTTCCCCAGTGTTCCAGGAAAGAGCCGCTGCCATGACGGTTTACCTCACCGTAGCATATTGTTTCCTTGCCTTTAAGCAGAGCTCTGGCTGCGCCTAGCACAAAACCGGCACCGGCAGCCACTATCGTAATCCATGGAATAGAGTCAAAGAAAACAGCATCGGAGTTGTTGGCAAAAACTATACCAACCGCCAATGCTGCAATGACCAGTACCAGGATAACGACAACCTTTATTTTCATAATTGTGTCTCCCTTCTCTGTAGATATGCCATATTATCACTTGTTGCTTTTTGATTTTTACGTTTGTTGAATCAGGTTTTTTACCGTTGGGTTGCTAGCTATATAATATAGAATAAAAAGACTGCTTTTGTCAACAAATATCCGGCTTAAAATTAAACAAGTTACAGGTTGCGGCGGTTTTATTACCAAATATGACATAAAATTTTTTCTCCGGGGCTTAAAAGACAGGTTAAAAATCGTCATATTTAGCCTTATTTGCTAAAATAGAAGCGAAAATGTTGGATGTTGCTTTAGCCTTTATCTGTGCCTTGTGCCTGCTGGTGGGTTTAGCCGGCGTCTTGCTGCCGATATTACCAGGTATTCCGCTTGCCTGGCTGGGGCTGCTTGTCTATGCTGCCGGTACCGGTTTTGAAAGGATGTCCCTCACCGTTGTTATTGTCTTCGGTGTGCTTACACTTCTTTCGCTGGCGATAGATTTCTTTGCCCCCATGCTGGGAGCTAAAAGATACAAAGCCAGCAAACTGGGCGTCTTCGGGGCTTTTTTGGGCATTACGTTTGGTATTTTCTTTGGCATCTGGGGGATAATACTGGGACCTTTTATCGGGGCGCTGGCGGGGGAGTTTTTAGCCGGTAAAAAAACGAAACAGGCATTCGGTTCGGCAACGGGCACTTTTACAGGCATGATACTGGGTTCGCTGCTGAAGATAGTTATTATTATGATTATGGGCGGCTTCTTTATAGCCTCGCTGTTTTAGAAATCCCGGAAAAGACAGACAGCCCATTTTATTCTATCATCGCCTCTATTTCGTCTTCGTGGACGACAACCTCGTTCTTGCTGTTGCCGATGCGAACCGTGTAGATATAGAAGATATCCTTGCCGGGCTGTATCCAGTGGTAATCAACAATTCTGCCGCTGCGGCCGATATACTGCTGTATATTGGCGTCTCTGGGCGCGTCTGGCTGCTCTTTGGAAGGCACAATAGTAACCAGTTGACCCTTTTTGTATCCGGATGGCATTACATTAACCCCGTTATGCATTCTTTGGGGAATAATAATGGCAGGGGAATGCGCTTGTCAATAGCTAATATGGAAATACTATAAGAAAAAAGGGTAAAAAGGCATAACTTGTTACTGCCATGCCGTTAATATTGTGTGTCAGGCTCCCCCAAAAGTCATCCGCCCCAACAGTATGCCGGATAATGTCGCAAGGACGCCCAGCCCGATATTGGCTGTGATATTGATTATACCGGGAAGCCAGTTACCGCCTTCAAGATACCTGACGGTTTCATAAGAGAAGGTGGAAAAGGTGGTGAACGCCCCCAGAAAGCCTACTGTGATAACCAGCTTTAATGAACGGGGAATAACTTCGCTGCTGAGGCTTGCCTGCATAATAAAACCGATGAGTATTGAACCCAGTATATTGACCAGCAGCGTGCCATAGGGGAAGCCGCTTCCCGTCATACGCTGGGCAATTCCGCTTAAGCTGTAACGGCATAGCGTTCCCAGCGCCCCGGCAACGGCAAGAAATATAAACTGGCTCACAAATCTACCTCCGCTTATAAAAAAGAGCTTCTACCTGTTAAAGTGGTAGAAGCTATTAGCCTTTGCAGGCGGTTTGACCTTTACTGTGAGGTCCTTCGGCGAGCTTCATCGCCGTTTTTATATTATATCTAAACTATGATGTTTTTTCAAAAATACAGGGGGGCATTATTCCTTTACGGTATGAATGACGGTTGCCTTAAAGCTGGCTACAGGAGCTTTCGTTAATGTAAGTAATAATCCTGTTTAGGGAATTGTATTGGATGAATAATATAATTATCGTAAATACAGAGCAAAAAACCAGATTGGAGAAGCCTGTGTATATGCGGGCTAGACGATTAAGCCGGCATTGATACTGATGAAAACATCGGCTATCCGGGGGTCAAACTGGCTGCCTTTAGAGCGTTTGATTATACTCATCGCAATCTGGCGGCTCATTGCGTTGCGGTAGGGACGCTCGGAGGTGATGGCGTCGTAGGAATCAGCCACCGCCATGATTCTGGCGCCCAGCGGTATCTGTTCTCCGCAAAGCCTGTCCGGATAGCCGCTGCCGTCATAGCGCTCGTGGTGATGGCGGACTATGGATAGAATCTGTTTATCTTCTACTATGGGAGTCAGGATATGTTCGCCAACCTCCGGGTGGGCTTTTATGCTCTCGTATTCTTTATCAGTAAGCCTGTCCGGCTTGTTGAGAATGGCTGCCCTTACCCCTATCTTTCCGATATCATGAATTAAGCCGGCAAGCCTTATTCCATGTATATCCTGCTGCGATAAGCCCATCTCCCTGGCTATGGAAACCGAAATTTCAGCTACCCTTTGTGAATGACCGCTTGTATATTTATCTTTGGCTTCCAGGGCATAGACCAAGGCGGTTATTGAGTTTATGAAAGATTCGCGAATTTTGTCTGCCTGTTGCTTCACCTTCTTTTCAAGGTGGATCTGGTAGCCCCTGTTTTCCATCTCCAGGCTTCTTTTTTCAAGCGCCCTGTCAATGCTGACGGTAACCTGGTCCAGGTTAAACGGCTTGACCAGATAATCATAGGCTCCCTGTTTCATACAACTTATGGCGGTGTCCATTTTAGTAACCGCAGTTGCCATAATCACCGCACTGTCCGGGTAGCGGTTTTTTATTTCAGCCAGCAGTTCCAGCCCGGACATTCCCGGCATATTGATATCCAGGATAATAAGAGCCGCCGGTTTTTCAGCCAATTTTTTTAAGGCTTCATCGGCGGTTGCGGCTGCTTCACAATTATAACCCAGCTTCTCCAGCTTGCGGCAAAGGAGCCTTCTTATTGAAAGCTCGTCGTCAACCACTAGAATATTCTTCTGGTTTTTTCCCATTGCCTTGCCTTTTCAAGAATAAATGAGGCGGACATCATGTTTATGGCGACTTCAAAGGCTTCTTTATATTCATGGTCTGGGTTAAAAACATCCGTCTGGAGTAGTTTCAGGCAGAAATATACAGTTTGGAACAGGCCTTTAAATGTGTATAGCCATATGTCTGTAGAATAGCATTTTAGCAGCCTGTTGTCAATTACAAAAGCAATTTCCGCATAGTCCAAAAGTTATGCCTGCACCCCGGTTTTAATGAAAATTAAACGGTAATCTTATAGATGGGTAATACCCGTAACCTGTGTTTATAGTAATAAAGTACTATATCCGGTGGATGGAGTTGAAAGGTTACGGAATTCTGAAAAATGCGGTAAAAAGGCATAAGTACCGCAAGAAGAAAAATTGCAGCTATGTCTATTGACAAAAAGCATAAAAAGTGCTTATATGAGACAAAAGGCGAAAAACAGGTTAAGAATGGACGCCTTTAAGCGGAAAATATGATTACAGAAGATGAGCGGACAGGGTTGGATGCGTTGCTGGAAAAGATTTATAGAGCCAGTTCCCATGAATTTTGTCAGTACCGGCGCGGCGCGGTAATCCGCCGTTTGGACAGAAGGCTGCAACGGACGGGCAGCGGCAACTATCTTGAATACATGCGTTTTCTTGATAACAACCCCGGCGAATATACCATTCTTATAGATTACCTGACGATACACGTCAGCAGCTTTTTCAGAAATGCGGCTGCATTTGAGCAAGTGGCCGGGCTGGTGTTACCGCAGCTTATAGCCGCCAAAAAGAAAAGCGGGCAGAATAATCTTAACTTCTGGAGCGCAGCCTGCGCCCTGGGCGAAGAACCGTATTCCATTGCCATAATGCTGCTTGAATCGCTGGGTGATGACCTTCAGGGATTTGATGTAACCATCCACGCTACCGATATCAGCCGCCATGCGCTGGACAGGGCGCGGTTGGGGACATACAAGAACAGGCAGGGTATAACGGACAGCCTGCTGGGCAGGTATTTTACCTGCTGTAGCGAAAGCTACAGGCTGAAACAGAAAGTCAGGCGGATGGTAAGTTTCTCCTGCTTTGATCTGATATCTGCAAAAAACCCGCAGATAATAAACGCTGATTGCATATTCTGCTGCAACGTGTTGATTTATATGCAGCGGCAGCTTCAAGAGAGGGCGCTTAATACGCTTTACAACTCGTTGGCTGTTCCGGGCTATTTGATTTTGGGAGAGACGGAAACGCTGACGGATAATTTGCGTGGCAGGCTGGAATGCCTGGACGCTGCAACGAAAATATACAATAGGAGGCAGTAATTATGTCTGGTAACGGAAAGGGGATAAAAGGATTAAGCAAAACTGAAAATATTGATAATAAACAGGCGGATAAACGGACGGCGGAGCTTGAATTGCTTTACCGTGATATGGTTGAGATGTCTGCTGATTGCATAATTACCGTTGATAAGAAGGGGATTATTAAATCTTGCAATAGCGCCGTAAAAGAAATAATGGGCTATAACCGGAATGAAGTTATCGGCAGGGACTTTACAAAAATAGGGAACATGCATACGGCAGATCTCCCCAGGCATATAGAGCTTTTCAAGGATGCCCTGAATGGAAAAACAGGCGAGCCGATAGAATTAACATTATATCGCAAGGACAAAAAGCGTATTTATGCTGATATTCGCGTTAACCTGTTGAAAATAGGCAGCAAGACAATTGTTCAGTCAAGCATAAGAGATATCACTCATCGCAAAGAGGCAGAGCAGGAGCTACAGTATAAAAATGAACAACTGGATGCCCAGAACGAGGAGTTGTGTTCTGTCAACGAAGAGCTGCAAGCCATTGAAGAAGAGCTTCGCGCCACCAACGAAGAGCTTCGGGCAGCCAACGAGGAATTGATGGAAGCCCATGAACAGCTTATTCGCACCGAGAAGCTGGCGGCTATCGGTCAGCTTGCCAGTGGTGTTGGTCACGAACTGCGCAATCCGCTGGGCGCGATAAAAAACGCCGCTTTCTATATTCGCCGCCGGCTTATAAGGACTGAACTCATAAACACTGAGCCGCGCCTGTTGGAGTTTCTTTCGCTAATGGATGGTGAGGTTGATGCTGCCAACAGGGTGATAACTGACCTGTTGGACTTTTCACGCGTGGCTAAACCGGCTGTGGCGCCGGTGCAGGTGGAAAGTATATTTGAAGATGCCCTTAAAAACGCCTCTGTACCAGAGAGTATCAAGGTGTCCAGGCAGATAGGTGGAAGGCTGCCGATGGTGATGGTGGATGCCGGGCAGATAAGGCAGGTGTTCATAAACATAATACTCAATGCCCAGCAGGCAATGCCGGAAGGCGGCAGATTTGAAATATCCGCCAACAAGGAAGACGGGTTTTTAAAGTTAAGCTTCACCGATAGCGGCAGCGGTATTTCACCGGAGGTTATAAACAAGATATTTGATCCACTGTTTACCACCAAAGCCAAGGGAATCGGGCTGGGGCTGGCGGTGTGCAAAAGCATTATGGAGAAAAACGGCGGCGATATCCGGGTGGAGAGCAGAGAGGGGCAGGGAACTACCTTCAGGGTTTACCTGCCAATGGAGCAATAAACGGAGCAATGATACAAAGGGGGAAACCTATGAAAACCAATATCCTGGTGGTTGATGACCTTAAGAGCATCCGGCTGACGCTGGGCGGCATACTGGAAGACGAAGGGCACAATGTGGTGCTGGCTGAAAACGGCTATCAGGCGATAGAAGCCGCCCGGCAGATGCCTTTTGACGTTATCTTTATGGATATAAAGATGCCCGGCATAAACGGGGTGCAGACCTTCCGTGAGGTAAAGAAGATAAATCCGCAGGCAGTGGTGATTATGATGACTGCCTATTCGGTGGAAGATTTGGTGAGGGAGGCATTAGAAGAAGGCGCCTATACCGTTGTTTACAAGCCGTTTGATATGGAACATATAGTAAACATCATTGAATCTGCCTTGCACAAGACGCTGATACTGGTGGTGGATGATTACTTTGCCGATAGAGAAACTCTGAAGGTTATCCTGGAGGACAGGGGCTACCGGGTGGTTACCGCTGAAACCGGCGCTGACGCCTTGCTAAAGGTTAGACAAAAACACTTTGATATCATCTTTCTGGATATCAGGCTGCCGGACCTGGATGGTGTAAAGATATTTGAAAAGGTAAAACAGATGGACCCGGAGGTTGCTGTGATTATGATGACCGGTTTTTCAGAAGAGGAGATGATCAGGCGGGCGGCATCGCAGGGGTCTTACACCTGTATTTATAAACCCTTCAACGTAGAAAATATAATTTCGCTGGTGGGGCAAATATCACTGAAGAAGGTTTGAAGTTGATGCCTCTGGTAATAAATATACTGGCGGTTGATGATAATATAGCCACACTGAAAACCCTTGCCGCCGGGCTGGAAGAAATGGGCTATGGGGTGACTATATCCGCCAGCGGACTGGAGGCAAAGGAGTTTATAAAGAGACAGCCTTTTAATGTTGTCATCGTTGATATAAAGCTGCCGGATATAAACGGGCTGGAGATACTTGAGATAGTAAAGGAGCTTAACCCGGAGGCAGCGGTCATTATGATAACCGGGCATGCCAGCGTTGAAACTGCGGTGGGCGCCATTAATGAGGGGGCTTATGCCTATATCCTGAAGCCGGTGGTGATGACTGAACTGGAAAACGTAATCAAAAATGCTTTAAGAGAACAGAAACTGCTGGCGGAAAACCGCCAACTGGTGGAAAACCTGCAGCAATCTAATAAAAGCCTGGGGGAAGCCAACAGCGCGCTGGAGCAGGTAAGCCAGGTAAAATCAGACTTTATGGCTAAAATGAGCCATGAACTGCGGACCCCGCTGAATTCTATTATTGGCTTTTCGGAAGTGTTGCTTGTGCGCAAATCTCCGCTTGAGCCGCAGCAGGAAGAGGAGTTCCTGAATTATATCCATATAAGCGCAAGGCATTTGCTGCATTTGATAAACAGCATACTGGACCTTTCCAAGGTAGAATCCGGTAAGGTGGATCTTGAGTTGGAAGATTTTGAGCTGGCGGTGCTTATGGAAGACATAAAGACAACGGCAAAGCCCATGCTGGATACCAAGAAACAGAGCTTAAATATAGAAATAGACAGGGATATAACGTCTATATTTGCCGACGAATCCAAGATAAAACAGATACTTCTGAACCTTATATCAAATGCGCACAAGTTCGCCCCCAGGCGAGGCAGGATAGACATAACCTGCCGCCGTGAAGGGGTTAATCAGATGTATTGCTCTGTTGTTGATGATGGCATTGGTATAGACCCAAGGGACCAGCAGAAGATATTCAAGGATTTCGGGCAGGTGCAGAGGAAGGGCGGCAAGGACAGAGGGCTGGGGGTTGGATTGGGATTGTCAATCACGCGGCGGCTGGTGGAGATTCACGGCGGTAATATATGGGTGGTTAGCAATGCCGGTTGCGGCAGCACTTTTGCCTTTTCCATCCCCATCACCCGCAACAGCAATATCCCGGATACAGTTAAGGCGGGCTGATTGGTCATGAGTAAGAAAAGCATACTGCTGGTGGATGATGATTTTATGAATGTGAGGCTGGCGCAATATATCCTGGAATCGGAAGGCTATTTCGTTGTCCGGGCGGCTACCGCCCGCCAGACACTGGAGCAACTGGCATTGTTTACCCCTGACCTTATACTCATGGATATACAACTGCCTGATATTGACGGACGGGTGCTTATAAAAACGCTGCGGCAGCAGCCTGAAATCCGGGATGTCAAAATCCTGGCATTGACCGCCTGCGCTATGAAGGGCGACAGGGAGAGGATATTGAATACCGGCTTTAATGATTACATATCCAAGCCGATTGACATAACAACATTTTTGACTGCTGTGAGGAGATATGCCTGATGCCGGTAACAGAAGAAAAAGAAAGCAAAAAGGTTCTGGTAATTGATGACGACGCCCTGCTGGTGAGGCTTGTAGAGCATAACCTCAGCCGGGAAAAGCTGGAGGTGCTGAAAGCCTACACCGGCTATGGTGGTATCTCAATGATGCGCAGCCGGCAGCCGGACCTGGTGATTCTTGATATCGTCCTGCCGGATACGGACGGCTGGGATGTGTTGCAACGCATTCGCCAGATATCAAAAGTGCCCGTAATTATGCTCACCATCAAGGAAAAAGAGGAAGACATAGTAAAGGCGCTGGAGCATGGCGCCGACGATTATTGCACCAAGCCGGTGGGTATGAAGGAGCTGGCAGCCCGGGTGGAGGCTATTTTCCGCCGGGCTGCGCTGTATGAATCGCACGGGCAGAGTGGGTTTAAAGACGATTACCTGAATATAAATCTGGCGGAGCAGAGGGTTTTCAGGCAGGGTGAAGAGGTAAGGCTGACGCCGATGGAGTTTAACCTTGTCCACTACCTGCTGACAAAAAGCGGGTATTTTGCCAAACCGGCTGAAATCCTGGGACAGGTATGGGGGGTGGAATACATAGATGACGTAGATCTGCTGCGCACCTGTATCTGGCAACTGCGCCGCAAACTGGAGCCAAGCCCGGCAAAGCCGAAATATATAATAAACCGCCCCGGTTTCGGCTACAGGTTTAATAACCAGCCAACGGATTGAAGTAAGCCTTTTCTAAAGACAGCTCTGACAAGCGCCGGATGCAACTGCATCCGGCGCTTATGCATTCTTGATTGTTCTTTGACGCTTATCTTATTTAGCCTTTATGAGATTCTGATTATGTACGTGCTAATTTTTAGTTGTATATATAAAAGATAAGACCGGAAGGAGGCAGGGAAATGAAAAAGCCGAAAATAGTCATTATTGAAAGTGAAGCCAATATCAGGAAGCTTATAAAGAGCGCACTGGGGTTGGATTATACATATTATGAAGCTGAAAACGGTGACCAGGCGCTGGAATTAATCCGCCGCCACAAACCGGACCTGGTGCTGCTGGATATCATGATGCCGCAGCCGGGGGCTTACACCATTTGCAGCCATATAAAAGATAAACACGCTGCCGGAGAAATACCTATAGTCAGCAGTACCGTCGGCATAAACAATTCAAGTGACATCCCTGCTTCACAGGCAGGCGCTTATGGATACTTGACCAAGCCATTTGATATAGGGCAGCTTAGAAGGGATATCAAAAACCACCTTAACGGTGAGAAGCAGCAGTAGAACTAAAAGCTTTTTGGTTTAAGGTTATGCAGAACTGCCGCCTTGTGTTTAAGCAGAGCCGGGGCGGTAGCCTTTTTCCTGACCCTGGCGGTCCATATCCAGCGTCAGCAGGCGTTCCAGCGGCAGGTGGGTATCGGCTGCGGCGCTTCTTAAATCTACTGCCTTTATATAGGTATGGCAGTTATCACAGACATAGAGGCGATAGGCTTCCTTTTCATCGCTGAAATATGGCATCAGCGTGGCATCCTGGTTGCCGCAAAATGGGCATTCCAGCCTCTGGAAGCGCCAGTGGGCGTCGCAGCGGGAACACATAAGCCATCTTTCGCCAACATCCTTCTCAAGGCTGGCGATATCGGGCTTGCCGCCGCAGATGGGGCAAAAGCCGCGCCGCCAGATTTTCTGATCTACCCGTTCCATAAGGACACCGGAATATTTAAGCAGGAACGGTCTGAGCGTTTGCTGAATAAGGGCGTCAAGCAATGCCGGATTAACATCTCCTGCTGCCGGAAGGCTTTCGTTGTTGAACCAGGCTTTGACTGCCTGCTTGTCCAGCTTTGGCTTTGCCAGCAGGCTCTCCGGCATATCACCGAAGAGGTCCGGGTATCCGGCGAAAACCTTAACCACCTTTTCAAAGAAACCCTGCATTTGCGGCAGATGTGAGGCAAGGTGGCTGAAACGCAGCAGTTGTTTGCCGTTAGCCATACGGCTGAATATTGTCTTTTTGCCCAGTTCTGGTTCAGATACAACGATAGTATCTTCTATATCAGCTTGAATTTTAAGCAAGCTGATATAGAAGTCCAGAAACCTGGAGGAGAGGGCCTCTGTTTTGACCCGCTCCTCCAGATTCTTAAGAGTCTGACTGCTGGTTGAATCTGTCACTTAGTCTTTACTCTTATCCTTAAAGGTTTATAGTTGTCCGCCTACTGTTATGACTGCCCTGAGGGCAAGTCCGCCAAGTATGACGCAGGCAGACGAAGTGGCTAAGACCATCAGCGCGTTTCTGCCCCTGGTAAGGAAAAGCAGCGCCAGAGGGATAACCATACCCAAGCCGACGACCAAGGTCCAGAAGACTATCGCCAAGTCTCCGGCTAGCAGTATATTGATGGCTTCACCGCCGGCATCTCCTGTCAGCGCCAGCCAGATGGCATAGACTGCCATTATGACTGCTTCAACAATGATTATACCCATCAGCGATTTTGAAAGCTTGCCGATGAGATCTTCAGAGAAGGTCCAGCCGCTGCCGCGGCCTTCGTTTATCTTGTTGAGGAGCATAGTCATTATGATAAGCAGGGCTACGCCGGTAGCTATTGCCGATGAGACAAACACGGACGGGAGCAGAAGCGTATCTGCCCACAGCGTTTGGGTGGTGGTGGCAATAAGCACGCCGGTATAGGTCATCAGCAGGATGGCGAATATAAAGCCAACCCAGGCAAGAAGCCCGTCAAGCTTCTTGACGAAATTGACTATTCCGGCGGAATACTTGTCGCAATTGCGGTTGGCATCCCATTCAACTATCCACAGGATAATCATCACGAAACCAACAACAATCCAGGTGAACAGGGTCCATGTGCCCATGGACATTACGGCTGCGGGCAGGAATTTGACGAACAGATGCCATGCCCATATCGGGGTCCCCAGGTCTATAACAAGCAGGAGGACACCGATGATAGCCAGAGGCAGTCCCGTTATGACCGCCGTGCGAAAGAGGCTGGTGTATTTGCCTCCACTGAACTTGTTAGCCAGGAAGGCGACTAAATAAGCGCCGCCAGCCATACCGGCAGCCCAAAGGTCAATCCAGATTTGCCAGTTCCAGGACATTTCACCCAGGCTCATTATGCACCTCCTTTTGTTCTGGCTTCAAGCTCTTGCTTGCGTTTGAAAACAAACCAAAGCGGCAATGCGGCAATAACGCCGGCAGTGGCAACACCCGTCAGCCATTTCGGTATAACGGTTGAAGAAGCCACCTGCGGATCTTCCGGCAGCCCGTAGGCTTCCACCGTATCATCCAGTATATACATCACATGCAATCCGCCCAGTTCGTCCTTGCCGTAAAGGTTGGCATTGCTCATGCCCTTGGCTTTAAGGTCAGCAACACGCTGGTTGGCTTCTTCAATAAGCTCATCGCGGTTACCGAACTTAAGCGCCCCGGTGGGGCAGGTGGTAACACACGCCGGCGCCATGCCGGCATCCTGCCGGTTCAAACCGGTGGAAGTGCAGCCGGTGCATTTCATGGCGGTACCGGTGTGGTGATGGTCCTTGTGCGGTATATCGAAGGGGCAAGCATAGAGACAGTTGCCGCAGCCGATGCACCACTCCTGGTCTATATGCACAAAGCCCTCTTCCGTCTTCAATATGGAGCCGGTGGGGCAAACGATAGAACAACTGGCGTCTGTGCAGTGCATACAAGCCCTTCTGGCAAACAGCCAGGCGAACTTACCGTTTCTCTCGGTCTCTATAAAGCGCATCTTGACCCAGGTTTCGGGAGACAGCTCTTTAGGATTCTCATAGCTGCCCCGGTTGGTTGTCTCTTCGGCTTCGTGTTCATTCCAGCTCTTGCAGGCTACCTGGCATCCGCGGCAGGCAGTACATTTACTGCTATCGTAAAGTATCGCTTTTTCCATTAGTCTGCCCTCCTAACGTCGCACAGGAAAGTCTTGAATTCAGGGATGGTGGTGTTGGCATCGCCGACATGCGGAGTAAGCATATTGGCGGCGTCTCCCTTGGACATGCCAGCGTAACCCCAGTGCCACGGGATACCTATCTGGTGAACGGTCTGACCGTCTATTGTAAGCGGCTGGAAGCGTTTGGTTACTATAGCCACTGCCCGGCATTCGCCGCGGGCAGAGCTCACTACTACTTTGTCGCCGTTTTCAATACCCTTATCTGCCGCCAGTTCTTCATCAAACTCGGCGTACAGTTCTGGCATCAGTTCTACCAGCCACGGCAGGTTACGGGTCATAATACCCGTTTGCCAGTGTTCGCTGCAGCGGTAAGTAGTGCCGACATAGGGGAAATCAGCAGTTGTGCCTTTGGGATTCTGCCATGTGCCTATGAAGGCGCACGGGTTATTCTGCTGGGATGACATCGGATTGGATACCGGGCTCTCCCAGGCTTCGTAAACCTCTGGTAGTGGACCTTCGGCTCTGCCGAAGCCCCAGATACGGGCAACGCCTTCCGGCTTCATTATGAACGGCAGGAACTTGGCGCCGGCGTCAGCTACGTTAATCGGTGGCCAGCCGCCGTCAAGGACATCTCCGCCCTGTTCTTCGCTAAGGTCGCCCTGGGGTGCCCAGGCTTCACCTGTCCACCAGGTAACCGGATGCTCGCTGTCATAGGGGTTGCCGTTCAGGTCAACCGAAGCCCGGTTGTAGATGATGCGGCGGTTATAAGGCCAGCACCATGTCCAACTGGAGTAAAGTCCGATACCTGAAAGATCTACCGGGTTGTGCCTTTGCATCTTGTTGCCCTGTGTTTCGGTGTACTGGTTGCAATACAGCCAGTTACCGGAGGTGGTTGTACCGTCATCCTTTAGCTTGGTGAACAGGTAAACCAGTTCGCCGGTGGTCAGGTCGTAACCGTTGACCTCTCTGGCTACTTTATCGGCGTTAACTCCGTTGTAATCCCAGACCAGGTCGGTTATGGCGTTGCGTCCGGGGGCAGAGCTGTCAGCTTCATAAAGTTTCTTTATTTCGGTCATGAGTTCGTCCATGATTTCAAGGTCTGGCTTGGCTTCGCCGGGTGCCTGTACCGCTTTGTAGCGCCACTGTGCCCAGCGTCCGCTGTTACTTATGCTGCCTTCCTTCTCATAAGAGCAGGCTGCCGGCAACATGAAGACCTCTGTGCCGATGTCTGCCGGGTTAACGTCCGGCCTCTTCCAGAATATGGCTGTTTCATTCTCCCAGATATCAACGGAGACCAGCCAGTCCAGTTTAGCCAGGGCATTACGCGCCCCGTTGGAGTTAGGACCGCCGGATGCCGGGTTCTGTCCCCAGACCCATAAGCCCTTGATTGTGCCTCTGCCCATTGCCTCTATAAGTCCTATATGAGTGTGGTTAACACTGGTGTCTTTCTTGGGCAGGTTGTGGAAGGCAAACTCGTTATCAGCGGTGGCGGCATCGCCATACCATGCCTTAAGCAGGCTGACGGTGTATTTCCTGGCGTGTTGCCACCAGTTAGAGCTTGTGTCTGCCGCCAAGCCGACGGGGGTGATTGTTTTATCCGGGTGCTTGCCGGTGCGCAGCAGATAAGTGTTGAGATCGGTGTCACTTTCTACCGGAACGCCCAGGTAACCGGGAAGGATATGCTCCAGAAGGCACATATCCGTAGAACCCTGTACATTGGACGTGCCGCGCAGGGCGTTGATACCGCCGCCAGCCACACCCATGTTAGCCAGAAGCAACTGGAGAATGGCATAGCCTCTGATGTTCTGAACGCCGTAGGTATGCTGTGTAGCACCCATGGCATACATAATAGTGCCGGCTTTGCCTTTCTGTCCGGTTGCCGCATAGGCTTTACATACCTCAAGGTAGGTTTCCTTGGGTGTACCGGTAATATTGCAGACGGTGTCTGCGTCATAGCGGGAATAGTGTTTCTTCAGCAGTTGGAAAACACAGTCCGGGTCTTGCAGTGTGTCGTCTGTTTCGGGGGTACTGCCGGCGCCGTATTTCCAGGTAGCCTTAGAAGCAGCGGTATATGAACCATTATATGTCTTCTGCTCTATTTCACCGAATAATCCATCGTTAAATTCAAAGTCAGGGTTGATCTTGAAAGCCGCGTTGGTGTACTGGGTAACATACTCCATATTGTAGTTACCGGGGTTGGCTTCCATATCATTGATAACGTAGTTGATCATTCCGCCGATGAAGGCGATGTCGCAGCCGGACCTCATTACGGCATAAATATCCGCCTTGGACGAGGTACGGGTGAAACGTGGGTCAACGCTTATGAGGGTTCCTCCTCTTTCCTTGGCTTCGGTGACCCATTTGAATGATATGGGGTGGTTTTCCGCTGCGTTGGAACCGATAATCATCATACAGTCAGAGTTTCTGATATCGATCCAGTGGTTAGTCATTGCTCCTCTACCGAACGACTCTGCCAGAGCCGCAACTGTAGCGGAATGTCATATGCGGGCGCAGTGCTCTAAAAAGACAACGCCCATGGCGCGGTTCATCTTGGACAGGAGATAACATTCTTCGTTATCCAGTTCACCGCCACCAAAGGAAGCCAGGCCGTCTGTCCGGCCGGCAGATTCCACGAAGGTGGAATCACGGGTAGCTTTGGCCCTCTTGGCAATTGTTTCAATCATCCATTCCCAGGACTTCTCTTCCCACTCGCTGGCATAGGGTGCCCTGTAGAGTGGTTTGGTCAGCCTGTATGGATTGATTTCTCCATCTACCTGATGGACCTGGGACATTGCCTGCCCCTTGCTGCAGAGTGCGCCTTCGTTGATTGGATGATCAGGATCGCCTTCTATTTTGAGGATCCCGTCATCGTAAACCGTTACGATGGCACCGCATCCGACGCTGCAATAGCAGCATACTGTGAAAGACTCTATAACCTTTTTCTTCAGCGGCATTTTCTGCACGGTACGCGCCATAATGACATCGTCATTTAGCGCGCCGAAAAGAAAAAGGCTGCCAAGCCCAGCACCGGATGCTTTTAGGAAACTTCTTCGGCTTATTTCCACAAACTTACTACCTCCTTTTATCAAAATTTTGCAGTGGAAAGGCCCCACTTCGCCCCATATTACATGTAGCTTTGTAAAGGGGCAAAAAAAATACTACCCCCTCTTAAAAAAGAAGCGGCAGATATTTACTAAAATACAATTTAAGTCCTCTAGAGATTTATTATTGAAACGACCCCAAAACAACTAATTATAATAGATGCCCGAAATACTGTCAAGACTAAACAGGGATTTATCACAGTAATTGCGCTTATATTTATAGCTGAAAAGAGTTGCCTTTCAAATATTCAGGGACAATTACAACCTGAAATATGGCACTATTCAATATTTGCTGCATCTATTAAGCAAAAACCTGAAAAGAAACTTCTGTTTACACGTTTGGTTCTATAAGCTAAAATAGTTGTGGCTGCGGGCGGTTAGCTCAGTTGGTTAGAGCGCTTGCTTCACACGCAAGAGGTCAGAGGTTCAAGTCCCCTACCGCCCACCACCAAAGCTAGAGGTGGTTGACAAGACCTCATGCTTGTAAGTAAAATCGGGGTGTTCTGAATATAAAACAGACCACATGATTGTATTAAAAAGGCGGATTCGCAAATTGAAAAATGGTCACTGTTTTAGAGCAAAAGGTGTCCACCGGGGCATCCCTCTCATCACTAGTTAACGGGTTTCTACTCACCTTACCCCAATCTTAGTACCACCACCATCTTAGAATCTTCCGGCTAGTTCCATGTATTGCTCCGGTGCTAATCCACCCAGTGAGCTGTGCGGTCTGACCTCATTATAATCCTTTCTCCACTCTTCAATAACCCCTCTGGCGTGCTTTAAGCTTAAAAACCAGTTATCATTTAAACATTCGTCACGGAATCTGCTGTTGAAGCTTTCAGCGAAGGCATTCTCCACGGGCTTGCCAGGACGAATAAAGTTAAGCTTGATACCTTTGCGATAAGCCCACTCATCCAATGCTTTGCCTGTAAACTCAGGGCCGTTATCTACTGTAATGACTTCAGGCAACCCCCTTGTCTCAGATAGCCTCTCAAGTACCTTTACCACTCGTAGCCCGGCTAGAGATGTATCCACTTCAATTGCCGGGCATTCACGTGAATAGTTATCCACAATAGTCAGGGCACGGAAGCGTCTGCCGGTAACAATACTGTCCGATACAAAATCCATAGACCACTTCTGGTTTACCCCTTGTGGCGGCGGCAGTATTACCCTGGCGACTGCCGCACCCTTTCTGCGCCTCTTCCTTCGTAACGCCAGCCCTTCTTCCCTGTATATCCGTTCAGTACGTTTATGATTAACCACAAGATTCTCACGGCGCAGCAGAATATGCAGCCGAGGGCTTCCAAACCGTCTGCGCTGCCGTGCAAGTTCCCGCAGCCTTTGACGCAAAGCACTATCATTCGCCCGATGAGGCTGGTAATTATAGACTGTACGGCTTATATCCACCAGAAAACATGCCTTCCTTTCACTTAGCCCAAGACTGCTGACAATATTCTTTATCGCCTGCCTTTTGGCCTCAGGCTTTAGAAGTTTTTTGACAGGAGTTCCTTCAGTGCCCGATTATCCAGTGCCTGTTCGGCTACTATCTGCTTCAGCCTTCTGTTCTCGTCTTCCAGCGTCTTCAGCCTCTTAAGCTCACTCACTGTTAAGCCGGCATATTTTGCCTTCCAATTGTAGTAGCTGGCATCGCTCATGCCATACTTACGGCAGAGATCGGCTACCCTGGCACCGGCCTCTCCTTCTTCGAGCACGGCAATGATCTGTTCTTCCGTGTATTTCCTGCGTATCATGTAGAATCCTCCTATTCGCTATATTCTAGCGGAGAACTCTAAGTGCTGCTGGCACTGTTTATGGGGGAAAGGTCAGGTTAAAGATAAATGATGTTTACCAATTGGTAACAATGGCTGAAATCCAGCACTACCGTGAACTGACACGGCAATAAAATACTACGAATACTTTTTAAAGTCAATACTTTGGGTTTGTAAAGTACCTAAGTCCGTAATATAAATATAAAGAGGAGGAAGCGGATCCGCCTCAAATTCTGATCCCCCGCCAGTCCAGTATAAATGCTAATGGAACAGACGGCAAGATAATAACCATGAAAACATACTTAACAAAGCAAGGCATCAATAAGCTAATTGAATCAGCCTCTTGTTTAAGAGATAAGCTTCTGATAAGAGTATTGGCTTATACCGCTTGCCGTATATCTGAAGTGTTAGCTATAACAGTGCAGGATATAGATATAAAGCAATCAACGATAACCATCAAACATCTGAAAAATCGTATCAAGCTATCCTGCCCTCACTGCAATACACAATTAAGCAAGAAGAATACCTACTGCCCCGGCTGCAGCAGGAAGATAAACAGGGCAATAAGAAAGAAGCTAGAGCAGCACAGGAGAAGGGTAATCCCCATAGATAACGAAACAATAAACATGCTAAAGGAATACATAGACAGAGGTGGACCGGTTAATCGTAATGGTCAGTTACTTATCTTCGGCATTAATCGTCATAGAGCCTGGCAGATAGTAAAGACATGTGCTGAGAAAGCAGGTATAACCAGGCTTATTAATCCTGAAACAGGTAAAGTACACAATGTAAGCCCGCATAGATTAAGAGATGCCTTTGCCGTGCATGCTATAAAACATGATGATTCAGGAGATGGGCTACGCATGCTTCAGGAGCTGCTAGGTCACAAGAGCTTCGACACCACCGCCAGATACAGGAAAGTAGCCGGTGATGAGCTTAAGGAATGGTACAACAAGCTTTGGGAGAATAAAGAGGATAAGAAATAATGGGTATTAAGCTCAAACCCAAAAGAGGTGGTTTCTTAAGACCCTTTGGCTGCGGCATCTTCATAAAACATTTCCTGTTAAGCGAAGCGCCCTACAAATCGCCAACCATTAATCCCGATACCGGTGCTACTCAGTCCGATATCTTCCGTTACTACAAGGAAGCCTTAATAAGAGAAACGGCCATGGATAGAGCCACAAAGACAGAAGAAAAGAAAGCAAAGAAAGAAAACAGGTCTATCAATCCTGATAACATAGATAAGATATATAAGAAGCATTTAACAAGGATGCCCTATAAAGCCCAGGGATGCAGGTATCACTCGTTCGTTACTTATTTCAGCATACTCCAGAAGCTCAAATGGGTAGAGCCTACCGGTAAAGAAGAGAAGTCATCATCCTTCCAGTTATCAATTATGCTTATAAGATTCATATCAGCACCTCAATATATCGGATTAGCCATTTCAGGTAAGGGGGCGGGGCATTATTGTAACACCCCGCCCCCTATCTGCTTCTATCTAACCTACAGCCAATAAGGCTATTGAGGATTTACTGGCAGGCCAGTATAGTCCTCTTAACCAGTGTCTTGGCTATCTGTATCTTGTACTTGTTGCCGGGGTTAGAGCCATTAGCCGGAAAACCGGAGGCGCCCGTTACGGCAGCTTCACCGGCTGCTTCGGCATTGGCTTCGTCTATAGTTGCACCGGCCATAGCTTCCTCTGCTGCTGTTGCCCTGACAGGCAGGTTATAGACGGCATTAAGGCATATGCGTGCCTCTCCCCCGCCAACCATAGCTGCGCAGTTTACCACCGGGAAGTCAATCGTCTTCCTGATGGCGAACTTAATAAATGCGCTCTTGCCTGCCGGTTCCGGTATCTGTATCTCGGTGACTATCTCGTCTTCGTCCAGTACCGTAGAGCCGGGTATGCCTACATCCCAGAAGTCATCAGCGGCAATATCACGCTTGTTGGTGACTATGGTGGCGTTAAGCGCTACCAGTGCCGGTGCCGTATCCGAAGGATTAACAGCTATACAGGCCTTAACCGCGCCGAAGATAGAATGGAAGCGATTATCACCCATCATGGCATAACACATACCGCCGCCCTTCCTCAAGCAGTTAAACTTGTTATCCGGGTTACGGAAGTACCAGCATCTATTCATCTGGCAGATGTTACCGCCGATGGTGCCCATCTCCCTGAGGTGAACAGAGGCTGTCCTTGAAGCTGCCTGAGCTAAAGCGGTGTACTTGCTACTCACTACATCACTATGGGCGATTTCATCAAGTAAGGTAAGGGCGCCTATCTTTAGCATTCCCCCCTCTTCCTTGATATAATCCAATCCCTCAATGGTCTTAAGGTTAACCACTACCTCGGTATAATCCGGCAGGATGTTGTCCTTAAGCGTTCCAAGGGCATCGGTACCGCCGGCAATCGCCATAGCGCCGCCTTTAGCCAGTGCTTCCGAGGCTTCCTCTACTGTTGTTGCGTCTACATGTAAAAATCTCTTCATCTTCTTCCTCCTATGCCTTTCCCAGCGCTTTTAATACCCGCTCTGGTGTTGGCGGATAGGTATCCACCCAAACACCGATGGCATTGTAGATGGCAGGGATAATCATGGGGCTGCCAAAAGTGCAATTGTCTTCGCCGCATCCAGCTGCACCATAAGGGGAGTATCCCATACGGGAAGCAACTGTCTCGAATTTTATTTTAGGAGCATCCAGAATTGTAAATATTTTGTAGTCCAGGAAATTAGGATTAAGCCTTACCCCCGTGCCCGGGTCGTAGATGACCTCTTCTGTGGCACCGGTGGAATAACCCATTAAAGCGCAGCCGTAGTTTTGCCCTTCTACAGTCTCAGGGCTAATAGGCATACCAACATCATTAACACAAACTGCATTTATCACGTCGACACCACCGGTTTCGGGGTCCACTTCAACCTCCACAATATTTACACTCCTGCCGACAAACAATCTTTCAGAAGGACCTGAAGTGGGAAGATCTAGAGATGCGAAACCCTCCTCTTTAGATGTAGCTACCAATCCTTCGAGGCTTCTAATAGCTTCTACCGGGGTTGCATTAGAAGGATCATTCTTGAAAACTACATTGTTGTCAACAATATCTAAATCTTCTGCCGCAACGCCCAGTGTCGCTGCCGCTGCAGCCAGCATTTTCTTTTTTAATGTCCTCGCAGCTAAAACTACTGTCCAGAGTTGCATAGTAAATATTACAGAACCGCCACCACCATCAAGCCAAGCCCCAAGTTGGTTTTTGGATTCTTCCTGAGGGCGTTTATACAGCACCCTATCAAGATCCATACCGGTTTCTTCGGCGATTGTCCGGCAATAACCTGTTCTGCTGTCAACACCGCAGTCCGGCCGTTCAGCTGTCAAGCAGACATTACCGTCATGAACGCTAAGGACGACATATCCGTATGGATAAAAATTACCATTTTGAAATTCCTGGTTTGGTGCTATCGTTATGCCATGATACTTGCCATTGGAAAGCATTTTAGCGCCCGGTGCATGGAACTTGCCTTCGAAGCCTATCATCTCCTTGGCCTTAGGCAATACAACACCCAGACTATCGATATCCGGTATCCCGTTCTCTTTTTTGAACTCTGAGACCCAGTCCATATCCCTGCCAGACTGTCCATTATTCACCGTTCCGATAACGCCTTCGTCTACGCCAAGCGCAGCAGCCACCCTTGAAAAAATATTGTGTTTTATATGCGCGTTTATCTGCTGCTCACAGCGATAAGGGCCAAAGCCATGTTTATGTGCAAATGCAACTATGCTATCTCCCCCTATATTGGGGATCTTGGTACTTTCAACAAGATGTCCGCCCCCGGCGGTCTCTGGGTTGAAGCCTATATCTACCATTTGCATTACTTTTGAATGAATTTCTACAGCAGTAATGGTCCCATCGTTTTTGAAGCCAACCTTTACGTCAAATACGCCCTCATCCATTTCAGCAAAATTTTCGTCCTTACGCTGGAACATTACTTTTATAGGACAATTAGTCTTTTTGGACAACAGGGCTCCTACTGGAACCTGGCAGTTGGGGGGATAAAAACCGGCATCCCATCCTCCAAATTGGCCACCCGCATAAGGTGAATGGCAATTCATTTTACTCTTCGGCATGCCTAATAGCATTGAATACACATTTAGATTTATAGGGTTTTCCCCTCCCTGCCATATCTCCAGTGTATCATTATCTGTCCATTCTACAACGCTAGCCAGTATCTCTGGGCTGGTGCCTACCTGTTCGGTTCTATTGAAGCTGAATTCTATAATATCGTCAGCTTCAGCAAAACCTTTGGATAAATCAGTGCCAACCAACTCAAAATTTATTGTCTCTTTTATATTTGTCGCATTCTCAACTCCTTCCCAGGCGCCACTATAAGTGACTGTTTCCGGGGATGAGCCGGAAGGGCGAAGGTGAAGATAATCTGGATTATATTCTGTCAAATGTTCATACACCCTAGGGGCATTGGGTTCCAATGCCTTCTCTATTTCAATGACAAAGGGCAGTACTTCCCACTCGACCTTAACCAGATCCATGGCTTCATCGGCAATATCAAGATCATCCGCTGCGATAGCCACACCCACAGGTGCCCCCTCAAAGAAAGCTTCAGGGCCCAGAACATAGACGGGCTGAGACATTTCAGTCGCTGATATAATTGAATAAACATCTGGTTCCCAGGGATTGAAAAGACGCTGCGGTACCATGGGATCGTCGTACCTGAGTACCGCCCGCACACCCGGGAGCGCTTCGGCTGCGCTTGTGTCCAAACTCTTGATTTTGGCATGAGCATGGGGGCACATCATTATTCTGGCATAGAGCATACCGGGCAACTTGATATCCCGGCCATACTTACCTTTGCCAGTGGCTTTATCGTCAGCATCACGGCGATGGATACCACGCTTGCCAACCCATTTCAGGTCAGCCGTTTCTTTACCTAACCAAAATTTGTAATCAGATGCTGGCATATTAACTACCTCCTAGTTTTGAAGCTGCTTCCTGAACTGCTAACGGGTGCATGGGATAGGTAGCGCAGCGGCAAAGGTTGCCGGAAAGGGCTTCCATTATTTGTTCTTCTGAAGGATTGGGATTCTTGTCCAGCAAAGCCTTGGATGTTACCACGAAGCCCGGGGTGCAATAACCGCATTGCATGCAGTTGTTGTTCTTGTAGGCTTCTACGATGGGGTGGTTATCACGGGCGATGCCTTCAATTGTTTCTATCGTCTTGCCGGTGCATTCAATAGCCAGCATCATGCAGGAAAGAACCGGCTTGCCGTCCATGATGATGGTGCAGGAGCCGCATGCGCCTGCATCACACCATTCCTTGGCACCGGTAAGCCCCAGCTTATCATTGAGCACATATTGTAGTGTCCAGTTAGGTCTGACCATGACGGGCATATCGTTTCCGTTTATATTGAGCTTGATTATGGCCTCGGCAACCTCACCGTCTTCAGTTTGGGCTGTAACCGTCACGGTGGGACCCGGCACAGTTACAGTGGTTGTTGCCGTACCGCCGCCGCTAACCGTAGTGGTAACCGTTTTAGTTTCTGTATCAGTAACCGCTTCTCCATCACCACCGCAAGCAGCCAGAAGAACGGTTGAGCCTATGGCAGTGCCACCGATTAAAAGACCGGCGTCTTTAAGAAAATCTCTTCTTGATATTCCGCCGGATTTTTTCTTTTCTTCAGTCATATTATTTATATGAACTCCTTTTTCGACCTTTTTATTATTCATTTAGTAATTGGTGAAGTTAATTAACTAACTTATATATATAGGCACCACCCCCTTCTCAAAAATACTCCTATCTATTTGCTGTTATTGGTCTTTTCCCACAGGTCAATTAACTGGGCAATAAAGCCGTCATAGCACTGGCCGGGAGCCCTGTTCTTATCAAGCTTGGATTTTGTAATTGTTTTGAGACCAATGGTTGTGCGTGTTTTACTCAAGCCACTTCCTCTCTCTCTAACTTGTACTGTTTCATGGTTTCCGTTCATTACTTGTTTCTCCTCTGGTATTCAGTCCTTGGCGGATAGCTCAGACCTGTAGTATTTCTTTAGTTTTTACTTTAATTGTCGGGCTTTGCCCTAACCCCAGTTACACCCGGGAATATATACACGAAAGATAGAGGCAAAACAATTAAGCCAGCGCAGTGCCTGGAACCCCGATAGCCTGGCTTCTCCGTCAAAGCCTTATAGAATATATTTAACGTCTACACTGCCTGATTTATACTGATCAAAGACAGGCTCTTTGAGACGAACTCCTCTTCGAAGATAGGTTTAGCAAGATGGTAGCTGGAGCCGTTTATTATTGCTTTATCTGAAAGTTTTAGATCCAGGTTATTTGTGATAGTAATAATGGGAACCGGGGTAATACTTCTAAGCTTTTTCAATCCTTGAAGACCGCCGGCACTATCAAGGTCAAGGGTTATGAGGTCTGGTTGCAGGATACCAATAATTTTTTCCATCTCTTCACCCGGTTCAATCACATAGAAGCAACGTTCTCTCGGATTCGTTACGAAAAAACTACTTATATCACCTATGTTTTCTTTGTCAGAGGATATGAGGGCGATTATTATGTCTATTTTGCCAGCCTCCTTTGTTTTGCAGTCATTTATCATCAGTGTAAGCTGCACATATTACAGAGGCTGAGGAGAATGGCTTAAGATAAATACCAAAAACGTAATGATATAATTACAATAATGTAATAAGTTATAAAAAAGACCAGTGCGCTTATCGCACTGGTCTTTATATTATAAAAAAAGCGTGCTTATATCTTTTCTATGTAATAACCGAACCCAACTTTGGCTACGATAATTTGAGGATAGCAAGTATCCCTTTCCATTTTCTGGCGCAACCGGCTGATGTGAACGCGCAGTGCGTTAATAGAACTGGGATAATCAACTCCCCATATTGCTTCTGCAAGAGCATGATAGGTTACCACTTTGCCTGTATCTCTGATAAGTATCTGCAAAATAGTATTTTCCATAGAGGTAAGACTAACCTGGTAAGAGTTGTTGTAAAGCTGGCCCTTTAGTGGATTAAAACGCCAGGGACCCAGCACCAGTTCATCAGAGGATAGGTTGGTAAAATGCAATCGTTTTACGAGGGCTTTTATACGAGCCACGATTTCCATCTGACCAACCGGCTTGGTGATATACTCGTCAGCCCCAAGTTCCATTGCCTTTACGATATCAGGTTCGTTATCCATAACAGTAAGTATGACTATTGGTACATGGGAAAATTTCCGAGCTTTCTTAATCACCTCAAAGCCGCTGATGTCCGGTAGCCCCAAGTCAAGTAACACGATATCCGGGGGGTCCTGTTTTATCAGCTCAAGCCCCTTAGTGCCATCATATGCAAACATGATTTGAACACCGGGCCAGCCAGCCGAAAAGGCGTATTTCAAAAACTCAGCAGTATCTCTGTTATCTTCAACTATTAGTATCTTCATGTTGACCTTTTTCATTTATAGCCGGTAGGGAAAAGCCAAAAGTGGAGCCCTGTCCGGGGGTGCTGTCTACCCATATCGTTCCATTTTGTAATTCTATAAGCCGTTTGCATAAAGCCAGCCCTATACCAAAACCGCTGCGGTGGCTTTCCCTCCCATCAAGATAATAATACGGTGAAAATAGTTTACCCTGCTTTTCTGCAGACATCCCCGGGCCATTGTCCTGAACTTCGATGACAACACAATTCAGTCTGGTTTTACCTCTTAGTGTTATCCTGCTTGAATAGGGCGTATATTTAATTGCATTACTTAACAGATTTAGTAATATTTGCTGTATTCTCTCATTATCTGCTATTACGGACGGTAATACTGGAGGTATGTTCAGGGTAAGCACTTGTTCCTTTTCTTGTGCTTGGGCGCTGACGAGTGAGAAGACGTGCCGTAGCAAGGATGAAATATCCACCTCTTCCTGATTAATTGTCAATGTGCCGGCATCGGCCTTTTCCAGATCAAGGAGTTCATCTATTCTGTTTAATAGCGAAACGGCACCACTGTTAACGTTAGCAATCAAAGAATGATAAGGCTCTTCTTTTAATTCCTGCATGAGAATGCTGCTGGTCCCCAACAAGGGAACGAGTGGTGTTTTCAATTCATGTACAAGCATGCGGTTAAAATCTATTTGTTGTTTCATCCTGGATTCAAGTTCATGGTGTAACTCGCGCTCAGTCTGGCTAAGTGCTTGCTCTCTTTGAAGTACCTCACTCAACTTGGTAGTTCTTTCTTTAATGATATCTTCAAGTTGGTTTTTGTATTCCAATAGCTCGTTTTCCGCCTTGACCCTATCGGTTATATCTATTGCGGCGCCAAATACCAAAGAAAGGTCACTGTCATGTCCGGGTGCCACTGAAAAAGATGCCCTTACAAACTTGGGTTTGCCATTAGCGGCTGGAATCGGGTATTCCTTAACAGGGATATTTGAGCATCCTTCTATCATTTGCGAGATTGGATTTATTATACCCTTGAAAAAAAGAACTTCCTTTTCATCATTTAGTTCATTTATTTTTTTAACCGGATTATCATACCTGTTTTGTATTGCCATCATAGGCTCACTACTACCGTAGACTATGGAACAAGCTGGATTAGCATTTATTGTTTCTGCAAAATTAAGAAAGTACGCAAAATCATCTAGATTCTCACAAAAATACTTTTCAAAATCGTTCACCCCTGAAGCTCTGAGTTTATTAATAAAAAGCATACCGCCTGAGAGGTCGTGCTCCCAGATTGCCACAGGTGTATGCTCAAGCAATATAATATATTTATCCCTTTCCTCTTCTAGCAACTGCTCTGTTTGCTTGCGCTCGGTTATATCCCTTATATAGGCTACATTTACATTTCTACCCTTATAGCTGGTTGCTGCACTGGTTATTTCAATGGATATCTCAGTACCGTCCTTGCGCATAATAGATAATTCAAACAGATCAGGGATAGACTTCCCGGCCATCTTTTGAACATGTCTTTTTATTGAAATAGCCCGGTCCTTTGCGTTGACTAAATCAAAGAAAGATACTTTCAACAGTTCTTCTTTTGAGTAGCCGGTGATAATAGGCCACTGATCACTGACATAGGCGTGCATCCCCTCTTTGCCGTCTATATCCTGAAGCATGACAACAGCTTCACCTATCTTGTTTCCCAGCTCAATAAGTGTGCGGTATCTGTCTTCTGACTCTCTTAGAGCTGCTTCTGCTTGTTTAAGATTCTCGTTTCTCTCTTTTTTATACTTGGCAATATCTTGTTTTAATTTTTCATTCTCTAGTTGTAATTGGGCAGTGCGCTCTGCAACCAATTGTGCCAACGTCTCAGGTTCTGAATTACTGTTCTGCCGTCTTTTGTGCATAAAGAGACACCGTGAGAGCATGTTTAAGTGAAATAATATTAATGGAAAAATAAACAGTCTATATGTTTATAATAATATTAAGAATAATAGAGGATGTCAATAATCACATTGATAAAAGAGTTTTTGTTAATTGGTGTACATAAGTATTAATGAAATCCCAGTCCGCTGGATTGTTATCCAACATTTCGTCATAGTGTTAAATAAGTAACAATCTAAGCAAGCATGGCTTTTCTATGAGTAGTTCTTGCTATCTAACGGTTAATAATCTTTTGTTTTCAGCCTATATTGGTGAATTGCTCTAGCTAGTTATATCGGGAATTAATGCTGCCCTACAGGCAGCCAATTACGCGCATCACCCAAATCCCTTCGGTAGTAAAAAGATGTCTTCTTTATCGCTCAGTGTGGTATCGTCTGTAACAAAGATCACATTGAGATGACCAAGCTGAGATGACCAAGCTGATCTTTTTGCGGTGTGAAGTTAACGTATTCCGTGACAATCCAGCTGTCAATATCACTTTTAAAGTTTTCTTTTGTAAGTGGCATATCCCATTCTTGCAGGAGACCCCCGGGACTATTAGGTAGGGCTGGAATATCATAGAGTTGTATTTTAAGCATCCCCTCAAAATACAAGATTTCACCACTCTCATTACGAAGTGTGATCAGTATCTCCATCTCAGTGCCAAGATCCCTCTAGCTTCTCGTAATATCAATTGTTTTTAACTTTCTCCGCCGCTGAAGAAGAATCGCAACTAGCTATCCCAAAAGTCATAAAGGTAATTAATAGCAGAATAGACAAGAATGTTGATATCCCCCATAGAAAAGCAGGATGGCTTTTGGATAACCTGAACCACATATCTCCCCCTTATTATTCTTATTTAACCTTTCCAATAATATATCGCCTCGCATCGTTGTTAAATACAAGTTGAGATCAATGCGTTAACAATTGGCTTCAGCTTGGGCTGATCATACCCAGCGCTAAGTATATACATTGTATCGCACGGGCTAACCAATACTTGTTCTGATGCTGGCTCCCTAGAGACTATATACGTTCCCAGTCTTGGCTTAAGGCTCTCATGACGAAGCTTTATATTCTCCAGCCCCTCTTTTTCAAACCAGTCTTTGTTTCCTCGACATACTATAATCAAATCCGGTCTGCAAATCTTTTTCATATCAGCCACAAGGGCAATATCCTCAGGATTGTCGGCTATATAGACCAAGCTAAAACCGGATAATTCTATGGAATCAAGGGGGTACCATTCTCTATTCTTACTGGGATTAGATGCATTAGCTATAGATTGATTCATCTCCGATCTGAGTGCGATATATTTATCTGCTTTAGTTGAGTGAACTATGAAATCCGGAATTGTAAATAAAGCACTGAAATAATGGTCAAAAGACAAGTGTTTTGATACTTGTGGAGAGGGGACTTGTTCTGTGTAATTGTCGCCTGATTGCACTGCTATCAAGGAATGCTCACTGCGGCCGATAGGGCGTGGAGTAACCTGGAACAGCTTATCGGGCTCCAGCAGTTTCATCATAGAGAGTGCTGCCCATTTCTCATAACCCAATCTGTATAAAGCTCTAAAAGAAGTGCCTGTGTTTTTAGCGGCTTCCACCTCAAATCCTTTAATATTCGTTTTCCCTTTAAGCAGATTGTATAGTTGGTCAAACAATTCATTTGCCAATCCGTCAACTGGATCGTGCAGGAACCGTTGCAGGGACTTTTTGTTTGATACTTCTTCCAGGCCAAGCATAGTAGCCACCTCTTCCTCCGCCTTGAGGTAGTTCTGGCTTAAGATTTTAGCCTGCCTTATATAGTCAGGTATCTTATCTTCAAGCAAAGTAGTTCTGACTGAATTAAAGAGCTGGTAGAATTCGGTTCGGGCACTCCCTGGTATGCTGACAGCATCCGGGCTAATCTTGATTTCAGGGTGAGTGGCAATATAATCTGTTAGTGCCTCGTATTTCTGGTGCCATAATTCTTTTACATTTGTCATAGTTATTACCTCCACAGACTTATTAGTATAATTCCACCCGGACACTATCCGGATTATGTTTTTATGACTTTAACTTACCGAATATAAAACCACGTATTATAGCTAAAGAAACCAGTATTCCGCCGGCAATATATGCCAGATTATAACCGGCTTGCAGTTTGGTATATAGCACTTCCGTTTCTCCGATTATACGCATCCCCTCCAATGGAACACCAAAATCAGCCGTCCGGTTGGTTATTACCATATGAACAGCCACGATGACATAAACTATCAAACCCACGCCGATGATTCCCAGAAGCGCCGAGCCTTTCCATCTACCCAGCCAGGTGCTATATATTGCCAGCCCGACGCTTATTCCAACGTAGACCCAGGCAAGCACAACCTGCCAGATAGGGGTAACATCAGAGGCTATGTAGCTAGTCAAAGCATCCAGATTAAGGCGCAGCCCCCAGCCATAGATTGTTACTGCACTGATTTCCCTTATACTACCGATCCACCAGGGCATTATAAAGGAGGCTATCATCAAACCTCCGGTTGCCATTACGAGAAAACGATAAAACAAAAAAATCCAGTTCTTTCTTGCACTCATCCAGTTCATCTTGAAATCCCTGTTTCCTTTAATTAACTGTATAAGGAGGGGGCAGGAAGCCTGCTTTATTTCCGCCCCCTCCTTATACCGATTATATTTATAGTTCAGGCTTTAGACGCAAGCCAATATTGTCCTCTTAACCAATGTCTTGGCTATCTGAACTTTCCACTTACTGCCTATACCCCAGGTTCCGGTTGCCGGAAGAGGCGAGGCATCAGACACTGCCGCTGCGCCTGCACTCTCCGCCAGGGCTTCGTCAATAGTCTGCCCTTTGATGACATCCTCAGCCGCCGTAGCCCTATAGGGTTTGTTATAGACGGCATTGAGGCATATGCGGGCATCAGAGCCCGAAACCATGGTGGCACAGTTGACTATCGGAAAGTCGATAGAGGTCCTGAGGGCAAACTTGAGAAAGGCGCTCTTGCCGGCTGACTCCGGTACCTGTATCTCGGTGACTATCTCGTCCTCTTCCAGTACCGTAGAGCCGGGTACAGGTGCCCCCCAGAAATCATCTGCGGCTATCTCCCGCTTATTGGTAACTATGGTGGCATTTAGGGCTACCAGTGCTGGTGCTGTATCACTCGGGTTGACAGCTACGCAGGCACCAATGGCGCCGAAGATGCTATGAAAGCGGTTTTCTCCTGCCATGGCATAGCACATGTTGCCGCCCTTACGGAGGCAATCAAACCTGTTATCTTCTTTTCTAAAGTACCAGCAGCGATTGAACTGGCAGATATTGCCGCCGATAGTGCCCATCTCCCTGAGGTGAGGTGAAGCTGTCTTGTGGGCAGCTTCCGCTAAAGCTAACCAACCGTCATGAACGATACTGCTCTTGGCGATATCCTCAAGAACAGTCATGGCGCCTATCTTGAGCATGCCGCCTTCTTCTTTGATATAGTCAAGGCTTGGGCTGATACTCTTTAGGCTGATCAGGGCTTCTGGGTAAAGGCTGTCGGGCAGAATATCAAACCTCATACTTGTCAGCACATCAGTGCCGCCAGCAGTTACCCAGGCTTTACCTCCGTATTGGGCTAAGGCTGATGCCGCCTCGTCAATGGTGGTTGCTTTTATATGCTTGAACTTTTGTATGCTGTGCATTTTATTCTCAAACCTCCTATATCTTCCCCAGCGCTTTGAGTACCCTGTCCGGGGTACTGGGCATAGTATCAAGCCATTTACCTATGGCGTTGTGTACGGCATCATAAGTTGCGTTATAGGTGCAAGCAGTAACGTTTTCGCCGATACCTCCTGAGCCATAAGCGCCATATCCTTGGCGTGTCTCTACCAGATTGCAGTCAATGGGTCCGATGTCATTCAGCAGGGATATTGGGTAACCAACCATATCGTCGTTTAACTTAACACCGGTCTGCGGACAATACAGGACCTCTTCCATATTGGATGTGCCCAATCCCATGTAACTGCCGCCGTACTGCTGCCCATATAGATTATCTGGATTGATTGCCAGGCCTATGTCGTTAACGTTGACCACTTTGGTGATGAAAACCTGCCCCGTATCCGGGTCAACCTCTACCTCTACCATGTGGATTTGATACATACTGGCCGGTCTGTGGAGCTGAGGGCCGGTAAAGTCATCAACTATCGGGGGCTCAAGGGCATAAGCTCCAGCCGTAGAATATTCATGTGTTTTCATGATCTGGATTACCGGTTTTCTGTTTTCAGGGTTAGCTTTTTCAAAGACTACGCTGTCTTCGATATCCAGTTCCTCCCATGTCAAACCGGGGAAATCTCCTGGCATATCCGTTGTAGTTGAAAGCCCGGTCCTTTCGGTATAGCTCTGGGTGGCAAGCTCAAGGAGCATCTGCTTTAACTTCTTGGCAGCTTTTACTATGGTGGGTATATTGGAGATACAGCCCAATGAAGCTCCGGGAGGCCACAGGGTATAGGGGCCATTAGCGTCTCGAGGCCTAAAACCAATGTCTTCAAGTTTCATTCCCATCACATCGGCTATTACCTGGCAGTAGGTGGTCATGGCGCCATTACCGCAATCAATATAGGTGCCCAGTAGTTTTACAGTGCCGTCGTTCATAACAGTCATCCCGGCAGAGGAAGCCATTTTATAAACACCCCATTCGTGCGCCCAGCTAACACCAATCCCATGATACCTTCCGTTTGGTAATAGTCCTTCGCCCGGAGCGTGCCACTTGTTATCCCAGTCTATCTTCTCCTTAGCTATGGCTATAACTTCCTCAAGGCTGTTCCTGTCAGGCTCAACAAAGTGTTCGTCTCGCCACTCTTGTAGTTCCTCCCAAGTATGCCCATTAGCTCCATAGTTCTTTCTAGCCACCTCTGTTGGGTCCATTCCAAGGAAGCCAGCCACGCGCTGAAATAGCATATTTGATATCGTCTGCATATCGCCACCATCCCGATGGGGTGTCGTATACAGGCTTCGGCTGTCGACTATGTCTATCAAATGCTCTCTCATGTTATGGATGCGGGTTTGTTCGTGGAGGTCGAAAAGCTGAAACCAACCATAACGCTGGCATCTGAACTCACCATCAACCGCAACGACTGTGCCGTCATCCATAAAGCCGGCTTTCATTATATAACTGCCGACGTTCCAGTCATGACAGAAGAAGTGCTCATCAAACATGAACTTCACCGGTCTGCGGGCTTTTCTGGAGAGTTCAACGCCTATGCGGTTGTATACGCTATATTTCCCCCAAATTGCGCTGTAAGGTCCACCGAAAGTACCTCCCTGCGTAGGTAGAGTGTTCCTGATTTTGGTATGCTTTATATCCGGGAAATTGGTTTGCATTGAATGCTGGATGAATTGAATCTTGGACCAGATATTTAGATTATCTTCTCCTTCCCAGTGCGATATATTCAACATCGGCTCAACACAGCAAACACTATTCTCCCTCCTGTCCATCTGCCATTCGATTATATGGTCGGCTTCCTCAAGGGCTTCATCTACATGGCCGTACTCGTTGACCCAATTCATTTTGGTGTTCGAAGGAAATTTATCCGGCTCTAGTATCACCTCATCCTTCATTGCCACATTCCAGTCGATTTCATGCGGCAACTCCTCCCATTCTATTTCAACCAGCCTCATTGCTTTATCCAGTATTTCCTGGGTGTCAGCGGCAATAGCCAGCCCCAATGGCTGGTGGTAGAAATTAGCTTCGGCGGAAAAAGCGGGCATAGCGCCATAACCCGATCCCGGCATCTGCAAAATCGCGGCTTCCGGGTCGTCATACTTTATTATAGCTCTTACCCCTTGCAAGGCTTCGGCTTTGCTTATATCAATGCTCTTGATCCTGGCATGTGCATGGGGTGACTGGAGCTGTTTTGCATACAGCATTCCGGGGAGTATAACATCTCTGGTATATATTGATTCTCCGCTTACCTTCTCGTGAGCATCTTCCTTAGGCACTCCCCTTTTTCCTATGTATTTCATATTCTCTGGCAATTCCCATTTCTGGAACATTGTATCTTTATAGGAAGTATTTTCTCCGTAGTAGCTTTCAATAATCTTTCCCATTTATCATTCTCCTCCTTAAAGTGTCCCAGCTGCTTCTTGGATAGCCAGAATATGCTGGGGGTAGGTGCCACAGCGGCATATATTGCCGGCGAGCATATCTCTTATGTCTTCTTCTGAAGGATTGGGATTATGGTCCAGCAGGGCTTTGGCTGTTGCAATGTAGCCGGGCGTGCAGTAACCGCACTGCGCGCAATAGTTGGTGATATAAGCATCGACCAGCGGGTGTTTGGCTTTGGCAATCCCCTCCGCTGTTTCAATAACAGAATTATCGCAATCTGTAGCCAGTGTCAGGCATGACAGCACGGGTCTGCCGTTCAAGATAATAGTGCATGAACCGCAAGCGCCATAACCCAAGCACATTTCCTTGGTCGATGTTATGCCTAACTTATCGTGAAGGACATCGCGTATAGTCCAGTTCGGTTCTATCTGGACCTGGTATTTCTCTTCATTGACGGTAAGGCTTATGATGTTTAACGCTGCTACCGGCGCTTCGCCGTGCTCAGCTTCAAAGTGAGCCTGTAAATCATCGAAGCTATCAAACTCTTGCCCGTCTATGGGGCAAACAAACTTGGTTTCTGCAATTGAATCCGTTATTGTTGCCGTTTCTGTCTTGGTTACTTCTCCAGCTGTGGTGGTGACTGTAGTCGTGCCGCCCGGTTCAGTGACCGTCTTGGTAACGGTTGTTCCATCACCATCTCCGCAGGCAGCCAGAAGGACTGTAGAACCAATGGCAGTACCGCCAACCAGTAAACCGGCATCCTTAAGAAACTCTCTTCTGGATACTCCGTTAGAGTTTTTATTTTCTTTTTCAGTCATATTATTTATATGAACTCCTTTTCGACCTTTGTTAATTGTATTTATTAACTGATGATGTTAACTGCCTAACCTATAAGCACCACCTCCTTTTTTAAGCTATTCTTATATTCTTCCGTTATCGTTGGTCTTTTCCCATAAATCTACAAGTTGGCATATAAAGCCGTCATAACACTGGCCGGGGGCCCTGTTTCTATCCAGCTTGTTCTTGGTGTCTGTTTTTAGGCCGATGGTTGTGCGGGGCTTGATATCTTTATTGTTATTATCCGCTTCTTTAACTGCTAACATGTTGTTTTTATTGTTCATGCCTTCGCCCTTTCTGTTCATAAATATTTATCAGTTTCCTACAAATTAGGATTGATGCTGACCATACTTGCAGGAATTACTTATACTCTTGAAATAATCTGCATATAAATACTCAAAGCCAGGAGGCTGTTGAAACAGGGGGAAGCATATATTTATATGCAGAGGAAGCCTATGTATAAGAGCAAATATAAAGCATAATAATATTATAAAGAGGTATGGTTACATTAATAGTAAAATAAAGTAACTAAATAGTTACGATAAATAGTAAATTAGTAAAATGTAGATAAGCAGAAAAACGAGTGGAAATAAAAATACTTATAAATAGTATGCGGCGCAGTGGCTACATTTTCCGCATTATGAGGATGAAGTAGGTAAAGCCTCCACTAAGCAATGCCATAACAGCAACCAGCCAGGGAAAAGGCTTGAAATACCACCACAGCCTCCCACTATGTATGCTATTACTAATGCTTTCTTTTTAGAATCTACCGCAGGTTTCATGATCTACTATAAGAAATGGTCTGTTTATTAAATACACTCAAAAAAGATAAATATTTGGTAGTCCATGAGTTCAAAGTTGCCTTGTGGATGGCATACTTACCTTTATTATCTAGATTTCACTAGTGCTTAGAGCTACCCTAAATAGACCTTATCAACAAGGAGCCAATTCCCGAATATACGCAACAGATTCGCACTAAGGTTCATTATCGATTTACTACGGCTTATATCTATTAATCTACTTCCATTAGATAAAGCTTGATATCATAGGCTTTGACTTTAAAAACTTCACCATCAGGCGTTGTAAGTATTACTTCAAGAATACCGTATGCTTTATAGAAATATGGATTACCAGGACTCACTGCACCGGAAAAGGGCAAGTTTTCATTGATAATAATTTCTATACAAACCCTCGATTGGGGAGAATAATCATCCTCGGCAATATAAATGCTTATTTCATTAATAAGCTCTCCTGATAACACCTCATTACCCTCTAGATGTTGTTGGAATAGTTTGATATTTAAATCACCCTCTGCCTTTACAGGTTTTCCGTCAACATTTTTTGGGATAACCTGAATTTCTATAGAAGCGATATTATCCCTTTGAGTTAACTTAACTACTTCTACTTCAATGGAATCTAGCTCTTTTTCACCGCAGCTACATCCACCAACTATGGCTGATAATAGGAGGCAGGTTAAAAGAAAGAAGCATTCAATCTTTATCGAAGCTCTTGGCATTTAATAAATCCTTCTCATGCAATTAATTACTGCCGGTTATTCTTGGTTTCAAAAAGGAAAGGATGTTAAATAATATGCCGGTTATACAAGCCAGATAAAACCAAAATCTGAGGCTTGCATCTACTGTTACAACACCATATTCATTTGCGTATACCGATGTTCCCTGTAATACCAATCCTGCCTCTCCCAATTCTCCAAGACGCCCGGATATTACAAAAAACACGGCAATCAGAGCGTAAGCTAATAATCCTATGCCAACTAAGCCCAATAGCATTTGCCCCTTCACTCCTTTTAAAACAGTACTAACCAGAGCTGCAATTACACTGACTCCAACGTATGCCCAGGCTAATTGTGTCTGCCATGCGGGAGTTATGTCTGTGGCTAAGTGTAGTTGATATAACTCTATACCTGGTTCGGGTAAGCCCCAACCATAGATATTAACGGGCTCATCCTCAAAAATGCTGGTAACATCCCCCGTCCACCAGGGAAGAGCAAAAGCTGCTATCATCAAGCCAGCAGCAATGGCAACCAGAATGCCAAACAGCCAGAGTCTTCGGTTATTCGTGGCGTATTTCATTATGACACTCTCCGCATTTATTGCTTTCTGATGACGTTTTTTCATCACAAACTTTAAGAATAGGAGCCATAATGGTACGTAATTTGCATAGGTCTAATCCGATATTTGTTAGTTGTATCTCACTCTGGGGAGGCTCGAAGTCTATTGCCTGCATGGAATAATCATAAATAGAATAGGCTTTAAATTTAGGCTTAAGTATATCCTCGCGTATACCTAGCTCTTTAAAGGTTAATGGTTTATGTATTTCATCGTTATCGAAAATCTCTATCAATAAATCCGGATTTTTCGCTCCTCCCTCCGACATGTCAGCTAGTACAGGAGGCGTTGACAAACTCTTTAGTGAATACAAACATATATAGTGGGATCCCATATTCGCTCCGCCCGCCTTAAGGATGCCTTGTGCGTATTCAGGAACACCTACGTATTTCTTTGTATTGATACGCTCTTCCAATGTGATGGCAATATAATTATCCAGTTTAATTGAATGCATTATAAAATCGGGCAGTTTTATAGAAGGGTGGATCGGTTTGTGAGATATTGGAAGGACTTCAAGCTGGGTATATGTAATATTATTTATAGAATAACCCTTACTGATATCGCCGATTTGAAGGTCAAACAGTTTATCAGGGGAAATGATATTTATAATGCCCAGCATCATCCATGCTTCGTATCCGTAACGGAAATATTCTTTTAGCTTATTATCCAGCAGGCTTACAGATTCTTGCTTAAATGCTTTGGCGTCTATTTTGTCCTGTAATACTGCAAATAATGAATCGTACAGCGCCCTCATTAATCCATGTACCGGGTTATGGAAAAAATCCTGGGCAGCAGCACTCAAGGATACATCCTTCAGAGAAAAGGTATCAATAGTGTTCCTCTCCTCTTCATTGTAAGAATCAATGAGGGCTTGGGCGGCTACAGGTAACGTTGGTAAAAGTTCTTCAACTACTGATTGTCTGACCGTGTCAAACAACTGGTTGAAATTAGAACGAACAGATTTGGGGATGAACACACTATTTTCTGTTATCCTGATTTCCGGTTGTTCTTCAATATACTTCCTAAGCTCGGTTAATTGTTTCTCCCAATTGCTTGACACAGTCATGATTGTTTTCCTCTACTTTCTACTCTTTGTTACGTTTTTTATTACGTATTGTATGTCTATTTGCAGGCGAGAATCGCCCTTTTCACCATTGTCTTGGCTACCTGGATTTTCCACTTGTTGCCAGGTGCCGGCGCAGTTGCGGGTAAAGACATAGTACCACTCACCGCTTGCTGCCCGGCATCTTCAGCGTTAGCTTCATCAATAGTTTTGTCCTTAATTGAATCCTCGGCAGAAGTTGCCCTTACAGGCGTCATGGCAACAGCATTCAGGCATATTCGCGCCTCGCCGCCACCTATAGCTGCAGCACAGTTAACAATCGGGAAGTCGATCGCTTTCCTGAGAGCGAATTTAATGAAAGCACTCTTAACACCGGATGCCGGTTCGGGCACCTGTATCTCGGTAACGATTTCACCCGGCTCAAGTATTGTTGAGCCCGGGACCTTCATTGCCCAGAACTCTTCAGCTGCGATCTCGCGCGCCGAAGTTACGATGGTTGCATTAAGAGCCACGAGGGCAGGGGCTATATCTGAAGGATTGACAGCTACACAAGCGCCAACAGCTCCGAAGATAGAGTGATAGCGGTTATCCCCCGCCATGGCATAGCACATGTTGCCACCTTTGCGGATACAGTCGAATCGGTTATCGTGCTTCCGGAAATACCAGCAACGGTTTATCTGGCAAATATTGCCGCCGATAGTGCCCATTTGCCTAAGCCCGGGCGAAGCTGTGTGGTGAGCCGCTTCGGCTAGCGCCGTCCACTTATTCTTTACCGTGTCACTTTCAGCGATATCTGCCAGCCTGGTCAACGCACCTATCTTCAGATTGCCACCTTCTTCCTCAATGTAGTCCAGCGAGGGCGTAATAGTTTTTAGATTAACTATGGCAGCAGGATATAGCTCATCTGGCAGGACTCCCTGTTTTAACGTATCCAGTAAATCGGTACCACCGGCAAGAGCCATCATGTTATCTTTAGCTAGTTCAGTGCTTGCCTCTTCGATGGAAACGGGTTCAATATATTCAAAATTTTTCATTTTTTCCTCCTATGCCTTCCCCAAAGCCTTCAGCACTTTGTCAGGTGTAATTGGTTCAGAGTCAATCCATTTGCCGATGGCGTTATGCACTGCACCGATAATAATCGAAGTATCAAAGATCTCCTCGCCTATACCAGTGGATCCATAACAACCGGATGAAGTTCTGGTTTCGACATAAGGTGTTTCAATTGGAGGCATATCCAGCGTGGTGGGCATCTTGTATTCGATAGAATTGGTATTTATATGCATATGGGTCGCCGGGTCACTGATGAATTCCTCCATGAGGGCTGTGGAATGATTCCAGAAAAGGCCTCCCTCAACCTGCCCCAGATATGATGAGGGTCGCATGACCTTACCTCCGTCTGTAGCTCCAACCCACCTAGTTATGAACACTTGGCCTGTTTCGGTATCCACTTCGACTTCGCAGAAAATGGCATTCAAAGTGGAAATTTCAGGGCGCACGTCACACTTGCCAAGGTAAGAGCCTATAATGGGAGCGCTGGCATAAGTACCTATCGGTACTGAGAATTCAGAACCTGTGATGGAAACAATTCCATCTTTGAGTTCTAAGTATTCAACAGGTGTCCTCAAAGTTCTGCTGTAGAATTTGAGGATATTATGCCTAAGATTAAGAGCGGCCCGCCTGGCTACCCAACTAACTGTGGAGCCACCACTTGACCAACCTGTGCCAAAATCACCTTGAGTCGTAAAGCTGTGACCAAATACAGGAATCACTCTTTCAGGCGATATTTCCAGTTCTTCAGCGACTACCAGAGCAACGGCATCTTCAATGTAGACCCCAAAATGCGCACGATTTGTTGTTAGGTAAACATTGCCATCGCCCTTCAACATGAGATCAATACCGCTCCATATCCTACCGGCGCTTTCCTGCCCCCTTAACGCTACGGTTTGACCGTGCATCCTGCCGTTGGGCAACTGCAGCTCACCAGCCTTATGCACGGTATCACTCCATTTGAATGCTTCCGTTCCAATTCTCAGAACCTCAGGAGCGCTTATATCGGATTTAAGATTATTTCGGTAGACTTCAACCAAATCCATATCCAGCTCTGCTGCGATTCTCTGCATAACGGTACATAGAGTTAGATTGGCGGCTATCCAGCCGCGGCAAGCCGATACACGTGGCGTTGAAGTGAACACACAATGAGATAAATGTGAATAATTTTCGCAGTGGGTTTCATGCAAGTTTTTATAACTGATATGCAGCTGAAAACTGCCTCTGCCTCCATAGGCGGTATACATCTCTCCCTTGTATGCCGTAAGCTTCCCCTCATCGGTGAAGCCGATTTTAATATCTCCCTCACCCCAGAGGTTCCAGTTTAGCTCGGTGCATTCTTCAGCTCGGCTGTATGCGATTTTTACCGGCGCACCTCCGGCCTTCTTGGACAACAAAGCCGCCACGAGATGAATTCTTCGGTTGTAAGGCCTGCCACCGAAGGAGCAGGCGGCGAATTGATTTACCCATCGTAACGTACTATAGTTCAGTCCAAAGAATTGCCGCATCTCTACCGTAGTGGTAGAGTTGGTGCCTTGGGATTCGCCGCTGATAAAAAGGGTTTCTTCCCCCTGCTCGTTTATACCCCACCATGCCGTGCTCGTAATCGGTGAGGCGGAATTATGGTAGCCCTGATTGCACTTTACAGGATATTCCAGCGTATATTCTGCTTCCTGTAAGGCTGCCTCTACATCACCTGCTTCTTCCAGAGACTCTTCGCAAGTATTTCTTTCGTATTCATAAGACTGTTGAAGTGTGGGGGCTCCCTCTGCATAAGCCTCTCTGGTGTTAATTACACTGGGTAAGGGTGTGTAGGTGATGTCAATCAGCTTAAGAGCTTCGTCGCAGATCTCCTCGCTCTCGGCAGCCACGGCTATCCCTAGCTCATCCCCTTCGAAGTCAGCTTCGTTGGAAAAAACAGCCATCTTCGTTGCGCCCGGGTAGGTGGAGTAAGCGCCTATGCCGGGCAGCCCCTGTACCTCGGGAGATTCATAGGTAAGGATTGCCTTGACCCCAGGAAGGGCTTCGGCTTTACTTATATCATTTATCGTGATGGAACAATGGCCATGCGTGCTTTTCAGCATTTTACCGAAAAGCATACCCGGCATGCTGAGATCACGAGGATAAGCCGCCTGACCGGTTACTATAGGATAAGACGGATACCCGACCTTATGATACTTACCAACGTATTTGAATTCCTCTCTATCAGGCAGATCTACCGAACCTAAAGCTGTATCGTATCTTGGAGTTTCAGCCATTATTAGTTACCTCCTTGTAGGTACTCAGCAGCCTTAAGAACTGCCGTCACTTGGCGTGGTGTTGTCGAGCAGCGACACAGGTTTCCTGAAAGGGCTTCGGCTGCCTCTTGGGCAGTCGGATTGGGATTTTTATCAAGAAGTGCTTTGGCTGCTACGATGAATCCCGGTATGCAATAACCGCACTGTATTGCTTCTACATCCATATAAGCTTGTAATACCGGGTGTTTGGCTGCAGCAATACCTTCTATGGTCTCGATCTTTTTACCCACGCAATCCTTTGTAAGTAGTGTGCAAGATAGTACTAAACGGCCATCCATAATAACGCTACAAGCGCCGCATGCTCCCTGGTTACACCAGTCTTTTGAAGAACCTATAAGACCAAGTTTATAACGAAGGGTACGTTGTAATGTCCAGTTATTGTCAACTTGAACATTGTACTTCGTGCCGTTTATGTCTAACTCTGTGAATTCTCCGATAGCTGCTCCGGGGTGTTCTGCTTCAATGTGAGCTTTTAATTCATCAAGGGTATCAAATTCAATGTTATCGTAGGGGCAAACAAACTTTCTTTCAGTAACCGTTGTTGTTTCTATACCACCGGTTCCGGTACTAGTTATCGTTGTAGTGCCGCCCGGTTCAGTGACCGTCTTGGTAACGGTTGTTCCATCACCATCTCCGCAGGCAGCCAGAAGGACTGTAGAACCAATGGCAGTACCGCCAACCAGTAAACCGGCATCCTTAAGAAACTCTCTTCTGGATACTCCGTTAGAGTTTTTATTTTCTTTTTCAGTCATATTATTTATATGAACTCCTTTTCGACCTTTGTTAATTGTATTTATTAACTGATGATGTTAACTGCCTAACCTATAAGCACCACCTCCTTTTTTAAGCTATTCTTATATTCTTCCGTTATCGTTGGTCTTTTCCCATAAATCTACAAGTTGGCATATAAAGCCGTCATAACACTGGCCGGGGGCCCTGTTTCTATCCAGCTTGTTCTTGGTGTCTGTTTTTAGGCCGATGGTTGTGCGGGGCTTGATATCTTTATTGTTATTATCCGCTTCTTTAACTGCTAACATGTTGTTTTTATTGTTCATGCCTTATCCCTTTCTGTTCATAAATACTTATTAGTTTCCTACAAATTAGGATTGATGCTGACCATACTTGCAGGAATTACTTATACTCTTGAAATAATCTGCATATAAATACTCAAAGCCAGGAGGCTGTTGAAACAGGGGGAAGCATATATTTATATGCAGAGGAAGCCTATGTATAAGAGCAAATATAAAGCATAATAATATTATAAAGAGGTATGGTTACATTAATAGTAAAATAAAGTAACTAAATAGTTACGATAAATAGTAAATTAGTAAAATGTAGATAAGCAGAAGGAAAGCAGTAGAAGCCAGCAGGATTCAGTTACGGTTTTTGATTAACTATTAAGCGGTTTATGTAATACCCAATACCTGGTTTATTAAATATGAGTTCGGCTAATTCTGGCACGGTTTCCAATTTTTGTCTTAGACGTCTTATATATACTTTGATAGCGTCCTTAAAGCCAGGGTAATCCATTCCCCAAATTGAATCTGCAAGACTGCGATAGGTTACTATCTGCCCGGCATTGCTTAATAGTTGGGTCAGTATCACGCATTCATTGAATGTTAGTTTTATAGATGTGCCATCCTTATAAATCAACCTTTCTTCACAATTGAAAAGCCAGCCCTTTACACTAAATGTAATACTACTACCACCTTGCATTGAAGAGTAACTTCTCCTGTATATAGCTTTAACACGGGCTAATAGCTCCATTTGCTTGAAAGGTTTGGTCATATAGTCATCAGCACCATATTCCAATGCTTTTACGATATATGTTTCCTCATGCCTGACCGTCAAAACAATGATTGGCGTAGAAGAAAATAAGCGTATCATTTTTATAACTTCAAATCCATTAATATCCGGCAATCCTAAATCAAGTATGATTAAGTCTGGAGACTCTGACTCTACTATACTCACCCCTTCGTTGCCGTGATCAGTAGAAATAAGTGTAGCTCCGAAATTAGCTATACGAAAAGAAAGGGATATGAATTCAACAGTTTCGTGATCGTCTTCTATTATCAATATTTTCATAATTATTAAGATATATCTTGTACTTTATCGCCTCTGTGGTGAAGTTAAAGGAATTGTAAAAGCAAAAGTGCTGCCTGTGCCCATTTGGCTTTTAACATTTATATTTCCCCCATGAAGTTCCACTAAGCTTTTACACAAGAACAGCCCTAACCCTAAACCACTCATATTCTCCCCGACGGTATTAGATTGAAAGTAGGGCTTGAATAAGTTTGCCTGTTTGGATTCATCTATGCCACAACCATTATCTTTAACCTCAACTATCAAGTAGGGGCCATCACTGTAAGTTCTTAAGATGATTCTGCCATTAGACGGCGTAAACTTAAAAGAGTTGTCTATAAGGTTCAGTATTATCTGGTTAAGCCTTTCTTCATCTGCCCATATAAGTGGCAATGATTCTGAAATCTCCAGAACAATATCTTGTTTTTTTATCTTTAGCCTTGGTTTAACATATTCGACTATATTATTAAATGAATCATATATATTTATATAATCCCGTTTTAAATCTAAAGAGCCAGTTTCCAGCCTCGCCTGGTCAAGAAGCTCATCTATCCTTTTCTCTAACTTCAAGGCACCTGAGTGTATTATTTTTGATGTCGTCGCCATTGGTTCTTCTAATAAATTTCCTGATAATAGTTCGCTGGCTCCCAGTAAAGGGGTAAGGGGTGTTTTAAGCTCATGCACAAGAAGCCTAATAAACTCAATTCTTTGTTCTGTTTGCACTCGCAACTCATTTGTTCTTTTGTTAACAAGATCTTCAAGGTGATGCTGGTATTTTTCCAATTCTTCTGTTTTGCTTCTTAAATCCGTTACATCGTAAATATATATTAGTACCCTTGAGAGGGTATCTTTGAATTCTTCATCTACAAAGATATGAATGTTTAAATATTTTTTATTACCTTTTACTGTTATTATAGGTTCCTCTTTTGAAAAATACCTTTCGCCTTCGGCAAGCCTGGATAAAGTATCTACTTGAGATTTATAGGAAGGCGATTCTTTAGGTGGGTTTTTATAATATAACTTAGTATCCTCTTCTACATAACCATCAAATATATTTTTCCTTGCGGGGGACCAATCTGAATTCTCGGTTTTCATATAACAATACTTAAGTTTATCAGGATTATTGTAGAAATATTTTCTGAAATCTCTAACTCCCTGTCTACGTAATTCATCAAAAAGCTTTTTAGCTATCGTAAAGTCTTTTTCATATATGGCTATGGGGGCATTTTCCAATGTAACCTGAAGTCTGCGGCTTAATTGTTTTATCTCTTCCTCTGCTTTTTTTCTTTCACCTATATCCCTTATATACACAACATTGGTTGGCTTTCCTTCATAATTGGTTGCGGCACTAGTAATCTCAATAGGTGCCTCTTTGCCATCTTTGCGGATAATTGTTAGCTCGAAAAGGTCCGGAATTGTCTTTCCAGACATCTTTTTCCGATGCCTTTGCATCGAAATCTTTTTATCCCTTGAGCTAACAAGATCAAAGAAGGACATACTCAATAGTTCTTCTCTGGAATAACCCGTAATCTTTGGCCACTGGTCACTAACATAGATATGTATGCCTTCCTTGCCGTCTATATCCTGTAGCATTAGTACGGCTTCGCCTATTTTATTGCCCAGTTCGATAAGGGTGCGATACCTGTCTTCGGTTTCTTCAAGTTCAGCCACGCGCTGGCGCAGAAAACTGTTTTCCTTTATAAGCTCATCTTTATTGTTTCTTGTATTAACCTTATGCATAGATACCTTCAGAATAAGCTAATCTGCACATAGAAAGTGAGGTATTAGTAAGTATATACTTTTATATTATTCCCTAAGGATTGTTTCTGTCAATTATGAACTTTATAAAAGGTATAATAACCCACCATTTCGGTAAATATTTCGTTATTTTCGTTTAGGTAATTATTAATTGCTGTGCCTTACTTGTTATTTTACAGTATTTTAATTACTAACCCCCTAACCACAGCCAGTCCAAGCCATATCCCACCGGCAATGTAAGCCATTGTATGGGCAGTTTGCAAATTGGCAATTATTACACCTGCACCTTGAATATTGGTAAACCCTTCCAGCGCAATGCCAAAGTCTGCCAGACGGTTGGTTATTACCATATGGACAGCTACAAAGGCATAAACCATCAAGCCAACTCCGATTATCCCCAGAAGCAGTGAGCCCTTCCACCTGCCAAGCTTTGTGCTAACAAGCGCCAGTATCACGCTTAACCCGACATATACCCAGGCAATCACCGTCTGCCAGATTGGCGTTACATCGTCTACCAAATAGCTGGATAGTGAAACCAGGTTATGTCTAAGCCCCCAGCCGTAGATGTTTATCGCCTGACCGGTTTCGAATCTACCAACCCACCAGGGCATTATGAACGATGCTATCATCAAGCCGGCAGCTGCTGCCACCAGAATGCGGTATAACCACATCTTCCAGTTATCCCGTATATTCACTGTTATACCTGTCCGCTTCATATCAGCACCTCAATATATCGGATTAGCCATTTCAGGTAAGGGGGCGGGGCATTATTGTAACACCCCGCCCCCTATCTGCTTCTATCTAACCTACAGCCAATAAGGCTATTGAGGATTTACTGGCAGGCCAGTATAGTCCTCTTAACCAGTGTCCTGGCTATCTGTACCTTGTATTTGTTACCGGGGTTAGAGCCATTAGCCGGAAAACCGGAGGCGCCCGTTACGGCAGCTTCACCGGCTGCTTCGGCATTGGCTTCGTCTATAGTTGCACCGGCCATAGCTTCCTCTGCTGCTGTTGCCCTGACAGGCAGGTTATAGACGGCATTAAGGCATATGCGTGCCTCTCCCCCGCCAACCATAGCTGCGCAGTTTACCACCGGGAAGTCAATCGTCTTCCTGATGGCGAACTTAATAAATGCGCTCTTGCCTGCCGGTTCCGGTATCTGTATCTCGGTGACTATCTCGTCTTCGTCCAGTACCGTAGAGCCGGGTGTAGCTACATCCCAGAAGTCATCTGCGGCTATCTCACGCTTGTTGGTGACTATGGTGGCGTTAAGCGCTACCAGTGCCGGTGCCGTATCCGAAGGATTAACAGCTATACAGGCCTTAACCGCGCCGAAGATAGAATGGAAGCGATTATCACCCATCATTGCATAACACATACCGCCGCCCTTCCTCAAGCAGTTAAACTTGTTATCCGGGTTACGGAAGTACCAGCATCTATTCATCTGGCAGATGTTACCGCCGATGGTGCCCATCTCCCTGAGGTGAACAGAGGCTGTCCTTGAAGCTGCCTGAGCTAAAGCGGTGTACTTGCTACTCACTACATCACTATGGGCGATTTCATCAAGTAAGGTAAGGGCGCCTATCTTTAGCATTCCCCCCTCTTCCTTGATATAGGAAAGCCCCTCAATGGTCTTAAGGTTAACCACCACCTCGGTATAATCCGGAAGGATGTTATCCTTAAGCGTACCCAGTGCATCGGTACCGCCGGCAATCGCCATAGCGCCGCCTTTAGCCAGGGCTTCCGAGGCTTCCTCTACTGTTGTTGCATCTACATGTAAAAATCTCTTCATCTTCTTCCTCCTATGCCTTTCCCAGCGCTTTAAGAACCCGCTCTGGTGTGGTTGGATAATCAACCCATACGCCGGTGGCGTTATAGACAGCAGCCGGCATCATGGCACTGCAGAAGGTGCAGTTATCCTCGCCGATACCACAGCTGCCATAAGGACCGTAACCCATACGGCTCTCGATCATATGGCACTCTACTTCAGACAGGTCGGCCATTGTCAGTATCTTATAGTCTATGAAGTTGGGGTTAAGCCTTGTACCCGTAGGCGGATCATATACTACCTCTTCAATGCCGCTGGTTGAATAGCCCATAATGGCACCGCCGTACATCTGGCCTTCGGTAGTTTCAGGGCCAATTGACAGGCCGACATCATTTGCTGCTACTGCATTGACTATCTCCACGCCGCCGGTCTCTGGGTCTACCTCAACCTCTACGATGTTTACGCATCTGCTGATAAATAGACTTGCCGGGGAAGGCGGAAAAGGCATATTCAAATACCCGCCATAGTACATTTCTGATGTATTCTCTCTGCTTATCGCTGTCATCCCTGTAAGTGGCAGAGCCTCTATAGGAGTGGAGTTAGAGGGGTCAGCCTTGAAGATTATATGGCTGTCAACGATGTCCAGCTCTTCGGAAGTGGTGCCGAGCATAGCCGCTGCCTTGGCCAGTATTTTATTCTTCAGAACCCTGGCAGTCGCTACAACTACCCATGATATACTCGTGAAGGTTACTGAACCGCCTCCGCCATTCAAAAAAGTAGAAGGCTGGGAATGAAGCGCCTCTTGCGGGCGGGAGTATAATACGTCTTCAAGTTTCATCCCCATCGTATCGGCGATGATACGGCAAAATCCTGTTCTTCCATCCACTCCACAGTCAGGACGGTGGCCTGTCATGAAGATTTTACCGCCATCGACGCTTAAGTGCAGGAACCATACCGCATATTCAGGAGGATAAGGAGAGGCTCCGTTGCTGAACTCGTGGTTGGGGCATAAGCACATTCCGTGCAGTTTGCCGTTAGGCAGCATTCCTTCGCCCGGGGCATGGAATTTCTGGTCGAAGTTTACAGCATTCTTGGCTGTATCCAATACTATTCCCAAGCTGTCGATATCTGGAACTCTGTTATTCTGCTTGAACTCGGAAACATAGGCCATGTCATGGCCTTCCTGGCCGTTATTTATAAGAGCAATCGTGCCCTCATCAACTCCTACCGCGGCGGCTACGCGCGTGAAGACCTGCTGTTTTATCTGTGCGTTAATCTGTTGTTCGCAACGATAAGCGCCGAAGCCGTGCTTGTTCAGGAATGCGCAAATGGACCTGCCCTTTACGTTAGGGATACTGGTGCTTTCAATGAAATGCCCGCCACCGGTGGTATCGGGCAGCATGCCCATGTCATGTATTTGTGCCACTTTGGCATCTATCTGGATAGCCGTGATGGTTCCGTCGTTCTTATAGCCGACCTTGATATTGTGGATGCCTTCGTCCATTTCAGCAAATTGCTCATCCTTGCGCTGGAAAACAACCTTAACTGGCATCCCCGTCTTTTTAGAAAGAAATGCGCCCACAGGAATCTGACAAGCCTGCGGGAACAAAGAGGAAAAATCCCAACCGCCGAACTGGCCGCCGGCGTATGGCGCATGTGGTATGAACTTGTCTTCAGGAATACCGACCATCAGGGAGTATATCGCTAGCGTGGGGACAGCCTCTCCGCCCTGCCAGAATTCAAGCATGCCGTCATCCGTCCATCGGCAAACAGTAGACAGAATCTCGGGGCTGAAACCCCAAACCTCGGCCTTTCTAAAGCTGAATTCAATGGTATCGTCAGCAGCCGCAAAGCCGGCTTCCAAGTCGGTGCCGGCTAAGGTAAATGTTAAATCTTTCTTTATGTTGTTGGCATTCTCTTTGCCTTCCCAACCGGGAGCAATCTCAATAGTCTCTGTCTCCGGAGTGATACTGGACGCATATCTGTATTTAACGAGAGCATTTGGATCAAAGCTAGTCATGTAATCGTATACATGCGGCGCACCGGGCTCCAGCGCTTTCTCTACGTCTATGACGAAGTCCTTGACTTCCCACTCCACCTTAACCAGATCCATGGCCTCATCGGCGATATCCAGGTCATCGGCGGCTATAGCCACGCCCAGAGGAGCGCCTTCATAAAAGGCTTCGTGGCCTAGCGTGTAGGTCGGCATAGTGTAATTAGGAGAAAAGATATGTGGAGCTACGTCAGGATCCCAGCCATGAATAATGCGCGGAGGTACCATGGGGTCGTCGTAGCGCAGTACCGCCCGCACACCCGGGAGCGCTTCGGCTGCGCTTGTGTCCAAACTCTTGATTTTGGCATGAGCATGGGGGCACATCATGACACGGGCGTAGAGCATGCCGGGCAACTTGACGTCCCGGCCATATACCCCTTTGCCAGTGGTTTTGTCATCGGCGTCGCGGCGATGTATTCCCCGCACACTGATAGCCTTAAGGTCTTCCTTTTCCTTGCCTAACCAGTACTGATAATCTGAAGCTGGCATATTAACTACCTCCTAACTTGCCGGCCGCTTCCTGAACGGCAGGTATATGTACTGGGTAAGTAGCGCAGCGGCACAGGTTGCCGGAAAGGGCGTCGATTATCTCATCCCTAGACGGATCTGGATTCTTGTCCAGCAATGCCTTGGCGGTACATATGAAGCCCGGCGTGCAATAGCCGCACTGCATGCAGTTGTTGTTCTTGTAGGCTTCAATGATAGGGTGTTCCGAGAGGGCGATACCCTCAACCGTCTCTATCACCTTGCCAGTGCACTCTATAGCCAGCATCATGCAGGAAAGAACCGGTCTGCCGTCCATGATTACGGTACATGAACCACAGGCACCGGCATCGCACCACTCCTTGGCGCCGATAAGCCCTAGCTTATCATTGAGTACCTGCTGCAGGGTCCAGTTAGGCCTGACCATCACACCAACATCGTTTCCGTTTATATTGAGCTTGATGATAGCCTCGGCAACCTCGCCGGCTTCTGTCCCGGCTGTAACCGTCACCGGGGGAGTTGTCTGGGTTACTGTAATTGTCGAAGTTTCACCGCCAACCGTATTGGTTACCGTGGCTGTACCACCTTGGGCAGTAACCGTTTCGGTTACCGTTTCGCCATCGCCGCAGGCAGCCAGCAGTACAGTTGAACCAATGGCTGTACCGCCGATAAGCAGCCCGGCGTCTTTCAAAAACTCACGTCTTGATATTTCTCTGGAATTTTTCTTTTTTTCTTCGGTCATATTATTTATATGATCTCCTTTTCGACCTTTATTAATATTTAATAGTTTTGTTTTTTGCATTTAAAGGATATATTTCTAGCTGATCGACATCACCCCCCATCTGTAAAATATAGAAGTTATCGTTATCTGCCTTCGTTGCTATTAGTTTTTTCCCATAAATCAACCAATTGATAGATAAAACCGTCATAACATTGGCCGGGGGCTCTGTTCTTGTCCAGCTTATCCTTGGTGGCCAACTTAAGGCCGATGGTTGTGCGTGGCTTAGATCCGTTCATTTAGTATTTTTACCTCCTGTTGATTTATCTTGCATAACTTGATTACGGCTAGGTATTAATAAAAAGAAGAAATCATTCACTACTCCGATTTACTACTGGTGCCTTTGGCTTAGATATAGACAATATCAACCTAGCCTAAAACAAGACATGCTCTTTGAGGCATTGTTTTCGAAGACTTAAACAAGTTGCTTACAACTAATTCGGCACTAATGCCGTTTCAATATAATAAATTATATAAAAGTAGTTGGTATTAGAAGCAAATAGTCTTACGATTAAAAGAAGAACTATGATAGAGACAGAATAGTGCTTATATAGATACAGTATTGTATGGGGGGCTTAAGGAAGGTATATCTTGTTTAGGAGTTATCTTGAAAGAATGAAGCTGAAACGTAAAGTGATATCAACTATTAACTGTCTTTAATATAAATCCGACACCGGGTTTGCTGATAATACTAATGGTTCCATCAGAAACTGACTCGACCTTGGCGCGGAGCCTTCTGATATATACCTTTAAAGTGTTATCGGAGCCAGGATAATCAGTCCCCCAAATAATCTCGGCTAGGCTTTCAAAGGTAAGCAGCTTGTTAATATTTTTCATGAAGGTTTGTAGCAAAAGAGTTTCAGTTGGAGTTAATCTTGTTGATTTAGATTCGTGCGAAAGTGTACGATGAGAAATATCCAGATACAATTTCTCGTAAATAAGACTATCAGTAGAAATAGTATTAATTCTTTTTAGGACTGTTCTAATCCTGGCTATTAATTCCAGTTGTCCGAAGGGTTTGCCGATATAATCGTCAGCACCCAAGGTCAATCCTCTAACTATATCAGTTTCATTGTCCTTTATAGTTTCGATAATAATAGGTATTTCCGAAAAAGCCCTGATCTGTTCCAGTACCTCAAAGCCACTGATGTCAGGAAGCTCCAGATCTAGAAGTACGATATCCGGCTTTTCTTTCTCGACAAATTCTACCCCTTCTTTTCCGAGGTGTGTTGATATTATCTTTGAGTCAGGAAACCCCAACTTTAAAGCTATTTTAATAAAGTCAACTATGCTTGAATTGTCCTCAATTAGCAGTAATTTCATAAGTTATTATCCTATATCAATAATTAAAACATTAGCGCTCATTTTACAGGAATTGAGAAGCCTATTATAGCCCCACGAACCGGGCGGTTCTTAGCCCAAATTATTCCTTTGTGAAGTTCAACCAGCATTTTGGCGAGTGGCAAGCCCAAACCAAGTCCATTAGAACGGACAGAACCCTTTTCAGTTGAGTAGTAGGGCTCAAATAAATGCGGTAGATCTTTCTCTTCTATCCCAATTCCCGAGTCGATGAATTCAACCGTTATATTCGTCTCGCTTGCAGTAATATTTACGGCTATTTCCCCGCCGGAAGGTGTGTATCTCAGTGCATTCTCAATGAGATTCATGATGACTTGCTTCAAGCGGTTAGAATCTGCCCAAATAACGGGTAGTTTCTCAGGGATATTGAGCGATAATATCTGTTTTTTACCATCTGCTTCAAGTTTATAGAACTCCACTGCTTCTGCAATTAACGCAGCTATATTGGTTCTCTGATGCTCTAGTTTAAGTATGCCTATTTCGCCACGCATTATGTCTATAAGATCGTTGATGCTATAGTTCAGGTCTTTAGCTCCTCTTTGGACATTTAATGCCATTTGTTTCAGTTCTTTATCTTCTCCAATATGTGATGACATCATATCAATGGTGCCCAACATTGGTACGAGTGGTGTTTTAAGGTCATGCACTAGCCTTCGGATGAATTCAACCTGCTGTTTTATTTTATCTTCAAGATCTTGGCGTAATGCACTTTCACTCTGATAAAGTTTGTGTTCCTTGAGTCTGGATTCTTCCAGCTGCGAAGTACGCTTCTTTATTAAATCTTCAAGATGGTTCTGATGTTTCTTTAGTTCAATATTAGCCAACATACTTTCGGTAATGTCCACTTCGACTATAATTATCCAAGAAAGGTCATCCTTATGGCCGGGCATCGCATAGTAGTATTGTTGTATATATTTATGTTTACCCTTCCTGGTTTTTTTATAAATATTTCGGACTAGAGTTCCAGGCTGATTATCTATAAGTTGCGAATATATATATATTAATTCTTTACAATCAACCTCTTCTTCTTTTGTGATATTATTGCTGATTAAACTATTAAATATTTGTTTTGTAATGTCCCAATCGGCTTGAATGTCTTCTTCATAAAATTCAAGGCTGGTTCGATTGTGATTTATTATTTCTGCCGTACCTAGAAATTGAAGAAAAGCATCCGGGTTCTCATTAAAATAATTGTTGAAATTGGCTACTCCTTTATTTCTAAGGCTATCGATAGAAGGCATGCCCGCCGAATAGTCTAATTCTAAGATACCAACCGGTGCATACTCAAGCAGCTTGAGAAATCTGGCCGATTCTCTTTCCAAATTTTCCTTTATCTGCTTATACTCGGTGACATTCCTGATTACGGCCACTGAACCGGCAAATTGACCTTTCGTAAACAGGGGAGACTGCTTGGCGTGATACCACTGCTTCTTGCCTGCTATTTCAAGAGAGTATTCATATTCATCTATCTTACCGTCCTTATTTTTTTTGAGTGCTTTACTGAATAGAGTATTAAGATGAGGCGGCAGAACATCGGAGTGTTTCTTGTCTATGAACTCTTCAGGAGGTAGATACATTTCCTCACTGGGGACATAGAATTCAGTAAATGCCCCATCTTTATCCAAGACGAAGACCAGGTCTTTAAGGGAGGAGAAGATATCGTTTAATCTGCCATTATGCTGACTGAACTCTTCAAGTTCAGCTACACGCTGGCGCAGGAAATTGTTTTCCTTTATAAGTTCTTCTTTGTTTTTATTTATATTAACCTTAACCATAAACAGCCTCGACATAAGGAAAGTATTTTACCTGTGAAATAAGATGGCCGGAATGTATACGATACTATATAGTATTACCGGTTAGGGGGGGGATGTCAATGACCGAAGTATAGTGATATTAACCATATTCAAGTTTCCAATTAGCGTACTAATGGACAGGAAGCAGTTCTTGAAAAACCCTGACTGTCCTAAAGCTTTAGGACAGTCAGGGTTATCCGAATCTTTGCTGAACTCAACTATGCAGGTAGTTTGCCTAATGCTTCAAGCTCATCTGCCACATCTTTCAAGTCAAGCTCTTCCAGTTTAGCCCTTGTAGGCACTCCATCCTTCCAGCCCCTCTGCTGATAATAATCTTGCATCGTTTGCTCGAATTCATCTTTTGGTGTAATTAGGCGATCTTCACTGTCTCTTTCCTCGAATATTTCATCCCAGTAAGTATCGTGCGGGCCTTCCGTATATCCATCCCTGACCCAAATCGCCCTTATCAAGTTCATGATTCTCTCGCCCTGTTTAGCTAGTTCATCCCAGGTGACATTCCTTCCGAAAATAGCGCTAAGGTATTCACTTCCTCCGTTAGGGCTGCTTTTGACAAGTTCTTCCCATTCAATAAGGCGATTCACCATATAACCTCTCCCCGGCAAAGCAGCGGACATTAAAGAATACGAACTGGTATCTAAAATACAGCAAAGTTGCAGGCTGTCCGTCACAGCCGAAATGTCTTGGTGGGCAATCACTGCCTTAGCAGTCTCTGGGCCAAAGTAATAAAGGTCTTTTACCTTATCCGTACCAAGCCATTTAATCATAACCGATGAATCTATACCTCCTGGCGCGATGCGCGGGTCACCATTCCACCAGGGTTCTGGTTCGCTTGAGAATTGGTCATCCGTTACAGCCCAAATAGCCCTCAGCGAATTAGGTTGGTGGCGGCCATGGTCAAACTCAATGGCACCGAATTGTCCTGCATTCGCACACCCCCATTCCTCCTTGCATAGAACTTCCATTTGCGCTCTGTCAGGTCCAAATTCCTCATGCTCCATGATGTAGTTTGTCATTGGCCAGGGGCCTTGCGCAATGATATCACCAAAGCCTTCTCTGTAGGTTATAATATGTAAATATTTCCTATAGAATTCCTGGCTCCCATATTCTCCCCAGGGCAGTCCGGTATTCTCTTCAGTTAAGATCCCTGCCTTGCTGGCTTTAATGAGCATTCCGCGTACTAAAAAGTTAAAAACTTCGAAACCTATACCTAAATCATCTACTAGCATAGCCAAATCCCATCCGGGTTTGCCGAACAATTTCCCGCCGTAGTAACCCATTTCCTGGCCCAACATGGCATAAATTTCCATACACTCAGCTGAACCGCTCCTTATTGAGTTATCTGCCCACTTTACTTTAGCACGGCAATTCCAGGGGCATGTAGGGCATCCACCTATACTTATTTGTGCCCTACCTTGCTTAACTTCATCTCCCAGCTTAGTATCACTGAAGGAAGCAAATTTGCTTGCCTTTGGTTCTAGCCCCACGATAGTCTTACCGGCCACCTCTCTTGTTTCTCCCACCTTTAAGCTATGAAAGCGAAGCCTGTTACTATTTACCTCCAGGAGTTTGTTGGGATCAGCCACATTCACTCTGCCTGTTCCTCGCACGGCTACGGCTTTAAGGTTCTTGGATCCCATGACTGCACCAAAACCACCCTTGCCGAAAGCGGAGTTGCATTCAGTCGTAACAACTGAGTACAAGACCAGATTTTCTCCAGCCGGCCCAATACAAGCTACAACGGTATCTTTGTCATGTTTTTGCTTGATACCCTGCCGCGTTTGGGTTGTGCTTTGGGTCCAGAATTCTCGGGCGTTTCTGATTTCCACCTTGCCATTGTTTATCCATAGGTATACCGGGTGTTCAGCCTTCCCCTGGACTATAAGGGCATCGTATCCGGCATGCTTCAACTCAGGGCCAATATATCCTGCACTGGCGGTAGTAAAGGATTGCTTGGGATACATCAGAGGAGACTTTGTCCCGCAATCGCATCTTCCGCTCCCCAATGCGCCTGTGCCATTTATTGGGCCGGCTGCGATTATGATTCTATTTTCTGGATCAAAAGCGCCGACTTCGCGTGGTATTTCATCCCAGAACATCTTAGCTACCCAACCCCTTGCACCTAGATAGGGTAAGTAAGGATCGATCGGTTCTTCGGTTACCTCTTTAGTTGTTAAATCAACTCTAAGGATTTTACCTACATATCCGTATATTTCTTCTGCCATTTCTTATATACCCCCTGTTCCGTACCCGGTTCTCACACCGTTTGAGTCAGTATAGTAGGTGAGGGCGCCAGTTGGACACATTTTGACGCACTGCGGGTCGCCACCGCAGAGGTCGCACTTTACCGCCTTTTTCTTTACAGCATCGTATCTTATACGCGGCGTATCATAAGGGCAATGCTGTATGCATTTTTGGCAACCTATACAAAGCGTTCCATTAATAACTCTGGCACCGGTTGTTTCATCAACATGGCAAGCTCCAGTTGGGCAGACACGCACACACTGAGGATCAACGCATTGTTGGCATGGTAGAGCCATACAGTCAAAGTCGTGTAACGAATGTGTACTCAACTGTATTCTGGCCAGATCCGGTGCTGCCACCCCATCATTGTAAAGCGTACAAGTATACATACAATTCATGCAACCGGCGCATATTCTTGAGTCAACGAGAAGTACGCCTTTGGATGGAGCTACTGAGATTGGCAATTTTAATGAGGCGCTAGCGCCAGAAGATCCGGGATCTCCCTTTTCACCCTGAGGACCCTGTGGTCCTTCGGGTCCCTCTGGCCCGACTGGACCCTCTGGTCCCGTTAAACCTATTGCACCCTCCGGCCCGGCGCAGCCAGCCAGAACGGCGCTACTAGCAACGGTAACGCCGCCTACAAGCAGCCCTGCTTTCTTGAGAAATTCCCTCTTGGAATTTACAGTCTTTTTTTCTTCAGTCATATTATTATATGAACTCCTTTTCGACCTTTTAGAATATCTATTTGCTTAATTTATATAGGACTTATATTAAAATAGACATCACCTCCCTTAGTCCTCTTTCCTAATAAGGGAGGTGATGCCGTTTCCAGTATTACCCTACCGGCCATTCCCCATAGATAAAATCCTTAGGGGGGTAGGCTCGAAGACGCTACAATTATATGTTTAAGTAGTCGTTATTAATTATTACAGTACATTTATTTCTAATGACCTTATTACTTGTCTACTTATTGCCATTGGTTCTTTCCCACATATCCACCAATTGACAGATGAAGCCGTCGTAACACTGGCCTGGGGCCCTGTTCTTATCTAGCTTGTCCTTGGTGACTGTTTTAAGGCCGATGGTTGTGCGGGGTTTAGGCACATTCATTTAATATTTTCACCTCTCGCTGATTTATAGCTGATATAATCCTTGCACTAATAATTGTCTTGATCTTCTCGGCTTGTCGATATGATTGATTTTTTAGTAAAGATGTATTTTTGGATACTCTATTCGATAGAACCTATAATCAGTTTTGTAAAATGTCTAATGAATAACACTACATAATAAATAAGACGCACTGGTACGCGCGTAATTGTATATATGTGTGGTTAAGGTTACGGTTAAAGAAAAGAAACTTAGAGTTAAATATGGTTAATATTTCTAATAAATAAAAGTAGAAACAATAATTGGGTTATTATTTGGATAGTGAGTATCCCCCAGGCTTGGTTAGAATGACAATTGGTTTATCTGGATCATCCTCTATTTTTTGGCGAAGATGTCTGATGTGTACTTTCAAACTGTTACTTAGATTAGAGGAGTATTCTCCCCATATGGTTCTAACCAAATCAATACGATTAACGATACTTGGAGCATGCTGAATCAGCTTTAAGAAGATGTCATTTTCAATATGACTTAATCTAATCTTTTTAGTTCTATATATAATTTCACGTTTATCATAGTCATATTGGATCGCTCCCCAAGATAAAGAGATACCATGATTGGCGATACTGTGCCGGCTGAATAATCGTTTTAACCTAGCAATTAATTCCATTTCACGGAAAGGCTTGAAGACGTAGTCATCTGCCCCCAAACCCAACGCTTGTACAACTAATCTTTCATTTGTATTCACTGTCAATACTAGGATTGGAACATCTGAAAAAAGGCGTATTTCTTTTAATACTTCAATTCCATATATATCAGGCAAACCTAAATCAAGGATGATTATATCAGGGTGCTCGGTCTCTGCCAATTCAATACCTTTCTTCCCCCAATCTGTTGATAAGACTTCAACTGCTGACCATCCCAATTCAAGGAAGATATTTAGGGCTGATACGATCTTTATATCATCTTCGATAATTAGTATTTTCACGATTTGATTCTTAATGGCAGCGAGAAACTAAAAATACTGCCCTTTCCATTTATACTCTTGACCCAGATGCTACCACTATGAAGTTCAATCAACATTTTTGAAAGAGCAAGCCCTAGACCTATGCCATGGTCAGAGTTATTTTTCTGCTTAAGCGTATAATACGATAGAAAGATATTATTTATATTTTCAGGAGGTATCCCAAGACCGGTGTCTCTAACTTCTACTAATATATATTCTTTATATTTCTTAATAGTAAGAGTTATATCGCCATTTTGCGGAGTGAACTTTGATGCATTATCAAGTAAATTAACCAAGACTTGTCGGATACGCGGAGCATCAATTTCGATAGCAGGCAATCGTTTTGGAACATTCATTGAAAAATGTTGCTCTTTATTCTGAAAGACATAGGACATGTATTGACCTACTTCTTTGATTAGTCGTGATAGATTGCATGACTTAATATCAATTTTTAAAATACCTATCTCTCCCCTAGCTACATCTAATAGTTCATTAACCCTTTGATCTAGGGCATTGGCTCCGTCTTTAATAGTCTTCGCGATATCCTTTAATAATTTATTGTTTGATTCTCTTGTTAATAAATCGCTAGCTAGCAAAAGAGGGGTTAGTGGTGTTTTTAGTTCATGGACGAGCGCTCGCGTGAATTCAACCTGCTGCTTCATTTTATCTTCAAGCTCCCGACGCAATGTGTTTTCACTCTGATAAAGCTCATGTTTTTTGCGCCTAGACTTTTCTAATTGCGAGGTGCGTTCCTTTATTAAGTCTTCAAGATGGTTCTGATATCTCTTTAGTTCATTCTCGGTCAATACTCTATCGGTGATGTCCACCTGAATAATAACTACCCAGGAGAGGTCATCCTTATGGCCGGGCATCGCATAGTAATATTGTTTAAAATATTTATTTTTACCGCTTACAGTTCTTTTATGAACTTCTTCGACCTGTGTTCCTGCCTTATTATCTATCAGTTGAGAAAATATTTTCATCAAACTTTTAAGATGAATTACTTCTTCATTGTCATTATTCATACTGTGGCTGAGTAGGTTATCAGAGGCACGTTTTATGCTATCCCAGTCGGTATCTAAATCTACTTCATAAAATTCCAGACTGGCTCGATTTAAACTTATCAATCTGCCGTCTAGAAATTTAATAAAGACGTCAGGATGTTCATTAAAATACTTGTAAAAATCGGTTAGTCCATTGGCTCTAAGGCTGTTAATTAAAGTCATTCTCGCTGAGTAGTCCACTTCTAATATGCCCACTGGCGCATACTCGAGTAGCTTGGTAAATCTAGCCCTTTCCTCTTGTAGTATCTGATATGTCTGTTTGTGCTCGGTGATATTCCTGATTACAGCTACTGCACCGGTAAACTGTCCATCTGAAAACAGCGGGGACTGCTTGACATGATACCATTGATTCTTGCCTGCTATCTCAAGCGGGTATTCGTATTCGTCTACCTTGCCATCTTTATTCTTTTCCAGTGCTTTATTAAATAGCTTACTGATATGGTGAGGTATTACATCGGAGTGTTTCCTGCCTATAAACTCTTCAGGAGGTAGATACATTTCCTCATTGGGAACATAGAAATCTGTAAAAACTCCGTCTTTATCCAACACAAAGACCAGGTCTTTGAGTGATGAGAATATATCGTTTAGCTTGCTGTTGTGTTCTTTGAGTTCTTTATTTTCTCGCTTATACTTACTTTCAAGCTCTTCCAGCTCAACCACACGCTGGCGCAGGAAATTGTTCTCCTCTATAAGTTTTTCTTGCTTGCTTCTTGTATTAACTTTGCTCACAAGACACCTTCATAATAAACTATCCCTAGCATAAAATAATGAGATTATTAGTAAGTATATACTTTTATAGTATTACCTGAAAACAATTTCTGTCAATGAAGATACTCGTTTTGAAAGGCATTATTATTTAGGATAACTTAACGCTGGATTGTTCATCGTTCCAAACCTGATAATGAAACCACTTATAAATTAGAAAGTCTGAACGTGCAATGTTGCTAGGGAAATCAGGCAAAACAGTGTATTCCCCGGATTTACCAGGGACTTCTGCTATCTTTGGGGCTATTCTATTAACCCTTTCTCCTTTCTTCTTTATGGCAGTTAAAGGATTTCTCTGGGAAAATGCCTGGCAAAAAGGGGATTTCCCTAATATTTCCCCGGTTCAGGAAAACTGTCATTTTCCCAGAGTTCCCCGAGCTCTGGGAAATCCCTGAATTTCCCAGACTCTATTTCCCTGCAGGGAATTCCCTGAAATACTTTTCTAGAAACCCTAGGGAAATACCCTGATAATTTCAGTAAGACCTCTACAGGTAAAAAGCCTTACAACATAGGGTTTAGGGGGCGTGATTCTTTTTGCCGAATAATAATTAAAAACACAACTTTGGGAAACAGGGAAACCAGATGTTTTGACTGATGCAATATAGTTCTTTTAGTTAGTTACTAATAAAAACCTTTCGATATACTGGAATACGCTTGATGCCGTGTTAATAGAGAAAATACCAGCCCAATCTATCTAGCCTCCCGAGAGCTTTTTGAGCTTCTTCTTCAGCTTCTCCCTTTTGTCGGTATAGTAACTCCCGGCAATCAATGACAATATAGCAAGCCCGAAACCGCCTATTGTAAATATGGTTTCATGTAGCATTCCCAGGGAAAAACCTCCAATAACAATGCCGGTCGCAATTCCCGCAGCAGCAACCCTCTCATTATACTGGCAATGGCTTATCTCATCCTGAATCAAAGCCACTTCTCCTGCTATTGATTCCTTGCCTTTTATACGCCTGCCGCACTTCGGGCAATACCTGGTATTCTTTGCCAGCTGAGTATTACAATCCGGGCATCTAGTCATAATAACCCTCCTTTTCAATCCCTTGCTGCTGTTGATTATATCACTGAATGTTCTCCAAGAGAACACTATATAGTCAGTTTTAACCTATTATTTTATGGATGAAAGATAAAAATATTATCGGTCTACGCGTTAGTAAAGCCAGGAAAAAGTCCGGGATTACCCAGATGGAACTGGCGGCTCAGATGCAGGTACTGGATGTTCCGATAGAGCGCTCTGGAATAGCTAAACTGGAGACCGGAAGAAGACCGGTTTCGGATATTGAAATTGCCGCTATTTCCAGGATACTGAAGGTAAGCGTTGCTTGGCTCTTTGAGGGTGAAGAGACTTCTAAATAGTCTTAAAATCAATTGGTAATTACTCAAGCTTGAACGATAAGCTAAAAGTTCTGTGTATTGTACCCTGTAGCCCACCACCAAAGCTAATTTCACCTGTTACCCCTCTCTTATTTTGTGCAAGTTAGGTCGTAATTATTTCTGTTTAGAATCTACTAGAGGTCCATGCGCAGAGGCAACCCAGGTGTAATCGTTTATATGCCAAAAAAAGGGGGGGTAGGGGAGTTGGGGTGGCACTTGGAATACCCTTTTTACTTTAAGCAATCGCTGAATCCCTGATTTATTAATACAGAAAATATCAATAACCACGAGTTACTCATGCAGATATTGGTATTTGTTCAATACGAGTCTAAAAGCTTTTTCAGAGATAGAATAAGTTGCTTTTTCTGCAGAATCGTTATGGGGGCATTACCCAATTTGTCAAAATATGACTTTGGTAGTTCCCAGCCTTAAGAAGAACAAGGATTAATGAATAAAGGTATCCAATTACCCCTATAGCAATAAAAACAATATCCCAAACCAAATGCCTGCACCTTTTACTGGTTTTCCCAATAGTATAGGCGTAATCCCGGTATGTCAATATTTTATTTCACCAACCTGCCCCCTATCTTTTGGCTGTTTCCTGCGTTATAAAAGGCAGAAAACAAAACATACACAGGAGCAGGCAGATGAAAAGGATTCTAATCTCTATGATGATGACACTGGTGCTGGTGGGGCTGACGGCTTGCAGCGCCGCCCCGGCGGAGACCCCCACTATAACCGGCAAGCTTATGGGCTTCCAGAACGGCATTTTGCAATCTGAACTGGAACGGCTGGATTCACCATACGTTAAAACAACAGACCAGGATAAGCTGGCAGAAGGCAACAGCGAGTTTGCCTTTGACCTTTATCAGCAGCTTAAACAGCAGGAAGGCAACCTCTTTTATTCACCCTACAGCATATCAATAGCGCTGGCGATGACCTATGCCGGAGCAAACGGCGAAACAGAGCAGCAAATGAAAGAAACGCTTGATTTCCTGCTGGAGCAGGAAGACCTGCACAACGCTTTCAACTGGCTTGACCAGCAACTGGCGCAGCGGGGTGAAGGCGCTGAAGGCAAGGACGATGAAGGCTTCCGCCTGAATATCGCCAATTCCATCTGGGGGCAGGAAGACTACGAATTTTTGGAAGACTTCCTGAACATACTGGCTGAAAACTACGGCGCCGGGTTAAGAGGGCTGGACTTTGTAAACCAGCCGGAACAGTCCCGCCAGATAATCAACCAGTGGGTTGAAGAGCAGACAGAGGGCAGGATTAAAGACCTTATCCCCAAAGGCAGTATTGACGGGCTGACGCGGCTGGTGCTTACCAACGCCATCTACTTCAACGCCGCCTGGCAGTATCAGTTCAATGATAATAATACTATTGATATGCCCTTCCACTTGCTTGACGGCGATACCATATACGTACCGACAATGCGGCAGACAGAATCTTTCAACTATGCCGAGGGCAGCGGTTATCAGGCGGTTGAACTGCCTTATGACGGCGGAGAGCTTTCAATGGTTATAATGCTGCCGGATGAAGGCAACTTTAACGATTTCGAAAACTCTCTGGACGCCAAAATGGTTAAAGATATTATCCGGGGCATGGAAGACCAGAAGGTCAGCCTGACAATACCCAAGTTTGAATTTGAATCAGAGATGTCTCTGGCAGAAAGCCTTTCGGTGATGGGTATGCCGGTTGCCTTTTCTGACGGCGCGGACTTTTCCGGCATGGATGGCACCCGCAGCCTGTATATCGGCGATGTTATCCACAAAGCCTTTGTTTCTGTGGATGAAAACGGCACCGAAGCCGCCGCGGCAACCGCAGTTATAATGGTTTTATCGGCGCAACCGATAGACCCGCCGGTAAACTTCAACATAGACCGCCCCTTCGTATTTCTCATCCGCGATATTGCAACAGACAGCATATTATTCGTGGGGCGGGTCTTGAATCCAGAAGCATAGGCTTCTATTTAATCAGAAAAAAGGGGGCGTTAAGAAGCCCCCTTTTTGATATGCTCCATATTTAATTCACTTGAGGAGGCAAAACCAAATTGAAAGAATACAAATGCATTGAACTTAAAAAACCACAGGGATGTAGTTAAAACAATTGAAAGGCAGCAGATAGAAGGCTGGCAGTTACACACCTACCAGGCGGCAGGTTTGGGGTCGGGGTCCGCTATCCAATACCGTTAACCACTATCTTTTGTTTGAGAAAAGCAGGTAATGCTAACCTGCCGCCAGCTTCCGCTTTATTTCAGGCAAATCCCGCAGGTGCGTTTTTTCCTCGGCGATTATGCCGTCCAGCAGCTTCTGCTCTTTCGGCTGGGCTATGTCTTTAAGCTGGTAATAAAAGAGGATAGAATCTTTTTCCAGCCCGATAGCCAGCTCCAGGGCTTCAATGTCATTATCCAGCCGGGCAAACAGTTCACTGGTTATGGCATCATCTGAAAATATGTTGTTTTCAACCAGGGATTTTATATAGCCTGCCTCTTCGTCCCCGTAAGCATTTTTTCCTGTATAATCGGTTTCAGAAAGCATAGCCTGAAATGTCTCAACATGCCTGTGTTCCATATCAGCCAGATATTGAAAGACGCGGCGCACCTCTTCATTTTCGGCGGATTTCGCCATAACATCATAGAAGACGATACCCCGCTTCTCTATATCTATGGCTATGTTAAGCAGTTCGCCACCGGAAAAAGAGATTGACATTTACAACCTCCATTTTCACTGGCCGCCTTCAGCCAGCCGTTTTATAATTCTTCTTTACAGAAGGCTATTTAGACGGTTTTTCGCCTGTAATTCTTGCTTTGGCAGCATCGGTGGCTTCCATAAGCGCCTGTTTCAAAAGCTCCGCCAGCTGCATGGCTTCATCCGCTTTTTTCTCCACACGGGCAATCTTCTCGGCGGCAACCCTGGCGGCTTCGCTGGCGGCTTTCTCGCCTGCCTTGCGGGCTGCCTCGGCGGCTTCCCTGGCATTTTTAGCTGCCTCGTCCGCCAGTTTAAGGCTGTCCTCAATTTCATCCAGAATCTGGGGCAGTGGCTTGGTCATTATTTTTCTTGTTTCAATATTATCAGCCATTTTTATCCTCCATCCTTTACAACGGCTGTAACAGCCGTATCATTCTATCTCTATAGAGCCTGAAGTAACAGGTGCTTAGGAGAGTATTATATCACCAGCGGTTCGCTTTTATAATGCCATTTCCGCCATTTTAACAAATATTTTACTTGACAAAAACAGGAGATTATTATACTATATGTGCAAATACGTATATAGTTTCTATTACCGTTGATTATTATGAGAGAAAATATAAAGGCTTTCAAAGCCCTTTCAGATGAAACAAGGCTGCGGATACTTAACCTTCTGCTTGAAAGGGAATGCTGTGTCTGCGAGGTTATGCAGGCGTTGCAGATTTCCCAGGCGCGCGCTTCAAGAAACCTGGCTTTTCTCTATGACGCCGGCTTTTTGAAGCTGAAACGAGATGGTCTGTGGGCTATTTATTCCATAGATAAAGACAATCCAAAAGAATATTGCGCAGACCTGGTAGAAGTAGTCCGCAAGGCTCTCAAGAAAAACGAAATGGCTGTAACAGACCGGCAGCGGCTTAAAAACGCTGTGAGGGTCGGGCCCGGCAATGTTTAGAAAGCCGTTGGCTATATATTTTTTATATACTAATATGCGTATATTTATTTTTAGGGATGAGGTGAACCGCTAAATGAATGTTTTTCTGGATTTAATAAACGGCGGCTGGGAAGCCCTTATGGAATACCTTTCTTTCCACGTGCTTACCTGCCTTATCCCCGCCTTGTTTATAGCCGGGGCTATCGCTGTTTTCCTTTCCCAGGCGGCGGTGCTTAAATATCTTGGACCCAAAGCCAAAAAGATTACGGCTTACGCCATGGCTTCCGTTTCCGGCACGGTGCTGGCGGTATGTTCCTGCACGGTGCTTCCCCTTTTCGGCAGTATATACAAAAGGGGCGCCGGTATTGGACCGGCAACCGCTTTTCTTTATTCCGCGCCAGCTATAAACGTGTTGGCTATTGTCTATTCCGCCCAGATACTGGGTTATGACCTGGGAATCGCCCGCGCCATCGGCGCTGTTCTTTTTTCTATCGTCGTCGGGCTTATGATGGCTTTTATCTTCAGGAAGGAAGAAAAGAACAAAAACGAAAACGCCTTCGCCGCGCTGCCGGACAACCCGGAGGGCAAAAAACCCTGGCAGCAGCTTGTATTCTTTGCCGTAATGATTGGCATACTGGTCTTTATCGCCTCAAAACAGTGGATAATCGGCGGGGTTTTGCTGGTTACGCTGGCGGTAATCTTGTGGCGCTGGTTCAGTATGGCTGAAATTAAGGAATGGATGAAAGAAACAGCTTTCTTCGTGCGGCGCATCATCCCATGGCTGCTGGTGGGTGTTTTTATCGCCGGTATCCTCAAGGTAGCCATCCCTGAATCTGTTATTACCAATGTTGTTGGCGGCAATGGCTTGCTGGCTAACTTTGTCTCCTCCTTTTTAGGTTCTATAATGTATTTCGCCACACTGACGGAAGTGCCGATTGTAGAAACCTTTATGGACCTTGGAATGGGCAAGGGTCCGGCGCTGGCGTTGCTTCTGGCGGGACCGGCGCTGTCTTTGCCCAACATGCTGGTTATCCGCAGCATTATGGGAACGAAGAAAACATTGACTTACGTGGTGCTGGTGGTGATAATGGCTACTATAACCGGTTATATATTCGGTTTAATATCAGCATAGAAAACAAGGAGGCAGTTTATTATTATGGATATAAAGGTATTGGGACCCGGCTGCGCCAAGTGCCACAAGCTTAATGAAGCCACCGTGGAAGCTGTAAAAGAGCTTGGCGGAGATATTACGGTTGAATATATACAGGATATTACTAAAATTCTTGAATACCCGGTATTGACAACACCGGCGCTGGTTATCAATGAAAAGATTGTCAGCATTGGCAAGGCGCTCAGAAAAGAGGAAGTGATAAAGCTTATTGAAGAAAACGCCGATAACCAGGGGGATTCTATATGATGAATTGTCAAATTGTATTATTAAAAGGATGTAAACCATAATGGGCGCCGCCATATACCAGGCGATAGGTCTGGGTTTGACCGGTGCCATAGCCCCATGTGTTATGGCAGCCAACATTGCCGCGCTGGCTTATATCAGCCGCAAATTGACTGACCCCAAATATACACTTCTTTCCGGCATACTCTATACGCTGGGAAGGGTGTTTTCCTATTCCGTTATCGGCATCGCTATTATTGCCATCGGCGGCGAGATAGACTGGCTGGAATCATTTTTTGAAAAAGGTTATTTTGTGCTGGGACCATTCTTTATTGCCGGCGGGTTACTTATGATTTTCATAGATAAAATCCCGTTCTTCCAGGGAGGTGGCGGCAGGCTGGCGGCGCTTGGCGAAAAGGTCGCCGGGCTTAAATTCATCGGTCCTTTTCTGCTGGGCGTTATCCTTGCCCTTGCCTTTTGCCCGATAAGCGCCATGCTTTACTTTGTAATGCTGATGCCGATAGCCCTTCAGGCTGACGGCGGCTTTATACTGCCGGCGGTGTTTGCCCTGGCTACCGGTCTGCCGGTGCTGATAATCGGCACTTTGCTTTCCTTCGGCGTCAGCCGTGTTTCCGGCTGGGTGAATGTTATCACCCGCTCTGAAAAATATATACGCTTTGTGATCTCTGTTATCTTTATCGGGGTTGGCATATATTATATTTATCTATGGTTATGGTAGGGAGGTTCTCATATGTTAAAAAGTAAATCTATTCTATTCGTCATTATCTGCCTGTTACTGCTGGCGGCAGCGGTTTGCGGTTGCGGCGCTTCGGGGGAGGTGGAGTCCATTGATATCAGGTTGATGTCAGTCAGCCTGAGTACCGGGCTGGATATTCAACTGATACCGCGGGACAGCAAAGGTTTCCTGGTTAAAACAGAGGGCAGTCTGGATGCCAGGCTGTGGTCGCAGGCGGGGTTTGGTGGTGCGGCTAACTATGACTTCACCGTTCAGGAATGGGAAGATTTGAAGGTAAGCAGTGGCGATTATACTCAGTCCCAGGGAGCTAGTATAAATCTGCCTTATAGCGAAGATTTTTTCTCCATAAACTCCTATGGCAGCCTGGAGGTTACGCTGACACTGCCCGATGGCAGATCGTTTGCGGATACAATTAATGATATACTCATATTAGAATTATATAGCGGCTGCTGAGGTTAGTCATACAATCCGGCCGTGTGCCGGATTAACCACAGGGGGCTGAATACCCCTGACGTAAAAGCCAGCTATACCATACCGAAAAGAGAAGCGATATAAAATGCAATTCAGCCGATAAATTGCATTTTATATCGCTTTTATGCTACTTTTTTAGTGTTTCCGTCAGCTTTAAGGAGTGGGCTTCTTGAGATTCAAAATCGGCAGCGGTCTTATAGCGCTTAACTTACTTGTTATTGCCCTGATGCTGGTCATAATCTTAAGTCCGTCTTCAGATTCTTATAACGTCCTGCGTATCATTTTGGGGTTGCCGCTTATGTTTTTTACCCCCGGCTATGCGGTTGTCGCCCTCCTGTTTCCAAAAGAAGAAGGCGTTGATGTTTTTGAAAGGCTGGCGCTGAGTTTCGGGCTTAGCATTGCCACAGTTGCCATAATCGGTTTCATCCTGAACGCAGTTCCTGTTGGTATCACTATCGAAAGCGTGGTTTATTCCGCCGCCGGCGTCACGCTGACGCTGTCTGCCCTTGCCATCTGGCGGCGCAGCCGCATTATGCACACAGAGAGGTTTAACCTTGGCAGTTTTTCAGGGCTGCCGGGCTGGCAGGGCGGTATCTTCGGCAAACTCCTTTCCATTCTGCAGGTAATTGTGGTGCTGGGGGCGCTGGGGGTGGCGGGATACCTTATCGCCGTGCCCGGACCAGCTGAAGCCTTTACCGAATTCTATACCCTTAACCAGCAGGAAGGTTTGGATAATTACCCGCAAGCGCTTGCTGCCGGTGAATCCGGGCAGGTAACACTGGTTATAATCAACCATGAGCAGGCAGCAGCAACCTACTATATAGATACGGTCATAGATGGGGTTAATTTTGACCATTCGGAGGCTATAACACTTGAAGATGGCAGCCAGTGGCAGGAAAGCGTAGCCTTCACGCCGCTAAGCGCCGGTGAAAACCAGAAGGTGGAGTTCCGGTTGCTTAAAGACGGCACACCGGGAATCTACCGTTTGGTTCATATCTGGGTTGATATAGGATAAAACCAGAACATCAGCCGATTTTACCGTGCCTTAAAAAGTCAATGAATTTGCCGCGCCGCAGCAGGAAAACAACAAACCAGATTAGTATAACCCCGCCTATAAGCTCTGATGTATAAAACTCTGGTTTCTTTATAATTCCAAGAAAACCATTCACGATATCCAAGCTGGCGCTATAGTCCTCCCTGGGAAAAGTAAAGCCATAGAGCGGCCATAGCGCTGTTTCAGGCGCTTCCCACATTGAATCTAAAATAAGGTGCATAAACACGCCGAAGGCAACAACCAGCAGCCACAACTGTTGGCGCTTGCGGTAAAGATACAACCCTGACACGGCTATTATCATAAAGAAGAGCAATGTATGGGCGTATATGCGCCCGTTGCTTATGCTGTCACGAAATATGATATGCCCCAGTGGTTTGTCTATTATATCCGGCAGCATTGAGCCGATAAAAAGCAGCCTGATATCTATATGCCTTGCCATATCCGCCAGCCACGCTGAAATCTTGCCCGGCAGTGAAAGTTGTTCAGGGCTTTTCACCCTTACGCCATTGGTTAATACCGCCGCCCCCAGTGTAATGCCGGTATGGGCTAAAACAAGCATTGTCTATCTAATCCCTGCACTGTTTAATAATCCGTTAAGTTGCGGCAGCAGTGTGTCGCTGTCCGGGCTTCGAGATATTTTATCCTGCCACTGAAGAGCGGTTTTCGGCAAGCTGATCCCGAAAACCGGGGCTCAGCTTGGCAAGGTCTAATGTGGTTGTGAATAAAACCCGTGTGTATTTATCTGGCACCAGTGACATAGCTGTGTCAAACTTCTCAAGGCTTCCAACCCCGTCACCGCTATAGAAATTCGTAACGCCAAGCATGGCATCAGCTACCCATTCATTGTCAGCCGTTTCGGTATAGTTTTCCAGTGCGGCGTCCAGCGGCTGAAGCATATTGTATATTATAAGTTGTGAGCAAAGCTCTCTGAAATACCATAGGTTCACAGGGTCTTCCTCCACCAGGGCTTTCAGCTCAACCGCCGCATTATCGTTTCCTTCCATTGCCGGCAGCAGCGCCTGAAGGAAGGCTGTCTCCACCCAATCCGGGTCAAGCGAAGCCGCCTGTTCCAGCTTCAGGCGCCCCCCTTCATAATCACCTTTCATAATCAGGGCAAGCGCCCACTTGTTCATTATGACGGCATTGCCGGGAAAGAGCTGCAAAGCCTGTTGATACAGCGAAAATGCCGGCTGCCACTTATCCCCGTCGCCATCCTGCGCCATGTAGGCATACACATCGGCAAGGACATAGTAACGATATGCGATATATGGCTCAAGCTGCCTTGCTTTTTCATAGTCTTCAATACTAGCTTCCAGAATGGTTGTTCTGGCGTCTTTGCTGCTGCTATTGATGGCTATTATATATCTGTATCCAGCCAGATAACCCCAGTAGGCTGCCTGCTCTGGCTGTATTCCGATAACGCGGCTATAAGCATAGACGGTATTCGGGTCCATCTCCGCCTGCATATTCAATGCCTCCTGCAGCCTGATATCAGCCTTAAAGGGCTTATAGGTTATCCCGGCTCCGCCGGCTATCAGCAGGACGGCACAGGCGGTAGATACGATATTTCTCGCCAGGGGAGAGGTGGGAATAATCTCCCTAATCTTGCCGGGCGCTTTCACCGCTTTATCCAGAGGCGGTTTATCATTTAACAGGAATTTTCCCATAACCATAGTCAGCGCCAGCAGCAGCCAGAAGATAAGTTCGGCTGATATGGTTGACGGGTTGAAAAGGCTATCCGCCATATATTGCAGCATAGCCGCCACAAAGGCAATCAGCAGCAGTTTGTCAGCCTCAAGCCCGGCTTTTTTTAGTTGCTTCCATGAAAGAAAAAAGAATGCCGCCAGTATGGCTATAAAAGCGGCAAGACCGAGTATCCCCCCCGTGGTTGCCAGATACAGGTAGTGGTTATGCGGGCGGTCCACCAGTTCGGAATAGTGGGTATAGCTGCTCTTTAATTCTTCCGGGAAGGCGCTTTGGAAAGTAATGTTAAAGGTCTCCGGTCCGTAGCCGATAAGGCTGCGCAGGGGGTTTATGCTGTCATCCAGCAGGGCTACTTCGGGCGTCTGGATGACAATATCAACAGCGCTTTTCCAGTATTCCACCCGATGGGTGCCCAGCGATATGCCCAGTAGCTCTTCCTGGCTAAGCACTGTGCTTAAATCTTTGTATTCAAGCTTTGCCGCGCCGCCGTTTGATAAAAGCATCGGCGAAACTATCGAAACGGCGATTATAATCAGCGTTAAAACAAAGACGGCGCCCGCCCCGATTATATATCTGTTCTTTTTAACTATTCCCAGAAGGGTTATAAACAGAACGGAAGACACCAGAAAAAGCAGCATGGTAACCGCGTATTGCGCCAGCCACAAACACCAGAACTGCAAAACCAGCAGCAGGCACAGGGCAACCAGTATGATGCCGTTTTTACCCTCTTTCCTGTTATTCCAGAGATTTACAATAAACGCCATGTTAAGCGGGATGACCATCGCCAGAAAAGCGCTGAGAGAAAGAGAGTTGCCGGTGGTAGAAGCCACGCGGTTGCTAATGGCGGTATGGAAGAAGTTTTGCATCTCCTGCGGAAAATATGATTGCAATATGCCCAGCAAAGCCACGATTGCCGATGAAAGCAGCAGCGTGTATATAATGCGGTTAATCTGCTCTCTGCGGCGCAGATTTTGCGCCACGATGAGGCAGAAGAGTATCCAGCATATCAGGGTAAGCAGCCCGGCGCTCCTGTTCCAGCTTCCCCAGAAACTTAGCGAGGGCATAATAGAGGTTGCGGTGGATAAAGCCGCCAGCAAGCCAAAGATAATTATAGCTAGCCGCAGCGGGGATTCTTTAATCTGACGCCAGCTTAAAGATTGCAGACCGGGGCTGCCATATACCCACTTTGCCACGGTAAAAGCCAGCATAACAAAGACGAGCAATTGCAGCAGCAGCGTTTTATTGAGGTAGAAAGCCTGATGGCTCAGTGGATTGAAAAAAAGCGGGATAAGAAAGACGGCAGCCAGCCATATCGCTTCTAGCGCATGGTTGTAAAAACCCGTCTTCCCAGCCAGTTTTTCCATTGTGTTATTAACGAACGATAGACTATCCCGGCGGGCAATGTCAAGGAACATGGTAACATCTGAATATCAGGTCATTAAACTGCGATATTATACCTGATATGTGATATGATAGCGTAAAATAAACGGCAGGCTCGTATTATAATGGACGCAACGGATACAAATAAGGAATACGCCAGATTCAGCTGGCAGATTGCCTTTGTTATAGCGGCTGAGATAAGCGGGCTGCTGCTGGGCTTTATCCGTCTGCCAATACTTACAAAAAGCCTTGGCGCGGGTTTATACGGCACATGGTCACTGCTGGATGTAACCATTTCCCTGATTACGCCTTTTGCTCTTATGGGGCTGCATATGGGGCTGGTGCGCTTCCTCTCCGCCGAAAAGGATAAAGCCAGAATAAGAGAAGATTTCTTCTCCCTGTTTTCTTTAGTACTGGCAGCCGGAGCGGCACTGGCGGTTCTTTTAATCTTGTTTTCAGACCTGCTGGCGGTGCATATATTCAAAGACGCAGGTTCTTCCGTATATATAAAGATGGCTTCAGTCCTTATACTTATTAACGCCATAGTCACTTTCAGCCTTGCCTATTTTCAGTCTTTTCGCCAGATAGGGCTGCGCACCGGCATCGGGTTGCTTCAGGGTATCTTGCAGGTTGGCCTGCTGGCTGTTTTTGTATCTATGGGTTACGAATTATCGGGCGTTATCGCCTCATTTATCGCCAGTGGTATATTCGTAAGCCTGTTAATGCTGTTTTTTATAATTCGCCAGCGCGGTTTTCAACTGCCACGCTTTACACGCCTGAAAGAATACCTGATTTTCAGCCTGCCGCTGGCACCTAATATAGCCATCACCTGGATAATCAACGCCAGTGACAGATACATAATAAGCTATTTTATGGGCACTGCCGATACCGGTATTTATAACGCTGCCTATAGCATCGGCGCTTACGCCGCTTTCATAATGATGCCGATAGGTATTGTTCTTTACCCCACAATATCCAGGTATTACGATGAAGGCAAGCTGGATGAAACCAGAACCTACCTGAGCTATTCGGTTAAATACTTTTCCATGATTGCCATTCCGGCTGCCTTTGGTATATCCATTCTGGCAGAACCTTTGCTTCGCCTGCTGACGACAGAAGAATTCGTGCCCGGCGCTGTCATCGTGCCATATGTTGCCGCCGGTGTAATTATCGCCGCCATGCACCCCATCGGCGAATATATCATCCTGCTGGCAAAAAGAACAAAACTGCTGGTGTTGTTGCTGGGCGTTTCGGCGGTGATGAATATAATCCTTAATATAATTCTCATTCCGCAGATAGAACTGCTGGGCGCAGCCATTGCTACCCTCATCACCTACGGATTCATGGGTATTTCCACCCTGCTTATCAGCCGTAAATACATCAAGTTTAACCTGAATTTTATCTTCATATTCAAGAGCCTTGCCGCTTCGGCGGTTATGACATTGTGTATCTGGCTGATAAATCCTGAATCTGTAGTTTGGGTGACAGCTTCGGTGGTCATTGGGGCTGTTATATACTTCGCTGTACTGCTGGCGATGAGAGGGCTGAGCCGTGGGGAGATAGGCTTCTTTATTAACCTTATAGCCGGCAGCCTGAATAAATTACGCGGAAAAGCCTAGCTCTTTCTCACAAGGCTGTTGATAACTTCTATGTGCTTTTTGGCGACTTCTCTTATATCATGGTTTTTTTCGGTATAACGGCGGCTGTTGTCTCCAATCTGCCGTAACAATCCCCTGTCTTCAATTAACTTTCTAACATCATTGACCAGTTTCTCAAATGTGCCGGAATGAAAACCAACCTGTTGCCTGGTGATTGTTTTATCCGGATCTACATTCAGGCTGACCACTGGTGTATAGTTCATCCACGCCTGGATAAAAACATTCGGAAAACCCTCTGAAAGAGAGGTGCTGACGAAAACAGACGCCTGCCTGAAGTATTGGTTGATTTCATTAAAGGGGATAAACCCGGCATATTCAAGGTTGGGGATATTCCTAGCTTCCTTCTCTATCTTTTTAACGTATTCTTTATCGTCAGAGCCACCCACAAGCTGAAAACTTGCCTCCGGGATAGCCTGCGCCAGTTTCAGGAACAGTTCCGGCTGTTTTCTTTCATTGAGGCTGCCAACCCATAATACCACTGGCGGTTGTGTCTTTTGCGGCATACCCGCTGCCGGCAGCGGCATATGTATCCCGGCGATGATTCCATTGCGGTTAAAGCTTTCTTTCAGCATTATTCTCTGTTTTTCACTCAGCACCAGAACCCTGTCCGCCAGCCTGATTTCCATGGCAGCCTTAAAGTTAAAAGCAAAGCCGTTATCTTTTCTTAGCTCAGGGTCAACATAAGCATCATGCCCGACACTCATAATAAACCTCTTGCCGAAAAAACGGCATAAAAGCGGGCTTGCAGGACCGGCGCCGCCCTGCTGGAAATAGACATCCGCGTTGGCTTTACGCATAGCCCTGCCGATAGCCCATATCTTGCGGAATACGTTCAGGCGGCTGTTCATCGGATAGATTTTGATAACCTGTATGCCGTCTATGATTTCTGTTTCCGGCCCGCCTTCGTCATAATTGATATAGCTTACACTGAAGCCCTGTTCTAGAAGCTCCCTGGCAAGCAAAACCTGGTAGACATCCGGACCGACGACGTTCATATCATTTCTGCCCTTTATTATCTGATAGCCGGTCAGCCCCATAAAGCATATCTTTATCTTTTTATCTCTATTGTTTTTGTTCATTGCACCATGCTCCATCCAAGCGGCGTGCCGCGTTTGATATCACGTATTGCCTTTTTGCCCAAAAGCTCCCTCAGGTGGCGTGTATGCAAGCCGTATGCAGGCCTTATGGAACGGATATTATCTTTTGTGAACGCCCCCCCCTTTTTAATATCGGCAACAACAAACAGGGAGCGCCTGAAATTGCGGTTTTCGGCTTCAGATTTGCCCAGCTTTATTTCGCCGCCCGCTTCCTGCACTGGCTTCCTTTTAACCGTCCGGGCTGCCGCAGCCATTTCTTTGAATTCGTCTGGCTCCAGTGAAAAGGCGCTGTCCGGGCTGGGATTGCCGCGTGAAAGGGTAAAGTGTTTCTCTATGATACAAGCGCCGAGAGCTACGGCGTTTGACGGCGTATTTTTGTCAATGGTATGGTCTGAAAGACCCACCGGCAGCCCGAATTTCTTTTCAAGATATGCAATAGCTTCAAGGTTCATTTCCTGCGGCGGGGCGGGATAGGCGCTGGTGCATTTTAGGAGGGCGACCTGCGTTGCGCCGGCTTTTTTTGCTGCTGCCACCGCCTCTTCTATTTCCGCCAACGTTGCCATTCCGGTTGAAAGTATAACAGGCTTGCCTTTACTGGCAGCATATTCTATGAGCGGAATATCAACCAGCTCAAAAGAGGCGATTTTATAAGCCGGAATATCCATATTTTCCAGAAAATCAACGGCGGTTTCATCAAATGGAGAAGAAAACAGGCCTATTCCCAACCCGTCTGCCAGCTTCTTCAGCTTTGGTTGCCATTCCCAGGGCATATATGCTTCGGAATAAAGCTCATATAGCGTGCGCCCCGCCCACAAGCCGTCTTTATGGCGAAACAGTTCTGAATCAACGTCTATTGTAATTGTATCAGGTGTATAGGTTTGCAGTTTAATGGCATCTGCGCCGGCTTCCTTTGCCGCCTTCACCAGCGCGGCTGCCTCTTTATAACTGCCGCGGTGATTGGCGGAAAGCTCTGCGATTATATAAACCGGATAGCCTTTACCAATTCTGCGCCCGTTGATTTCTATGTAACTGTTTTCAACCAATATCTTTATAATCTCTCTTTAATACTATTCTTCCCGGCTGGTTTCTTCCTTCTCTTTTAACCATTTCTCTATCCTTGACAGGCGTTTTTCTACATCTGGTTTCTTTTGTTCCCACTCTTCTTTCAGAAGACCAAAAGATATAACATCCACAGGCTGCCCGTTTTTAATAACATGCTGCCTTAAACAGCCTTCTTCAACAAATCCAAATCCTTTATGGGCTTTAATTACAGACTGGTTGAAATCAAGAACTTCGCAGCATAGTCTGTTAAATCCCATCTCACCAAAAACATGATTGATTATGGCTAATTCCACAAATCCCCCAATTCCTTTTCTCTGCGCATTTGTATCAACGATATAAAGCGCCCAATAGCAGCGTTGGTTGCTTTTATCTATATCATAGAGATTAACCAGCCCAATGTCCTCGTTGTTGTAAGTGATAACCCAGTATTTTCGCTTTGGGTCTTCAGCTATGGCATTGAACCATTTTTCATGTTCTTCTTCGGTTATCTGATGGTCTGTGTACATATATTTGGCTATATCGGGCAGATTACGCCAATCGCGTATTTTTTCTTTATCTCCTGCGTTTATTTCTCTTAAACCAACCATAGTTTACCCCCATTTACTTGGTAATTTCTTTTATAACCCTTTCACATCCCTGCCCATCCACCAGGCTTTGCCCCAGTGCACTCATGTTGTAACGCATTTCCCTGTCTGCTGTAAGCCTGTTTAAAGCATTTATCAATTGAACTTCAAAGCCTCTGCCCAGCCCGCTTATGGTTGTAAAAGGCAAATGCTTTTTCATTAAGGCTGCTGCGGTTTGCTCAAGGGGGGTAGCAGCAGTAATAATAGAAGGCACGCCCATAAACGCCAGCTCCCAGACAGTGCTTCCGGCGGCGGATACGGCTATATCCGTTTCAGCCATAAGCCCCGGCATGCTATCCGCATTATGTATAATCTGCCACGATAAACGGCTGTTTTCTACTGCCGCTTCCAGCATTTTAATATTAGGATTGGCGGCGCCTGTAACAATGGTTGCTTCAACACCTGAAATAGCAGTTTTCTCTAAAGATTGAATAACATTAAGCGTTATATTATTCGGGTCGCTGCCGCCCATTGTTATTAATATTTTCTTTGCCGTTTCTGCTATCTCATGCTTGCAGTTTTCGCAAGCCAGAAACTCTCGCCGCAGCAGGACATATTCACTGCCCAGCAGGAGTTTTGTATATGGCTGGCAATTATAATGCAACTGCCCGGCGTGCAGATTCTGGTTAAGGATAATATCGGCGTGATATTTTTCAAGCTGAGCCATATCATCTATCACCAGCAGTTTATAACCGGCGTCTTTTATCTGCTGCTGGTAGTCCTGGCTGAAGTGATAGCCGTCAAGCAACACCCATTCGTTGTTATATCCCGCCATAACCTCACTGGTTTTTTGCCAGTCTTCAATACTGTTAAAGTTTGCTTCCGGCAATAACCTAACATCAAAACCATCTTGCCGCAGCCTTTGCAGCAGGTTGTCATTGTTACAGGCGGTAACAAATACAGCTTTGCCGCCAGTGTCCCGCCACGCCTGCGCCAGCGCCAGGCAGCGCATCAAATGACCCGTGCCCATACTGCTGCCGGCGTCAACACGAAAAACAAGATTTTTCATAATATTTTCGTTAAGCCAGGCGGTAGAAACCGGAATGCGCTACCGCCCCTTTTAACAGCCCTTCTACCCTTTTATCATCTATAGCTTTCTTAATAATGGCAAATGATTCTGCCGTTGCGGCAAGATAGTTGTTTATATGCTTTTCTTTGTGGGCATAGGAGGCGTAGAAAGCGGTGGTTGCCAGAAAGCCCCTGCCCAGCATTTCCTGCGTAAACAACGTTTTTACAGCCTGCCTGTTTTCATATTCAAAGGAGAAATGCGCCAGCGGTGGAATGCCGCCCACGCTTATCTTTAATCCAGCTTTACCGGCAGCAGTCTGCCATCCCTGCTGGATGTTTTTACCCGTTTCCACCAGGTGTCCGGCAACATCATTCTTTATATGCTTACGGATAGTTGCCAGCGCAGCGGCAGGACCAATTCTTTCTGTCCAGTATGTGCTGCTGATAAAACTATCCTGCGCCGCCTGCATAACATTTTCAGTGCCGATGATGGCTGCCATCGGATAGCCGTTACTCATCCCCTTGGCGAAGACGGCTATATCCGGGTTAACTCCGTAAAGCAAATGCGCCCCGCCCGAATTGAGCCGCCAGCCGGAAGACACCTCGTCAAATATCAACGCCGCTTTCATGCTGTCTGCAATCTGGCGAACTTCCTCCAGAAAGCCGGGCAAAGGCTGGTAATTTCTTATCGGCTCCATCACAATAGCGGCAATTTCATTGCCGTGTTTTGTGGCAATTTCTTTAAGCTGCTCTATCTTGTTGTAGTGAAAAGCCAGCGCCGTATCTTTCAGGCATTGCGGCACACCGGCAGGCTCCAGTCCGGGCAGCAAGTGTCCGCCAAGCCTGTCTTTTTCTCCCAGATTAGCTGCCAGATACCAGTCATGCCAGCCGTGATAACCGCAGAAAGCTATTTTATCTTTCCCCGTTTTGGCGCGGGCGATACGCACCGCCAGCGCCATTGCCTCCCCGCCGCCGCGGGCATAACGCGCCATCTGCGCCCAGGGGTGGATTTGACATAACAGTTCGGCAAGTTCCACTTCTTCGGGGCAGTTCAATGTGCACATTGAACCGTTATCTATAGCTGCTTTAACAGCGTTATCCACATCATCGTCGGCGTAGCCCAGAATACAGGCGCCGATGCCCATATAGCTCATATCGGTATATTTATTGTTATCTAAATCCCAGACATCCACCCCTTTGGCTTTTGAGTAATAGCCGGGCCACTGCCCTGGCAGGAACATCTCCGGACGCTTGGAAAGAAGCTGCGTGCCGCCCGGAATCAGCCGCTTGGCTTTTTCATATAGCATTTGTCCTTTTTTACCCATATCTGCCTCCGTATCCTCAAAAGGTCAGGATATATCGCCATCCTGTATCAGCGATTTTATATAGCCTGCGTTCCTGATTGTGCCTTTGTTCAGTTCCAGCAGCTCCGGTTTTGTTTCAAGAAAATCCAGTATATCCTGCATACTGAATACCTCGCCCTCTTTATACAGGTTTTTAAATACCTCTGCCGCCAGCTTAAAATCGGTTTCGTCATCCACCGTCAGCCTGATATCTGAAAGGTCTTCATCGTTTTCCATTATATAAACCCTGAAAAGCGAGGGATTTTTCCAGATATAAGAGGTCACATGCTCTCTTTCCGAGGGCAGTTTGGCTTCCCGCCAGGTTTTTTCCAGTATGCTGAACGGAAGAACAGACGTTTCCACGATGCCGTCCGGGTAGCTTATGCCACTTTGCACGTAATCAAAATCATCTTTGTTTTCAATATAATGCGTGATAACTTTATCCATAAGCGCCGGGTCAATAAGAGGGCAATCCGCTGTTATGCGAACAACTATATCTGCTTTATGCTTTTCAGCAGCCCTGTAATACCTGTCCAGCACGTCTTCTTCGCTGCCGGCGAAGCTGTCTATGCCCATCTGCCGCGCCAACTCCAGAATCGGCTTGTCTGCTGCGTTAACGGTGGTGGCGATTATAATCTTGTCTATAGTCTGTGAAGTTTTAAGCCGCTGTATAAGATGCCATAGCAACGGCTTGCCGCAAACCTCTTTCATAACCTTACCCGGCAGCCTGGTTGAACCCATACGCGCCTGTATAATAGCCGCAATCATCAAATATCCTCCAGTTTTATGGTTTTGCCGCTTTCAGCCGCCTGCTTGGCAGCAATGGCAATCTGCAATGCTTTCCTGCCGGAGTTTATATCCTGCAAAGGTTTATTCTGTCCTTTCAGGCAGGCGATAAAAGTGCTTCATTTCGTCTATATACATCTGGTTTATGTCATAATCCGCCGCCTGTGGGAAAACCTGCCATATTTTACTGTCGGCGGTATACAATTTAACCTGTTTTTCACTCATATCCCAGGATATTGTGCCTTCTTCTCCGATAATCTGGCAGGTGCGGGCGTAAGCCCTTTGAATATAATCCAGATGCACCTCCACAATCGCCCCGGATTCAAAGCCCAGCAGAATCTCGGCAGTGTCCTCTGTATCAATCTCCAGAGAGCTTATCTTGCCTGCAAAGCAACCCACGCGGCAGGCATTTCCCATCAGCCAGGCAATATAATCAATCTCATGGATGCCATCCAGTATAATGCCGCCGCCCAGCGCTTTACTGGCGCTGTAGCCTTTTCTGTAATCCTCCAAAGGATGCCAGTCCGGCAGATACTGCCCCGCCTGCACCCTGGCGCATATAACCTTGCCAATACTCTTTTTATCCAGCAGCTTTTTCATTAAAGCCACCCCCGGATGAAAGCGCATATTGCAGCCAACAAGGCTAACCAGCTTTTTCTGTTTTACTGTTTCAACCAGCTTATCTACGCCATCCAAATCATGCGAAAGCGGTTTTTCAATAAACAGGTGGCAGCCTTTTTCCGCTGCCGCCAGCGCAGCAGTCAAGTGTAAACTGGTAGGCACGCAGATTAAGGCGGCATTCGGTTTTTGCTCCAGCGCCGTCTCAAGTTCAGTGAAGGTTTTAACGCCGAACTCCTGCTCTATATTACGGCAGCGTTCAGGGCTGGTATCGCAGGCAAATATCTCCCCCGCCTCAATTGTTTCGAGGTTTTTGATATGCCTTTTGCCGATAGAGCCGCCGCCGATAACCAGAAACTTCATCTTTATTCCCTATTCTTTCTCCAGCAGTAAATCCACGCGGGTATTGCCAAATGTCAGTGAAGATGGCTGGTCAAGGATAGTACTTTTAACACCAATCTCTCCGCAGATACGCATTATCATATCGGCATCGTAAGCCATCCCCGAAGCCTCGGGTGGGGTTATATCAAGCTCTTTTTGCATTTTGGCGAACTGGCGGATGCTGTTCCTGTATCTCGCCTGTGTTATTTTTCGCCTCAGCTTTCTTACCAGATACCGTAGCAGAGGCTCTCCTTGCCGGCGCGCTCCCTTAATCCACTCCTCTTTTTTCTTTTTCTCCGGGATGTCCCCCACCATCACCAGCCCTCCGTGCCTGCACACCCGCAACATTTCAACAAGCGCCTGTTTAAATTCATCGTAATTAGGGAGATACATAACCACACTGTAACATAATACCTTGCTGAAAGATTCGCTTCTGAACGGGAGAGAGGTTATATCTCCTTGGGCATAATCTACATCATCGCCAATGTCCTTAAAGTTCTTGCGGGCGCGTATCAGCACTTCCTTGCCATAATCCAGCCCCACGGACTTGCCCGCCTGCTGCCACAGGCTTGTGCTGACTACCCCCGTGCCGCAGCCTATATCCAGAAATACGTCATTTGGGGTTAAGTTTAGCTTCTGGTTAACGTCATTTACAATGCGTCCGACAACCTTTCTGGTATTAAGGCTGCATCTGGCGGTGGCAAAAAGCTCATCATCACCTTTTTTCGCCAGGTTGTCGTAGAATTTACCCCATTCATTGCGATTTAAATCTTTATTTTTCATTCTTTTCTCCTGCGGTCAATAATCTGGCAGATACGGTGCATTTTATCTTCTGAAATGTTTTGGTGCAGGGGTATCGGCACGCACTCACGGTAATCAGGCTGAAGCACGTTACGTTCAATATCAAAGTGCTGTATTCCAGTTTCTATATTCATTGCCTTAAGGTCTTTCACAATCAATGCCATTCTGCTTCTGTTTTTATCAATATAGGGTGCTAATAACGGCACCACCTGACATCCTTCTTCAATCTCTTCGTGATATCCTTTGCCGCAGAAATACCCTTTAAAGATTTCCAGGTTTTTTACCCTGTGTCCGGCGCTGCTCTCCAATTCTTTAAAAGCCCGCAGCGTTAAACGTGATACAAAGCGGTTGGGGCTTGGGTATTCAACAAGCTGGCTGTAAAGCATCTCCAGCGAAGGACGGAAAACCTCTCTTACCTTTTCCGTCCACACCCCGGAACTCATAAACATTGCTGCTATCCATGCATTTGACGATATTGCTCGCCACCAACCCCTCTTTTCCGCTATGTATGCCCGTGTGTAGTTAATAACTTTCTTGTCTTTGGTAACAAGGCATCCGCCCAAAATCGTGGGCAGGTTCTTAGAGAAACTGAATATAGCTGCATCTCCGAATGTGCCTATATTGCCGCCATGATATTTGGAAGAAAAAGAATGCGCGCAGTCCTCTATCACCAGCCAGCCTTTGTCACGGGCATAGCTGGTAATTTCGTCCATACGCTGCGGGTATCCGTATTGGTGGAAGGCAAATACAGCTTTGGTGCGTTCTGTTTCTCTGGTTGTCGGGAAGGCGGTTCGGTTCATTGTATTTAAAACCCAACCGCCCAGGTATTGAGGAACAAGTATTTCATCTGCCCGTTTCATTCCATAGGCATTCAAAGCCAGGTATATGGCGGTTTTGCCAGAGTTCAGAAATATTGCGGGCTGCCCAATGTGTTCGCACATAAGCTTTTCTATCCTCTTGTTAACTGGCTTCAAGGGGAATAGTCCACGGGGCAGTTCTCTTACCTTTAGATATGGCCAGAAAATAATTCGTTTTGCCATTTCTTCCCCACTATTCTTTCAAGTCCTTGGCGTGGTCAGATTTAATTTTGCTCATTATCTAATCATCCTCTCCGGGGATTGTTACAAGGTTATCCTGAAGCAGATAATTGTCCCTGCATTCTTTTAGCTCCCTGTCCATTCTTGTTTTATCATAGTATCCGCGCCAGACAATCTTTGGCAGCATAAAACCGCCGTATCTTTCCTTGAACTGGCTGATGCTTATTTCTTTTGGCGAAGGCACGTAAAAAGGCTGGGGGCAGAAATAACGCTCACCAACTTCATAATAATTAAAGCCCCCGTTTTTATAATGCATCATGGCTTCCCACTCCAGCACATGGCGGGGGGAATACTCTTTTTCAAATTCTTCAATATTCACCTGAGACCAGCCGAAAGCCATAGAATCAAATTCACCGCAGAAAAGGTAACTCATCGGCGTATCACCCAGAAAAGCGCAGAAAAGGGTTGCTTTGCCATTCAGGGCAGCCCCAAGCATACTGTCCCATGTCTCCTGAGGACGGGTCATTTTACCGGCGGAATCAAAATGCGCCTGCTGAAAATGGCTGAACCAGTGCTTCAGCTTGGTTTTACTTTCATCGTTATTAAAAGCCACAACCCGGATGCCTTTCTTCTTGCCCCTGCTGATATGCCTGCGCTGGTATTTACTCATATTTTGAGAAAGCGCTTCCTTTTGCCTGCTTAAGGTCTATAACCAGTGTGTTTTCCACACTGTATAGCATTTTACAGCGCAGTGGTTCAAAGGTGTTTCTGAAGCCTGTAATATCGTCTTCACAAACTGCCTGCGTAATTGGGTGCGAAACCATAATAACCCGTTCGGCGTTATTGTCACGGGCGTATTTATTGATAATAGTAAAGGCTTCGTCCAGCAGTTTGCGGCGGGGGCTGGGCTTCAGCTTTGCGGTAAGCGCCGGAACGCCCAGCGGCGCGCCGTTTACAGATAATTCTTTGCATCCGCCTGTTTCAGACAGGAATAACGGGCAGGCTGCCAGCGGAGCGGCATCGTTTTCCAGCAAAACAAAGGATTTATTCTCCAGCACATTCTGGAAACGGCTGTTATAATCCAGCCAGAAACTGCTGTGGTGATAGCTTGCGGCAGCTATTTCAGCCACCCAGCTATCCCACTGCCCTGCGTCAACTTCGCTGTAATATGCTATCTTGTAATCCATTTTATTCCCCCGCCGCCTTCTGCAATTTATATCATTCCATCCTGCTGGCATTAAGAAGAAGGCATTCGGCAAACAGAACGGACGGGCCGGGCTGATCCAGGCGCTTCATATCAAAGCGATAATTATTCTGCCCAAGCCATTGCTCCCAGGCTTTCAGCTTCTTTAAGTCTGAACGTTTATTATTCCGCCTGATATGGAATTCCATCCTGATTTCCCTTACCCCGTTAAGCTGGTCTGGCTCTATCGTCCATTCCGCGCCTTCGCAATCTATTTTAATGAAATTAACCCGGCTTGTTATGTTCAGGATAGTGGATAAAGATTTCAGGTTACAACAGGCATTTTTTGTGTTGTATTCTATTTCCTCTGTTGTATTGTCATCACCAAGCCCGCAGTCAATAACCTGCACGTTTTCCAAACAGTTTAACCGGATATTGTTCTTCAGTTCATCGCTGAAAAGCGGCTCTACGGCGTAGACCTGTTTTGCCGTTTTTGCCAGCGGTATTGTTATAGCCCCGATGTTAGCCCCGATATCAAGCACAATATCTTCTTCCCTGATGTTATCAAACCAGGGGTTGCCTTTAACCCTCTGCACAGAATCTATCTGGTTGCTCATATAGAAAAGGCAATCGTCCACCGCAAGGTAATCAAAACTATCCCTGTTTAACACTATGTTTTCAGGGTTATAATAAGCCATATTCAATATTTTGCGGACAACGGCAGGGTTTTTATGCCTTACCCACCTGATAAACCGGTAAATCAATTCCACTATTGTTTCCCTTTCATATAGTATTTAATATTCAAAGCCTTCGGTTATCAGAACTTTATTATTTACGGTAATACTCAATCACCTTTTTAACCGCCAGTATTACGTCACTTACGTCCCTGTCGTTCATAACCGGAAAGACAGGCAGGGTTATCGCCCTTTCATAATATTTCTCTGCCACAGGGTAATCACCTTTCTTATAGCCAAACTGTTTTATATAAAAGGGATGAAGGTGCAGCGGCATATAATGCACCTGCACGCCGATGTTTTCAGCCCTAAGCGCATCGTAAATCTCTTTTCTGCCAACAGACAGTTTCTCTGTTCGCAGTTGTATAACATATATATGATAGGAATGCTCTGCGCTGTGCGGCGGAGTTATAATTTCGTCTATTGCGGCAAAGGCTGCATCATAACCGGCGGCAATCCGACGGCGGCGTTCTATGAAATCTTCCAGTTTGTCCATCTGGCTTAACCCCAAAGCGCACTGGAAATCTGTCAGGCGGAAGTTATAGCCCATCTGGCTTATTTCGTAATACCAGCCGCCGCGGCTTTCATCTTTGGTTATGCCATGATGCCGCAGCAGCCTGATTTCTTCATAATATGCTTTGTTGTTGGTTAAAACCATGCCGCCTTCGCCGGTGGTGATGTGTTTTACCGGGTGAAAGCTGAAGATTGTCATATCAGAAATACCGCCAATGCGCTTGCCTTTATATTCAGCGCCAAGGGCATGGCAGGCGTCCTCTATCACTACAAGATTATTCTCTTTGGCAATTTCTTTTATCTCCCCCAGTTCGGCAGGCAAACCGCCAAAATCCACCGGTAATATGGCTTTTGTTTTCGGCGAAAGCCTTTTTTTAACCTCTGCCGGGTCCATGTTCAGGGTATCCTCTTTGATATCAGCAAATATTACTTTTGCCCCCAGATGCACAGCAGCGTTAGCGGTAGCGGCAAAGGTAATGGGGGTGGTTATAACCTCATCTCCTTCTTTAACGCCAGCGGCGGCGCAGGCAAGGTGCAGGGCGGCAGTGCCGCTGGAGACAGCCATGGCATATCCAGCTCCGCAATAATCCGCCAGCCTCTTTTCAAACTCTTCTACCTTCTTCCCCTGGGTAATCCAGTCTGTCCGCAGCACTTCAGCCACAGCCCTGATGTCATCTTCATCAATAGACTGGTGTCCGTAAGGCAAGAGCTTGCTTCTGACCGGCTTGCCGCCGTGTATCGCCAGTTTTTCCATGCTAAATGATGCCCCCCAGCATTTCTTTCAGTTGTTCTTTGCTGAGCCACTGGTTGTTGTTGTCACTGGCATAGCTGAAATCCTGCGGCAGGCGCTTGCCTTCCTGTAGATAGCTATATCCGCCAAATGCCTGTTCCGGCTCTATAACAAAGTGGTCATCAAACTCTCTCGCATGCGTCGCCTCTTCATGTGTCAGCATAATTTCATGCAGTTTTTCTCCGGGACGGATACCGATGATTCTTATCTCTACCCCGGGGCAGACGACATCTGCAATATCGGTAATCTTCATACTGGGAATACGGGGTATGAATATTTCCTCCCCCTGCATCCGCCCGATGCAATCCGTAACAAACCGCACACCCTGCTCCAGCGTAATCCAGAAGCGTGTCATACGTTCATCCGTAACAGTTACAAAACCGTTTTTCTTCTGCTGTAAAAACAATTCCACAACACTGCCGCGGCTGGCGAAAACATTACCGTAGCGGGTGCAACTGAACTTTGTCCCCCGCCCGCCGGTATAGGCGTTGCCCTGTATGAAGAGCTTTTCGGCAACCAGCTTGGTGGCGCCGTAGAGGTTTACCGGTTGCACCGCTTTGTCGCTGCTGATGGCTATAACCCTCTCAACATTGTTATCCAGGGCGGCGTCTATTATGTTGATTGCCCCGTCTATGTTAGTTTTAACCGCCTCTATGGGGTTGTATTCACATGCCGGCACTTGTTTCAAGGCAGCGGCATGCACGACAATATCCACCCCGTTCATTGCCCGGGAAAGCCTGTCTTTATCACGTACGTCACCGATGAAAAAACGCAACCGGGGGTCATCGTTGAATTTCTGGCGCATCTGGTGTTGCAGAAACTCGCCTCGGGAGAAGATACATATCTTTTTGGGATTCAGCTCCTTCAAAGCAATCTTGGTGAACTTCTGTCCGAAAGAGCCGGTGCCGCCGGTAAGCAAAACAACCTTGTTTTCAATACTCATATAAAGCCTCCTTTGCTATTTAGCCATCTGTTTTATAATATCGGCAACCCTCTGCGATGCCTGTCCGTCTGTTTTATAACCCAGTTCATCAATATACCTTTTTCTGGCTTGCTCCAGTTCGGTAAGTATTTTCTTGCTGCTCAATATGCTTTTCAGCGCCGTTGCAACAGCCTCCTCGCCGTTGGCGTTGATAGCGGCACCGCACTTTACATAAGGCGCTATCTGGATGTCTTCAAACTCCATGCTTATTACAGGCTTATCCAGTATTATGGCTTCTATACCTGTTGAGCACCATCCGTTTATAATCACAACATCAGCGGCATTGAGCAGCTCAAAGGTTGTCAGCCCATATTTGCCGACGATTATCGGCTTGAGATTTTGATATTGATGGTAAAGGGGCGCTTTCTGGTTTTCACCGGGGTGCAGCTTTATTAAAAGCTGAGTATTACTGAGGGCATTGATTGCATTACAGACACCGCTGATAAAGCGCCCGTTCTCCCGGGGCGAAAAGGAATGTGACGCCGTTGTCCAAACCACCAGTTTCTTTGCCGGATCCAGCCCCAGCGTTTCAAATACGGTTTTCCTCTTCAGGATGTTATAGCTGCTATTCATAACGTCGTATCTCGGCTGTCCGGTAACAGCAATGTCTTCATCCTTGAACTTTCCCCGCTCTATTAATATATCCCTGGTATAAACATCAGACATAGCGAATTTGTCCGGAATGGGGCAATAGGGGGCGGTGGCTTCTTTACCTGTCCCTATATCAGCCCCGATATGGTTGAAGTAAGGATTCCAGTTTTCATACAAGCCGTGTTGTAAAAGTATGACGGGAATACTTTTAGCTTTGGCTGCGGCGATAACCGCCCGCCCGCTATCCGGTAAATCACCGTAGTGTATTATTACCGCCGGGTCCTCGGTTATTATCATGCGCTTCGCTATCTCAATGAAAGTGATCATTAAAGCCAGATGGGGGGTTGAAAAGAAAAGAGAAAAGTTCTGCCTGGCAAGATTGTACATGGGCAGCTTGTTGTAACTGAAAGACTGCCTGAACCCTCTGGATGCGACAAGGCGTTTATAATCTTTATTAAGCCTTATCGCTGCCCTGAAAGCTTTCAGGATAATGCCTGCTGCCAGATAACCTTCAAACGGTTTGTAGCCCATTTTTTCCTGCTTACTTTTCTCTTTCATTATACTGAGCCCCCATTCGCCACCGGGGGTATCCACATCCAGCGCTTCCATCTCATCGTTTCCCAATTCTATAACCGAATCCAGGTATGGGTCTCCCTTGATTAGTTTGCCTGATTTAAGACTGCGTATGTTAGACCATACACACACTGAAAATATAAGCAGTTTCTTTTTCCCTGTAGTTGTTGCCGATAGTTTTTTATGCCTTGCCAGGGCCCAGCATATTTTTCTTAGAAAAAGCCTTAACCATAAGCCGTTTATATAGGCAAAAGCCCTGAACTTGTTTATTAAGCGCCTTTTTATTCTGGATGAACCGGCTGATATGGCAGTATCAATCCCCCCAGATTTGCACACAAACCTTATAGCTGTTGAAAGTACCGTGCCGTTATCAGCATAGTATATTATCGCTGGCTTCTCTGCCTGGATTATCCTGTCTAATATTATCACCTGTTGTATAGTGTCACGCAGCCGGGGGAAAGCAAAGCGGCTTATGTATAGCTGCTGCTCTACCAGCCACCACAGCGATATATTCTTATATACAAGTAATTCCTTGATATTTTCCCCGATCCCTGTTTCCTTATCAGCAAAAGACCTGTACCACTCTATGCTTGTCTTTTGCAGGTATTCATCGGAAAGCCCGTAGTCCTTTCCGGTTTTAATCCTTATGTTGCTGTTATCCAGCTTTCCGGCAACGGTGTCATCCGGCGCAAAAAGGGTTAGGTCAGCTTCATGCTGCCGGCTGCGGGCAAGGCAGAGTAATTCTTCCACCTGACTCTGCTTTTCTACTATTATTAAGGCTTTTGCCTGCAAGATGTCTCTCCTTTTATTATCTCTGTAAGGCTTTTACCGTGCCGCTATCGTATATAAGTGAAATCTGCGGGTCATCTGCCAGCGCCTCATATTGCTCTTCACTCATTATAATTTCATTTTTTGTTGAAACTATATCAATGGCGGCGGTTCTCAGTATAAGAATGCCGTTGTAATCCTGTAGTTCATACTTATAAAGTTCTGAGAAATCTGCCACTTCTCCCAGCCGTAAGTCCTCATTGTAAGTGAATACTTGCGAATAATAATGATCTGTGTAAATCTTTTTATCTCCGGCTGGTGATTCATTGTCTGTAAAATCGGCTATCTCATTGATCGTATCGGCAGCCGCCAACTCTGATTGTGTGGCGGCAAGATAGCTTTCAGACCCCCAGGAAATTACAGAGGCGCTGTTACTTATGCTGGAGGTAGTCATAATGGCGGCAAACAGGAACATTGTTATAAACAGCCCCGTCAGGCTCTGCCAGCTTCTCCTGCTGGCGATATTAACCAGCCCGTAAGCCACTGGTATAGCTACAATCAGCCCCACAAAGACGAACCACCTTTCCCTTATTAGCGGCCCGAACTGGGGCGCGAAGAAAATAACAAAGTTCACAATTACTAGTGTTCCGCACAGCAGGGCAAGCCATACCTGCAGCAGGGTTTTTCCCTCCAGCCGGCGAATATTAAAGATAGACAGGCAGCCCAGCGTAGCCAGAAACATAAAAAGCATTGTCGGCAGTTTTTGCCATACATCTTCCGCTGTGTTCATCGTCAAAGCTACCACCGGCACACTATCAGCGTCAATGGTAAAGGCATAACTGATAGTGTTAGCGATATATTGGGTAAAGCCTGAAACATACATCCAGTAAGCCAGGGTGGCACAACCAAAAAGAAGCGCAATTGTCAGGCTTACCGGCGGGCGGATAGCTTCATCACTTGATACCTGTCTTAACAGCATAAACATAACCCAGCCGATAAACAGAATCACAGCTAAGACTGCCGTGGTAAAGGTATGTGTCAGAATTATAAGAGCCATTATAAGCATGCCGAGAATTACAAATGTAAGCCGTCTGTTTTTAAGCGATGCCATAATCAGGAATATAACCATCGGCAGCAGGGCGATACTCAATGTCATGGCTTTGACATAAAACCCCCATATAATATGCCAGTCAAAGACAGCCATTATAAGGGCAGCCAGAAGACCTATCCTGGCATTGAAGAAGTGCCTGCCGATGAGAAATACAAAAACCAGGCTCAGCGCTTCGGCAATCCCCAGCATAAAGAACGAATCCATAACCCCCAGACCGGTGGTCAGAGATACCGAAGCCGCAAAGTAATGGGCTGTCGGATAATATTCGTATCCCTTCATAAATTCGCCGATATGTCCGTTAGCCAAAAGCTGCGCCAGTGAATCTGCCTCGGCTATAGCGTCATAACCGGCAAGGCTGGGGAACTGATAGTATGCGCTGGCGCGCAGCAGGATAGCAATAACCAGTATTTTTATAATACAATAGCCCGTGCTCCTGCCGGAAAATATCTGCACGGCAAGAATGGCTGCCATTGCTGAAACCATAATCAGGAAGCCCAGCGGTCTGGCATAAACCCCCTGTGTCAGCATAAACATAGCCGCGATTAGCAAACCCCAGAAGGCAATATCCAGTATCTGATTCATATAAAGCGAAGACGGAGATGTGGCAGGCGCTTCTTCATCCGGGCTTTCTTCACCCTGATCTTTGCGGCGCGCCCAGCGCATCAGCAGATATATCATAGACGCCAGCATAACCGTTATCGCCGCCTGCGTCAGCAGCATGGAATGAACCAGCAGTAATGACAGCACCAGCACCAGCAAACCCACCGAAAACAGCAGCACCGCCAGTTTAACATCGGCAAATTCTGTCAGGATATTATCCTTTAGCTTAAACACTATTGCGCCTCCCCGCTCTGGCTTAGCTGCTCCCATTTACTGCCTATATCAAACCACGCCTCTTTAAAGATATAGGCATACAATTCATCATTGCGTATAAGGTGAACCAGAAAATCACCCAGATTATCCTTTTTATCCCGGCGGCAGTATCGGTGCAGCATTGGAAGCGCGCGCTTCGGAAATATATAACAGGCTGTTGCCACCAGGCTGGACTGCGGTTTCTGCGGTTTTTCCGCCAGCTCCACCACCTTGTCACCATCCACTTTGACGATACCGAACTGGCAGGCGTCTTTCAGATTGCCGATATCGTAAACAGCGACCAGCGCATTCCGCCCATTGAAGCGGGCAATGAAATCCGCCATATCCATTTCAAAGTAGTTATCGCTGGCAATTACAAGAATGTCGTCTTCTATGCCCTTCTGCCTTGTCCAGTATTCCACCGAACCAACCGCTCCCAGGCTTTGTTTTTCATCTTTAACCGGCTCTATCAGCAGGGTTATGTGCCGGTCCAGCGTTTTCTGCCACTGCTGATACTGGTTTTCAAACTTTCTGTTGGTATTAACATGTATATCAATATCCGCCGGCAACCTTTCAATTATATGGTTAATTACCGGCTTACCTTTATATGGCAGCAAACCCTTGGCGGTCTTTTTAGTTACCGGGTATAACCGGGTGCCGAAGCCGCTAGCCAGTATCAGGCACTTCATTCAGACACCCCGCAAATGTCTGCCGGAGCAGATTTTTTCAGCTTTTCAATTATGCCTTTTGCCATTGCTTTTATATCCCCGGAGGCAACCAGTATCCCCTGTGTGTCTATAATCTCTTTATGGGGACCTATATCAAAGGCTACCACCGGTTTGCCGCACGCCTGGGCTTCGGCTACGGGCAGGTCAAACCCCTCCCACAGGGTGGCGGTAGTGTAAACATCGCAGGCGGCATAATAAAGCGGCAGTTCCTCATCCGCAACGTCACCAGTGAAGATGGCTGAACTATCACTAATCGCCTTAAGCTTTTTAGAGTAAGACCCGAATGTGTGTTTGCCAACGATTAAAAGCCTTGCCGTTGGCATTTCCTGTTTCACCAGATTAAAGGCTTCAATAAGCAGATGCACCCCCTTGTGCGGTGAAACCCGCCCCACAAAAAGCAGGATGGGGGCATCCCCCAGGTTGTATTTCTGCCTTATTGCTAAACCGTCAAGCCCCTTATGAAACCTGTTCGCATCAATTTTATGATAGACGACCTCGCTGTCCAACCCCGTTTGTTTCTTTAGTTCCCCCTGCATATATTTACTGATAGAAATACCATCATCGGCTCTTTTGATTGTCCAGTTGGCGGCGGCGGTTATTGCTTTCATATAGGTTTTCTCCGCCAGGCTGCTGAACCTGTCGCCATAGCTTATGCCGTGATTGTAATAGATATAACGAATGCCATATTTTCTCTTTGCCAGATATGCCAGCCAGTTCAACGGATACTGATGGCTGTAAATAATATCAAAACCCTTCAGCTTGGGGACATATTTTACCGCTTTTATTAAGTCCAGCGGGAAAAACAGGCGATAGATTCTCTGCATCAGGCTGTTTGCGGGCATCCCCATTATTACCAGAGACGCACCAACGGGAGCGTTCATATTGGCGGCGAGGGTAAAAATGGTAACGTCATGTCCATGTCCTTCGTCAGCCAGCGCTTTCACCTGCAGTTCAACCGCCCGGCTGATGCCGTCGTAGCTCCAAAAAACCGTCGTAAGAATAGCTATTTTCTTTGCTTTAGTCATTTTATCTATCCGTCAGAATTTTTTTATATACCTCAAGATATTGCGCCACGTTTTCATCCCAGCTGAAAACCTTTTTTTCGCTTCTTTCAACCTCATCTTTATATACCTTTTCCACGCCTTCGGCTATTCCATGCGGGTCCTCCGGTTTAACAAGCACAAACTCCCCGGAAACAACTTCCGGCAGTGAAGCCGCGTTGGAAGCCACCACCGGCTTGCCCATGGCGCAGGCTTCGGCGGCGCTGAAGCCGAATCCCTCTGATATTGACGGAATAACAACGCAATCTGAAGCGCCAATATAATCAACCAGTTTTTCCAGCGGCAGCGGGTCAAGCAGGATAACACTTTCCTGCAAACGCATACTCCTGATTAGTCCGGTGATATAGCTGTATCTGTTATGCGGGTCGTGCGCCAGTATTAGCAGCAGCTTCGCTTCTGGTATCCTTTTCAGGATAAGAGGCGCTGCCATCACCAGGTATTCAACCCCTTTGGAAACACCCGGACGCCCGTAATACATATAGATAAAGGCATCTTCTGGTAAATCCAAATCCTTGCGGCTCTTCTTTTCATTATCTGTGGGCGGGCTAAAAACATTGTTATCTATGCCGTTGTGAATTACCTTAAGCCTGTCCTCTTTTATACCGAAGCCTTTAAGGCAGCCAAGTGTATAGTTAGAGACGCATACCGCGGCGTCAAACGGCAGGCGCACCAGTATTTTTTCAATGAAGCGGTGGAGGTGCGCCATAAGGGAATTGCCGCTGCCCAGCTTCAGCCATAAATCACCCCAGACCTCGTGGACGGTAACCAGGCTTTTCGTTCCGGTCAGCCGCGCTGCCAGCCAGGCGGGAAAAACGGCGTTATAGGTAGTTGTATGTATTATATCCGCCCGCCGCGCCAGCCCAATAACTTTGGGAATAGCCAGAAAGCTGAACCAGTATCTGGCGCCCCGGTAAGGCACGCTTATACGGTGGACTTTTACGCCGTTGATTTCTTCTTCTTTTTGCGTCTTCGGCAAGCGACAGGTAACAAGGTGGCATTCATGCCCTTGCTTAACCAGCCTTTCGGCAAGGTTTTTAAAGACAACCTCCACCCCGCCTATATGGGGCGTGTAATATTCACTGACGAATAATATTTTCAATCTCCCTTTGCCCTTCGCAGGATGCTTTTAAGGCGGATCTTTATAACGGACAGGGCAACCCCCAGCCCGTGCTTGATGGCATATGGATTTAGCCTTGTCGGGCTATAGAAACATACGATGGGAACTTCTTTTATAACCGTCCTTTTACGCCTGGCTTCCTCCAGCGTTTCTATGCTGATGCTCATCCCTTTTTCAGAAAGGCGCAGGCTTTTATAAGCCTTCCTGTTATAAGCCCGAAAGCCGCTTTGTGAATCTGTAACTTTTGTTTTAGAACCAAAGTTGAAGAGCCATGTAATTGTCTTTATGCCAAAGCTGCGGTAACCCGGCACGCCCACTTCTTCGGCGCAGAAGCGGGAGCCGATGGTCAAATCTGCTTCTTCCTGAATTATGGGTTCTACAAGCAGTTCTATTTCATCCGGCTTGTGCTGCCCGTCTCCGTCAAGGATGACCAGTATGTCGGCGTCGTTTTCCTGCGCTGCCCTGAAGCAGGACTTTATAGCCTCGCCATAACCCCGGTTGACGGCGTGATTTACAACCACCGCCCCGGCAGCTTTTGCCGCCTGTGCGGTGTTATCGCTGGAGCCGTCGTCTATAACGACCACCCGGTCAACGTATTTAACGGCTTCTTTTACCAGTTCGCCAATATAGGCTTCGGTATTAAGGCAGGGGATAGCCGCCAAAACCATTGGCTTTTTATCTGTAGCAGCTTTACAAGAATTTGGCATAATAGCTCTCCTGTTTAAGGCTTGTTCTCCTGCCCTCCGCCATAGCCCTGCGGATGGCTGCGCTGCCATTGCCAGGCGCTGTCTATAATTGTCTCCAGCGCCGAATGCTGCGGCTGCCAACCAAGGCATTCTTTTGCCCGCTTGTAGCTGGCAACCAGCATCGCCGGGTCCCCGGCGCGGCGCGGGCAGAGTTTCACCGGTATTTCACAGCCGGTAACCTTTCTGGCGGCTTCAATGACCTCCGCCACCGAAAAACCCTCTCCGTTGCCCAGGTTATAGGCTCCCCCGCCGCCTTTTTCAAGCGCCATTATGTGCGCCCTGGCGATGTCAACCACGTTTATATAATCACGGATACAGGTGCCGTCACGGGTGTCATAGTCGTTGCCGAAGAGAGATAAAAACTCTTTTTGTCCCAGGGCGACTTTTATAATAATAGGAATCAGGTTTGTTTCCGGATTATGGTCTGCGCCATAGTTTTTGCTGGCTCCGGCGACATTGAAATAGCGCAGTGATGTATGCTCCAGATTATAGGTTTTGCCGTACCAGCGCAGGATATTCTCAAAGATAAGTTTGGAATCTCCGTAGGCATTCACCGGATTTGTTGGCGAGTCTTCGGTTATCGCCGCCTCTGCCGCCTCTCCATATACCGCTGCGCTGGAAGAGAAAACGATGCGTTTTACCCCGTGTTTTATCATGGAATCCAGCAGGTTTATGCCGCAGACGACGTTATTCCTGAAGTATTTACCCGGCTCTGCCATTGATTGCTCCACAGATGTATAAGCCGCCAGGTGCATCACCGCCTCTATACGGTTGCTTGCGAATATATCATCCAGCTTTTGCTGGTCGTCAAGGTTTGCCTGAATAAAAGAGGCTTCGGGGGCAACCGCCCGGTAATGCCCGCGGCTGAGGTTATCTGCAACGATAACTGTATGCCCCTGTTTTATCAGCTCTTCGGTTGTAATGCTGCCGATATAGCCGGCGCCGCCGGTTACAAGAACATTCATCTGGAATTCTCCTTATTCTTTAATACTGTTTTGTTTGAATATTCTGGTTAATTCCTGTCGGGCAAGACGGGTCGGGTTTGCCCCTTTGTTCTCCCAGCGCTGTATTGTTGACAGGCTGACATTGATTTCCCGTGCCAAATCCTCTTGGGACCAGCCCATTTTGTGGCGCAATGTCTTAAGCTTGTCCTGTAGCTTTTCCATAGCCACCTCTCACATTTAAATAGTTAGTTCATGTAATATAGCACATAACGTAGCACAACTGTTGCCTGTTGTCAATATATAAGTTATATATGTGGACAATAGTCCTATAGTAATAGTACAATATGGCTATTCTGGCTGAAATCATAATCAGGAATAAATATAACAATATCACCCTCTTGTGATAGAATAAAAGCCATGTTTGAAAAACTTGAAGAGATAAACATGCGCCCGAAACCGTTTGAGTTTTATACGGCAAAGGAGTTGTGGGCGGATGATTACACCTCAAAGCAAATGCTTTCCTTTCACCTGAATGGGGAGATTGACGTATCTTCGCGTAATACGGTATTTCTGGATAAATCTGTAGAATGGATAACTTCCCATTTCAAAATCAGCAAAGGCACAAAGATTGCCGATTTTGGCTGCGGACCGGGATTATATGCCATCCGGCTGGCGCGAAAACAGGCGGATGTAACCGGTATAGACTTTTCAAATAGGTCTGTTGAATACGCGCGGCAGGTGGCGGCTAAAGAAGGGCTGTCTGTCAATTACGTAAATCAGGATTACCTGGAGTTTGAAACAGATGACCGTTTTGACCTTGTTATAATGATAATGTGTGATTATTGCGCTCTCAGCCCGGCGCAGAGGCAAAAACTGCTTTCCAAATTCCACACATTGCTTGAACCCGGCGGCTTTGTCCTCCTTGATGTATATTCGCTGAAGGCTTTTGGGCAGCGGCAGGAAACCGCCGTGTATGAGGAAAACCTGCTTAACGGATTCTGGTCTCCAAATAAATATTACGGCTTTCTCAATGTATTCAAATACGAAAAAGAAAAAGTAATACTTGATAAATATACTATTATTGAAACAGGCCGCACGCGGGTTGTTTATAACTGGTTGCAGTGTTTCAGCCCAGAGAAGCTGGAAGAGGAATTCGCGGAGGGTGGTTTTAAAGTAGAGAGTTTCTATTCAGATGTCGCCGGTTCGCCGTTTGATTCAGAAGGCAGCGAATTTGCGGTTACTGCCCGGAAGTTATAGCAAGTAAAAAACGGAGTGGTGGAGCTGAGGAGACTCGAACTCCTGACTTCCTCCTTGCAAAGGAGGCGCTCTCCCGACTGAGCTACAGCCCCATATAACTATTATAGCAATGCCGCGGCTTTGTTAGCAATCCGGCACTTTATACGGGCAGGTGTTTCTCTATATCCGGCAGGGCGTCAATGGCAGCCAAACCGCCTTGCAGAAAACATTCCTCGGTGTGGGTGAAATCTCCCAGCCCGATGCCGGGCAGTTGCGGCTCTATAACCACATCCGCTCCGTTTATGCTGCTTTCAACTACCTGCGAATTGGTGATACTGAAAACCTTCAGCATAATATTAAAGAGGTTTGGGCCTTTATTCGCCGATGACTGATTCACCATTGACGGGGATGGGTGGGCAAAGCCCGTTTTGTGATTCAGGCGGGGCATAACATTGACGGCGATAATAAAATCTGCCCCCATAGCCTTTAGCACGCTGACAGGCACCGGATTTACCAGCCCGCCGTCCACCAGATGCCTGCCTTTGTATTCAACGACGCTGAATATTACAGGTATTGAAATGCTGGCTCTGACTGCTTCAAGCACAGAACCCTGATTTATAACTACCTCTTCGCCGCTGTTTACGTCTGTAGCCACGCAGGCAAATGGCATTCCAAGTTCGTTGAAATCAACATCGCCGATGATAGATTTAAGCAGTTGTTTTATCTTTTTGCCGGCGATAAAGCCGTTTTTGGGCAGCGTCAAATCTACGGCTTGAAATCTGTGCTTCCAGTCAAAATCCCGCGCCAGTTGTTTTATCTCTGCGGCGCTTTTCCTCTGGGCTAGCAGCGCGCCAACAACGGCGCCGGCGCTGGTGCCGGCAATCATATCTATCGGGATATTTTCCCTCTCCAGTATCTCAAGCACGCCGATATGCGCCATTCCCCGCGCCGCCCCGCCGCCCAGTGCCAGCCCGACTTTCTTTTTCAAATTAGTCCCAAAGCTCCTCTATATCTTTAGCCGCCTGTTCATCTTCGTCTGCGGCGGTTTCCATAAAGCTCTTGTAGGAGGCGGCAGAGCCGTATTCGCGCGGCACAAAGGCTACCGGCATTGGCACGGCATGACCGAATATTAACGCCTGCTGCTTGGCTGCCAGCTTGGCAAGAACTGATTTCAGTTCGTTCTTGCCGGAGACTCCTGCCAGAACGCTGTCACGGTCACGCTCGTTATCAAGCAGGCAGGTGATTTTAGTGCCGAGCTGGGACATAACCTCTTCATCAATGCCGCTGGGGCGCTGGTCTATAACCAGCAGGGAGACATTGTATTTACGCATTTCACGGGCAATGATGCCGAATATTGTCTGGCGGGATACCTCTGGGTTAAGAAACTTGTGGGCTTCTTCAATGGTTATCACCAGTGGCGTGGGGGCGGCGACGCCCTCTGCCATGGCTTTTTCCGTGCCGTCACGGTAGCGGTCATAGATGCGCCGTGTCAGCAGGTTAGCTACCAGTATATAGGCGGTGGTGTCCCGGTAACGCCCGAACTCCAGCACCACGTTTACGCCGGTGTTGAGGTTGGCGATTATTTTATCCACCGCCGGTGTTTTGGCGTGCGGTTCTATGAAGGGCAACCGCTGGAGGGTATTTAACCCTCTTTTCAGGTTCTGGAAGGTGCTTTCATGGATATTAAGCTGGCTTAAAATGTCCTTTGTGTCCTCTGAATCGTCCATCTTCAGCGTGCGGCTTATCCAGTCTTTACCAAAGCGCCGCCGCAGGGTGTAAACGGCTTCCACTGCCTGTTCGGTAAGATTAAGTGTCTGCCGCAGCAAAGACATATCCTCTGCTTCAATCTCGTCGTAGCCGATTTTAACCACGAAATCTGTGCTGACGCCCCGCCGCTGCGAGTTTTCCTCGTCCAGCGTAAATACGGCTACCCTGGAAGGGAAAAGCTGTTTCATGGCTTTTACCGTGCGCCCCTTTTCACTGGTGCCAGCCCAGCCGTATTCGCTGTGCATATCAAAAACAAGGTTGACGCAGGCGCCCTTTTGCAGCATACCGATTAAAAGCATACGGGTTAAAAAGGTCTTGCCGGTGCCGCTTTTGCCGAAGATGCCGTTGGAACGCTTGGCGAACTCCGGCAGGTTGAGGCACAGCTTGACCTCCATATCCAGAGGGTTGCCGATGAAAAATCTCTCTTTGTCTTCCTTGCCGAAAACCAGCTCTATATCGCTGTCCTGCGCCAGTTTAACTGCCGAAAAGTGGCTGGGGACGGTCTTTACCGGCTTTGGCTCTTGCTCTTCTCCCATGGTGGTCATAGTAAGATAGGGCATTACCTGAAGCTGCCCGTAGGTACTGGTGCCGGCTAAAACCTCGGTTATAAAGGGGTCTGCGGTGTCCGGCGGCGTCAGGGTAAGGCGGGGGTCGGTTACACCCAGTGAAACGTCGTTAATCATGCCGAAGAAACGCTGCTTCTGCCCCTCTATGGTTACATAACGTCCAACTACCATATCTTCAACAGAGGTGGTGCTGTCCAGCCGCACCTCTACGCCCTTGTTGAGTGAGCCGGCGACGATAATACCAAGCCTGTCGTTTTGCTGCTGTGTCATTATTTTATCCTTTCCAGAACTGCCCTCAGCCGGTTATAGTCTCCACTGAGCAGGGTTGCCAGTTGCTTGCCGGCGTTGACCAGAAAAGCGTGGCTGTCCGGCTGCACGCGGCTCATCCACCGCAGGCAGGCGGCAATCAGTTCCTCATGGGGGGTGGAGATGGCGGCGTTCAGCAGTATATTTATAAAGCCCAGGGATTGACCGAACTCTTTAACTTCATCATCACTGCAAAGATAGACGAAGCTGTGGATGCGCGCCGGATTGGGCGGCAGATACTGGCATATACTTTCGCCGTCTTTGTGTCCCACTGCCAGCACCTCAAATTCGCTTCGCAGTAACTTTTCAAGCTGGGGGCTGGATTTATAGACGGCTTCCTGCTCTGTTTCATCTTTGCCGCGCGCAATGGGGCGGCGCCCCGGCTCTATACCGGCGGTGACGGCGTTACAGACTATGCCGTAGATGCAAAGCCCGTCGTTCTGCGTCTTTACCAGGCTGCCCAGCGGCGGCAGTTCGTAAAGCTGGTAGCATTGGGCGGTGAAGCCGGTGGTGGCGGCTTCTGTTACTTCGCCGACTCTCTGCGTTTTTTCTTTCAATTTAGTGACTCCTTTTGCTTATAACCCTTTATTTTAAAATCCCCCTAGCCCCCTTTTGCAAAGGGGGAACAAATAGCCTCTCCCTTTACAAAAGAGAGAAAGAGAGGGATTTTACCAAGGCGCTTCGCCCCTCAAACTCCCCTTTTGCATTAAAAAGTTGGTTGCTCCAGATGCTCCTCTTTTTATTACTAAAAGGGTGGTGGCTGGGAACAGATTCAATGTTATCATTACCCTGTTTCTCTTTAAGCCTTTAATAATTACCAGTGTATATGTATTTTCTCCACGATGCCCAGCGTGTAATAGCAAAAATAGCCCAGTTCATCTTCCATCTCCAGCAGAAGCTGTTCCTTTTCTATAAGCTCGGCTTCCCAGGACTGTATCATTTTATATTCTTCAGTTCCTTCTATGTAAACCCTGCCTTCTATCTCCGCATTGTAGAGCATGACATCGGTGTTATAGTCATCCAGCAACGCTTCGTATTCATCCCATGCCTGCATATAATCAACATAGAAATCATAGTTCAGCGAATCAGCCTCGTTTATGCCGATTGTCCCGTATTCTTTACCTTCAACCACATAAGCCACGGTGTCAAATTTCAGCAGTTGGACGCTTGCCGGTATATCATAATCGTCCATCCATAGTTCATATGAAGAATAGTCCTCTGCGGATATGTAGTATGAACCCATCCATATCTTTAACATTTCACCGGTGCAGTCTATATAGACCAGCCCCCTGTCGGTGGTCTGGAAGGCATTGGCGGCATGCCCGATTTCTTCCTGATACAAATCTATACCCACCCAGGCAGCCTTTATGCCGGCGGCTTCGGCGTTATTGTGCAGCACCTCTGCGAAATCACTGCATACAAAGCCATCCGGACCGCCGTCTATATAAGGCAGCCGGTTGGTGACATCGCTGACGATGAAGGCGACCAGTTGAGCATAGGTGGGGTTTGTTGCATTTGGGTTGTTAACAAGCTCTATCGGCTCTCCGTCTCCGCCGACCTCTATATAGTCTCCCTGATAGATATAGCCTTCTTTTTCAAAGAGGAAGGCGCAGGAAGGCGTCAGCAGCAGGCAGACCAGCAGTATTGATAGTATTAGTTTTTTCATTTTTATCTCTATTATAGCAACCCTATCCCCTTTATTTTAAAATCCCCCTAGCCCCCTTTTGTAAAGGGGGAACAAATAGCCTCTCCCTTTAATAAAGGGAGAACGAGAGGGATTTTACCAAGGCGCTTTGCCCCTCAAACTCCCTTTTTTTCATTTTCTAATCCCTTCTCTCCAGCCATCGGCTAAAAAAGAGCAGGGCGGCGGCGGCGAGGTAGGGCAGCCCCAGCACCAGCCAGGTGATGAGCTGGTTATAGCTGGCATAGACACCTATATAAACCCCCAGCCCGGCAGCCGCCAGTAGCAACAGCGCAATCGCCAGCCGTTCACGCCAGAAGGAAAGAATACAGCCGGCAAGGGCAACCACGCCGATTACAGCCAGCAAGATGCCGTCGGCTTTCAGCACATCCATAAGGGCGCCGCCGATGAGCATAATCATCAGAAACAGGGCGCTGGCAAAGCCGATTGCCCGCCCGAAGAATTTCATTGCCATTGCAAGGTTGTACTGATTATCATCTGTCATTTCTTGTCTCCATTTGTTACAGCCACCTTGTCTGCTTGCTGCGGCTTTTAGCCGATATGGTTGGCTGTATGCCTTCCTCAAGCAGTGATACTTCAAGCAGTTGCTGGAAGTTCCGGCGGTCTATGCCGGTTACTACCGCCTGTTCATGGGCTTCAGACAGCGCCACCGGATAACCCTGCCCGCGGCGGCACTGGTCTAATACAAGGCTGTGCGTCAGGTTCAGCAGCTTTTCGTCTTTTGCCACCCATTCGGGAATCTCAATGCGGGCTATCTCTTCGCCTGCCTTTAAATAGAAGAAATGAATGACATGTCCTTTATAGTGCTTTTCAACCACAGAGGACTGGCTGATAAACAAAGCTGACCTTTCACCTTCTGCCAGCAGGTTATAGAACAAGTCTCTATCCTGCACGCCGGAGACGGCATCACACTTGCGGTTGCCGCTGGTGATAGTATTACAGTAACTCTCGCAATCGGCGGTATCGTTGGGGCAGAGGGCAATGCGCAATGCGTTTATAACATCCGTAGAGCGCGGATAGCTGATATAGCTGGCGATAGCCACTATCCTGTTCCCGTTCAGCTTTTTGATGTCATCCAGGCATTTAATAAAGCCGTTATCCAGCAACGCCTCAACCACGAATTCGGGGCAGTCTTTACCGCCCAGCCCCCACTTTATCAGAGAGCCGTCCACCAGCGCTAAAACGGGCGTCTGCGGCGGCAGTTCAGCCGCCATGTCCACCAGGCGGCGGCACTCTTCTACATCCCGTTTGATGCCCAGCAGCGTCCCTTCCACCGGCTGCTCCCGCCCGATGCCCGAAGGCGGCTTCATAACCAGGTCTTCGTCTTCGGAATAGAGGCGGGGAGAGCTTTCAAGGGTGGCGTTTGGCTTTGAATTGTAGTTAAGTGTAACGCTGCCGATATTAATAAGATAGCAACGGGCAGAGTGGTGGCGGTCCACGTCTATCTGTGAGCCGTCTGTAGCGATAACACTGAATTCGGGCGGCGGGGTTGGGGCTGGATAATGGATACCGAAGCCTTCTACAAGCCCGGCTACCAGCCAGCTTGTCTTGCTTTTAGTAATCCTGCTTTTTAATTGCTCAATATCAATGGAATCATCAACGGCGGTTGCCAGCGCCTTTAATAAGTGCTGCCGCCTCTCTTCACTGCCGGCTCTAAGGCTGGCAGCCATACCGTCCATCTGGGCAGCCACCTTGCTTAAATCCAGAGACATCAAATACTCTCCTTGTTTATAACAATAATAACACACAATCTCAAGCCTTATGAAGCGGCAAAACAGCCATTGGTGATATAATGATTGGCAAACCTTCTGCTTATGGATTATTTATGTTTCCGGAAATAGTGCCGGTTTTACTGGGGGTAATAGTAATATCGCTTTCCGGCGTGATGATGCCGGGACCGATGTTTGCCGTAACGCTGGCAAAGAGCTTCCGTTCCCCCTGGACGGGCGTCTGGATGTCACTGGGGCACGCTGTTATAGAAGTGCCGCTGATTCTGCTGGTATACTTTGGGCTGGCACGCTTCTTTGAAAACAACACACTGCGTCTGGTTTTGAGCATACTCGGCGGCGGTATGATAGTATGGATGGGCATCGGCATGTTCCGCGCCCGGCTGGAGGTTACGGAAAAGGGTAGCGATATCCCGCACAGCGCTTTTACCGCCGGTATAATCACCAGTGGACTGAATCCCTTTTTCCTGTTCTGGTGGGCGACGACGGGCAGCCTGCTGGTGATGAGGTTCGTTGACTTCGGCGTCGGCGGGCTGATACTGTTTATTATCCTCCACTGGCTGTGTGATTTATTATGGCTGTCGCTGGTTTCGGTGGTGGTCTATCGCACGCACGCCTTGTGGGGCAAGAGGGTGCAGGAATGGGTATTTATCGCCTCCAGCCTGCTGCTGGTGGGTTTTGGCGTCTGGTTTGTGGTTTCGGGCATCCAGACGGTTGCCTGAATTATTTATAGAGGAGAAAAATATGAAAGTTGGCTTTGTATATGATGATGTTTACCTTAAGCACGATACCGGAGAGCATCCGGAAAATGCTAACCGCCTGAGGGCGATCATGCGCTACCTTGAAAGGACAGGACCCTGGCAGCAGCTTGAGGCTATCAAGCCGACAATTGCGTCCGTCCCGGCTATCGCTTTGGTGCATGACAGGGAATATATTTCAAAGGTTAAGGAGTTGGCTGAAAAAGGCGGCGGGCAACTGGACGCCGATACTGTGGTTTCAGCCGGCTCTTACGATGCCGCCCGCTTTGCCGCCGGCGGCGCCATAAAGGCGGTTGAAGCGGTTATAGAAGAGCAGGCAGGCAGTGTTTTTGCCCTGGTGCGCCCGCCCGGACACCACGCCCTTGCCGGACGGGGGATGGGTTTCTGCCTCTTTAACAACATCGCCATTGCTGCTAAATATGCCGTGCAGAAATATGGGGTGGAGCGCATTGCCATCATTGATTTTGATATCCACCACGGCAATGGTACACAGGAAACCTTCTACGATGATCCCAAGGTGCTGTATATATCCACTCACCAGGCAGAGCATTTTCCCGGGACGGGTAAAGTAGAAGAAAGCGGCAGGAGTAAAGCCGCCGGCACAAATATAAATATACCCATACCAGCCGGTTGCGGTGACGGTGAATATGAAACAGTCTTTGGGGAGATTATCGCTCCGGCGGTTAGGCGTTTCAAACCGCAGCTTATTATGGTATCCGCCGGCTATGACGGGCACTGGGCGGACGGGATGGCGACGATGCAGCTATCTATCAGCGGTTTTGCCATGATAACCGGCATCATAAAGGAGCTGGCGGATGAGTTATGCGGCGGGCGCACTGTTTTTTGCCTGGAGGGCGGTTATAACCTGACGGTGCTTTCGGCGGCGGTGCGGGCAACCTTTGAGGTGCTGCTGGGCACAGAGCCAAAAGATACAGAAGACAAGCTGGGGAAGTTACCGGTAGAGATTGAAGTGCCGGATATTACCGTGCTGGCAGGGCAGATAAAAGAAATCCACGAGCTGTACTAGTCTTTATTACTTCGCAGATTGCATTCAACCCGGCATTGGCCGCATTCAACATTGCATGGCTCAATATGGATGATTACGCTGGTGTTATTAAGCATTTCTTCAAGCTCTTCTTCAAGGTGGTCGCATACTTCGTGGGCTTCTTCCACGCTGGCGTTTTTGGGCATCACCAGATGCAGGTCTATAAAACGCTGGCTGCCGGCTTTGCGCGTGCGCAGCCGGTGAAAACCGACAATCTGCCCCGTGTGTTCATTAAGGCAATTTTTTATGATGTCTTCCTCTGCTTCCGGCAGTCTGTCATCCATAAGACCGGTAATGGCTTTTCTTGTTACAGTATAACCTGTTTTTATAATAATCAGGGCTACAATCAGGGCAATAATGGGGTCAAGAATAACAAAGCCGGTAAAGTATATTATCACCAGACCGGCAAGAACGCCGCCGGCGGAATAGACATCGGCGGCGATGTTGTGGCTGATAGCTTCCAGCGCAATTGAATCGGTAGCCTTTGATACCTTGCGTAAGTGGCGTGAAAGCAAAATGCTGGCAATCATGGAGACAGCCATAACGGCGATTCCGGCGGTGGTAAGCTCTACGCCTTCACCGCTGATTATGCGGTTTATTGCCGAATATATCACCAACCCGCCGGTGGTGAAAATCAGGATTGCCTGTATAACGGCGGATATGTTTTCTATTTTGCCGTGACCGAATGGATGCCCCTCATCCGCCGGACGGGCGGATACCCTGATGGCAAGAAAGGCGATAAGCACCGAAAAAAGATCCAGGAAGCTGTCTGCTGTCTGGGCGAGGATGCTGACACTGCCGGTTATAAGGGCAATGGAGAACTTGAGGGCAGCAAGCCCAAGTATAACGATAAGCGCCAGCCGGATGGCTCCCTTTTTTCCGGAAAACATATCCTTTTACCTGCCGCCGGTTTTTACAAACGGCAGCCAGTTTATGAAGCGGCGCCACTCCCGCTTTTCCCAGACCACCAGCAGTGAAGGGGCGATGAACAGCGAACTGAAAGTGCCGGCAAGGATGCCTATAAGCAGCACCACGGCAAAGTTCTGAATAGTAGAGCCGATAAAGAGCAGCAGCGCAAGCACTACGATTACAGTTGTCAGGCTGGTGTTAAGGGAACGGACAAGGCTTTCTGCCAGGCTGTTGTTGACGATAACCTCAAAATCAGCAGACGAATTTTTAAGCAGGTTTTCACGGATGCGGTCAAAAACGACCACGGTATTATTAACACTATAGCCGATTACTGCCAGTATGCCGGTAATGAACATCAGGTTGACTTCCCATTGCAGAATACCGCCGATGATGGAAAAGACGCCAACCGCTACCAGCGCGTCATGTATCAGGGCAACTATGGCGCAACTGCCGTAGCGCAGCGGTTTGGGCATACGGCGGAAAGCCCAGGTTACATAAAGCATAATGCCGATGGCAGCCACCGCCACGGCAATGGCGGCTATATTAGCCGTCTGCCCGGCGGTTATCGGATCTACGTTTATAAAACCGCTTTCGGTCAACGTGCCGAAGCGGGTTTCCAGTCCTGTTTCAAGCTGTGTTTTTTCTTCTGCGGAAAGCACGGCGGTGCGGATTAGGAAATCACCGCCGCCGGTAGATTGTATGATGGCGTTGTCATAGCCCAGATCTGCCAGTTCTTGCCGCAGTTCAGCAGTTTCAACCTCCGCCTCAAAACCGATGGTAAGCTGGGAACCGCTGCTGAACTCTATGCCGGCTTTAAGTCCAAAGCCAGCCAGGGAGATTATACATATAAGTATAATTATTCCTGAAATACTGAAAAAACGAAATCTTTTACCTATAATATCCAATTTATTTCCTTCCCAGATAGGGGCTGAAAAGTTTTGTTTTCTTGCCTATGCGTGTGCCGGTGAAAAGCCGCAGCAGCGTGCGCGTAACCACGATGGCGGTAAACATGCTGACGGCAACGCCGATAAGCAGCGTAAAGCCGAACCCCTGTACCGGCGCGCCGGCGACGATGCGGCTGCCCACCCAGATGAGAATAATACAGACGATAAAAGTGGTTATATTGCTGTCGCGGATGGCTGTCCAGGCGCGGTTGAAGCCGGCGGTAGTAGCCGCCCCCAGCGTCCTGCCGCCTTGCAGTTCTTCTTTCATTCGTTCAAATATAAGCACGTTGGCATCCACCGCCATGCCGATAGACAACACGAAACCGCCGATGCCGGCAAGCGTCAGTGTTACCGGAATCAGTTTGAATAGCGCCAGCATAATCACGCCATAGAAAACAAGCGCCAGCGAAGCCACCAGCCCCGGCAGGCGGTAGTAGGCAATCATAAAAAGCATTACCAGCACGATGCCGATAAGTCCGGCTTTTACGCTTAAATCAACAAAATCCGCGCCAAGCACCGGCGAGACGGTTTCTTCATATATAATCTCCAGCGGCACCGGCAGCCGTCCGGCGTTAAGCTGGGCGGAAAGCTCGGTAGCCTCGTTGGCGCTTAAACCTTCAATTTGTCCCGAATCAGTAATTACAGCGTTTACTACCGGGGCGATAGGCACTCCGTCATCTCCCAGCAGGGGTTCGTCGCCCTCAAAGATGCCCAGTTGCTTGCCCAGCATGCGTTCTGTCACCTGCTCTGAAAGCTGGCTGCCTTCTTCTGTCCATTCAAACACAAGGTATATATTACCGTAGTTATCTACGTTTACCTGGGTGTTATTCTTGAAATAGCTGCTGTTAAGCACTTTCTCTTCGCCGTCTATAACACCGGTAGCCGGTATCCACTCTTCGGCTTCTTCATCGTATTCACGGAACTCCAAAAGCGCCGTCCTGCCGATGCGCTCTTTCTGCACATCGGTTATATCAAAGCCGGGCAGCTCAACCACAATGCGGTCTTCACCCTGCTTGGCGATGTGAGGCTCTGTTACGCCCAGCGGATTAATGCGGTTTTCTATAATAGCTATTACGCCGTCTATAATCTCAGCTTCTTCGCCATCCTCAACATCGGCAAAGTCAAGCTCGTAAACAAGGTGAATGCCGCCTTGCAGGTCCAGCCCCAGCAGCATGTTCTTACCAAACAGTATTCCGTTATCAATCGGCAGTACTACCAGCAGCGCCAGTATAAAAATAACGGCTATTATAAGCGGCATCAGGCTCTTTTTTAACATATTTTATAAATCCTCATTATGGAGTTAAAACCTTTTCTCTTCTTCTTCTGATAACAGGCTGCCGGCAAAAGCCAGCGCCTCTTCTTTAGTGCTTATTTCATTACAGGCACGGGCTTCATCCACTGCCGCCAGCAGTCTGCCGACCTGCGGTCCCGGTTTAAGGTTAAAGCCTTTCATTAAATCATTGCCGTTTACCAGCCGGGGCGCTTTTGTATCTTCCTGCTGCCCGGCGCGGTTCGCCAACACATATTCTACTATAGCAGCGTGATGTTGCCAATTCGGCATATCCAGATCTGACCCTCTGGTGCCCAGATGGTCTGCCAGACTGAAAAACAGGGAATCAACGGCGGCGTCTCCGGTATCACGGAAATACCTGTAAACAGCCCTCAGGGTGGGCATTTCATCGCCCTGGCTTATCTGTACCGGGCGCAGGTGGTGGCGCACCACGCCGCTTACCAGTTTTGTCTCTTTAGCGCTGAAGCGCAGCCTTTCCAGCATGGCGGCGGCTATCGGCGCGCCCTGACGCGGGTGTCCGTGAAAGCGCGTCTTGCCTTTGGCGTTTATCATTTTCGTCTGCGGTTTGGCGATATCATGCAGCAGCGCAGAAAGCTTCATTAAAAGACGGCGGTTGCTGCCGCTGCTTACTTTCCGGTTAAAATAATCCGCCAGTTCGGAAGACCAGGGAACGCAATCCAGAACGCTTTCATCGGCAAAGCGCCAGTCTCCCCGGCGCAAAACAAAATCAACGGCATCCAGCACTTTTACCGAATGGTTAAAGACATCCCACTGGTGTTCCTTGGGCTGCTTTACCCCTTTGGTCAGCGCCAGTTCCGGCAGCAGCGTGCTGATTAAACCCAGTTCTTCCATATATAGTATAAGGCTGCCGCTTTCATCCAGCGCCAGCAGCCTTAATAACTCTTCCCTTGTTCTTTCACCGGCGACACCCGCAATAAGTTTGCGGTTCTGCCGCATCAGCTCTTCGGTCTGGCTTTCAATATTGAAACTAAGCTCTGCAGACAGGCGCACTGCCCGCAGCAGACGGGCGGCGTCGTCTTTAAAAATACCGCCGGAGGTTGCCCGTACCGTTTTACTGCTGATGTCTTTCAATCCGTTGAAGGGGTCTGTTATATCGGCAGTTTCGGCGCCTTTTATTATGCTGTCAAGCCCGATAGCCATAGCGTCTATGCTGAAATCACGCCTTTCCAGGTCTTGCCTGATACTACCTCTTATGGTTGAAAGGTCTATATGCCACTGCGGCTCTTCAGATTCCGGCAGGATTATACGGGCTATCCCGTTTGTTTCATCCAGCGGAATGGATTTGCCGCCGAGGCATTCCGCCAGTTGCGGGGCAAAAGATAACGCATCCGCTTCCAGGGCAATGTCTATGTCATCAGTGTCCCTTTGCAGCAGGGTATCACGCAGGAAGCCGCCGACAATATACGCCCGGATATCATGGCTTGAAAGGGATTCTTCTACCCGGGACAATAGCGACAGGGCTGCCGGATTAAGAAATAGCTTCAAATCTGCCTCGATTGCTATCATCATCTAGGGATAAACTATACCCTAGTAAGGATTTTTTATCAAGACAGATATATGGATAGGGGGCAGGTTTGCACATCAGTCCATGCAGACTATTTGGTCATACTCTTGGCAATGCCCTTAAGTACAGACAGGATGCCGATAACAGCATGCTGCACCTCTACCGGTTCCTGTGCCAGTATCTTTGATACGTAAGGGTCCAGCCTGCCGCTGCTGTATGACGGCTGTTCCTCTGAAACCGCGCCCGGCTGGGGTGACAGGTAGCCCGCCAGTGTGAAAAGCTCGTCTTCTTCAAAACCCAGCGGTTCGGCAATCTTGCGCAGGATGCGGGCTGACGGAAAACGCTCACCCCTTTCGATGCGTCCGAGGTGGGACGGGGATACGCGCGCCTGGTCTGCAAGTTCTTGCAGTGTTAATGGCATGGTAACTCTTTGCTGCCTGATTATTTCACCCAAACTTATTTCTGCACTCATAACCTTCCTATTGTAATTCGCCAGATGGCAAAAGTCAACAGGGGATAATATATAGCAATAATTGACTGGAGGCAATATTCAATAAGGCGCTTCAGCTAGGCGTAATTATCCCGTCCTGTTGCTAAAATATTTGCAGAAAGGATAGCACTAGTTGGCATATAAAAAGACAAAAGAAGCACTATATTCTGGTCAGGATAGTTGACAAAAAGCATATAAAGTGCTATAAAGAGGACAATAGTCTATTATCCAGGGGGGTAGCAGTTTTGATAGTCAAGACAAAAGTATTTGAACTGGAACACCCAAACTACAGGAATATGTCTGACATGGCAAAGGCGATGGGTATTTCGGTAAGCCAGATTTACAGGGTAAGGGAGGGCAAGCGAAGTATCAACCAGAGCTTCATCGTCGGGGCGATAAAGGCTTTCCCGCAGAGCCGCCTGGATGACTTGTTCTACCTGGATTCTGATTAGTGTTGCGGCAGCAGCTATAGATTTATTAATGCAGCCGCAAAACAGGTGGCTTTTTATAAGATTATGAGGGCAAGAAAATGATTAAAAGCCGGATTAGGGATTATGCGGGCGCATTATATAAAATCAATCCAGCCCCAGCGGGTCCACATCTATCGCCCACCCCCGGGGTATGTCTATACGGGATAAGAGGGTGTTTATATCCCCTCCCTTGATTACAAGCTGCCAGCGGTATCTGCCCCGCAGCCGCGGCACAAATGCCGGCGCCGGACCGATAAGCCTGATTGAGCTGATACCGGCGGCGTCCATTTCAGCATCAAGCAGTTTTTTCAGCCGCCCTGCCTCTTTTTGACAGGCGGTTTCGTTTATATGACTGAAGGTCAGGCGGACTATACGGGAGAAAGGCGGGTTGTTAAGCTGTTTGCGGTAGGCAATCTCCTGCTGGTAAAAAGAGGCGTAATCATGCCCCAGCGCCGCCCGGATGGTATAGTGCTGCGGCAGGAATGTCTGGATGATTACCCGCCCGTCCAGCGCGCCCCGTCCGGCTCTGCCGGCTACCTGGGCAAGCAGTTGAAAAACCCTTTCGCCGGCGCGGAAGTCCGGCAGGCTCAACCCGCTGTCTGCGCTGATAACGCCAACCAGCGTAACCCTTTCCAGATCCAGTCCCTTGGCTACCATTTGGGTGCCGATGAGTATATCGGCTCTATGCTGGCGGAAGGCGTCCAGTATCTGCTGGTGGGAGTGCCTGTTGCTAATGGCGTCGCTGTCCCAGCGCAGGATTCTCGCCTGCGGGAAAGCCAGGGCGGTTTCCTGCTCCAGCTTTTGGGTGCCGCTGCCGGTAAATTTCAGCCGTTTGCCGTGGCAGTTGGGACATTCCTGTGGCACAAATGTCTTGTAGCTGCAATGATGGCAGACGAGGGCGTTTTCAGCCGAATGGTAGTTAAGGCTGCTGTGGCAGCGTTTGCACTGCATTACATAACCGCAACTGCGGCATTGTATCATTGTCGCCGCGCCGCGCCGGTTGAAGAAAAGGATAACCTGCTGCCGGCTGGCGATTGCTTTTTCTATCGCCGTTTTCAGGCTGCGGCTGAAGATGCCTCGGTTGCCGCTTTTAAGCTCCTCTTTCATATCTACAACCTCTGCCTGCGGCAGAACGGCGTTACCGCAGGAACTGACCCTCTCCGGCAGTTCCAGCAGTTTATATTTCCCATTCAGGGCTTTGTAATAGCTTTCCACGTTAGGGGTGGCGCTGCCCAGCACGACGGCAGCCTTATTAAGCCCTGCCAGCTTCAGGGCAACATTTCCGGCGTGGTAGCGGGGAGAGGTGTCCTGCTTGTAGCTCCATTCGTGTTCTTCATCTACAACTATCAAGCCGGGATTGGGCAGGGGCGCGAAAAGTGCGCTGCGCGGCCCAACGACGATATCAAACTTGCCTTCTTCAATCTGCCGCCACTGGTCAAACTGTTCTCCCAGCGAAAGGCGGCTGTGCAATACAGCTACCCTGTGCGGGAAACGTCCGGCGAAGCGTTCTATGGTCTGCGGCGTCAGCGAAATCTCCGGCACCAGCACGATAGCCTGCCTGCCCATTTTTAACGCTGCGGCAAGCGCCTGAAGATAAACCTCTGTTTTGCCGCTGCCGGTTACGCCGTGCAGCAGAAATGTATCGGCTTTGTTCCGGCGCAGGCTTTCCGTAATGGCATTTATGGCGTTCTGCTGGCTGGGGGAGGGCTTGAGGGGGGAGGTTATTTCTATACCCGCATAATCAATGGGATCACGTGTTATCTCTTCTTTCCATATCTTAAGCAGACCTTTATCCGCCAGAGCCTTGATAGTAGACGTCTGGCAGCCGCTTTGCTTTCTGGCTTCGGCGGTGGATAACGTATCCGATTGCGCCAGCAGTCCCAGCAGCGCCGCCTGTTTAAAAGCCCTTTTACCGCGCATTCCGGCGGCTGTTTGCAGCGCTTCGGTTTTATCAATAGCAAGGCTGACGAAATCTATTTGCTTTGGCTTTACCCTTGGCGGTTGTATATCATAGTTTCGATTAATATAATTGCGCGCCGCCAGTTGAGATACTGTCGCCTGCGCCTTTTTCTTGCCCATCAGTTTCTCAAGCCGGCGCAGGTCTATACTCTTATTCTTTTCAAGAAGCTTCATAACCTGCCGCTGCGGCGGGGTGAGGCTTTCCATTTCTGGATTTTTGGCTGTGGCTGATACAAAGGTAAGGCTTTTGCGTTCAAAACCGGGCGGCAGCATGGGTGAAAGGGCATCAAAGACGGGGCAAAGATAATAATCACTTATCCATCGGGCTAAGGCGATGCGGGAAGGGGAAAGCAGCGGTTTTTGACCGATAACGCCAATGATATCCCTTGTCTGCTCTACAGAGGGGTATTGGCTGAGGCTGATAACAATTCCCTGAAGCACCTGGCTGCCGAAGGGTATCCATACCGCCTGCCCGATGTCTATATTCATCCCACACGGTATGGAATAGCTGAAAAGCTGGCGGCGGGCTATCGGGGAATTTACACTAACTTCAGCATAAGGCAATAGAAGCACTCCGCAAGAATTACGGCTTACAACAGAAAGCAGCCGTCCCGCTGTGATTGGTAACGGCTGTTACTTCTTTTCCTTGACGACGCGCTTTTCCTTGATGCGGGCTGCCTTGCCGCTTAAGCCGCGCAGGTAGTAAAGCTTGGCACGGCGCGTTTTGCCGTGGCGAACCACTTCTACCTTGGCTACCAGCGGAGAATTGAAGGGGAAGGTGCGCTCTACGCCGACGCCATAAGCTACGCGCCGCACGGTAAAATTGCCGCCATCGGCGCTCTGGCTGATTTTAAGTACAACACCCTGAAAAACCTGTATGCGCTCCTTGTCCCCCTCTACAATCTTGGCGTGTACCTTGATAGTATCGCCGGGGGCAAGGGTTGGGATTTCGGGATTTTTCTCTACTTCAACGAGTGATGCCATGTTCATTATGCAGGACTCCTTTTATATTCCTAATAATAGTAAAACATCCCGCCTTTTTTATCAAGTTTATTCTGCTGCCGGCGGCGTTTGCCCTTCACTATTTTTTTCACCATTCTCTTCATTATCTATTAGATAGTCTATTATATACTGCTTTTCGTCGTCGCTGAGGTCTGCATTTTGCAGCAGCTCCGGGCGGCGTTTCAGGGTGCGCATTACGGATTGCCGCCTTCGCCATTCGGCTATCTGCCCGTGATTACCGGAAAGCAGTATCTCCGGCACCTGCCATTCACGGAATTGAGACGGGCGGGTGTATTGCGGATATTCCAGCAATCCGTTGCTGTGTGAATCATCCTTGGCGGAATCTTCAGAGCCGAGAACACCCGGCAGCAGCCTTACGATGGCGTCTGTAACCACTATCGCCGCTGGCTCGCCGCCGCTCAAAACATAATCGCCGATGCTGATTTCATCTGTCGCCAGGTATTCATGTACCCGTTCGTCAATCCCCTCGTAGTGTCCGCAGACAAGTATTATATGCCTGTGCTGTGAAAGCTCCTGGGCGACAGCCTGTGTAAAGGGTCTGCCCTGCGGCGTTAAAAGTATCACCGGCGGTTCTTCGCCTTCCTCATCTATGTCTATATCCTGCCTAATGGACTCCACCGCTTCAAAGACAGGATCCGGCTTCATAACCATACCGGCGCCGCCGCCATAGGGATAATCATCCGCCACGTGGTGCTTGTCATGCGTGAAATCACGGATATTAAGGGTGTTGACCTCTACCAGCCCGTTCTCCGCCGCCCGCTGGAAAATGCCGCTGTTGAAAGGCTCTGCAAACATTTGGGGGAAAAGGGTAAGGATATCTATGCGCAATTGTTTCTCCTGCCATTAAGGCTGCCGCTTACGGGCTGAAACCGTTACTATCTTACCATAAAGAAGCTATTTCAAGAAAATAGTACTATTTAAAAAAAATAGTTGAAAAAGTATTGACAAACGGGAGCAACAATGTAGTAGAATGGTATGTAGTGGTAGAAAGTGGTAGAAAGTGGGAAACCATGAAACCGGTTTCTATCCACCGGTTAGAAGCAATTATCGGGTTCCTTGTACAAGTGTAAAAAAGGGGTGGCAAAGTGTTTTTCGGTGAGTTTGAATACAAGATAGACGAAAAGGGCAGGATTCCCCTGCCTCCGCGTTTCAGGGCACACCTTAAAGACGGCATTGTGCTTACGCCGGGAACTGAAAAATGTATCACAGCCTATCCTATATCCGAATGGAAAAAACTTTCTGATTCACTTACCGGCGGCACGGTAGCCCGCAGCAAGGTAAGGCAGCTTAACCGGGCGCTTTTCGCCACTGCCGCTTATCTTAACATAGATGGACATGGCAGGATAAGCCTGCCGGTTTCATTGCGAGAGCGCGCCGAGATAATGGATGAAGTGGTGGTCGTTGGTGTTAATAACTGTATTGAGATCTGGAACTGCGTGCTGTGGGAAGAGGAAAAAGCTAAAAGCATGGAGCAGGCGTGGCAGATTATAGAAAGCATGGAAGGGGACAGGGGGGTATAGTGGTTATGATATCAGCGTCAGCCCATATACCGGTTATGACAGGCAAGGTCACCGAAGCCCTTAATATCCAGCACGGTGGCCGTTATATTGACTGCACCGTTGGCGCAGGCGGACACGCGGCGGCTATTTTGGAACAAAGCTCGCCCGGCGGGCAGTTACTGGGCATTGACGCAGACCCGGAGGCAGCCGAAGCTGCCCGGCAAAAGCTGGCAGGCTATGGCAATTCTGTTCTTATTGTAAACGACAGCTTCTTCAACCTGGAAGCAATATGCCTTAAAAATGATTTCACGCCGGTACACGGCATTCTGTTTGACCTGGGGCTTTCCTCTATGCAGCTTGAAGAGGGCGGGCGCGGTTTCAGCTTCCAGCATGAAGCGCCGCTTGATATGCGCTTTAGCCCTGACCAGAAACTTACCGCCGCCGATATAATTAATAAATACAGCGAGGCTGAACTGGCGCGCATTATCCGTGAATACGGCGAGGAAAGTTTCAGCCAGCGCATTGCAAGAAATATTATCAGCCGGCGCCCGATAAATACCACACTGGAATTGGCGAAGGTTGTAGAGCAGGCTGTCGGCGGGCGCAAGGGCAAGATCCACCCGGCGACAAGGACCTTCCAGGCGCTGCGTATAGCCGTTAACCATGAACTGGAGCATTTGGAATCAGCATTAAGGCAGGCGGTCAGCCTGCTTGGCTTTGAGGGACGGTTGGCTGTAATAAGCTATCACTCACTGGAAGACCGCATCGTAAAGCAGTTTTTCAGGCGTGAAGCCGCAGATTGCATCTGTCCGCCGCAGGCGATGAAATGCACCTGCAATCACAGCGCCCGCCTAAAGCTGATAAGCAAAAAGGTAATTACTCCTTCAGAGGAAGAGATAAAAAGAAACCCGCGCAGCCGCAGCGCCAAGATGAGGGTGGTGGAACGTATTGTCACCCAGCAGGAATGGCGTGAGACAGCCGAAAGGCTTTGCTTTCTGGGTGAAGCCGATGCCACTGCCTGGCGCAAACCGGCTCTTTTGAAGAAGATGCGGGCGGTTTCTATAGCCAACTGATTAAAAACAACCCCCTGACGAGGAGGTCCAAAGATGTGAATGAAAACGATTTAGTAAAGTTTAATATAAGTCAAAAAAAGGAGGAGTCAGATGAATAAGCGGTCTATAGTATCTTCAATTGATGTTGGAACCACCAAGATATGTACCACTATATCAGAGGTAAACGATAATAACGTGGTTCGTATTGTCGGTGTCGGCGTTGCTCCGTCGCATGGATTGCATAAGGGGCTGGTGGTCAACATCAGGGACGCCAGAGAAGCCATCCGCGATTCGGTAAGGAAAGCGGAACAGGCTTGCAACTACAAGGTAGAATCGGCATTTGTGGGTGTTACCGGAAGGCATGTGGATTCGGTAAACAACAAGGGTGTAGTAGCCATCACCAGGAATGACAGGCTGGTGAGGCCGGATGACCTGAAACGGGTGTTAACCACTGCCCAGAGTGTCAACGTTCCCAATGACAGAAGGCTGTTGCATGTTATACCGCGCGGCTATTCTGTAGATGGACAGGTCGGAGTCAAGAATCCGATCGGCATGCACGGCTTCAGGCTGGATGTAGAGACGCACATTATCACAGCAGCGGCGACATCCATTCAGAACTTGGTGAAGTGCATCCGCGGCATTGGAATTGATATTGATGACCTGGTGCTGGAGCCGCTGGCTTCAAGCGAAGCGGTTCTTACCCAGGACGAAAAAGAGGTTGGTGTTGTTATCGCCGATATCGGCGGCGGCACAACCGATATCTGTATCTTCAAGGATGGCAGCATCTGGCACTCTGCCATATTGCCGGTAGCCGGCTATCAGCTCACAAGAGACGTAGCCATTGGTTTGGGGCTGCCCTTTGAAGTAGCCGAGGAAATGAAGAAGAGATACGGCAGCGTTATGCCGGTATATGAAAGCAAGATGGAAACAGGCAGCCCGATATCAGAAGACGGGCACGGCATATCCTATCAGGACCTGTGCGATATCATAAGGGCGCGTGTTGAAGAAATATTGAGACTTATCCTGCTTGAGATGCCGCGCTCAGATTATGAATCATTGGTACCGGCAGGGTTGGTACTTACCGGCGGCAGCTCTAACCTTTCCGGCATAGAGACACTGGGGCGAGACATCCTCAAGCTGCCGGTCAGGGTTGGTGTTCCCAGCCATGTATCCGGCATCACAGATTCCGTTTGCGACCCGGCTTACGCCACCAGTGTCGGCTTGCTGTTATGGGGAGCCAAGAATCAGCCCAGCCGCAAGTGGAAGACTAACTGGTTCAGTTCCAGGTTTCAGTCATTCGCCACAAAACTGAATAAACTGTTTCGCTTCTAGGGCGGGACAAAATAATTAAAAGAAAGCAGAAGAAAAAGGAGGAGGAAATGGCAAAAACAAGCTTTGTCCCAAACCCGGCCAAGATTAAAGTTATCGGTCTAGGTGGCGGTGGCTGCAACGCTGTTACCCGGATGGTAAGAGAAGAAATCCAGGGCGTAGAGTTTATCGCCATGAATACAGATGCCCAGGCGCTGGCAATAACAGAAGCGCCAACCCGCATCCAGCTCGGTGAAAAGTTGACCAAAGGATTGGGTGTCGGTGGTAATCATGAACTTGGACATAAAGCAGCCGAAGAAACAAAAGATGAACTTAAAGAACTGGTTGCCGGCGCAGATATGGTCTTTATAACCGCCGGCATGGGCGGTGGCACCGGCACCGGCTCTGCTTCGGTAATCGCCGAAGTAGCCAAGGAAAGCGGCGCGCTGACTATCGCCGTAGTAACTAAACCGTTTACCTTTGAGGGCGTGCATCGTACAGAGGTTGCCAAAGACGGCATCAACAAGCTGCTAGACAAGGTAGATACGCTTATAATAATCCCCAACGACCGCCTGCTGGACCTTTGCGACCAGAAAACAGGTGTTGATAGCGCTTTCAAGCTGGCTGATGATGTGCTGCACCACGGTGTTCAGGCGATTTCAGAGGTAATTACAGTTCCCGGTATGATTAACCTGGACTTTGCCGATGTAAGCGCGGTGATGAAGAACGCCGGGCCTGCATGGATGTCTATAGGACACGGCACCGGCAAGAACCGCGCAATGGATGCCGCCAAGGAAGCCCTGGCAAGCCCACTGCTGGATGTAACCATAGAAGGCTCCAAGGGCGTCCTCTTTAATGTTGTCGGCGGCGCTGACCTTTCACTGTTTGAGGTCAATGAAGCTGCCGAGGTTATCAGGAATGCTGTTGACCCAGATGCCAACATTATCTTCGGCGTGGCGCATGATCCCAGCATGGGCGCGGACCTGAGAATAACGCTGATTGCAACCGGCTTCATTTCAAAGACGGAATTTGACGGCGATAATGAAGAAGATGAGATAACCAAGCAGTTAAAGAGCATAAAGACAGAAGACGAACTGGATGTGCCGTCATTCCTGCGCCGTCCGCTTTTCAGCCGCCAGCGTCAGGCAGTTACCCCGACAGAAACAATTACCAAAGAAACCTGCCAGCCGGGACAGCCCAGCCGTCACTGGTTCAAATAAAAAATAAAGAACAAAACAAGGCAACAGAAGGGCTGCGGGATATTTCTCCCGCAGCCCTTTTTATTTCTGCAAAAAATATCAAAACAGACTATAGTAGGGCTTGACAAGCACTACATATTGTGGTAATTTTATGTCCCTATACTATATGCAGTGTGAAAAAGCTATGAAGTGTCCCTATTGTGAAAGTGAAGATTCCAAGGTTATAGACTCACGAGACGGCAATGACGGTGTGCGCCGCCGCCGCCAGTGCCTGGAGTGCCAGTCTCGTTTTACCACCTATGAACGGGTGTTGCCCAGCAACATCTTTGTGGCAAAAAAAGACCAGCGGCGGGAAGAGTTCAGTAAGAGCAAGCTGCTGGCGGGCATCCGCAAAGCCTGTGAGAAAAGACCGATGCCAGCGGGCGCTATTGATAAAATGGCTGAGGATATAGAAGCTGAGCTTTACCAGATGGGCAGGGCGGAAATAAGCAGCACCAATATTGGCGATATGGTAATGGAAAGGCTGAAAGAGGTTGATAACATTGCCTATATCCGCTTTGCCAGCGTTTACAGGGATTTTACAGATATAACAGACCTCAAGCACGAAATAGACACTCTTGTAAGTGGCGGCGGAACGGTTGTAGATAGCGCACAGCTTTCACTGCTGCCGGAAGAAAAGACCAAAGAGCTGGCAAAAGGCCGCCAGCGGAGGCGCAGATGAAGAATTCTGTCGGCGCGGGCGGAAGCTCCATAGACCGCACGCAAGTGGCGCGGGTCATTTTCTCGGCTGCTGAGTCTATGGGAATATCTGACAGAAAGCGCATAGAAGAGCTTACCAGCCAGGTTATAGAACGCTTGGAGCGCCCGCAGATGCTGCCCGGGATGGAACATCTGGCGCCAAAGAACTATAAGCAGAAGCACGTTACCAGCGAATTTGAGATACTCAGCGTGGTAAAAGAGTTTCTGGGTGAAGACAGCCCGGAAGAAAATACAGAAAAAGAAATTGAAAAAGAAAGAGCAGAAGAAAAAATAGAGAATATACAAAAAACAGAACAAAAAACGGAAGAAGCAGCAGCGGAAGAGGAACGACAAAGAAATGCGAAGGAGGAGCCGGTTATGGCGGATAAAATGAAGGTTACTACAGATATTGAACTTAGCCAGAACGCAATTCACGTTTTGGAGAAAAGATATCTTAAAAAGGATAAGCAGGGAAATGTTTCAGAGACACCTTCAGGGATGTTCCGCCGGGTGGCGCGGGCTATTGCGGCGGCAGAGGTTTCATATGGTGCGGCTGCCGATGTGCAGGTATGGGAAGACGAGTTCTACCAGTTGATGGCAAACCTGGAGTTTCTGCCTAATTCACCTACGCTGATGAACGCCGGCAAGGAAATAGGGCAGCTTTCCGCCTGCTTCGTATTGCCGATAGAAGACTCTATGGAATCCATATTTGAAACGGTTAAGAACACTGCCCTTATCCATAAGAGCGGTGGCGGCACCGGTTTTTCTTTCTCACGGCTGCGCCCGGAAAGTGACCATGTCGGCTCTACAGGTGGTGTCGCCAGCGGGCCTGTATCGTTCATGCGGGCTTTTGATGTGGCAACAGATGTCATTAAGCAGGGCGGCACCCGCCGCGGCGCCAATATGGCTATCCTGAACGTAGACCATCCTGATATCATGCGTTTTATAACCTCCAAGGATGACATGGTTTCGCTGACCAATTTCAACATTTCCGTAGCGGTTACCAACGGGTTTATGGAAGCGGTGAAAAACGGCAAAGATTATAATCTGCTGAATCCGCGCACCCGGGAGGTTGCCGGGACGCTTAACGCCGGGGAAGTTTTTGACAAGATGGTAGCCCTGGCATGGAAAACGGGAGACCCCGGAATTGTCTTTATTGACCGCATAAACAGGGATAACCCCACGCCGCATTTGGGCAGTATAGAAAGCACTAATCCCTGCGGCGAGCAGCCGCTTCTGCCCTATGAATCCTGCAACCTGGGCTCTATTAACCTTTCGCGGATGCTGTGCGGCGAAAACGGCAACGCCGCCATAGATTACGAAAAGCTGGCGCAGACGGTCAAGGCAGCCGTCAGGTTCCTGGATAACGTCATAGACGTTAATAAATTCCCCCTGCCGCAGATAAAGGATATGACGCAAAGCACCCGCAAGATAGGGTTGGGGGTGATGGGTTTTGCAGATATGCTTATACGGCTGGGCATACCCTATAATTCCGGGAAAGCGCTGGAAATAGCCGCAAAGATAATGAGCTTTGTTGACGATGAAGCCAAAAAAGCCTCTGCGGCGCTGGCGGAAGAGCGCGGTGTATTCCCCTCTTTTGAGGGCAGCATATACGATGTTAAAGACGGTTGCCGTGTAAGAAATGCGTCCCGCACCACCATTGCCCCCACCGGCACGCTAAGCCTGATTGCAGGCTGCTCCAGCGGCATAGAGCCGTTGTTTGCCCTCAGCTATACGCGCACCATACTGGACGGAACGCGCATGGTAGAGGTTAATCCGTGTTTTGAAGACGCCGCCAGACAGGGCGGTTTCTATTCAGAAGAACTGATGAAACAGCTTGCCGAAGGCGCGCACCTGGCTGATATGACAGATGTGCCTGCGTCAACTAAAGATATATTTGTTACCGCCCATGAGATAGATACCTGCTGGCACGTGAAAATGCAGGCGGCTTTCCAGAACCATACCGATAACGCTGTTTCAAAGACTATCAATTTCTCCCGTGAAGCCATGCAGAAAGACATTGCCGAAGCATATATGATGGCTCACGAAGAAGGTTTGAAGGGCATAACCATATACCGTGACGGCAGCCGTGAGGGTCAGGTGCTTTCAACCGGCAAACAGGAAAAAGCAGATGATACTGTTGCCAAACGCAGCCCGCGCAAACGGGATAAGAAAACATTTGGCGTAACAGATAAGGTAAACACCGGCTGCGGGCACCTGTATGTAACGGTTAATTCAGATGAGCAGGGTATCTGCGAAGTATTTTCAATGCTGGGTAAAGCCGGCGGCTGCGCCTCTGCCCAACTGGAAGCCACCTGCCGCATGATTTCACTGGCTCTGCGTTCCGGTATAGATGTAGATTCGGTGATCAAGCAGTTAAAAGGCATTCGCTGCCCGTCTATTGCCTGGGAGGGTGGCAAATCAACCCTTTCCTGTGCCGATGCCATCGCCGGTGTCCTGGAAAGCCATATAAATGAGAATAAAGCCGGAGGTGATGTTGCAAGCGCTAAAAATGTGCAGGATTACGGTCTGGTCAAGAATGTCGCCGGGCAATGCCCGGACTGCGGCAATCTGCTGGTTTACCAGGAAGGCTGCTTTATCTGCCCCGGCTGCGGTTATACCAAGTGCTAAAAGAAGGGAGGTGATTAGTGTCTGACAGATCAGAAAGGGTAATGATATTTATAGACGGCAGCAATATGTACCATTCGCTGCGTCACTTTTTCAAGAGGACCAGTCTGGATTTAGACAAGTTTTGCCAGAAGGTTTTAAACAAACGCCGCTTGGTGCGTATCTATTATTACAATGCCGAAGTGGGGCGCAAGGAAGAGCCGGAGCGTTTTAAAGAGCAGAAAAAATACTTTGACGGCGTGGCGGCAATCCCCTATATGGAACTGCGCCTGGGGCGGCTGGTTTATAACAACTGGCCGGGCAGCCCGCCCTATGAAAAGGGCGTTGATGTGCAACTGGCAACAGATATGATAACCCACAGCTTCAGGGGTAATTATGACAGTGCCGTGCTGGTAGCCGGAGACAATGACTTTGTCGGTGCGTTGCAGGCGGTTAAAGACAACGGCAAGAATGTAGAAGTAGCCCTCTTTGGCAAGGAGAGGACTTCCATGTATCTGCGAAACGTGGCTGATAAGGTGGTTACCATAGACGGGCGTTTCCTAAAGGGCTGCTGGAAACAGAAATGAGCCGTGATGCGGGCAGAAGAAACCGCAGGCTGAAAAATCCGCGGGCGCTTTCCAACCGGGAAAGAATTGCGCGGGAACAGGGAACCGTTATAAAAGACCGGGGCGGCAGGCTATCTGTCGCCTTGGTTTATGCTAATTCCTATTACATTGGTATGTCCAATCTGGGCGTTCACAGCCTCTACAGCCTGCTGAACAGCTATAGAGATATCGTCTGTGAGCGCGTGTTTCTGGACAGCGAATCCCTTCTGAGCCTGGAAACACACCGTCCGCTGGCGGATTTTGACGTAATCGCCTTTTCTGTTTCATATGAGCTGGATTACTTCAATGTAGTTAAGATACTAAAGGAAAGCGGGCTGCCGCTTTACGCCGCAGAGCGTGACGGCAGCCACCCGGTGGTAATTACCGGCGGAGCCTGCATAACCGCTAATCCGATGCCGCTGTCACCCTTCTTTGATTGCCTGTGCATCGGCGAAGCAGAGACGATGATACCCCCCATACTGGCGGCAGCGCAAAAGGGAGGTGGCAGGCTGGCGGAACTGGCAAAGCTGCCGGGTGTTTATGTGCCGCAGTGTCATAAAGGAGAGCCTGTTGCCCGCCAGTGGCTGAAAAACCTGGATGACTTTATGGCATCCTCTGTGGTTATTACACCGGATACAGAGCTTGGAGACTTATATCTGCTGGAAGTGGAGAGGGGCTGTGGCTGGGGTTGCCGCTTCTGCCTTGTAAACAGCCTGTTCTGTCCAATGCGCTATCATTCTGTAGAGAAATTGTTGCAAAAAGCAAAAGAAGGGCTGAAATACAGGCAGAGGATAGGGCTGGTTGGTCCTGCCGTCGGCGCCCATCCGCAGATAGAAGAGCTATTGCGTGGATTAACAAAAATAGGCGCCGGTTTTTCATTAAGCTCGCTGAGGGTCAGCCCGCTTGCGGATTCCCTGCTGGAAGCCGTGGCGGCGGGCGGCGCGAAAACAATAACGCTGGCGCCGGAAGCCGGTTCTCAAAGACTGCGTGACGTCATCAACAAAAGGATAACGAAAGAAGATATACTGCGGGCGGTATCCAAAACCGCCGCCAAAGGCATCAGGCAGCTTAAGCTCTATTTTATGATAGGGCTGCCCACCGAAACCGAAGACGACATAAACAAGCTTATATCATTAGTCTTAAAGTGCAAGGAAGCGGCAGACGGGGCGGGTGGTGGCTGCCGCATGGTTATAAACGTATCTCCTTTTATTCCAAAGCCCTGGACGCCCTTCCAGTGGCTGCCGATGGCGGAAGTATCCGTGCTTAACAAGCGGCTGGATATGATTAAAAAGAAGCTGGCGGCTAAAGGTATTATGATAAGAAACGAAAGCCCCGCCTGGAGCCATGTGCAGGGAATGCTGGCGAGGGGAGATAAAAAAATAGCCGCCGCGCTGGCGGATACGCAAAATGTTTCATTGGCGGGGTGGCGTAAAGCCTATGAGAAGCAGCAGATTAGCGCTGATTACTATACGCTTGAAAAAAGGGACACGGCACAAAAACTGCCCTGGGATATAATAGATATGGGTGTTTCAAAAGAAAAGCTGCTTGCCGAAATGAAAAAAGCAATCAGCTAAGCAGTTCGGTAACCACTTCGTTTATAAGCTGCCCTTCGGCTTTGCCCTTAAGCTGGGGGATAAGTTTGCCCATAACCTTGCCCCTGTCTTTCATGCTGCAGGCGCCGGTTTCCTGTATAGCCTGCTTGGCGGCTTCAACCACTTCTTCGCGGCTTGCCTGTGCCGGCAGGTATTCCCTCAGGATGGACAGTTCGGCTTCTTCACGGGCAGCCATTTCAGGGCGGTTGCCCTTCTTGAAAGCCTCTATGCTTTCATTGCGCTGCTTGGCTTGTTTGGCGATAACGCCCAAAACGTCTGCCTCTTCAAGAGCGGCGCGTTTGGCTATTTCCGCGTTATGAATAGCAGACAACACCATACGCAGAACAGAGACACGGCATTCGTCCCTGTCTTTCTGCGCTTTTTTGAGGTCTTCGGTGAGCTTCTGTTTTAGCGGTGATTCCACTTTAACTATGGCTCTCTTAATATTGTTTTCTGGCAGCCCTGGCGGCTTTGTTTGCCTGACGGCGCCTGGCGGTTGCTTTGCGCGCGCGCCGGGTTACGGGTTTCTGGAAGTGTCCCCTGCGGCGGGCTTCGGATAGCACGCCATCCTGCTGAACCTTGCGGTTGAACCTTTTCAGCAGGCTATCGAAACTTTCTCCGTCGTTGGCCTTTACGGTTGTGGCCAAGTAGCATCATCCTCCTTAGTACAGGCTGCATTCAAACTTAAAGCTGAGATACATCCTTACAACGATTAACCTGATAAGTGTAGAGTAGATGAGGGCTAGCTGTCAAGAAAAGGAGGGTTAGTGTGCGGACTGAAAGTTATATCTGGGTTACTGAATGTATATAGTATTAATTCTTGATATTGTTTAGGCGTATTAAATCAAAAAACATAGCCCTATGTCTTCTTTTTCTATCTCTTTCAGTAATTAGCGTAAAATCATTACTTGCATAAAACTTAATAACTTCTGGTTTGTTATAAGCGTCGACGGTGATGAAACGACATCCCGTCCTATTGTCGTTGATAAAGAAACTTTTTACCAAATTCAATGCATACGTACCAATATGCATCCTTTGAAATATTTTAGAAACGCCAAACCGAGCTATTTTTACTGCAGGGAGATATGGGTACTTCTTGCTTGGCTCAATATCAATCTTGCCTTTGTAATCCTCTAGCTTTAGGTTGTCATTACAAAAATCCAACAGAGCAAGGATTAATTTAGGAGAAGTTGACTCGTACAAACAATAAGTCTGAGTAAGAAGCTCTCTTCTGTGATTCAAAACATCTTTATGAAAGTATTCGTTAAGGTCATCATCCCCACAATCAAACTCACTGCACGCTGCTAAATCGTCTACCTTTGTGAGTACCCAACCCCCATCTTGTAATGAGTTTCTACCCATTCTCGCTAAGTTTCTGAATTAACTTCTGCGCCTTTTTTAATTTAGGAGTAGGTATTAAACCGGCTGGCTTTTGCGCATCCCTATGAACCATAGTTATGAATTTAGTGGCTTCTCTACCTTTTAACACGGGCGTTGGCTCAATTGGTCGTGCCATTGCCATCCTCCTTTTCTTACCCTAAAAAACAAAGCGACCCAGCTAATTAATAACGCCAGACCACTTCCTTGAGCTTCATAAAAATATCTGTTTTTCAGTTGTTATAATCGCTATAGCTACCATAGATAGTATACTACTTATGTCAATACCCTTCAAATTGACTTGGTTTCCAATAGTACTAATCATTAACCATAAACAGCAATTACTACCGCTTCCTTGGGGTTGTGTTCGTCAAAAAAGATAAGGGCGGTTTTTCTGCCGTTTATCATTTCCGCCGCCGGCAGGTTGCGGGCAACGGCGATATCTTCAAGGTAAACCTTGAAGCTGCCGGCAAGCTGGACAGTAGCCTTGTAATCAATGGAGTTAAAGCTCCTTAAAATGCCTTTCTTAATCTTCATAATCTAATCTCTCTTTCTTTATACCGCCGTCAGCAGCAGGCGCTGGCGGTATTCGCTGCGTTTCGGATTGTAGAACAGGTTGATGCCCAGCAGCCGCTTTTTCTCTGCGTCAAGACCGGCGCGGCTGTCACTTATAGTGATAACATCATAGACCTGCTGCCCGCAGTTGACAGGGATAATAACATATCCATTTGTGGCTTCCATTTCGGCTTTTCTGAGGTAAGCCTCGCCGCGTGCTTCAGCCTGGCTTACCGAGCCGATGTTGCCGTCTTCCAGCTTTTTAAAACGGTCGTAAAGTTTGCTTATTTCGTTCCAGTTGAAGCTGTCGGTGATGATGGCGGTTTGGCTTGCTTCGTCATAGCCTTCCACCTGAATATGGTTGAAATACGGCGCAGCCAGCCCGTAGCGCCCCTCCAGTATTGTATGGCTGCCGCCCGTCCCCTGCGGGCAACTGTAACTATAGACCGATTCATCATCTGTCTGCGGGTGAATTAACCAGGCTTTATTGCCTTCTATAAAAATAACGTCCGGTACGAAGGAAAGCAGGCGGCTTACCTCGTTATCGCCCTTTGACCCCGGGTTGATGGTGAAATCCGGGAAATAAATATTGATATCCATTGATTGGGAGATAACCTCCAGTTTCAATCCGGCTCTTGCCAGCACGAAAGCCAGCATTTCTTTAATGTTCATTTCATTGCTGTTGTTGTTCCAGCGAAACTGGTGCATGGATACCCACTTTGCAAGCATTTCCCAGCCGCCGATAGCATGCAAAACAAGGCTGCCTTTGCCGCCGGAGCTTACGTATTCGCAGCCTTCCAGCCAGAAGGACTGCCCCGGGCTTACCTCGTTGCCCTGTGAAGTAACATAACCGGGGCTGACATCAAGCTGGCATCCGATATCCAGCGGCGAAGGCAGGGATGAAAAAAAGCCATTCGTATTATCCAGCTCTGCGGTCAGGTTGCCGCCAGTGCCCTTGTTTTCCTGTTTAAGGGATATAACGTTGGCAGACAGGTCTATGGACTGTTCCGCCAGCGAAGCCCGCCAGACGCCGTTGGGGGAAGACAACCAGCAATAATCTCCATAGTGGGCGATAGCCAGCCCGTATTCCGAGGATAGCTCAAAAGGCACCGGCTCACGCCACAGGTTGTCTGTAAAGCTGCTATCGGCTGCGGTATGCGCGTGGAAGGGGCGTGAATACGCCTGGCTGCCGGTGTATTTTTCTATGTAGAAACCCCGAAAGACATCCGGCTTATCCAAAAAAGCGCGGTGATATTCAAAACCGCCGCCGGATGGCGCCTGGGCAAAACATTTAAGTTCTCCCCAATTGCCGGTGGGGGCATCACCGCCGTCGCCGTATATCAGGCTCCATAGCTTAAAGCTGCCATCGGTATCCTGCCCGGTAACAAAGAGATTCCAATCGCCATCGTAAGCAGCCGCCATGCCGGAGAGGTTGCCGGTGGTCTTGTTCCAGGCGGATTTCGGCTGCCACTGCCCGCTTGCGAATTTCTTAACATAAAGGGTCGCCTGGTCAGCGAAGAAGAGGGCGATATCGCCGTTTGCCTTGTAAGCCGCCGAGATGCCGTTGATAGACGTCGTCGGCGTGTAATCAATAAGCTCCTTGCCTGCCCAGCTTGCGCCGTGGTCATAGCTTATAAAGCGCTGTATCTGGCGGCTGGCGTTAATCCAGAAGATGGAAACCTCGGCGCCCAGCGAAGCGGCAGCCACTATAACGGCGTTGTATTCGCCGGAATAGAGCCACTGGCTGAAGTTGGAGCCGGGCGCCGGATTTGCCACCCGTTGCGCATACAGCTTCCTTGAATCCGCGGGCGGCGTTATGCAGGCTCTTATAAGTGAGCCGTCACCGGGGATGGTAAGCGCATGGAAGTAGTCATCTTCCGAACCTTCATACAGCCTTTCCCAGTCCAGGCGGGTAACACCGCAGATTTTATTAACAGCCTCCAGTTTTACATAAGGCGTATGCGTTGCCTCTTTCTGGGCGGTAATCAGGCTTTCGGTCAGGCTTCTCATTGTTCTTTCTTATCCTCTCCGCTTTGATTAGGTATATACTCCTTGCCCCAGAACAGGTGTCCGGTGATGTATCCTAACGTAAAAGTCAGCAGTAGCCAGAAGATAAGCGGCCACAGCCAGCGTCCGGCAACCGCCCCCAGACTGACCAGCGCAATTATGCACAACCCTTCGTACTTGTGCCATATATCGCGCAGGATATAGGTCCAGGGGCGGCCGCCGATTGCCGACCACAATGCCCTGTATATTTTGCTGATGCTTATAGCCATTATTACCTCTTGTTCCAGGGTCCGTAATCTGTTGTTTTTGATGCCGCCGCGTAAGATGGTTTGTATAGCTGGTTGATGCGGGCGCGGTTGCGCCGCCCCAGCCTTTTCAGTTCCTGCTTGAAGTAATTGAGCCTCTCCTGTCCCCAGTCCAGGAACTGCTTGGGCGTTGCCTCTCCGCTGGTATTGACGCGGTTAATAGAGAAGGCAGCCCATTCCACGGCGGCATAGCCGGCGGCGCCGGTGCTTACCATGTCCTCATAGACAGCCGGAACCGTAGAGCCAACAGCGTTTAATATGTGCAGCTTGCCATAGTATATATAAGCGTTGGAGCCGTCTGGCACGTCTTCTCCCAGCAGGGTCAGGGTGTCTCCCCACAGCGAGAAGCGCTGGTATATTTTGGGAAAACGCCCCGCCGGGTATTCCACCGCCTGAAGCATAACGCGGTCGGCGATGGCGGATACGTCAATATCCATGGAGCCGGCGCTGGTGGCTTGAATTGCCTTCTGCTCCGATGGTACGGCTTCGGAAAGCTCTTTGACGGCGCGGGAAATGTGCCGGTCCAGCTCGTCGTCACTCCAGCGATAGTTCTGTGAGTCCTCGTCGTGCAGGTCTCGCCGCAAAATGGTTCGCATTTCACTTAATGTCATTGCAGTTCAGCCTCCGGTTTTCTGACTTCAAGCCGGTCCAGCCGGGTGCAGGGCAACCCCTCTTCGTGGCGGCATATCTCCATCTCGCAGAAGGATATCTCGGCGTTATGATTGGCTTCGTTGATGCTGACAGCCTGGCTGCTTACATCTCTGGCAAAGTCCATAAGCGCCTGGGCGTCCGCCTGGTCTTCAAAACTGAGGTCCAGTCTTACTCTGTATTTCATTTGTTCCACACTCCAAATAAGTTTTTTTCTCGGTCAAAGGCGTTCTGTATTTCCAGCCCGCTTAAGGCTCTTTTGTGGATGCTGCACAGCGCGATATCGCAGAAAAGACTTCCCCATTGTGCGCTGGAATATTTACCAATGGTCAGGTTTACGCTGTTGCTGAATGTCTGCGGGGTGAAAGAGACAGAGTCTTTCAGGCAGCTCTGCTGGTAAAGATAGACCCTGTTGTCCTCCCTGTTGACGATAAAAGTCAGGCATTGCCAGCCGTCAGCCAGGTTATCCGCCGCCATTTCCGGTGAGCCGCTGTCATTGTAAAACCTTATGGCAGCCGCATCCTTTATGCTGAATCCCCAGTTGCCTGTCTGGTAGCTCTGGTACTTGCCGATGAGATCACCGCATGCGCCTTTAAGATAAAACCACAGCCGTACTGTAAAGCTTTTATTTCCGAAATCCAGGCTGAATGCATCGGGGACGGAGACATAATCGTCAGAGCCGTCAAAACCAAGGTGCCATAACCCGTTGCTGAGCTTTTTCCAGATGGCGCCGGTTATGCCGCCGTGGTTTCCCCAGGGGCTGCGGTCATGGATTTTACCGTTGCCGCCGGGCAGCCCCGTCAGATACAGGACACAGTCTGACGGCGGCGGGTCAAATATAAGACTTTCTGATTTAAATAATGTCTGCATATTTCTCCTTATGAGGCGGCGTATTTAACCCGCACATAGCTAGAGTTCTTGATTTTTGCCCTGCCTTCACCGGCTTCGTCGCACCGGATTACCAGCCTTACCTCAAAGGGCAGCGAATCGAAATTGGCTATCGCCTTAAAGCGCCCGCTGCGGCTTTCTTCAACGTATGTGGTGCCGATGTCCGTCTTGGTAACGGCACTGTGCAGTTCCACCCAACTGCCGCCCTTGTTTCTTGCCTGCCATTTGTAGGTTATGTCTGCGGTGGCGGATGCAACCGCCCGCAGGGCGGCGGTCAGCCCGAACTCAATTTCCAGTATCTCTCCCAGTGAGGGCGGCTTGATGATGACGCTTTCCACTTCCACGTCTGTATCTGGGGTGGGGGTATCCACTTCAGCAGACCACTGAATGCCGTCTGCGGTCAGGCTGCCTTTGGCGAAGGGGTATTCGGTATGTGCTATTACTGCCATAGTCATATTGTTTCTCCTTTTAGTGGGGAGGGGATTTTAGCCCCTCCCCAATAGATTTAGATTTAGTTTAGTCCTGCACGCCGATAAGGGCTGCCGCTTTTACCGAGCTAAACAGCGCCAGAGAGCAGTACCACTTGACGCGGGTGCGTGATGCGTCCTTGTTTTCCAGCGGGCCAATCGGCTCTACCTGTAAAAAGCCGGGGCTGCTTAATCCGCATAATGCCCCCTCGCCGAACTGGACGGCGTAAATGGCAGAGCAATCTCCGCCGGTAACATCCGTTTCAACGCTGCTTTCAACCATGTGGGTGTCCAGTATCCAGTCATTAACGCCGATGGGTATGCCGTCCCAAAGCTGCACAAAATTGCCCCAGTTGTCGCGGTCGGCATCCATCATGCCGCCTGCTGCCCGCACCAGCGCATTTATCTTGCGCCGTGAGCGGCGGCTCATCAGCAGCATATCCGGTTTGCCGCCCTTGACGGCGTCTATAAGCTCATCCAGCTTGTCCAGCGTCAGGCTGGCGCCGGAAGCGCCTGTTGCGATAACCTGGTCTCCGGCGCTGGTGGTGTCAATAAGCAGCCTTAAGCCGTCAAACTGCTTGGGGCTGGTGGCGGAATCTCCGTAGATGAAAATCTCGTCAAACTTTTGCTTGAGAGCCTTTGCCTTGAGTTCTATGATAGCCGCTTCAAGGTCCTGCACGTTGCTGCGGGTTGCCTTGAGGAAGTTATCAACGTCTGCGTCTCCGCCGACGATTTTCAGGTTGGCGGTTTTCTGCTCAAAGGTGGGCGTGGATTCATCCCACGTATCGCCGACATCATAAAAATCTATGCTGGGCAGGGCGTTTTCCTGGTTATAGGTCAGCCCGTTGCCAACGATTTCAATAAAGGGCAACTGCTGTAAAACAGGGGAGTCCTTGACGACGGTTTCCACTACCCCCTGCAGCAGCATGTCGTTGGATAGTTTGGATGCTTCGGCTAAAGTTAAAGCCATTTTTCTTACTCCTTAATAATTAGTTATTTGTTGCGGTTTTTCGTATTTTTTAAGACGAAGCGCCGCCGATGGCATACTGAATCTTTTCCTTGGCTGATAAAGCCGAAAGGTCCGGCGCTGTTCTTGCCGGTGCGCCGCCGGGAAAGCGGTTTTGCATTGCTTCTGCTTCCAGCCCCTGCTTTACTTTGTCCACCAGTTTTCTGGCGCTGGCAAGGGACTGCTCAACAGCTTCAAGGCTTTCGCCTTTTATAAGCTCTTCCGGTATATCCGGGTTGGCGCTTATAACCGTCTGGCGGTAGCTTGTTACCGCCAGTGACAGATTTTCTTCAAGCTGTTTCTGCCTCTCTTCAGATTCAGTAAGAGACTGTTCAAGGCTGGCAATCCGGTTATCCCTTTCGGTGATATCCTGCTCCAGCCCGCGGATGCGCCCGTCTCTTTGGGTAATATCCGCTTCCCTGTCAGCTACCAGGCTTTCAAGCTGGCTGACCTTAACCTTGAGCCGTTCCAGCTTATCCTCTCCGGGTTCTTTCTCTTTATTTTCTGTGTTTGCCAAAGTAACTAACCTCCTTGGATTATTCCTTAATGCCTTCTGCCTGGGGCTGATTAACCCTCTCTCTCGTCTCACCCCGTGAAGGTCTGGTATTAAGCTCTTTGTTCATCTTGAGGATGGCTTGTCTTTCCTCCAGCCAATCGGCGAATTCCATATCCGGGTCCTTGACGCCGATTTCAGACATCGCCCGTTTCCGGGAATGGATGCCGTTTTGCACCAGCGTTTGTTCGTTGTTTGCCATGCGGGCTAAATCACGCGGCAGCACCGGGCTCCAGATTACGTTCAACTGGTAATCACCAAAATCCTGTCCGGTGTATTTCTCAAGCAGCTTCAATATAAGGCGGCTGCGGCGCTTATAGGCGGAGGTGCGGATGAGGCGTTTGCGCCATACCTTTTGCAGCAGCGGCTGCATTTCAATCTCAAGGGCAACGCCGGACATATCCCTGGAGGTGCCTCCGAAGGCGGCGCGCGGTGATTCGCCGATGTCATGCAATGTGCGGTAAAGCAGGTCTATATAATTGATATGGAGATTAACGCCGCCCCCCTGAAGCAAATCCAGCAGATAGGCTTTGGCTTCATCGGGGATATTCCACACCGCCCCCGGTTTAACGGCGATATCTTCAGACTCCTCAACATTTTCCAGAACAGCGATGGGGTTGCCGGAAAGCTCCAGTATGCGTGAAAGCTGGCTCATGGCGCGGTTAAGCTCCCGCTGCGGCTCTATAAGCTGCGGCAGGTCTGAAACGCCCCAGAACTGCTTCGGCTCCCTCAGGTTGGGGTAAATTACAAAAGGAATAAAGCCATAGGGATTGGGTTTCTTTTCTATAAGCGTGTTGTCCAGCCACAATTCAAAGTGCTGTTGTGTCCATAACTCCACGATGCTGGCGGTCTTGCCTTTGGGTTTTATGCCGTATATAATTACGGCTTCTTCTGCCGTCAGGCTGTATCTGGATGCCACCCGCCACAGCCTGGAGGTATCGTCCCCCAGCCACCAGGCATATATGCCCTGGACGTCCGGCGCAGTAACGCGGACTTGTTTGTTTTCGTTATCCCAGATAACCTTGAAGCAGCCGTCACCTAATATAGAGCAATCGGTTTCGGTGTCAAAATCAAGCTGCTCCAGGTTGTTTTCGTTATAAACCTGCTGCAGGGCGGCTTCGGCGGCTTTTGCCTGTCGCCTTGCTTCTTCGGAATCAACCAGCGGCTCTATATTGAAGTGAAGCCCGGACATAAGATAGGAGACAACCTTGTCTATAACCACCTTGGCATAGTTAAAAGTAAGCTGTTTTTCGCTGCGGCTGGCGTTACTCTGCCAGTGCCTGCCATGATAGAAATCAAGAAAGCCTTTATAATTCCTGATTCTATCAATATCGCGGTGGTTCAGTTTCTCCGGTGCAAATTCATTGTTCATTATCAACCCTCTCTAAAATATCTTATCGCCCTGCGGCGTATGGCAGTTCTTCAGAGCCCTCTGGACAGTGCGCTGGCTGATGCCGAATATAACCGCCAGCTCTTTTACTGTCTTGTCCTCACTTTTAAAAAGCCCCACTATTTTCCGGTTTCGCTGCTGTTTAAGCAGGCGCTGCTTACCGCCGGGTTCATCATAGATGCAGCCGGGGAAGGGGCAGTTGAGGCAGGATTTTGCCAGTTCACAACCTTCATCCTTGTAGTGGCAGTATTCAGGCGGTAAGTCAGCCTCAGTTTCTAACGTCTGCTCAAGTTCCATAACACCTAATCCAAAAATCACTGAGTTTCAAGAGAATAGCACAAATGTTCTAATATGGTCAATATCTTTTTGTCACATTATTGGAATATCCGCGCTTTTTACGGCTAACCTTTTGCCTTTGTTTTCGTTTTTACTGGTAGCAGCTTTTCTATTTGACAATGGGGAGGTGTGGGTGCTAATATTGTTTTGACAAAGTAATAATTAGTTATGGCTCCTTTAGAGGATTATTTTACTGTAATAGAAGCCGGGCGGCGCCTTGGGATCCACCCCGAGACGGTGAAACGGCTGTGCCGGCAGAAAGACCTGCCGGCGGTAAAGGTGCATAACACCTGGCTGATAGCCAGGGAAACACTGAACAACTTCGCCGGCACCTATATTAACAGGCGCGGCGCAAAAAAGAGGCTTATTTAAGAAATCTTTATTTATCACATGTAACAAAAATACAAGGGGAGGTAAAAAATGAAAAAGAAAACTCTATTCAGAACATTGACGATAGGGCTATCATTGGCGCTGATGCTGGTTATGATACCGGCGCAGTCTGTGATGGCGCTGGCGGCAACCATTAATGTTGAGCCCGATGAAGGGGAAATAGGCGATGCCTTTAGCATCAACGGCACAGGCGCGCTTGGCGTTGAATATGACCTCTATTTCTCCAGCGAGTCTGCTGATATAGGTGAAGATATTGACGAAGACGTTGAAAACTATGAATACCTGACCAGCGTGACAGCCAATACACTCAATGGCATCATATACCCCACCACCAATCTATTCGTGCCGGATGAACTTACGGACGGCGAAGATGACGAACCCGTCCATGGCGGCATCTACTATATATATATGACCGGCGCCGGTTCAAAGCCGATTCTTGATATAGCCACCTTTAACGTAGTCGGTGTCGCTGAGATTACAGACTATAGTCCGGATGACGGCACTGTCGGGACTGAGGTTGAAATCAGCGGTGAAGGAATGGCTCCGGATGAAAATATCATCGTAGAATACGATGGTGAAGACATCACCGATGATGTGTATGACGCCTTTGCTGATGATGACGGAGAGTTCACCCTTTCATTTGATATCCCGCCGAGTGAATACGGCGAACATGATATAACCATCACCGGCGAAGATTCGCTGGCAGAGCTTGAAGAAACCTTCACTGTGATACCGGAAATAATGCTGGACCCCGTCAGTGGTGAAGGGGGCATAAACGTCACTATAACCGGCACTGGTTTTGACAAGAACAATTATGTTCTCATCTACTTCAACGGCGACGAAGTCAAAACCAAAAGGGCGGATAGCAACGGAAGTTTTGATACCTTTTTTACCATACCCGAAGATCTGGATGTAGGCACCTATACCGTGGTGGCAGAGGATGAGGATGATGACGATATCTGGGATGATGCAACATTTACGATAACCACTCCTCCTTTGAACACGGACATAAACGTAACCCCGCTTAGCGGCAATGTTGGTGATTCGGTAACTGTAACCGGCACTGAGTTTGCCTCTGATGATTCGGTAACCATTTACTTTGACGGCGTCAGCGTCGGCACTGCTTCTACCGATGGCAGCGGCAACTTCACATATAGCTTTAATATCCCCGCCAGCGCCGCCGGAAGCCATGTTGTAAAGGCAGAGGACACGGAAGATTATTCAGATACGGCTAGCGTTACCGTAGAGCCGGAAATTACCGTAACGCCTTTAAGCGGCGTTATGAATGATGAAATAGACATAAGCGGCACCGGTTTTGTCGCCAATAAGGATATATCAATCCATTACGGTGCTGTTGCCGTTTCGCCATCTGCGCTGATAAAAACAGGGACAGACGGCAGTTTCTCCGGCAGCTTCCTTGTTCCGGCGCTTACGGGCGGCAGCGGTGTCCTGACAATTTCAGATGGCACTAACAGCCTTACCGTTAACTTTACGGTTGGAGCGGGTATCACCATGTCTCCCCTTAACGGAACTGTTGATGCCGGTGTCGGCATGGCTGGTTATGGCTTTGGCGCCAACAAGACGATAAGCGTCAAGTTCAACACTACCCAGGTTGCCCTGCTGACGCCGGTTACCACTGATAATAACGGCACCTTCAGCAACCTCCAGTTTTATGTTCCCGCCAGCCCCGGAGGCGTAGCTGTTATAACCGTCAGCGATGGCACCATCAGCAAGACCATCAGCTTTACGGTAGAGCCGAAGATTGCCATAGACAAGATTACAGACAGCCAGCACCCCGGCTATGTCGGCGTGGAGTTCAGCGTCAGCGGTGAAGGCTATAAAGCCAATGCTGATGTAGAGGTTGTCTATACAAGCGACCCGGTAGTGCTGAAAACAGGCAAGGTCGGCGCAAACGGTTCTTTCACAATTGACTTTGCTATCCCGCCAAGCGCTGCTGAAGATAATCCACATACTATAGTGGTTACAGTTGATGATGTTACTGTAAAAGAATACGCTTTCTTTATGGAATCAACAGCGCCGCTGGCTCCCGGATTAGCGGCGGTATATGCTGGCACCAAGGCAGAAGCCTCTATAAGCTTTGACTGGTATGAGGTCACCGGCGATGTCAGTTTACCGATAAGTTACAAGCTGCAGGTATATACAGAGGACGTCAACGATGTTAAGACAGTGGTCATCGGAAAAACATTGACGAACACAAAATATACCCTCACCGAAGTTGAGATAGAGATGCTGCTACCGTTGGAAAAGGGTGAATACTACTACTGGAACGTGCAGGCGGTAGATGCCGCTGGCAATGCCAGCGTGCTATCTGATACGGACAGTTTCACCATCGGTGGCGGTGGCGGCTGGCCCACCTGGCTGACCTGGCTGCTGGTGGGATTGGGGGCAATCTTCCTCTTCATCTTCGCCATAATGCTTGGCAGAAGAATTGCCTACAGTTCATACTAGGACTAACTTGAATCAATAAAACAAATCCCCCCTCCTTATAACGGGAGGGGGGATTTTTATATGCGGCAATAGCATAACTATAACCTTTGGCTGCCTTTGGCGCTTCGGGGAGAATACTGGCGGGCGGCTTCCACCAGCAGCGCCAGGCTCATCAGAAAGTCATCGTGTCCCTCCCCGGGGTCAACAAAGAAGTTGATTGTCTGGCTGGGGCGAAACTGGCTTTTTGCCTTCTCTATCTCAAACCAGAACTGTTTGTATTCCGCCGAGCCATCACCTGCATACATCTTCAGCCGTCCAGCGTTAACAGCCGCAAGCAGGTTAAAGCCCAGCCGGGATTTGGACTGGGCGCTGAAAACAAACGGCGAAACCCTTGCCCCCAGCGCTTTCTTAAGAAAAGAGCTTACCGGCTGCCCCACACCGGTGGCGTCCACAACCGCCCGGCGGCAGCGCCAGACATTGCTTAAAATATCTACCAGTTGCGGGTAGAGCATGGCATGCTTTTTGCCTGTCCAGCAGTAGTGTTCCACGATGTTTATACGCGGCTGCTTTTGGATATCATCAACCACCGAAAAATCCAACTCGCCGATGGTTACCACTGTGGCGTCCCGTTGTGTCTTGCGGTTCTGCATCAGCGCGCCCTCTTCTTCCTCGGCTTCGCCGGCAAGGTCAATACCGGCAATGTAGAACTTGCCGCTTTCGGGTTTGCTTTTCCTCGGATGGCTGCCGGCAATTTGTGCCCGTTGCTGGCGGCTGAGGAAACCGCCGCCGCCGTGAATTGGCAGCAGGCGGTACTGGGTGAGGAAAAGGGGGTGGTTTTCCCCCAACCGCTGTTTTTCGGCTTCAACATAAGCCAGGTAGTCCGGGTTACATTCGGCAATTGCCTGCCAGTCATACCTGAAATGTCGTCTGATGCCGTCAATGCGCTCAAGCTCCAGGTTACTCTGCTTTACCTCTTCCATCAGGGTAGAGCCGTCCCAGGTGGTGCCGTAGTGGACGGTGGTTACATTGGTGGTGGCGCCCATCGGCTTGAAGTCCTTGCTGTATTTCTCCTTGGAAACGTCCTGCGATTCGTCTATCTCTAAAAGTATATGGGCGGTATTGCCGACGACATTGGCGTGTTCGTCTGCGGAAAGAAAAACGGCGCGGGCATTACCCAAACGGATTATATAGCCCAGTTCGGAATCCCAGATGCCGTCGAAACCGGCGTCGTTCAGCCTGTCTTTCAGGCGCATCATAGAGATTATGGTTTGCGGCTTGAAGGTAGGCGCGCACTTTATAAGGTTCTGCGGTTTGGCTATAAACAGGGTTAAAAGCAGCAGCTCAAGCTGGGCGGAAAGCTCGTTCTTGCCTCCCTGGCGGGCAATCTCCACAGAGAAAGTAAGCCCCTTTTTGTTAAAAACACTGTCCAGTATCGCCAGCGCCACCTCTTTCTGATAGGGGCGCAGCCGGTTAATCAATAGCGCTTCCGATGAAACTAATGCCCAGCGGCAGGGCGACGTCCTTAAGAACAGTATTTATTGCCTCCTTGAGCCCCTTCTTGTCCTGTTTGCTTATGTTGTAGCGGGTGCTGACCAGCTTTGCCAGCGCATTGGTCGCCTGGGAGATAAGTTTCATGTTATCAGGGTCATGTTTAAGGACAGACTTTATGCGTACCCTAAGCATGGCGATTTCATCATCAAGCCCCTCAACTCGCGTGGCTTGCTCAAAATCTATCTGTTCTTCGGCGTCCAGCACTTTGGAGTAGAAGCCGTGCTTTCTGGCGTTCTGGTTACCCGGCCTGGCGCCCCTTTTTCCGTTTTCTTTTTCAGTTTTCATATGCAATGTCTCCCGGCTTTAATCCAGCCTGATAATAGCACAAATGTTCTATATAAGCTACGGGGTTTTGTCATTTTTTGCTATTCCGTCCTGTTGTCTATAAAATATGTGTTGTAATGGCAATGGCAAGGCAGCTATACAATCTTCAGTCTGTAGAGCTTGAAACAGAGGCGGCTGAAAAGACCCTGCTTCAGAAGGAAGCCATGCTGGGCGAAAGCCGCGAATTGCTGGAGGCAAGGGAAAGACAGCTAAAGGCAAAGCAGAAGCTGGAGGAGCTTAAGAAGCAGCAGCAGGCGGTTGAATGGGACGTGGATGATGTTGCCGGAAAGCTTTCAAAGGTGCAGCAGAACCTCTATGGCGGGCGAATTGTTAATCCCAAGGAGCTTTCCGGGTTGCAGCATGAAGCCGAGGGTTTGAAGAAAAAGAGTGACAGGCTGGAAGAAAAAGACCTTGAACTTATGGAGCAGGTGGAGGCGGCAAGTGCGGCACTTGCCGGGGCTGACAGCCATCTGGCTGCGGCAGAGACTAAATGGAAGGAAGAACAGAAACAACTGGCGGCAGATATAGAGCAGCTTAAAGATTCGCTTACCGGGCTGCGGCAGCAAGGGCAACAACAGGCGGCAGCCATTGACGGCGAAACGCTGGATTGTTATAACCGCCTGCGCAAGCAGAAGGGAACGGCGGTGGCTCTGGTGAAGCAGGGGACCTGCAGCGGCTGCCGTATATCGCTTTCAACCGCAGAGCTGCAACGGGCAAAGGGCAGCCGGCTGGTTATGTGCAGCAGCTGCGGACGCATACTGTTCATAGACTAGAATTACATGAAAAAACTTGTTATACACACCGATGGCGCCTCACGCGGCAACCCCGGCAGGGCGGCTATCGGGGCTATTCTCAGGGATGAAAAAGGCGCTTTGGCGGCAACCATTTCAAAGAGCATCGGCAAGACCACCAACAACCAGGCAGAATATCAGGCATTAATCGCTGCCTTGGAGAAAGCCGCTTCGCTGGGGGCGGAAAGCGTAGAATTGAATATGGATTCAGAGCTTATCGTCAAGCAGATTAAGGGGCAGTACAGGGTGAAGAAAGATACCCTGCGCCCGCTTTATGAGAATGTTATGCAGCTAAAGAGCCGCTTCGCCAGCTTTAAGATAAAGCACGTCCCGCGTGAACGGAACAAGGAAGCCGATAAACTGGCAAACGCCGCCTTGGACAGATAAAGCAGATTGACTTATAACATTCACTATAATAGAGTATAAACGGGTCAAGCAGACCGGGTGGCCGCCCCGCAAGGGGAGGAAAGTCCGAGCTCCCCCGGGCAGGATGCTGGGTAACGCCCAGGAGGGGAAACCCTACGGAAAGTGCCACAGAAACATACCGCCGGCGGTTTCGCCGGTAAGGGTGAAATGGCGAGGTAAGAGCTCACCAGCGGCCGGGAGACCGGTTGGCTGGGTAAACCCCATCCGGAGCAAGGCTGAATAGAGGGACTTAAGGGACGCCCGGCCCGTCCCCGGGTTAGCCGCATGACCCTGTCGGCAACGGCAGGGCTAGATAGATGGTCACCGCTGCGGTTTGCCGCAGTACAGAACTCGGCTTACAGGTCTGCTTGATCCCCTTTTACAGGTTCTTTTCCCGGTGGCTTTTAAACCTCTCTTTTTTACTATACGCGCAGCCGTATTACATCACAGCTTTACTTAATGTGTTAAAATTTAAGGATATTTTCAAGCCCAAGTTGGGGATTGAGAAAACGGCAGAAAAAAGCCGTAACAGAGAGAATAAAGGGATAAGACGGGGGCGGCAACAAAGCGGCAACCGCTGTCAGCCAGTTTGCCACTCGGGGCGGGTGCAGATTATCATTTCACTGATGCAAATCCCCAAACCTTTAGTCTGTGATTTTATCCACTTCTGCATTAGCCGCGGCGGCAGCCAGTGGCCTGAACTATATGATGAAATGTGCCGTGTCGCCGGGTGCCGCCTCTTCAACGGTATGGGCTACGGAGATTTAAACCGGTTGGGGCTGTCCTTTGCGCTGGACGATATTGAAGAGACACTGCAAATGGTGGATTACGTCGTCGCACAGATGCCTTCGCCAGGGCTTCCCAGCCGTCAATAGTCCTAAACCGTTTCTGCGTTATTATTTCCATATCATTCTTCGGGATGCAAGGCTTTAATTATCAGCCTGTAGTTGCTAAACTCTAATATATAACCTTTGGGGGGTAAACCTATGTCAAACGGAAGAATGCTGCTGGTAAGCCTGGTAGCAATAGCTATCGTAATATTTTCATTCATATTCGGCTATGGGGCAGGTCTTACGTCCAGCCCTTCCGGGGAAGCCTTTGCCAGCCTGGAGCAAGCGTGGAATATAATAACCAGTAATTACGTAGAGAACAACAGTATAGACGAAGACCAACTGAAAGAGGCTGCCATTGAGGGCATGATGCAGTTTCTGGATGACCCGTACTCCGTCTATATGGATGCGGAAGAATACCAGACCAGCTTTCAGGAGCTGGAGGGCAAATACGAAGGCATCGGGGCAGAGGTTGCCGAAAGGGAAGATCAGATTATAATCATCGCGCCGATGCCCGGCTCACCAGCCGAGGCTGCTGGTATCCTGCCTGGCGATGTCGTTCTGGAGGTGGACGGCGTTGATGTTACGGAGATGGACCTCTACGAAGTAATAGCCATGGTTCGCGGAGATAAAGGAACTTCGGTGGTCTTTCGGGTTCTTCATGCGGGGGAAACAGAGCCGGTTGAAATAGAGATAGTCCGTGATGAGATTAACGTCCCCAGCGTCCACTTTGAGATGATGGGAGACATCGCCTATATAGACCTTGATTTTGCTGAAAAAACCAACGAAGAACTGGCGTCGGTACTGGAAAGCATAAAAACGGAACAAGCTATCGGGATTATAATAGACCTGCGCAACAATCCGGGCGGTCCGGTAGATGTAGTAACAGATGTCGTCAGCCGTTTTCTGGAGGAGGGCACTCTCATATTCATCATCAAGGACAATGAGGGCAACACAGAGATAGTAGAAACCAATAAACAGGAGCTTACCACAGATTTGCCGATAGTGGTGCTGGTTAACGAATACAGCGCCAGCGGCAGCGAGGTGCTCTCCGGCGCTTTTCAGGATCACGGGCGGGCGGTTATCGCCGGTGATACAACCTTCGGCAAGGGCAGCGTCAACTACCTGATTCAACTGGCGGACGGCTCTGGCATTTACATAACGTATGCTCGCTGGATAACGCCGGACGGCAAGATGATAGAAGGGCAGGGTATTACGCCGGATATAGAACTGGAGCTGGGGTGGCAGGAAGAAATCCAGTGGGCGATAGATTATCTGCACGATAATAGCTAAAGTAAAACTTGCATTATCAGATATACAATGTATAATTAATTTACAGGTAAATTCTATAGGAGGTAAATCCAATGAAAATCGTAACCCTGTGTGGCGAGAAATCATGCTGCCCGGTAGTCAAAATTGACGAGGATATCGTTGAAATTGGCGAAGAAGGCAACCTCTGCACTCTGAAAAAGAGTGAGTGGGAAACCCTCAAAAAGAAGATTCTGAACAAAGAAGTATAAACAGCAGAATAAAGACGTAACGCAGAAGAGCGGGGCTTGTAGCCCCGCTCTTTTATTTGACCCCTTCAGCGGTGATAGCCTATAATCCATAAACGAAAGGCATTTGATTCCAGAGAAAAAAGTAAGAAAAACAGGTATGCTGCAACAACTTCAGGAAATTAAAGAAAAGGCGCTGGCGGAATTGTCTGCCATAGGCGGCGTTAAAGAGCTGGAAGCCTGGCGCATTTGCTATATGGGTAAAAAGAGCCGTTTGAATGAGGTGCTGCGCGGTTTATCAGCATTGCCGATTGAAGAAAGAAAAGCCGTCGGCGCCGCAAGCAACAAGCTCAAGCTGGAACTGGAAGAAAAGCTGGCGCAAAAAGAAGCGATAATCGGCAGGCAGAGCCTTCAATCAAAACAGCAGGAGTGTCTTGATATTACCCTCCCCGGTCGCCGTCCGCCAATGGGGCGTCTTCACCCCGTTACGCAGGTAGTAAGTGAGCTTTGCGGTATTTTCGCCTCTATGGGCTTTCAGGTGCTGGAGGGACCGGAGGTAGAGTGGGACTACTACAACTTTGAAGCCCTTAACATTCCGGCTGAACACCCGGCGCGGGACACGATGGCAACACTGTGGGTGGATTATCAGAACAAAAAAGGCGAAAGGCCGATGCTGATGCGCACGCACACTTCGCCGATGCAGATACGCGTGATGGAAAACCAGAAACCGCCAATGCGGGTGGTGGTGCCGGGCAAGGTCTATCGCTATGAAGCCATAGATGCTACCCATATCCCGATGTTCCACCAGATAGAGGGCTTTGCCATAGATACGGATATAACAATGGCAGACCTCAAGGGGACGCTATATGAATTTGCCCGCCGTTTCTTCGGGCGGGACAGAAAGGCGCGTTTCCGCTGTGATTACTTCCCGTTTGTAGAGCCGGGAGTAGAAATGGCGATAGAATGCGCCGTCTGCAAAGGCAGCGGATGCCGCCTGTGCAGCAACAGCGGCTGGATAGAGATACTGGGCGCCGGAATGGTGCATCCCAGGGTGCTGGAGAGAGTGGGCATAGACCCCAGTGAGCATTCCGGTTTTGCTTTTGGTATGGGTATAGAGCGCATCCCGATGCTGCGTTACGGCATTGACGATATACGCCTCTTTTACGGCAGCGACCTGCGCTTTTTAAGGCAGTTTTAATATTATGAAAGTTCCTGTTAAGTGGCTTAAAGAATATATAGATATCACGGTATCGCTGAAAGAGCTTGCCGAACGGCTGACGATGGCAGGCACGGAAGTAAGCGTGCTTTCGCTGGGTGGTGAAAGCTGGGACGGGGTTGTTATCGGTTGCGTGGAAGAAATTGAGCCCCACCCCAATGCAGACCGTCTGCGGCTGGTTACGGTTGATACCGCAGATGAAAAACACAAGGTAGTCTGCGGCGCGCCTAATCTGACCATTGGTGACAAAATCGCCTTTGCCACACTTGGCGCAGAGCTTACAGACGGGCACAGCGGTAAAAAAGCGGTGCTTAAAGAAGCCAAGATACGCGGCGTTGTTTCATGCGGGATGGTCTGTTCTGAAATGGAGCTGGGCATTTCGCAAAGCCATGAAGGCATACTGGTATTACCGCCCGAAGCTCCGTTAGGCAGACCGCTGGCGGATTTCCTGGGAGATACCGTCTTTGACCTGGAGATTACCCCCAACCGCCCCGATATGCTTTCAATGCTGGGCGTTGCCATTGAGGCTGCCGCCCTTACCGGACAAAAAGTAAAAATGCCAAAAGTCTGCTATGAAGAAACGGGCACGGCGATAGCGGAGCAGGTTTTGGTGGAAATCGCCGACAAGGATTTATGCCCAAGATACTGCGCCAGCCTGGTGCATAACATAAAAGTAGGCGAATCTCCGGACTGGCTGAAACAGCGGCTCATTGCCTGCGGCATGCGTCCTATAAGCAATATCGTGGATATTACCAACTACGTTATGCTGGAATACGGGCAGCCGATGCATGGTTTTGATCTGGAAAGGCTTAAAGATAAAAAAATCATCGTTCGCCGCGCCAGAGCGGGTGAAGTGATAACTACACTGGATGATATTGAACGCAAGCTTGATGATAAGACACTGGTAATTGCAGACAGCCAAAAAGCGGTTGCCATCGCCGGTGTTATGGGCGGCGCCAACAGTGAAATGAATGAAAACACCACCTCAATCCTGCTGGAATCTGCAAACTTCAACCCGGCAAGTATTCACTTTACAAGCCACGGTCTGAAGCTGGTGAGTGAAGCCAGTATGCGATTTGAGAGGGCAATCCGCCCTGATTTGACCGTTCCGGCTCTTAAACGGGCAACGCAGCTTATGGTGGAACTGGCGGGCGGTGAGGCGGCAGAAGGCATAATAGATGTCTATCCAGGCAAGAAAGATATAAAACCTGTTCAATTGAGGCTTGGTGAAGCGAAACGCCTGCTGGGGGTTGAATTCAGCCCGCAGCAGATAGAAGAAACGTTGCAATCGCTGGGCTTCGGGGTGAAAAAGGTAAAAGACGGCGAATACGGAGTTACGCCTTCGGACTGGCGCAGCGATATAAACATAGAAGCAGATGTGGTAGAAGAAATCGCCAGAATTATCGGCTATGACAAAATCCCGATGAGCCTTATCGGCGGCGCATTGCAGCAGCAGAACCCCGAACCGATGCTGGCTTTCAAAAGCGGCGTCAGGAACATCATTGCCGGTTATGGTTTTCAGGAGATAATCGGTTTTTCGCTGGCAAGTACAGAGGCGATGGAAAAGGTGCTGAACGTTGCGCCCCTGAAACCGGCGCCCGTGCATCTGCTTAACGCTATGACGGCGGAACATGAATATTTACGCACCACCTTGCGCAGCAACCTGCTGACCGCTTTGGCGGAAAACCTGAAACACGAAGATGCCGCCATAAAGCTGTTCGAGCAGGGCAGGGTTTACCTGCCGCGCCTTAATGATTTACCCGAAGAGCCGGAGATGCTTTGCGGCATAATGTCTTCAGAGGCAGAAAAAAGCTGGCCCAACGCGCCGCAGGTGTTTGATTTCTTCAGCGCCAAAGGCATTGTTGAAGGCTTATTATCCCAACTGGATATTGAAGCCGATTATGCCGAAAGTAATGATGCAGGGTTATGCCCCGGCAAACAGGCAGCCGTTATTATTGACGGCAGGGGTATCGGGGTTGTGGGGGAGATAAGCCCTCAGGTAGCTGCTGCTTTTGAATTGAAAAAGGGCGTTTACCTGTTTGAACTTGACCTGACACAGCTTTTATCACATACATTGGGGCACGGTGTTTACCGGAAGATAAACCGCTTCCCCTCGGTAATGAGGGATATTGCGCTGGTGGTAGATGATAAGACCAGCCACCGCCAGCTTCTGGATGCAATGAAAGGCTTTCCGCTGGTAGAGAAAGTAACCCTGTTTGATGTATATTCCGGCAAACAGGTGCCGGAGGGCAAGAAATCACTGGCATACAGGATAAGTTACCAGTCCGCCAAGGATACGCTGACGGATAAGGAAGTGGATAAAATCCAGCAGAAAATCCTCAACAAGCTGTCCGGCAAGTTCGGCGCAACGCTAAGAGCTTAATATAAGCTCTTTAATCTTCTCCAGAGCCTCGTCAACCGGCACAAGCTCCGCTTTTTTCTCATTGCGCCGTTTAACTTCCACGCAGCCCTTTTCCAGGGAGCGCGGGCTGACGGTTACACGCAGCGGAATACCCAGCAAATCGGCATCGTTGAATTTGACGCCGGTGGATTCGTTGCGGTCATCATAAAGCGCTTCTAACCCTTCAGCCTCAAGCTCTTTATACAGGCTTTCGGCTCTGGCGGCAACCTCTTCATTTTCCACAAACAACGGGCACAGGTGAACCTGATAAGGAGCTACAGATTTGGGCCAGATTATGCCTTTGTCATCGTGGTTCATCTCTACAATAGCCGCCATCAGCCGCCCTATGCCGATGCCGTAACAGCCCATAATAACCGGCTTTAATTCGCCCTCTGCGTCTATATAGTTTGCGCCCAGCGCTTTGCTGAGAAAAGTGCCAAGCTTGAAGATATGCCCCACCTCTATACCCTGTCTGGATGTCAGTTTGCCGTTGCAATTCGGGCACTTGTTACCGGCGCAGGCAAGGGCGATATCGGCGATAATATCCGCCGTGAAATCTCTTGGATAATTGACGTTTTTAAGGTGAACATCGGCTTTATTGCCGCCGGCGACAAAGTTAGTGCCGGATGTTACCGAATCATCTGCAATGATTTTAATCCCCTTTAATCCTACCGGCGAAGCCGAACCGGCGACAATGCCTGCCGAAGATACCTCTTCATCTGTCGCCAGCCGTAAATCCTTACAGCGTAGGCTGTTTTTCAGCTTTATTTCGTTGACTTCAATATCACCGCGGATAACAATGAAAACGAACTTGCCGTCGGCGATGTAAAAAACGGCTTTGAGGGTGTGGTTGCGGGGTATTTTCAGGAAGCCGGCGACATCTTCAATGGTTTTATAACCGGGGGTAGCCACTTCTTCAAGCGGCAACGGCTCTCCGTTATAGACACTTTCCTTAACGCTTTTGGCTTTTTCGGCGTTGGCGGCGCAATTACATTTATCACAGCAGATAATCTCGTCTTCGCCGATATCGGAAACAACCATGAACTCATTGGAATCCTTGCCGCCGATGGCGCCGCTGTCTGCTTCAATAACCATCACCGGCAGCCCGCAGCGTTCATAGATATTCTTGTATGCCTGAAGCATTGCCTGATAGTTCTTTTCCAAGCCTTCTTCATCGGCGTCAAAGCTATACATATCTTTCATTTTGAATTCACGCACCCGTACCAGACCGCCCCTGGGACGCGGCTCATCACGGAACTTGGTCTGTATCTGGTAAAGCATCAGCGGTAAATCACGGTAGCTCTGCACGTTACTGGCAGCGAGGTCTGTTACAACTTCTTCATGGGTAGGGCCCAGCACCAGTTGCCTGTCCCGGCGGTCAGAAAGGGTAAAAAGTCCATTGCCAAAGGCAGCATCACGCCCGGTTTTCTGCCATAATTCAAGCGGCTGAAGCACAGGCATACTAATTTCCTGCCCACCGGCTTTGTCCATTTCATCACGGATAATATCCTCTATCTTGCGCAGCGTCCGCAGCGCCAGCGGCAGGTATGAATAAACTCCGGCGGTAAGCTGGCGTATCATTCCGGTCCGCAACATCAGGCGGTGATTGGCGGTATCGGCATCTGCCGGGATTTCACGCTGCGTCTTGCCGAACAGGTTGGATAAACGCATATTTACTTAAACTCCTTTTTTGATAGTGCGATAAAAACAACCGATATTATGCCCGCAGGCTGCATCGGGACAATGGCGCAGGCTGCCCCCGCCATTGATAGCCTCCAGGCTTTTCGCTGGATGGCGGAGATACCGCCGATTATGGCTACAATGCTTACAATAAAAAGCGGAATAGAAAAGAAACCTATAATTTGCAAAGGCATAACCGTCCGCATAAAGCCGATGGAAGTCAGCGCGTCACGGGCTACTTCTTCGCCATAGGTAGCGCTGAAGGCAATAAGGAAGGCGATGCCGATTATGCCCAGGGCGCCGGAGATTATACTCAGGGCGCCGGCGGCTGTTGGCATCCATGCCCGGGGGGCTGCCTCCGGAGTTTTATCTGATTGCTGCTCCAATTATGCCATACCTCTGTATATGCTTCCAGAATTAAACCACATTATGCTGAATTATGCCAGTCTTTCTCCCTAAATCTCCACTGCCCCCTTTTTCAAAGGCGGAATAACAACCTCTCCCTTTAGTAAAGGGAGAATGAGAGGGATTTCAAACAGATAAAATGGGGGATTTAAGCACAAAAAAGAGTATAATAAGGAAATGAAGATGATTTGCGCAAAGTGCGGCAAAGAGATAAAGAAAGAAGAAGCACATATCCAAAAAGATAAACCATTGTGCGAAGATTGCCTTATGAAAAGCGGGTTGTTTCCGCTTGGGCATAACGGGCAATACAAGCGGTCTTTTTACATAAAAGACAGGCAAGGCTAGAAAATTGCAAAGATGCTGCCTTAAAGCGAGAGGGGGCATATAAATCCACCTGACTCTTCTTTCCAAAACCGGAATAAACATCCCCCTTCATTAAAGGAAGAACGAGAGGGATCTGAACGAAAAGAGGACAATCTTGAAATACTCACTGGTAGAAACACATGCTCATCTGGATATGGAAGAGTTTGACGCAGATAGAGAGGAAGCCATATCAAGGGCGAAGGCAGCAGGGGTGGAACGGATAATTACCATTGGAATTGATGCCGCTTCCAGCCACAGGGCTGTTGCCATAGCCAAATCCAATAATGGTCTATTCGCCGCTGTTGGCTGCCATCCCCACGAAACAGAAGCAATCAACCAAGAAGATATAGCGGAACTGGAAAAGCTTGCCGCAAAGCCTGAAGTGGTGGCTATCGGTGAAATCGGGCTGGACTATCATTATCAGCCGGTGGATAAAAAAGCGCAGATAGAAGTTATGCAAAAGCAGCTTGCACTGGCGCAGAGGCTGGCTCTGCCGGTGATTATACATTGCCGTGACGCGGAAGAGGATATGCTTGCGCTGTTAAATGAATGGGTTTCGGCTTACAGCAGCAGGGGTAATAGCCCCATTGGTGTTATCCACTGCTTTAGTGGCGGGCTGGAAACAGCCGCAAAATACATGGATATGGGCTTCTATATTTCTGTGGGCGCGTATATTGGCTATCCATCGTCAAAGAAACTGCGTGATGTTATAAAGGAAATCCCTCTGGATAGAATAATGTTGGAAACAGACAGTCCTTTCCTGCCGCCGCAGCAATTTCGCGGGCAACGCAATGAGCCTTCTTACATCCCCTTTGTGCTGGAAGTGCTGGCGGATATTACAGGCATTGATAAAGAAATTATCGCAAAGAAAACAACGCAGAACGCCATTCGCCTTTTTAATATAGACTGACTATGGGCGAAATGGCGGTGAGGAAGCCAGAAATATCTTCGTCTATCAGGAAGCCTCCTTCAACAACCATTTCATCGCTGCCGTAAAGCAGGCGGTTTGGTTTGCTTCCGTCCCTGCCCCAATGGATGCTAACCCATTTGGCATAAGCCAGCGTTTCGCCATCTGCGTTAAGAACTGCCACTGGTTGGGCGTATATTACCGTTAGCATATTACCGCCGCCGTGGTCTTCCCGTGAATTCATAAATTGATAATAATCATGCAGTAAATCTTCATCTGAAAGTGGCGCTCCCGGGTTATTCAGTATTTCAAGTATGCCATCAGCCGCCGCTTCGTAGCCGTTTAATCCCCTGGTATAAAGAGTTTCTCCGCTGTGTTTAGCGTAAACAAAGTGCAACGGACCATTAGCCCGGTATTGCTGGCTGGCATCCGGGGCAAGCAGTTCAAGGGCGCTGTCAATAGAAACAATGCCTGGTATATATCCGATGGGATGCGGGTGGGGAAATAAGTCATCATAATCAACACCCGCCAGCCCCAACACACTGCCGTTTTCATCTGTAACCACAGCTCCCTGCCCGATACTTGTTATATCAGGTAAAATGCCTGCCTCTCCAGAGTAAAAGCGCACACTGAATGAAGTAGATAAATCATACTCCTCAATGCTGGCAAGGACATCGCTTTCGCTGATTTCAGGTTCATCTTCATTGCCTCCCGGCGGGATACGCCATTGCCTGATGAATAACTGTCGCTCTGCCGTTAAATCAAGGGCACTGCTGGTGGCGGCTATCGGCAGCTTGCCGCCTTCTATTTTAAGCAGGCTGGCGCCGGTGCGGGAATCTATTGCCTGTACTGTGGCTGTGTATCTGTCCTGTCCGTTTACGGTAACTTCAAGATCTACAGAGTTCGGATTTGCCAGTTCATAGTTGATAACAGTTAGTACCTGGCTGCCGTCTCCCACAGCGAAACCGCTGGCTGCCAGTTCATCTTCCTGCCATACCTGAACCATATATTCACCTGCCTCAACCGCAGAACAGCCACAGCATAAGACTGCGGTTAGCATTACGGCAAGCAAAAGGGGCAGTATTTTTCCTGTAAACATTTTGTCTATACCTTTGGTTTTATAGCCTTTCCTGTTAATATAACGAAATATCAGCCCAAAGGTTGCTTCGCGGCAGGATGTTTTTATTGGCTGACTGGTGATATGCTATAATTTGGCTGTGCCAGCGTAGCTCAGTTGGTAGAGCAGCGGTTTCGTAAACCGCAGGTCGGAGGTTCGAATCCTCTCGCTGGCTCCACTTTTTAAAGCTAAAAAGCCCTGAAAGCATGAAAACTTAAAGGGCTTTTTTATATTTCTGCTAATCTTTTGCTAATATGGCGAGCTGGGGGTAGGTGGAGGTAAAAGTTTGTGGAAATAAGCCGAAGAAGTCTTTTTCCCTTTTATTTACTATACACCTACCCGCTCGCCCATATCAGGTTTATGCTTTGCTGTTTTCTTCACAAGCTACATATAAAGAAGCAGCAAAGCTGATATAGAAGTCCAGAAACCTGGGGGAGAGGGCCTCTGTTTTGACCCGCTCCTCCAGGTTCTTAAGAGTCTGACTGCTGGTTGAATCTGTCACTCAGTCTTTACTCTCTTTTATCCTTAAAGGTTTATAGTTGTCCGCCTATGGTTATGACTGCCCTGAGGGCAAGCCCTCCCAGCAGGACGCAGGCAGACGAAGTGGTTATAACCATCAGCGCGTTTCTGCCTTTGGTAAGGAAAAGCAGCGCCAGCGGGATAACCATACCCAAACCGACGACCAAGGCCCAGAAGACTATCGCCAGGTCTCCGGAAACAAGTATCTTGAAGGCTTCGTTACCGGCATCTCCTGCCAGTGCTAGCCATACGGCATAAGCTATAAGCACAACCGCTTCAACAATGATTACGCCCATCAGTGATTTTGAAAGCTTGCCGATGAGATCTTCAGAGAAGGTCCAGCCGCTGCCGCGGCCTTCGTTTATCTTGTTGAGAATCATAGTCATTACTATAAGTATGGCTACGCCGGTAGCTGTTGCCGATGAGACAAACAGGGAAGGCAGTAGCAAAGTGCTGGACCACAGCGCCTGCGTGGTGCTTGCCAGAAGTACGCCGGTATAGGTCATCAGCAGGATGGCGAATATAAAGCCTCCCCAGGCAAGAAGCCCGTCAAATTTCTTGACGAAATTGACTACTCCGGCGGAATACTTGTCGCAATTGCGGTTGGCATCCCATTCAACTATCCACAGGATAATCATCACAAAGGAGATGATTAACCAGGCAAACAGGGTCCATGTGCCCATGGACATTACTGATACAGGCAGGAATTTGACGAACAGATGCCATGCCCATATCGGGGTCCCCAGGTCTATTATCAGGAAAAAGACGCCGATGATAGCCAATGGAACGCCGGTCAGGACTGCCGTGCGAAAGAGGCTGGTGTATTTGCCTCCACTGAATTTGTTAGCCAGGAAGGCGACTAAATAAGCGCCGCCAGCCATACCGGCAGCCCACATATCAATCCATAGTTGCCAGTTCCAGGACATTTCACCCAGGCTCATTATGCACCTCCTTTTGTTCTGGCTTCAAGCTCTTGCTTGCGTTTGAAAACAAACCAAAGCGGCAATGCGGCAATAACGCCGGCAGTGGCAACACCCGTCAGCCATTTCGGTATAACGGTTGAAGAAGCCACCTGCGGATCTTCCGGCAGCCCGTAGGCTTCCACCGTATCATCCAGGATATACATTACATGCAATCCGCCCAGTTCGTCCTTGCCGTAAAGATTGGCATTGCTCATGCCCCTGGCTTTAAGGTCAGCAACACGCTGGTTGGCTTCTTCAATAAGCTCATCGCGGTTACCGAACTTAAGCGCCCCGGTGGGGCAGGTGGTAACACACGCCGGTGCCATGCCGGCATCCTGCCGGTTCAAACCGGTGGAAGTGCAGCCGGTGCATTTCATGGCGGTACCGGTGTGGTGATGGTCCTTGTGCGGTACGTCAAAGGGGCAAGCCTGGACACAGTTGCCGCAGCCAATGCACCACTCCTGGTCTATATGCACAAAGCCCTCGTCTGTTTTAAGTATCGCCCCGGTAGGGCAAACGATAGAACAGCTGGCGTCTGTGCAGTGCATACAAGCCCTTCTGGCAAACAGCCAGGCGAACTTACCGTTTCTTTCGGTCTCGATAAAGCGCATCTTGACCCAGGTTTCAGGAGACAGCTCTTCGGGGTTCTCGTAGCTGCCCTGGCTGGTTGTCTCTTCGGCTTCGTGTTCATTCCAGCTCTTGCAGGCTACCTGGCATCCGCGGCAGGCAGTACATTTACTGCTATCGTAAAGTATCGCTTTTTCCATTAGTCTGCCCTCCTAACGTCGCACAGGAAAGACCTGAATTCAGGGATACCTGTATTTGGATCACCCATGCGGGCAGTCAGCGTATTGGCGCTGCCACCTTTGGATGGTCCCATATACCCCCAGTTCCAGGGCATGTTAATGTGGTGGACACCGCTGGGTTGCGAAGGTTTGATGCGGGTTGTAACCAGAGCTTTAGCCTCTATACTGCCGCGGGCAGAGCTCACTACTACTTTGTCGCCGTTTTCAATCCCCTTCTCTCCTGCCAACTCATTGCTCATCTCAATAAACATATCAGGCACAGCCTCTACCAGCCAGGGTATTCGCCTGGTTACTGCCCCGGTGTGAAGATGTTCAACCATGCGGTGAGTGGTAGCCACAATGGGATAGTTAGCGACATCACCCTTGGCGGTAGTTTCCCAGCTCTTGATAGCAGGGTTGTTTTGCTGGGATGACATTGAATTAGAAACCGGGCTCTCCCAGGCTTCATAGTGTTCAGGGAAGGGTCCGTCAGGTCTGCCGGGACCAAAGATATAGCCCCGTCCCTCCGGCTTCATTATGAATGGACGTCCGCCGCCCTTATTTATAGGCGCTGCGCCGCCATCGGCAACATCACCCAGCCATTTTTCACTGTCGGAGTCCCATTGAAGCACCGGCTGTTCGCTGTCCCAGGGGTTGCCGTCTAAATCTACTGAAGCGCGGTTGTACATGATACGCCGGTTCAGCGGCCACGCCCAGCCCCAGTTTGAAAAGAGACCTATACCTGATGCGTCGTCGGTTCCGCGTCTGGCTGCCATATTGCCGTTTTCGGTGTACATGCCGCACCACAGCCAGTTACCGCAGCTGGTAGTGCCGTCTGCCTTGAGGGCACCGGGGCTTGAAAGTAACTTGCCGGTGGTTAAATCATATCCGTTCATTTCCTTGGTTACGGCGTGAACATCCGGAGGCGTGCCGTAATCCCAGGTCAGTTTATTAATTGCATCTGCATTTTTATCGCTTTGCCCGGCATAAAGTCCCTTGAGACTGATAACCAGATCGTTGACTATCTCTAAATCACTTCTGGCATCTCCGGGGGCATCTGACCCCTTATAGCGCCACTGGTTCCAGCGGCAGGTGTTGCAGATGCTGCCTTCCTTCTCCAGGGCATGGGCTGCCGGCAGGAAAAAGACATCGGTATTAATATCAGAAGGATTAGAGCCCGCTTCTGTTTTCCAGAAGGCGGCGGTTTCCGTCTCCCAGAGGTCAACCACCAGTATCCAATCCAGTTTGCTCAATGCCTCTTTAGTTGCTGTGCTGTTGGGACCGCTTACCATGGGGTTCATTCCCCAGCAGATAAGCCCTTTTATAATGCCATCGTCTATGGCTTTAAACAGGGGTTGCCATGAATAGTCTCCATCCCGTTTGGGGAAGTAGTCATAACTGGTGTTGTGGTCAACATCACCCCACCAGGCTTTAAGTATGCTGGCAAAACGCCCCTTGGTGGCGCCATAACTGTCAAAGCCCTGCTCGCCGCCGCTTGGCGGGCGAACGCTGCCGGCTCCCGGTCCCCAGTGATTAACCAGACCCTGCAGAGTGCAGCCAAGACCGTTTGATGCGCCGGTGATACCATCAAGACCACCGCCAGCCACACCCAGGTTACCCAGCAAAAGCTGTAATATGCCAAAGGTGCGCACCGTCTGGGTGCCTGTGCTGTGCTGGCAGGCGCTTGAGGAGAAAACGATGGCGCCAGCCTTGCCGGCTTTGCCGGTAGCCGCATATGTCTGGCAGATTTCCTGGAAGGTGTTCCTGTCGGCGCCGGTAATTTCCACAACCTTGTCATCCGTATAGCGCGCATAATGGTTTTTCAGGAGCTGGAATACACAGTTGGGATCGGTAAGTGTCGGGTCTTTTTTGATTCCGTCTGCCTGATCTGCATCTTTTTGGAAAGCCCACGTTGCCTTATCATATTTACTGCCGTCCCATCCAGAGAACAAGCCATCAAGCGTGTCGGCGGGACCGCTGAAATCAGGATTGACAAGATACGAGGCATTGGTGTATTCCCGGACATAAGTCATATTATAATTATCGGGATTGGATTCCATATCATCTATAACGTATCTTATAACCCCGCCCATAAAGGCAATGTCGGTACCCGGTCTCACCTGGGCATAATGGTCGCACTTGGCTGATGTCCGCGTAAAGCGGGTATCAACATGAATTAGCTTGGCGCCTTTCTCTTGCGCTTTGACAACCCATTTGAATGCAACCGGGAAAGATTCAGCCATATTACCACCGATGAATATAAAACAATCACTGTTTTCAAAATCTATCCAGTGGTTGGACATGGGTCCCCTGCCCACGGTTTCAGTGTCTGCCGCCACCGCCGCCGAAACACAGATGCGTGCTTCATTTTCAATATAAACAAGTCCCAGCGAGCGCAGCATTTTACTGAGAAGATACGCCTCTTCGCTGTTAAGAAACACGCTGCCTATTGAGGCAATTGATTCAGTGCGGTTGACAATTCCGCCGCCGCTGTTCTTTTCAATCCAGCCTGAATCCCTGGTAGCCTTTATTTTTCCAGCAATGTCGGAAACGGCGCTGTCCCAGCTTACATCAGTCCAGCCGGAAGCCCCCGGGCCGCGGTGCATGGCAGTAGTCACACGTTCTTCATTGTTAGCCAACTGATACAAAGAAGCTCCCTTACTGCACAGGGAGCCTTCGTTAATGGGTGAATCCGGGTCGCCTTCAATATGAACCATACTCCCGTTTTCAACCGTCATCAGCAGGCTGCAACCCACCCCGCAATAGGGGCAGATACTGGTTGTTTCGCCGACTTGCTTTTTAAGCGGCATCTTTTTAACGTTTCTGGCCATAAGCACGTCATCACTGACTGCTCCGAACAAAAAAAGACCGCCCAAACCGGCGCCTGAAGCCCTCAGGAAATCCCTTCGGTTTAGCTCCACGATTTATCCCTCCTTTAAATAATTTATAAATGACAGGCAAACAGATAAATGCTAAAATATACTCTGAAAGTAAGCGAAGAATATAAAGTTGGGTTTCATACAGTTTTCCATTATACCCTAGGGGGGTATGGCAGTCAATAATTAAAAAGAATATTTGGGGGAATATGATAAAAAAAGAAGAGGTATCACAAGAATTGGTCTTAAAAAGGCTTAAAAGAATAGAGGGGCAGATTCGCGGTATAGAAAAAATGATTGATAATGGCCGTGATTGCGAAAGCTTGGTTATTCAACTGGCAGCCGTGCGCTCTGCGATTGAAAGTGTCGGCGCGCTGATGCTGAATAATTTTATGAAGATTTGCTATAGAAAAGATGAAGACACAGAGTTATCAAACATTGATTCTCTGGCGCGCGCAGTGGCTATCTGGGGTGGGGTGCGGGTTGGTGATTCTGTCTCAGCCAAGAAGGAAAAGTAGGGCACACATTATAGGGGAGGTTGTTACTTCTTGCCCTGATAACTTAGCGCCGGATATTTGGTAAAGAAAAAGAGTATCTCATTGCAATGAGATACTCTTTTTAACATATTCAGTTACAAAGATGGCTTAATCGTCAAAAGCCTGTTCTACTTTCCAGACTTTCCATATATTGCCAACCAAGTCCGGGCTTGGTTTAAGTGTTTGTTTGCCGGGTTTCCAGCCGGCAGGGGTAGCTTCAGTGCCTTTGGAATCACGCACAAGCTGGAAGGCTTTAATCTGCCTGATAGATTCATTGACATTGCGTCCAACCGGAGGAGTTAAAACCTCAAATCCCTGTATGTTACCGTCCGGGTCAATAATAAACCTGCCCCTTGTTTCCACACCGGCGTCATCGTCGTATATACCATATAGCTTACCGATTCCGCCGTCCTGGTCAGATAGCATGGCAAAGGGAATGTCCTTGTTAATCATCTTTGAAAGCTCATGCTCATTCCACATTTTGTGCACATAGACACTATCAACGCTGACGGACAGCACCTCTACGCCAAGGTTCTGAAGTTCGGGGTGTTTTTCAGCAACTGCTGAAACTTCTGTAGCTCAGACAAAGGTAAAATCACCGGGGTAAAAACACAGCAATACCCATTTACCCTTATATTCGGAAAGGCTGGTATTCATAAACTTGCCATTATAAAACGCGGGAGCCGTAAAATCCGGCGCCGCTTTGCCTACTTTTACCATTTCCTTTTTATCCTCCCTTGCGCTTATATCGCTGGTTACGCCAGCTTCAGGTTTTGGTTTCTTAATAGGCGGCCTTTGGCAGCCTGGCTTAAACTCTTCAGGCATAAGCAAAACTCCTTTTTAAAAGACATCCACAATATATACTACTTCCGGTTATACAAATTGTAAAGATATGCCATTGCTGTTTATAGAAAAACTTGACGGTTAAGATAGTTCTATTATTTTACCGGCTCCGCTTTCAATATAATTGCTGCCATAATGCTCTTTGAAAAGCCGGCGCGTTTTGTCTCCGCTGCAATGGGAAGGGGCTGCCTTTGCTACCCCCATCTGTTTCAGGCTGCTTATGATAGACATATTCCGGGCATCGGAGGCTGCCTTGAGGTGAAAACCACCCATAACCAGGCGTATATCTTTACCCGGGAACGCAGCCTTTACTGTTTTTGTAATCTCAACGATGCCGGGGTGGGCACAACCGGTAATAATAACCAAGCCTGTGCCGGTTTCTAATACCAGAGATTGCTCTTTTATTTCATTGCCCAGTTCTCCGGTGGTGTATATACCTGGTAAAAGCTGCCTGTTCGCGTATATCTCTTCAGTCTTTGCGCCCGAAGACTTTACCATTTCCTTGAAGCTATCCGGAAAAGAGCGCAAAAGGCAAATGGTTGCGGTGTTATTGATTTCTAAAAAGTTGGCAAGCCCCCCTGTGTGGTCGCCGTCTATGTGGGAAAGCACCACAGCGTCAACCTGTTTGGGTTTTATCCGCAGCTTGCTCATATTGTTGAGAAGGATAGAGTTATCCCCGCCGGTATCAAAAAGAACGGTACTAGCCGGGGTTTCAAGAAGGCAGGCGAAACCCCAGCCGCCAGTCAGCCTGTTGTCAACAACACAGTTATCAAAAACAACGCTTATCTTTATCATATAGCCTGGCTTCCGTTCCGGTTATTTACTACCGGCAGGGTGCACCCTGCCGGTCTTTTGGTTTATGTGCTAGTGGTCGCAGACATTATCACCGGTAGCCAGGCTGCCGTTAAGGTGGTCAAGCACTGCCTTTTCCGGGTCGCTTTCAGTAGCGCCTATTACCACTTTGACACCGTTCTCGCTGAAAAGCTGTTGTGCCATGGGGCCCATCCCGCCGGCAATGATAACCGAAGCGCCTTTTTCTGATAGCCATTTGGGTAGCAATCCGGGCTGGTGTTCAGGGGCAGGGACGTCTTCCTTGTTGGTAATCTGTTTGCTTTGATCATCTACATCGAAAAGGGCAAAATGTTCACAATGACCAAAATGCTGTGCTAATTCACCGTTTGTTACAGGTACTGCATACTTCATATTTATACCTCCATATTATTAAATAAAATAAACGTTTTGTTTTATTGGTTGGGGGCGCTTTTATCACCCCTCACTTTTGTCAGGATGGCATCCCACAGCCTTTCTATCTGGCGGGATACCCCATTGTGGCAATATTCTACCACTGTTGAGTTATTTATCATAGCCTCTGTAAAAACATTATCAAATGGAATCTCGGCGGCTACCTCAACCCCTTGTTCAAGACAATATTGCCTGATTTTGCGGCTGTTGTCTTTGTTTATGTCGAACTTGTTGATGCACACCAGCGCAGGAACCTCAAAATGCTGGCAGACACCCAGAACGCGCTTCAGGTCATGCATACCTGATAGTGTCGGCTCGGTAACCAGCAGGGCTATATCGGCACCGGAAAGGGCAGAAATCACCGGGCAGCCGATGCCGGGCGGGCCGTCGCTGATAATAAAATCAGATTTCTTGGCTTCAGCTATGGTTTTTGCTTCTTTCCTTATGGCAGCCACCAGCTTGCCGGAGTTTTCCTGGGCAATACCAAGCCGCGCATGCACCAGTTGTCCATATTTCGTTTCAGAGATGAACCATTCGCCTGAAAGGTTGGGCTGCATGCTTATGGCATTAGCCGGGCATATATGGAAGCAGAAGCCACAGCCTTCGCAGGCTGCCGCATTTACAGTAGAGCTTTTTATGGCATTGAAGCGGCACACCTGCTGGCATAAACCACAACGCATACACAGTTTCTTGTCAATTACTGCCGTCTTCCCGCCCCAGAAATCATTGCGCTGGAGTATGAATGGCTGGAGCAGCAGGTGAAGGTCTGCGGCGTCCACGTCGCAGTCCACCAGTACCTTGCTTTCAGCCAGGGATGCAAAGGAGCCAACGATGCTGGTTTTACCGGTGCCGCCTTTACCGCTCAGAACAACGATTTCTTTCATCTACCATCTCCGTAATCTTATTAAAAAGTCCGCTAAAATCCTGCTGCCATTGCGGATAGCCCTCAGCCAGGGTGATACCGCGGGAGTATATACGGGCAATATCGGTATCCAGCGGAATGGTAAGCAGGATTGGGATATTTTGTGTCTGGCAGTATTCCAGCACCTTTCCATCACCATTGCCTGCGCGGTTAAGCACAACGCCGCAGGCTATACCCATATCCTTTACCATCTCAACGGCAAGCATCAGGTCGTTAAGCCCGAAGGGTGTCGGCTCTGTTACCAGCAGACAGAAATGGCTGTCTTTAACGGTTTCCACCACCGGACAAGAAGTACCCGGCGGTGCGTCAATTATAACAACACCGTCTTTGGCGGCATGCTTTTTTACTTGCCTTATAATAGGCGGCGCCATTGCCTCACCGATATCCAGTTTGCCATGAACAAAGTCAATGCCGCCTGCCTGCCCCCATTCAACAACACCGATTCCCCTTTTTGTTTCGGTGATAGCTTTTTGCGGGCACAGGTAGCTGCAGGCGCCGCAGCCGTGACACAAATTGGTAAAAACCAAAGGTTGCTGCGGCAACATCGCAATTGCGTTAAAGGCGCAAACCTCGGCGCACTTACCGCAGAGATTGCACTTTTCGTTATCAATTTCAGGAACGGCAATGCAAGCCGCCTCACTATTGTCTAAATCCGGTTTCAGGAAGATATGGTCATTCGGCTCTTCCGCATCACAGTCAAGCAGCTGCACTTTTTGCTTATTCTTTAGGGAAACAGCAAGGCTGGTGGCTACCAGCGTCTTGCCGGTGCCACCCTTGCCGCTGGCTATTGATATTATCATTCTCTTTGATATACCTGTTTTACTTATTCATGCCAGAGTGGGCGTTAACGTTCGGTTGGTCAGCGGGCTGGAATTTGCCAGTCTTATAGTTTTCAACAGCATCCGTTATCTTCCCGGATACGCCGGTTATGACCTTTATTCCGGCAGCCGAAAGCGCCTGGTGGGCGTTGGGTCCGCAGTTGCCGGTAAGCACGGCACTTGCTCCTTTAGCTATAATCATCTGCGCTGTGGAGACTCCCGCCCCTTCTTTGGCAGAAGGGCCGGCGTTTTCCAGAGATTCAAATTGCATTGTCTCCGGGTCAATGATGATGAAATACTGGCAGCGTCCAAAGCGCGGATCTACTTCAGCTTCAAGTTTCGGGCTGCTGGCTGTTATGGCAATTTTCATTTTTTACTCCTTACTAAATTATTAAGTTTTATTTTGCGGCTTTTGCGTTTTCTATTCTGCTGATACTGGCTTCAATTTGCTCCATCTGTTCCCTGAGGGCTTGCGCCTGGCTCTTCAGAGAGCCAAGTTCCTGCTCTGGCGTATTTAAAGGAACGACACAGTAGCCCCTGCAACCACCGGTCATAGACCCCCTGCCGTTCGGACCCGTGCCATCAAATCCGGGCATTTTAATCTCCTTTCCACACCTTTTATAAGTGCTGCTGATTATTATTGCCGCCTGCAACTGCGTTATAGCTGGCAGCCTTTATTTCTTTGTTGCTTCAAGGTTGTTTATTCTGGCCTCTACCCTGCCAAGCTCAGCCCTGATAGCTTCTGCCTGGTTCTTTAGCGAATGAAGTTCTTCTTCCGGGGTCATTCGCGGAGAAAATGAGGTCTCTGCAGCCGAATAGGGCGCAAACCTTCTGCCGGCCCCGGGGTGTTGGCATCGGGGTAATCCGCCCCTTCCCCTGCCAACGTAAGGCCAATCCGGAGAAGCCCCCCTGAAACCGAATCCTGAACCACCGCCCCGGTTAAATCCTCTGCCGAATCCGTATACCATTTTTGCCTCCTATATCTGTTTTCCGGTACAATTCGTATTTATATAATGAGCATATGCTCATAATTAATAATACCAGACAGTTTAATATAAGTCAATAACGGGTGTTTTAGAACTTTAATTAAATGATATGATTACCAGAGCTTATCAGGATGAGGGGCGCTAAAAGCCACTGTATTCGGGAATAAAAATCACAGTTCGCTTTACCGTGTAGCGGATGATTGCCTTTTGCGCAATGCGCCCTGTAATAAAATAAGCTGCTTCACGCGCAGGGGATGGGCAAGAGCCAGAGTCTCTGTGCCGGCTTCACTTTCAGATACTTCTTGAGATAATCTCTACCGCCTGCGTTACCCCGTTTTCTTTTTGTATTATTTTGCCGATGGCGGCTGCGTTTTCTATCATCTTATTATCTATAGTAGCGGTTCTGATAGCAGTTGCCAGGTTTTCTGCTGTCAGTTTCTTGCGCGGAATCGGGTTTGCCCCTGCCCCCAGTCCGGCAATGCGCTTTCCCCAGAACGGTTGGTCCCAGGCAAAGGGCGTGATGATAGAAGGCACTCCGGCGCGCAGCCCGTTAGCAACTGTGCTGGCGCCTCCGTGGTGAATAAGGGCTTCCATTTTGGGGAATAACCAGCCGTGCGGTATCCAGTCTGCCTGAAAAATATCGTCAGAGACACGGCGGTTTGTTTTTTCGCTTCTGCCAATCTGTAGTAAACCCCGTTTACCGGTTGCCCCAAGGGCTTCAACTACCGTTTCGGTCAGTTCCTGCTGGTTGCGGATTGGAACGCTGCCAAAGCCGACATATACCGGCGGCGCTCCATCTTTCAGAAAATCAGCCAGTTCCTTTGATGGCTGCCAGTTGCTCTCCGGCGGCAGAAACCAGTAGCCGGTGATATGCAACTGCCGGTGCCAGTCTGCCGGTTTAGGAATTACGCAGGGGCTGAATCCGTATAAAAACGATTGCTCGTGCTGCCATTCCTGTTTGCCGAAAGGTCCCCTGAAGGGGATAGGCGGCAGCCCAAGGGTTTCTTTGCGCCAGTGGTTGGCGGCTTTGCGGAATACCTGCCAGAAAACCTGCTCTACGGCTATATGAGACAGGCGGTTGCCAAAATTCCCCAATTTTAACCATTGCGGAGACCAAACAGCAGGAAATTGACTGGTGCGGCTCATCGGTTGCAGGCTTGCCATATAAGATGGGATTTTGAGTTTTTGGGCGATATGATAGCCGCCCCAGCCAAGGGGAGAATAAATAATTGTTTCTGCCTGTTTGCAGGATTGCCAGCAGTCTTTAAGAAAACCCGGCATAAAATTATTCACCAAGCCGTTAAGGTGCCGCATCCAGTTTACAAAGTTACTGCCGGCATCTACCAGTTCCAGCATATCCCTGCCGCCCATCAGTTCCTGCGGATAGCCGATGGGGTAAAAATCCAGCTTGTGGCTGTTTATAAAAGGACGGAAATTTTCGTGGCTGGCAATGCAGACAGCATGCCCGGCTTTTTTAAGACCGATGCCTAAAGCGGTATAAGGCAGGACATCACCCAGCGTGCCGATGGCTAATATAACAATGCGCATTTATAATCACATTTTAGAGGATTATATTAAATGACGCCACATGAAAGGCGGCTTGACCTCTTTGCCTTCGTTTTCCTGCCGTTGCATATCGTCAAGCTCGTTCAGTAGTCGCCTGGCGGTGTATCTGCGGTAACGGTGTCCGAAGTCAAACAACTTGATGCTGAAAGACCAGTAAATAAACTTGCCGAAAAGCCAGGAGCGCCGCCGGAACTTCTCTGTTTTAACCTTGCCATCAGCCGTCAGCAGATGCCACATTTTGGGCGCTCTTACCGTTTGCCACTTGCCGGTGAGGTATTTTATGGCCTCCATCGCCGCCAGCGAAGCCCCCAGCCAGGTGTTGGGGCAAAGCTGCGCCTCTATCGCTTTTCTGCTGCGCCAGCGGTTAAACCAGTCTATACGCCACTTGCCCTCGGTTACGTGCCAGCGCCGTCCGCACCTGTTTAAGGGGTTGCGCAAAAAGCGGTAAAGCTCTTTGTAAGTCAGGTTTTTGGGGCTGCCGAACAAATCGGTGGGGTCAACCATATAGGGCAAATCCGGGTGCAGCACGATGATATAACCCGTCATGCCGCTGGGCATAAAAGAGACGGCGAATTTCTTCTTGTTCTGGGCGACTACCAGAGACTTGGCGCTTAAAGCCAGGTCATCCGCCTGGGCGAAATAGGCGTCGCTGTTTTCAATGTATTCGCCGATTTCCTTTAGGGAGAGCGCACTGGTGCAGACCTCAATGCTGGCTTGCGGATTTATCCGCAGTATCTCCTCTTTAACAATCTTTGCCTTGTTGCGCCCCAGCGTGTCGGTAAAGCAGCAGATGTCGCGGTTCATATCGTCAATCTGGTAATCACGGTGGTCAATGAGGGTAAAGTTACAGACCCCGGCTCTTGCCAGCATCACGGCGATACTGCCCCCTGCAAACATACCCATAACCGTTATGCGGGCGTTTTTCAGCTTCTGCTGGTCTGCAGCAGAAAGCAAACCGCTGTTTATATAAAAGGCGTCATCATAGTTAAAAGACACGCCGCCGCAAACACTATCTTTTTGGCTTTGTATATTGCTCATAAAGTCCTGTTTTAGTTTAAGTAAGCCCGCCGTCCACGCAGATAACCTGCCCGGTAATATAACCAGACTGCCTGCCTGCCAGAAAAGCGGCAAGCTCCGCCACGTCTTCGGGTTTGCCGAAGCGTTGGATGGAAAGGCGTGACATTATATCCTCTTTGTGGTCTTCGGGAACTGTCTGCATCATATCCGTCTGCATCAGCCCGGGGGCGATGGCGTTGACGGTGATATTGCGCGAACCCACCTCCCTCGCCACGCTTTTGGTGAAGGCGATAAGCCCTCCCTTGGCGACAGAATAATTCGCCTGCCCGAAGTTACCGTGAATACCGGCAACAGAGGCGATGTTTATAATACGTCCCCAGTTTTGGTTCATCATTGTGCGCAGGGCGTATTTTGTGCAGAGATAGGCGCTGCGCAGGTTGACGTTAAGCACCTCGTCCCAGTCATCCTCCGGCATACGCAGCAATATGCTGTTTCTGACGATGCCGGCATTGTTTACCAGTATGTCTATCTGCCCCCATCTGGAAACTATTTCAGCGGTCATCGCTTTTACCGCTTTGCTGTCTGAAACATCCGCTTTTACCAGCATAGCCTCACCGCCGCCTGCTTCAATCTCTTTGGCTGTTGTATTGGCGGCGGTATCGTCTGTATTATAGTTAACTGCCACTTTTGCGCCCAGAGTTGCCAATTTAAGGGCGATGGCTTTGCCCAATCCTTTAGAAGCGCCCGTTACAAGGGTAACCTTGCCGTCAAGCTCTTTGTTATCCATCATTTTCCCCCGTAAAACGCCTGATTATCAGGGTGCAATTCTGCCCGCCCAATCCGAAAGAATTAGAGAGGCAGGTATTTACCGCCTGGCAGCGGGCTTTATTGGGTACATAATCCAGATCACAATCCGGGTCCGGGGTTTCATAGTGGATTGTCGGCGGGATAATGCCGTTTTGTATCGTCATAACGCTGGCGACTGCTTCAACAGCCCCAGCGGCGCAGGCAAGATGCCCCGTCATAGACTTGTTTGAACTTACCGGGATTTTATAAGCCCTTTCTCCGCAGACAATCTTTAAAGCCTGCGTTTCGGCGGCGTCATTCATTTTGGTGCTGGTGCCGTGGGCGTTTACATAATCTATATCATCAGACGTAATACAAGCATCAGAAATAGCTGTTTTCATAGATTTTGCCTGCTGCCGGGGGTCAGGGGCGGTTTCATTAAAGGCGTCAAAAGACCAACCTGCGCCGGCAAGCTCTGCCAGAATGGGGGCGTTGCGTTTCAGGGCGTGTTCAAGGCTTTCCAGTATTAAAATGCCTGCGCCTTCGCCATAGGTGAAGCCGTTGCGGTTCAAATCAAAGGGGCGGCAGGCTTTTTCGGGGTCTGGCTCTCTTGAAAGCGCACCCATGCGGGCGGCTCCGGCAAGCCCCAGCGTGGTTACATTAGTAGCTGCCCCGCCGGTTATCATAACATCAGCGTAACCAAGGCGGATTAAATTTAAAGCGTTGCCGATGGCGTCGCTGCCGCTGGTGCAGGCGCTGTTTATGCTGGTGTTGGGACCTTTTGCGCCGAATTCCAGCCCCACATGCCCGGCAACCATACTGGCGCCGTATTTACTTATCATCAGGGGGTCAACCCGCATCGGCCCTCTTTTTTTCAAAACCTCTTCCTGTGCCGCCAGCGAATTGGGCATGCCGTTAGTGCCGATAACTATACCAATCCTTTCCGCGTCTTCCTGCGGCATATTCAATTTGGCGGATTCCACCGCCATTCTGGCGGCGGCGATGGCGAACCGGGCGCAGTCTCCGCAGCGGTCGGCTCTTTTCAGGGGCATATAATCACCCGGCTCAAAATTGCGGACTTCGGCGGCAAGTTTAACAGGGAAAGTGCCGGCATCAAACCGGGTTATTGCGCCGATGCCGTTTCTGCCTGTTATCAAGCCCTGCCATAATTCATCAACGGAATTGCCCAGCGGAGTTATGGCACCGATGCCGGTGATTACCACCCTTTGTCCAGGCGGTTTAACGCTATTCTTCATCCTGCCCCTGTGTGTAACCGGCTGGCAGCAAAGACCGTCCGCCGTCAATTATAATAATCTGCCCTCTTATCATAAAGGCTTCTTCACCGCACAGGAAAGAAACCAATCCGGCAATGTCTTGCGGCTCTACCATGCGCCCCGCCGGTATCGTTTTTAATGTCCTGTTTTCCATGCCTTCAAAATAGACTTTAAGGGCTTCGGTTTTAACTGCGGATGCGGAAATGCCGTTGACAGAAATGCCTTTCGGCGCAAGCTCTACCGCCAGGTAGCGGGTAATTGCCTCCAGGGCGGCTTTGGAAATGCCGACTGCGGCATATTTTGGTAGTACCAGGTGAGAGCCAAGGCTGGAGATATTCACTATTTTGCCGCCGTTTGTCATCAGTTCGGCTGCCTGCTGCGAACACAGAAGGGCGGCTTTGGCGTTTATATCCATTGTCCAGTCCCAGCCTTTTGCATCCAGTTCAAGGGCGGAACGGGGGACGCCGGAAGCGGCGTTGTTGACCAGTATGTCCAGCCTGCCGAATTTTTCCTTGATTTCGGCGAATATCTGGTTTATCTTTTCTTCTTCGCCGATGTTGGCTTTAATAATATGCGCATTAACTCCGTTTTTACGGGCTTCTTCGGCGGCGGCTTCGGCGCTGCTCTTCTTGCGGAAGTAATTAATAACAACGTCTGCGCCCTGCGATGACAGCTTTTGCGTTATCGCCCTGCCGATGCCTCTGGAGCCGCCGGTTATAAGGGCAACTTTGCCTTTGAAAGGTCTATCTGTCATAGCGAATTTGATTTGGTGGCTTTAGTTACCTGCTTGCTTCTCCTGTATGTAAGCCGCCAGTTCTCCCATATTCTTGACTTGTCTTATCTCCTCGTCGTCTATCTCTATATCAAAGGTATCCTCAAGGGCGACCAGAACCTGCACGATATCTAGTGAATCCGCCTCTAAATCCTTGAACTGCGTATCGGAAGAAAAGTCAGCATCCGGTTTACGCGTGATTCTGAGGACAATTTCTTTTAGCGTTTCTTCAATGTTTTCGGTTTCAGACATATCAGCCGCCTTTCCAGAACTTCATGGTTGCTTCTCCAATTATAACCGGCTCGCCATGCTGGTTGCGGCAGAAAACATCGCAAACAACCAGCATCTTTTCGCCGGTGTCTTTAACATCTCGTATTATACCACCAATTGTTAAAACATCGCCCGGTCTGGCAGGTGTTTTGAAGCGGATATCCAGCCTGCCGTTTTCAGTCCACTTTTCACCGAAATTATTTGTCAGCATTTGCGAAAGGTATGAAAGCACCAGCATTCCGTGGGCAATGATACCGCCGAAGCGTGATTTTCCGGCAAACTCCTCGTCTGTGTGAATCGGGTTGTAATCACCGGAGGCTTTGGCATAGAGGTCTATACTGCGGCGGTCTACCTTTTTTTCACAGCCGGGCAGTTGCGTGCCTGTTTTAATGTCATTTATCATAGTGTTTTATCTTTATTCATCTGCGGGGATAATCAGGCTGGTTTTGCCCCTTAAAATCTGGCTGCCGCCCTGTTTTTGAATGCTGAAATCAATCGTCAGAAAATTAAGGTTGCCGCGTTTCAGCACGCTTTCCACTTTTCCGCGGCAGTCAATAACATCGCATGCTTTTGCCCGTCCCAGAAACTCAATCTCGCCATGGGTATGCACCACCCCAGGTGGCAGATCAATGCTGTCTGCGATGGCGTTCATGGCAAAAGAAGCCACTGCCATCGGTGGGGTGCTATTGTCTTTCTGATACAGGCTGCTTTTTTCGCCCAACGCCTCCAGATAGTCTGTAATCATGGCAGCTTTTATTTTATAGCTCTGGCAGGGAAGCTCAAAGCCCGCTTTTAGCTGTCGGCAGGGTATTTTATCGGGTTTTTTCATAACAGATTGATAAGCTGATGAAAAGTTTTTTAAATGATATGCCGCCACATAAACGGGATGCTGGCTTCTTTGCCCTCATTTTCCTGCTTTTCCATTTTTGCCAGGTCTTTTTCCAGCGCCCAGGCGGTATAGCGGCTGATGAGCTTACCGATGCCCATAAACTTAATGTGAATCGCCCGGAAGATAAACTTGCTGAAGAGCCAGGTGCGGCGGCGGAATCTAACGGCTTTAATGCGGTTATCCGCCAGTTCAAGCTGCCACATTTTGGGGGCTTTTACCTGCTTCCACTTGCCGGTCAGGTATTTAATTATTTCTATACATGCTAACGCCCCGCCGGACCACACGCCGGGGCAAAGCTGGGTAAGCGTGTTTTCACCTGCAACCCACTTGCGATACCACTCAACGCGCATTTTGCCCTGGGACATATGCCAGCGCCTGCCGGTGCGGCACTGGCGGTCACACATAAAAGTCTTAAGCTCTTCGTAAGAAAGCCCTTTGGGACCGCCGAAAAGGTGGGTGGGGTCAACCTTATAGGGCAGGTTGGGCGGCACAGCCAGTATATAGCCTGTCATGCCGCTGGGCATAAAGGTTATAGAGTATTTGTTTTTATCCTGCGCCATTCGCATTGTATAGGCGCTGTAGGCTAAATCGTCGGCTTCGGAGACATATACATCGGTATCATCCAGTATCTTATCAAGCTCTTCAAGTTCCAGCTTGCGGTTGTGGACGGTAACGCTGGCTTCCGGGTTGATGCGCAGAATCTCCCTTTTGATGACATCGGCTTTATATTTCCCGATGGTGTCCATAAAACAGCATATCTGGCGGTTAATGTTGCTTAGGGAATAGACGTCAAAATCAACCAGCGTGAAGTTGGCGGCGCCGCTTCTGGCAAGAGAGACGGCGATAACACCCCCTGCCCCGCCAACGCCGACAATAGTAATACGGGCGTTTCTGATTTTCTGCTGTTCCGCTTCTGAAAGAACGCCGGAGTTGATACGGAAGGCGCTGCCGTAGTTGAATTCTTCGGTTTTAGCCTCTTTTTCAGCCATAGCCAACCTCCTGCCCCGTACAGGCTTCCATTATTATATTTTGCGTTGTGACTGTCAAGGTTACAGGGCGCGGAAAGCAGGCTTGCTAGCGGGTTGTGTTGAATGCTATGCTATTTGCGGTTATAAATAGCATAAAAAACACTCTGGAGGATAGATGAGCCGTTTTATAGACAAACTGAAACAGGCTTCGCAAACCGAACTGCCGCCATTGGGCTTTGGCAGGGTGCATAATATCGTGAAGCCAAAGATGCTGCTGCTGGCGCAGGTTGAAGCCGGCGCCGCGAAAACAGCAGGAGAAGCCGATGCCGTGTTGCTGAAAGATAACGGTAAAAAAAGTGCGGATACCGGGGACATTCCATGCGGTGTCCTGCTTGAGCAAAACAGCAAACTGAAAGATGTGGCTGAAACAGGCGCTGATTTTGTTGCCTTTCCGCCTGAAGCAGAACTTGAAGCAATAGAAGATGAAGACACCGGCAAGGTGCTGGTGATAGAAACATCGCTGGAAAAAGAGCTTCTAAGGGCAATCAATGATATGCCTGTGGATGCGGTTATACTCACTGGCGAAAAGACAGAACCGCTTGATTGCGTTTGGCGCAGCTTCATGCTTTGTAAAATAACTGCTGCCCTGTGCGGCAAACCGCTGCTGGTTAAAATAGCGGCGGATACCGGCGAAAATAAACTTCAACTCCTGTGGGAAGCAGGGATTGCCGGGGTTGTGATTGAAGCTGGGAACGCCAAAGAGCTTAAAGAGATGCGCAGCGTTATAGACAGCCTGAAACCGCCGTCAAAGAAAAAGGGCAAAAACATGGCGATAGTGCCTTTGATGAGGGAAGAGCCTGTGCCGGTTGCAGGTGAAGAAACAGAAGAGGAAACAGAAGAAGATATTTAAATAATAAAAGTGAAGAAATACATAAAAAAGGGGAGATTAATCTCCCCTTTTTTGCTTTAATGATTATCTAGTTTATGTTTAACAGCTTGGCGTTGTAAGCTGCCAGGATTTGCCCTCTGTTATAATTGCCGGGGCAATCACCATTTCCGTTTTCTGCATGTCTTTTATGTTCGCCGCCCCGCAGACACCCATCGCCGTGCGCAAAGCGCCCACAAGGTTCTGGCTGCCATCGGTAACGGAAGTGGGCCCGAAGAGGATTTGCTCCAGGCTGGTGGTAGTGCCAACATGAATGCGCGTGCCTCTTGGCAACGCCGGGTGAGGGTGGGACATTCCCCAGTGGTAGCCCATACCGGGGGCTTCCTTTGCCTGCGCCAAAACAGAGCCAAGCATAACGGCATCGGCGCCGGCGGCAATGGCTTTACAGACCTCGCCGCCCTTGCGGAAACCGCCGTCGGTAATAATCGGCACATACCTGCCGGATTCCTTCATATAGTCATCTCTGGCAAGGGCGCAGTCCATAGTGGCTGTTATCTGCGGAACGCCAATACCAAGGACTTCGCGGCTGGTGCAGGCGGCGCCCGGTCCCACGCCTATTAAAACGGCGGCAACACCGGTGCGCATAAGCTCTATGCAGGCGTTATAGCTGACACAATTGCCAACGATAACGGGGATAGGAAGTGATTTACACAGGTCGCTGAAAATCAATCCTTCGTGGCTTTTGGATATATGGCGCGTGGTGGTAACGGTGGATTGAACCGCCAGTATATCAGCGCCGGCTTCAGCCACAATCGGCGCCAGGCGTTTGGTATTCATCGGTGTCAGTGAAACAGCGCATACACCGCCGCCTTTTTTAACCGCCTGTACCCTGTCGCCGACCAGTTTATCCTGTATCGGTTTAGAGTATATCTTCTGCAGCAGGGCGGTGGCTTTCTCAATCGGCGCGCTGGTGATTTCAGCCAGTATATGATGCGGGTCTTCATACCTTGCCTGAATACCCTCAAGATTAAGCACCGCCAGCCCGCCCAGCTTGCTCATGGTAACAGCGAAATCAACGTCTGTTACCGCATCCATGGCGGCTGCCAGAACCGGAATAGAGAAAGTGTGGCTGCCTATACTGAAGTCAAGGTTTGTTTGCTCCGGATTTATGGTTATATCTCCCGGCACTATAGCTACTTCGTCAAATCCGTAAGAGCGACGTAACTGCCGAAACTGGGGTTTACTCATCTACCCCTCCTTAACAGGAAATTATATCGGAATGCGCCCCTCTGCGTCAAGAAAAAGAGGCTGTTTCAGGTGGTAAAAAACGGGATTCAATTACTTCTGCAAGGGTAATATTTTTAAGCATTTGCTCCACAGCGTCCTGAAAACCCTGTAATTTGGCAGAGATGGAACAGGTGGGACGGCGGGGGCAAGCTTTGAGGTCCAGCAGGCACTTGCGCACCGCCACCGGTCCCTGGATAGCCCCGGTGATGGCAAACAGGCTGATTTGTTCCGGGGATTGCGCCAGTGAAAAGCCGCCACGGGGACCCATCTGCCTTTTCAGGAAACCGGCGCGGGAGAGTTTGCGTAGTATCTTGTAAATGAACTCTATCGGGATGTCTTCCGCCTTCGCCAGCGCGCCGGCGGTAACCGTAGCCTGTTCCCCCTTTCCGGCTATGTATATAAGAGAGCGCACGGCGTAATCTGTGTCATTTCTTAATATTTCCATAAGACTTAACCTCCTTGCGCAGGCTTGCGGGGCGCAATCTTATAAAGCTGGACTATTGTAGTCCAGCTTTATAACGGCTGTCAATACTCTCTTACCTGTATTTTTGGTAAAACTAAACAGATTATTGAAATAACATGCCAACAGTTTGCATCGACAATAACATTCGTGTTCGACCTTCATTGCGATCTAATACCTTAAAATCATATTGTGAATAGAATCCCTCTATCTTTGTGTTTAAGCAGTCAACAATGACTGCATAGGCTCTTATATGGTTGTTGATATCCCAAAGATTTTTAAGAGCCTTTATTAGTGTAATTTTCCCTAATCCCTGTTTTTTGCAACTAGAATGGACAGCCATTTGTGCAATTAGGAATACAGGTATAGGATAATGTGGTAACTTCCTTTTTAGAGATGCTGGCAGAGTTTCCCTGGTAATAGAACTAGGTGCAATTGTATAGAATGCACAAATAGGATATTTACCGTTGGGTAATACTTCGGATGCAGGTAGCAACATTGTTGTGCTTATACCTGCATCCATGTGTTTAGCCGCACGCTTTTGAATGAATTCGTCTAGTTCAACTTCACCGCAATTAAATGAAGCTCGGTCATGAACTGATTTGTCAAGTTTTACAAACTCGCTAGCCCAAATCACTTAATACCCTGATTTTTTAGTGAAAGTTGCAGCATCCAAGAGGGCTTTATTGGGTTTGCGAGCTTCTGCACAAGCATTCATAAAACGGTCAAAAATATCGTCTTTAACAGTCATACTCTCATACTGGGCAATCACCTTAGTTGCATTCTCATTCAAAAGATTAACAACATATGAAGTGTAGTGCCTCTCTCCCAGTAATGCAGATGCCTTTTCTACTTTAGCTTTAATATTTTCATCTAATCTCACTTCTAGGCGAGTAGTAGCCATTTTGAGACCTCCTTGAGGTTGTACGGATATCTTCCGTACATATTCTAACGTTGCGCAGAACTACTGTCAATACCCTTGTAGGCGTGGAGTACAAAATATTTAAAATATTTGTCAAAATAGGTTTATGGGCTATTTTGATATTTTTTTGGTAAAACTAAACAGATTGAATAATATGGACGCAAAGCCGCTATATAGGTTATAATATTTTTTACTGAGGAAGATTTAAGGCTATGCCTATCCTTTATATCGTGGCGACTCCTATCGGTAATCTGGAAGACATTTCACTGCGTGCCATAAAAACGTTGCGGGAAGTGAAACTGATTGCGGCTGAGGATACCCGTAAAACAAAGAGGCTGCTGAATGCCTATGATATAAAAACCCCGCTGACCAGCTATTATGAGCATAGCAAGAGGTCAAAGCTGGATTATATACTGGAGCAGCTTGCAGAGAATGACGTGGCACTGGTTTCGGAAGCCGGCACGCCGGCGATATCAGACCCCGGCTATGAACTGGTGGCGGCTGCCAGCCAACAGGGTATAGCGGTAGTGCCAATACCGGGGGCTTCGGCTATAATAGCGTCGCTGGCTGTATCCGGATTGCCGACAGACAGGTTTATATACATCGGCTTCCTGCCCCGTAAAACGGGGGACAGGCGGCGGATGCTGGAATCGGTAAATGCAGAAGCCGGCACGATAATAGCTTTGGAAGCGCCGCATCGTTTGCAGGCGGCGCTGGATGACATAAAGTTTGTGTTGGGAGACAGAAATATAGCCGTCTGCCGCCAGCTTACTAAGCTGCATGAAGAGATTTTTCGCGGTACGGTCAGCCGGGCGCGGGATTATTTTAAGCAGCCCAAGGGTGAGTTCACCCTGGTTATAGAGGGCAATAAAGACAAAGAAAAACCTGCCCTTACCGAAGATATTTTACAACAGTTAAAAAATATGAAAGCCAAAGGCAAAAAAGCCAGGGAAGCGGTTGCGCAGACAGCCTTGGAAACGGGACTGGCGCGCAAGGAGCTTTACCGGGAGTGGCTAAAGCTATAAAAAAGCCTGGAAAAAGGAGAATAATATGCGTCGTGGTTGTATGTCTTTAGGAGAGGTCAAGTGCGATATCTGCCAGAATACGGTTCCATATCCGGAACGCTATCTGGCGGTTGATGAAACAGACGGGGTGGAAGCGGATGATGGGGCAACGGTTATCTATTGCGTTAAGTGCGCCCTGGAGAAGGGCTATGCCCACTACAGGGAGGCAAAGGGGGAAATGACGCTTACCTTTTTCCCGGAGCCGGAAATCAGCCTGGAGAGCGAAAGCGGACAGGAAGAGGGCGCACCACAAGAAGATACGCAGGAAGAAGACAAACAGGAAGAAAAAGAATAGTTTGTAATGAGCGAAAGGATATTTATCGGCGTCGCCTGGCCATATGCCAACAGCCCGCTGCATATAGGGCATATTGCCGGCGCCTATCTGCCGCCGGATATATTCGCCCGTTATCATCGTATGAAGGGCAACGAGGTGCTGATGGTATCCGGCTCTGACCAGCACGGCACGCCGATAACCATCCGTGCAGAGCAGGAGGGCAAGGACCCGGCGGATATAGCCGCCAAGTATCACGGGCAGTTCCTTGAATCCTGGCGGCAGTTCGGCATTACCTTTGATTTATTTACCAGCACCGGCACCGCCAACCACGCGGCGGTGGCTCAGGATATGTTCCTTGCCCTTTACAATAAGGGCTATATATATAAAGCCAGCGTGTCGCAGCCGTTCTGTTCAAAATGCAAGCGGCATCTGCCGGACCGCTACGTGGAAGGCGCTTGCCCGCATTGTCAGTATGAAGGCGCGCGTGGTGACCAGTGCGACAAATGCGGACGCCCGCTGAACACTATAGAGCTTATAGAGCCGCGCTGCGGTATCTGCGGCACGGTGCCACAGTTTGAAGACTCTGAACACTTCTTTTTGAAGCTCAGCGCCTTTGAGGACGAACTGATAAACTGGGTGCGCAAGCAGAAGCACTGGCGCGCCAATGTGCAGAACTTTACCATCAGCTATCTTGAAGGCGGGCTGAAAGACCGGGCGATAACCCGTGATATATCCTGGGGTGTGCCGGTGCCGCTGGAAGGCTATGAAGGCAAACGCCTGTATGTCTGGTTTGAAGCCGTCATCGGTTATTTATCAGCGTCAAAGGAATGGGCAAAATCTACAGGGGATGATGAAAAGTGGCGGCATTTCTGGCAGGGGGAAGCCAAAAGCTATTACTTTATCGGTAAGGACAACATTCCCTTTCATACCATCATCTGGCCGGTGATGCTCAGCGGTTACGGCGGCTTAAACCTGCCTTACGATGTGCCTTCCAACGAATATTTAACAATAGAAGGGCGCAAGCTTTCCAGCAGCCGCAACTGGGCGGTCTGGCTGCCGGATTACCTTTCACGCTATGACCCGGATCCGCTGCGTTACCTGCTTTCAATAAACATGCCGGAAACAGGTGATACGGATTTCTCCTGGCGAGAGTTTTTCCGCCGTAATAATGACGAACTGGTAGCCACCTATGGCAACCTGGCGCAGCGGGTGCTCACTTTTACCCAGCGCCGTTTTGACGGCTGCGTGCCGCAACCGGCAGAGATTGATGAACGCAGCCGGGAATTGATGGATAAAGCCGAAGAAACGCTTGAGGCAGTGGATAAAATGCTGTGTGAATGCAGCTTCAAGGAAGCCATCCGTACGGCGATGGCACTGGCGCATGAAGCCAACCGCTATCTTGAGGAAAAGTCTCCCTGGAAGGTCATAAAAGAGGATAAACAGGCGGCGGCTACGGCGATATACGTGGCGCTGGTGGTTATAGCCTCGCTTAAAACAATGCTTTATCCCTTTCTGCCGTTCAGCTCTCAAAAGCTGCACGGTTATCTGGGTTTTACGGATGATATAGAAAAATGCGGCTGGAAGCTGGAAGCGCCGCCGCCGGGGCAAAAACTGCCGCCGCCGCAGTCTTTGTTCGTCAAGCTGAATGAAGGGCTTGTTGCTGAAGAAACTGCCCGTCTGGGCAAATAATATAAGCATGCACATACAGGAGAAAAGAATTGCAGTTAGAAGAAATATACAGCCTGGTTAAGCAGGATTTGCGGGGGGTAGAGCAGCAGTTCAAGCAATTGGTGGAAAGCCAGAAAGACGGCTTTCCTGAATTGCACGATATGCTTAAGCAGATTCTGATTGGCGGCAAGATATTGCGCCCCACTCTTACACTGCTTTCAGGTAAACTGTACGAATACGACAGGCAGAAATTGCTGCCGATGGCTACCGCCAGTGAGCTGCTGCATATCGCTACGCTGGTGCATGACGATGCCATTGATTATGCCAGCGTCCGCCGCGGCAGGGAAACCATAAACAAGCTTTGGGGGCTGGAGCGGGCGGTTATCCTGGGGGACTTTCTGTTTGCCATGGCTGGCAGGTTTGCCACAGATACCGGCAACCTGCGGGCGGTAAACCTCTTCACCCAGACACTGGAAAATATATCACGCGGAGAGTTAAGGCAGGGATTCAGCGCCTTCAAGCTGAAGCAGACATACGAAGATTATATAGAGCGCATCTCCGGTAAAACTGCCGCCTTGTTCGCCATGGCGACAGAGTCCGGGGCGGTGCTTGGTGAGGCGCCGGAAGAATCCGTCCAGAGGCTTAAATGGTATGGCTACAATCTGGGCGTTTCCTTTCAGATAGTGGACGATATCCTGGACTTTGTCAGCACGGAAAAGGAGATGGGCAAGCCGGTTGCCTCGGACCTGTCTCAGGGTACGGTTACGCTGCCTTCGCTGCTGCTTATGCAAAAATACCCTGATGATAATCCCATCAAGCGGTTGTTCCGGAACGAGGGTAATAAACAGCAGAATATAGAAAAAGCTGTCGAGATGGTGCGCAGTTCCGGCTTTATTGAAGAAAGCTACAAAATTGCCGAAGAATACAAGGCGGAAGCCTGCCGTAACCTGGAACCGTTGCCGGATAACCCTGTTAAAGAGTCTCTGCTGGGGTTGGCGGATTACATAGTGCGCCGCCGCAAATAGACGCCTTATTCGCTATTAAAACAACTGCCGTCTTCGTAGGTTTCCTTTTTGGAAGTCGGCAATTTCTCTTTAAACTGGTCAATAGCATACTGGCAGGCGGCGAAGCCTTCGGCGCGGTGTCCGGCGGCAACAGCCACCACCAGGTTAATATCACCTACATTCAGCTTGCCGATGCGGTGGTGAATAGCCATATCGTTAAGTTGCCATTTCTGCCTGGCGTTATCTAATATTTGCCTTAATCCTTCTTCGGCTTTGCCTTCGGGGTCACTGTATTCCACCGAGACGACTTTTTTACCCTTTGAATTATCACGTATCAAGCCAACATAAGTGGCCACGCAACCGCTGTCATCGGTTTTCACCTGCTCTACTATGGCTTCCGGTGATAGTATCTGGGTGGTTATCTTAACCATCGCTTTTCTCCGTTCTGCTTTCAGGTTTGCGCCTCTTTCTGGCTGCGGTGGCTCTGGCTGGTTTAATGGCTTTGGCGGATTTTTTAGGCTTGGCTTTTATGCTCTTGCCTTCAAACGCCGCTTCAAGCGCTTCGCCTTCCAGTGTTTCCTGCTCTATAAGCTTTTCGGCGATGCTGACAAGCTTATCCTTGTTCTTGGTCAGGATATCTTTGGCGGTTTCATAAGCCTGCTGGATAATTGCGCGCACTTCTTCGTCAATCAGGTTGGCAACTTTATCGCCGTAGTCACGCTGTTCTGATATTTCGCGCCCCAGAAAAACCATTTCCTGCTTGTTGCCAAAGGTGCGGGTGCCCAGTTTATCACTCATGCCGTATTCAGTTACCATTTTATGGGCTATATCCGTTGCCCGCTTGATGTCATCGGAAGCGCCGGTGCTCAGTTCGTTAAAGATAAGCTCCTCGGCAACGCGCCCGCCCAGCATATGTGCCAGCACGTCCTCAAACTGGGCGCGGGTCATCAGGTATCTGTCTTCAGTGGGCAACAGGCGGGTATGCCCAAGGCTCATGCCGCGGGCAATTATGGATATTTTATGCACCGGGTCGGCTTCAGGTAATACTCTGGCAACCAGGGCATGCCCGGCTTCGTGATGAGCAATAACAACCTTTTCCCTGGCGCTGATTTTGCGGCTTTTTCTTTCCGGTCCTGCCATAACCCGGTCCACAGATTCTTCCAGCTCTATATTACTGATGGTTTTCTTGTCACGCCTGCCCGCCAGAATGGCAGCTTCGTTAACAAGGTTGGCTAAATCTGCGCCGCTGAAACCGACGGTTTGCTTGGCAATGGATTCCAGGTCAACCGAATCATCCAGCGGTTTGCCCTGGCTGTGTATCTTTAGTATTGCGGTTCTGCCGGTGATATCCGGTTTGTCTAAAACTATACGCCGGTCAAAACGTCCGGGGCGTAACAGCGCGGCGTCAAGAATATCAGGGCGGTTGGTAGCGGCGATAACTATAACGCTGGTGTTGGTGTCAAAACCGTCCATCTCTACCAGAATCTGGTTAAGCGTCTGCTCTCTTTCATCGTGACCGCCGCCCAAGCCGGCGCCGCGGTGACGCCCGACGGCGTCAATCTCATCTATAAATATTATACTGGGGGCGTTGCGTTTAGCCTGTTCAAAAAGGTCACGCACGCGGGAAGCGCCCACGCCGACAAACATCTCTACGAATTCACTGCCGCTTATAGAGAAGAACGGGACGCCGGCTTCGCCGGCTATGGCGCGTGCCATCAGCGTTTTGCCTGTTCCGGGAGGACCGATTAAAAGCATACCCTTGGGGATACGCGCTCCCAGTGCCTGGAATTTCTCACGTGAGCGCAGGAAATCAACAACTTCCTGAAGCTCCTGCTTGGCTTCTTCAACACCAGCGACATCATTAAAGGTTACAGAAGGCGTGTTGGCATTAAACATACGGGCTTTAGAACGCCCGAAGCTCATCGCCTGGTTGTTGGCGCCGCGCGCCTGGCTGAAAAGGAAGAACAAAAAGCCGCCGATAATTACAATCGGCAAGATATTTATAAGTATTGCTCCCCAGTCAACGCCACCGCCGGGATCAACTTCTACCTCTATCCCTTCAAGGTCAAGCCCAACAATCTCGTATATGCTGACATAGGTTTCTTTGTGGGTAACGTATTCTGTGCCGTCTGTACCGGTTATGTTCAGGGTGTTGTTAAAAACCACTATGGATTCAATTTCATCAGCCTGGGACATTTCAATTACCTGGCTCAGCAGTATTTGCTCCGGCTCTGATTCAGGGCGAAGAATGACGGTAAAAAGAACCACCGAAGCGATGATAATTGCCAGGTAGAAAATAAGGCTGCGTTTCCAGTTTATTCTCATTTCTACCTCAATAAATACAAATTATAGCTGTATCGCTATTTTCATTATAGCAGAAACAGTTTCAAATATGAATACACTCACTGCCTGATGGCAGCTATTTAAGAGCTATGCGGCAGGGCGTCGTAGGCATTCTTCAGCTTTAAGGCATCTTCTTCCTGTATCGGGCTTTCGCAGATAACCGTGCCTGCGGCGTTATAATTCTTTAACGCCTTTAGCAGTTCAACATAATTAAGGTCTGCCTGTTCAAACTCAAGGTGCCGTTTTTCACCTTTGGCGCCGTATTCAATGCCGGATATATGCAGGTGCATATTCTTAAGGGCGGCTTCACCCAGTTTCTCAGCCGTCTTCTCTAATGCCGCAGCAAATTCTGCGTAAGAATTGTTTTCGCCGTTGCGGGCGTGCCAGTGGGCAAAGTCTATGCAGGGAGCAGTTCCTTCAAGTTCAGCGCACAACCGCAGGATTTCATCCAGGCTGCCAAACTGGCTCCCCTTGCCGCTGACCTCTGGCCTTATAAGAATGTTTATGCCTTCTTCTTTAAGTTTTTCCATTACCTCTGCCAGATACTTGAAGATAGTTTGATAAGCGCTTTCAGGTTCGTCACCCAGATAAAAACCGGCGTGAAAAACAACGCTGTGGGCATTACATAACGATGCGATGCGGGCAGCTTTAAAAAGGTATCCCTGGCTGGCTTTGAGCTTCTTAGTTTCGTGGGCATTGAAGTTGAGGTAATATGGGGCGTGGGCAGAAAGCTTTATATTATATTTCTGCGCCGCATTTGCCACTTCATAGGCGGCGGCTTCGCCCAGATATACGCTTCGGACAAATTCAATCTCCATGCAGCCTAATCCCAACTCTGCAACGCGGCGGATGCCGTCTATGGTTGTCTGTGGCTGGGTGCTGAAGGGGATGCCGGCAGTGCCGAAGAGAAGCGGTGACATTACCTTTACAGTATAACACGCCTGTTTATTTTTGGTTATGTTATAATTACCTGCGGTTTAAGAACAGGGAGGATAAGAAACTGGAAGCTATAGAAATAGCGCGTAAAGCTGTAGAAATTGCCAGCGACAAGCAGGCAACCGATATTGTCCTGCTGGATGTGCGGGATGTCGTCAGCTTTGCTGATTATTTTGTTATATGCAGCGGCGAATCAGGGCGGCAGATAAGCGCTGTTTACGAAGAGATGATGCACTCCCTGAAAAAAGAGGGCATAACCCCCCGCCACCGTGAAGGAACAGCGGAATCAGGGTGGTTACTGCTGGATTATATAGATGTCATAATCCACATATTTATATCAGACGCGCGCCAGTATTATCAGCTTGATGAGCTGTGGGAACAGGCGAAGACGGTGGTCAGGATTCAATAGCCCTTAGAAAATCTGGTCTTCCGTAAAAAAGAGGCTTATCTCGTATTCAGCCGATGCCGCTGAATCAGATCCGTGAACAGAGTTCTTTTCTATGCTTATGCCGAAATCGCCGCGGATAGTGCCTGCTTCTGATTTAGCCGGGTCTGTAGCGCCCATTGCCTTTCTGGCTCTCTCAACGGCGTTTTCGCCCTCAAAAACGGCTGCCACTATCGGGGCGGAGGTTATAGAGCTTACCAGGTCTTTGAAGAAGGGCTTATCTTTGTGGGCGGCATAGTGCCTTTCCGCCAGCGTTTTATCCATGTGCAGCATTCTGAGGGCTGCCAGCCGTAGCTCCAGCTTTTCCAGGCGGCTTAAAATAGTATTAGCCAGCCCTCTCTGCATGGCATCCGGTTTAATGAGTACAAGTGTTTTTTCCATTCTTTTCCTTTTCCTTCCTATCTTTTGTTATTGTTTATACTGATGTTGCGCTTAGGCTTGGTAATCGGCGGTTTTCGTAGATATACAGGTTGCAAGCTGGCAGGGTTGTCATATTCACCAGCCTCAAGTTTCCCTATTCCCAGTTCGGCAAGAAAAGCCGCCCGCTGCAGCCTCCCCATTGCAGAAGGTATTACCGCCTTTTGTCCCAGGTTGTCTTTTATCTGCCTGAAAACAGATTCATCTGCTTCGCCGCAGAATATAGTCTTAACCTTTATCTTGAGGCAGAGGTCTTCGGCTGATGTTATATGGCTGTCAATTATCGTCTGCCACTGCCCGTCTTTGAGTTGATAAATGGCGGCGGCGAACTCGTTCCTGCCGGCATTGAAAACAGGGCAGATTGGCAGACCGGCGGCAGCGTGCTGCCATGCGGCTGCTTCTAACGTATTGATACCGATAACAGGCACATTCAGGCTGAAAGCCAACCCCTTGGCGGTGCTGACGCCCACACGCAGCCCGTTGAAACTGCCGGGTCCAATGGCGACGATTATCCCCTTTGCGGCTTGCAGTTCCAGACCAGTTTGCTTCAACAGTTGTTCAAGGCGCGGCATAAGCTCCACAGAGTGATTCCGGTGGCAGTGCCAGTTAAGCTCTGCAATCAGGCATCCGTCTTTAACAACAGCCAGACCGGCGTAATTTGTGGAGGTGTCTATGGCTATATACATTATTTCTTCACAGCCTTTAATCTATTTATCATTTTAATATAATGTTCTCCGTGCGGCTCAAGGATAAAGCGGCGGCTGGTTTCGCCGGTGTAATCTATATTTACCAGCATATATTGCGGCGGCATCAGGCTCAAGCCCTTCTCTGCCCATTCTATAACACACACACCCTCGCCGTACAGGTAGTCATCTAATCCCAGATCGGCAATCTCATTCAGGTTATCCAGGCGGTATAAATCCATGTGATAAAGCGGCAGCCTGCCGCAGAACTCACGCACCAGCACGAAAGAGGGGCTGGGCGTGTTCTCTTCTATACCCAGCCCGCTGGCGATTCCCTGGGTGAGGCAGGTTTTGCCGGCGCCCAGCTTGCCCGTCAGCAGCAGGATATCGCCTTCTTTTGCCAGTTCGCCGATGCGCATACCCAGGTGGCGGGTTTCATCCGGGCTGCTGCTGGTTATTTCAAGTGTATTCATAACTAATGCTTAAAATGCTGCCAGCCGCTCCCTGATGTTCTGTAGGGTTTGCCGCTGGCGTCAATTAAATCTATTTTGCCGCTATTTTCCGTTATTTCACCTATAATCGTTATAGGGCAGCTTATCTTACCGGCTGCCTTTTTAATAATATCTTCAGGGGCGGTAAACAGCAGCTCATAATCTTCGCCGCCGCATAGAGCCATATCCAATGCCCCGTCGTCGAAAACGGCTATAAGCGCCGGGTGAAGCGGAATATTCTTAACCTCTATCCGCGCGCCGACGCCGCTGGCTTTACAGATATGCCCCATATCCGCCAGCAAACCGTCGCTGATATCTATGGCGGCTTTAACACCCTCTTTGAGAAGTATCTGTCCCTCGTTTACCCTGGGCTGCGGCTGCAAAAGAGCCTTTTTTAAGGCTTCGGCGTCCCTTTCATTCAATTTAAGATTATTATTCAATACTGCCAGACCGCCCGCAGCCCCGCCCGGATAACCGCTGACGGCTATTTTATCACCGGCGGCTGCCGCCGAACGGGCGAGCATTCTCTCATCATTCCCCGGTGTTTTACCGAAAACAGTGGTGTTTATAACTACCAGTGGCGCGCTGCTGCAGTTGCCGCCGGCTATCACCACGCCGAATTCATCAGCCAACTTCACCATACCGTGATATAGTTCGGTGATATCTTCAACTATCGTATCCCCCGGCAGGGCAAGCGAAACCAGCGTATAAAGGGGGACACCGCCCATAGCGGCAATATCGCTGAGGCTGACTGCCAGCGCCTTCCAGCCAAGCTGCCGCCAGCTTGTAGCATCCAGCCTGAAGTGAACCCCCTCTACCAGGTTGTCGGTTGTTGCCAGTTGCACCGGGCTGCTGTTGCGCCAGGCGGCGGCATCATCGCCTATGCCGATGAGCAGATTATGGCGGGCTTTGGATTGATTGCCGCCGGTTATCCCGGACAGCAGGTCAATAAGCCCGAATTCGCCCAGTTCCGATACCTTCATCACTGAAATTATATCATCCGTATATACGGCTAACAAATCGTCTTTTTTATAGCTGAACTGTTTACAGGACTTGACTGAGATGTTAAAATAACATTATGGGGGGATATATCCAGAATGGGTAGAATTGGTCTTGGTTAGCAGTATTGTCCTTGCCGGCGGCAAGGGCTTGCGCCTGGGGCGCTATAAAGCGACAGTAGATTTTAACGGTGAAAGTTTAATACAGAGGGTAGTGTCCAGGGTTGGTTTCCTGGACGGTGAGGTGATTATAGTTATCGCCGAAGGGCAGCAGCCTCCCCGGGTTAGCGGCTGCCCTCAACCTGAAACAGTAACCGATTTGTACCCCGGCAGGGGTCCGCTGGTTGGTATTTACAGTGGTTTGCTAAAATCAAAATCAGATTATAATCTTGTCGTTGCTTGTGATATGCCCCTTTTGAACCAGAGCTTGCTGGCTTATATGGTTAAAGAAGCGGGCGGTTTTGATGTAGCCATCCCCAGGCTGGGGAATATGCTGGAGCCGTTGCACGCTGTTTATTCAAAAAACTGCATACAGGCAATTGAGAAGCTGCTTGAGAAAGGCAGCCACAAGATTGACCGCTTGCTGGAAATGGTAAAGGTAAGGTATATAGAGAGTGAAGAAATAGATACCTTTGACCCACGGCACCTCAGCTTTTTTAATATAAATACACTACAGGACCTGGATAAAGCCAGGCGGCTGGCGGACAAGCGGCTTGATGCGAAGTGCGAAAAGGAGTGAAGATTGAAGTTTGACGCTGCGGAGTTCTATTTCAAAGCGCCTTATATAATATCGCGGGCGCGGCGGGTGCTTATAAAACCGAATATCTGTTTCCCGCAGTCCGCTGCGGTAACCACCAGCCGTGAGATGCTGGCAACTATAATAAAGGGCATACGGCAGGTAAGTGATGCCGATATACTGCTGCTTGACGGCACCGCTAATGGAGAGCCCGTCCAGCCGTTATATCAGACTTTGGGTTATGATTTTCCGCGGGTGCTGTCGCTGGATGTCAAAGATTGCACATGGGTTGAGGTGGATAACCCGTTGACAAAGCCCCTGGCGGTGCCGACATTCTGGGTGCCCAATGTTGTTTTATCCAGCGATTATCTTATAAGCGTGACGCCGCCGAATGTAGTAAACGATACGGCTTACCTGAGCATAATGAATCTGCTTAGCCTGTTGCCGGTTAGTAAATATGGCGAGGGCGCTGGTGGTGGCTGGGGTGACTTATATAGCCTGGATATAAACAGGGTGCTGGCTGACCTCTATTTTACGCTGCCCTTTGACTTGGGTATCATAGAGAGCCGCCGGGAAGACGGCGGCAGCAAAGACAAAAAGAACGGACAAGTTTTTGTTGGCGAGCCTTTGCAGGTTGACTTTGAGGCATCAAAGGCGCTGGGGATGAAGGCAGCCTACCTTGATATTATAAGTGAAGCCGAAGACGAACTTGAGGAATAGACAAGCTTAGCGCTCTATGCTGAAACGGGAATAGTCACCGCTATAATCAGACCAGTTTATAGCCATTTTATCAACTATGGCGCCGGGCGGTCCTTTCTTAAGGCAGAGAATCAACTCTTCCAGCTTTTTCCTTTCACCCTCAACCTTAACAACCACCGTTTTGCCATCAGCTAAATTGCGGATGCAGCCGTTTAAGCCCAGTTCGGAGGCTTTTTCGGCGGTAAAATTGCGGAAGAATACGCCCTGCACGCGCCCGTAAAGATTAAGTTGGACTGAGGCTAAATCAGACATGGCGGTTCTCACACCAGAAAAGGTCAGCTATCCTATTCTGTTTCCCGCTTTTTCTTGCGGATTACCTCTACAGTTACCGGCGGCGCTATTATTTCGGTTATAGCTGTCTTTTTGGCGTTCTTTTTAGGTTTCTTGGTTTCGTGCCTTCGTTTGTCCCGGCTTCCCATGTTTACACCTGCCTGTTTTTTTGCAATTAAAGTTTATCAGAGGCGGATAGGCTTGTAAAGCTGTTAAAGCTTCTCCAGCGCCAGGCGGGCGGCATCGGCCTCCGCCAGTTTTTTGCTTTTTCCGCAGCCTCTGGCTAAAACATTATCGCCAATGGATACCTCTACGGTAAACATGGGTTGGTGGGATGGACCGCTGGTTTCTATTAAGCGGTAAGCGGGGGTTAGTTGCCTTTGGGATTGGATGATCTGCTGCAGGCTTGATTTATAATCAGCCTCCGGCGGCTGGCTGACCGGTTTATCCAGATGAACCTGAAACAGGCGCAGCACGAAATCCCGGGCGGCTTCCCAGCCCTGGTCCAGAAAGATGGCGGCGATAACCGCCTCTACAACATTGGCAAGATTGGAGGTTTTCTGTCTGCCGCCGCTCCCCTCTTCGCCTTTGCCCATATAAAAGTATTTATCCAAACCCATAGATTTTGCCAACTGGCTCAGCGTTTTGCGGCTAACCAGAGAAGCCTTTAAACGGGACATCTCTCCCTCAGCGGCATCCGGTAACAGATGGTAGAGCTTTTCGGTGATTACAACTCCCAGCACAGCATCCCCCAGAAACTCCAGCCTTTCGTTGCATACGGGGGCGGCGCCGGGGTTTTCATTTGTGTAGGAACTGTGAACCAACGCCTGCTGTAACAGGGAAGTGTCATTGAAACTGACGCCCAGTATCTGTTGCAGGGATGCAAGATTTGCCAAAACCGCACCTGCCTTTCACTATAAAAATAAACGTTAAGTCTTGCACATGTCAAATTTATCTTTAATTGATCGTGTTGTTTTAGATTGATATAATATAGCACTGTCTTATAGAAATTGAATAGGGGTGAATATTTGTCTGGAAGAAGAGAAAGGCGATTTAACCTGTGGGGCTGGCTACTATTTGTAGTATGCGCAGCCTTTTTTATAGCATCTGCGGTCATTAGCGGTGATATGCTGTACCTTATCGGCAGTATCGTGTTTTTGATTGCCTGCCTGCTGTTCCTGTTCCCCATGATCAAAACAGAAGAGGATAGAGACGAATAAGTTGTCTATTTAACATAGTAAAATGGATGGTAAAAGGGTGGGGCTGTTATTTATGTTGGGTAAGAAACTGTATGAGGACACGCGCGGGATTAATGCCTGCAACAGGCATTAAGGTTAAGACGATGGCGTTTTACAGGTTATGCGTATTCATTAATACCTGCGCAACATATGGGCTTCGCTGGTTTTCTGCCAGAGGTAGGCATACCTGTGGCGCGGAGACCAGACAAGCCACCTCATCCAGAAGACGAAACTCTTAACAGAAGCTGCCATTTCCATTCACCAATCCTCGTTTTATTACCGGTAACCTAATTCTATCTTCCTGATAAGAAATGTAAATAGCCGGATGGTAATGAATGTATAGTTATTTGGTAACAGTCTGCGCGCTTGAAGCCCGCAGGCAGAGGGGCGTTGCTTCGTTTTTGGCTGAATGTTATAATTTTAATACGCTGGGGAATCGTCTAGTGGTAGGACAGCGGACTCTGAATCCGTCAACGAAGGTTCGAATCCTTCTTCCCCAGCCAGAAAAGTATTGAGGCGCATTCGTCTAGCGGCCTAGGACACCGCCCTCTCAAGGCGGAGATCACCGGTTCGAATCCGGTATGCGCTACCAATCAGCTTAGGCAAAGAATGCCATAAACCGCAAAGTTTTACTCTTCAAGCTGGTAGAAAACTAATTCAGTGTATCCACGGTTTGAATCATAAATTAGCGGAAATATCTCTTAGCTATGTCCTCAGTTTCATCAAGCCATTCCTGTCTCTGTTTAAGTGTACTGGTAACAATAACTCCGAAGGTCTTTCGATAGAAGTTCTCAACGCCACAAAGCCCAAATATACAATTCTTCCATAGCGTTTCAAGGGGGTCACCAAAAAATGCCCGCTCTCTTTTTAAAGGTGTATTCGATGTATTAAAAACGATGGCGGTTTTGGCCTTAAGTAATCCATTTGGTATGCCCTCCCCGTTGTCCCCCTCAAGGAATTCATAAGCCACTCCAGGACGAATAACCCTATCTATATACCCTTTCAAAATAGACGGTGGCTGACCCCACCAATTCGGATGAATAATAATGATGCCATCGGCATTTGAGATTTCAGTACAATGTTTGGCTATAATTAAGGGCAATATAGCATCTTTGGAAATTTCGCTTGAAGGCATCAGAGGAGGAAATTCTTCTTTATATAAATCGTGGAAAATTACTTCATGATTATTGCACTGTAAAGTTTTTATAACAGCTTCAGCAATAGCATGGCTAAAACTTTTTTTATCAGGGTGCCCCAAGATTACCAGTATATTCATTGCCTCCCCTCGTCAGTATATGTAATCATGCTAAACTTATTTTTACAAGCGTTCAACCTGGCACGCCTTACCTGCCATTAATTCCCCCATTTTCTAACCCCGGTTCAATTATTAAGACCGGACTACTTTTTAAGGGCAGGCTGTCAGCCAGGGGCGTTAATTATCTTTTGTAGAAAACAAAGCGGATAATTGCCAGTATAACAATAAAGACACCAGTGGCTAGTGCCAGATAGAAAGCTGGCTGAATAGAAGATTGCACCATAAGGTTAGCCAGTTCTCCTCCATATGGGATGGATTCTCCTTGCAGGGCTATGCCGAAATCGCTAAGCCTGTGCTCTATTACCAAATACATGCCGGACAATGCATATACAATATAGCCAGCCCCAACAATTCCCTGTATTAGAATGGCTATTTTTTTCCGTTTGGTAAATATGCTGAATAGTATAAGAGCAACGCTAAGCCCAATATACGCCCATGCCAATACCGTCTGGTATAAAGGCGTTAAATCATTTTCCAATCTACCGGCAAATTGAATAAGGTTATGGCGCAAGCCCCATCCGTATAAATTAATAGCTGTATTCTCACTGAATTTGCCTATCCACCATGGCAGGGAAAATGAAAAAACCATCATACCAGATGCCAACAAAGTCATTGCACTGAAGATGCAGGCGGTTTTATTTCTCATTTTGTTCTTATCCCTCACTTTGAACCAAACTTACCACCAGATGGTTATATTTTTGCCGCGTATAGTAAGGTTTATATATAGCTGATATTATTTATCTTATGCTTGAACCAGTGCATCAATAGCAGGAATAAGTTTAGACTTATCAAAGCCAACGCTGAGAGTGTGGATGCCGGCTTCTTGTTGTTCAAGCTCTTCTGACGGCGAGGGCTCAAAATAGATTATAAAAGTCCCCAGCCTTGGCTTGAGGCTATGATGCCGGCGCTTAATCATTCCAATATCACCTTCTTCAAAGGCGTCTTTGCGGGGTTTGATTTCCAGCAGCATATCAGGCCTGAGGATGGTTTCTTTATCAGCTATAAAGGAGATATCCTCAGGGCTATCCGAAACATAAATTAAGATAACGCCTCTCAGGCTGGTTATTGGTATAGATTTCAGGTCTAACCACTCCGTATTATTATTACGGGCAGAGGACTTTACAATAGCCTTATGAAATCCAGCCATAATACCGACGTATTTACCATTTCTCTGAGAACGAACTATTATATTGGGTGCCAGCAAGGAAGATATATGTCCATGCTCAATAACAATTTTTTTTGTACTGCGCATGTCGGGGGGCGCTTCTGAAGATTCCATTTGTTGTAGATCCCGTTTGCACAGCTCTTTGGTGGGAACCCTGCGGGTAATGGATTCAAAGGCTTGGTCAAAGCCCAGATTGTTAATTATATTTAGTGTCACCCATTTCTCATAACCGGCTTTGAACACTGAAGAGAAATACAGGTTGACCTCTTTTTCTGTTTGTTCTTCAAATTCTTTAAATCCTGTTTTTCTTTTTAGCAGGGAAAACAATGGGTCAAATAGCATGCTCTCAAGAGATTGATAAGGGTGGCGCAAATAATTATCCAGTTTTTTGTCCAAGATAATCTCTTCAAACTGACCTGTTTGATTTTGGGTTATGTTTCTGTTAAAAAGTGTGCGGAATATATTTATAAAGAAACTGAAAGCGGATTTTCTTTCATACGGAGTTGTATTTAACAGATTGCTTTCTGCTAAAGCGTAGCTTTCGCTTAGCATTACGGATTTATTGAGAATATCCGGATATCTTTCTTCAATATAAGCTTTCCTGACCTTATTGAAGAGTTCGTAAAAATGTTTACGCAGGTTTTCAGGAATTGAGATTTCCTCTTTATTAATTGAAATAGTGTCATTAATAGAGATAAAACCTTCTAACTCTTCTAATGCTTCTTGCCAGAGAATTGACATACTTCTCGTTTCCCTTAAATATAAATATTACCATAATCACACCAGAGCAGGAATCAGCAAATTATATGTTATAGCCTCTCCCTGCCCCAGTGTAATACCGGACATCTCTATTTACAGTTAAGTATTGTTCTCTTTACCAATGTTTTGGCTACCTGTATCTTGTATTTGTTACCCGGGCTTGAGCTGTTGGCAGGGAAGCCAGACGCAGCGGAAACTGCCGCAGCGCCAGCGCTTTCTGCCAGGGCTTCGTCTATGGCGTTCCCATTTACGGTTGCTTCAGCTTCAGTTGCCCTGTATGGTTTGTTATATACAGCATTCAGGCATATCCTGGCTTCGCCGTTGGATATAGCAGTAGCACAGTTAACAACCGGGAAATCAATAGACTTCCTGAAAGCGAATTTGATGAAACTGCTCTTGCCGGAAAATTCAGGTATTTGAACCTCGGTTACTATCTCGTCGGCATCAAGTACCGTAGAGCCGGGGTAGCTACATCCCAGAAGTCATCAGCGGCTATATCACGCTTGTTGGTGACTATGGTGGCGTTAAGCGCTACCAGTGCCGGGGCTGTATCTGAAGGGTTAACAGCTATGCAGGCTTTGACCGCGCCGAAGATAGAATGGAAGCGATTGTCTCCCATCATGGCGTAGCACATGTTGCCGCCTTTTCGCAGACAATCAAACCTGTTATCCGGCTTGCGGAAATACCAGCATCTGTTAAGCTGGCAGATATTGCCGGAAAGAGTGCCCATCTCGCGGATATGCGGGGAAGCTGTTCTAACGGCTGCCTCTGCCAAAGCTGTATATTTGCTCTTAACTACATCATTATGCGCGATATCTTCAAGTAAAGCCATGGCGCCTATCTTGAGCATACCACCCTCTTCCTTGATGTAATCAAGATCGGGAATTGATTTTAAGTTGACCAGCATTGAAGGATAATCGGTTAAAATCTGCTCCTTCATTGTTCCCAGTAAATCGGTACCACCGGCAATAGCTGCCGCGCTTCCGGAACCAAGCAAAGAAACAGCCTCTTCAATACTAGATGCGTTTTTATGTATAAACTCTTTCATCGCAAAACCTCCTATGCCTTTCCAAGGGCTTTCAATACTTTATCCGGGGTGATGGGATAATCGTCCAGCCAAACACCGATAGCGTTATAGACAGCTGGTCCTATAATTGAAGCTAAAACATCTGCGCAAGATTCGGCGATACCTTCGGCGCCATAGGGGCCGTAACCTAAATTGGTTTCTACTATATGGCAATCAATCGGTCCGCAATCCCGCATAGTTGAATACTTATAGTCCAAAAGGTTGGTATTCAGCCTTACTCCGGTAGATACGTCGTATATTACTTCTTCGTACTTGCCGCGGCTGATACCCATAACCGTACCGCCGTATTGCTGCCCGTTGAAGCTTTCCGGCGAAATTACTTTACCGGCATCGTTTACATTAACGACTTTGGTTACTTCTATTTCGCCTGTTTCGGTATCAACCTCGACTTCGGCAAAATGGGCTTGGCGGGATATTCGCTCTCTTCCTTCCTCAACGCCCATCACGCCCTGGCTATGGTAGCCCCAGGCAAAAATGGGACCCTGGGTATCATAGGCGACATCATGCGCAAACCAAGCGTGAGGCGATGTTGATGCAAGCACTTCCTGGATGGTCTTTTTGTTATCAGGATTGGCTTTCTCAAACACCACGCTGTCCTTGATATCAAGTTCCTCGGGGTTAAGGCCTGGGAAAACAGGCTCTGTAATCCTGAGATTGTCGCAGTGATAGGTTGGTACAACCTGGGAGGCTACGTGTGTGGCTGTTTCTAAAATTCCATCCCTGACCTGTTTGCACGCTTTCCTCAGGGCCATACCATTGGCGCACATGTTGGTTCCGCCACCCGGAACTGCCATGTAGAAACCGCCGGATTCAACATGTGGTTTGAAAAACACATCTTTGTATAGAAAACCAATTTCTTCGGCAACTAACTGGCAGTAGGAACTGGCTGCGTTTACGCCGATATCAGCATGTGTGCCTATAATGTTTGCACTGCCATCTTTCCTGATTAATATACCAACCGAACCACCTTCGTGCATACTGCTCCAGGAGTGTGTCCAGGTGAAGCCCACCCCATGATATTTGCCGTTGGACAGCAATTTTGCACCGGGTGCGTGTAACTTGTTTTCCCAATCCATGGCTTCCCTGCCCACGGCTACACATTCGGACAGGCTGTCCCTGTCTGCAAAACCGTGGTCAAGTTTGAATTGCCTGAGCCATTCTGTATCATGACCATGCGCTCCATCGTTCTTCAGGGAAACTTCAGTCGGGTCCATGTCAAGGGCGGCAGCCACGTGTCCGAATAGCACACTCATTGCCGTAGTATTGGGGCGCTGCTCTGATCTGAATGCCATTCCGTAGGGACGATGGACGAAAGCGGATTTGAAATCACAAAGTAAATTGGGAATCCTTGTATTTTCAATTATATGGGTCATGCCGGTTTCTGCCATAGCCTGGAGAAATTCGGTGGACATTTTAACAGCGGTAATGGTCCCGTCGTTTTTACATCCGACTTTGAAATCCATCTTACCCGCATCGTTAGACATGGAAAACCAGTGACTTTGCCTGGCATCCATTATTGCTTTAATGGGCTTGCCCAGCCGTTGGGAAAGAAACATGGCACCGAAGAGGCAGTAAGTCTGGGCCATACAACCACCGCCGAATAAACCACCGTTGTAAACCGGGTGGGAATATACCTTGCTCTGGTTACCGCCCCATATAAAGGCAAGAGAATTACCGGTGCTTGTCCCCTGAGAGTGAATCACTGTTTCTGCGTGGTCATCCTTCCACCAGCAAAGAGAGCTGTGCGGCTCTACATGACCCTGGTTTTCCTGGCGGCTGCAAGAAAATTCAATAATCTTGTCAGCTTCGGCAAAGCCCTGTTCAACATCGCCTAAAACCTGGCCTGGATAGAAATCAAAAAACACGCAACCGAGCATCAGGTTAGTGGAATAGTCCTGAATCTCATTGATCATAGATGCCCTGGGGTTAATAGCCAAAGGTGCGCCGGGGGCAGTTGCATCTTCAAAGCTTATGGCAAAGTCATGCACGTCCCATTCAACTTCTATCAGCCTGACCGCCTGTTCAGCAATATCCTCGCTGTCGGCTACAACTACAGCTCCCATTGGTTCGCCCTCGTGATAGCATTTCTGGGGGCATATCCTGCTGCCTGCAACCGGATGGGGGTCGTCATATCTCAAAACATAGCGGACACCTGGAAAAGCTTCTGCTTTACTGGTATCCATGGATTTTATAGTTGCATGGGCATGGATACTTGAGAACCAGCGTGCGTAAAGCATACCAGGAAACTTGTAATCTCTGGTGTACATTGCCTTTCCACTGGCTTTTTCATACCCGTCGAGACGGCGCATCCCGGTTTTGCCGACTACATTGTATTCCTCTGGTATCTGATCACAATAGTAAGGTATTTCATTAGGTCTTATATCTGCCATCTCTTATGCTCCTCCTTCCTTAAGCGCTTGGGCTGCTTCCAGTACAGCAATCGGGTGCTGGGGGTAAGTGCTGCATCGGCATAGATTACCCTCAAGGGCAAGTTGTATTTCTTCAAAGGTAGGCTCTGGATTTTTATCAAGCAGAGCCTTGGCAGTTACTACAAATCCCGGCGTGCAATAGCCGCATTGCATGCAATGATTCTTTATATACGCTTCAATAAGGGGGTGCCCTGCGTCTGCTATACCCGCAGCCGTTTCAATTACAGCGCCATCGCATGCTATCGCCAGGGTCATGCAAGATAGAATCGGCCTGCCATTCATTATCACAGTGCACGAACCGCATGCGCCATAACCGTCGCACATTTCCTTTATATCTATAAAGTCCAGTTTGTCGTGCAATAACTCTTGCAATGTCCATTGGGGCTTAACTGCTATATTTTCATATTTATATCTGTTAACAGTAAGGCTAATCGTATTTTCGCTCTTAACTGCGCCAGCATGCTCAGCTTCATAGTGAGCCTGCAGTTCAGCCAGTGAGTCAAATTCCATTCCATCAATAGGGCAAACGAATTTGCTCTGGGTGATAGTTTCTGTTTTGGTTACTTCTCCAACCTGTTCTGTGGTAGTAACCGTTTTGGTTGATGTTCCGCCTGCTTCTGTTACTGTGGTGGTTACCTTTTCGGTAACTGTTTCTCCATCTCCACAGGCAGCCAAAAGAACCGTTGAGCCGATGGCAGTCCCACCAACTAAAAGACCGGCGTCTTTAAGAAACTCTCTTCTTGATATTTCGCCGGATTTCTTTTTTTCTTCAGTCATATTGTTATATGATCTCCTTTTCGACCTTTCTTAATATGTAACGTTTATACTCTTGTAATTTTCAGGATATCTCTAACTAATAGGCATCACCTCCCGAAATATTATTAAACCAGAGGTTTAACTTACATAAGTTTTGTTAAAATTAATCTTTGCTAAACACCTTACTATTGCCAGCGCTGTTGCCATTGGCTTTTTCCCAAAAATCAACCATTTGGCTAATGAAGCCGTCATAGCACTGCCCGGGAGCCCTGTTTTTGTCAAGTTTGTCTTTGGTAGTTGTTTTAAGTCCAATGGTTGTGCGCCCCCTGTAAAGGCTTTTGTTATTATCCTTTTTCTCGATTACTGATACATCGTTGCTAGCATTCATGTTTTAGCCTCCTTTTGGCATATTCATTTATTGCTTTCCTCTTTTTATTCAGAGCAACGCATCCACATTGGCATAGACCTCTCTGCTCAACTTTGCGCCATGGTAAATAAGCGCAACAAACCCAAACGCATCTTTGATGATTTGTTCGCCAGCCAAGATGAAAGATACTTTTATATATTGCACCTATACAACAACTGCATTTATATTAGTAGTTATAATCTTTAACATAGAATAACAATGCTATTATAAAAATAAGATAACAAATGAATGTATAGACATTACATATAGTAATGTTTGCTTAAAATATCAATAATAAGCTATGGATATAGCTGAATATAGAGAATCATAGAAGAGAGGGTGAGTGATTAATACAACCAGAAACGTGTTAATTTAATAGTGCAATCAATGCCATGAAAACATCTGTATGTTAGAACAGTTGCGGAGCTTTACTCCCTGGGGGGGGGTGGTTAAACATCGGTTAGCGCTGTTATTGATACGGAAAGCTGTGTATTATGGCTGCGATATATAGTATCCCAGGCCAACCTTGGTGCAGATAAGCCTGGGGTTGCCGGGATCTGTTTCCAGTTTTTCCCTGAGCCGCCGGATATAGACACGTATTGCTTCATCAGTTCCCATGGATTCATCACCCCATATAGTTTCAGCAAGCCTCGTATTGCTGACAATTCCGCCTGCGCTTTTAATCAATTCATAGAGTATAATGCTTTCGGTCCGGGTCAGGATAATTTCTTTGCTCTTGTAATTAAGCTTCTTCATATAAGGACCAAAGCGGATAGCCCCATAAGTAACAGGTTCTTGCCCGCTTGCCAGATGCTGCCTTCTTAACAGGGCTTGTATTCTTGATATAAACGCGGCTTCGCTAAAGGGTTTTACTACATACTCATCAGCTCCCAATTCCAGCCCTTTGACAATATCTTTTTCATCTGAACGCGCCGTAAGTATTATTATAGGAACATTTGAAAACAGGCGAATTTCTTTCAAAACCTTAAAACCATCTATATCAGGTAAGCCCAGATCAATAATAACTATATCTGGAGCTTCGGTATCTACTATATCTATGCCATCCTTGCCCTTGCTGGCAGATAGGACATCCGCATCAGGCCATCTTATCTTGGCAAATATATTGATGGTTTCTACTATTTCCTTATCGTCTTCAATAATTACGATTTTCATTTGATTTAAAGCGCATTACAGGGTTTATTTTGAATAAGAGACTGGTATAGAGAATTTAAAAGCACTCCCCTTGTCAGGAAGATTCTCAACCCAGATATCGCCACTATGGAGCTTAATTATTTGTTTACTCAGAGCTAATCCTATACCAAGCCCGCTATAGCTTTCTATGCCGTTATTAATGCGGTAATAGGGGTCAAATATCTTAGCCTGCATATCCTTTGGCACCCCAACTCCGGTATCATCTACCTCAACAAAAAGCCTGTTACCTTTTTTATTTACTTTAAGTATAATTTCTCCCCCTTTAGGGGTATATTTAAAAGCATTATCAAGCAGATTTATCAATACCTGGCGTAACCGTTCTCTATCCCCTTGAATAACCGGAAGGGTTTTTGGGATATCTGCTTTGAAATCAACTTTATGCCATGTTGCGTAATCAGACATATAGTCAACCACTTCAGACACTAAATCCAAGAACTGGAAGCCTTTTATTTTTAGTTTAAGTAGCCCCACTTCCCCCATTGTTAAATCAAACAGTTCATTTATCCTGTTGTTAAGATTAACCGAGCCTTTGTATATTGCTTTTGCCAGGCTTAGATGCGGTTCTTTACTTGTCCTGTTTAGAAGTGCCTCACTGGCAGCCATTAACGGCGTCAACGGAGTTCTGATTTCGTGGACAATGGCTCTTGTAAATTCAGTTCTTTGCTTCATTTCCGTTTCAAGCTTATGCCTTAACAGGTTTTCTTTCTCATACAGGGACTTTATTTTTAACTCCGCTTTTTTTTGCTTGGTTATATCTTTAGTCAAAATCACTAAGCCTTTTACTTTGCCATCCTCGCCTTTATGAGGAACCCTGCTGCGCTCTACCCAGGTATCCCCCATGCCACTATCTTTATATTTGCTTATTTGTACTCGTGGTAATCCTGTACGCATTACCTTAAGGTCATCTCTCGTTTCATCACTGCATAGTTTTGGTATATCCGGATGAATCTCCTGCACTTTTTTGCCTAATTGTTCCTGTCTGGGTATTCCAACTTTGTCAATGATAGTTTTATTTACAAACTGATAACGTAAATCTCTGTCTTTATAGTTTATATATGCAGGTACAGTATCAATAATGAATTGCAGCTGCTCCTTGGTCTGCTTATATTCCTTCATCTGGCGTATAATTTCATTAGAACGCTCTTCAACAAGTTCTTCAAGGTGCTGCTGGTATTGCTTTAATTTATTCTCTGCCATTTTGCGTTCGGTGATGTCTCTTATATACACTACATTTATAGAGCCGCCCTGATAGCTGGTAACCGCACTGGTTATCTCTACAGGCGTTTCCTTGCCGTCCTTGCGGATAATAGTGAATTCAAAAAGGTCTGGTATAGCCTTTCCGGCCATCTTCTGGCGATGCCTCTCTATAGAAAGCTGCCTGTCCTCGGGCCTAACGAGGTCAAAGAAAGACATGCTTAGCAGTTCTTCTTTAGAGTAACCTGTAATCTCTAGCCATTGGTCACTGACATATATATGCATACCCTCTTTATCTTTGGTGTCCCTGAGCGTGATAATGGCTTCGCCGATCTTATTTCCCAGTTCAATTAGCGCGCGGTATCTCTCTTCGGTTTCCTTGAGGTCATTTTCTTTTTGCCTGAGGTTTTTCTGTTCTTTATTACGCTGCCTTTCATGCTCAATCTTCTGTTTGGTGATATCTCTGTGAAAGCAGAAAGAAAGACCTTCATCCAGACATTTCAGGCTTACGGCAACATTAATAATCCCGCCGTTCTTACATTTATGCATGGTTTCAAAGCATGCTTCTCCGGTTTCATCAGTATCAGTGATTCTTTTTCCAATTGTATCTGATGCTTCGTCAAAGCCAACTTCTAAATCATCTATATTCATTGAAAGCAGTTCGTCACGGCTATAACCAAGCATATTACAGAAGGAAGCGTTAAAATCCAGAATATTGCCTTTGGGGAGCTTTATAAGCAGAAAGCCATCCGGGGAGCTTTGTATAATAGCCTTATACCAGTTGTCTCTTAAACAGGGGTGGCTCAAAGTATTTCTCTTGGCTGGAAAGGCTTTATTCTTCGCATTTTTACCCTTGTATTCCTTAACTTTATCCATAAATACACCCTATTAAAAAAGATAGCTTGCTTTAAAACAAGATAATTCGGGAATACACGACATTTTATATTATTACTTGTAATGGATAAAGTGTCAATAATTATAGTTAAACATGATAAGAAAAGCCCGGTTGCATTACGCATGTTTCTTTCAGATAAGTTATTAGGTTAAAGCATAAGGGTTATACGGGGTGGGGCAGTATTGAAAGAAGATGAGACCAAGAATAAATGTCGCAAAATCAACTGCCGTCATAAACAGCAAGAGATGTTTTAAAGTTGCCATCAGTGATGCCGGCTTATCTATTTAATCCCTTCTGAATACTATATATCACAATCTTTGCGGCAGTTATGCTTTGCCTGTTTTAGTCCATTTGTCTCTGTTAGCCAGCCCGATGGCTGTATATGATGAGCCTATGGCAACAAATGTCAGCCCCAGTATCAGGAATGTCTGATTATCAGATGTAAAGAATACCATTCCGTTTGCGATGCTGGATACGATAAAGACTATTCCCAGTATGAAAAAGACGCGGTAGTCAACGTTTTGCGGTTTTTCTTCCTTGCGCCTTTTCCAGAGCAAAACCAGGCCTGCCCCTGTCACAAGTAATCCCAAGGCAACGCTTATAAGTACCCACGGCAAATCACCCATACGTTAACCCCTTAGCCAATATATTCTTATTATGGTTTTATCTGTTATTTACTGCCGCCTTCTTCTGCTGTTTTGTCTGCTGCCAGCAGTGATGTCAGTATCTGCTGCTGGAAATCACCCACCGCCCCCGGCGAATGTGGCATTAGTATGGTGTTGCTTTTTGAATGCCTGCCGACATCCGTAAGCATATCGTAGTATTGTGTCATCAATACCAGGGACATAACGTCTTTGGCATTTACGCCTTCAATGGCTTTCTGAAAATCTTCAACAGATTCCTGCAAGCCCTTGACGATGGCTATACGCTGATTGGCAATACCGACACCGGAAAGTTCTTTACTCTTGGCGTCTGCTTCAGCCGCTTTTATCACCAGTATTTTTTCAGCTTCGCCTTTGTGTTCGGCGGCAACCCGCAGCCTTTCCTGCGCATTGATATCGTTCATGGCTTCGGCTACCTTGGCGTCCGGCACGATATCATTCACCAGCGCGGTTTTAATAACATAGCCGAATTCGGGCATTATCTCACCCAGTTTTTCCTCTATATCCTGGGCAATATCCTCTTTCTTTTCAAAAACTTCATCCAGCTTCATATGCGGCACCTTGGCGCGGACAGTATCAAACACAAAGGATTCCATTTGTGCCTGTGGCTTTGTCAGCTTGTAAAAAGCGTCCCACACCTTCTCTTTGGTTACATAATACTGTACGGCAATCAGTAACTCTACGAATACGTTGTCTAAAGTCTTGGTTTCCACTTCTACATTCAGCTCGCGCACCCTGATTGAAACCCTGCCGACTATATTTTCAATTACAGGCCACTTGAAATGAAGCCCCGGACTGGCGATTCTGGCGAATTTTCCGAATCTTTCAACGACAGCAAAGGTCTGCTGTTTTACGGTAAAGATTGATAGGGAGATAAGAAGTAGTATCAGTATTCCGAAAATTATGCCTATGATTACTCCTGCTTCCATCGTTAATAATTCCCTCCTTGTTCCAACTGGCTATTATATTAGCCTTAAAACAGGCAGCAGTCAATGCAATAACGGGTAATTTAGAGGTTAAAACACGCTTATTCTTTGGGCAGTTTCAGTTTGGCGTCAGTGGCTTGGTAAGAGTAAGCTGGGGAGCTTATAAGCTCCCCAGCTTTACTGGATACGATATTGGCGGTTATTTTATCAGGCTGCTTCTGGGCCGCGCTGCCGTGTCCTTATCCGCATAACGTCTTCTATAGGCCATATGAATATTTTGCCGTCACCAACCTCGCCGATGGAAGCGGCATCGGCGATGGCTTCCAGCAGCTCTTTAAGCTTTTCACCGTTTTCCGGGATTACAATTTCAATCTTCACCTTGGGCATAAACTCAATTCTATAAGGTCTGCCCCTCCATTGCTGGGTTAATCCCTTCTGCTCGCCGTGACCGCGGACGTCGGTTATGGTTATGCCGGGGTACCCCAGTTTTTCAAGGGCATTGGTAACCGCTTTAAGCTTTTCCGGGCGTATTATAGCCTCTATTTTCCTCATCCCCATTTTAGTTCCCCCTCTCTGTTGAGTATGCACAACGGATTATATATTTATTAGTCATAATGCACATCTTCCACGTTATAGAAATTGGGATAGGCTTTGGAGCCGTGTTCTATCAGGTCAAGCCCTTCAATCTCTTCCTGCGGCGATACGCGTATGCCGAACAGCTTGTCCATTACCTTGAAGAGGATAAAGCCAAGAATGAAAGCCCAGGCTACGCAGGCAACTACCCCGATTAGCTGGGCAATTAACTGCTCCCAGCCGCCGCCGTAGAATAATCCTGTTGCAAGTGGTCCTTCGGTGGTGTAGTTGCCATAGGTGCCGTCGGCAAACAAACCAACTGCTATCAGTCCCCAGACTCCGTTCAAGCCGTGAACGCTTACCGCGCCTACAGGGTCGTCAATTCCCCTTCTTTCCAGGAAATAGACGCCGCTGACGACTACTAAACCGGCAATAGCGCCGATAACAATGGCTGCCCAGCCTTCAACCCAGGCGCAGGGAGCGGTTATGGCAACCAGCCCCGCCAGCGCGCCGTTCAAGCCCATGGGAACGTCCCATTTTTTTGTTTTCAGCCAGACAATCAGCATGGCGATTATCGCCCCGGCAGAAGCGGCTAAAGCCGTGTTCACCGATATTACCGCAATCCTGAGTTCATGCCCGGACAGGGTGCTTCCGGCATTGAAGCCGAACCATCCGAACCACAGCAGGAATGTTCCCAGAGCCGCCAGTACAACACTGTGTCCCGGTATCGCCCTGGGGCTGCCGTCTTTGGCAAATTTTCCAATGCGTGGTCCCAGAACTATGGTGCCTGCCAGCCCTATAAAACCACCCATGGCATGCACCACGCCAGAGCCGGCAAAATCAAGGTGCCCCAGCCCGAAGCTGAGGTTTGAAAGCCAGCCGCCGCCCCAGACCCAGTGACCGTAAACGGGGTAAATCAGGGCGCAGACCACAATGGCATATACAAGATAGGCTTTTATCTTAAGCCGTTCTGCTACCGCGCCGGATACAATAGTGGCTGCCGTGGCGGCGAAAACCATCTGGAAGATAAAAAGCAGATATGTGCTGACATCGTAACTTTCTCCGCTAAGGAAAAAGCCGCTGCTGCCGATAAAGCCGCCCTTATCCGCCCCGAACATAATGGCGAAACCGACTGCGAAAAAGGCGATAGAACCGATTGAAAAGTCCATCAGATTTTTCATCATCAGATTTACCGCATTTTTGGCGCGGCATAAGCCCGCCTCTACCATGGCGAAACCGCCCTGCATAAGAAACACCAGGAACGCAGATAACAAAACCCAAATGAAATCCAGTGCTATTCCCGGGTCATCTTGCAGCGTTTCTGCGCCTGCCGGGTCAGCGGCGAGGGCGCTGCCGCTACCGGCAAAAAGTAACAGGCACGCCAGTACGACGCCTGTTATAACCACCCTCAAAGATGCAATTTTGCGAAATATTTTCAATTTTCGCCTCCTTTCTATGTATAGAGGATACACGCCGAATATTTCAGGCAAATTAATGTCTTGTTACATTTAGATTAAATCTTTAAGCGCAGGCGGTTACCGCCCTGTGGTATGGACGGGCAGGCGCAGCCTGTAGTATAATCAGTATCTAGTTCACATAATACAAATAACGAGAATCAAAAACATGACACATGAAAAACCCAAAGTATCAATAATTATCCTGAACTGGAACGGGCTGGAAGACACCGTGGAGTGTATAGAGTCCCTGCAGAAGGTAACTTACCCCAATTTTGAAATTGTTGTTATTGATAACGCCTCCAAAGGTAATGATGTGCAGGTGCTTAGAGAGAAGTTCGGCGGCTGTATAACGCTTATTGAAAACGATAAAAACTACGGCTGCGGCGAGGGCTACAACAGCGGTATAAGATATGCCCTTAAAAAGGGCGGCTCTGAGTATATAATGACGATGAATAACGACGTAACGCTGGACGCTGCCTTTATGGACGAGCTTGTCAGCGCAGCCGAAAGCGATGAAAATATCGGCATCGTCGGTCCCAAGATATTCTACTATGACTACAATGGCAGAAAGGACGTTATTCTGGACGCCGGTGGCGAAATTCATAAATGGTCGCTTAAAGTTCACCGCCGTATCGGCGAAGAACAGGATGACCTGCCGCAATACCAGATACAGAAAGAGGTGGACTGGGTAACCGGGGCGGTGCTTCTGTTCAAGAGCCAGCTCATAGAAAAGGTCGGCTTCTGGAGTGATTGGTATTTCATAGGCTATGAAGATGTTGAGTTCTGCCTCAAGGCAGGCAAGCAGGGCTATAAGGTGGTCTATGTGCCGAAGGCGGTCGCTTGGCACAAGGTAGCCGTTTCCCTCAAAAAAGCCGGCTTAACCCACCCCAATCTTTCAAATTACTACCATTTGATAAAAGAGTGCTTTCCGGCGTATTTATACATCTACCACCGCCTGTTGCTGCCGGTTGCCCTTTGCCGCTGGGCGGTTCTCTACCTGATTAAATACAGGAAAGTGCATTCTCTGCGCGGTTTTATCTCGGGTTTATCCTTGCGGCTTATGCACCGCGATAGTCGCAGCCAGTGGCGCGAAAGCCGAAATAAAAGCTAGAGATTTGCTGTTATCTGCCGCCAGGCGTTTAGAGCCAGGCTGTCCGGGATTTCAACATCGCCAAAGCAGAGTTGCTGCCCGGCTTCTATATTTTCAGTAAGCACCGCATTCGCCAGCAAACCTATCGGTATATGCCCCGGGTTTTTGGCGGTTTCTACGGCGATACCCCTCACCAAAAAACTGCCGATGCCATAGTCTATTTTTTGCCCGGCTTTAAGCGGTTTTTTGGCGACGGCGGCAATACTGATTGTTGGCTGGCTGCTATTATTAAATAGCGCCCCGCCCCCGTTAAGCACCCTTCTTATAGTCCTGTCAATCTCCAAATGGCACAGGTGATAATTACGCAGCAGCACATAATATGGTCCTTCACCCATCTTGTAATGGCTGAGGTAGGATTGCTGTTTTTTATTATGTTTGGCAACAATAAAAACCCCCGGCGGTGATTTGGGGGGAAAGGATATAATCACTGATAGCATAGCCCAGTTTATCCGCCTCTTCCGCCAGTGCCAGCGCACCGCTGTTTACGTCTTCGCATTTAATCCCCAGCAAGCCCGGGGCGGCTATGCCGGCGCCGAAGCCGTTGGCTGCCAGCGCCTGCTCAAACTGAACCTTGGTGCCGTCGGTAAAAGATGTAACCATATTCAGGCTGAGGCTAAGCTTGTCTCCCCAGTATTGCATATCCTTAAGGGGCGGGTCTTCGTTCAGAAAGCCTTTTATATTGCCGTAAACCAGCGGCGTAAAGCCCATATGAATAGCGTCTTCCCTCAGAGCCGCCAGGCAGCCCGGCTGGTCTCCTTCCGCTTCTGTAAATATGCCCTTATCCGCGAAATAAGAGCCGGTGGTAACCTGAAACTCTGCATCCATGGTAACTACCGGCAGCCCGGCTTGCATAACTTTATTCACCATATCAGTAGCATGGATAACATCGCCGCTGCATTCAACCACCAGATCAGAGTTTTCTATAAGTTCGTCAACAGAGTTTGTCATCAGGTCCTGCCGAGGATAGTCACCGCGTTTGTCTATCTGCGTGCGCGTCAGCGCTTTGGAAATTGCCATGTCCGGCTGGTCTCCGGTTGCCATGGTAAAGCCCCGGGATAGTTTGCCCGTGCCGATAACGCCGATTCTGTGTATCTTTTGCATATTCACCTCTATACACAAACAATGCAGGCTATAAAGCGCTGCCTCCGCCTGCCTTTTATATGGTTGCCGCCATAAAACCTGCTTTGCTATTCTAGGCATATTGCCAATTAAAGTCAATAAGGCTAAAATACTGTATCGTATAGAAATATATGGCTGAAGAAGACGGGTTGAAACAGGAGGCTGCTTAATAATGATAAAGGAATATCCACTGGCAGGGGGTGAAAACATATGAGCTTAAGCTGTTGCCCGATGAAAGAGGCTCCTTCACCGAAATTCTGCGCAGGGACTGGCAGGATTTTGTTGACGAATGGATATCCCAGACCAACCTGAGCTACAGCTACCCCGGTATCATCAGGGCGTGGCATCGCCACCTCAAGGGGCAGATAGACTATTTTCTGGTGGTTAAGGGATCAATGAAGATATGCGCCTTTGACGCCGAATCCGGAAAAATGGCTGAAGTCGTCGCCAGTGAAGCTAAGCCGATGCTGGTGCGCATACCGGGTTGCTACTACCACGGCACCAAGACCATAAGCAGCCAGCCCAGCCTGACGGTCTATTTCACCAGCCGTCTTTACGACTATGATAACCCGGACGAAGAGCGCATAGCCTGGGATGACCCCTCTATAATTCCGTCTGAAATAAACGGCAACAGAAAAGACCCCCGGGTGAATAAGCCCTGGGACTGGTTTCTGCCGCCGTATAAATAGTGCCTTAAGGAGATATATAAATGGCAAGAAAAATACTGGTAACCGGCGGCGGTGGCTATATTGGCAGTGTGCTGGTGCCGATGCTGCTTGACAGGGGCTACGATGTGCGCGTCTTTGACAAGCTATATTTCGGTGAAGAGCCGTTGAAAAAGGTGCTCAAGGATATAGAGCTGGTTCAGGGAGATATCCGCAGTTTTGATCCGGCGGTGCTTATGGGCATAGACAGCGTCATTCATATGGCGTCTTTAAGTAATGACCCCACCGGCTTTTTAAGCAATAACGCCACCCATGAAATTAACTATGACGGATCTATAAAGCTGGTGGACACCTGCCGCCGGCACGGTATTCAGCGTTTTACCTTTGCTTCCAGTTGTTCTGTTTACGGCTTTAACCCGGATGTAATAGTGGATGAAGAAGGCGAAACCAGCCCCCAGAGTGATTATGCGCAGTCCAAGCTGGATTTTGATACGCAGCTAAAAGAGATGGCAAGCGACAGCTTTTGCCCGGTTATACTGCGGCAGGCGACTGTTTTCGGCTTTTCGCCGCGTATGCGCTGGGATCTGGTGGTCAATGCCTTTGTTATGCATGCCTTTAAGGGCGGGACGCTGGAGGTGTGGTTCGGCGGCGATGCCCTGCGCCCGCTGGTGCATGTAAAGGATACCGCCGAAGCCCATATACGCTGCCTGGAAGCAGAGCCGCAGAAGAATAAGCGGGCAGGTGTTCAATGTTGTGAATAATAATTATCGCATAATAGACTTGGCGCAGCAGGTTAAAAAGAAACTGGAAGAAATTGGCATTGAAGTCAACCTGGATATAAACTACGATCAGATTGACCGCCGAAGCTATCGTGTTAAAGGGCAAAAGATTACCGATACGCTGGGTTTCACGCCCTCTATTACTGTAGAAGACGGGGTAAAGGAAATCGCCGAAGTGCTGCGCAGGGGCGAATACCGGGATTTTGATAACCCCATATACTACAATGTCCGCTGGCTGAAGCTGTTGCTGGATATGGAAAACCGGCTTAAAAGCATGGGGAACATCCTCTAGGGCAAAGCTCGCAGGTTTAGCTGAATTTCCTCTTGAAATACCAGCTGGCGAAGGGGGGCTGTCAGCAATGGTGGTATTATCCCCTTGCGGTATATATCCAGCGCATAGCTAAGGCATCTGGCGGCTATGCTCCTGTTTTCGGTGGCCTTCTTTATAGCGTTGAACCTTTCCATCGCCACACGGCGGGCAAAAAGCAGTGGGCGTCAACCCTTCACTATCCGCCGATTCAAGCACCCAGATTATCTGCTGATCCATTTTCTGCTCAAGCAGCCTCAATATGTGATTTTCAGCCAGGTTGGCAAGTTTCATGGTGCTGCCGAAGACACCGCCGCTATTGGAAACGAAATCCGGCAGAAGTATCTTTTTGCGTTCAGAAAGTATCTTTTCAGCTTCATCCGTTGCCGGCGCGTTAGCGCCGGGGCTGATTATCCCGGCGGATATACACCCGGCGTTTTGGCTATCTATACTGAAAGGCTGGGCGCAGGGCAGGAAGATATCCACATCCAGCTCTGCCAGTTGTTTCTTGTCTATCTTTTCCGCACCTTCATACGCTTTGATAACCTGGCTGCCGGTTTTGTGCTGCAATTTGATAAGGGCTTCAATATCCAGCCCTTTTTCGTCATACAAACCGCCCTGGCTGGTAGAGATTGCCTTTACCTTTATACCGCTTTGCTGGAAAGCGCGGGCGGCGGGCATGCCGACATTACCGAACCCCTCAACTGCCACCGAAGCCCGGCTGAGGTCCAGCCCGGTGTGTCTGGCGGCGGCGATGGCGGCGGTGAATACAGTTATTCCAGTGTAATAACCGGAAAGCTCTCTGGCTACGGCGCGGCGCTTATGCCCCAGACCGACAGATTTCATCATAGAGCTTATATCATCTTCGTCGGTGCCGATATCTCCGCTGGGGATAAAGCTGCGTGTTTTAAGAAACGGGCGTACAGCCCTGGCGAACCGCGCCAGCAGTTGCCTTTTCTCTTCCGTCGGCATTTCCGGGTCAGCCACCACACCGGCTTTAGCTCCGCCCATGGGTAGACCGATAAACCCGTATTTCAGCGTCATTATCCTGGCGACGCTGGCAATGGTATCCGGCAGAAGGTCAGCCACTATGCGCACACCGCCGTGACAGTAGCCGTTTACGGTTGAGTCTATGGCGATATACCCCTGAAGGGTTTTCCCATCTTCGTCCACACTGACGCTTATGAGCTGGCTCAAAACACTCCTTATCACACCGTTAAACAGGTTAAAGGCTGCCTTACGGCAAGGCTAATTGAATATAGCACACTCTGTAGTATATGACAAACACGCATGTATAGTTCAAATATTGTTTATTGCAGCCATAAGGCAGGCAAAAGATGACAGGCAAAAGGCTATCTGATAGTATGGAATTGAGATACCTGTAACAGGTGGCAGTGAGATGATTGACGTCAGGAAAAATGTTCTCATTATTATAGCGGCGCTGCTTTGCCTGATGACGCCGCTGGCTTGCAGCCGGGGCAATTCACCGGTGCAGACAACGGATATAATAAAAAGCGAAGTAACGCTGGTGCGCGATGTTATTTATGGCAGCGGCGGTGATTCAGACCTGCTGCTGGATATCTATATGCCCGAAACGCCGGTAGCTATGCCGATACCGGTAATCGTCTATATACACGGCGGTGGCTGGCAAAGCGGAGACAAATATCCCAGCCGTGTGAGGATGCTGGCGGAAGCCGGATTCTTTTGTGTCAGCATTAACTACAGGTTAAGCGGTGAAGCCAAGTTTCCGGCAGCGGTTGAAGATTGCAAGTGCGCCGTGCGCTGGTTAAGGGCGAATGCCACCGAATACAATATAGACCCGGATAAAATCGGCGTGTGGGGCAGTTCAGCCGGCGGGCATCTTTCTATGATGCTTGGTTGTATGGATGAAGATGACGGGCTGGAGGGTAACGGCGGCTGGGAAGAATATTCAAGCCGCGTGCAGGCTGTTTGCTCATTTTACGGACCAACGGATTTAACCACTCTTTACATACCCTCGGATTGCTGCAATTTTATCGGTCATACCCTGGAAGAAAGACCGGATTTATACGAAGCTGCCAGCCCCGTAACTTATGTCTCTGCCGGAGACCCGCCACTGCTTATGGTTCACGGCTCTGCCGATTTTGTGGTGCCTTTTCACCAGTCTGAGATAATGCGGCAGGCTTATAAAGAAACAGGGCTTGAGGTTGAACTGGTGAAGGTAAAAGACGGTGAGCACGGTTTTGACCCCAATGCCGGTATCTCACCTTCTGTGGCGGAAATAGACCAGATAGTGCTGGCTTTCTTTACAGAGAAACTGTTGGGCGAATAGCAGTTTTGTAATTAACTGAACGGAACAAGATACACCTTATCGCCCTCTTTTTTGCCCTTGACCAGTTCGCAGTGCCTCAGCGTAGCGAATTCCCTTTCCAGTTCACTCAAAGGAATATTCAACTCCTGAACCACTTCATCGGCGGTTACCTTGCCCCTGCCCTTAATGAATGCATAGATACTTTTCTGTAAATCGGTAAGGTCTTCCTCGCCGCAGGCGCCAGCCTTTTCTCGGGTGCTGGTTGCCAAGCGCACCGCCCAGGGGTCGCAGGCCTTCGGCTTAAGGCGGATGTTCATATAACAGTCATCACACAGCGTTTGCCCATGATGGCTGAATTCATCGCCTTTAGCTATTTCTTTATCGCAGCTATCGCATTTCATAGGTTGTAACCCTAAAACATGTCATTTTCACTATCGGCGATGGCTTTCTGCATTTCGGCGTTGAGCATCGGCGGCAGCCCCTCTATATCCACCTTAAGGAAACCGCGTATGATAGCAGATGTGGCTTCATCACGGGTAAGCCCGCGCGCCATCAGGTATTCCACCTCTTCTTCGGCAATCTTGCCTACCGCCGCTTCGTGGGAAAGGTCAACGCCTGCCAGAGCGCCTTTAAGTTCCGGGATGGCGTGGATTACGCCGCCGGAATCACCCAGTATCAAACCCCTGCATTCCAGATGCCCTTTGGCATCTGGCTGGTTGCCTTCAATATAGCCCCTGGCAATGATATCGCCGCCGGTGGTGATGGCACGGGATATTATCTCTGTTTTAGCTCCCTTTGCGTTAAGCAGCACCCTGGAGCCGATGTCCATCTTTGAGCCCGGCGGGGCGACCATGACGCTGTTGAACCTTACGGTGGCGTTTTCACCGACACAATTAACAAGCGGGTTGGATTGCAGTGATTTAACCGGCTTCATAATTATGTAATTGCTTAGAAACAACCCGTCTTTTTCAACGATGACGCCGGTGCGCGGGCGAACGCCCACGGAAGGCGTCCAGTTGTGTATCATGGTGAAGGTAACTTTGGCGCCTTCTTTTATATAAAACTCTGAAACGCCCAGGTGCAGCCCCGGTTCGCCTTCCAGGGAGGTGGTGCAGCCGGTAATTATGTGCAGTTCAGAGCCTTCTTCGGCGATGACTATATTATGCACGTCCTGAATCAAACCGATTTTATTAAGATACAGGCAAGACTGAACCGGGTAAACGCTTTTGGCGCCGGGCAAAGCCCTGATAAAATAGCCGTTAGACTGGTTAAGCTCTACATGGGCGGTGTATTTATCGGCATCTACATTTACCGCTTTCCACCAGTAATCTTTAAGCCAGCCATATTTCTCCATTGCCTGGCTGACAGCCATAATCTCTATGCCTTCCTGCTGGATAGAGCTGTGAATGGGCATATTATCAATTTGTATGAAAGTGCCGGAACGCTGGCTTTGGTCGTCCAGCATAACGCCGGTTGCCAGCATCTGCTGCTTCTCTTTTTCAGATAGTTTGGAAAGGTCTTCGTTTACCGCTTTTTCAGCCGGCTGGCTGGTAAAGGCGGCAAGGTCAATATCTTCGCCGGCAGCAGATTTTTTATTTTCGGCGGCTCTGGCTTTTTCTGCGTTTGTATTTATTTTCTCTGGCATGAAACACACTCCTGATAACCCTTTTCCTTGATAGTGTTAAGGATATCCAGCGGGTCTCCTTCACAGACGACCATACCGGCACACATAACATAGCCGGTGCGGGCGTTGACATAGTTCAGTATATGCCCGGTGTGGGAAATAATCAGCCCGCTGTGCGTTCGCTTGTGCATCGGGTGGACTTTTTCAAGCAGTTCGTTTATAAGCTCGCCGATGAGGGCTATGTTTTCCAGGTCAACCCCGGATTCGGGTTCGTCCAGAAGAATCAGCTCCGGAGCTTGGGCCAAAAGCTGCATAAGCTCTGAACGCTTTATTTCGCCGCCGGAGAAGCCGTGGTTTATATCTCTGTCCAGAAAACTGGAAAGGTTGGCTTTTTCCGCCAGTTTATCTATAAGCCCGGTATCCTGTGCCTCTTTAAGGCAGGCGGCAACCATGTCACGAGTGCGCACACCCCGCACCACCGGCGGACGCTGCAGTGAAATGCCGATACCCAGGCGGGCGCGTTCGTCCACCGGCATTCTGGTTATATCCCTGCCCTTGAATATTATCTTGCCTTTGGTAATTTTGTATTTGGGAAAACCCATAATGGTCATCAGCAGCGTGGTTTTACCGCCGCCGTTAGGGCCAAACATCACCAGCGTTTCACCGGGATGGATGGTCAGGTTTACACCGTGCAGTATCTCACGTCCGTCCACCTCGGCGGTCAGATTTTTGATTTCCAAGAGATTTTGTGTAGTCATCTTAAGGTTTTACCCTCCTTTTCGGCCGGTACCGGTCTTTTCGCTGGCAATAAATATAATACAGAGATTATAGACTGGTATGTAAGCCGTGTATATAACTTTTATCTCATCCTGCCGAATCCGATCTGGGATTGATTGCTGCGGCAGATTATACGCTATTATACCATTAGAGGAGTAAAGGGCAAACGAAATCCCCACAGTAATAGAGGTTTAAATCAGGCGGGGAATGTAGTTTTCAGAATATAAAGAGGTTTTAGTCGTATTTTTTTATATTCTGCTGCTGGCTGGCAGCCATCGCCCCGGTTATGCGGTCTATAATAATTGCCAGTATGACAACACTTAAGCCAGCCTGGAATCCGCGCCCCACTTCAATACGCCCGATAGCCAGCAGAACTTCAAGTCCCAGCCCGCCAGCGCCCACCATTGAGGCGATGACTACCATCGCCAGCGCCATCATCGTCGTCTGGTTGATGCCAACTATTATAGATGGGATAGCCAGTGGCAGTTGTACCTCCAGCAGCGTCTGGCGCGCGTTAGAGCCAAAAGCCTGCGCTGCTTCTATGACACTTTGCGATACCTGGCGGATACCGGTGTTGGTTAGCCTTATCACCGGCGGCATAGAATAAATTATAGTAGCGAATACCGCTGGAACCTTGCCCAGGCTGAAGAGCATCATCACCGGAATCAGATAGACGAAGCTGGGCATTGTCTGCATGCCGTCCAGTATCGGTCTTAATACAGATTCAGCGCGGTCGCTGCGTGCCATAAAAATACCGACGGGGATACCAGCCCCCAGTGAGATAAGCACAGAGGTAATTATAATAGCCAGTGTTTCCATTGACAGATCCCAGTAACCGATGCTGCCGAACCTGAAGGTGCCAATTATAAGAATGCCGGCTGCCGAAAACAGGGCAGCCCACCATTTGTGTATGGTGCGCCAGGCAGCGTAGCCGACAGCTATAACCACCAGCCACCATGGTAGCCACAGCAGGAAGTATTCAATTCCCAACAGTCCGAATAATGCGCTGTAGACAATAATCCCCAGCACCACTGCTAGTACTGCTGTCAGCTTAACCTTGTGTGTTTTGCGCCATGTAATAAAAGCGGCGGCAACTACCAGTAACACCACCAGCGCCAGAATAACAAAAGCCCACCCCGCCGCCGGTATGCGCCAGTAGAAAAACTTTATATCAAGCGCAAGGGAAAGGGTGCCGTATAAACCGCTAAGCACCATGTCTCCGATAACCTCAAAGAGACCGCCGAGGGTTGCCTGCACCCAGTCCATAATGGCTTCAATCCAGTCTGCCAGCGGGATAACCAGCCATTCAGGAAATTCAAGCATTGGTTTCCGTCTCCTTGCCCGGCGCCTTTTCTGTTTCTAGATCTCCACCCTCTGCCTCTTTATATTGCACCATACTGCCGATAATTGTGTCGTTTTCTATTTCGCCGATGAGTTTGCCGTCTTCATCGATTACAGGGATAGGGTATTTACTGGCAACCGCCAGCCCAAAAAGGTCCTCAAGGAGTATATCGCTTGTAGAGGTGGCTATATCCGGTTCCAGCGCTTCCCTGATGTTTTTACCGTTGTCCTTAAGCGATTCCGCAAGGCGTTTTTCAGTAAGCATCCCTAAGTATTTACGCCCGCGGGTTACCAGGAAACCATGGTCGCTTTTAGAGGTCTTCAGCAGGTGCAGGGCTGCCTTTGGTCCCTGCCAGTCATAGATGATTACATCCGGCTCTGTCATTATGCTGCCGGCGCTAATCACCTTTGCCGGTGAGGCGTCCTGAACGAACCTACGCACGTAATCACCTTCAGGGCTGGTTACAACCTCTTCCGGTATGCCGCTCTGGATGATTTCACCGTCTTTCATTATGGCAATATAGCTGCCCAGTTTGAGGGCTTCGTCCAGATCGTGGGTTACAAAAAGAATGGTTTTTTTAAGCTCTTCCTGAAGGTCAATAAGCTCGTCCTGCATCTGCCGTCGGATAAGCGGGTCCAGCCCGCTGAAGGGCTCGTCCATAAGCAGTATCTGGGGGTCGTTGGCTAAAGCCCTGGCGATGCCGACACGCTGCTGCATACCGCCGCTTAAGGTTTCGGGGTAGTATTCTTCCCATCCCTTAAGCCCCACCTTTTCAATAACCTGCTGCGCCCTGGCGTAACGTTCCTCTTTGTCCACCCCTCTTGTCTTCAGCCCGTAGGCCACGTTGTCAATGACGTTGCGGTGGGGGAACAAACCGAAGTGCTGAAAAATCATGCTCATCGTTTTACGGCGGAAAGCCATAAGTTGCTTTTCGTCGTAAGTGCAGATATCCTCTCCGTTAATGATGATTTTGCCCGCCGTCGGCTCAATCAGGCGCAACATGCAACGGATGAGGGTGGACTTGCCGCTGCCGGAAAGCCCCATCACAACAAACATCTCGCTTTGTTTTACCTTAAAGGAGACATCGCGCACTGCCACCACGCAGCCGGTTTTTTCCTGGATTTCCGCTCTGGTGGCAGTGCGCAACTCTGAATTAAGGACCTGTTCGGCATTAGGGCCGAATATTTTCCACAGTCCTTCTATTTCTATACAAACCCCACCATCCGGCGAGGCGGTATCTTCTAACAAGTTGTATTCTCTTTTCTTGCCCTGTTTTTATGCTTAGGGCAGGGCAGCCTTGACCTTATCGGCAATATCTTCCGGTACCCATTGTATCCAGGTGGATTCATACTCCTGTAAAAACCAGACGGCGGCGGCGTCATAATCAACGCCGTTGTCATCCATATAGGCCAGGGAGGCGTTAATCATGGCGGAGGTGGTTTCATATTTAGTCAGGAAGGTTACTACCTCTGGCGCTTTTTCCATAAGACTTGTATTAATTCCTATATGTACAGGGACCTCTGTATAAGAGCAACCCTTATTTTCGTCCCACACGGCTTGGTCAAAAGCCGGCTCTGCCACAACAGTCATATCAATTTGACCCAGCAGGTATGTTGGTGACCAGTAATAGCCGAACCATGGTTCGCGGCTTTCATAGGCAGACATCAGGGAAGCGTTCAGGGCGTCTACTGAGCCTGCGTTGAAGATATTAAAATGCTCGCCTAGCCCATAGGCTTCAAACTTGATGGCGTCTATGCCGGTGCATTCCCAGCTGGGGTCTCCGTTATAGAAGCGTCCTTTGGAGGGGTCTTCGGGGTCTTTGAACAGTTCCCAGTAATCGGAAATATTATCTACGGATATATCCGCCGGCAGCAGCCCGTCTTCAACCATATAGGTTGGCACCAGCCATCCCTGCCAGCTGTCTCTAAAGTTTGGTCCCAGGTCTATGACCTGCCCAGCCTCAATGGCTTCATCTACCGCTTTTTTCTGGTTGTCCACCCATACTTCCATGTTGATGTCAATTTCACCGGCGGCTAATCCGGCAAACAGGGGTATGGTGCCACCGGGGATTCCGTCTGTTTCATAGCCGTAGCCGTTCTCCAGAATAAAATCAGCGACACTGTTATGGAAAAGGGCGCTGTCCCAGGCGAGATCAGCAAGAATAAGCGTCGGCTTTTCCTCTGTAGGGCTACAGCCGACAAAAGAAGACAGGATTAGTGCGGCACCAAGAACTATCATTAACAGTTTGATGCCTGGATTTCGTTTTCCTTTCATAGTAAAAACCTCCTTAGAATACTTTGCAGTTATAAAAGCTCCTCACTTACTGGAGTGGTTTACCAGAAGGGCTTGCGGGTTTAATATTAAATGGGGCAGTCAGGTTAAAAAAAGCATGGGGATGCGCTGATGGCAAGAAGCAATTAGGGTAAATTATTGTGTTTCGGAAACATGCCCTGCAAATATGGCGTATTACTCATATCATTTGATCAGTGAGTTAATGATAGTATGCCCGGTAACAGCTTGTCAAGTAATAACATGACATAACTAACCTTATATGGATTTATAGGGCTAAAAACTCTAAAATTTGTATAAAATTGGCCAGATAATCATATCCAGCACAGCGGTATGAAAGGTGAAATAGGCGCTGCCGGCAACCGCCAGCCAGTATGGCAGGTTTGGCTCTCTGGTGTTAAGGCTAAGCAGCGCCCACACCAGGGCGCAAGAGAAAAGCCCGACGATTATAAGTACTATACGCACCCACGTAAAAGCCCCGCCGCCGGGATTATTTATCATGTAGAAGGTAAGCGGCATCCAGAAAGCCGAGGGAATCAGAATCCCCAGGAAGATAAAATGCAGCAGGCTGAAATTGAACCTGCCGGCAATACGGACTTCATCCGGGTTGAGTTTGAAAAGGATAAAATACATAAAGGCAAAGTAGCCCAGCGCCGCCAGTATCATAGAGATACCGTAAACCGGGCGCATACCTGCCGGCACACCGCCCCACAGGACGTTGCCGCTGCCGGGGTGGGCTATAATACCCTGGATATAGCTGCCAATGACGCCTGCCCCGCCGATGACGTTTATAACAAGGAGGATAATGGTTTGTGCTGCCATTGTAATATACCCCCTGTAAATATATTATATATTCTTATACTACAAACGGAAGCAGAATAAAAGAGGTTTTACGCCGGAAACACCATTATTTTAAAGGTTTGTGCTTAAGTTCCATTGGTTTTTATTCAGGGTGGCAGGAGCAGCTAAGGCTGGAAAGGGTAAACAGGTATAGTTGTAAAAACCTCTATCGTTATTGACAGCGGTGATTACTGGGAGTAGATTTACCGCAAAGTAACAACTCTAAAGGAAATAATGGATACGGAGTCTTATATAAAAAGCGGGCTGATGGCTAATTCGCTAAGAGAGCCAACCCTGCGTGAAATGGTCAGGGCATTGCGGTTGCCTGAAGGAAGCCGGGGGCTGGACGCAGGATGCGGCATCGGGCTTCAATGCCTGTTGCTGGCGGAAGAGGTGGGGCTTGCCGGGAGCGTTACCGGGCTTGATATTTCTGCGGAGATGTTGGATTATGGAAGCAAAATCGTGGAGGAAGCTGGTCTTGCGGAACGGATTTTATTTAAGGAGGGGGATGTAGCCAGCCTTCCCTTTGATAATAATACCTTTGACTGGGCATGGAGTGTTGATTGTGTTGGGTATGCCCCCTGGGAACCTCTGCCCTTGTTAAAAGAATTAGCGCGTGTGGTAAAACCCGGCGGCATTGTATCAATTGCTGCCTGGTCTTCTGAAGAACTGCTTCCCGGATACCCCCGGCTGGAAGCCCGCCTTAGGGCGACATCAGCCGGTATCGCCCCTTTTATACAGGGGAAGAAGCCGGAACTGCACTTCCTGCGCGCGCTGAACTGGTTTCATAAACTGGGGCTGAAAGAGTGCAGGGCGAAAACCTTTGCAGGTAGTTTTCATGCACCCCTTTCCAATGAGATACGCAATGCCCTGGTTGACCTTTTTCGTATGCGCTGGCCGGATGTGGCATCTGAATTGCCACCCGATGAACTGGTGGAGTTTCAGCGTATCTGCCAGCCGGATTCACCGGATTTCATTCTCAATCTTGCTGATTACTATGCTTTCTTCACTTATACAATGTTCTGGGGAAAAAAGGAGGTAATACATGAAAGCTCTAATAATATATGACTCTGTACATGGCAACACAGAAAAGATCGCTAACTCCATCGGGGCTGGGATTGCTGGCGATGTTAAAGTGCTGCGCGCTTCCAAGACATATCCATCTGAACTGAAATCTGTTGAACTTCTCATTGTTGGTGCGCCTACATATGGAGGGAGACCTACTCCGCCTGTTAAAGAATTTATTGACAGGCTTGAAAAGGATTCTCTGCAGGGTGTGGAAGTGGCGGCATTTGATACCAGGATACCCCAGCGCTGGGTCAAGATATTTGGTTTTGCTGCCGGGAAAATAGCAAAGAGCCTCAAGGCAAAGGGCGGGAATCCGCTGGGATTTGAAGGCTTTTTTGTAACAGGCGGCAAAGGGCCGCTTAGGGAAGGCGAATCAGAGCGCGCTACCAGTTGGGCGAAGCAGATTACTGAGAGCAAAAGCCGGTAAATACGTAAATAAGGGGAGAAGGGCGGATAAACACTTCTTATTGCGGTATGCCGTAGAATCCGGCGCCGTCAAGGAATATCGGCAGGTGCGGCGGATAGAAGGTAAAAAGTACCAGTATTATTGCCAGCGCAAGAATTAGAACCAGCGATACATAGTTCATATATCCTGGCAACGCCTTGGATATCATTATTTTATAGCTGATTAATTGACCGATTGTTATGGCTGCGGCGAAAATAAGAATATCAACTATTAAAATTTCATTTCCGATTATTGCTGTATAAGCATAAAAGATTAACGCTGTGACCAATGGTATTACATAAACAGCAATTGCTTTGGCAGTAAGAAAATTATTGGCGAAGCCACGTATAAATCTGTATTCTATTGCAGCAAAAAGGCACATGGGCCAAAAGCCCTGCTTAAAGTGTTCCCAGACGCTTTCATTCACCGATGCAAAAGCCCCTGCAATTGGTGATTCACCAAACCATTCAAACAGGAAGTGCAACAGGGCGCCAAGAAGAAATACAAAGATAATGCCTGATAATTCCCATTTAAGAACGTATTTTTTCATTCTATAGTTTGCGTACTTTTAAGACGGAGCATCGCTATCGATTATAAAGGGAGTTAATATAGATAGCAATACCTGATAAAACGCGATATTTTGGGGGTAACTAATAGAATAAACTGATTACTGGTGGTCAGGGTAGTAAAGTTACATCCCCTTCTCTATAGGTAGTTCCCGATGAATCTCTGTTTTGACCTTATGAATTTGCTACACAAATTTCTCTGGTGAGGTGAAGAGGAAGAACACCATTGCCCGCAGCCATAATCCTTTCGAGGATTTATAACAGTTTCCTTACATTGCGGACAATTTCTGGTTATCTCATCCTTAAAGAATTCAATTGAATTGCCGCAGGTAGAGCATACTACCTTGAAGATTGAATCAAACCCCCATTCCTGCGTATTGTTACCAGTGCATTTCCTCATTCTTTAACCATCCATTCTTATATCCATGTTGAAACAATGAACCGTTAGTATAATACATAGACTAAGAGTTTTCAATTGGACGGGGTATAATTACCCGCAAATCTGGGGAGTGAAGCATAAGTGGGTAGAAAAAATGGCTCCCCGACTAGGATTCGAACCTAGAACCTAGCGGTTAACAGCCGCTCGCTCTACCGTTGAGCTATCGGGGAATATTACTGCCGAGCCAGGATTCGAACCTGGGCAAAAGGATTCAAAGTCCTTCGTGCTACCACTACACAACTCGGCACTGCTTCTTCTATTATATAATTTTTAAAACGCTTTGACTATTGGTGCCGAAGGTCGGACTCGAACCGACACGAGGGTCGCCCCTCAACAGTTTTTGAGACTGCCGCGTCTACCATTCCGCCACTTCGGCCGGCATGAGGTCGTCCATCGTCGCACTGTTAAAATGGTGCCGAGGCCCAGACTCGAACTGGGGACACGCGGATTTTCAGTCCGCTGCTCTACCAACTGAGCTACCTCGGCACAAATGATATTGTAGTTTTTAACGCTATTAGTGTCAAGGAGAAACGCAACGCAGAATCATTTTCAATACAAAGAAATGTGATATATACTATAGCCCAGCTATGCAGGAAAACAAAACCGGTTATCCGAAAAGGGGCAGGATATTTGGGATGCACCCCAATGTCTTTTTTCTGGGATTGGTAAGCCTGCTTACGGATATCAGCAGCGAGATGATTTTTACCCTGATTCCTCTTTTTCTTAACAATGTGCTAGGCGCAAGCAGCACTATTATCGGCTTTATCGGCGGCTTGTCCGAAAGCGCGGATACCGTTTTAAGGATAATCAGCGGCTGGTTTAGTGACCGCATCGGCAAACGCAAACCAATGGCAATAATGGGTTATGGATTATCTACGCTGGTTAAGCCGTTTATGTACCTGGCGGGAAGCTGGGGGGCGGTGCTGGCGGTGCGTTTCGGGGACAGGCTGGGCAAGGGGATTCGCAGTTCCTCAAGAGACGCCCTGATAGCGGATTCCGTTTCGGCAAGGGAAAGGGGGCGCGGCTTCGGGTTACACCGGGCGATGGATACAATCGGCGCCACCCTGGGGCTGATAATTGCCGCCGTAATAATATACCGGGTTCAAGGCGGCGGGTTGGAATTGGGGAGGGAAACCTATCAATGGTTGGTTATTGTTGGTGTTGTGCCAGCGTTTCTGGCGATGCTGGCGCTGATTTTCCTTGTCCGTGAAAGAAAAAAGAAAGGGCTGAAAAAAGACAAGACTGCGGAAGGGGCGGGCAGATTAAAGAACGGATTAGACCGGCGTTTCATCTTGTTTTTGGGCGTAATGGCTGTATTTACGCTTGGCAATTCAAGCGATTTCTTTGTGATTCTGCGGGCTCAGGATATGGGGGCGCCGCTTGTTCAGGTTACCCTGATGCTGGTAGTGCATAATGCTGCCTATGCCCTCGTCGCCCTGCCGTTTGGCAAGCTTTCAGATAAGTTTGGCAGGCGGCGTATTATTGCCCTTGGCTGGGCTATCTATGCTTTTGTTTATCTTGGTTTTGCGTTGGCTACCAGTTTGTGGCAGGTGTGGCTGCTGTTTGCCGCCTATGGGATATATTACGGTATTGTAGAGGGGGCGGCGCGGGCGTTTGTGGCAGATTTGGTGCCGGCAGGAAAAAGGGGCACGGCTTACGGGCTGTATCACGGCACTATCGGGCTTTCGCTGCTGCCCGCCAGTTTAATTGCCGGATGGCTGTGGGATGCCGTGAACCCTGCCGCGCCGTTTTACTTTGGAGCGGTGCTGGCGTTTATTGCAATGCTGGGGCTGATGGCGCTGGTGAGGGAAGAAAAGAAGAAAACTTTATACTAAAACCACGTTATCAATGAGCCGTGTTTCGCCGATATTAACTGCCAGTGAAACCAACGCCGGTGGGCAGATTACCTCCAGTTCCTCCAGCGTTTTGGTATCTGCAATGGAAACATAATCAATGGTTGCCAGCGGCTCTTTGCGGATAAGCCGCACCATTTCATTGCGCAGTTTGGCGGCATCTTTTTCACCCTGCCGGTAAAGCTTTTTAGCCAGCGTCAGGGATTGGTATAAAATCAGCGCCGCCTGTCTTTCCCTGGGGTTAAGGTAGCTGTTGCGGCTGCTCATCGCCAGCCCGTCCGGCTCTCGCACTGTGGGCAGGCTGATAATCCTGATATCCATATTCAGGTCTGCAACCATCTTTTTTATAATTGCCACCTGCTGGGCGTCTTTCTGCCCAAAATAAGCCCGTGTCGGATTGATAATATTAAAAAGCTTGGTCACAACAGTGGTAACGCCGCTGAAATGTTTTGGTCGGGACGCCCCTTCAAGGCGGCTGGTCAGCCTGTCCACTTCAACACGGCTGTTAAAACTGTGGGGATACATCTCTCCGCGGGAGGGGGTAAAAACAACGTCCACGCCGATTTTTTCAAGCTCTGCGAGGTCGTTCTGCATATCACGGGGGTATTTGTCATAATCTTCGCCGGGGGCGAACTGGGCGGGATTGACAAAGATGCTGACGGCTACAGAGGCGTTATCCTCTTTTGCCTGCCGTATCAGCGCCAGATGCCCCTGGTGCAGGAATCCCATCGTCGGCACGAAACCGAGAGGCTCGGCAAGAGATGGGCGCCGCCGCCGCATCTCTTCAACAGTTTTTATTACTTCCATTTTTATTACTTCCATCTCGTATATTCTACCTTAATATTTCATTTTAGAAAATCTCCCTTAATCCCTCTTTATTAAAGAGGGAAACTAATAGCCTCTCCCTTTGCTAAAGGGAGAGGCTCCAAAAAACATTTCCCCCTTTGAAAAAGGGGGTTAGGGGGATTTTAGAATAAAGAGGGATTTCGGCAGGGGGATTTAATTGGGGTGGGGTATGCCTCAACCCTGTTTCTTCAATTCTGTGATGATGCTTTCGTCCATCTGGAAGCTTTGGGCTTCGGTGGGGAAGCTGCCGTCTTTAACCTCTGCATTATAATCAGAAATGGCTTTTGACATAATGTCTGCCAGTTTAGCGTATTGTTTGGTGTGTTTGGGAACAAAATCCGTAAACTGCCCCAGAATATCATGTATCACCTGTACCTGTCCGTTACAACCGGCGCCGGCACCGATGCCGATGGTGGGGATGCTTATGCTCTGCGTGATGTATTCCGCCAGCGCAGCCGGCACTGTTTCCAGTACGATGGCGAAAGCCCCGGCTTCTTCCAGCGCTTTGGCGTCTTCAAGCAGCTTCCTTGCCGCTTCAAGGCTTTTACCCTGAATTTTAAAGCCGCCAAGCTGATGGACATACTGCGGCGTCAGCCCGATGTGCCCCATTACGGGAATACCGTTGCCGGTGATTTTACTTACTGTCTTGGCGATATTTACGCCACCCTCCAGCTTGACCGCTTTTGCGCCGCCTTCCTGAATAAAGCGGGCGGCGTTACGCAGGGCTTCCCTCTTGCTGACCTGATATGTCATAAACGGCATATCCCCCACCACGATGGCGTTTTTAACGCCCCTGACAACCGCTTTGGTGTGGTGCAGCATATCTTCCATTGTTACCGGTATAGTGGAATCATAACCCAGCACCACCATTCCCAGGCTGTCGCCCACCAGTATAAGCGGCACACCGGCGGCATCCACTATCCTGGCGGTGGTGTAGTCATAGGCGGTAAGCATGGCGAAATTTTCGCCCTTCTGCTTCATCTCTTTTATTGTGTTTATTGAAATACTCACATCTTTATCCTAAAAAGGGCAGAGTGTCTATTACGTGTTTGGTTTCCGTAATCCTGTTATATTTATCTACATATACCAGCCGCGGCAGGAAGTTCGCGGCTTCTTCTTCAGCTACCTGACAATAAGCCAGAATCAGTATAATATCGCCCTTTTGCGCCAGCCGGGCGGCAGCGCCGTTTATGCATATCTCTCCGCTTCCGGCTTCGCCTTCAATGGCATAGGTGGTGAAGCGGATGCCGTTATTAAGGTTAAGCACCTGCACCTGCTCATAGGGCAGGATATCGGCTTCTGCCAGAAGGCTTTTATCAACGCTGATGCTGCCTTCATAATCAATGCTCAAGCCGGTTACGCGGGCGCGGTGTATCTTGCTTTTTAACATCGTTCTCATTTTATTTCTCCCCTTTCAATATGGCTTCAAGCTCTTCAGTCTGCTTATTATCAATGCTGCCTTTGGCTGTGGCGATAGGGACCGTTTTAAGCCCCAGTTCTTTGTATAATGATACTAAATCCGGCGATGCCGCCTGCAATGCCTCTACATGCTTTTTTACAGTGCCGCCGTCACCGCGGGCGATGGGTCCGGTGAGGCACTTTGGAATGCCGTCAGCTTCAATGTTATCTATCGTGCCGCGCAGCAGCGGCAGCAGGGCATTTATAGCTTCTGGCTGCGGTATGCCGAAACCCTGCCACAAATCTGTTGCCGTTTTAACCAGCGTTACCAGATAATTGCAGGCGAAAACGGCAGAGGCGTGGTAAAGCACTTTATTATATGGCTGGATTTCTATCCAGCGTCCGCCAAGGTCTTCAGCCATTTTCTTAAGTATTGCCAAAAGAGGCTCTCCGGCTTCCACGGCGCAGGTTATGCCGGAAAGATTTGCCTGCTTTATGACGGTGAAGGTTTGCAAGGGATGAAAACAGCCGGTGAAAGCGCCGCATTTTTCAGCCGGTTTAAGTATGGCGGTTGAATCCGCGCCGCTGAGGTGAACCACGTTTTGTCCTCTTCGCCATTTAACCTCTGCGGCAATAGCGGGGATGATATCATCCGGGGTGGCTATAAAAACCAGTTCGGCGGCATCTGCAACCTGCTGGTTGTTTTTGCAGGTGCGGCAGCCGTCCATAAGGCGTGCCAGTCCGGCGGCGGATTTACCGCCTTTACTGGAAACTGCCACAACAGGGTAACCCTCTTTTTTGAGGGCTACAGCCAGGGCTTTTGCCAGTGTTCCGGCGCCTATAAATCCTATGGTAATCATTTTTCTGTCCAGAAACTAAAATGCCTTCCCCGATACTGCCAGAGAAGGCTTAATTAAAATCCGTCTCGGTCGTATCCGATCCAAGCGAAACCAGTATGTTTGCTGCCTGTTGCTCACCGCCTTGCAGGGTCGATGGCGTATTTTAATTCTATTGTTTTGGATGATGGATGTCAACAATAAAACGTCTTTCAAGCCTGTTTAAAGTTCTGGAAAAGCCGTTTGCAGCAGCCTTCGTCTATGCCCGCTATAGGCTTGCGGAAGAGGGTGGTTTGCAGGGCGGTGATGGATATAAAGCCATGTTCCAGCGCCCACATATCCGTATCTTCGGCTGAATTGTTGTTCAGTTTTTTGCGCACCAGCCAGTAATACTTGCGCCTGCCGTCATAGCCTTCGTCAACGCTGTCTATGTGCGTCTTGTGAGCCGGCTGGGTGATTCTTATGCCCTTTATTTCAGATACAGGCAGCTCCGGCAGGTTGACGTTAAGAAAGATATCCTGCGGCAGCTTTTTGGCTTTTATCTCTTCCGCCAGCAGTTTTGCCAGACGGGCGGCATCCCGCCAGTCGTTATATCCGGCGGGGATGGAAACGGCGATTGCCGGCAGCCCGCGCATGTAACCCTGTATAGCCGCACCTACCGTGCCGGATATAAGCATATCGTCGCCCAGATTCAATCCCTGATTTATGCCGGAAACAACCAGGTCAACCGGTTCTTCTATCAGCTTTTCAAGGGCAAGGATAACGCTGTCGCAGGGTGTGCCTTCCACCGAAAAGGCTTTAACGCCCTCTATAAGCGGTGTCGCTTTTTGCACGCGCAGCGGCTGGCGCAGCGTAACCGCCGTGCCGGTGGCGCTTTGCTCCCTGTCCGGGGCGGCCACTACCACCTCACCGGCTTGCATCAACTGCCCTGCCAGCGCCCACAATCCGGGGGCTGATATACCGTCGTCGTTGCTTACAAGTATTCTCATAGATTCATTAGAAGTCTATCACGGCAGCAGCGAAGGCTGCAAAAACAAGAGCCAGCTTGAAGCTAAAAATGGCAATATGGTAATATGGAGTATGGATTTTACTGCCGAGGTAGAAGCTACTACCGGCGGCGAGAATATACGTGCCTGCATTCAGTGCGGTATTTGCGCGGGTTCTTGTCCGGTAGCTGATAAGATGGAATACCCGCCGCGCCGGATTATCGCCATGATTCGCGCCGGCAAGCGTGATGAAGTGCTGGGCAGCAGCTCAATGTGGTACTGCCTGTCCTGCCATATGTGCGCCGAACGCTGTCCCAGAGACGTCAACCCCACTGCTTTGGCTTATGCGTTGGAGTCACTGGCATTCAAGTATGATTACAAGATAAAAGACACCAACACGCCGGAGGCGCACTACAGCTTTGTGCGCTCGCTGCTGGATAGCGGCAGGATATATGAGTTGGGTATGATGGTGCGTTACTATTTTAAGACAAATATATTCAAGGCGATAAAAATGCTGCCGCTGGCTTTCAGCCTGTTACGGCACGGGCGCCTGCCGCTTTTGCCGCCGCGTGTTGAAAATGGGCAGAATCTGAAACGCGTAATAGCCGCTTTCCGAAAAGCCGGGGAGGAAAAATGAAGCAATATTGCTATTACCCCGGCTGCTCTTCAGAAGCGACGGCAAAGGGGTTGGGGCTTTCAATAGAAGCGATAGCCGGACCATTAGAGATAGAATTGGTTGAGCCGAAGGGATGGGTCTGCTGTGGGGCGGTGCATTACGGGTCTCTGGACAGTACAGAGGCAATAGTGGTGGCGGCTTACAGTCTGGCGCTGGCAGAGGCGACAGGACTGGATATGGTAACGCCCTGCACCGGCTGCTATGTTACCTTTACCCGGGCGGCAAAAAAACTGAAAGAAGATGCAGTTTTAATGCAGCAGGTAAACCGGGGGTTGGCGGCTGCCGGTCTGGAATATAAAGGCAGTGTCAGGGTAAGGATGCTAACAGAGGTTCTTATAAACGATATTGCGCCTCAGTCCATAGCCTCTAAAATGAAGCGCAGCCTTAACGGGCTTAAGGTGGCGCCGTATTACGGCTGCCAGCTGGTGCGCCCTAACTTTGGCTTTGATGATCCGGAGGCGCCGCAGAAACTGGATAATCTGATAAACAGCCTCGGTGCCGAAGCAGTTCCATTCCCGATGAAAAACCGCTGCTGCGGCAGCTCACTGGTGATACCGGAAGAAAAGATTGCGCTGGATTTTGTTTATAAGGTGCTGAAGAGCGCGGCGGATAATAATGCGCAGTGTATTGTAACGCCCTGTCCGTTGTGCCAAGTAAACCTGGACGCCTATCAGGGCAAGGCAAACAGCAAGTTCAAGACTAAATACAAGTTGCCTGTTCTGTTCGTCAGCCAGCTTATCGGGCTGGCGCTGGGTCTGGATAAAAAAGCGCTGGGCTTGCATACCAATATCGTATCGCCAAAGTCCGTGCTGAAACATATAGCAACTAAAAAACAGGGGGTTGCCGGTGGAGCCTAGAATCGGTGTATTTATCTGCCACTGTGGCAGCAATATCGGCGGCACGGTAGATGTTGCCGAAGTCGCCCGCTTCGCCGAAGGGCTGGAAGGGGTGGTGGTTGCCAGCCACAACAAGTTTACCTGTTCCGACCAGGGGCAGACTATTATAAAACAGGATATAAAAAACCTGAGTCTTAACCGTGTTATCGTCGCTTCCTGTTCGCCAACGATGCACGAGCCGACATTCCGCCGCGTCTGTCAGGACGCCGGTCTGAATCCCTATCTCTTTGAAATGGTAAATATACGGGAGCATGTCTCCTGGGTTACGGTAGATAAACAGAAAGCCACCGAAAAAGCCAAGGCGCTGGTGGCGGCGGCGGTGAGGCGGGTTGTCTATCACCAGCCGCTGCCGAAACGCGAAGTAGAGATAAATCCGAACACGCTTATTGTCGGCGGCGGCATCGCCGGCATACAGGCGGCGCTTAACATCGCCGATGCCGGCTATAAAGTTTATCTGGTGGAAAGAAACTCCAGCATCGGCGGGCATATGGCGCAGCTTGATAAAACCTTTCCCACGCTGGATTGTTCCGCCTGTATTTTAACGCCCAAGATGAGCCTGGTCGGCGCAAACCCAAATATAGAGCTTCTTACGTATAGTGAAGTGGAAGAAGTCGGCGGCTATATCGGTAACTTTAAGGTAAAGGTAAAGAAAAAAGCCCGCTATATAGATGTTGATAAATGCACAGGTTGCGGCGAATGTGTAAATAAATGTCCGGTTTATGCTCCATCACAGTTTAATATGGGGCTGGCTCAGCGGCGGGCGATATACCGCCCCTTCCCCCAGGCTGTCCCCAATGCCTTCACCATAGAGAAAAGGGGAAGGCCTCCCTGCCGTGCCGCCTGCCCGGCGGGCGTTAATGCACAGGGCTATATCGCCCTTATATCGCAGGGCAAGTATAAGGAAGCGCTGGGAGTGCTGCGTGAGACGATGCCCTTTGCCGGTGTCTGCGGCAGGGTGTGCACGCACCCTTGCGAAAAAGAGTGTGAACGCGGCAAGGTTGACCAGCCGGTGGCTATCCGCGCGCTGAAGCGCTTTATGGCTGACTATGAAATAAAAACGGGCAGGGAATGTAACCAGCCTGTTGAAATAAACAAAAAGGACAGGGTAGCCGTTATCGGCTCCGGTCCGGCGGGTATTGCCTGCGCCTATGATTTAATCCGGCAGGGATATGCGGTAACTGTCTTTGAAGCCGCTCCACAGGCTGGCGGTATGCTGCGCTACGGCATACCCGAATACCGCCTGCCCGGCGATGTTATAGATAACGAAATCAACTATGTGAAAGAGCTTGGCGTAGAGATAAAAACAAGCTCGCCGGTAAAAGATTTGAATAAACTCCTGAAGGATGACTATAAAGCCGTCTTCGTGGCTGCCGGCGCCTGGGTCAGCCAGCAGATGGGGATTGCCGGTGAGGACAGCGAAGGTGTTACCAATGCGGTTGATTTCCTTAAACAGGCAAACTCCGGCGAAGGTATTAAATTGGGTAACAAGGTAGCCGTTATCGGCGGCGGCAACGCCGCCATAGACGCCGCCCGGGTTGCCCGCCGTCTCGGTGCCGGGGAAGTCTCTATAATCTACCGCCGTTCGCGGGACGAGATGCCGGCGGAGGCTGAAGAGATTAAGCAGGCGGAAGAAGAAGGGGTAAAGATAAACATACTGGCGGCGCCGGTGGAGGTTTTAACGCAAAACGGCTGCCTGTCTGCTATAAAATGTATAAAGATGGAGCTTGGCGAAGCGGATGAAAGCGGCAGGCGCCGCCCGCTGCCGCTTGAAGGCTCTGAATACGATATAGACGCTGATAACATGATTATCGCCATTGGGCAGAAGGTTGATAAAGATGCGCTGCCGGATGGGTTAGACTACAGCGATTGGGGAACCCTTTCCGTAGATTCCGTCAGCAAGCAGACAAATATGAAAAATGTTTTCGCTGGCGGCGATGTCGTGCGTGGCGCCTCGGATGTCATCAGCGCCGTTGCAGACGGCAAGCAAGCCGCCATATCCATAGACCGCTATCTCAGCGGTGTTGATTTGAAAGAGGGCAGACCGAAAGCCTTTAAAAAGGCGGAGGATGTGCCTAAAGATGGCGTTGAAAAACAGGCGAGGGCTGAAATGCCGTTGCTTGGCAGTGAAAAAAGACATTCTTTTGACGAGGTTGATCTGGGGCTGGATGAGGAAGCGGCGCTGCGTGAAGCCAACCGCTGCCTTAACTGCGGCGTCTGCTCCGAGTGTATGCAGTGTGCCGAAAACTGTGAGCCGGGAGCGATAAATCATGATATGCAGGATGAAATTGTAGAACTTGATGTCGGTTCTATAATACTGGCGACCGGTTTCAAGTCCTTTGACCCCAGCCGAATATACAGGTATGGCTACGGGCGGATGGATAACGTCATCACCGGGCTGGAGCTGGAGAGGCTGGTCAATTCCGCCGGGCCAACAGACGGGCATATAACACTTAAAGACGGCACTTCACCCAAGAGTGTTGGTATTATCCACTGCGTCGGCAGCCGGGACAAGAAATATCACGAATACTGCTCCCGCGTGTGCTGTATGTATTCAATGAAGCTGGCGCATCTGGTGCGTGAGCATTTGCCGGGCACCGAAGTCCACGAGTTCTATACCGATATACGCAGTTTCGGCAAGGGCTTTGAGGAGTTTTATAACCGTGTGCTGGAAGAGGGCGTTAACTTCGTGCGCGGATTGCCTGGTGAGGTAACAGATATAACTGAAAACCCGGAAGAAGAGGGCAAACTTATCGTCCAGGTTGAAGACACGCTGGCGGGCTGCCGCCAGAGATTGCCGATGGATATGGTGGTTTTGAGTTGCGCGCTGGAGCCGCAGCCGGATGCTGGAGACGTCGCCCGTATGTTTAATATAAGCCGCAGCGAAGACGGCTTCTTCCTGGAGAGCCACCCCAAGCTGGCGCCCCTTTCCACCGCCACCGATGGCGTTTTTATCGCCGGCTGCTGCCAGTCTCCCAAGGACATCCCGGATACCGTCGCCCAGGCTTCCGGCGCGGCGGCAGAGGTTCTTTCGCTGATAAGCCGCGGTATGGTAGAGGTAGAAGCGGCGACTGCGTCCATAGATGAAAGAGCCTGTTCCGGTTGCCAGCTTTGTTTGCAGCTTTGTCCGTATCTTGCCATATCTTTTGACGAAGAAAAACAGGTCTGCCGTGTAAACGAAGCCCTGTGCAAGGGCTGCGGCACCTGTGTCGCCGGCTGTTTCTCAGATGCCATAAGCCTCAGCCACTACACCAACGAACAGCTTATGGCGCAGCTTGAGGGTATGCTGTAACAATATCTTATCAGCCTTAAAACTTGACTTGAAAGGCGTTTTCCCTATAAGGTATTAACCTATTTCTTAAAAACATCCAGTTTATAATAACAGATAGCGAGGCAACTATGGAGAAAGAGACCAATATACTCAGGGAAGCGATAACCAGCCCCGATACCTTTTGTGTTACCTGGGAACAGATTGCAGGGCGCGGCGCAGTTGAAAAACAACAGACAGAAATATTCAGCAATGCCGAACTGGCGGCTAAAGGCGGCAGGATTCACGGCATAAGCGTTACCGATAACCCCAGCGGCAATCCGGCTATCGCCAGCGAAATGTTGTGCGCCGAGGTTAAGAAGCTGGGTATAGAGCCACTGGTGCATTTCGCGTTGAGGGATAAAAACCGCAACGAGGTTGAAAGCCTTCTTTACGGGCTGGCGGCTGCCAACGTGCGCAACATATTGTTTCTTTCAGGGGATTATCCGGCAGAAGGCGGCTTCGCAGGCAAAGCCAAGCCGGTATTTGATATAGATCCCACCCACGCTTGCCAGCTTGCCGCAGAAATGAACAAGGGGCTGGAATACCAGGCGATGGGCAAGACAGTTGCCCTGTCGCCCACCGATTTCTTTGCCGGCGTTGCCGTTTCACCCTTCAAGCAAACGGAAGCAGAGCTTATGGGGCAGTATTACAAGCTGGACAAGAAGATAAAAGGCGGCGCTTCTTTCGTCATCAGTCAGATTGGCTATGATGCCAGAAAAATGCAGGAGCTTATCCAGTGGCTGAAGCTATATGGAAATAATACGCCCGCGCTGGCGAATATATATGTTTTGAGCTATCCGCCGGCAAGGCTTATGAACAGCAACCAGATACCTGGCTGCGTGGTTACCGAAGAACTGCTGGCTAAAGTGGCGGAAGAAAGAAAGGCCGAAGATAAGGGCAGGAATGCCCGTATGCTGCGGGCAGCCAAGATGTATGCCATAACAAAGGGTATGGGTTATGCCGGCGCGCATATCGGCGGACACGGGCTGAAATACGAAGCGGTTGAATATATAATAGAAAAGGGCGAAGAATTGCTGCCGAAATGGCAGGAACTGCTGCCTGAATTTAATCATCCGCAGAAAGACGGCTTCTATTTCTTCAAGAAGGATGAAAAAACGGGCTTGAATCTGGAAGAACCATCGGAAAAACTTTCAAAGCCCAGAAAACAGATAAGATATCGTATTTACCGGATGGTGCATGGCGCATTCTTTGAGCCGGACCATCCTTTCTTCGGTATGTATAAAATGCTGTCTCGCTTCGCAGACAGGCATCGCTGGGCAGAGAGACTGCTTGAATTTGTTGAGCACCTGGCAAAGGTGGCTTTATTCTCTTGCCAGAACTGCGGAGACTGCGCCCTCTTTGACGCTGCCTATATCTGCCCGATGTCCCAATGTCCCAAGAGCCAGCGGCTGGGACCCTGCGGCGGCAGTTATGAAGGCTGGTGCGAGGTTTACCCCGGCAAGCAGAAATGCGTCTGGGTGAGGGCTTATGACAGGCTGCGTGCGTATCGTGAAGAGGATAAAATCGGCGCTTATACCATTCCGCCGTGCAACTGGGAATTATGGCAGACGTCTTCCTGGCTCAATTTCTATCTGGGGAGAGACCACACCGCCAAGAGGCTGGGCGTTAAGCCGCCGGTAAAGAAAGAAAAGTAGCCGTCTTTAGTATTCGCTGGAGACGAAACCCTTTATCTGGGCGTAGCTGAAAACCGGTCCGTCCTTGCAGACGTAAACATCGCCGATGTTGCAGCGTCCGCACTTGCCGATGCCGCACTTCATGCGCTTTTCCAGCGTGGTAATCATCTGCTGCGGTGTGAAACCAAGCTTATCAAGCACCGGGAAGGTGAAGCGTATCATAACCGGCGGTCCGCAGACGATAGCCACGCTGTCCTTGGCTGAAGGGGCTGCCTGTTCCAGCACCTGCGGCACAAAACCAACCTTGCCCTTCCAGTTCTTGTCTTCCCTGTCTATGGTTATAACGGCGTTCAGGCTTTTATCTTTTTGCCACGCCTCAAGGTCATAGTCAAAACAAAGGTCCTGCGGGCTGCGCGCGCCGTAGATTATATCTATATTCTTGTAGTCCTTGCGGTTATCTATGGCGTTCCAGATAAGAGAGCGCAGCGGCGCCAGCCCGATGCCGCCGGCAACAAAAACAAGATTTTTACCTTTTAATTCTTCCAGCGGAAAGCTGTTGCCGAAGGGTCCGCGAAAGCCTATCTCGGCGCCAACCGGCAGGCGGTGCAAGGCTTCTGTTACCTTGCCGACGCGCTTGACGGCGAACTCAAGGTGGTCTTTGCGGGTGGGGCTGGAAGATATGCAGAAGGTGGCTTCACCCACGCCGAAAACGGAATATTCGCCGAACTGCCCGGATTCAAAGCCGAACTCTTTTTTGAGCTTTTCATCCTTGAAGTTGAAGTGAAACGTCCGCGTATCCGGCGTTTCCTCTATAATCTTCTCTATTACGGCTATATGCGGCAGGTAGGCATTGCCCTCTGCCAGAAAATCCTTATTATTATTTGGCATCCTTTACCTCGCTGGACGGCAGGCTCTCAAGCGTCTGCGTTATATCCCAGTTCACCGGGCACAGGCGGATGCAGCGTCCGCAGCCGGTACAGGCGATTTCATTAAAAAGCGTCGGGTAAACCTGGTATTTATGGCAGACGCGGTTTCTGACACGTTTCCACTTTTCAGAGCGCGGGTTTTCCACCGGCATCTTGGTATAGACGGAGAAGGAGCAGCTATCCGGGCTGCGGTATCGGGCGCCGCCTTCCGCCGTAACCTCGTCGTTGATGTCAAAGCAGTAGCAGGTAGGGCACAGCAGGGTGCAGATGCCGCAGCTTACGCACTTGGCGGCGATATCCTGCCAGAAGGATTCGTCGTCAAAGCACTGCCGCAGTTTTTCGCTGATACCTTTTACGTCTATTTTGCGGCTTATCTTTTGTATGGCAGCCTGACGGTTGTTCTCAGCTTCAGCTTTGTCATCATCGGTAGCTTCCAGAAGGCTTTTGGTATTCTGCATAAGCTCTTCGCCGATTTTGCTGACAGATTCAACCAGGAAGCCATCTTTAATATCGGTTAACATAATATCCATACCGCTGGAATCAGAAGGGCTGCTGCCCAGTGATGTGCAGAAGCAGCAGGCATAGGGGTCTTTGCAGCTTAAGCCGACCAGTATAATATTTTGGCGGCGGTTGAGGTAATAGGGGTCCTGATAGTCATCCTTAAAAGTCATATCCAACAGGTTAAATGCTTTGGCGTCGCATGGGCGGATGCCGAAAACAAGCTGCTTTTTTTCATCCGGCGGTGGTGTTTCCAGCTTGTAGCCTTCTTCATTTTTAGTATAGGAAAACATCTTCTCTACCAGTGGCAACAAGATGCTCTTGGGTGGGGTAACGGTATTGCGGTACCAGTCTGTAAAAGAGGCGTCCTTGCCGTTCCACTCGGTAAAGGCGGCAGCGCCGCTTTCACGTGAGGGCGCCAGCACTTTAAAGCCCTGCTTCCATTCCTCAAGCAGTTTGCCTAAATCCTGTTTGCCTATCTTTTTTATAATACTCATATTAAAGGAATAAGTCCTCTGCCTCTTCGGATTCGTAAGACGCCATCAGCGGCGCGTCCTCTTTATCCGTGCCGGCTTTATAATCAAACACATCATCAACGATGTCATACATCTCTTTGGTCAGGCTTCGCAGCGGGATGTTCACCGGGCAGGCTCTTTCACATTCGCCGCAATCTGTGCATCTGCCGGCAAGATGGATGCTTCTGGTAATCTGAAATAATAGATTGTCTTGCCAGTGGGGAGTTGGCGAAAGCCACTGCGGCTTGTTTTCCTCTGCGAAACAGCGTGTGCAAAAGCAGGCGGGGCAGACGCTGCGGCAGGCGTAGCAGCGGATACAGTGGCTGAACTGTTCCTGCCAGTAAAGCCACCTTTCGGCGGGCAGTTTTTCTTTCAATTCATTCAGTTTATCCTGTGAAACAGGCGGCTTGGGCTTAATCGCCTCGCCGATTAGAACATCATATTCGGTGGGGGTGGGCATATCGCAGGCAAGGCAGTTATCAAACAGAACCTCGGTGGTGGCAAACTCTTTTTTACCGCCGTTAAAAGAGACCAGAACCTTATCACCATTCAGGCTGATATTGTCTATTTTGTCCTTGTCTATGCCGGTCAGTTTTTCAACCTTGGCAAGGTCTATAATGCCGTTGCAGGGGATACCCAGTATGACGACATCTTCTCTTTTTACCTTGTTGTCCTGTATCAGGCTGACGATAGAACGGCTGTCGCAGCCCTTGGCAACAATTGCCGTTTTGCCTTTAAGTCCGGTTAAAAAATTGCTTAGATTATTGACGATAAAGGGGTTTATAACCAACCGTTCGGCGGCGTCTGTGTCAGAGGTTATCAGGGGGGTGACGGTGAAACGCAGGCTGCCTTTTTCAAAGCCGATAATACGCTGCACCTTGCCCTGTTTGAGCAGGTTTTTTGCCTCTTCAATCAACTTATTGCAGTTGTTTTCTTTTATCATCTGTGAACATCTCGTTGGGACCGATTTCTTTAATTTCGTCTATCATTTTGGTGATAACCTCTACGAACTTGCCGCCCTCGGAAGCCGACACCCAGCTTGCCTGCACGCGGCGAGGGTCAACGCCCATGCTTTCCAGCAGCTTCTTGGTGATGGCAAAGCGGCGGCGGTTGCGATAGTTACCCGTCTGGTAGTGGCAGTCTCCCGGGTGGCAGCCTGAAACCAGCACGCCGTCAAAACCCAGACGCAGGGCTTTCAATACAAACAACGGGTCAACCCTGCCGGAGCAGGGGACTTTGATTATGCGTATATTGGCAGGATATTTCTTACGGCTGATGCCGGCGAGGTCTGCGCCGGCGTAGCTGCACCATTTGCACAGAAAGCCAACTATTCTGGGTTCCCAGTCAGTATTTTCTTCCATTATTTCCTTAAAAATGCAGGCATAAAATAACACTAAACTATACCATAACAGGGGGCTTTGCCTCAAAGTTTGCGCCGCTTTTGCCGCTTTGCCACTATTTCCGATAGCCTGTATACTTCTTATTGAAAAAGCTATGAAAACAGGTGATTTTGATTATTTTCTGCCGCCGCGGCTTATCGCCCAGACGCCGCTTGAATGCAGGGACAAGTCCCGCCTTATGCTGGTTAACCGCAGGGACGGCTCTGTAGAACACAGCGTACTTTCCAGCCTTGGTGATTACCTGCAAAAGGGAGATGTGCTGGTCTTTAACGACAGCCGCGTAATACCGGCGCGTCTTAAGGGCAGAAAAAAGGGCAGCGGAGGCAGGGTGGAGGTGCTGCTGCTGCGGCATATCGGCAACGGCACATGGGAGGCGCTGCTTAAACCGGGCAAGCGGTTTGGCGTCGGCGCAGAAATAGAAATTACCGGCGATAATAATGCAGACGGGAAGTATGATATAACAGCGGAGATTACCGGCGTTAAGGAAGGCGGCATAAGGCTGGTGCGTTTTTCTGATGAAGAAAGACTATTGGCTTTGGGCAGTATGCCGCTGCCGCCCTATATAAAAACGCCGCTTCTGGAACAGGAACGTTACCAGACGGTCTATGCCGCCGAACCGGGCAGCGCCGCCGCCCCCACCGCCGGGCTGCACTTTACGCCGGAACTTATAGAAAGCCTGCGGCAGAAGGGGGTTGAATGCCTGTTTGTTACGCTGCACATCGGGCTGGATACCTTCCGTCCGGTCAAGGAGGAAGACCCTGAAAAACATCCCATCCATCGGGAATACGGTGTAGTAAATAAAGAAACGGCTGACAGGCTGAATCTGGCAAAAGCAGAGGGCAGAAGGATAATCTGCGTTGGCACCACCGCGGTAAGGCTGCTGGAATATGCGGCTAAAGAAATAGATGAAGAAAAAGCAGATGAAGGTATAAAGCCCTTCAGCGGCTGGGTGGATCTGTTCATCCTGCCGGGCTATGGTTTCCGTATGGCGGACGGGATGCTTACCAACTTCCACCTGCCGCGCTCCACGCTGCTGATGATGGTCTCGGCTTTTGCAGGGCAGGAATTAATTAAAGAGGCTTACAACGCAGCCATTGAAGAAAAATATCGTTTTTACAGCTTCGGTGACTGTATGTTGATTATTTAAATGCTAACTTTTGGTGGCAAGCGGCGTTATAAGGTGATAGAATTGTCTTTGATCTGGGTTAATGTATTACGACAGGCTTAAACTTGCAATAGACTGGCTGCGCCGGCAGCCTTTTGCGGTCTTTGTGTTTCTGCATGCCATACTCCTGCTGGGCATCTTTTCCGTCTTTGACTATAACGTAATGGGGCATGGGCTTGAGTATTCAATCGCCGATAGAATACTGGGCGGCGAGATACCTTACCAGGGGGGTTTTCTGGTTGAATACCCGCCGCTGGCTCTTTTCAGCTTCCTGCTGCCGGCATTAGTATCCTCTACACTGGCTGCCTATGGCTTTCTGTTTGCCCTGCAGATATTCCTGCTGGACATAGTGATTCTTTATATAATGTGGAAGCTTGCCAGCCGTCTTAAGCTGAATGTGTGGTATGTTCTGGGCGCTTATACTCTTTGCCTGGCTGCCGCCGGCACGATTGTAACCGGGCGTTTTGATATGCTGCCGACGGCATTGGTTATGGTTGCCCTGTATGCCTTCATAAATGGAAAAAACAAGACCGCCTGGGCGGTGCTGGCGCTGGGCTTGAGCACCAAGCTCTACCCCGTAATAATAGCGCCGCTTTTTGCGCTATACCTGTTGCGGCAAAAGCAGTACCGGCAACTGGCAATGGGCATCGCTGTTTTTGCGGTCGTTGTTCTGGCGCTTAATCTGCCCTGGGTAATTATGGACGCCGAAGGCTACTGGTATTCACTGGAATACCACATGCTGCGCGGGTTGCATTCCGAAAGCAGCTACGCCTCGGTAATTCTGCTGGGGCAGTCTATGGGGCTGACACAGGTTGACGGCGCCGCTTTAACCTATGGCTCCTGGAATATTACCTCTCCGTTGGCGGATACGCTGGCTAAATCATCTTTCTATATAACCGCCGTCTTTCTGTTATCCGCCTATGGATTATATGCGCGGCAGCTGTGGCAGAAACCGAAAGATGAAGGCGAAGGGCTGGCGCTGGACGACAATGCGATAAGGCAGTTGCTGCTGTTTTCACTGCTGGCGATTCTTATAATGCTGCTTGCCAGCAAGGTCTTTTCGCCGCAGTATCTGGTATGGATTTGCCCGCTGATACCGCTGGTTATGCGGCGCGGGCTTTACAGTTCGCTGATGATGTTTCTGGTGGCTGCCGCTATAAGCCAGTATATCTACCCGCATCACTACCTGGATTTTGAGTGGGCCACCTTCGGCACGCAATACGGATACCAGAATATGATAGCGCTGCTTTTTATACGCAATCTGCTTATACTGGCTATAACGATACAGGCTTTTGTTATGGCTTTCGGCTCCCGTTCGCCAAAGAAGATTATTCCCAGCGGAACAGCCTGATTGCCAACATCATGCAGATGACAAACCAGGCTGCCAGCACACCTATATCCAGCATCAGCGGATAGGATGGCGTGGCATCCACCATCACCTGGCGGAAGGCATCTCCCAGATAGGTCAGCGGGATGATTGAAACTATGGGGCGCATAAAGTCCGGCATTATTTCAAGCGGGAAGAAAATGCCGGAAAGAAAAAGCATGGGGAATTGTATTATCTGGATGATGGGCATGGCGCCCTCTACGGTTTTAGCGCGCGAAACAGCAAAATAGCCGATGCTTATAAAGGTCAGCGCACCCAGCAGCACCAGCAGAAGCAGCAAAAACCAGTTGCCCACCATCTGGACGTCAAAAACGAAAAAGGCGATGGCGATTATAATCAGCGTTTGCATCAGCGCCAGTATCAGGCGGTAAACAACCTGGCTGGAAACCATCATATGGCGTGGCAGCGGCGTTGCCCCAAAGCGTTTAAGCACCTTCTTTTCACGCCATTCCACCAGCGTAAGAGAGCCGAAAAGCCCCAGAAACAGGATAGACATTGCCAGTATACCCGGCACCAGATTGTCTATATAGCTGAGTTCATGCGTCTGGATGGATTCCTGGGTAAGCCCGAAAATGACCGGCTGTCCGGTCATCTGTATATTAACGGCATCAATTACCTGCTGCAGCACCGGCAAAATTATCTGCACCGATGTTGTCTTGGAAGGGTCATAGTAAACGCTGATATCTACCGTTTCACCCCTGCCGATGCTGGCTTCTACGCCAGACGGGATTGTGACAACGGCATCAAGATCACCATTGCGGAGTTCTTCCAGCCCGGCTTCCAGTTCACCGGGGTTAATTTCAAAAATGGGTATCTCCTGCAAAGCCATAGTGATACCCTGGCTGGCGGCTGAATTATCCTGGTTAGCCAGACCGATGTTATAACTGACATCATCAACACCGCTGAAAACAAAGCCGAAGATGAGCATAAAAAGCAACGGAAAAGCAAAGGTGAAGAACAGCGCCGTCCTGTCACGCACAAACTGCTTGAAATCTGCCACCAGTAAACGGTAAAAGGCTTTCATTCTCTTATCTTCCTGCCGGTAAGTTTAAGAAACACGTCTTCAAGGGTGGCTTCGCGCACATGCAGGTTCTTAAGCTGGTCGGTAATATCCGTTTTTTCGGCGTGTTTTAGTATAGCGGACATAGTCACCGGTATATTTTCGGAATACATAATAACTTCGTTTCCGCTGATTACCACTTCTTTGGCGCCGGGGAATGATTTAAGTATAACCTCCGGCGGCGTTGGCTCCAGTTCAAACTGGATGGCGCTTTCATGAAAGTATTCGTTTATAAGCTCTCTGGGAGAGCCGATGGCGATAATCTTGCCGTGGTCAACTACCGCTACGCGGTCGCACAGCTTTTCAGCTTCCTCCATATAGTGGGTGGTCAGAAAGACCGTCTTGCCCTGGTTGCGCATATTCTCAATAACCGACCAAAGGCTGCGGCGCGCCTGCGGGTCCAGACCGGTGGTTGGCTCATCAAGGAAGGCAATATCGGGTTCATTTATAAGCGCCATAGCTACCGAAAGGCGCTGCTGCTGCCCGCCAGACAGGTTTTTTACCAGCACCTTGCGGCTTTCCTTAAGCGCCAGCATCTCAAGCAGGTCTTCCACCGGCAGAGAGCGCTGGTAGAAGCTGCCGAATAAAACCAGTATTTCCTGAACGGTTACCAGTGACAACAGCGAAGGCGCCTGCAACTGGATGCCGATTTTCTGTTTAACCTTGGCGGGGACTTTGGCAACATCCATGTCAAGAACGGTAATATTGCCGGAATCTGCCTTACGCAGCCCCTCTATAATTTCAACGGTGGTAGTCTTGCCGGCGCCGTTGGGTCCCAGCATACCGAAGGCTTCACCCTCTTTTACCTGGAAGCTAATGCCGTCAACGGCGGTAATATCAGCGTAGCGTTTTACAAGATTGGCGACGTCAATAACAACAGAGGGATTTTTCATAGCCGTTTAGTCTTCGTCTTCGCCGGAATCCTGCACTGGCTTGTGTTGTTCGGTTTTTTCAGTAGCCGACATCTGCTTCAGTTCATCTATACTGGGGACTTCATCGGGGGGAAGCTCTGAAAACTCCGCCCACTGTTCATAGAGCTTTTTTATCTTGCGTTCGCGCCCGAAGATACCCCTTATCTTTCTTGCCAGCGGCTTGGCGGTGTTGTCTATAAAGTCCTTGCCGGCTTGCTGGATATCTTGCAGGTTGTGGATGTCCGGCATACTGCCGCCCTTCGGCTCATCGGATAAAAGCTTTTTACCGCAATGCGGGCAGAAGCTGCTGTGTTCGGCAAGTTTCTTGCCGCAGTAGGGGCAGAATTGCAGGTTTACGCCGATGCTGGCAGACCCCATCTCCTCGCCGCAGTAGGGGCAATAGGCTAAATCTTCGGGAAACTGAGATGTGTCTATTTCACGGTTGCAGTTCAAACATTTCATCTTTGGCGCCTCTTTGATTGAAAAAGCTTTACAGGAAACTATTATAGCACGCAGCCATGGTGTTTTGAACATTATTTTGCTAGACAATGGTAATATCAGCCACTATAATCTGTGATAACCATGAATACCGAAGCTACACCAAAAGTTCTGATAAAACGAAACGAAATAGAAGACGCCGTCAACCGTCTGGCAGGGCAGATAAAAAAAGACTACAGGGGCAAACCCCCCGTGCTGGTGGCTGTCCTTAAGGGAGCATTTGTTTTTATGGCAGACCTTATACGGCGGCTGGATATGCCGCTGGAGGTTGAGTTTGTGGGGCTTTCCAGCTATGGTAGCGGCACGCAAAACTGCGGTGAAATCAGCGTAACGCTGGAGCTTGGCTGCGATATAAGCGGCAGAGACGTAATTATAATTGAAGATATAATAGACAGCGGTCTGACCACCGCCTTTTTGCTGGATTACCTGTTGGAGCGTCAACCGGCTTCCGTGAAAATCTGCGCCCTTACGGATAAACCTTCACGCCGTAAAAAGGAAGTAAAAATAGACTATCTGGGCTTTACAGTGCCGGATAGATTTGTTGTTGGTTACGGGATGGATTGCAATGGAAAATACCGCAACCTTTCGGATATATGTTTTATTGAAGAATAGTTTCAAGGAGTAAAAAATGTCTTCGCAGCTTAGTGATTTAATAGCGGTAGCCAGAGGGGAAAAAGCGGCGGATTTAGTGCTGTCTAATGCTGCTGTAATCAACGTCTTCAGCGGTGAAGTGGAAAAGAGTAATGTAGCCATACACGGCGGCAAAATCGCCGGTATCGGCGATTACAGACAGGCTGAAGAGGTGCTGGATTTGGGCGGCAGCTATCTGGCGCCCGGTCTTATCAACGGGCATACTCATATTGAAAGCTCTATGCTGGACATCGGGCAGTATGCGCGGGCGGTGGTTGCACGCGGCACGCTGGCGGTGGTTACAGATTTGCACGAACTCAGCAACGTCTGCGGCATGGCTGCCATAGATTATATACTCGGCGCTTCAAGAGAATTACCTATGGATTTATTCCTGATGGCGCCTTCTTGTGTTCCGGCAACACATCTGGAAACTTCCGGCGCCTGTATGGGCGCGGCAGAGATAAAAGAAGTATTAGGGCGGCAGAAAGTAATTGGGTTGGGAGAGATGATGAACTTCCCCGGCGTAATCAACGCTTTTGAAGATGTTACCGGCAAGATAGATATGGCGGACGGCAGGCTGATAGACGGGCATGCCCCCGGTTTGGGCGGCAGGGATTTGAATGCCTACATTGCCGCCGGCATTTATTCAGACCACGAATCCGTAACGCTTGAGGAAGCTGATGAAAAGCTGAAGCGCGGTATGCATATTATGATACGCGAAGGCTCTTCGGAAAAGAATCTGGAAGCCCTATTGCCATTGGTGACTGATAAAACATATAAGCGTTGCCTGTTTGTGGTGGACGACAGGAGCTGCGCAGATTTGCTGCGGGACGGCGATATAGATGCCGTGGTGAGAAAAGCCATAAAACTGGGGCTGGAGCCGGTGCGGGCAATACAAATGGCAACCATAAACGCTGCCGAATACTTCGGGTTGAAGGGGTTGGGGGCTATCGCCCCCGGTTATGACGCCAGTTTAATCGTGGTTGATAACATGGCAGGCTTCAACATCTCAAAGGCTTTTTATAAGGGCAAGCTGGTGGCGGAAGACGGCAAAGCCCTGTTTAACGCCCCTGAATACAAGGGTGAAAAACCGCTGCATACAGTTAACATAAAGCCATTCAGTATAGATGGCTTAAAGCTTAAAGCAAAAGGGGGTAGCCTGCCTGTTATCGGTGTTGTTCCGGGGCAGATAGTTACGCAAAAACTTGAAGAAGAAGTAAAGGTTGTTGACGGGGCGGTGGTGGCGGATACAGAACGGGATTTGTTGAAGCTGGTGGTGGTGGAACGCCACAAAGCCAGCGGCAATATCGGCATCGGGCTGGTTAAAGGCTTCGGCTTAAAGAGGGGAGCGCTGGCTTCCTCTGTGGCTCACGATTCACATAATATCATTGCCGTTGGCACAAACGACGAGGATATTTTTGCTGCCATAAAACATATCTCAAAAATGCAGGGCGGGCTGGTGGTGGTGGCAGGCGGCAAAGTTCAGGCAGATTTACCGCTGCCCATCGGCGGCTTGCTTTCAGACCAGCCGTTGGAGGGAGTGGTAACGCAGCTTGAAAAACTGAAAACGCAAGCGGCGGAACTGGGCAGCAAATTGCAATCCCCCTTCGCCACCCTCTCCTTTATGGCGCTGCCGGTAATCCCTGAACTGCGGCTGACGGACTTGGGGCTGGTGGACGTGGGGCGGTTTGAGATTATAGCGTAAGCTACTAAATATCGCTATCGTGCTTTGGTAGATGTTGGAATACACTAACAAAGTCTTCTATAGTGATATTTCTTTTAAGAATATCTTGAAGTAAGGCTTTCCTATGCCTATCAAATTGAACAATGTTCATAGGGGATGCCCTCGAAGCAATGAAATAGTTTGTTGGAGCCAGATAGCGAATCCTTAATTCGGGATTGACTAATGGTATTATTTTCCCATTACGATACATAGAACCATCATTATATTCTTGACGGCTGACAAGCTCTCCATTGCCATTAATAGCATACTCCTCGTCTTTTGCATCTGTGTTATATAAACCTGTAGGTATATCCTTCTCGCATTCTAGATATATAAAGTATTGCCAGTATAATTCTGGGCGATAAACAATAAGCCTCTTGGGAACTAGTTCACTATAATGTATTAGGATTCTTTTTTTATCAAGCCTTCTATAGCGGCCAATATTGAAAAGGCCGCGCATAGTATATAGATTGAGGGGCGGGTAGAATCCTTTAAACTCCAATGGTTCTTGTAACACGGTGTTTAATCTTTCTATTATCTCTTCCTTATTTTCTATACTGTGAATGCCTCTGATACCTGGGAATGCTTCAGCAACACGGTCTTCAAAAAATGCCGTAGGATATAAATAAGCTCTTTGATTGCTATCATCTTCTTTTATGGCTGATGTATCGTTCTCTTGTTTAATTACTGATATAAGTTCATTAACCACAAATTCTATGCCCTTAGAAGCATCTGCGGCATAAAGGTCAGTTAAGGTTGGATACTTATGTTTTATATCTTCTACATCTAACCCCAAATATATGGGCAATATTTTCTTTTCACCAGGCTTTTCAAGAGCTGATAAACCTGCCAATTCCCTTTCCGTCCATTGCTTCTCGAAAAAAGCTTTACTAAATATGACAATTCCATATTTTGATTGTAATAAACCTTCGCTAATCTTCTTTAATAGACTATCGCCGATTTTGAGAGTAAATTCATCATACCAGATATTGAATCCCCTTTTCTGAAGTCTTTCCGCTAGTTCTCGGACAAACTTGTCTTTATCTTCACTGGCATGACATATAAAAGCATCATAAGTGTAATTCATGTTATTTAACAACCATTTATTGCTCTCTTAGTTAATCTTTACTTCCCCGCCTGTGGGTTGATGCGGGATTGGTAGCGGCGCATTTTCCAATCCTGATAGCATTTTACCCCTTCGTCATCGCTTAAAACATTCCAGTAGCGGTAAAAATCTGAAACGTAGAACTTGGGTACGAGGGCGGTAACCACCGTTATCACCCTGTCTGCCGTCTTTTCAACCTCTCTCACGGCTGTGGCAGAGGCTGCCGGAACGGCGGCGATTATGTGCTTCGGCTGGCGGCGGCGCACAGATTCTATGGCTGCCATCATGGTATAACCGGAAGCCAGCCCGTCATCCACCACAATGGCTATCTTGTCCTTGCAGATGGAAAGAGGCTTGCTGCCGCGGTAAAGCAGGCTGCGCTGGCGGATGTCTGCGCGCACTTTGTTCACCTGGTAATGCACCTGTTTTTCTGTAAGGTTTATGGATTTAAGCACCGGCTGGTTAAGGATGGTGGTGCCGTCATCAGCCACAGCGCCGAAACCGCCCTCCGGGCGAAGGGGGATGGGAATCTTGCGTGAAATAACCATATCAAGTTCAGCATTAAGGGCAAGGGCTACCTGCATGCCAACCGGTATACCGCCGTTGGGGATTGCCAGCACGATAACAGCCTCTTTTTTATAAGCTGTCAGCTTTTCTGCCAACTGCCGCCCGGCGTCATATCTGTTTTCAAAAATTGGTTTCTGCCTTGGGTGTTCCACGCTTTTCTCCTTGTTTATTATACTCTTTTTCTAAAGCGGCTCACCGGAAGCCTGCTCTATTATAAGCTCTTTGCCGTATTTCAGCAGTGTCTTGCCATAGCTTTTGGAAAACTTCTTATCTTCAATATAGGCTTTAAGGGCATCAACCGGCGTTATTTCTTCGGCGTTGCAGCCTTCCAGTCTGGCGCGGTTTTCACGCTTGATGTCCCAGGCAACGGCGAAGTAATACGCATCTTTAACGGCGTCTCTGATTTCATTGTTTATAATCTGCCCGTTGCTTTCCTGCGAAAGGCTGATATGCAGGCGCACGATGGCGTCTTTTATATCGTGTTTGGCGATGGCTTCAAGTATCGTTGCCGTTGGCTGCTGGTTGTCCGGTTTTATATCTACCTTGATGGTTAAAAAGCGGCGCCCCTCCAGCTTGTGAAAGTTGTAAGAAACCTGGCGGCTGCCGGTTTTTTTATCGGTTTTTATTTCAACAAGATAGAAACCCTTTTCGTCTTTTTCGTCACCGAAGTCCAGCCTTTCAAGGCTGCCGGCATAAATTACCGGCGGCGTTTCGTTAAGCACCTGGTGGCGGTGGATATGCCCCAGTGCGATATAATCAAAGGCGGGGTTTGAAACGTTGCCCGGCAGCAGCACCTGTTCCTGCCCGATGGTCATTGAATCCTCGCTGCCGATGCGCGCGCCAGATACCCAGATATGAGCCGCCAGTATGGAAGGCAAAGCCGTGTCTAGCTTTTCAGCCTCGGTCTTTATTATGCGTGTCAGCACGTCCTGCATCTTGTGGTTAAGCTGCTCAAAATTGAGGTTTTTGGCATCTTCCTTGCTGAGCAGCGCACTGCGCCTCAGCCAGGGGAGAGCTGTAATCTGGACGATGCCGCCTTTTGTTTTAACCTTGTGGGTGGTGGGGCGATCAGCGACATAGACATTTTCAACCGAAAGCGTATCATATATCTCTGTAGTGGTGGCGCGCCCAGTGGCGTTGGGCAGGTCGTGGTTGCCGATGAGCAGAAAAACAGAGATGCCGTTTTCTGAAAGGCGTTTTATACGGCGGGCGAACTCGCGCTGCTGGGTTTGGCTGGGGTCCCGGCTTTTAAAAGCATCGCCGCAGAAAAGAACCAGGTCCACCTTTTTATCAACGGCAAAGTCCACCAGTTTGTCAAAGGTAGCCAAAAAATCATGAAAGCGGGTTGAAAGACCGCTGGCGGAATCTATCTTCCCGTAGCTTTCAACTCCCAGGTGCAAATCTGCGAAGTGGATTATTTTCACGAGTTAAATCCTATACCCCATTTTATAAAATCTCCCTTAATCCCTCTTTATTAAAGAGGGAAACAAATAACCTCTCCCTTTATTAAAGGGAGAATGAGAGGGATTTTACTAAGGGGCTTTTCCCCTGTGCGCCCCCTTTTCACCATAATTATACTATACTACAGCCGAAATGATAGCGCCGGCAATATAGGCGACAACCCACCAGCCGTAGGCAAATCTGGTATACATATGCAGGCGGTGCGGCACGGCGCCGGTTTTATTCTTAAGCCAGTGTTTCCATATCAACACGGCGTCAATCAGCATAACCAGCAGTGCTGAATACCCCAGCAGCCCATGAAAGGTAATGGGGATATTAGAAGAATTTATAATCATAAGGGCGGTGGCGCTGATATCCAGCGTGACACCGACGGTGAGGTAAAAAAGAATGCGTTTATCAAGCATCCCTTTTCTTTGCTCATTGATAACGCCCGCCGAATAGAATATAAGGGCGCATGTAACCACAACAACAGCTTGCATAAGGCCAGAATTCAATGCAGTCTCCTTAAAATATTATAGATATAATCCTATCCCCCTGTATCCCCCTTCCCCTTGGGAAGGGGGAGGAGTTTATTGAGGGGCTTCGCCCCTCAAACTCCCCTTTACCCCTAATTCAGGAAAGGGCGGCGGGTGGGAATAGATAAAGTTTTAAATCTCCATTAATTCCTCTTTTATAAAGAGGGAAATAAATAGCTTCTCCCTTTATTAAAAGGAGAATGAGTGGATTTATTTCTAAAAACCGGTTCCGTGGCTGCCGCCGGGGGGTAAAATCTCAAAGGATTCGCCGCCCAGCTTGGCAGCCAGTGTATTGCTTAATTCGCTGATGGGGATACGCAGTTGCTTCATGCTGTCTCGCTCGCGCAGGGTAACCTGTTTGTCATCAAGGGACTGGAAATCAACTGTTATACAGTATGGCGTGCCGATTTCATCCTGCCTTCGATAACGCCGCCCGATGCTTTGGGCGGTGTCATAGCCAATCATCCAGCGTTGGCGCAGCTCGGCGTGAATCTCGTCGGCTATCTTTAACAGCGGTTCCTTCTTGCTCAATGGCAGAATGGTGGCTTTATAGGGCGCCAGCGACGGGTGCAGCTTCATTACCACCCGGATATCATCTTTGTCTGGCTCTTCCGTATAGGCGTCATGCAAAAACGCCAACACAGAGCGGTCAACACCGGCAGATGGCTCTATTATATATGGGTATATGTGCTGGTTGGATTCTTCGTCCAGAAGCGTCAGGCTTTTGCCGCTGGATTCGGCGTGCTTCACCAGGTCAAAATCGCCGCGGTTGGCGATGCCTTCAAGCTCTGACCAGCCCATCGGGAATAAATATTCAATATCGCTGCAACCACGGGCATAATGCGCCAGCTCTTCTTCGCCGTGGCAGCGCAGTTTCAGGTTTTCTTTTTTAATGCCCAATCCCAGATACCAGTTGAGGCGTTCGTTCTGCCAGTAATCAAACCATTCCTTATCCGTATCCGGCTTGACGAAAAACTCCATCTCCATCTGCTCAAACTCGCGGCTGCGGAAAATAAAGTTGCCGGTGGTTATCTCGTTGCGGAAGGACTTGCCAATCTGGGCGATGCCGAAAGGCAGTTTTTTACGGGTGGTGTTAACAACGTTCTGGAAGTTTACGAAGATACCCTGGGCGGTTTCCGGGCGCAGGTAAACAATACCGGCGTCGTCTTCAACGGGTCCCATAAAGGTCTTGAACATCAGGTTGAACTGGCGCTCTTCGGTAAGCTCACCGCCGCAGGAGGGGCAGACATCACCCTCAAGTTCATCTGCGCGCCACCTCATCTTGCATTCTTTGCAGTCCACCATCGGGTCTGAAAAGCCCTTGAGGTGCCCGCTGGCTTCCCATACCTGCGGGTGCATCAGTATGCTGCTGTCCAGCCCCACGATATCACTGCGTTTTTGAACCATTGCCTGCCACCACGCCTGTTTTACGTTGCGTTTGAGCTCTGCCCCCAGCGGACCGTAGTCCCAACAGCTGGATAAACCGCCGTAGATTTCACTGCTGGGGAAAATAAAGCCGCGCCGGCGGCAAAGGGAAACAAGTTTTTCCATGCTGGTTTTATCTGGATTAAAGTCAGGCAAGTAAAACTCCTTATATAATAAAAATCATGTTAAGAGGCGTTGCGTGAACGCCTGTATGTGCTTACAAGAAACAGCGTTAAAACAATGCCGCCGATAATCATAACGATAACGGCGAACAACCACACCGGCATAAGGTGGCTGCCGTTTATATTATAGCTGAAAATATCCAGCATAATAAAACTGAAGACAATCTGCGGCAGGACTATTATGTTGCCAATCAGCATAATCAGCCGTTCCGGGTTAAGTGACTGGCTTAATTCTCCAAGAGAGCCGCCGATTTTTATTATCGTGCCGCTTACGCCGCCGCCCAGAAGGACGAATATCAGATGCGGCAGCAGCATATAAGCAGCCAGCATTCCGCGGCTGGCGGTGCTTGTGGACAAGCCGTCCGCGCTAAAGCGGTAAGCCACCTGCGGGCTGAGCTGGAAATAGAAAATAGCAAACAGGATTACGCTTAAGAAAAGAACTGCCAGCGGCAGCAGGACATATTTCAAGTGGAACTTCAGCTCTACTGTTCTGGTTTCGGCGGGTGTTTCTTTTGTTTCTTCTGTCATTGGCATATAAAAGTTATCAGCTTTACTTCCGTATGTCAAAAGACGGCGGATTTCTGGCATACTTTGCCGTTATGGTAGAATTAAAGACCGCGTAAAAAGGCAGGAACAAATGATAATTAGAAAACTTGAAGTCGGCTCTTTTGCATCCAATTGCTATATCGTGTCTTCGGAAAAAAATAAAGAGGGGATGATTGTAGACCCCGGCGGCGAAGCCGAAAGGATAATGACAGAGGTGAAGCGGGATGGGCTGGATATAAAAATAATCGTTTTAACACACGGGCATCTTGACCACACCGCCGCTCTGAAAGAGGTTGCGGAAGCCACCGGTGCAAAGGTAGCCATTCACAAAGACGAAGTGGAGATATTGAACAACAAGTTCGTCAGCATATTTCTGGGGATGCGTCACCGCACCCCGCCAAAGGCGGACAGGCTGCTTGAAGACGGTGATGTAATATCCGTGGGTGAAATGGAATTCACTGTGATTCATACCCCGGGACACACGCCGGGCGGTATCTGCCTGCTGGGAGAGGGGGCTTTGTTCAGCGGCGATACGCTGTTTTACTCTAGCGTAGGGCGTTCTGATATTCCTACCTCCGGCGGCAATCATCAGCAGCTTATAGAAAGCATTAAAAACAAGCTGCTGGTATTAGAAGACGGCATAAAAGTTTACCCCGGGCACGGTCCTGAAACTACTATCGGAGCCGAGCGCCGGGGTAATCCATTTTTAGTCTAGTGGTTATATAAGACCGCTGAAATCCACCAGCACCGGCGCAATTACCAATGCTATTATTGATATCAGCTTAATCATTATATTCAGCGAAGGACCGGAAGTGTCTTTCATCGGGTCTCCCACAGTATCGCCGACGACAGCCGCCTTGTGGGAATCTGAACCCTTGCCGCCGTAAGCCCCGGTCTCAATATATTTCTTGGCGTTGTCCCAGGAACCGCCGGCGTTGGAAAAGGTTATCGCCAGTATAAAGCCGGTGATTATAGCTCCCACCAGGAAGCCGCCCAGAGCCAGAGGTCCTAAAAGCAAGCCGACAACAACCGGCGATGCGATGGTGATTATGCCGGGTACAATCATCTGCTTGATGGAATCGCGTGCGCAGATGTCCACGCAGCGGGCATAATCCGGCTTGCCTGTGCCGTCCATGATACCTTTGATTTCACGGAACTGGCGGCGGACTTCATTGACGATAGAAAAGCTGGTCTTGCTGACGGCATTCAGCGTTAAAGCGCAGAAAAGCGCCGGCAGCAAAGCCCCCAGGAACAACCCGGCGATAACACGCGGGTCAAGCAGGCTGATATCTGCCATTTCAATACCCACCGCCTGAACGTATGAAAGCAGCAGCGCCATGGCTGTCAGCCCGGCGGCGCCGATGGCAAAACCCTTGCCGGTGGCGGCGGTGGTGTTACCCAGCGAATCAAGGGCGTCTGTCCTGTCCCTTATCTCCGGGGGCATACCTGCCATTTCTACGATACCGCCTGCGTTATCGGCAACTGGTCCATAAGCGTCTGTGGCGTCCTGGATACCTAGTGTCGCCAGCATGCCCACGCCGGCGATAGCCACGCCGTAAACATCAGCAAATTGGTGCGCCGCCACGATGGCGATGGCTATTATGATTACAGGCGGCACAGTACTCATAAGTCCGTTAGCGAAGCCGCTGACAATATTCGTGCCTGCGCCTGTCTGGGATGCCTCTGCTATATTCAGGGTTGGTTTATTGGTATAAGAAGTGAAGTAATTGGTGCTTTCGCCGATAAGAACACCGGCAACCAGCCCCACAAGTATTGCCCAGAAGATGTTTATGTTGGCGTCCATGAAATAGACTGCCAGGAAAGAAAATCCCGCCGTCAGGATAGAGGCGGCGAAGGTGCCGCGCCGCAGGGCGTTCAGCAGGGCTTCCATCTTCAGCTTTTCACTGACCCTGACCATAAAGATACCGATAATAGAAGCCAGAATGCCTCCGGCGGCGACAAGTATCGGTATAAACCAGGCGGTTTCCAGATCTCCCACCAGGGATTTGTCCAGGGTGGTAGAGAAGACGGCTATCATTCCCAGCGTCATGGTGGCGATGATTGAATCTACATAAGATTCAAATAAATCTGCGCCCATACCGGCAACATCACCTACGTTATCGCCAACAAAGTCTGCGATAACGGCGGCGTTGCGTGGGTCGTCTTCGGGGATGCCTTTTTCAACCTTGCCGACGATATCGGCGCCGGTGTCAGCCGCCTTTGTGAAGATACCTCCGCCGACACGGGCGAAAATGGCTACCGAAGAAGCGCCGAAGCCAAAGCCGGGGATAATCTTCAAAAAGTCTTCATTGCCGTTGAAGACGAGGTAAAGTATGCTTAAGCCGAGGATGCCGATACCGACGACACTCAGCCCCATTACCGCCCCGCCGCGGAAGGAAACCCGCAGCCCTTGATTGAGGCTTTTCTGGGCGGCGGCTGCCGTGCGTGAGTTGGAGCGGATGGCGATGCTCATGCCGACGAAGCCGGCAAAGCCGGAACAAACGGCGCCGAAAACGAAAGCCAGCGCCACGAACCAGCCGAGTGCGGGGACTACCCCCAGTATGACGGTAACCACCGCTACGAATATCGCCAGTATGCGGTATTCCCGTCCCAGGAAGGCTAACGCCCCCTCCTTGATTGCGCTTGATATTTCTACCACTTTCTTGGAACCCTGGGGCTGTTTCAGCACGTAATATGCCAGAAAAGCAGCCACAACTATTCCCAGAACTCCGGATAGAATTGCGATTAGTATTGGGTTCAACTATTTGTTCTCCTTTCTGTTTAATATATCCAGTTTATTTTCAAGGCTTTTTTGCTGTTTTGCCAGCGTTAAATCGCTGCGTGTCCTCTCCAGAACGCCGCGCACCATATCTGTATTATGGCGCAGGTTATTGGTTATGGCGTCCGGAAAGTCCATCGTCACCAGCACATCATAGATGTCGTTCATAGCCTGTAATAGCTCTTCGCTTCTTGAATAATCCTCATTGCGCAACCCGTCCACTATATAGCGCCTCATTTCGCCGGCGGCTTCGCCCAGCCCGTTAAGCCATGCGGCGTATTCAACCCCCAGTTCGTCTGGGGTGGGCAGCTTTTGTTGTGTTATCAGGGCAAGCGTAATACTGCCTTCGGCATACTCCTTCTGGGCGTCCAGAAAAAAGCGCGGGTAGGGCATGCGTTTGCAGTCATCCAGTATCAGCCTGGCTTCGCTAACCAGTTTTTGCGCCGAACACAGCATATCTTTGCCGGCATCAAACTCCTGGCGGTGCATGGCGCGGATAGCCCGGCTGCAATGGCGGATTGTTTCACGGCACAGCGGTATCACCTTTTCACGGGCGGCGTCCTTGGCCATAAAATCAGCCCTTATCTTTTCGGCTATATTTTCCAGCTTATCGGTCGGCTTGCTCAACTATCCATCTCCAGTTTCTTTATAAGCTGCCGGGTGGCTTCACCGGGAGATTCCGCCTGCATTATGGCGCTTATAACGGCAACGCTGTCTGCGCCGGCGGCTGAAACCTCAATGGCATTATCAATATTTATGCCGCCGATGGCTACCAGCGGCAGCTTTGTTTGCCTTCTTATCTCTTTCAATGCTTTTAAACCGGCGATATCAACATCCTTCTTTGACGCCGTTGGGAAGACGGCGCTGGCAGCCAGATAATCCGCGCCTTTGGATTCGGCTTCTTTTGCCTGTTCAACGGTGGCTACAGAATATCCGATGATTCTATCTATCGGCAGCAGGCGGCGGGCTTCTTCAAGCGGCAGGTCATCCGGGCCGATATGCAATCCGTCCGCGTCAACCGCAAGGGCTATATCAAGATAGTCATTCATAATAAATAACGCGCCGTTTTCAGCGCACAATCTTTTAAGGCTTACGGCTATACCAAAAAGCTCCTTTGCGGGTGTATCCTTAGCCCGCAATTGCACTATTTTAACGCCACTATTAAGAATTTCTGCCGCAATGCTCTCATAGCTGCGGTTTTCTAAATATTGAGTATCTATAATAGCATATAAACCCTTTATTTTTCCTGCCTTGTCTTTACGAAGCAGTTTTGACAGCAGGCTTTTTTCAATATCATAAAGCTCAAACCTGGCTTCCTTGAAGGCTTCACCTGCCAGATTTACAGACGGAACTTTTGCCAGCTCTTCAATAACCCGCAGCGATTCCTGAATCCGCCTGGCGTTGGCAATAATGGTTGAAGGCAACTCCCTTTCCTTCGTTTGCTGGCTGACCTCTATATCAATGCCGATATCGCCACGGCTGTCGCGCGCCCGGAGCAGCCGTTTTTTATCAGCTAAATCCTTTACCGCCAGTGTATGGCGCATCGCTTTTAAATTCTCGGACAGGGCGGTATCGTTCAATATAAACCTGGCGGTATCTTCCAGCAGGCGCAGGCTCTCGCCGATGCGGTTCAGGTTGGCATCTATTATACGCAGTATTTGCTGGCCAGCCTTTTCTGATGAATAATCCATTTATAAGCCCGGTGTTTGGCTACAGGCAGCCTGAAATTAAACGGCTGATTTTAACATAATATTTTAACATAATAGAGGTATATGGGTAAATACAGGCTTACATTTCGCCGATGGCGTTTTCAAAAAGCTCTATACGCAGAGGTTTGTTATTGTTATCCAGTTCTACGGCGATAAAATCTATGCGCCAGTCCGGCGGTTGCTCAAACTTGCTTTGCAGGTAACGCCGGGCGGTGGTTACCATCCTCCTTTTTTTGGCACGGGTTATGGATTCCTCCGGGCTGCCGAAGCTGTGGCTGGTTTTTGTTCTGACTTCTACGAAAGAAAGCGTGTCTTTATTACGCGCTATAATATCAATCTCGCCTTCGGGGCAGCGGTAGTTGGTTTCAACTATTTTGAATCCCTTTTTCCTGAGGAAATCCGCCGCCAGGTCTTCGCCCAGCCTGCCGGTGTCGTTGCGCTTCATACCTGCCATAATACCAGGTCTTTTACCGGGCGGAATGAAAGGCGGTGAATGGGGGAAGGTCCCAGCCGCCGCAGGTTGGCGGTGTGTTGCTGGGTGCAATAGCCCTTGTGCCTTGCCAGCCCGTAGCCGGGGTGAACAGCGTCCATTTCCACCATCAGGCGGTCTCGGGTTACCTTGGCGATGATAGAAGCGCAGGCGATAGAAAGGCAAAGGCTGTCCCCGTTGGTGATGCCCTTCTGGGGCAGGGGTATTTCCGGCAGCCGCAGGTAGTCTATAAGCAGGCTGTCTGCGGGCGGGCATAGCTTTTCTACTGCCTGCCGCATCGCCAGTTTGGTTGCCCTGAGGATATTGCCCTTATCTATGACATCATGGGCGATTATACCGATACCTACCGAAATGGCTGTTTCAAGGATACAGCCGAACAGGATTTCACGTATTTCAGGCTTTAAGAGCTTACTGTCATTTACATCCTGCAGCCAGCCGCCTTCCGGGTGGCGGGGCAGTATAACGGCGGCGGCAACCACCGGACCGGCAAGAGCGCCGCGCCCTGCCTCGTCTATGCCGGCGGTGTATTTATAGCCCTGTTCCGCCAGACTGGTTTCTTCCGTAAAAGTTGGCTTGCCGTTAATTTTACCCTTCCTCCTCTTCCGTAAAAGTCTCTTCTATAACCCCCCCGCCCAGCACCTCCTCCTTGCGGTAAAAAACGATAGATTGCCCCGGGGCGGCAGCCATTTGCGGCTGGGCGAGTTTTATATAAGCTGTGCCGTCATCTACATACATACCGATATTGCTTTCAGCGGATTTATAGCGAATCCTGGCTGTTATACCCGTTATGCTCTGCGGGATTATTTCGCCGGATATCCAGTTCAGGCGGCTGGCGGATAGCTGGCTTGTAAAAAGCTGCTCCTGTGTGCCGGCAACCAGCTTGTTGTTAGCGAAATCAATACGTAAAACATAGAGACGGTTGTCTGCGGATAATCCCAGCCCCTGCCTTTGCCCGATAGTATAATGAGACAGCCCCTTGTGCTTACCCAGCACCTTGCCGTCTGTATCAACTATATCTCCGGGGCTGGATGGAACTTTTTCGTTTATAAAAGCGTGGTGGTCATTATCGGGTATAAAACATATATCCTGGCTTTCCTTTTTAAGAAAATCATTAAAGCCAATCTCCTTTGCCATTCTTTTGACCTGGCTTTTATACAATCTCCCCAGCGGAAACATCAGATGGCGCAACTGCTCCTGTTTCAGGGTGTAAAGAAAGTAAGACTGGTCTTTATTATGGTCAACACCTTTAAACAGGCGGTAGATATTATCACAAAGCTCAATGCGCGCGTAATGACCGGTAGCCATGAAATCCGCCCCAAGCTCCAGCACCTTTTTAAGCAGGGCGTCTAATTTTACATAATGATTACAAACAACGCAGGGGTTGGGTGTTCTGCCTTGCCTGTACTCGTCGCAGAAGGGAATAATCACCCTCTCTCTGAAAAACCGGCGTAAATCTACCGTATGGTGCTCAATGGACAGTTTTTCAGCGACCTTGCGCGCGTTTTCAAGGTCTTTGTTATCTTCATCATGTTTAAGCAGCATGCTGACGCCGATAACCCGGTAGCATTGCTCCTTGAGAATAGCCGCCGTTACAGAGGAATCCACCCCTCCGCTCATGGCTACGGCAACACATTTCTGGGGCATCATTTCCTCCGTGGCAGCAGGGGGGTTACTTTTTGCCAGATTATTTCAGCTATTTTATCTATATCCTGTGCGGCGTCTATTATAAAAAAACGTTCGGGTTCTGCGGCTGCCAGTTCAAGATAACCCTGCCGCACTTTTTGGTGGAATACGGCGTCTTCTTTTTCAAAGCGGTCCGGTTTTTCATTCTTGCGGTTAAAGCCTTCTTCTACGGACAAATCCAGCAGAATCGTCAGGGCTGGTTTCAAGCCCTGTCTGGCGGTATTGTTAATTGCCCTGACTGTTTCAAGGTCAAGCCCGCGGGCATAGCCCTGATAGACAGTGGTGGAATCATCAAAGCGGTCACAGATAACAATCCTGCCATTCGCCAGCTCGGGCTTTATAACTCCTTCAACAAGCTGGCTGCGGGCGGCGTTGAAAAGAAAAAGCTCGGCAAGGGGGGTAATGTGCATATCCTCCGCCCATTTCAACAGGCGGCATATTTCATCACCTATGGGCGTTCCGCCGGGTTCAAATGTTAAAATGGCGGGGATACCCTCACGGCACAGCCTTTTATAAAGAAGTTTAGATTGCAGGCTTTTGCCGCAACCCTCGCCGCCTTCAAATGTTATAAACAGGGACAAATCCCTCTCCTTTAATCCTCTCCCTTTGGAAAAGGGAGAGGGAATATTTTATTAAAGGGGCTTTGCCCCTTTAGAACCCCTTTAAAATCCCCTTCTTTATGATGCCCCGTTTTTTAATAAAGGCAGGGGAAATATTATAAAAAGTGCCTTACCCTTTCAGGCTGTTCTTGTTTACTCTCTATATATTCTGACCCGCCGGTTGGGGTCTTTGCCGCTGCTGCTGGAGGCAAGCTGGTTTCTTTCGGCAATCAGGTGCTGCAAACGGCGTATATAGGCGCTCTGCGGGCTAAGCTCAACCGTATCGCTTTCCCGCATAACCTGGCTGGCGGCTTCCTCGGCTTCACGCAGGGCATAATTCAGCGCGCCGGAGCCCCGATTGCTTTTAACGTTATTACCGCCGCCGGGGTGAACGGTAGCCAGCATCTGCTTCAACTGCAGCGGCGTATGCTTGCGCAGCACGTAAATGGGTAGATTGGCGGCTTCGGCGTCACGGATTTTCTGCGGTTTGCGGCGATAGTAACTCTTGGAAGTTACCATAAGCTCTGCGTCATTCAGGCTGTCCGCCAGATTGATGTTTATGTGCATTTCCCTGGCTGCCTGCTCCAGCCTGACCCGGTTTATACCAAAGGGATAGAGCCTGGGGGTAGCTTTATCAGCGGCTGGAGGGGCTTTATCTGACGGGGCTTTTGTCTTTTTTAGCGGTTTATCTATCTTGACGCTAACTTCGCCTTCTTCTTCCAGCCAGCGTGTTTCGGTGGCGCTGGGTTGACCGCGCAGCGTATCATCTACCGCCTGAGAAACATCCGGGTGGACGGCGACCTTATATCTGTCCTGTATCTCAACCACGATGTCAAAGGTGGGCGGAGATTTGCGCTCCAGTATTGTCTTGCGGCTGTGCCGTCTTTTGGCTTCCTCGTCTCCCAGGGTTACCGCCTGTATGCCGCCGACAAGGTCTGAAAGCGTCGGGTTGAGCATCAAGTTTTCCAGTGTGTTGCCGTGGGCGGTGCCGATGAGCTGCACGCCGCGCTCGGCGATGGTGCGTGCCGCCAGAGATTCAAGTTCGGTGCCGATTTCATCAATAATAATAACTTCCGGCATATGGTTTTCAACGGCTTCAATCATAACCGCGTGCTGCATTGACGGCGTGGCTACCTGCATGCGCCTTGCATGACCGATAGAGGGGTGGGGGATATCGCCGTCTCCGGCTATCTCATTGGAAGTATCAACGATTACCACACGTTTTTTAAGGTCATCTGCCAGCACACGGGCAGCTTCGCGAAGCATGGTTGTCTTGCCGATGCCGGGTTTGCCCAGCAGTAAGATGCTTTTACCGGACTGGATAAGGTCTTCAATAATCTTTATAGTGCCGAAAACCGCCCGCCCCACGCGGCAACTTAACCCAACAATATCTCCCTTGCGGTTGCGGATGGCTGAAATGCGGTGCAGGGTGCGCTCTATACCTGCCCTGTTATCGCCGCCGAAGCTGCCGATGCGGGAGGTAACGTAATCAATATCCTCCTGGCTTATCTCCTGCGGGCTTATGATAATTTCACGGTTTAGGAAACGGGCGTCGGAGGGACGCCCCAGGTCAAGAACTACCTCCAGTAAATCACTGATGTCTTCCTGCTGCCGCAATGGCTTGCGGATATGCGGCGGCAGGATATCAAGCAGGGCGTCCAGATCATCATTGGTTACTTTTGGCAAAGTCAGCCTCTTCTTACTACCATCCTCTTTGCGCCAGCAGTTCCTCATCCGGGATTTGCTTTATATCCAAACCGGGCATGGCATCACCCAGCCCTTTGCTTACCTCTGCAATGATACCGGCATCCTGGTAATGCGTTACCGCCTTAACAACCGCCTTTGCCATCTTCTGCGGTTCAGAAGACTTAAAGATACCAGAGCCAACAAATACCCCTTCCGCCCCCAGTTTCATCATAAGGGCGGCATCGGCAGGCGTAGCCACACCACCGGCGGCAAAGTTAACCACCGGCAGCCTGCCGCTATCATGCACCTGCTTCACCAGTTCCAGCGGCGCCCCCAGTTCCTTGGATATAGCCATCAGCTCGCTATCACAGGCTGAAACAACCCGTTTAATATCACCCATAACCGTGCGCATATGCCTCACCGCTTCTACTACATTACCCGTACCGGCTTCCCCCTTGGTCCTCATCATCGCCGCCCCTTCCCCGATACGCCGCAGTGCCTCTCCCAGGTTACGGCATCCGCAGACAAAAGGCACTTTAAAATCATGCTTCCACACATGGTTAACCTCATCGGCAGGGGTTAATACCTCTGATTCGTCTATATAATCCACACCGATAGCCTGAAGCACCTCTGCTTCAACAAAATGCCCGATACGGCATTTAGCCATAACCGGTATGGTTACCGCTTTCATAATATCTTCTATAATCCTGATATCCGCCATCCGCGCCACACCGCCGGCAGCCCTTATATCCGAAGGCACCCTCTCCAGCGCCATCACGGCACAAGCCCCGGCATCTTCGGCTATCTTAGCCTGCTCGGCATTAATAATATCCATAATGACGCCGCCCTTAAGCATCTGCGCCAATCCTGTCTTAACCTTCCATGTGCCGCTTTCCATAGCTATATAACTCCTTATCCCCAGACAAGCCTATTTTACTCTCTGAACACCCCTGTTATCAAGCCGATATATACTAATCAGAACAACCTCTCCCCCTTAATCTCCCCTATCCTTACTAGGATAGGGGAGATTAAGAAAAGGGGCTGCGCCCCTTTAGAACCTGCTTTATATATTTCAGGCGAAATCCCCTTATTTTATAAAATCTCCCCTAATCCCTATTTAACAAAGATGGGGAATAATAGCTTATCCCTTAAAATCCACCTAACCCTTCTAAAGATGGAAACAGATAACTTCTCCTTTTGTTAAAGGGAAGTACACTATTGACAGTGAAATTCTTAATTGAATTACCCAAGGGTAAGAGCCATAGATTATTGCCAAACCATTAAATAGTATCTGTGAAAGCATTCATTTGGTGCTAATCCATACTTATTGCCTTTGTTTAATCCATCCTGAATTAAAAAAATGCTTTATCTACCAGTGGTTAATCCCTGTTTTGATTTGTGATACAATTCTAACTGCGAGGCAAAAGTATATGGTGATAAAGCCCACAACCACGACGCCACAATGCCTTTACTAACATTTAGAGGGAGAGATTAGAGTTCTTATATTAGGTTAAGGTAACATTCCAGAGGTCTGTTAGCCTTTCTAACACACGTCCCCATTGACAATATTTGCCATCAGGTAATACTATAAAAGTATATACTTACTAATAATCTCATAATTATTATACCAGAGATAGCTTATCCTGCAGGTACTTATGGACAAGATTGATACAAAAAGCGATAAAGAAAATCTTCTTAAAGAATTGACATTACTGCGCAAGCGTGTGACTGAACTTGAAGAGTTCAAAAAGCATAATGGCAGGTTAAACGATATCTTCTCCTCTCTTAAAGACCTGGTCTTTGTCTTGGATAGGGACGGGGTATTTACCGAATTCTATGCTCCCAGTGAGGAACTATACCTGCCTCCTGAAGATTTCATAGGCAGGAAATACTTCGATGTTATGCCTCCCCACCTTAATACTCTTTTTAGTAAAGCATTTAAAAAGAATAAGAATGGTAAGGTAGACGAATATTCGTATACGCTCGAGATGGCAGGCAAGCAGCAATGGTATTATGCCAAACAGTCTCCATTATTTACGGAAGGTCAATTTGCTGGCGCAGTAGCTGTAATCAGGAATATCACTGAGCATAAACAGCTTGATGAAAAGTTGAAAGAAACCGAAGACAGGTATCGTACTCTTATTGAACTTGGCAACAAGATAGGCGAAGCCGTTATCATGCTCCAAGACATTAATGGCAAAGAGGGTATACATACCTATGTAAGTGCCCAATGGCCTCAAATCACAGGCTACTCCAAAAAAGAACTGTTGGGAATGTCTTTCTTTGGACTGGTAAGCCCTCAATTCCGAGGAGCTTCATTAAAGAGGCATCGGACAAGGATGCACGGTAAGACCATTCCGGATCTTTTTGAATCAGCCATTACCCGCAAGGACGGCGCCGAGATATCAATAGAACTTACCAGCGCAGTTACCATCTATAAAAATAAACCAACCAATGTTGTGTATATAAGAGATATAACCGAGCGGAAAAATATGCAGGCAGAATTAAAAAAATATCATTCATACCTTGAAGAGATAATAGAAGAACGAACCCGGGAACTTGAAGAAACTAAAAATGAACTGGAACGAAAGATAAAAGAGTATGAAGATTTGCAGGATGATATGAATTTTATGATGGATAATATACCGCTTTGCCTCATTATCAAGGATAAGAACGGCAGGTTTTTACGTATGGACAAGAGGAGCAGGGACAGCTTAATGCCAGCTGATGTTATTGGCAAAACTGTATACGATATTCCTGCGTTAGATAGAGACTATTGTGATTTTGAGAATAGATGTGACCAGCAAGTAATAGAAACCGGCGAACCGCAGGAAGTCATATTTAGCTTTAAAGCAGATAACAGGCAAGGTTTACGGCGTTCCTCTACAGGCCAGCCTAAAGAAGTTCAATTTAACGTTGGAGCTAAAATTAGAAAAAGCGCCGAGAAATGGCGTAAAATTGTTAGAATTCCTCACAAAGACAAGAATGGTAATGTTGACCAATTTATTTTGCTTTCTTTCGATATTAATGATATCAAATATGCAGAGAAAGAGATTAACAGGCTCTACAATGAGGAAAAGAGGTTAAGGAAAAAGTTAGAAAAGCAAATGGAGCAAAAACGTGATTTTATCCGGTCTTTAGTGCATGAATTAAAGACCCCGCTTGTGCCACTTATCGGTGCAAGTAGTATGCTGGCGGATAATCTAGGTGAAGAAGCGAGGCAAAACGCCGCCAGGGTTGTGCTTACAGGCGCCCATAAACTGGAAAAAAGGATTGACGAACTTCTTGACCAGACCAGATTGGAATTAGGCACCATGAATCTTTCTTTGGGACAGGTAGATGCAGAAAAACTGTTAATCCAGATATTCGATTATATGCAATATCGCGCCGCTAATAAAAAGCAGGTTTTTAAACTGGATATACCCTCATCATTACCTGAAATATGGGCGGATGAAGACAGATTGGGGCAGGTCATTGTTAACCTGCTGGAAAACGCGTTCAGATATACGCCGGAAAAAGGACTGATTACACTGGGCGCAAGCTGCTCAAATAACGAATTGATAATTTATGTTAGGGATAATGGCATCGGCATAAGCAATCACAGGCAAAAAAACATTTTTCTTTCATACAATAGAGTATCCAGCAAGAAAGATAAATTAAGCGGATTGGGGCTCGGTTTAAACCTATGTAAAATGCTGATAGAACTTCACGGGGGGAGCATATGGGTTGAAAGCCAAAAGGGCAAAGGCAGTGTCTTCAGTTTTACCATGCCACTTAAAAGTGAAACTAAGGATAACATTATAATTAAAGGAGCTTCACTTTGAAGATCCTTATCATTGAAGACGACCAAGAGATAATTGACTTCGTTTCCCTGGCTTTCAAAGTGGGGTGGCCGGCAACCACTTTGCTTAATACAGATTTCGGGTCAAAAGGTGTAGAGATAGTAGAAACAGAAGAACCAGATATTGTAATTGTTGATCTGGGATTGCCGGACATAAGCGGCTTTGAAGCAATTAAACAGATACGCCTGTTTTCCTCGGTTCCTATCATTGTTCTAACCGTAAGGTCAGAGGAAGGTTATATAGTGAAAGCGCTGGAATACGGGGCTGACGATTATATTATAAAACCTTTTAAGCAAATGGAGCTGATAGCGCGCATAAAAGCCATAAGAAGAAGATACCACCAAAGCTCTATTGGGCAGCCCGTTATTGATATTGGCAGCCTTCAGTTTGATTCAAGTAGCAGGGAAATTTTCAATGGCAAATCAAGATTATCTTTGACCTTCACCGAGGGCATTATTCTTTCTCATCTGGTGAGGAGTGCGGGTAATGTTGTAAGTTATGCCAGCCTGGCTAAAAATATATGGGGAGAAGACCACTCCGATTCTAAAGGCGCTATAAAAGTTTATATCCGCAGGCTTAGGCAAAAACTAGAGATATCATTAAAACAACCAAGGTTTATACTAAACAAGCCCGGTGTCGGCTATTATATATCAAAGGAATCATAAAGGTGTAATAACGCGATCAACTTTGCGTTTCTTTGTCACTACACCAATCCCCTATTAAACTGCCTCACTATTAAATAGTATATATACATTTCTGTTCATAACAATGTAACTATTAGTAACTAATATTCACCTGTTTTGTAACAACAATTTATTATTATTACTAGTTATAAATACAAATGCTTTTATTCAAACCCGCTTTTATATTTCAGCTAAGATTTTGCCAATGAAGAAGTAGCACTTACTTTATATAACCATTAATGATATCTCCGAGCCTACTCTCCTAAGGATTAAATCTAAGGGGACTGGCCGGCAGGGTAGAGCTGGAAACGGCGCTGCCTCCCTTCTCAGGAAAGGAGATTTAAAGGGAGGTGGTGCCTATTGTTTTTTAAAACACTTAATTATTAACTGATTAACTATTCTTTTATATTCAAAAGGTCGAAAAGGAGTTCATATAAATAATATGACTGAAGATAATAAAAAGAGAAGCAAGGAATTATCCAGGAGAGAGTTTCTTAAAGACGCCGGTCTTTTAGTTGGCGGCACCGCCATCGGTTCAACAGTGCTGCTGGCTGCCTGCGGAGAAGCAGAAACAATCACTGAAACAGCAACGGTAACCAGCACGGCCCCTGGTGGCACAACAACGGTTACCTCAACCTCTACTGTAACAGATACAAAAACACTTACAGACACTACTACCGCCATTGCTAATAACTTCGTCTGTCCATTCTGCGGGCAGGAACTTGATACTCTCAGCGATTTAAAAGAGCATGTTGAATCTGAGCATGAAGGCGAATTGCCCAAGGTCTTCCCGGCATCGACAGGCTATATCGTGGTGGATAGCACCAGCTGTATAGGATGCCAGACATGCATGCTGGCTTGCTCTATGGTTCATGAAGGCGCAAACAGCCTGGCGTTATCACGCATACAGGTGATAAAAAACACTCTTGAACGCTTCCCCAACGATATCGAAATTGCCCAGTGCCGTCAGTGTGTTAACCCGTTATGTGTTCAGGCATGCCCCATAGGTGCCTGCCATGTAGACACCGAAAACGGCAATGTTCGCGTAATAGATGAAGAAAAATGTCTTGGTGACATTTGTGGTTTATGCTCTAAGGCTTGCCCGTTTATGCCCTATAGAGTGAAACTAAATCCAACCAAGAATGTTTCCATGAAATGTGACCTTTGCCTCAATACTCCATACTGGGGCGAAGAAGGCGGGCCTTCCGGCAAACAAGCTTGCGTAGAGGCTTGCCCGCAGATGGCAATCAAATTTACCGAAGAAACTCCCAGCCAGCAAGGCACAGCTGGGTACAACTATAAGTTTGAAGTTGCTGCTGAACAACAAGATTCAGGGGAAGGAGGTCATTAATGGCTAATGGCGGATATACAGGCAAGATATTAAGAGTTGACCTTACAACACAGGAAATCAGCACAATAGATACCAGCAAATACGAACAGTGGGGTGGAGGTAACGGCATTGGGGCTGCCCTGTTCTGGGACCTTATTCCTGATAGGACTCTGGTAGATGGGTTTGACCCCCGAAATATTGTCATAATGATGACCTCTCCGCTTAGTGGTACTATGGTTCCATATTGTTCCGCAAGGACTGAGGTTATGGGACTTGCGCCGCAGGGCTACCCGGTTAACTGGTTTACCCGATCTAATTTCGGCGGGCGTTTTAGCCCTCAACTTAAGTATGCCGGCTGGGATGGCATTGTCGTTGAGGGAGAATCAGCCGAACCGGTTTGGCTTAAGATTGAGAACGACAACGTAACCATTGAAAGTGCTGCAGACCTTTGGGGGTTGGATACCTGGGAAACACAGGAGACTATCTGGAGGAAAACAACAGATTATACCAGATATGGAGAATGGCTGGATGTTGGCGGAGTTCCATCAACCAACCTGCCCGCAATAGTTGTTATTGGCCCCGCCGGTGAAAACCTTTCAAGCATAGCTTCTCTAATTCATGAAAAAGGCAGCTCTGCTGGTCAGGGTGGCTTTGGAGGCGTTTTCGGCAAAAAAAAGCTAAAGGCTATCAGCGTAATTGGTGACGGCTCTGTTAAAATTGCTGATCCTGAAACACTATGGAACGTCAGGCAGCATATACGCACAGAAGTCAATTGGCCTGTTAAGGCTTCCACGCCAGCAGGCAGATCTTCCTCCTGTTTTGCCTGCCCTAATGCATGCCGTTTCGTCAAGGCTGATAATGTTGGCAATGATGCCATGTGTATTGAGTCTTTGTATGCCACCGATAAAGTTTCTTACGGATCAAATGATGCTCTTAAAATAGGTGATTTAATGCAGAAATATGGAGTAAACGCCGCTGATCTTTTCTGGACTTTTATGTATATTCACGCCCAGATGTATAGCGGAGGAGAGTATCTTAACAGTCTTTATGATCAGGGAATCTTAGGCTCGGGTAAGGAAATAGAATGTTATCCACTACCCGGCGAAGTCGAAAAATGGGGCTCCCTTGAATGGTATGATTCGCTGGTAAGGGCAATCTCCTACAGACAGGGTATAGGAGATGACCTGGCAGATGGAGTTTTCAGGGCGGCTGAAAAATGGGGGAGGCTAGAGGAAGATTTGGCTAATGGTAACCTTCGCTACCCCCAGTGGGGTTACTCATTCCACCACACGCTACCAACAGCCGAATGGATTTACGGTTCGGTTTTTGGAGACAGGGACATAAACGAACACACCTATTTTGGTATGTTTAACGAACCCCTTGCTTCGATAGATGCTGAAACTCTGGTTGAGATGACCTCTCAGAAGACCGTTCCATTCACCGGTGATCCCCTCATGTTCAACTACCAGTGGCAGGGAGCAGATGGTTCAAACATGGACTTGGCGCTTGAAGAAGGCATCTATTCATCACATTTTGCCAAGTTTGTAGCCTATCACAGGCGCCATACCAGATTCTTCAGGCAGTCTCTTGGTTATTGCGATTTCAGTCGTTTACCCCGCTACCTAATCGCTACTGCAAGCGCAGGCGATAATTGGGGATTCAGCGATAACGCCGAAGTTGAAATGTTTAATGCGGTTACGGGGAATGACTGGACTACAGAAGACTGCATGAAAGTTGGCCAAAGGATATGGAACCTGGAAAGGGCTCTTTGGGTTCTGGAAGGCAGGCATAGAGATGCTGAAGTGCCATCTGAGTTTATGTTTAAACCCCCACTGTCAACCGGAATAAACTGCAATAAAATCTTGCCGGTTAAGAATAGAGACGGGGCATGGATAGCCGATGCAAATTTGGATGGTATGTTCCTGGATAAAGATGGTTTTGAAGCGTTTAAAGATCATTACTATGCGCTGGAAGGCTGGGATATAGCAACTGGTTGGCCAACAAGGGCAAATCTGGAAGAATTGGGGCTTAAAGATGCGGCAGATGCTCTTGAAGCAGCCGACAGGCTGGGTAACCCGAGCTAAGCAAGTCTTTACTCCACCAAAGGATTAGTTAGATTAATGGTAGAGCTTCCTTTAGAATGTTAGGCTAAAGGAAGCTCTACCTGTTTGGAATGAATATGGAAATACTGCTCATAAACGCACCTGTTGTCAAGCTATCACCACATGCCAGACGCACCCCACCACTGGGGTTGGCTTATCTTGGCGCGGTTCTTCTTAAAGCCGGATACAAAGTATCGGCTTTGGATTTGAATGCTACCCAGATTGATGAGGCTGAACTCAGAAAGATTATCAAAAAGGATACGCCCTCTATAATCGGCATATCAACCTATACTGAAACACACGATAATGGAATCAAAATTGCCGGGCTCATTAAAGAAGAAAGTCCGGAAACAAAGGTAATTATCGGCGGTCCTCATGCCAGCGTGTTGTATGAAGAAGTAGCACGCGAAACAGGGGTAGATGTAGTGGTACGAGGTGAAGGCGAAAAGACCATGCTGGAACTGGCAGACCATTTCCTTAAAGGCAGCGGAGGGTTAACAGATATAAAAGGTATAGCAACGGTGATAAATGGCGATTTGATAACCACACAGGACAGGGCACCGATAGCCGATCCGGATGAACTACCCTTTCCCGCCAGAGAGCTTTTTCTGCTTCACCTCTACGATTATCCATTCTCGGTATTAAGTTCAAGAGGAGGCTGTCCCTTCGCCTGCTATTTCTGCGCTGTTAACAATATCTGGAAAGGCAAAAGAAGGTTCAGGAAGCCCGAAAAGGTCATGGAGGAAATTAAACACTTAATTCAAACCCGGCAAGTAAACAGGATTAACTTCTCCGATGACAGCTTCACTATGGATAGAAGTCTTATCCTTGAACTTTGCCGTATGCTGCAAGATATATTCAGGTCAGTGCCGCTTGACTGGCAATGCGCCACAAGAGTTGACCTTGTGGATGACGAACTCTTGAGAGAAATGCGACTAGCCGGCTGTAAAAACATCCAGTATGGCATTGAAGCCGGCTCTCAGAAGATACTTGACTCAATCGGCAAAAAGATAAGGCCGGAGCATGTTAGAAAATCGGTCAGGATGACCTTAAGACATGGCATAGAGGTTAGCTGCTCTTTTATGTTTCCGCATCCTGAAGATACTGAAGAAACTATTTGTGAACAAACTATGCTGATGAAAGAACTAAAAGAGATGGGGGCTGTTATAACTTTGGCTATGACTACTCCTCTTCCCGGTACCTATCTTTATGAACATAGGGATGAATTAGGTATTAAAATCCTGGCTAAAAGCTGGAGCGAATATGACTGCAAACACCTTATTATTGCTAACAGACTTTTGCATGAGGAAAAATTAAATAAATTACTACAGGATATGGTTAGTGATGTGGGAATGAAATGCAAGACGACAACTCATTAATCTGCATATTACCATCTGCAATAAGAGCAAAAAACAAATTGACGAATCGTTATTTCACGTTTTTAATTACTAAAAATCTTTTATATATGTATTAATTGACATCCTTCCTGACCGGTAATAATATATAGTATCTTATAAGCCCTGACCCTTTTAACCTTAATAAGTGCGCCTATGGATAAAATTAGCCAGAAAAGCAATAAAGAAGAATGCGTTGATGAGCTGGAGTTCCTGCGTCAGCGCGTGGCTGAACTTGAAGAAACAGAAGACAGGTATCGCACGCTTGTTGAACTGGGCATCAAGATAGGTGAAGCTGTCATTATGCTTCAGGATATAGATGGCAGGGAAGGTGTCCAGATATATACCAGTGATACGTGGGCAGAAATTACTGGTTACTCCAAAGATGAAATGTTTAATATGTCTTTCTTTGACCTTGTCAGCCCTAAAGATAAGCAGATTTCAATAGAAAGGCACCGACAAAAGATGGCCGGAGAGGCTATACCCAAAAGGTTTCATTTACCTAACCCCTCTAAAAATAGAAACAGATAACTTCTCCCTTTTGATAAAGGGAGATTGAGAGGTATTTTATTTAGGGATTTCAGTTAAACCATAGGTCTTTTTAGCGGTATGCCTGCGCGGCGGGGATACTTGGTTGGGGTGGGTTTCATTTTGTTTATCAGAACAAGCTGGCGGTTATCGTTAAGTTCTTCAAGCTCAATATTAATAACTTCAGGCTGGCTGCCGCCCAGTATCTCTATGGCTTTACCCGCCTGTGTCACTTCGTCTTTAATGTTACCCTTCTTTTGCAGAATAACCTTGCCGCCGGTTTTGCAAAAGGGCAGGGTGAGTTCTGCCAGGGAAGGCAGTGAAGCAACGGCACGGGAAACAACGGCGTCAAAACGCTGGCGATGTTGCGGCTGCCGGGCTGCATCCTCCGCGCGTTCTGTTACAACTTTCACATTTTCCAACTCCAGCTCATCAATAACATACTGTAAAAAAGCTGTCTTCTTGGCGGTGGCTTCAAGCAGCGTCAGTTTTATAGAAGGAAAGGCAATTTTAAGCGGCAAACCGGGGAAACCTGCTCCCGTGCCGATATCAATTATACGTAAGATATCTATATCTTTTGGGTCTTTGAAAGCGAGGGCAATCGTCAGCGAATCCAGAAAGTGTTTAAGCTGCACATCTTCGGCTTCGGTGATGGCAGTCAGGTTTATGCGCCTGTTCCAGCCTATCAGTTCGGCATAATAGATTTGAAATTGCTCAAGCTGGTGAGGGCTGAGTTCAATTCCAAATTTAGCTGCGCCTGCTGCTAGTTTTTGCATTGTTGTAATTATAGCATTTCGTCATGAACTTAAAATATAATGGTATTCATGAATACTAAATAATGTTATTATTGCTTTTGATATAAAGGAGGCAGTAACATCAATAAAGGTGAAAAGAGTTTACACGAACCCGTCAGCCTGAAGCGCAGCCTGCCTCTATATCTGCTGGTGTTTTATGGGCTGGGCAATATCCTGGGTGCGGGCATTTATGTTCTTATTGGCAAGGTTGTCGGCGTAGCCGGCATCTATGCGCCTGTATCTTTTGTAATCGCCTCGCTTTTGGCAACCTTCACCGCTTTTTCCTACGCCGAGCTGTCTTCGCGCTATCCTTTAAGCGCAGGTGAATCTGAATATATCCAGCATGGTTTTAACAAGAAAACGCTTTCATTGATAATAGGTTTGCTGATAGTCCTTGCCGGCGCCCTCTCCAGCGCCGCAATCATACGCGGTTTTACAGGCTATCTGGATGTTTTTGTTGAGACACCGGCCACCCTTACTATTGCCGTCCTTGTGCTGACGCTGGGCGGTATCGCTGCCTGGGGTATTACACAATCTGTCCGAATGGCAGCTATCTTAACGGTTATTGAGATAATCGGCTTATCAATTATTTTGTGGGTGGGCGGTGGAGCATTTGCCGAGTTGCCTGCCAGAATTGGCGAACTTGTCCCCGGCATGGATGGAGGGATTTGGTATGGCATATTTCTTGGCGGCTTGCTGGCATTTTATGCCTATATTGGTTTTGAAGATATGGTGAATATAGCCGAAGAGGTCAAAAATCCGTCCCGTAACATGCCGGTTGCCATCCTGATTGCCTTGATAGTATCCGCCCTTATTTATTTTCTGGTGGCTCTTGTGTCTGTGATGAGCGTAGATTTGCAGCAGCTTGCGGCAAGCGATGCGCCGCTTGCTTATATCTATGAACAGATTACAGGCAGTAATCCGGCAGTAATCACCGTTATCGGGATGTTTGCAATCATTAACGGCGCGCTAATACAGATTATAATGGCTTCAAGGATATTATACGGGTTGGGGCGAAGGGGCTGGTTGCCCGCAAGGCTTGGCAGTGTTAATACTTTTACACGGACGCCTTTGCCGGCAACCTTTTTAACCTGCGTAATCATTTTGCTGTTTGCCTTAACCTCCACGCTGGAAGGGCTTGCCGAGAACACAAGCTTTGTAATACTGATTGTTTTTGCGCTGGTCAACCTTTCGCTGTTGCTGATAAAGCGCAGAGAAGCTATTTCCGGAGAAACGGTTACCGAAGGTGTTCGCGTTGTGCCATTCTGGATACCGGTAGTGGGGCTGGTTTCATCGCTGGGGTTTGTGGTTTTCAGGATTATTGATTTTATAAATGGCATATAAATTGCCGGGATAGCTACTATTCCCAACCCCATCATTTTTATCCTTTTCTTTCCCAACCCACCCGCCCTCGGCAGGCTTTTTTACATAAAATCTCCCTTAATCCCTCTTTATTAAAGAGGGAAATAGATAGCTTCTCCCTTTGCTAAAGGGAGATTGAGAGGGATTTCATGCAAATTGCAACAAATTACTGCCTGTGATATATTAGTTTTAAACAGGACTATAAACCGCTAGGGGTGCTTGAAGGCTGAGAGGTTTTTTAGTAGCCAACCCTGATGACCTGACCTCGGTAATGCGAGCGGAGGAAAGCGGCAGTAAGCCAGGGGTACGGGGTATAGCCGAAACCTGGTTTTATTTGTTTAAAGGGAAAAAAATGACACAGTTAGAACTGGCAAGAAAAGGTATTGTTACGCCGCAGATAGAGCAGGTGGCAAAGTATGAAGGCGTTGCGGCTGAAACAATTTGTGAGGGGGTGGCGCAAGGCGCGATAGTAATCCCTGCTAATATTAACCACAAGAACCTTGAACCCCGCGCCATCGGCAAGGGGCTTAAGACAAAGGTTAATGCCAACATCGGCACTTCTTCTGATTTCGGTGATATAAACAGCGAACTGGAGAAACTGAAAATTGCCGTGGAAGCCGGAGCAGACGCCGTTATGGACTTATCTACCGGCGGCGATATTTGCGCCATACGGCGGGCGATTATAGCAAAAAGCAGCTTGCCCATCGGTACAGTGCCGATATACCAGGCAGCGATAGAAGCTGCCGGGAGGCACGGCGCAATAGTAAAGATGACCGAAAACGAATTGTTTGCGGCAATAGAGCAGCAGGCGGAAGACGGCGTTGATTTCATCACTGTCCACTGTGGTGTAACGCAGCAGGCTATTGACCGCCTGGAGAAGCAGAGGCGGGTTTCAGACGTGGTTTCGCGCGGGGGCGCTTTCCTGATGGGCTGGATACTGCACAACGAAAAGGAAAACCCGCTTTATGAACACTTTGACCACCTGCTTGAAATAGCGTTGAAATACGATGTAACGCTGAGTTTGGGAGACGGTATGCGCCCCGGCAGTTTGGCAGACGCCACCGATGCCCCCCAGATTGAAGAGCTTTTAACGCTTGGAGAGCTGGTGCAGCGCAGCCGCAAAGCTGGCGTGCAGGTGATGGTGGAAGGCCCCGGGCATTTGCCCATAAACCAGATAGAAGCCAATGTCCAGCTTGAAAAATCCATCTGCAAGGACGCCCCGTTCTACGTTCTGGGTCCGCTGGTTACGGATATAGCCGCCGGTTATGACCACATTACCGGGGCAATCGGCGGGGCAATCGCCGCTGCCGCCGGTACAGACTTTTTATGCTATGTAACACCGGCAGAGCATCTTTCCTTGCCAGACCCGGAAGACGTCAGGCAGGGGGTAATTGCCTCCCGTATTGCCGCCCACGCCGGAGACATCGCCAAGGGGGTGAAGGGGGCAGCGGAAAGAGACAGGCAGATGTCTGTGGCGCGCAAGAAGCTGGACTGGGAAACGCAGGAAAAACTTTCAATAGATTCAAAAAACTTCAGCCGCGCCCGCAGCCAGCACAAGACAACGGGCAAGGCTTGCAGTATGTGCGGTGATTTTTGCGCTATGGATCTGGCGGAAAAGTATCTTGATATATCCATCAAAAGGTGTTGATTAAAGAATAATGAAAAGAGCCTTACTATACCTGCTGGCTATAACTATCGCCGAAGCCATAGTTATAGCGCTAAGCCCGGTAACGGGTGTAGTAACGGCATCAATCATAGGCATCGCCTGCCATATTGTCATACTCCTTGTCGTAATAATAGATGCCGCCCTGATTAACAGTTATTACAAGGAACGCTTTGTATTATCGTTGTCTATCATACCCCTTATAAGGGTAATCAGCCTTTCTTTGCCGTTGGCGGATATCCCCCGGATGTGGCAGTATCTTATTATATACGTGCCACTGATGGCGGCGGCGGTTGTGCTGGCGAATATATTGGGATACAAGCCAAAAGATATCGGCGTCAGGTTTGGTTTTTTACCCGTGCAACTGGCAATAATGCTAAGCGGGCTGGGCTTTGGCATAGTAGAATATTTGATTCTTCGCCCGGAAGCTCTGGTGGCAGAGCTTAATTTTCAAACAGTGTGGCTACCGGCTTTGGTATTACTTCTTTCAACCGGGTTGGTAGAGGAATTTATTTTTCGCGGAGTGTTGCAGCGTTCGTCTTCAGAAGTTTTTGGTAACTGGTGGGGTATCATTTATGCCAGTTACCTGTTTGCAATTTTACATATTGGCTGGATACAGGCGGAAAGCCAGTTTGCTGTCTATGATGTGCTTTTTGTCTTTGTAGTGGCTATGTTCTTCGGATGGCTGGTAAAAAAGACAGGGTCACTTTTTGGAGTAACCCTGGCTCATGGATTGACCAATATTATATTGTTTATCGTGGCTCCCTTTTATTTTTAAGAGAGCATCTGGGCTATCTGTATAACCGTAATCACCAGAAATGTCAGCAGCAGCGGCACAATGCCGACGCTGAGATATCTGGAGATACGCAGCGATGTGCCGGAGCCTCTGGCGGCGGCAAGCTCTTTGGTGGACAGGAAGAAAACAAGCAAGATGGTGGCCGCGATACTCAATGTAGCCGTGAGCCCCATCGCCGCTATAGCCGTTACAGTTGTAACTGTTGTTGTTGATACTGTTGTAATCATTTTCCTCTCCTATGTACAGTTAGGATGTTAGCACCTAATAAAGGACTTGTCAAGACTATTTTTGGTTATTTTAGGCGATACTAGCAAAAAAGAATACAAATGTCAATACCAGATAGTACTAAAATACTATAAAATAGATACAAATCAGTGAAAATAGTACTATAGTTTATTCTGGACAATAAGGCATAAATAGAGCTTATTGTTATTAGCCGCCTTTGTTGTGGCAATTTGGCAGTCAGGGGGGAAATCTGATAGACTAAATCCCCCTTCTTTAAGATTGAAAAGTGAGGCAAAACAAATCAATGAATCTTAAAAAAATGCTTGATACCAGTGTCAGCCTTTATGCCGATAAAACAGCCATTATCTGCGGCGATAACCGCATGTCATATGCCGAACTGGACGCAGAGTCAAACCGTATAGCCAACAAACTGTTGGCTCTGGGGATAAAAAAGGGTGACCGGGTGGCTATGCTGATGCTTAACGATACCCAATTCGTATCCATATTCTTCGGTATAGTCAAGTGCGGCGCTGCCGCCGTGCCGCTGGACACCAAGTATAAGCCGAACGAACTTGAATGCATGCTGGGGCAGTGCCGTCCGGCGGTGTTGATTGGTGAAAACCAGTATGTAAAACCGCTGGCAGAACTGCTGCCTCAGTGGAATTATATAAAACATGTTATCTCCGTGGGTGGGGAAAATGGGGATTATCTAAGCTATGAAGAGATTATCAACAAAAGCCCGGCGATAGCTATAGATGTCTGTATAGACGAAGAAGATACGGCGTGTATCGCCTATACATCAGGACCTGCCCTCAAGCCCAAGGGCGCTGTGCTGCCTCACAGCAGGCTGGTAAAGTCTATAGAGACATCGGCTGCCGGTTTCAGGCAGAGTGAAAAGGATGTTGTGATGCTGTTTGCCTTGCCGATGCACCATATCGTGGGGCTTATAATCATACTGTTGACATCTATATATAAAGGCAGCACGGTGGTAATGCTTTCCGGGCTGTCTATAAACAGCCTCATGCAGTCTATAGAGGAAGAAAAGGCAACCATATTTATCGGCGTGCCGTTCATTCACCGGCTGATAGTCAAAAAGGTGATAGAAGAAGGGCTGGAGCATGATTTAAGCTCTCTGCGTATCTGCGGCAGTATCGGCGCGCCTTTGCCAATAGAACTGGCGCGGCGTTTTGAAAAACATGTCGGCTTTAAACTGATAAACTTCTACGGGCTGACAGAAACGACGTCGCACGTAACCTGCCAATCCTTAAATGGCAACGGCAAACCGGGTTCGGTGGGCAGGGCTTTGCCCGGCTGGGAAATCAGGGTTGTTGACGATGCAGGCTGCGAGTTGCCACCAAACCAGAGTGGTGAAGTGGTTATCAAAGGGCCGATTATGAGCAGTTACTACGAAAACGAAGGCGACACAACGGCAATGATAAAGCAGGGCTGGCTCTATACCAGCGACATCGGCAGGCTGGACGAAGATGGCTGCCTTTTTTTGGAGGGCTTGAAGAAGGACATGGTTATCACCAAGGGGCAGAATATCTATCCCTCCGATATTGAAAGCGTGCTTGCCGGATATCCCGGCGTAGAGTCTGTGGTGGCTGTTGGCATCCCGGATAAAATGCGCGGCGAGGTTGTCGGGGTGGCGGTGGCGCTGAAAAAAGGGATAACGGTTACGCCGCAGCAGATAAAGAAACATTGCCTTAAACACCTGGCAAACTACAAGATACCCAAACAGGTTATTATCCTGAACTCCCTGCCTCTGGCAAACAGCGGTAATATAGACCGTCGGGAGATAGCCGGATTACTGGCGGCGGCATATGCGGCAGACCAGCCGTAATTACGTTTATAACCAATCATTTTAAAGATAGCCACCATTTAAGCGCAAAATGACGGCTGTTATGCCTTCTAATAATTCATATTAACTTAATATAGTCTGGCAGAGTGGGCTTAAATGTCTTATAATTCATCCCATAGCGTGTTAAGCTGACATGGCGAGTTATGGGTTGAAATATTTGCTGGATATAAGACATAAAAACAGGATTTACGTTGAAAGGAGAGAAGTATGGAAATATATGTAAAAACCATAGATATAATCAAGGCGAAAGCCGACGCCGTCGCAGTAGGCGTTTTTGAAGGTGAAAAGAAACCTGCCGGGGATTTAGCGGCTATAGATAAAGCCTTTGACGGCGCGGTTGCCGGGCTTATGCGCCGCGGTGAAATAAAAGGCAAGGCTGGGGAGGTTAATTACATTCACAGTTTGGGCAGGATTGCCGCCGGTGGTGTGCTGATAGCGGGGTTGGGTAAAAAGAAGGAATTAACCGCAGATAAAATCCGTTCGGCGGCGGCGGTTGCCTGCCGCAGCCTGATTTCTAAAAAGAATAAATCTGTAGCTATAAATACGCTTGCCGCAGGCAGCAGCGTAAAAATTGAAGATGCCGCCAGAGCCATAACAGAAGGCGCAATTCTGGGCGTCTATAATTTCCGTGTTCATAAAAGCAAAAAAGATGGAAACAATAACACTGAACTTAAGAAACTGACACTGGCGGGCGTTGGCAGGGGAGATACCAAAAAGGCAAAGCGGGCTTGCGAAGAGGGAAAGATTACCGCCGAAGCCGCTTGCCTTGCCCGTGATATGGTCAACCAGCCTTCAAACCACATGACGCCTGCAGATATGGCGGAAATCGCCAAAAAAGTGGCGGAAGACAACTGCCTTGAACTTACTATCTTTGAAAAAGAAGATATGCAGAAGATGGAAATGGGGGCTTTGCTGGGTGTGGATCAGGGGAGCTGTCAGCCGCCAAAGTTTATCATACTGAAATACATGGGCGGTGGGGGCAAAGATATAGAGCTGGCGCTGGTGGGCAAGGGCATCACCTTTGATTCGGGTGGTATATCCTTGAAGCCATCAAATAAAATGGAAGAAATGAAAACGGATATGGCTGGCGGGGCTTCTGTCATTGCTGCCATATCCGCCATAGCCCGTTTAAAACTGGCTATAAACGTGGTTGCCATTGTGCCGGCGGTAGAGAACTTGCCGGGTGGCAAAGCCTTCAAACCCGGGGACGTCCTTAAGGCAATGAACGGCAAGACAATAGAGATAATATCCACAGATGCCGAGGGCAGGCTGATTCTGGCGGATGCATTGTGCTATGCCAATAAGCTGAAAGCCAAACGCATTGTGGATGTAGCCACACTTACCGGCGCCTGTGTCGTTGCGCTGGGATATATAACCACTGGCGTTATGGGCAATAACCAGAAATTGATAGATGGCATTCTGGCAGCCGGAAAAGAAACCGGCGAGTATATGTGGCAGCTGCCGATGTTTGAAGAATACAAGGAATTGAATAAAAGCGATGTCGCCGATATCAAGAATGCCGGCAGCGGTGGCGCAGGAACTATAAGCGCCGGGCAGTTTTTATCTGAATTTGTTGGCAAAACGTTTTGGGCTCACCTTGATATTGCCGGAACATCATATAGCAGCAAGGAAAGCGGATATACACGAAAGGGGGCAACCGGCGTGCCGGTGCGCAGCCTGGTAAGTTTAGCAGCAGCCCTTTCAAAGAAGAAATAAGTAGCATTATTGAAAGGGGACATATAGTTGACAGATATTGAAAATAAAACCAGTGATGGCAGTATCTTTATGTTCGCCGGCAAGGGCGGTGTCGGCAAGACGACTTGTGCTGCTACTACGGCGCTGCACTATGCCGGGCAGAGGCAGAAGACAATTGCCATATCCACAGACGCCACACCGTCGCTGGCGCATATCTTTGAGGTTGCCGATAAAAAAAGAGCCACCAGTATTAGCGATTGGCTGGATATAAATGAAATCGGTCTGGAAGAAGTCCAGCAGATGTGGGACCGGAAATTCGGCAGAGAAGTTTACAAGGTTTTTTCCTCCTTTGTCTCCATAGAATACGATTCGTTTGTGGAGTTTATGACCTCCATGCTGCCCGGTTTAAGCGATGAGTTTATGGTGGATTATATCCGCCAAATGAAGAAAAGCGGCAGCTACCAGACGATTATCTGGGACACTGCTCCGCTGGGGCAAACACTGGCTTTGCTGCACACGCCGGAGATGCTGGTGGAACACCTGAGGATGGCGCCGCGCATATACTCCAAACTCAAATTCGGGCAGGGCAGCAACCAGTCTGTTCTGGAAATATTAAAAGGCTGGCAGAAGCTCTCGGCAGATAGCATAGACTTCTTGCGGCAGGAGGTCAGGTTTAATATTGTAACCATTGCCGAAGCGCTGGCTTATGAACAGCTTGACGACATCTTCAAACAGCTTGATGACCACGGCTTCGCCGTCAGCCAGCTTATCGTAAATAACGTCATCAAAACAGACAATTCAGAGTTTCTGAAAATGAAAGCCGCCCAGCAACGCAAGTATCTGGATATGATTCACCAGCGTTTCGGGCACCTGAAGATAATAGAATTGCCGATGCGTCCATATGAGATAAAAGGCGTAGAGAGGCTGAAAGAAGTAGAAAAAAACCTGTTTGAATAAGGGCTATAATAAAGGGCGATATGGTTTGTAAACTGGATATATTAAAAGCAAGCCCGTATTTCAAAGGGCTTAACCCGGAAGAACTGGAAGCTGTCTCCGGGTTGGCGTTTGAAAAGAAATACGAGCGCGGCGAGATGCTCTTTCTGGAAGGGGAAAAAGCCGACGCCATGTATTTCGTTCTTTCCGGGGCGGTGAAGATATTCAAAACGTCTGCGGATGGCAAGGAACAGATACTGGCTATCATCCGCCCTATGGAGGCATTCAACGAAGTGCCTATCCTGAATGGCGGTATAAACCCAACCAGCGCCCAGGCGATGTCAACGCTTGTGGTTTGCGGCATGACCGGTGCTGATATGCAATTGATTATGCGTGACTACTGCCAGGTGGCGATGAATATAATCCAGGTTATGGCAAAGCGGCTGCGCCAGATGATTTCGCTGGTGGAGGACTTGTCATTCAGGCAGGTTATCGGGCGGGTAGCCAAGATACTGCTTGAATATGCCGCTGACGGAGCCGCCGGCGCAAGGCTGACACAGCGGGATATGGCGGCGATGGCAGGCACTGCCAGAGAGGTCGTCAGCCGCTCGCTGAAAGCGCTGGAAGATGAAGGCGCAATCAATATAGACAGGCATCGCATAGTTATTAAAGACAGACAGGCGCTGGAAGAAATGGTAACACCCGCCGTTTGAGACAAAGGTCACAGACAGCAGGCAAGAGGTTAATTAGAATGAAAATAACAGAGCCGGTAAAGAATTGATGAAGCCAAAGATAGACATATACAAATGTGATGGCTGCGGGCTGTGCGTAGCCGTATGCTGGCAGCACGGGTTGGTAATGATAGACGGCGTTGTGAATTTTGTTGAGACGGTTGAATGTGACTGGTGCGGACAATGCGAAGCTGTTTGTATCCACGAAGCCATCACCTGCCCCTTTGAGATAGCCTTTGACTGAATAAATTTCTATACCATTTTTCAAACTACTTATCCCCCCGCTTTTTTAAGCCTTTTTACCTGTAATTCCCCGTAATTTACAATGAGACAAAAGTTACATACACCTGTTTATAACTATCCTAAAATTGCACTGAAGCCGTTAAAGGATACAAGGCGTAAACAGATAGGCGGTTTCAATAAAAGGATAGGATGACAGGAAATGGTAATGTGGAAAGCCAAACACTGCCCGAAATGCAGCGGCGACCTGTTTCTTGATATAGACGGAGACGTGTGGTTTGACCACTGTCTGCAATGCGGCTATACCAGCCCCAGGACAAACGTAAACTGCCCCTACTGCGGCATGGAAATGATTATAGACAACTATAAAGGCAAAAAGTTCTATAACTGCGTTGGCTGCGGCTATGTAAGCGAGATACAGGAAGTTACCAATTGATAATCTGTTAAAGCCCTAAAGTAGCTTGCCGCTTTGTGGCGGAAGCAGAGCCTTAAGTGTATCTTCGTGGCTTAAGCTGTCAACAGTAATAAGTTTCTTTCTGGCTGTTTGTCCCTTTATTACGTTGACGTTGCTTTTGGCTATGCCCAGTTTGCGGCTTAAGAAGGCAACCAGCTCCTTGTTGGCTTTGCCTTTCAGCGGCGGGGCGGCTATCTTTATATGCAGCCAGCCGTCAATATAGCTTGTTATTTCATTTTTAGGCGCATTCGGGCGAACCTGCACCTGTAATCTGGTTATATTCTGCGGGTCTGGCATATAAACTGTTTAATGCTATTCCCTGCCGGTAATAATACCAAAAGATACGCCAGCCAGCAGGCATATTATAGACATCCCTCCCCAGAATGCGGTGGTGATAATGTCTTTGCCGAAATCGCCCATAATTTCATCAAGCCCCATTCCAAAGTCAACAAATCCCGGAATTGCCCCCAAAGCGGTGAGCAAAGCCAGCAGCCCGCCCAGCAGACCGGCTATGGTAAAAGATAAAGATGCTATCCTCATTGTTCCCCCCTTTATTTTGCTACCAGACTTGGATATAATACAGCTTGGTCAGGATAATAACACCGATGTGCCAGATAGTCAATAAAAATGCTCTATGTTACTAAAAAAGCATATAAGATGGCTGCGGCGGAGTAATTATGAAAGATTTAGCTGAAGAAACCGGCGCCTTGCTGCTGGAAAAAGGCTTAAGCCTGGGATTGGTGGAATCAGCTACCGGCGGCTTGATTTCACAGATGGTAACCAGTGTAGCAGGCAGCTCTGATTACTATATGGGGTCAATTACAACCTACAGCAATCAGGCAAAGGTGAGGCTTGCCGGTGTTAAAGAGGAAAGCCTGAAGCAATATGGCGCGGTCAGCCCGCAGGTGGCGGAAGAAATGGCACAGGGCGGCAGGCGGGCGCTGGGGGCGGATATCTGCCTGTCAGACAGCGGCATTGCCGGTCCCGGCGGAGCAACTGAAACCAAGCCGGTAGGGCTTTTTTATATAGGGTTGGCTTCCAAAGACGGAATGTATAGCCGTAAACATGTTTTTAGCGGCAATCGCCAGCAGAACAGGGAAAAGGCGGCTGAAGCCGTTTTAGAATGGTTGAAAGAATATCTGCTGGGATTGAATCAGGAGAAAAAATGAAGCATGTAGTTACCTGCTTCCTTAAATATGATTCACAGATACTTATACTGCGGCGCAGCCAAAAGGTAGGCAGCTTCAGAGGCAAATGGGCGGGCGTCAGCGGCTTTATTGAATCAACCGATGATGAGCAGGCTTTAGTAGAGATAGCCGAAGAAACAAGACTCTCCCGAAATGATGTAGAGCTTGTGAAAAAGGGCTTGCCTCTGGAGGTAGAGGGGGAAGGTAACACCTGGGTGGTCCACCCGTATCTGTTTGACATAAATAATAAAGATAAAATAGAGGCGGACTGGGAACACAACGAGTTGAAGTGGATAGAGCCGCAGGATATAGATGATTATGATACTGTGCCGATGTTGAAAGAGACGCTGGCGCTGGTTTACGATTTATAACAACCATTCCCTTTGTTGTAAAATCTCCCCTATCCCCTCTTTGAAAAAGAGGGGAACAAATGACCCTCTCAATCCGGGTTAAATCCCTCTCGGTCTCCCTTTGGTAAAGGGAGAAGCTATCATCCCCTTTTTGGTAACGGGAGAGGGATTTAATCACTTTCCTTATCTTTGCGCCTTATAGATATAGCGGATGTATTACATAGAAACTTTACTAATTCGCAGGGGATATAAAGGGAGCTATGAAAAACAGATGTAAAGTTAAGGGGGATAGCAAAACTAAAAGGGGAGTTTAAGAGGGGCGAAGCCCCTCTTCTCTGCTTCCCCCTTCCTTTAGGAAAGGAAGGGGGTCAGGGGGATGGATTTTCTGGAATAAGGTAGATTTAAAACAAAAAAAGATTTCAGCGAATTGTCTCTATTGCGTGCCGATGTTATACTTTCTGTAACTAAAAAATGGAAAAAGAGAAGGAAAAGATTTATGCAGAGAGTTGACGGGCGCAGCTATAACGAATTAAGACCGGTTAATATAATACTGGACTATCAGGACTTCGCCGAGGGTTCGGTTGTTATAGAAATGGGTAAAACACGGGTACTTTGTTCCGTAAGCGTAGAAGAAAGGGTGCCGCATTTTCTCAGGGGAAGCGGCAAAGGCTGGGTAACCGCCGAATACTCTATGCTGCCGCGCTCAACGCACACCCGTACGCTGCGGGATTCAGTGGCGGGGAAGATATCCGGCAGGAGCCAGGAAATCCAGCGGCTCATCGGGCGCTCTCTGCGGGCGGTAACAGATACAACCAAACTGGGAGAGAGAACACTGGTGGTGGACTGCGATGTGTTACAGGCAGATGGCGGCACGCGAACGGCAGCCATAACCGGCGCTTATATCGCCCTTTCAAAGGCGATGGGAAAGCTGAACACCATGGGTATTGTATCAGGCAATCCTTTTGACAGCGCTGTTGCCGCCGTCAGTGTCGGCATTGTTAAAAACCGCATTTTGCTTGACCTCTGCTATGATGAAGACTGCAACGCTGACGCTGATTTTAATATCGTGATGACCGGCAAGGGTGATTTTGTTGAGGTTCAGGCGACGGCGGAGGGCAAGCCGTATTCAAGGGAAACGCTTGATTCCGTTTTAACGCTGGCGGAAGAAGGTATACAAAAACTGTTCAAGGTTCAGCAAGACGCCCTGCAAATATAGAGGGCTTAAGGTCTTATCTGCCCGCTGCCGAAGATAATCCACTTGTAAGATGTTATCTCTTTCAAACCGATAGGTCCGCGGGCGTGCATTTTCTGTGTGCTGATACCAAGTTCCGCCCCCAGCCCGAATTGTGAGCCGTCTGTAAAGCGGGTGCTGGCGTTAACATAGACGCAAGCGGCATCGGCTTCGTTTAAAAATCGCATCGCTGAGTTATAGTCTTCGGTTACTATCGCCTCTGAATGACCGGAACCGTAGCGGGCGATATGATCAATTGCTTTGTCCAGCGAAGGCATAACCTTTATGGCGATAATCAGCGCCAGAAACTCCCTGCCCCAGTCGTCGTCTTTTGCCTTTACGGGTTTAATGTCAGAATGACTGCTGATTATGCTAAATGCCAACTCATCACAGCGAATCTCAACGTTAGCCTTAGCCAGCTCTGCGGCGGCTATGGGCAGGTATGCCTCGGCAATGTCCTTGTGCACCAGCAGGGTATCCAGCGCATTGCAGACAGTAGGGCGCTGCACCTTGGCGTTAAAGGCGATGGCAACAGCCTTTTCAATATCCGCGCTTTTATCAATATAGGTATGACATACACCGATGCCACCGGCGACCACCGGCATAACGGCGTTTTCCTTGACGAACTTTATAAGGCCGGCGCCGCCGCGGGGGACTATCATATCTATATAATTCCCCATCTTGAGTAGCCTGTTGACCAGTTCGCGGTCTGTATTCTCTATAAACTGAACAGCGCCTTCAGGCACGCCGGCTCTGGTTATCGCCTGTTGCACCAGCTTAGCCAGTGCGCTGTTGGAATGGATTGATTCCTTGCCGCCGCGCAGCATAAGGGTATTGCCTGCTTTAAGGCACAGGCTGGATATATCTATGGTTACGTTAGGGCGGCTTTCATATATAGCGCCGATGACGCCCAGCGGCACGCGTTTTTTACCGATTATCAACCCGTTGGGCAGGGTGCGCATTTCAGACATCTCTCCCACCGGGTCGGGCAGGGCGGCGACAGCCATGACATCCTGTGACATCGCCTTCAGGCGGTCTTCCGTCAGCAGCAGGCGGTCAAGCATGGCTTTATTCATGCCGGAAGCGGTAGCTTCTTCATAGTCCTGCTTGTTGGCTGCCAGTATTTCGCCCTTTTTTGCCAGCAGGTCATCAGCGATATTTTCAAGAGCCTTGTTTTTAGTTTCAGTGGAAATGTATGCCATTTGGCGCGCAGCATCTTTGGCTGCTTTGGCTTTCAGTTCCAGTTCTTCCTCTGCTGATTTCATTTGAATACTCCTTTTTTATTTCTCCCTTTGGCAAAGGGAGAAAGAGAGTGGTTTGCCCCTACACTGTGCCGCCACCCTTGCCAAGCTTCCCCCTGCCGCTGAAGCGGTAAATGTTAACCGAAGATTTTTTGCTGCCGGCTTCAGTGCCAAGCCAGACGATGCATTCACCGTTACGGCCATCGTCAAACTCAATGCGGAGCGTGCCAACTATCTGCAATTCCTTCAGCTTTTTACTGCTTTGAAAATCGCCCCACCATTTTTTTCTGGTGTATTTTGTGGCATCGGTTTCTACCAGATGATAATTGACATTGGCAATAGCTTTATCAATATCCTTTTCATAAAGCTGCCCAAAGCCGTTGTTGAAGTGAATAGCCATAATTAATCTGCTTGGTATCCTTTATTGTTCAAGCGGTCCGTTGCCCCTGAAATGATAGCAATAGAGCGGCAAAAGACCATGAACGGCTTTATTTATCCTTTTCTTCAGGAAACACCTGCCCTTTCGGCCATCCTCAAATGTGATAAGATATCCGTCACCGTCTCTCATACGGCGGTATTCAGTAAGAGTAAGTTCGCCCCACCAGCCCTGGTCTGACCTTTCGTGCAGTATGTAATCAACGTCAACCGTGAACTCCTCATCATAAGAATGCAGTCTGCCAATAGTCATAAAAACAAGTCTCCTTAAAAAACAACAAGATTATTTCTGTGTATTACCTCTGTGCCATAGTCATAGCCCAGCAAACCGGCAATCCGCCCGGAGTGGGCGCCCTTTATAACCTCTATATCCGCCGAGCAGTAATTGCTTATGCCGCAACCGATGCGGTTTCCGTTATCGTCATATATATTCATGATATCGCCGCGCTGGCATTTACCTTCAATCCTTTTAATACCGGCTGCCAGCAGGCTGCGCTTCTGTTTTTTAAGGGCGTTGCCCGCGCCGGAATCTATAAAGATTTTACCACGCACGCAAAGACCGCTCATCATCCAGCGCTTGCGGCTTTCAAGCTTTGATGAAACCGGCACGAAGTATGTGCCGATGGTGTCACCGCCAGCAACTTTAAGTATAACATTTTCCTCTTTGCCGCTAGCAATTACCACCGCCACCCCCGAAGCCATAGCCAGCCTGGCGGCTTCTATCTTGGTAATCATGCCGCCGGTGCCCGTGTCGCTGGATGTATCGGCAGCCAGCTTTTCAATATCCGCGTCTATCCTGTCCACCTGGGGAATAAGGTTAGCGTCCGGGTTGCGCTGCGGGTCAGCGTCATACAGCCCGGCGGTATCGGTAAGCATTATGAGCAAATCGGCATCTATAAGGTTGGCGACCATTGCCGAAAGGTTGTCGTTATCACCGAATTTAGCTTCCTGGATTTCATCAACCGCCACGACATCGTTTTCATTGACGATACATATGGCGCGCAGTTCCAGCAAAGCCAGCAGTGTGTTGCGCGCATTGAGGTAACCGGCGCGGTCAGCGAGGTCTGCCTTGGTGAGCATCGCCTGGGCTATAGCAATATCATGTTCTTCAAAAAGCTGCTCATAGATATTCATAAGGCGGCTTTGCCCCAGTGAAGCCAGCACCTGCCGGTAGGGGATGCCTTTCAGTTTGTCTTTTTTCCCCAGCTTATACCTGCCGGCGGCAATCGCCCCGGAAGACACTACCACCACTTCAGCCCCGCGGCTGTGTAAATCTGCTATCTGGGAAACCAGCCCGGACATAGCCTTCGTATCAAGGCAGTCTCCACCGTTGGTGAGCAGGTTAGTGCCGAACTTGACGACTATGCGGCGATATGGCAAAGAACTCTTTTTCATTTTTTATAACCGATAATTTTATCCATTATAGCAAGGCATTCATAGTTGGACAAGAAAAGTAACTGTGTTAGACTGTGACTTAAGGGCTAGTCCGTTATGGCTAGCCCCAAGGGTGTTTAAGGAAAAGCTGTTGAAACTGGTTAGATTATTGGGGCTGGCAGAAGAGATGGCGGCATATCGCCATATTGCAGAAGATTTGCAACAGGCGGGCAGTATAAGCAAGCTGTCATTGCCGGATGCTGTTAAGCCGTACATAATATCAGCTTTACATAAAAGAATTGGAATGCCGCTTGTGCTAGTTACCGCCAGACCGGAAACTGCTAAAAAAATGCAGGAGCAGCTTAACAACTGGCTGGATATTGAAACGGGGCTTTTGCCGGAACCGGCGGCGCTGCCTTATCAACAAGTTTTGTCTGATGACTTGGCGGCACAGGAAAGGTTAAAACTGCTGTCTTTGCTGGCTGATTATAATGCAGGTGAAAAGCCGCCGCTTATTATCGCTTCGGCGGCAGCGCTGGCGCAGAAGACAATCAGCCTTGCAGATTTCAAAGCGTCAAGGCACACAATCCAAAAAGGGATGGAAATAGAACCACTGGAGCTTGTGCGGCGCTGGCAGGCTATCGGCTATCGTTTGGAAAACATCACCGGCGCGGCGGGGGAAATCAGCCGCCGTGGCGGCATACTGGATATCTATCCGCCGGATAGTGAATTGCCGCTGAGGCTGGAGTTCTTCGGCAATATTATAGACAGCCTGCGCTTCTTTGACCCGGTAAGCCAGCGTTCATTACAGAATACAGAGCAGGTTGTAATCGGGGCGGCGGCTGAAATGCCTTCGGCGGAAGAGATAAAAAAAGGGATTAAAGGGCTGGATTACAGTGGTTGCAATCAGGAAGTGCAGCAGGACATTGCTGCCATAATGGAAGGTGGTTGTACAGGAAAGGGGCAGTTCTATGCCTCTATGTTTAATCAGGGCAGCTTTCTGGATTATTTGCCGATGGATTCGCTGCTGGTGCTGGACGAGCCGCAGCAGGTACAGGATGAAACAGAAGCGTTAGGTGAAGAAGCCATTGAGATATACAAAGAAAAAGCAGAAAATGGCGAATTGCCGCTAAATCTACCCAACCCGTATTTTAAATGGGAAGAACTTGCATTGCGCGCAGCCAATTACAGGCGGCTGGAGATTACAGGCTGGCAGGAAGAAGATAAGAAGATAGATAGTCTACCATTTGCGGCGCTGCCAAACTATGCCGGGCAGCTTACATCTTTTATAGATAAGATAAAGCAGCTTCTGAAGCAGCAGCAGCGCGTAATTATCGTCAGCCATCAGGCAAGCCGCCTTGCCGAACTGCTGGCTGGCGAAGACGTCTTCGCCACGCCGGTTGAAGAAGTTGAAATGTTGCCGCCGCCAGCCTCACTGACGCTGGTGCAGGGGCTGCTGGCGGGCGGGTGGCTGATGAACGGCAACACGCATCTCTTCACAGACGAAGAAATATTCGGCTTCGTAAAGCAGCAGCGTTTGCTTAAAAAGAAACCGGTACAGCCCATAAAAGATATTGTTGACATAAAGGCGGGAGACTATGTGGTGCATATAGAACACGGCATCGCCCAATTTGCCGGTATTATAACCATGCGCCGTGACAACACCGAAAGGGAATACCTGCTGCTGCGCTACGCCGCCGGTGACAAGCTTTATATTCCCGTTGACCAGATAGACCGAATCAGCCGTTATATCGGCGCCGGAGACAGCCAGCCGTCATTGAGCCGTCTGGGAACACAGGAGTGGACGAATGCCCGCCGAAAAGCCAAAAAGGCGGCAGAGGAAGTGGCGGAGGAACTGCTTTCCCTGTATGCCGCCAGAGAGGTGGTTAAAGGCACGGCTTTTCCGCCGGATACGGTCTGGCAGCAGGAACTGGAAGCCTCTTTTCCATATATGGAAACGCCAGACCAGATAACCGTTCAGGAGCAGGTCAAAGAAGATATGATGCAGCAAAAACCGATGGACAGATTGGTATGCGGCGATGTCGGCTACGGCAAGACAGAGGTCGCCCTGCGCGCCGCTTTCAAAGCGGTTATGGACTATCGTCAGGTGGCGGTATTGGTGCCGACCACCATTCTGGCGCAGCAGCATTTCTCTACATTCAGCCAGCGTTTAAGCGCCTTTCCGGTAAAGGTAGAGATGCTCAGCCGCTTCCGCAGCGCTGCTGAACAAAAGGCGGTTATAGAGAAACTGGCGGACGGCACGGTGGATATCTGCATCGGCACACACCGTCTGCTGCAAAAAGATGTCATCTTTAAAAATCTGGGCTTGCTGGTGATTGACGAAGAACAGCGCTTCGGCGTTAGCCACAAGGAGCATTTTAAAAAGATGCGGCGGGAAGTGGATGTGCTGGCGTTAAGCGCCACCCCCATCCCGCGCACCCTGCACATGTCGCTGGCAGGGGTGCGTGATATGAGTGTAATGGAAACGCCGCCCAACGAAAGGCTGCCGGTAAAAACATATGTCAGCCGTTATCAGGACAGGCTGGTGAAAGAGGCGGTAAGCAGGGAGGTGGAACGCGGCGGGCAGGTATTTTTTGTGCATAACCGCGTGCGCAGCATTGAATACACCGCCGCTAATCTGCGTAAACTGCTTCCTGAAGCTGAAATAGCCGTTGCCCACGGGCAGATGAAAGAGGACGAACTGGAAGAAGTAATGACGCGCTTTACCAGTGGCGAAATAGACGTGCTGGTATGCAGCACCATTATTGAATCCGGGCTGGACATTCCCAATGCCAATACCCTCATCGTAAACCAGGCGGACAGGTTCGGGCTGACGCAGCTATACCAGTTGCGGGGGCGCATCGGGCGCGGCGCCAGCCTGGCTTATGCCTATTTCCTGTATGACGTTGATAAAAAACTGACGCCGGATGCCGGCAAGCGGCTGCGGACTATATTTGAAGCCGCCGATCTGGGCGCCGGTTTCAGTATCGCTATGAAAGATTTGGAGATTCGGGGCGCGGGCAACCTGCTGGGGACAAAGCAAAGCGGGCATATCAGCGCCGTCGGTTTTAATCTTTACACACGGCTGCTGGCGGAATCTGTTGAGGAAATAAAGGCGCGGCAGGCGGGCACGGTTATAGATAAAACCAAGCGGTTGCCGCCGCCCACCATTGCCCTGCCCCTGCCTGCCTATATTCCGCAGGCATATGTGGAAGATACCGCTACCAGATTGAGCCTCTACCATCGGTTGGCGGGGGTTAAAAACGAAGAGCAGATAGAAGTGCTGAAGTATGATTTCAAAGACAGGTTCGGGCAGCCGCCGCCGGAGGTGGATAATTTGTTATACGCTGTCGGGCTGAAGCTGCTGGCGGCAAGAGCAGGCATTGAATCCATCTCTACGGAAGAAAACTGGATAGTGCTGCGCAAGTTCCCCGGAATGCGCTTTGAACAGGGCAAACCGGAACTGTTTTTAAGAGACGGCATCAAATACGGCGTAACACAGATAAGGCTGGACTATAAGAAACTGGGCAGTAAATGGCGCGAGGTATTAGGGGAGGTTTTGGGGGCGGTATAGTCCTCACCCCACCGCCGCCAGTTTACATCTTGCTCGCCACTGGAAGCACCTGGTAATCAGGATGGGTAAAAGCAGAGCCAGAAAAAGCACCGTTCCCGGCACTCAATACAAAAGTCAGGAAAAACGGTAACGGCAAAATCCGCAAATGCCCGTTCAATACAAACTCCACCCCTTTCGGGCAAAGCTATATACATCGGGGCTGTCTGCCAAGCCCCCTGTTCAGCCTGTTGCCTGCTTGCTGTTACTCTGCGGGCTTATCTTTGGGAGGAGCAGCCGGTTCTTCCTTGGGGGTGCTTGCCGGCATATCCTTATCGGTGATGCCCATATCATTAAGATAATCAATAGCATCCTGAACGGATACTATCTTTTCGGCTTTGTCATCGGGGATGGTAATCTTCTGTTCAGGGGTGCTGAATTCCTCTTCGATGGACATTATAAGCTCTACCAAGTCCAGGGAATCAGCGCCTAAATCATTAACAAATCTGGCTGATGTGACCACTTCGTTTTCATCTACTCCAAGTTGATCAACCACAATCTTTTTCAAACGGTCGGAAACAGTTGCCATATTCTACCTCCATTTATTCTATCTGGTAGCAAGGGTGCTGACAGAGCTTAAAACCCCGTTAACAAATCTTGCTGAACTATCGCTGCCGAATTTTTTAGCCAGCTCTACAGCTTCATTAATGCTTACGCTGACCGGCTCCTTATTATCTATCAAAAGCTCAAATATTGCAAGCCTCAGAATGTTGCGGTCTATAGCAGAAAGCTGGGTTATGGGCCAGGAAGGGGCGAAGCGTTTTATGTATTCGTCAAGCTGTTGCTGGTTATCTATAACGCCGCTTACACTGTGGCGGACAAAGCCTTCGTTTTCCGCAGACAATCCCTTTTCGGCAATCAGGTTATCCGTAACCTGCCCGATGTCATGTCCGGTGCTGTCAATTTCGTATAGCGCCTGTAAGATAACAGCCCTGGCTTTTCGCCTTGCTCCTGCCATAAATATACTCCGTTTTTATTACTGGTTATGCCATCGTCATGCCGCCGTCAACGGTCAGCACCTGTCCGGTGATGTATCTGGCGTCTTCCGAAGCCAGGAAGCAGACGGCGGCGGCTACGTCTTCAGGCGAACCCAGACAGCCCATCGGGATATTTGTCATAAGCTCCTGCCTTTGCTGGTCAGAAAGCTTTTGTGTCATTTCGGTATCTATAAAGCCGGGAGCGACGGCATTAGCGGTTATGCCCCTGGAAGCCATTTCCCGGGCGGCGGACATTGTAAAGCCAACGATACCGGCTTTGGAAGCGGAATAATTTACCTGTCCGGGATTGCCGATAAGCCCGACGATACTGGATATGCTTATAATCCTGCCCCAGCGCTGTTTCATCATTGGTCTGGCGACGGCTTTGGTGCACAGGAAGACGCTTTTAAGGTTGATGTTAAGCACGCTGTCCCATTCTTCTTCTGTCATGCGCATCAGAAGCTGGTCTCTGGTGATGCCGGCGTTATTGACCAGTATATCAATCCTGCCGAAGGCCGCCAGTGTTTCTTCCGCTAAATGGTTTGCCCCTTCGGCGGAGCTGACATCGGCGATAATCCCCTTGCTTTTACCACCGGCTGCCTGTATTTCGGCGGCTGCTTCTTCAGCCGCATTACTGATATCGTTAATTACTACGGCAGCGCCGGCTTCTGCCAGTTTAAGGGCGATTGCTTTGCCGATGCCCCGCCCGCTGCCGGTAACTATAGCTACTCTATCGGTTAGATCCATATTCAAAATACCTCTCTTTTTCAGGGCAATGCTTTTGATGCTTTATTATACATTACTTTTAATGATTTTTACGAGTGCGGATAGCTATCCTGCAAAATCCATCGCCTTAATTTAACAAAATAACAACCTCTCCCCCTTTCTCCCCCTCTCCTTTGAAGGAGAGGGGGGGGGAATAGAATGGAGGGATGCAATCCCTCCAAGCCTCCCTCTTTGAAATCTTCCTTAATCCCTCTTTGGCAAAGAGGGGAATAAAACTTTTTCCTTTAGTAAAGGGAGAATGAGAGGGATTTCTCAAAAACCTGCCGAGGGTGGGTGGGCTGGGAAAGAAGAATTAAAGATAACAGACGGGTAGGGTGGGGATATTGAGAGGGACTATAATATAAAAACTATTGTTTAAGATTATTAATGGCTTCGGCATCGCCGATGTTTTTTGTTTTAACATCACGGTTTATGCGCCGCATAAGCCCGCCAAGAACCCTGCCGGGACCGATTTCCATAAAGCCGGTGATGCCGCTGTTAATCATATACTCCATGCTGCGCTGCCACTGGACGCTGTGGCAAAGCTGCCGCAGCAACTCGTCTTTTATATCTTCGGCGGCGGTGATTTCAGCAGCCGAAGTATTTGCCACGATGGGGATAAAAGAATCATTGAAGGTGATAGTGTCTATGACTTCTGCCAGTCCCTCAACCGCCGGTTGCATAAAATCTGTGTGAAAGGCGCCGCTTACCTGCAACTGAACAACACGGCTGGCTCCTTTTTCTTCAGCGGCGGATGATGCGGCGGCGACACATTCTTTGCCGCCGCTTATTACCAACTGACCGGGGCAGTTTATGTTGGCGATTTTAGCCCCTGTTTGAGAGCATAATTCAGCAAGCATTGATTCTTCCAGCCCGATGACGGCTGCCATGCCGCCGGGGTTTTGCTGCCCCGCCTGGTGCATAAGCTCACCCCGTTTGCGGGTAAGAAAAATAGCGGTGGGGAAATCAAGCACGCCTGCGGCTGCCAGCGCGGTGTATTCACCCAGGCTGTGACCGGCAACCAGGGACGGCGCAGGCAGATTGTTTTCTGCGCATGTATCACGCATAGCCGCAAGTAATGCCAGGCTGAGGGTTACAATCGCTGGCTGGGCATTGACTGTCTGTTTCAGCTCATCTTCCGGTCCCTCAAAGCATAGCTTTGAAAGGGAAAAGCCAACGGCTTCATCCGCCTGATTGAAGACAGTTTTGGCGGAATCAAAAGCGTCATAAAGGTCTTTGCCCATACCCACGTATTGGGCGCCCTGACCCGGAAAGATATAAGCTGCCTTTTCCGCTTCAGCCAACTATACCGCCTCTTTCAAACAGGATTTACTGTCTCCCAAACTGCTAACCTTGCTCTGGTTTCTTTTTCGGGTTCTTGACTTCGGTAACCTCACGGCTGTTATAGGTGCCGCAGACAGGGCAAGCCTGGTGCGGCGGTTTGGGGCTGTTGCACTGCGGACAATTCACCAGCGCCGGCGGCGTCAACGCGTTGTGGCTGCGTCTGCCGCCACGGCGTGCCTTGGTTATCTTACGTTTCGGTAAAGCTCCCATAATCACTCCATTCCAGAATTATTAAGCGGTTTGCAGGGTTACTGCAAACCTTTGCAATCCTCACTGCACAGCGGTTTCATCGGCAGCGCCATCAGGGCGTACTGGCGAATAGCCTCTGCTAAATCTATTGTATAATTATCATCTATGATAAACGCGCCACCTTCTTGCGGCGACAAATCATCATCCGCATAGTTTAACGGGAGATACTCCTCTTCAAAAGCTGTCTTAACGGGATAGCTGAAGCTTTTCAGGCAGCGGGCACAGTCAATACCAATTGTGGTGCTGAATTCACCCTTTACCAGGATACTCCTGTTGGTGCGCGTCAGCCTGAAATTACCGCAAACCACGCTGCTGCTGCCGTTTTCCATAATGTTAAGGCTGTCGTTTATATTATAATCCCGTTCCGTGCCGATAGGCTCCCTGAGCAGTTGTGATACTTTTATCTTCATGTTACTCCACCCAACCCATACCGCAACAGATATTACATTATACTGGATATATGGCTTTAAATACCAGCTTTGCCAGAGGCGTCCTGCATAAAGGCTTGCGGATTATGGCAATTAGCATGTATTTTTGGAATTATTTTTCTTACGCAAAGATGAGGCTATTACATCCCGCAGAATCTGGTTGGTGCCTTCGTATATCTGGGTAATCTTGGCGTCACGCATCATTTTCTCTACCGGGTAATCACGCATGTAGCCGACGCCGCCAAGAACCTGTATGGCGTCTGTGGTTACCCTCATCGCCACATCAGAGGCAAAAACCTTAGCCATGGCTGATTCCTTGCTGAAGCTTTTTACGCCGCTGTCAACTGTTCTGGCGGAGGCATATACCAACGCCCTGGCAGCTTCAACATCGGTTGCCATGTTAGCCAGCATATGACCGACAGCCTGAAAGGCTATAACCGGCTGGTTGAACTGGCAGCGGTTTTTGGCATGTTCTATTGCTTCTTCCAGCGCGCTTTGGGCGCAACCTACCGCCTGCGCGCCGATGCCGGGACGGGAACGGTCAAAAAGGCGCATAACCATTGGGAAGCCGCCGCCCTCCCTGCCGATAAGGTTTTCATCAGGGATAAAGCAGTCTTCAAAAATAAGCTCACGGGTAACAGAGGCGCGGATACCCATCTTCTTTTCTTTCCTGCCAAAAGTAAAGCCGGGCGTGTCTTTTTCCACTATGAAGGCGCTGGCGCCGCGCACACCCTTGCTCTTGTCTGTCAGGGCGATAATAGTATATAATTCAGCTTCGCCGCCGCTGGTTATGAACTGCTTGGCGCCGTTTAATACATAGCCGCCTTCGCAATGGGTGGCGGTGGTTTTAATACCGGCGGCGTCACTGCCGGCGGTTTCTTCGGTCAAAGCAAATGCAGCCAGCTTCTTGCCACTGGCGATATCCGGCATATGTTTTTGCTTCTGTTCTTTGCTGCCGTATTCCAGCAGGGTAAAGCTACCCAGTGCATTGACAGCATAGCTGACGGCAACACCGGCGCAACCGCGGCTAAGCTCTTCGGTAACCAGACAGAACTCCAAGCAGCCGCCGCCCAGCCCGCCGTATTCTTCGGGGATAGCGACACCTAAAAGGTCTGTTTCCGCCAGATTGTTTATGATATCCCGCGGGAATTGCTCTTTTTCGTCAAGCTCGGCTCTAACCGGCTTTATCTTTTCTTCGGTGATGGTCCTTGCCATCTGCTTTACCGTCTGCTGAAGTTCCGTCAGGCAATGTTCCAAAGTAACCTCCTTATGGCTTGGCTTTTATAAAGGCTGGTATAAACGGGGATTATGTATGATAAATAGTCGTTTATTCTGGTGTATTATAGGCTATAATATATACCTGCTGTCAAGCAAGAGAGCGTTATTGACAGCCGCTAAGGGGTAAACTATAATCAAGCCTGTTTAAGGTGATTTTAATCTCCGTTGTCTGGTTGCAACAAAAGCTGCCGGGCGGCAGGAAATCTTTTTACAGGAGGCTTGCAAGATGTCTGCAAAAGCTTTTGTTTTAATTGAGACGGCGGTAGGTAAAACCAAGGAAGTGGTGGCGGTTCTAAACAGGCTGGAAGGGTTGAAAACGGTTGATACTGTTACCGGGCCTTACGATATCATCGCTGTAATAGAAGCCGAAGATCTGAACAAGATAGGCGATCTTATAACCGATAAGATACACATTATAGAGGGCATTGACCGAACGGTTACCTGCCTGGCTGTATAGATAACGGCGCTACATATTATCCGGCGCTGTCATCCCCATAAGGTGCAGGCTTCTTGCCAGCACTGTTCTGGCAGCGGACACCAGCTTAAGACGGGCTTTACATAAAGCCTCATCATCCGAAACGACACGGCACTGCTTGTAGAAGCTGTGGAAGCTGGTAGCCAGTTCCTGTGCGTAGTATGCCAGGTGGTGCGGCTCCAGCGTTACTGAAATAAGCTCTATCATCTCTGGCAGCAGCAGCATCTTGCGTATAAGCGCCAGTTCCGCTTCCGTGGTCAGCAGTGAAACGTCTCCATCACTGAAGACAATTTCTTTTTCCTGCGCCAGTTGCAGGATGCTGGAAATGCGGGCATGGGCATACTGCACGTAGTAAACAGGGTTATCCTGAGATTCTTTTTTAGCTAATTCCAGGTCAAAATCCATCTGGCTGTCCGCAGAGCGCGCTAAAAAGAAGAAACGGCAGGCATCGGCGCCGACTTCTTCCCTGACTTCGCTAAGCGTAATCAGTTCACCGCTGCGCTTGGAAATCTTGACCAGTTCGCCGCCGCGCCGCAGGGTAACCATTTGCGCGATTACAACCTCCAGCCGCTGCGGGTCTATGCCAAGCGCGCCGACAACGGCTTTCATGCGTGAAACATGCCCCTGGTGGTCTGCCCCCCAGATGTCTATAACCTTGTCAAACCTGCGTTCAATGAACTTGTTGTAGTGATAGGCGATATCGCTGGCGAAATAGGTGGGTGAGCCGTCGCTGCGCAATACAACGTTATCCTTGTCTTCCCCCAAGGCGGTTGAAACGAACCAGACGGCAGACTCTTTTTCCGCAAGGTGGTTATCTTTTTTAAGCAGGGACATAACCTTGTCATACTGCCCGTTATCAAAAAGACTCTTTTCGCTGAACCAGACGTCAAAGCATACGCCCAGTTTTTCCAAATCATTTTTGATGCTATCTATCATGCGGTCAAGCCCCAGCCTGCCGATTTGTGCTTCGCCTTCAGCTTGCGGCAGCTTCAGGAAACAGTCTCCCTGCTCTGCCTTTATTTCCTCTGCCAGCTCAATCATATAACCGCCGAAGTAGCCCTCTGACGGCATTTCGGTATCCAGATTAAAAGCCTGCCGGTAACGGGCATAAAGAGAGCGGTTGAAAGCCGTTATCTGGTTGCCGCTGTCGTTAATGTAATACTCTTTTTCAACCTCAAAACCGGCGATGCTCAGGATATTAGCCAGCGCGCTGCCCAGAATTGCCCCGCGCCCGTGCCCCACGTGAAGAGGCCCGGTGGGGTTGACGCTGACAAACTCTATCTGCACCCTTTTGCCGCCGCCGATATCAACGCTGCCGTAACTGTCACTGGCGGCAAGTATGTTGCTTACCTGTTTAGTCAGCCAGCCTTCGCAGAAGGTAAAGTTTATAAAGCCCGGCGGAGCAATGCTGATATCTGTAACCTCTGGTAAATCCGTAATGAATTCTTTGATGCAGGCGGCTATCTTAAGCGGCGCCATACCGGCAGAACGTGCCAGCTTCAACGGAAAGCTGGTGGCGTAATCGCCGTGTTCGGCTTTCTGCGGTCTTTCAACGCTTATATCAGGCAGCGGCACAGACGGCAGTTTGCCGCAGTTCTGGGCTTCTTCCGCCGCCCGCCGCAGCGCGCAAACAAGTTTTTTTCTGGCGGATATTATCTCACTCAAATCAAGCTCCGGTTAAAAAGGTAGAGAAGAATTATAACACAATACCGTTTCGGGGAGTAAATACAACCCGAACTGATATGTGTTTGTCCGTAAAGGGGAAAAGCAGGTTAAGGCTAGCCTTCAAGCATTTCGTCAACTTCGTCTCTGCCGTTAGCCAGCTCCTTTTCCTGTTCGCGGTCTTCTTTCAGCAGCATTGTCTGGAACTCGCCGACATGGGTTTTTTCTTCCCTGGCAACCTCCAGCAGTACCTCTTTCAGGTTGGCGTTTTCTGTCATATTAGCCATTTGCTCGTAGAGGTTGATGGCGTCCAGTTCGGCTATCACCGCCAGCCGCAGTATCTCTTTGTCCAGGTCTTTCTTGTCCACTTTGCTAAGGTCTGTTGGTATTTGTGATAACATATATAACCTCCGTTTTTAATTTACAGTCAGCTTAATTCATCGCCCTCTGTTTTCCAGATACGGCGCAGTTCTTTCAGCAGGGGCTTATGCCCTGTCTTCTTAAGCCCGGGGTCTTCCTCAAAGAGTTCTATGGCTTCCCTGCGCACCCGTTCCAATAGCCCGATGTCTGAGATTCTTGCCATTTTCAAATCCGGCACACCGCTTTGCCGCGTGCCGAAGAACTCTCCCGGACCGCGCAGTTTCAAATCCTCTTCTGCCAGCATAAATCCGTCATCTGTCTTTTCTATTATATCAAGCCTCTGCCTGGCTAAACCAGAGGGATGCTCTGCCAGCAGCAGGCAGTAGCTCTGTTCTTCGCCGCGTCCCACTCTGCCGCGGAACTGGTGCAATTGCGAAAGCCCGAAGCGGTCAGCGCTTTCTATAAGCATAACACTGGCATTGGGGATGTCAATACCCACCTCCACCACCGGCGTTGAAACCAGAATGTCGCAATTGCGCTGGCGGAAGCTTTTCATTACGCCGTCCTTGTCTTTGGAAGACATGCGCCCGTGCAGCAGTTCCAGTTTAAGGTCCGGGAAAATCTGCTGCGAAAGGTGTTCAAATTCTGCGATAGCCGCCCGTGCCTGGATGGCTTCAGATTCCTCTATAAGCGGGCAGATTATGAAAGCCTGTCTGCCTTCGGCTACCTGCTTGCGCAGGAAGGCATAGCCGCTGTTACGCTGCGTTGGTTTAAGCCACTTTGTTTTAATCGTTTGGCGTCCCGGCGGCAGTTCATCTATAACCGAAAGGTCTAAATCTCCGTATAACGTCAGCGCCAGTGTCCTGGGGATGGGGGTAGCCGTCATCACCAGAACGTGCGGGCTTAAGCCCTTTTGCCGCAACGCCGAACGCTGGGTAACGCCGAAGCGGTGCTGTTCATCCACAACAACCAGCCCCAGCCGGTTGAAAGAAACGTCTTTCTGAATCAGGGCGTGCGTGCCGATGATGATATCTACCTCTCCGTCAACAATGCGCTGTTGCAGTTCTTTCTTCTTTTTGCCCTTGATATCGCCGATGAGCATGGCAATGGTTATCGGGCGCGGTAATAATCCGCTGTATGAGTGCAGGTATTCTTCTTTGACCTCAGCCTGCCCGGCGTTCTCCAAAAGGCGGCAAATGCTGGCAAAGTGCTGCCCTGCCAGAATTTCGGTAGGTGCCATAAAAGCCCCCTGGTAACCGCTGGCGACGGCTGCCAGCAGCGCCGTAACGGCGACTGCCGTCTTGCCGCTGCCGACCTCTCCCTGAAGCAGGCGGGACATCGGCGTAGTTTTCCTGATGTCTGCCAGTATATCCTTTATAACCCTGTTTTGTGCGCCGGTAAGCGTGAAGGGCAGGGAATCAAACCATTTTTCCAGCAGCGGTGCATCGGCGGAGAGGGGGCTGGCGGACTGGTCCTGCTGAAAACTGTATTTTCTGTCCAGGACCCCCAGTTGCAGCAGAAAAAGCTCGTCAAAAGCCAGCCGTACCCTGGCTTTGTTTTTGGACTCTTCGTCATCCGGGAAGTGCGCCTGAGAGACAGCCTGCGAAAGCCCCGTCAGCTTGCATTTTTGCCGTATGCCTGAAGGCAGAAACTCCCCAAGACTGGCAGACCAGCTGTCAATAACGCCTTTCATAATATTTCTTACCTGCCGCTGATACAGCCCGCGGGTAAGCGGATAGACAGGCACTAGCCTGCCGGTATGGGTAAGCTCCCTGTCTTCCAGTGATTCCCATTCCGGGGATTCAAATACCGGCAGCCCCTTGAAGATGCCCAGCCGCCCGCTTATAACGATTTTCTTGTTGGTTGATAATTGTTTGACGATATACGGGTTGTTGAACCACACCACGCGCACGTTGCCGGTTTCATCACCGACAATGGCTTCGGTGCTGCGCCTTGCTCCCATTCGCGTTTCACGCACCTGCCAGACATTGGCGACGATGCTTTCCTCGTTGCCTTGTGTCAACTCGGAGACGGTTTTAAGTTGGCTGTAATCAAGGTGGCGGTTGGGGAAGAAATAAAGCAGGTCACGGATGGTATGCACATCCAGCTTGCCGAACCTAGCCGCCAGGCTGGAGCTTATGCCCTTTATGGCGGTTATGGGGGAATCCAGTGAAATATCCCCTGTTATTGCTGCTGCTTTAGGCTTGCGGACGGGGGCTTTTTTCGCTGGCGCAGGTCTAGCCTTACTTTTTTGTATTGGCTGCTGCTCTATATCATCAACGAAAGCGAGGATATTTTCCACCTGCTTGCGGCGTTGTTTTTTATCCAGCAATGAGTAGTCAAGGCTGTTCAGTTTCTTGAAGCGCCTGAGTAGAACGGGGTTGGTTATATACTGTTCAGACTGGGCAGCCCATTTCGCAAGGAACTTGTCCAGCCCGCCGAAGACTGTCCCATTGGAATAGCCTTTTTCCTGTTCAAGCTTCAATATCTTGCGCAGCGGTGTAAAATCTATGGGCAAGAAATGCCTCCAATTGTTATGGCAGCGGCGGTTAAAGTTGGGAAAATCTTAACCTGGGACGATGCAGCGAAGGCAGTGAAATACGTTTTTTAGGTGCCTCTGCCTCTGCAACCGGTTGCCCAAGGGTGGACGCCTTTTCGCGAAGGGCTAATACAATTGTTCCCGGTCCGCCGTGAACGCCCAGCGCTGCCCCCAGCCGTGATATATGTATGGTATTTTTATCCATCATAGTGCCCAGGCGATCTTTAAGGGTCTGAGCGTCTTCGGGGGTGGTGCTGTGAACGATAGCCATCTCCTGGACATTGGCGGCTTTCTTAAAGTTATCCACCAGGCGATCCAGCCCCTTTATACGGGTGCGCACGGCGCCTGTTGGATGTAGTTCTCCGTCACGCATTGCCAGTAGTGGTTTTACCGGTATGATACTGCCGATTATCGCCTTGGCTTTGCTCAGCCTGCCACCCTGCAGCAGGTATTTAAAAGTGTCAAACATACCGGAAAGCCTTATATTGAAAACGCATTGCCTTGCCTCTTCAGCTATTTTGGAAAGGTTTTCACCGGCGGCGGCCAATCTGGCGGCGAATACAACCACCAGCCCCAGCCCCATTGAAGCCGAAAGTGAATCAACTACCTCTATGCGGTTATTGTCTTTTACCATTGCCTTTCCCTGCATCGCCGAGTTATATAAGCCGCTGAGCTTGCTTGTAGCCTGTATGGAAACAATGCCGTCGGCGTCCTTGAGCAATTCACGGTATATATTGGCGAAATCAAGCGGCGGCGGCTGGGAGGTGGTTGCCGGCAGGTTTTCTTCTACCATTTTGCGATAGACCTCATCCGGGCTGATATCCACGCCGTCTTTATAAGTCTTACCGCCAAAGCCAACATAGGCAGGCACTATGGTTATGCCCAGCTCCTGAGCCAAATCAGGCGGCAGGTCGGAAGCGCTGTCGGTTACAACTTTGACTGTCACCTAAAGCCTCCTTCAGGCTATTTATCTGCTTCCAGAACGGTTATAGCCAGGGCACCCGGCCCGGCATATGCCCCCAGCACCGGGCTGACGGTTGATTGATAGATTTTATCCTTGGGCGCATACTGCCCCAGGCTTTTAACCAGCTTATCGGCATCGGCGGCGGTGGTGCTGTATTCAACCGCCAGTTTTTCAATTTTGGGGAAGCCGCTTACAAAGCTGTTTATATAATCCAGCCCGGCTGCCTTGGAGCGCACACGTGTAAGCGGGGCAATTTCGCCGTCCTTCATCGTAAGAAACGGCTTTACAGAAAGCATGGCTCCCAGCAGCCCCTGAGCCTTGCCCATACGCCCGCCTTTCGCCAGGTATTTAAGTGTTTCAAAATATATTATCAGATGAGAACGCGGCATTCTCTGGTTCACCATATTCATAACTTCGTCTAAGCTGGCGCCTTTTCTGGCGGCTTTGGCGGCGGCGATAACAAGCAGCCCGAAACCCATGGCTACCGAAGCTGAATCTATAACCTCAATGCGGCACTTGTTTTCCATCATTTTTTTGGCATTGATGGCTGACTGGTAGGTACCGCTTAGCTTGCTGGATATTACGATAGTCAGTATTTCATCGGTTTCAGCGGCGAGTTTGCTGTAGACATCGGCGAATATCCCCGGCGCCGGTTGGGTGGTGGTGGGGAAGATAGACTCCTTTTCCAGCCTGCGGTAAAAATCGTCGGTGCTGATTTCTACCCGGTCAAGGAAGGAATCGTGGCCAAAGGATACCGTTAACGGCACCACGGTAATCCCCAGTTCCTGTGCCATATCGCTTGTTATATCGGAAGTGCTGTCGGTAACAATCTTGACTGCCATTGCTTAAACCTCCTTAATATCAGGGCTATTCTATGGATATAATATATTCGTAGTGCGGCTGTCCGCCCTCTACGATTTCAACCTGAAGATCTGGATAATCTGTCTGAATGCTGTCGTTTATAGCTCTGGCTTCAGCTTCGCTGGCATCGGCGCCATAGTAAATTGTAACTACCTCAGCTTCATCCAGCCCCGCTTTCGCCAGGGTGTCGTTTACTATTTCAGACGTCTTGTTGCCGGCGGCTACCAGCGTGCCGTCTATGAATCCGATAGCCTGTTTCTTCTTGATGGCAAAACCGTTAAGTTTGGTGGAACGCACCGCCCGTGTAACCTCAATCGATTTTACGCTTGACAGCGCTTGTGTCATTATGGTGGCGTTAGTTTCAAAATCGGCTTCGTAATCAAACGCCAGCAGCGCCGCTACCCCCTGGGGAATTGTCCTGGAAGGAACAACGCGGATACTTTTATTTGTCAGTGATTGCACTTGCTTGGCGGTAAGAATTATGTTTTTGTTATTAGGCAGGATAATAACCTTATCACTTGTTGCCTGCTCAGTGGCTTGCAGCAGTTCCTTTGTGCTGGGATTCATTGTTTGCCCGCCGGGAACAATGGCGGTTACCCCCAGGCTGGAAAAGACGTCGCTTAACCTGTCACCGGGTATGACGGCGACAATGGCAATACCGGTTGCCGGCGCTCTCTGCTTTTGCATTTCCAGAAAGTCCTGGTGCTGTTCGTCCATGTTGCGCACACTGACGCTGTGTATAGTGCCCATTGATGTAAGGTAGTGCATTATGTTGCCGGGATCCAGTGTGTGGATGTGAACCCTTACGGTGGTATCATCACCGACAACGATAAGAGATTCACCCTTGTTTTTAAGCTTCTTTCTTAGCTTGTCCGGTTCTAAACCCTGCCCTTTTAGCATCATTTCTGTGCAGTAGCCAAAAGGAACTTCATCAACTGCCACCCGCTCTGGGGCAGTAACCACCAGCGGTGTCAGCGGGATACTGCTGGCTATCATTTGTGGTTTGCGGAATTGCATAAGTTCCACTTCACCATTGAGATAGCGCAGGGCGCCATCCAGCAGGGTATATAAGCCTTGTCCGCCGGCATCTACCACTCCGGCTTCCTTGAGCACCGGCAGCAGGCGTGGAGTATTGGCTACTGATTCGCTGGCGGCATTAACAGCGGCTTCCAGAACCGATATCACGCTGTCGTTATCATTAGCCGCCTGCGCCTGGGCGGCGGCGGCGGCATCCTTGACAACGGTGAGGATAGTTCCCTCTACCGGGTTGCTTAACCCTTTATACGCCATCGTGGTTGCCTGCGAAAGAGCATTGGCGAGGTCGCTGCCGTTAAAGGTTTCCTTGCCGGCAAGCCCGGCTGCCAGCCCGCACCATATCTGGGAAAGAATAACGCCGCTGTTGCCGCGGGCGCCTACCAGAGCCCCCCTGGACATAGCCTGGCATATATCTGAAACATTACTGTTATTTGCCTTTTCGGCTTCCTCTATAGTGGAATGCATCGTAAGCAGCATGTTGGTTCCGGTATCGCCGTCCGGTACCGGGAAAACATTAAGCGCGTCAATTTCAGAGACGCTCTTTTCAAGCCAGTTGGTGGCGGCGGTGAACATTTCCTTGAAGTCCCGCCCGTTTATAGAGCTGCATTGTTTCATTCTATCTGTGCCGTCCTTCTGATTGTTTGCATTGTTGAAAAGTTAAAATTGCTAATTCTTATTTATTATGCTAATATAATGCAGCGATTTTACATCAATCCTGCTTTCAAGTCAAAGGGAGACAACCTGTTAATGAAGTGCGAAATATGTGGCAAAACACCTCAATTCGGTCATAATGTAAGCCATTCAAAGCGGCACACCAACCGCAAGTGGCTGCCCAATATCCATCCGGCTACGATAGTAAAAGACGGCAAGTCTGTGCGCCTTAACATCTGCACCCGGTGTTTGCGCACCCAGCACAAACTGTCCAAAACCGCTTAATCCCCCTGTTTAGTTTTACCGGTTATCTTTTTAGCTCTGGATAATGCTTTGGCAACCTGCTGCGGCGAGGTTCCGCCGGTTACGTTTCTGGCGGTGACAGAGGATAAGGCAGTAACAGAGCAGGCGTTATCATCAAAAAGCGGCGAGAAATCGCTGTATTCCTTCTGGCTCAACTGGCTGAGAGTTTTCCCTTTTTCAATGGCGTAGCTTACCAGTTTGGCGGTTATTGCGTGGGCGTTGCGGAAGGTTTCGCCCTTTGAAACCAGATAATCCGCCAGGTCGGTAGCCAGAATATAGCCCCGGCTGGCGGCATTTTCCATTTTATCCTTATTGACGGTCAGGCTTGAAAGCATACCGGCGAATACATTAAGCGAAGGCAGAAGCGTATCCACCGTGTCAAACAACCCTTCTTTATCTTCCTGCAAGTCCCGGTTGTAAGCCAGCGGCAGCCCCTTCATGGTTGTAAGCATTGCCAGAAGATGCCCGTAAACGCGCCCGGTCTTGCCGCGGGCAAGCTCTGCAATATCCGGGTTTTTTTTCTGCGGCATAATGCTGGAGCCGGTGGCATAGGCGTCATCAAGCGTTATATAACCGAATTCTGCCGAAGACCATATGATAATCTCTTCCGCAAGGCGTGAAAGGTGCATCATGCATATACTGGCGGCAGAGATATATTCAATTACAAAGTCCCTGTCTGATACGGCGTCCATGCTGTTTTGGCTTACCTGGCTGAAACCCAGTTCACGGGCAAGGAACTGGCGGTCTGTATTATACGCCACGCCCGCAAGCGCGCCGCTGCCCAGCGGCATAACGTCTGCGCGTTTCAGGGCATCGTTAAAGCGTTCCGTATCACGGTTCAGCATTTCAAAATAAGCCAGCAGGTGATGGGCAAAAAGCACCGGCTGCGCCGGCTGCAGATGGGTATAACCCGGCATAAGGACATCTATATTCTCTTCGGCAAGTTCAACCAGCGCCTTCTGCAACTGCCCGATATTTGCCAGTGTTTCTTCAATAGCCTCTTTTGTAAAAAGGCGCATATCCAGGGCAATCTGGTCGTTACGGGAGCGAGCGGTATGCAGCTTGCCGGCAACATCGCCGCAAAGCTCCAGCAGTCGGGCTTCAATTGCCATATGGATATCTTCGCTTTCCGCCTTGAACTCAAATTCGCCTTTTTCAATCTCCTGCAAGACATCATTAAGCCCCTGAATAATAACTTTCAGGTCTTCCTGCGATATAACCCCCAGCTTCTCCAGCATTTTAGCGTGGGCAGTGCTGCCGGTGATGTCCTGGCGGTAGAGGCGGCGGTCAAAGGCAAGTGAAGATGTATAGTCCACCACCGATTGCTGCGGCGGTTTGCTGAAACGGCTTCTTATATGGCTCATTTAGCTAATCTCCTTCGCCTTGGTTATCCTCTTCCGGTTGCAGTTGCGCCTGCGTTCTGACCGGAAGTCCCCACAGGTGGATAAAACCGGCGGCGGCGTTCTGGTCAAAAAGGTCTCCCTTATCATATGTAGCCAGGCTGTGGCTGTAAAGGGAGAAGGGTGATTTGCGCCCCACAACGCCGCAGTTGCCCTTGAAGAACTTCAGCCGCACCGTGCCGCTGACATAACGCTGGCTGGATTGTATATAAGCCGTAAGGTCACGGTGCTGGGCGCTGAACCACAAACCGTTATATACGCTGTCTGAATATTCCAGTGTAACCCTCTCCTTGAAACGCAGCTGCGCCTTGGAAAGAGTCAGCGATTCCAGCGCGCGGTGGGCTTCGGTAAGCGCCAGACCTGCCGGCGCTTCGTAGATTTCGCGTGATTTAATGCCCACCAGGCGGTTTTCAACCATATCAATACGGCCGATGCCGTGGTTGCCGGCAAGCTCGTTCAGCCGCTGAATCAAGCCGATGCCGCCCATACGGTGACCGTTCATTGAGACCGGGATACCTTTTTCAAAACCTATCTCTATATAAGCGGGCTTGTCAGGGGTCTTATCTACCGGCAGCGTCCAGGAAAAGGCGTCTTCCGGCGGCTCCAGCCAGGGGTCTTCCAGCACGCCGCATTCTATGCTCCTGCCCCACAGGTTTTCATCTATGGAATAGGGGCTGGCAACGGTAATCGGCACCGGTATATTATATTGTTTGGCGTAGTCTATCGTCTCTTCACGGGTCATGCCCCATTCCCTTGCCGGCGCCATAATCTGCATATCCGGCGCCAGGGCGTTGATGCCAACCTCTATCCGCACCTGGTCGTTGCCCTTGCCGGTGCAGCCGTGGGCTATTATAGACGCCCCTTCTTCCTGCGCCACTTCAACCAGCAATCTGGAAATAAGCGGGCGGGAAAGGGCAGTCGCCAGCGGATACTTGTTTTCATAGAGGGCGTTTGCCTGCAGCGCCGGAAAGATAAAATCTTTGATAAAGGTCTGGCGGACGTCTTTCACCAGCGCTTTACTGGCGCCGACTTTAAGGGCTTTATTACGGATAGTAGAAAAATCCCTTTCGTTGCCGACATCTACCGTCAGGGCAATAATATCAAGGTCATACTTGTCCTTCAGCCATTTGATAGCTACCGATGTGTCCAGCCCGCCGCTGTAAGCCAGTACTGCTTTTTGCGCCATATCTTAACCTTCCTTTATCCGGTATTATATATCATTCCGGACATATTATTAATATATATTATCAATGTTTTATATCATTCGGCTTTAAGAGCCGAAGTTAGCCTGCAGAAAGTTTGTTATCTCTGTTCTTACCCCTTCGTATTCCCAACTGTAATAATGCCCCGGCGCGCCGATATAAAACAGGATATCCCCAGCGTGTTGCTGGGATATACCAAACATAGCTTCCAGGTTTGAACGGATTATAGTAATTACATCGCCGTTGCTGAAAGAGTCCGGGCAGGTGCCGTTGCTTTTCATGATAAGCGCTCGTTCTGACGCAGGGCTGCCGTTCCAGAAGGGGGGACCGGTGAGGATACTGTAAACCTGCGTGTTTTCCTTAAGGATATCAAAAGCGCTGCTGCAAATGGTGGTGCCGTTGCTTTCGGCGGTGAAAATAACGCTGATGCCGTCAATATGCCGCGTCAGGAAGTCTGCCCGGGCGGCTAGATCCTTGGGTTTGGAGGGGGAAAGGTTGCCTGCCATCATAAATTCACTCATAAAGCCGTTTATGCCGGAAGACGTGCGTTTGTGGTTCAGCACCAGACAGGAACGCCCCAATTCAGAAAGCTCCGCCTTCATGCCTTCAACAATGGTTATCCAGCCGGTAGAATCAGAGACGCCGTCCCAACCCCAGCCGCCGGCGTTAAAGATTATCACTATGTCTTTGTCTTTGGCTTCCAGGTAGGTGGCTAATATCTGGCTCTTGAAAATGTCACATTTCTGTTCATCATCGCCGAAAAGTTCAGCCGCCACTCTTTCGGCGTCTTCAATAACAGGTTGGGGGATAGCAGAGAAATCGTTGGCGTACAGAACGACAGAGCCATTTTCAGCCTTGCAGGTAGTTGCCGGCACCACCGGCGAAGGCGCAGTAAGGACGACAACCAGACATATAACAAGAACGGCAAATGCCGCTATCTTTATCCTGCGTATCTTGGCTGACATAAAGAGATTACCCGTTTGTACCCAGCGCTTTATCAAGGATTGCCAGCGTTTCATCAACATCGTTTTTGGTAATAATAAGCGGCGGCATAAAGCGCAGCGCATTGTCTTTCAGCTTGTTAACCAGCAAGCCGTTTTCAAGGCAAGCCATTGTAAGGGGTTGGGCAATATCGCTGTTGAACTCTATCGCCAGCAGCAGTCCAAGCCCGCGAATTTCGCTGATACAGGCGTGTTTTTGCTTCAGTTCTTCCAGTCCTTTTTTAAGATATTGACCCATATTCTTTAGCATTGTTCACTGATGTTGTTTTCTATAATAAACTTCAGCGTGGCATAACCGGCGGCGCAGGCTACGGGGTTGCCGCCGAAGGTAGAGCCGTGTTCACCGGCGGCGAAAACGGAAGCCCTTTCTTTTGCCAGTATGGCGCCGATGGGCATGCCGCTGGCAAGTCCTTTAGCCAGTGTCATAATATCCGGCTCTACTCTGTATTGTTCACAGGCAAACAAGCTGCCGGTGCGCCCGATGCCGGTTTGAATCTCATCCAGTATCAGCAGGATACCTTTGTTATCACAAAGTTCCCGAACCTGTTTTAAATATCCGTCTGACGGCAGGTTGACGCCGCCTTCACCCTGAATCGGCTCCAGCATTACGGCGCAGGTTTTATCGGTTACAGCCGTTTCAATGGCTTCTATATTATTAAATTCAACATTAACAAAACCGCTTGGTATAGGGGCATAAGGCTTCTGAAACTTGGATTGTCCGCTGGCGGAAACCATCGCCAGCGTGCGCCCGTGAAAAGAGCCGGTGGCGGTGATAACTTCATAAGCGCCGTTAAGGTGAAGATGCCCGTAGCGGCGTGCCAGCTTGACGGCGCCCTCTGTGGCTTCGGCGCCGCTGTTGCAGAAAAATACCCTGTCCATGCAACTGTTTTCTACCAGTATTTTTGCCAGCTCCAGTTGGGGGATGGTGTAATAGCTGTTTGAAGTATGAATCAGCGTTTTTACCTGTTCTGTTACCGCTTCTCACAACTCGCCGGATGGCAGTGCCCCAGGTTGTTGACCGCCCAGCCGGCAACGAAATCCAGGTATTGCCTGCCGTTTTCATCCCATACCCGGCAGCCCTGCCCCTTAACTATTGTAAGCGGGATGCGCCTGAAGGTGGGCATATAATATTTCTTTTCAGTTTCCTGCCAGTTATTCACAGATTATTCCTTATTTGTTTTGTATTCGCGTACCGCCGCCGCCGCTTTCAACCTCGTTAAGCAGGGCGTGCTGTTGCCTGCCGTCTATTATAACGCAGGTGGTACTGTTATTGCTTAAAGCCCTTAAACAGGACTTTAGCTTGGGAATCATTCCCCCCGAAGCCACGCCGGAAGCCAGCAGTTTCTTCGGCCTGCTGCGGTGAAAGCTCTTTTATTATATTGCCTTCGGCGTCCCGGATGCCGTCAACGTCTGTAAGCAGAATCAGTTTTTCGGCGCCGGTAGCGGCGGCAAGCTCTCCGGCGATGGTATCGCCGTTTATGTTCAGTAATAACGTATCATTTGCCGGTCTTTCAAAGGCGTGCAGGCTCACCGGAGCGATTACCGGAATAAAACCGGATTCTATCAGAGCCATAACCAGCGAGGTGTCCACCTTGACGACATCTCCCACATAGCCCATATTTTTGTTACGTATCTTGCCCTGAATCAGGCTGCCGTCTATACCGCAGATGCCCACAGCCCTGCCGCCGTTGGCGTTTATGGAAGCCACTATCTCTTTATTAACCAGCCCGCCCAGCACGGCGGTTACCATCTCCAGAGATTCCTGCGTGGTTATGCGCTCTCCCTGGAAGAAATCCGTGTTCGCGTTCTGCCGTTTAAGCCACTTGGTAACAATGTGCGCGCCGCCGTGGACAATTACCAGCGGCTTACCCTCTTTTTGCAGGGCGATAACGTCTTCAAGGCTGGTGTCCCGGTTATCAAATATAGAGCCGCCCAGTTTGATTATAATAATTTCGTTCGCTTTTATGCTCAAATGCCTGCTCCTTTGGCAACTATGTTGTGTACTGGCTGTTAATGGTTACATATTCTTTAGACAGGTCACAACCCCAGGCGGTGGCGGTTGCTTCGCCGAGGTTAAGATTAAGCTCTATAGATACCTCTCCGCCCCCCAGTTTTCCAGAAGCCGCCTCTTCGTCAAAGGGCAGGATATCACCCTTTTTTATAATGTCTATTCCGCAGATAGACAGGTCTAGTTCAGATTCCACGAACTCAGCACCGCTTCTGCCGGCGGCGGCGGTAATCCTGCCCCAGTTGGGGTCGCTGCCATGCACCGCTGTCTTTACCAGCGAAGAACCGGCAATTGTTTTAGCGGCAACTCTGGCATCTTTAATATCAGCCGCGCCGCTTACATTAACCTCTATAAGCTTGCCCGCGCCTTCGCCGTCTGCGGCAATAGCCCTTGCCAAGCTGATACAAACCCGGTTAAGCGCATCCTGAAAAATATCAGCTTGCGGCGTATCCTGTTTAATAATATCATTACCGGCAAGCCCGTTAGCCATAATAATAACCATGTCGTTGGGGCTGGTATCACCATCTACAGTTACCATATTAAAAGAAACATCAGCCGCTTCTTTAAGCGCCATATTCAGGCAATCCACGCTTATTCTGGCATCGGTAGCCAGAAAGCACAGCATTGTTGCCATTTGCGGGTGGATCATACCCGAACCCTTGGCGACACCGCTGATAATGAAATCACCGCATTTAACAGATGCCTCTTTGGTGACGGTGTCCGTAGTTGTAATGGCTTCCGCCAGCGAATGACCTCCATCTTTGGAAAGGCATATTCCGCCCAGCCCCTTTTTTATTGAATCAAGGGGCAGCCTCTTACCGATAACACCGGTACTGGCAACAAGTATATCATCAGCCGGAATACCCAGGTTTTTAGCGGCGGCAGCCTGCATTTCAGCCGCGTCTTTTAATCCCTGTTCGCCGGTGGCGGCGTTGGCGCAGCCACTGTTGATAACCACCGCACGGATGTTTTCGGCGGGAAGCATACCGCTGCATATAAGCACGGAAGCCGCCTTCATCTTGCTGACGGTAAACACGCCTGCGGCAGCGCAGGACGCTTCCGAAAAGAGCATGCCCAGATCCAGCTTATATTTAGAATGCTGTTTTATACCAGCGGCAACGGCTCCGGCGGTGAAGCCTTTTGGTAAACCAAGCCCGCAGCCCGGAATAAACTCTGTATCGTCTGTCATAGCTGTAAAACTATATCACAAGAGCATAGCTGTAGCAAAGCCAGACGGATGGTTATAAAGCGATGAATTCAGGTTGCGTATTCCCTTCAAGAGGGGGTTTCATCAAGCGTCTTTCAGCAGCCGGGCTGCCCGTGGTGTCCGCAGCAGTTCTGCTGTTTGATGATTTTAATACCATTGTTACGGAATACAAGGAAAATCTTTCTATAAAAAGGCATCGGCGCAGACATATTGGTAAAAAAAGACTTAAAGACAGACATAATTATTGCCTATTATAACAGCCGCGGAGATAAATACAATAGAAGAAATATATAGTTTCCTGATAAAAGTCACAGACAGGACACAACCCGTAGTCTATACTGGCACCAGCAGGGGAAGGCGGGCTTCCGGCTGCATTGCATAATATTATGAGGAGGAGGCAGCTAAGAATGATTAAAAAGATTATTACAGCGGTGGCTGTCCTTTCAATACTGGCGGTGGCATTATTTGCCCCGTCCTGCACTGATTGTTCTACAGAGGTAACAACGGAAACTGCCACCATTGGTGTCACTGTTACCGAAACCAGTCCGCCGGAGACAACAACAGTAACGGTAACTGTAACCGAAACAGTAACACCGCCGCCCACAACGACAGAGCCATATGCGGGGCTTGAGCATCTTATATTTGAAGACCCGGCAGAGGTGGATAATTCAGAGTTGCAAGTAACGCCCACTGAATACCTTCATTTTACCGGTTTTCCACCGGACAGCGTGAATATAGAAGAATACAGATTGAGCATAACGGGGCTGGTGGATAATCCGCTGGAGCTAAGTTATGAAACGATACTGGCATACGAAAGCGTAACAGAGGTTGTTTTGCTTATATGCCCCGGTTTTTTTGTTGATAACGCACAGTGGACAGGCGTGCCGCTTTCAACCCTGCTGGCTGAAGCCGGAATACAAGATGAAGCCACGGAAATAACTTTCTATGCCATGGATAACTATCGGCGCACCTTGTCTTTGGAAACGGTCAACCGGGAAGGCGTCTTTCTTGCCTATGAAGTCAACGGTGAAACGCTGCCGCTGGAACACGGCTATCCTTTGAGGCTGGTGGTGAGCAAGGTTTTCGGTTACGAATGGACCAAGTGGATAAACCGCATAGTTATCAAATAGCAGTTACTTAATGATAAACAACAGGAAAGGGGAAGTTTTGCAACTTCCCCTTCGTTTTGGGGAAGATGTCATTAACCCTTTCGTGTTAGAATTAGTGGACAGATAACTGGAAATGAGGAGAGAATAATGCCATCAGTAGATGTCGTAAGCAAGGTAGACTTGCAGGTAATGGACAATGCGGTAAATAGCGTCAAGCGCGAAATATCCACGCGTTTTGATTTCAAAAACGTTAAATCAGAGATTACGCTGGATAAAAAAGCTAAAAATATCCATATCGTTACTGCGGATGACTGGAAGATGAAAACAATCACGGATATGCTTATTGGTAAATGCTCCCGTAATAAACTGAACCCCAAGTGCCTGGATTTTAAGGAAATTGAATCCACTTCTAATGATGCCGTGAAAATGGATATTACTATAAAAGAGGGTATCCCCAAAGAAACCGGGCAGAAAATCGTCAAGCTTATAAAAAGCCTGAAAATGAAAGTCCAGCCGGCTATCCAGGAAGACCAGGTGAGAATCAGCGGCAAGAAAATAGATGACCTCCAGAAAATCATGCAGCTGCTTCGGGATCAGGATTATGATACCCCTTTGCAGTTTGTAAATATGAAGAGCTAGGAGAATGCTGATTATTTTCAGATGACAGATTCCTGCTTTGTGATATAATGAGAACAGGGAAGATACTAAAATAATAATTCCAAGAGATTATTTATTATGAAAATTGTAACAGATAGCGGAACTGATTTGGGGCTGACCCCGGAGCAGTTGGCGAAACTGAATATCAGCGTTGTCCCCCTTGTGGTAACACTGGAAGGGAAAACCTATCGTGAAGGCGTGGATATCACAACAGATGAGTTCTACCGCCTTCTGGAAAAAGCCAAAGACTTCCCCTCCACATCCCAGCCCTCTGTCGGCAGTTTTTCCGAAGTGTATAAACAGGTTGCGGCTGAAGACCCGGATATCCTGTCTATACATATTTCCTCTGGCTTAAGCGGCACTTTCAGCGTGGCGCAAACGGCGGCAAAAATGGTGCCGGAAGCCAACATTGCCCATTTTGACACCAAGACCCTTTCGGCTGCGGCTGGCTGGCAGGTTGAAGCGGCAGCTAAAGCCATAAAAGCCGGCTGGGCGAAAGAAAAAGTAATATCATTGATGGAAAGAATCGGCGATGCCAGCGAAAGCATGTACACCCTTAAGGAGCTTAAATACCTGATTCACGGCGGACGCATAAGCCACCTTCGGGGCATTGCCGCCTCTTTGCTTAACATCAAGCCGTTAATCGGCGTTGAGAAAAAAGGCGGCACTTATGTGCAGCTTGGGCTGGCAAGAACCTTTAACCAGGCAGTAAAAAGACTGGTTGACCTGATGAAACTTCAGCACCCGCCGGGCAGCGCTTTGCGTGTGCAGGTGCTTCATTCTTATAATCACGAAGGGGCGATAAGGTTACATGATATGGTGGACAGCCAGTTTGATTGCACATGGCTGCCAATCGGGCCGATGTCCCTTGTCCTCGGCGCGCATACGGGCCCCAGCATGATTGGGGTTGCCTATGCTCCCGTGACAGCCTTTGCCGATGTGCCGTAGAGTAGAAAAATTACTCGCCTCGCCACTTACCAACAGACTTCAGTCAAAATTTAATCCCACTGGACAAACATGGGCATTACCACGTGGATATAATTATCTGTTCCCACCGGGCGGATAACACCGGGGCTTGAGGGGGAAGTAACCTCCAATGCCACCTGGTCTTCGTGCAACACCCCAAGGACATCTACAAGATATTTGCAGTTGAAGGCAATCTTGGCTTCTTCACCTTCTATAACAGCGTCAATTTCGCCGGTGTCGTCGCCAATTTCCTCAGACCTGGCGGCAATCGTTAGCTTGCCCTGGGAAGCCTTGCTGCCGGGGGTAACGGTCAGGCGGACAATTCCGCTGCCGTCTCTGGCAAAGATAGAGGCCGTCTTGGTGGCTCTTAAAAATTGGGCAACATCAACTACCGCGCGCGTGTTATGCTCTTTTGGGATAAGCTGGGAATACTGGGGGAAGCTGCCCTGCACCAGTTGGGATACAAGTTCTACGTCTTTAAGCCGGAATAAAATCTGGCTCTTGGCGGTGTCTATTTTTAATTCAATAGCCTCTTCGCTGTCGGCGGAAAGGCGGTTAAGTTCAGCCAGTGCCCTTGCCGGAATTATAACGCTGGTTTTCTGTTTGACGGCGGTTGAAAGCGGCAGGTTGTAGACCGCCAGACGGAAACCATCGGCGGCTGCCAGTGTCAGTTTATTATCTTCAAATTCAGCGTAAACACCGGTAAGCACCGGGCGTGATTCATCTGCGGCGGCAGCAAAAACAACCCTGGCGATTCCTTGCCGCAGGGCTTCGGCTTCTACACTGGTGACGATACCGCCTTCAGCCGTAGGTATAGGCGGGAAGTCCTTGGCGTCAACACCGCTGATGCGGGCTTCAAAGCGGGCGCACTTTAATTGCAGTGTCTTGCCGCGTGAAAGATTAATATCAATCTTGTCGTTAGGGAGTGATGCGACAAACTCATTCAGCAGGCGCGAAGGAACAGTAATGGCGCCTTCTTCTTCTACCTTGGCGCCGATCCAGCAGCTTATAGCCATTTCCAGGTTGGTGGCTACCAGTTTCAGCCGTCCCTGGTCTGCGGCAAGCAAAACATTATTGGTTATAGGCAAGGTCGTCCTGCTGGCGGCTGCCCGCCCGACGCAGTTCAAACCTCGGTTAAGATTTTCCTGAAGACACGATAGTTTCATATTCCACCCCCGATACCTGTGTAGTGCTGTAGTATATACCAATAATCAACTGGACTCAAGTATTTTTAGCGTTAATATTTCGCATTCGCAATATTTATAAGAAGAAAGCGGGCTTTTGCCGCTGCTCTGGCGCGGTGGCTTAAGCTGTTCTTTTTTGAAGGTGGCAGTTCAGCCATTGTTTTGCCCAGTTCCGGCAGGTAGAAAACAGGGTCATAGCCAAAGCCTGCTTTACCGCTGGAGTTAAGGGCTATAACGCCTTTGCACTCACCGTTGCAAAGCTCTATCTTGCCATGCGGTGTGGCGATGGCGATAACGCACCTGAACTTCGCCTGCCTTTTTTCAGCGGGCACGCCCTTCAGTTTTGAAAGCAGGAAGCTCACACGGTCTGCATCGGTGGCGTTTTCACCGGCATAGCGCGAAGAAAAAACACCTGGCGCGCCATTCAGGGCATCCACTTCCAGTCCGGAATCATCAGCCAGACTCAGAATGCCGCTTCTGGCGGCAAAAGCCTTTGCCTTAATGACGGCGTTTTCTTCCAGCGTGCTGCCGCTTTCCTCTACCTCTTCGTCAATACCAAGTTCCGAAGGAATAACCAGCTCATATGGGATACCGCTTAACAGATTCTTAAGTTCTTCTTGCTTATGGCGGTTGCCGGTTGCCAGCAGCAGCCTGGGCATATCCCTATTCCCCCAGCTTCTGAAACCTTCCCTTGAGTTTGTCCATAATCTGAGGCATGGTGGTGTATTCCATCTCTTCAAGCGGCAGGCGGTGAGGCTCAAAAGGTCCGTGTCCGCGCATATAATCAGCCGCCATGTTGGCTTTGCGGCGGGCTTCGTCAAAGCCCTTGTCAATGAACATATCACGCGGTCCCACAAGTTTGCCTTCAGCAAGCTGGAAGCCGAGGGCTATTACCCGCGGTGGTCCATCAAAGCGCGATGGCGTGGAATCTTCAACCGATACCGGCATCAGCGGGCCGTGGTGAGAGCCGCGCATCCAGCCTTCAACCAGTGTCGGGTTGGTGAAAGGCTCTAGAATCTCGCCTATCGCCGGGAAAGAACCCTGTCCGCGCACGACGCAAACCGGGTCGTCCTTGCCGACATAGCGCCCGGCAATCAGCGACAGGCGCTGGGTGGAGGAGACAGCGGCGATTTCGCCTGATTTGGCATTATAAACGGCTTTAACGGCATAGCGGGAGGGGGCGCCGATAAGCACTAGCATATCGTAAATATCATTAGGGGTATTAAAGATAACCTTGGTGTGTTCCTTGACATCGTGGACCTCAAAGGAGAAGCCGTCGTGCATTTTGGGGGCAATCACCAGCCCGATGGTGTTGAACGGGTCGGCAAACATCTTGTATAGCGGCAGATTCCAGGCGCCGGCGGAGGTCTTGTCAGCCATAAATATTATAATTGGTTCGGAGGTGCGTTCTTCTATTTCCATTTCGGCAACACCGGGACCCATTCCCTTGACGTTGCCGGAAAAGGCATCGGAAAGCAGGTCCTGCCCGGCGCCGTAGAGCTTCAGCTTCTTTGCCAGCTCGGTGCCGCTTACGAAGACATCCCATGCCAGCTTATGGATATCCTTGTTTTCCTCGCCGAGTGTATGAGTCATAATCAACTGGGCGTCATCACCGCACTTGGTAACGTGGAAGTCTATAAGCATTCCTTTCGTTTTTGCCTTTTCAAGCTGCTGCCGCGCCAGTTCCAGAATTTCCGGGTGGGACTCCGAATGACCTACCCATCCGCCGATATCCGCCTTTATTACGCTTAGTGTTACTTTCACAATCTCCTCCTAAAAGAAATTAAATTATTAGTAATCAATACCCCTGCGGGCTTCTATCCCTTTCGTATAAGGGTGTTTTATCATCAGCATTTCTGTAACAAGGTCTGCCATTTGCACCAGTTTGGGGTTGGCATGGCGTCCGGTTAGAATAAGCTCCACTTTTTGTGGTTTGTCTTCAATAAGTTTAACTACCTCTTCCAGTTCCAGAAGCCCGCAATCTAAGGCTATGTTTACTTCATCCAGCACAATGATATCATAATTTCCGCCGGACATAGCATCTCTGGCGGTCTTTAGCGCCAGTTTCGCCTGCCCTATATTTTCTGCGCTAACGTCTTCTTTGTCAACCCAGCCCACCTGTCCGAATTCAGCAAAACTGACACCGGGCATTTCAGCCAGGCTTTTCATTTCACCGTGAATGTAATCTTTGCCCTTAAGAAAAAAGACGATGAAAGAACGCAGCCCGTGACCGGCAGCCCTGACGACAGTACCGATGGCGGCGGTGGTTTTACCCTTGCCGTCGCCGGTATAAATGCAAACCATTCCTTTATCAAGCTGCTGCGGCAAATGATCCCCTTTGGTGAAAAATTACGGGTAACGACAGACCAGCGTAGCTATAAAGTTTAACAACAGGCTTTGTGTGTGTCAAGAATGATTATAGTAATATGCAAAGGCGGTTATGCCTGTATTTGCAATTATTTTTATTTATCGGCTAAAATACTTTTTAACAATGAGAATAGTAAGATTTGCGGTTGATGGCAAAACCAGATACGGCGTTGTAGATGGTCAATGCATTGAGGCTATAGAGGGCAAGCCCTACCGCCATATAAAAAAGACAGGTGAAGAATACAAGCGCAGCGAGGTGCGCCTGCTGGCGCCCTGCGAGCCTTCCAAGATTATCGCTATGGGCTTGAATTATCATTCACACGCCAGGGAAATGGACCTGCCGATGCCAAATTCCCCGCTGACCTTTATGAAGCCCTCAACAGCGGTGATAGGTCCGGGTGAAAACATAAAATACCCACCGGTTTCAGCCAGGGTGGATTACGAGGGTGAATTGGCGGTGGTTATTAAAAAGCCGGTATGGCGGGTGCCGATTGAGGACGTGCCGGATTATGTGCTGGGTTATGCCTGTTTCAATGATGTTACCGCCAGGGATTTGCAAAACCATGACGGGCAGTGGACCAGAGCCAAGGGTTTTGATACTTTTGCCGCCATTGGCCCATGGATAGAAACAGAGATTGACCCTTCCGGGCTGGATTTGGAAACCTATCTTAACGGAGACCTGAAGCAAAAAGGCAACACCGCAGACCTTATCTATTCCGTGCCGGAGATTATAAACTTCATATCAAATGTGATGACGCTGCTGCCGGGGGATATAATCGCCACCGGTACACCTGCAGGCATCGGACCGATGTATCCCGGTGATACCGTAGAGATCAGGATACCTTCACTGGGGACGCTGCGTAACTTTGTGGTTGAAAACGGCAGCTAGCCTTATAGGTTTTATTCACACTGTTCCGTCCCTGTTACCTTTTGCTTATTTCTCCCCACCGCACCCTCTATTTTTAAAATCCCCCTTTATTCTAAAATCCCCCTGACCCCCTTTTTCAAAGGGGGAAATGTTTTTTGGAGCTTCTCCCTTTACTAAAGGGAGAATGAGAGGGATTTCAGCAAATTGGAGATTGAGAGGGATTAAGGGGGTGAGGTGAATAAGAATTATATAGTAACTTTATCCCTGTCCTGAAAATAAGCCTTTACCTCTGTCTTTGAAAGGTACATTATGATGATAATCCCGATAACTGTGCCAATGGGGAAAGAGAGTAAACTTGGCGCCGCGTGAACAATACTGAGAATACGCCCCCATTCTTTGCCCTTCAGCAAACCAACGCCGCCGGCAATGGCGATGCCGCCGTAACAGATAAGCACCAGGATGGATATGCTGAAAAGAAAGACGGTGCCGGGAACAGCTGACCCCGAGATATTGTTAGTGGCATCGGGAAAGGCAAAGAAGGCGGTGATGACGATGGCGACAAACGCCGCGAAAGCGGTAAAAAACTCCCAGACGGCTATTAAGGTCAGATTATCGGGCTTTTTCACTCTATATCTCTCCTGTTTAACTGCCGTTTATTCTAAGGTTAAGTGTTGCCAATGTCAACGGATTAGAAAGGAGGGAGATGCAACGGCGCGTTATACAGTGCTAAAATAACCTGCCGTGAATAATGCAAAAGATGTAATAGAAGAGCTTAAAACAAAAACAAAGCCAGGAGCGCTGGAGGGGATGGCTCACTTTGGTATGGCAGTAGAGGGCAGGCTGGGCGTAGCTGTGCCCGATATGCGTAAAATGGCTAAAAAGCTGGGCAAGAATCACCAACTGGCGCTGGAATTGTGGCAGACGGGTATTGCCGAAGGCAGGATACTGGCGTCTATGATAGGCGAACCGGCAAAGCTGACCGAAGCGCAGATGGAAAACTGGGTCAAGGATTTTGATTCCTGGGACGTTTGTGACCAGGTGTGTATGAACCTGTTCGATAAAAGCCCTCTTGCCTGGAAGAAGGTGGAAGATTGGGCAGAAAGAGAAGAGGAGTTTGTTAAAAGGGCTGCCTTTTCACTGATAGCCTGCCTTGCCTGGCACGACAAACAAGCTGCAGATGAAAGATTTATAGAGCTGCTGCCCGTTATAAAAAAGGCTTCAACAGATGAAAGAAACTTCGTCAAAAAAGCCGTCAACTGGGCGTTACGGCACATCGGTAAGAGAAATAAAAACCTGAATGCGAAGGCACTGCAAACCGCCAAAGAAATCCAACAAATAGATTCCAAAGCCGCCCGCTGGATAGCCGCAGACGCCATCCGGGAGCTTGAAAGTGAAGCCGTGCGCAAAAGACTGGGGATGTAATCCGTGTAAAATATCCCTGGCCTTGAATTAAATCCCCCTCAATCTCCAATTTGCTGAAATCTCTCTCATTCTCCCTTTAGTAAAGGGAGAAGCTCAAAAAACATTTCCCCCTTTGAAAAAGGGGGTTAGGGGGATTTTAGAATAAAGAGGGATTAAGGGAGATTTTAGAAAAAGGGGGATTTTAAAAATAGAGAGGGTTTTTACCTTCGCCTTGCTCCACCCCTGAACAAAAGCTATAATTTAAATAACAAGGTGCGGAAGGGGAGATAAAACCTATCTTATTTACATAATGAGCAAATATAAACTTCTGGTTATTGACGTTGATGGCACTATCATAGACAAAAGTGGTGCCATTTCTAATGAAGACAGGGTGGCATTGGCAGGGGCGGCGGCTAATGGCGTGCGTGTTTGCCTTTCCACCGGGCGGGTGGTCGGCGCCTGCCGGAGCATTTTGGACAAACTTGGGCTGGACGGTTGTCATATCTTCTATGACGGCGCGCTGATATGTGATTCGGCAGGGGGTAATGAAATCTATTGCAATCCTCTGGAAGCCGAAGCCGTGCGCAGGGCGGTGGAATTTGCCCGCGCTAATGATATTTACCTGGAGCTTTACACTAACGATTGTTTCTATGCTGAAAAATCTAACTGGTCTGATGAAATCCACACCAATTACTTTGGTGTAGCGCCCACGATTACAGATTTAAGCGGTATATGGAACAGCAAGCGCATACTTAAGGCAGAGATTCTGGTGCATAATGAGGCAGAACAGGCAGAGGCAGACCTTTTTATGGGAGAGTTTAACGGCAGCCTGCATTTTTCAATTGCCCGTTCGCCGTCTTTCCCGGAGATTGATTTCGTTAACATAATCAACCCCGGCGTTTCCAAGGGGGCGGCGCTTAAGGCTTTGGTGGCGTATCACGGCGCAGAGATGGAAGAGGTTATCGCCATTGGGGACGGGCTTAATGATATTGAGCTTCTAAAGGCTGCCGGTACGGCGGTGGCAATGGGCAACGCCTTCACGGAGGTTAAAGAGGTGGCGGATTACATAACGCTGGACGTTGAGGACAGCGGGGTGGCGGCGGTGGTCAAGAAGTTTTTGGGGTAGGGTGCTTACCAAAGCGAGCCACGTTCAATAAAAGCTGCAAGAATAGTAACAGCTGCTATTATTAAGGTAACTATAATACCTAAAACAATTAAATCCAATCTATGTCGGCTTTCGGCTTTCTTATCCTGTTCTTCTCTCCACTTCAAATCCTTTTGCCTTTGCTCATCTCTCCATTCTTTATCTTCTCTACCCCTTTTTAATTGAAAATCTGATTGCTGTTTTCTATCTAATATTTCCTGATGCTCCTTAGGGGAAAAGCCTGATTGCCATTTAGTGAAAACATTGCAGTTTCTATCATGTTTTATTACATGTAATACGCTTTGTAAATCGTTTTTACCAGTCCCTACTTGCGTTTGAATCTCTTCGCCTAAATTAAAAGCCCTTGCAAAACAAAGTGGTCTTATTTCGTGTAGGGGGTGTTGGTTCATTCCCTTGCTATCTACTCCAATTGCTACCGCTCCATTTTCTCGAAAGTCAGCGGCGGCTTCCCCGAGGGAATAATCAACCTTACTTCTAACAGCTAAAAAACCACAATCAGCACATTTAACCATAAGCCTACCACTCCACCAAATTCACCAACTCCCCGAACTTCACCCCGAATTGCTTGCACTTTTCCAGTTCTCCGTCATCAAGGGGTCCTTTGTAGTTCTTGACCTTGAGGGACAAGCCCGGCAGGGCAATATCCAGCGATGACACTTTTTCAGTAAGCTGTTTTTCCATATTTTTAACCGCTTTTTCAAAGTCCTTGCTTATATAGGTGTCAAAAACAGCAGACGGCACGCGGTTAAGGTTAATTTCACCCAGTTTGTCTATAAACTTGCGGATGCCGCCTGTTGCCCGCCCCATGTGGTTGGGAGAGCCGATGATTATGCCGCCTGCGCTGATGACATCATCAAAATTGACCTGTTTGACCTCGCTGATGATGACCTCTGTGTTTTCGGAAGCCTTCTTGATTCCGGCGGTGATTTCTTCGGCTGCCAGTTTGGTGTTACCGTATTTGGACTCATAAACCACGATAACCTTGCTCATTACATATACCTCCTGCAAAAAGGTTTACAGGTGCAATTCTATCACATCGCCATCGGCAAGAATATGGTCTCTTTTAGCCATAACGCCATCGTGCTTGCCCGAACCCCAGATACGGGCGAACTTGAGGTTGGCGGCAAAATCCTTGTGAACAGAGGCGGCGGCGTCACGCAAAGTGCTGCCGGCGGGTAAAACTATCGGGTCATTCAAATCTGCTTTCCTGCCCGGCGTTTTGGTGTAAACACGGATAATATCCAGCGTGTTATAGACATTTAGCCTTAATTCGTCAAACCCCGTGCCTTCGGTTGATGATATAGCTGTAACAGGCGCAACATCACTGTAATTATCCAGCAACAGCCTGTAATTATTGCCGTTATCAAGGTCTGCCTTGTTGCCTGCTATAAGCGTTTTCTTTGGCCAGAATATAACCTCTTCATCATCCGGGGCGGCATCTGAATTGCCGATGAGTATCCTCATTTTGGCAAGCTGCTCTTTAATTTCCTGCATTTGCAAAAGGGGGTCGCAGCTAAGGTCTATTATAATCAGCAGGGCGTCTGCCTGCCTTATCATTGGCGGCAGCCACCATTGAATTGTTTGCGGCGCAAGGGGAGGGGTGTCTATAAGTTGTATTTTGACGTTCTTGAAATCCATCATACCGGGCAGGGCGCTGTGGGTTGTCAGCGGATATTCGGCGACAACGGGGGCGGCATTTGTGATGTTGGCGACGAGTTGAGACTTGCCCGAATTAGGCAAACCGATAACAGCTACCTGCCCCGCGCCTTCCTTATCTATCATCATGGAAGCCCGCGCCCCGCCGGACTTTTTGCCTGCCTGCTGGCTGATTTTGGCGATACGGCTTCGCAGTTCGGCGCGCAGGTGGTCTGTGCCCTTGTGCTTGGGCATTATAGCCAGCATATCTTCCAGGGCGGCTATCTTTTCCTGCGGATTTTTAGCCTCGCGGAAGATTTTTTCAGCTCTGAAATATTGTGGTGGCAGGTTAGCCGGCATACTACAAATACTCCTTTATTTTTCGGGCAAGATTTTCATTCATACCTTTGGCGGCGGCAAGCTCCTCTTCGGAAGCCTCTTTGATTCCGGCGACAGAGCCAAACTGCCGCAGCAGGTTTTTGCGCTTCTGCGGGCCGATTCCCGGCACGGAATCCAGTGCGGAAGCGATTGTTTTTCTGGTGTGCAGGCGGTGGTGATAGCTGACGGCGAAACGGTGTGCCTCATCCCTTACCCGTTGCAGTAATTGCAAAGCGGGGGAGGTTGGGGGCAGCACTATCGGTCTGGCTCTGCCAGGCAGAAAAATCTCTTCGTTTTCCTTGGCAAGACCTAAAACAGGCACGTCTTTAACCTTTATTTCATTCATCGCTTTAGTAACAGAATTAAGCTGTCCCTTGCCGCCGTCTATCAGCATCAGGTTTGGCATTACCGCCCAGCTTCCGCCAGCCGCCGTTTTGCCGCTTGTGCCGAAACGCCGCCGGATAACCTCTCGCAGCATAGCATAATCATCAGCATACGGCACGGTTTTAATCTTGAAACGGCGGTAGTGCGCTGTTTTCGCTTTGCCTTTTTCAAAAACAACCATACTGCCGACGGCGTCCTTGCCCTGAATATTGGAAATGTCATAACCTTCCATCCTTACCGGAGGATTGGGCAGGTTAAGTTTTTGCTGTAATTCCTCAAGGGCGGCTTCCAGTGTTACCGGTGAAGAAAGCTGTTTTATCTTAAGCTGTTTCAGCCCGATGGCTGCGTTTTCAATCACTGTTGCCATAAGCTGTTTTTTAGCGCCCCTGTACGGCACGCGGAGTTGAACACTGCTGCCCCTTTTGCCCGCCAGCCAGCTTTCAATAATGTCTTTATCTTCAACCGGATGCTGCAACAGCACCAGTGGCGGAATATAGCTTGCCGAATTATAAAACTGCTTTACGAAGCCGGTCATGACCTGCTTGTCGGGCGTTTCACGCACGCCGTTAAGCGTAAAACCCTCCCTTCCTATAAGCTTGCCGCCGCGCACGAAAAAGACCTGCACGTATGCTTGGTCTTTATCTCTTGAAAAGGCGATAACGTCCTGTTCCCCCCGTGCTTTGGTTGCCATTTGCTGCCATTTAACAACCTCTTTAACCGCCTGTATGCGGTCCCTGATAACAGCCGCGTTTTCATAATCCAGCGCTTTAACCGCTTGCTTCATATCTTTTTCAAGCTGTTTGATGATATTTTCCTGCCTGCCCTCCAGAAACAATATAAGCTGCTTTATAATAGCGGCATATTCCTGTTTGCTGATTTTGCCTGTGCAGGGGGCGGGGCAGTTGTGCAAATCATATTCAAGGCAGGGGCGTGAAAGGGGGCGGGAGAGGTTCCTGGAGCAGGGGCGGAAGGGAAAAATCTTCTTGACTGCCTTTAACGCCCGCCGGATGGATTTTGTGCCGGCGTAGGGTCCAAAATACCTGCCGCCATCGGTTTCGGTGCGGCGGGCAATCTGCACGCGTGGAAAATCTTCGTTCAGGTCTATTTTCAGATATGGAAAACTCTTGTCATCCTTAAGGCGGACATTATAATACGGCGCGTGCCTCTTGATAAGGTTAAGTTCCAGAATAAGGGCTTCTTCCTCTGAGCCGGTTACGAAAAATTCAATATCAGAGATTTTGGCAACCATATGCTGCGTCTTGGGGTCAAGATTACTGCCCTTGCCGAAATAGGAACGCACGCGGTTTTTTAGGCTGGAAGCCTTGCCGACATAAATAATAGTTCCCCGCGCGTCTTTCATAAGGTAAACACCGGGATTAGATGGAAACTGCCGAACTCTTTCAAGGAGTGTATTTACTGACATATCACTAATTCTCAGGTATATTTTAACATAGGCGATATAGGCGGCAAAGCATTGCAAATAACGGCGGCAGGTGATAGTGTAAGAATGGAGTATATTAGATGGGATATATGAAAAATAAAGACGGAGTAGCCAGTTTTTTAGTTGATAATATAGGGCTTTTGCCCAAGGGCAAAGCGCTGGATGTGGCGATGGGTAACGGGCGCAATACGGTCTATCTGGCGCAGGCGGGCTTTGAAACAGAAGGCATCGATATATCCGAAGAGCGTGTAGCCAGCGCGCAGGCACTGGCGCAAAAAAAGGGCGTGGTCATAAGCGCCCGTATCGCAGATCTTGAAGACAGCTACCGTATAGAAGAAAACAAATACGACGCCATAATCTGCGTGAACTACCTGCACCGCCCGCTTATACCCCGGATTAAAGACGCATTGAAAGAGGGTGGAGTGGTGCTTTATGAAACCTATATAACAGACCAGAAGCAGTGGGGCAAGCCCAAGAATCCGCAGCACCTTCTAAAGCATAATGAATTGCTGGAAATGTTCCGGGATTTCCGCTGCCTGCGCTACCGTGAGGGTATTTTAAAACCGGGGCATGCTTTAGCCAGTATAATAGCCGTAAAGGTTTAATATATAATGGGTAAACACCCATTCAATTTAATCTGTAAGGAGGCTGAAGATGGCGGATAAATGCCCTAAATGTAATTGCGAAATAAGCGGCGAAGGCTACCAGAAGGACGGCATTACCTATTGTTGCAAATCCTGCGCCGAAGATGACAACTGCAATTGCGAATGTGACTGCCACGACGAAAGGCCAACCAATATACCGGATTCCGGCGGCGAATAAAAGGCGGACTTGCAGCCGTAATACGACTGGCGATTAGTCTTTCTTGGCGCTATCATTAAGTGTTTTTATATGCTTGCCGGTTTCCTCTGCCTTTGCCTGCATTTTAATAAGCATCTTCATGGCGGCTTCGGTTGTTTCTTTTATCGCCGCTACTGAAAACGAAGCCAGAGAAGCAATCTCGGCGGCAGCTTTGGCTGCTTTATCAGCGGCAAGCTCTCCCGCCTGGCGCACTTCATCGGCTTTCTGGCTGGCTTCATCTGAAAGCTGCTTGAAGACTTCAATCGCCTGCTTTGCCTGCCTGTCGGCTTCCTCGGCTTTGGCAGCGGCTTTTTCAGAAGCGTCGGTGGCGGCTTTGGCGGTAGTCTCTGCCTTGGCGGCGGCGGCAGAGGCGGCGCGGGTGGCTTCTTCGGCGGCTTTTTCACCGGCTTTTTTGGCTTCTATAGCCCGCTTGCTGGCTTCGTCGGCAGCGCCGGTAGCCGCTTTGGCGGCAGAGCCGGACATTTTTGCAGATGCCTCTGCCTGACGTGCGGCTTCGGCGGCGGCGGCGATGTTCGCCTCCATCTCGTCCAGTATCTGGGGCAGCGGCTTGGTTAATATCTTGGCATTTTCGTATGGTGATTTTGTATCAACGCTTTGGTCTGTCATTTATTCCCCTCCATCTGTTGCTTCAACCCTTGAGACATATGATATATATATCTATCCTGCTAGTCAATATAACTAAATAACTATATTGAGGCGGGTTTATTATTCTTATTTAGTTATGTTAAAATAAAGGCAAATTACCCGCTGGCAGGGAGGCTTGATATGAAAGAAGAGATAGAAAGCTTTTTGAACTATCTTACTGTTGAAAAGGGTTTTTCAAAAAATACCATAGACGCATATCGTAACGACCTTTTCGCTATGGCTGAATTTGCCGAAAGAGAGATGGGCAAGCGCAGTGTTATGCCCTCATGGGACAGCTTCAGCCGGCAGGATATGCTGGCTTACATGCTTGATTTGAAAGAAAGAAATTACGCTAATACAACACTGGCGCGCAAGGTGGCGGCTGCCAAGTCTTTCTTTGCTTTTATGATGGCTGAAGGCAAGATAAAGAAAAACCCGATGGAGAATATAACCTCGCCCAAGGTCGGTAAATCCCTGCCGGACGCAATTTCAATAGCCCAGGTACGCCAGTTGATGGAGCAGCCGGCGAAGACTGAGGCAACCGAAGCAAAACGTGACCGCGCGATGCTGGAATTACTGTATGCCAGCGGAATGCGAGCCAGCGAATTGGTTTCGCTTAATGTTAACGATGTTAATACAAGCGAATGCACCGTGCGCTGTTTCGGCAAGGGAAATAAAGAAAGGCTGGTGCCGGTATATCCGCAGGCAGCCAAAGTAGTAGAGGAATATGTAAAACAGGCGCGCCCGCGCCTGGTGCATAATGATACCGAGCAAGCTCTTTTTGTTAACCAGCGTGGCGAAAGGCTGACACGGCAGGGATTGTGGCAGATATTAAAGGCTTACGCTAAATCAGCCGGTCTGGGCAAGCAGATTACACCGCATACCCTGCGGCACAGCTTTGCCACCCATATGCTCAGCGGCGGCGCGGACCTGCGGTCTGTTCAGGAGATGTTGGGGCATGCCAATATATCTACCACCCAGATTTATACCCATCTGAGTTCAGAACATATCCGCCGCACCTATGATAAAGCCCACCCAAGGGCGAAACAACCGGAATAGATACAATATAGAGAGGCTTTGAATGTCCAAAAAACGAAAAGGCAAATACCAGCCGCTGCAGAGTAAGAAGAAAAAAGGTAAGGCAAGCCCCGTGACAGCAGTTTCCCGGCAGGCAGCGGCGCCTTCGGTTGAAGAAGAAGCGGCTGCCGCGCCGGTTGCGGTTGAGGCAAGAACAGCCATAGCCCAGGTAACGGCGGCAACGGCAAGAACGCCGGAACTGGCAGGTGAGTTAAAACGCATCGGCATACTGGCGGCAGTTATGCTGGCGGCGCTTGTAATACTGGTTATCGTGCTGGGCTAAAAACCTCTCTACAGGCTGGTAAGCATGGATTATGAGGCTGCCAGAGCCACATTAATACAGCGCCTGAGATCTGAAATCAGCGATGAGTGTGTGCTTTCGGCTATGTCCCGCGTCCCGCGTGAACTTTTCGTGCCGCAGGATGAAAAACGGCTGGCATATGAAAACCGTCCACTACATATAGGCTACGGACAGACTATTTCACAACCTCTTATTATCGCCATGATGACCTCTGCGCTGGAGCTTAACGGCAGCGAAAAAGTGCTGGAAATAGGCACCGGCAGCGGCTATCAGGCGGCTATACTGGCAGAGACGGCGAGGCTGGTAATCAGCGTGGAACGCCTGCCGGAACTGGCGGAAAAAGCCAAGAACCTTCTGCAAAGGCTGGGCTATAGCAATGTAAAAGTGCGGCTTGCAGAGCCGGAATTGGGCTGGCAGCCGGAAGCCCCCTACGATGCCATATTAGTTACCGCCGGGGCGCCGCAGATACCGGATAGCCTGCTGGCGCAGCTAAAAACAGGCGGGCGGATGGTGATACCTGTCGGCTCGCGTTATGAACAGAAGCTCTACCGCATAACGAAACAAAAGGAAGGCAACCTGATTCAGGATTTAGGTGGTTGCCGCTTTGTTTCCCTCATCGGCGAGGATGCTTGGGCTACTGAATAAACGGCTGAATACAGCAATTAACTTGCCGACTTCGGCGAATGTAACTATAATAGTCCAAATAAGTAAAGCAGGTGATTAGATGAAACATTTCCAGCCAGAGGATATTCGCAATGTAGTCTTGCTTGCCCACAGCGGCGCCGGCAAAACGACACTATCAGAGGCTATGATGTTCACCGCCGGTGAAATCAGCCGTTTGGGCAAGGTTGATGCCGGCAGCACCACCTCTGATTATGACCCGGATGAAGTAAAGCGCAAGATAAGCATCAACCTGACGCTGCTGCCTTGTAATTGGCAGGAAAAGAAGATAAATATCATAGATACGCCGGGTTACGCTGATTTTGCCGGTGAGGTCCGGGCGGCTATCAGGGTTTGTGAGGCTGCCGTTATCGTGGTTTCGGCGGCATCTGCTATAGAAGTCGGCGCTGAGCAGGCGTGGGCATACTGCGAAGAAGCCGGGCTGACGCGTATTTTATATATAAACAAGATGGACCGAGAAAACGCCAACTTCCAGAAAAGCGTGGAACAGCTTCAGGCAACCTTTGGCGGCAAATGCCTGCCGTTGCAACTGCCCGTTGGCGCCCACGAAAGCTTCAAGGGTGTTGTGGATTTGCTTTCAATGAAATATTACGAGGGCGAAAAAGCCGTTGCCGCCGATATACCGGCAGATGTTAAAGAACAGGCGGATGGCATGCGGGAAAAGATGATAGAAACCATCGCCGAAGTTGACGATATTCTTATAGAGAAATTTCTGGGCGGTGAGGAAATAAGCCCGGAAGAGCTTGTAAACGGGCTTAAAAAGGCTGTAAAAGACGGCAAAATCGTGCCTGTGCTTGCCGGATCGGCATTGCAGAATGTAGCTGTTGCCAATCTGATGGACGCCGTTTGCAGTTATATGCCTTCACCTGGAGAAGCAAAGATAATAATCACCGAAGATTCAAAGATAAAAGATGTGGAAGCCAGCCCGGAATCCCCGCTGGCGGCGCTGGTTTTCAAGACCACTGCTGACCCGTATGTCGGCAAACTTACCTATTTCAGGGTTTTTTCAGGCAGTATGGACAGCAATTCGCATATATGGAACGTAAACCAGAACAGCGAAGAAAGAATCGGTCAGCTTTTCCTGATAAAAGGAAAGAACCAGGAACCGGCAGAGAAAATCGGCGCGGGGGATATCGGCGCGGTGGCCAAGCTGTCTATAACCGCAACCGGCGACACACTGGGCAATCAGGAGAAGCAGGTCAAGATAGAGCCGGCGACATATCCGGAGCCGGTTTACAGCGTGGCGGTACATCCCAAGACAAAAGCAGACCTGGATAAACTGGGTTCAGCATTGACACGAATGACGGAAGAAGACCCGACGCTGCATATGCACCGGGATACGGATACCCATGAAACAATACTATCCGGAATGGGCGACACACAGCTTGATGTTGCCGCTGAAAAAATGCAGCGCAAGTTCGGTGTCGGCGTGGAGCTGACGACGCCCAAAGTGCCGTATAAAGAAACCATAACCCAGCCTGCCAAAGCCGAATACAAGCATAAGAAGCAGTCTGGCGGACACGGGCAGTACGGGCATGTAAGGCTGGAGCTTACGCCACAGTCAAAAGATGCAGGCAACGAGTTTGTCAGCACCGTAGTCGGTGGCTCTATTCCAAAAAACTATATACCGGCGGTGGAAAAGGGCGTCAACGAGGCCCTTAAAGAGGGGGCGCTGGCGGGCTTTCCGGTGATAGACATAAAAGCCAATGTCTATGACGGCAGCTTCCATCCGGTGGATTCTTCTGAAATCTGTTTCAAGATTGCAGGGGCAGGAGCGTTCCGGCGGGGAATGATAGAGGGGCAGCCAATCCTGATGGAGCCTATAATGAACATGAAAATAATTGTCCCTAACGATTTCACCGGCGATATAATAAGTGACCTTAACACCAAGCGAGCGCGGGTGCAGGGGATGGACCCATCCGGCGGCAATAATATAATAGAAGCACAGGCGCCGCTGGCAGAGGTGCTGCGCTATGCCATAGACTTGAAATCAATAACGCAGGGAAAAGGCACCTTCAGCATGGAAGCCAGCCACTACGAGGAAGTACCGGCGCATATAAGCCAGAAGATTATCGCTGATTATCAGGCAGAGAAAGAAGCTGAAAAAAGCTAGTCCAGCAGTTCTTTTATCCTGGCATTAAAAGGCGGTATAATCTTTTTCCAGTCTCCAATGATGCCGAAACGGGCAAAGTTGAAGATATTTGCTTCAGCGTCTTTGTTGATGGCGATTATGTTTTTAGCCCCGCTGCAACCGCTTATGTGCTGGCTGGAGCCGGAAAGGGCAACCGCCAGATAAATCTCCGGGGCAATAATCTTGCCGGTTAACCCTATCTGGGCGGAATCTGCCACCCAGCCGTTATCACAGGGGGGGCGGGTAGCGCCTACAGCACCATTAAGCAGGGCGGCAAGCTCCTCAAGCTGTTTGAAGTCTTCGGCGCTGCCGATACCCCGTCCGCCGGCGACAACTGTTTCCGCGTCTTCCAGCCGGACACCTTCCCGCGCCTGTGGAACCTGTTCAATTATCTTTGTCCTGATATCGCATTCCTGCAAACCGGCTTCTATGTTTATAACCTCACCCTGCCTTGAATCATCCGCCTCAAGCGGTGAATAGACCTTGGGGCGGACAGCGGCTATCTGCGGATGACAATCAGTGGTGAAAACAGCCATGGCGTTGCTGCCGTAAACCGGGCGGGTTTGCAGCAGTTTTCTGGAATCCGGGTCAATTGCCAGCTCTACGCAATCTGTCGTAACGGCGGTTCCCATTTTGAAAGCCAGCGCGGGGGCAAGGCCCCGCCCTTCAGCGGTCTGGCTTATCAGCAGGATATTCGGTTTAATCTCTTCTATCGCCTGGCTCAAAGCCTTAACATAAGCGTCTGTCTGGTAATGTTCAAGCAGGGGGGATTCCATAACATAAACCTTGTCGGCTCCGGCGGCGATGACGTCTTGCGCCAGCCCGGTTATATCTTTACCGGCTATGATGGCGCAAAGTTCTTCCTGTAAATCGTCAGCCAGCCCGCGCCCGCAGGAAAGAAGCTCATGGGCGGCGGCTGACAGGCTGCCGTTTTTAACCTCTGCAACTATAACTATATCTTTGTAATCGGACAATTTATAACTCCATGTCGTTTTTTAAATCAGTTTTTCCTGTTTTAACCTGTCGGCAAGGCTAACCGCCGCTTCTTCCGGGGAATCGGCTTCTATGAATTCGCATTTGCCGTCATGCACAGGCTGAAACAGTTTAACCAGGCGGCTGCGGCTTCCGGCGGCGCCAACACAAGAAGGCTCAACACCGATATCAACCGGATTCCAGACGGTTGGCTCTTTCCTTTTAGCTGCCATAATACCGCGAACGGTTGGATAGCGCGGCTCGCCGATTTCGTTGCTGACACTGATGACCGCCGGCAACGGCGTTTCAATGACTTCATAACCTTCATCGGTTAATCTTTCCACTTTCACTGCGTTATCAGAGATTTCTATCTTGCGGGCAAGGGTTATAGCCGGTATATCAAGCATTGAAGCGATACCGCTGCCCACCTGTCCGGCGTCCCAGTCTGCGGACTGCCTGCCGCAGAGTATAAGGTCATAGCTGCCGATTTTCTTGATAGCCATAGACAGTGCATAAGCCGTAGAGAAGCTGTCGCCATCGGTGAAGGCTTCATCTTCCAGCAGAATAAGCTCGTCTGCCCCCATTGAAAGCGGCTTCTTGATAACTTCTCTTAAAAGATTTTCTCCAAGGCTTATGGCGGTTACGCTGCCGCCGCAAGCGTCTTTCAGCTTCAGCGCTGCCTCTAACGCATATTCGCTGTAAGGGTCCAGCACCGGCGGGATATCTGCCGGCAACACGGCTTTATTGCTTTCGGCGTTTATCTTGAAGCTTGAAGGAGGGGCTTCGGGGTCAACAACCTGCTTGACGCAGACAATTATATTCATTATTCCTCCAGGATTTATGTTTAAAGATGGGACTGGGAAACAGACATAGACTTTAACATTTGACGCTTTGAAGTGTCAAACCGATAGCTTTGATTTAACTGCAAAATATTTAAGTAATCACTGCCGAGCGCTGCTCCTTGAAAGGGTGGGTGCGGGCAATCAGCGAAAAGAGATAAGGGTAATCTGACTTAAGGTATTCAAGGTAGATAATCCACTCGGCAGCCAGCAGGCGGTAAACGCGCTGGATGACATCTGAAATATACTCAATGTCTTTATCCGGTAGGCTGTCCAGCTTATCCCTGGCTTCAAGCTCCTCTGTCAGGTGCATTATTGCCCAGAGAAGGTCAGAGCCGCGTTCATGCTCCAGTATGTTTGGATTTTGCAGCAGGCTCAGCAAAAAAGAACGTTTTTCAAGCAGGAAAGCTTTAAGCGCGTCCAGGTCTATGTTGCCGCAATTAGGCTTCTGTTCCAGTTTATCTATAAACAAGCGGGCTTTCCTGAAATCGGCGCTGCTCCAGTTTTCACGGATATTCAGGCAGGGGCAGATTTCTTCGCGGTTGTCAAAGCAGCCGATAAGTATTTCCAGCAGGTTGTTACCGGCTTCGCTGAAAAAGGTGCCGGAAATCATATTCAGCTTGTCTATAACCTTTTTCTTTTCACGCCGGGCGATAATGCGCTCCAGAACCATCACCACCAGAAAAACCTCCAGGAAAACAAAGGCGATATCGCCCACCAGAAAGATAAAGATATGGTGCGGGTCTTTAAAGATGAGGTAATGCAGGAAATAGGTCAGCACTGATATGGCTATCATAATAACAGCCAGCAGCGCGAAATCCTTATAGCGTTTCATAATTGCCTCCTTGAGACATATATTCAGGATGGCAAAGACAAACTTACCACGCGGGCAATACCGCTTAAGTCCCGGGTTATTTCTATATTGGCTTCAGGGAAAATATTGTTTAAAATGGATGTAACGGCGTCTTTTTGCCCCTGACCGATTTCAAGCAGCAGGCAGCCCCCCGGCAGCAGTTTATCCTTTGCCTGACGGCAAAGCCTGCTAATCTGGTCAAGCCCGTCCGTGCCGCCGTCCAGCGCCAGAAGCGGCTCAAAGCAGTTAGGATATATATCCGTCTGCCTGACATAGGGCAGGTTGGCGGCGATAAAATCAACCGCCTGCGGCAAAGGCTCCAGCAAATCCCCACGAAGCAGTTTTATCCTGTTGCCTACCTTGTGTTTACGGCAGTTCATTCCGGCTACTTTTAAAGCGGTGGGCGAGATGTCAGTGGCGTAAATCTCTGCCTGCGGCAGGTTAAGCGCCAAGCTGACGGCAATAGCGCCGCCGCCGGTGCCGATATCGGCAATTACGGGGGCTTTGTGCCTGCCGGCAAGCTCTATAATTTTTTCTACCAGATGTTCGGTTTCGGGGCGGGGGATGAGGACATCACGGTTGACATAAAAATCCTGTCCGTAGAACTCACGGGTTTTATTAATATAAGCCAGCGGCTCGCCTTTAAGGCGGCGTTCAATCAGGCGGTCCAAAGCCTGTTGCTGTTGCGCCTTTAGTTCATTATCAAGGCTCTGGTAAAGCTGCACACGGTTTAAATCAAGGGCGTTGCGTAATAACAGCTCTCCTTCAAGGGCAGCGTCCTCAATATCGTTAGCCGCCAGCAGTTTTCGGGAACGGGAGAGAGACTCTCTAATTATCATTCAGGCTGTCCTCAATTTGCCTTGCCTGTTCGCCGGTGGCGATGGCATCTATCATGTTATCCAGCTCTCCCTCCAGGATTTTGGGCATATTGCTGAAAGACAAACTGCCGCGATGGTCTGTAATACGGTCCTGAGGGAAGTTGTAGGTCCTTATCTTTTCGGCGCGCTCTCCGCTGCCCACCTGGGAACGGCGCTGGGCGGTTATATCGCCGGATTGCTTGCGCTGTTCTATATCCAGCAAACGGGCGCACAGCACTTCCATTGCCTTGTTTTTGTTTCTTAGCTGTGAACGCTCATCCTGACAGACGGCGACAATGCCGCTGGGCAGATGGGTTATGCGCACGGCGGTGGCTACCTTGTTGACGTTCTGCCCGCCGGCGCCGCCGCTGTGGAAGATATCAATACGCAGGTCACTTTGATTGACATCCACTTCCACTTCTTTGGCAACGGGCAGCACGGCAACGGTGGCGGTAGAGGTGTGGATTCTGCCGCTGGATTCGGTGGTCGGCACGCGCTGCACGCGGTGGACGCCCCTTTCGTATTTCAGGCGGCTGAAAGCCCCCTTGCCCCTGATCTCCAGGATTATTTCTTTAATACCGCCGATGGCGGTTTCGTTAACATCTATAATCTCTGTTTTCCAACGCTTAAGCTGGCATAGTGGCTGTACATACGGAAGAGGTCTGCGGCAAAAAGCCCGGCTTCCTCGCCGCCGGTGCCGGCTCTTATCTCCATGATGATATCCCTGTCATCATTGGCGTCTTTAGGCAGCAGGGAGATCTTAATCTCCTGCAGCAGGTTTTCCAATTGCAGTTCAAGGCTTTCTATTTCCTGCTTCACCATTGCCGCCATCTCTTCGTCTGTTTCATCATTCAGCATGGGACGGGTTGTTTCAAGCGTGGCGGCTGCTTCTTTATAGCGGCGGTAAAGGCTGACCAGATTTTCCAGCCCGGCTCTTTCCTGCGCCAGTTCCTGCAGTTTCTTGAGGTTTGTGGCAACCTCTGGCGAAGCCATCTGCTGCTCTAGCTCCAGGTAGCGTTCTTCTATTTTTTCAAGACGTTTTAACATAATGAAATTGTAACACAGAAAAAAAGGAGGCTCAAACGATGGCGGCTACAGCCGCTAGCCGAGTTTGCTGTCCGGCGCAATATGGCTGCCCGGTTCAAGCTGGTAACCTTCGGCTACGGTTACGTTATCGGCGATTACAGAGTTGCCGATGATGCAGCCGCTGCCTATATGGCAGTTATCGGCGATTATAGAATGTTTTACAACCGCCCCGGCGTCTATTTTTACATTATCCCAGATAACGCAATCCTCTATGATGGCGCCGGGGGCTATGTTGCTGCCGGCGCCGATAACCAGCGGTCCGGTCAGCTTGGTTTTATCGCCTATATTACAATTATCGCCGACTACCAGCGGCTGGATTATATCAGCCCCGGGACGGCTGCCATACGGCTTGTAGGAGTACTGGTTGCTTTCGCCGTTGAGAAGGTCACGGTTAAGCTGCTGGTATTTGCGCGGTGTGCCGATATCAATCCAGTAATGGGATGAAGGATAGGCGAATATAGGTTCTCCCCGTTCCAGCAGCGACGGGAATACCTGGCGTTCAAAGCTGTATTTCTCCTGCGGGGGGATTTCAGCCAGCACTTCCGGCTGCAGGATATAAGTACCTGCGTTTATCATATTGGTGGTAACCTGGTCCCAGCTGGGTTTCTCTATGAAGTGAGATATTCTGTTTCTGGTATCGGTTTCTATAAGCCCGTAGTGGGTGGGATCATCTACCGGGGTGAGGGCAATAGTAACCATTGCCTTTCTCTGGACGTGGAAGGTCATCATAGCGGTTAAATCAAGGTCTGTGAAGATGTCCCCGTTGAGGATAAAAAAGGCTTCGTCCAGATGGTCTTCGGCGTTTTTAACCGCGCCGGCGGTGCCCAGGGCGTTGTCCTCTATGGTATAGGTAAGGTTAACGCCAAAGCGGCTGCCGTCACCAAGATAACCTTCAATCGGCTCTGCAAGGTGGCTTATCGCCAGCACTATCTGGCGGATGTTATGCTGCACAAGGCGGCGGATAACATATTCCAGAAAAGGGGTGTTAATAACCGGCATCATAGCCTTGGGGGTATTTATAGACAGCGGTCTCAGCCTGGTGCCGAAGCCACCTACCAGAATGACTGCTTTCATTATATCCTCTTATCCAAACTTTACTATAAAAGTGTAAACGCTATCAGGTAAAAAAACAGTATATAACATATGGCTTGATTTGAAAAGATTTGAAAATTGCACTAGAGGCAGATTGTCGCTTATAATAAATCCGGTATATTAAGGGAAAGAAGCAAAGGAATGCCACCCATCGTTTCAATTGTCGGGCGAACCAACTCAGGTAAAACAACCCTGATGGAGAAGCTGGTTGCCGAGGTAAAAAGAAGAGGTTACCGGGTTGCTACCATCAAGCATGCCCAGGAAATACACTTTGAGCCGGGTAAAGACAGTGAGCGTCATCTTAAGGCGGGCAGTGAAGTTACAATGGTTGTCACACCGCAGGAAGCCGTCCTGATAAAGCCCGTTACACCGCAGGTGAAGCTGGTTGAAATAGCCCCTCTCCTTGGTGAAGATTACGATATTATTTTAACCGAGGGCTTCAAACAATCTGATATGCCCAAAATAGAAATCCGTTATGGCGGCAAAGAGCCGTTAAAAGATATTAAAAACCTGATTGCAATCGCCAGCGATGAGGCTATCGGGGAAGAAATACGGCATTTCTCTACGGGCGATGCCAAAGGCATGGTTGACCTGCTGGAAAAGAATTTTATAAAGCCGCGGACTGGTGAATAGAACGGCCGTATTTATAAAAACCACCCTGAAAACAGAGAACACGGGATAATAAACAATAACCGGGAGTTGATGTGGCTAAAAAAAATAAAAAGATAGAAAGACCGAAGCACAAACCCACCAAACGCCAGCTTTCAAGCTGGCAGAAACAGAAACGCCGTCAGCGTATTATATTCGGCGTTGGTATCGCTTTTATACTTATTGCCCTGGTTCTGGTAATACTTGGCTTGAATGATTGCTATGTTAACGAAAAGAAACCCCTGAAAGAGACAGCCATAGAAGTGAATGGGGAAACATTCAATATGGGCTACTATATAGATTACCTGAGCTATTATACGGGGGAATACTATTATCTGGCAGGGTATTATGCCGATGTTGTGATACAGTCCATACAATATAACGAGCTTATGGAACAGGAAGCCGCCGAATTGGGTATAGTTGTCAGTGAGGATGAAATCAAAGAGGAATTGAAAGACAGCGAACTTCCCGATACCCAGGTAACGCGTGATATAATCATGTCTCAATTGCTGCTTGAAAAAATGAAAGAAGAGTATTTTGACCCGCAGATAGAGGTATCTGCTGACCAGAAACATGTTATGGCTATATTCCTGGAGAGCCAGAGCCAGGCGGAAGAGGTGCGGCAAAGGATACTTGGCGGCGAGGAATTTGGCGAGATTGCCGCCGAAATGTCGCTGGAAGCATACACCAAACAGGAAAGCGGGGATCTGGACTGGAAGCCGGAAGGGGTTATAGACAGCTTGCTTGGCACAAGCGTGCTGGAGGGTTTTATAGATGGTTATGCGGTAGGAACCTTGAGCCTGCCGATAGAAGATACCGAAAAGACCAAGGATACGGGCTACTGGCTGGCAATGGTGCTGGAAAGGGATGAAGAAAGTGGGGAAGCCCATACCAAGGCGATACTGCTTGGCAGCGAAGAAGAGGCGCTTGCGGTAAAAGAAAGACTGGACGAGGGCGAAGATTTTGATGTGTTAGCTGAGGAGTTTTCCCAGGTATGGTCAGAGGAAGATGGAGCTGATTTAGGATGGATAGCAGAAGGGGATTTAGGCGGGGTGCTGGACAGCTTTGCTTTTGACCAGGAAACCGGATTGAATACCATCAGCCAGCCGGTAAAAGATGAATCCAGAGAGACTATCGGCGGCTACTGGCTGTTCAAGGTGCTGGGAGAAGAATACAGGGAAATTTCTGAAGACGACCGTGGCAGAATAGCCAATCAGATGCTGGAAGAATGGCTGACACAGATATGGGAAGACCCTGAAAATGAAATATTAAGCTATATTGATGAGACAAAAAAACAGTTTGCCGTAGATAAGGTTAGTGAGCAATAAAAACGAATAAAAGAGGATGCGGGGTGCTGAAATGAAAAAAAACAGTATCGGGGTAGGTTTGATGGGGCTGGGGGTAATCGGCGGACAGGTAGCCAAAGTCCTGCTGAACAGGGAAGACGGCGGCATAATTTTGAAAAAAATCAAGGTCATAGAGCAGGATTTAGACAAGCCGAACATCAGAAATATAAAACGGGAACTGCTGACAACAGATGAAGATGATTTCTTCAATACCCCGGATGTAGATATAATTATTGAAGCCATCGGCGGTGAGCAGCCGGCGTTTGAATATCTTTCACGGGCGCTTTCAGCCGGAAAGCACGTGGTCACTTCAAACAAAGAGGTAATCGCCAAGCGCGGCGCAGAGCTTTCGGCAATAGCTAAAGAGCATAACGTCAGCCTGAACTATGAAGCCGCTGTCGGCGGCGGCATACCGCTTATCATGCCCCTTCAGCGTGATTTGGCGGCTAATGAAATAAAAGGAATATATGCCATAATAAATGGCACAACAAACTATATCCTTTCACGGATGTCAAAAGAGGGCATTGATTTTGATAAAGTCCTTGCGCAGGCGCAGAAACTTGGCTACGCAGAGGCAAACCCCAAAAACGATGTTGAAGGCTTTGATTCCAGGTACAAGCTGGCGATAATGGCATCCCTGGCTTTCCAGAGCCGCATACAACCGGAGGAAATATACTGCGAAGGCATAAGCCGTATTTCCAGCCGTGATTTTCGCTACGCCAGGGAAATGGGCTTTGAAATAAAGCTGCTGGCGATAGCCAAGCAGGGAGACAGTGATATTGAAGCGCGCGTTCATCCCGTTCTGGTCCCTGAAGAGGATTTTCTGGCAAAAGTTTACGGCGTCTATAATGCCGTGCTGGTAGAGGGAGACCTTGTCGGTGAGGTAACTTTCATCGGGGAAGGCGCAGGGGCGTTGCCTACCAGCAGCGCGGTTATGGCGGATGTGATAAGGGTGGCGCAGGATATAAAAGTGGGGGCTGCCTGCCGTTTTGTGCCGCAGATTAAGCCTGGCAAGTGCGTCAAGCCGATGCCGGATATAATGAGCCGCTACTTCATACGCATGAATATCACAGATAACGCCGGTGTGCTGGCAAATATTGCCCGTGTGCTGGGAGATAATAAAATAAGCATTGCTTCGGCAATCCAGAAGGAAGCTGATGAAGCCAGCGGCACGGCTGAAATTGTTATTATGACTCACCCTTCGCAGGAGAAGGGCTTCCGGCATGCAATAGCCGAACTGGACAAGTTGGAAGCGGTTAAAGAAATAAGCAACTTCATAAGAGTAGAGGATTAGATATGGTTATGAATAAGCAGGGCGTTTTATTCAGATATAAAAAATTGCTGCCGCTAACGGTAGAAACGCCGATGTTTTCATTGGGAGAGGGCGAAACGCCGCTGGTAAGGTCAAGACGGCTGGAAAAAGAGATTGGCTGCGGGGAATTATATTTCAAACTGGAAGGCTGCAATCCAACCGGCTCTTTCAAGGACAGGGGAATGGTGGTTGCCATTGCCAAGGCATTGGAAGAAGGCAGCAAAGCCGTAATATGCGCCTCCACCGGCAACACCAGCGCATCTGCGGCGGCTTATTCCGCCGGCGCGTGCCTGGATTGCATAATAATAATACCGGAAGGCAAAATTGCCCCCGGCAAACTGGCGCAGGCTATCGTTCACGGGGCAAGGATTATCGCCATAGACGGCAATTTTGACCAAGCGTTGACTATAGTGCGGCAGCTTACGCAGAAGCACCCGGTAACGCTGGTAAATTCTGTCAATCCCAATCGCATAGAGGGGCAGAAGACAGCCGCTTTTGAAATTATAGATATACTGGGAGACGCTCCGGATTATCACTTTATACCGGTAGGCAACGCCGGTAACATCACCGCCTACTGGAAGGGTTATTGCGAATACCAAAAGATGGGCAAATCTACCAAAAAGCCGAAGATGATGGGTTTTCAGGCGGAAGGCGCTGCCCCCATCGTGCGCGGTCATATTGTTGAAAAGCCGGAAACAATTGCCACTGCCATCAGAATCGGCAATCCGGCAAGCTGGGAAAAAGCCACCGCCGCGCGCGAAGAATCCGGCGGTATTATAGATATGGTTACAGATGAAGAGATTATGGCTGCTTATCATAAATTGGCTTCTAAAGAGGGCATTTTTTGCGAGCCCGCTTCGGCGGCGTCTTTCGCCGGGCTGGTCAAGCAAACCGCAGCCGGGCTGGATATAAGCGGTAAAAAAATCGTCTGTGTATTAACAGGCAACGGTTTAAAAGACGCCGGTATCGCCATTCAGGACGCAAAGCCTTTTATGAAACTCCCGGCGGATATAACCAAAATAGAAAATGCTCTGGGCTGGAAATAGCACCAGGGAAAAAGGAGAAAAAGATGAAAAAGACAGTCAGTGAAAACACGGGAGCATATTACCAGCACTATCCCAGGGTAGCAGTTATTGTTACCGCCGCTGCAGACGGTAAAGAAAACGGCGCTTCCATAGCCTGGCATACCTCTATATCAAAGACTCCGCCGATATTCGGCGTTTCCATAGCGCAGGGGCATTATACCTATGAACTGGCGGCTAAAAGCAAGGAATTTGCCGTCAACTTCCTGCCAGACAACAAGGCGGAAATAGTGGCGGCGTTCGGCGGCAGCAAGGGCAGGCAGATAGACAAGTTCAAGACCTTCTGCGTTGAAAAAGAAACGGGTTGTAAGACATCCGCGCCGATAATGAAAGACGCCTACGCTGTTTTTGAATGCAAGATGATTGACGACAGGCTATATGGAGACCACCAGCTTCTGGTTGGCGAAATTGTGGCTGTGCATTGCAGCGAAGAGATGCTTAACGAAAACGGCACGTTAAATCTGGAAAAGATGAGCCCGGCGATGTATATTGGGGCAGAACTTTACCTGAATGCGCAGGGTGGCTGCACCCGTAAACTGAACCGTATTGAATGCGTTGAAAAGATGAAGAAATAACACGGGAGTTATAAAGTGTTTGATCAGCAAAAGATAAAAGCCTCAATGAAGGCAATTATAGAATCAATTGGCGAGGACCCGCAGCGTGAAGGGCTGCTAAATACCCCAAGGCGTGTTGCAGAAATGTACGAGGAGCTTTTCGCAGGGTTGGGCAAAGACCCGCGCGAAGAGTTGAATGTTGACTACGAACTGGGTCACCGCGAGATGGTTATCCTTAAAGATATACCCTTCTATTCAATGTGCGAACATCATTTTCTGCCTTTCTATGGCGTGGTGCATATCGGCTACATTCCCAATGCAGAGGGGCGGGTGGTCGGCATCAGCAAGCTGGCAAGAGTGGTGGAAATAATCGCCAAGCGTCCCCAGATACAGGAAAGAATGGCGACGGATATCGCAGATGCCATTAAAGACGGCTTGAAGTGTGACGGGGTGGCGGTGGTTATCAAAGCGGAACATCTGTGCATGGTGATGCGCGGGATCAAGAAGCCGGGAGCAAGTGTTATAACATCGGCTTTGAGGGGAAGCTTCCGCCGAAAATCCGCCAGCCGCGCAGAGTTTCTTTCACTTATAAACGGGCAGTAAGTTACTCTCCAGATATCTGGACAACCAGATGCCGCTGGCGGGGGCGGTTGTCAAAATCCAGCAATACTATCTGCTGCCATGTTCCCAGTGTCATTCTTTTATTGGCGACAGGAATAACCAGCGATGCCCCCAGCAAGGCAGAGCGAACGTGGGAATGTCCGTTGCCGTCTCCCCAGGCGCGGTCGTGTCCGTATGGTATTTTTTCCGGCACTAATCTTTGCCACATTTCCCGCAGGTCTGAAACAAGCCCCGGCTCATATTCAATGGTGGTTATGCCGGCGGTAGAGCCGGTAACAAAAACAGTTACCGTGCCGCTTTCAACGCCGCTTTTAGTCAGCACGTCATTAACCTGCGGCGTGATGTCTATAATATCGCAGTTGCCCTGTGTTTGCAGGCTTATCGTATCGTTTTTAATCATAAAGCACCTTCCGTATTATTATAGCAATTGTTTTTGACAAGCCCATAACACGGGCATATACTATGCATATTATAGCAACTTATAGAGGGGGAAGGGCAAGATGACGCCACTTGGGTTAGGGTTGTGGTTATTCAGTATCGCTTCGGGGGCAGTATTGGTTTGGTTTATCGTCCGGTTTGTGAAGAGGCTGACAGGAAACCATGCAAAGGAAGAGATACAAAAAAACCACGAACATTTGCAATAGGTGGGTTACAAATCAGCCAGTTCATCCCATAATACATCGTTCATTTCAAATACAGGGCCGTCTTTGCATACCTGTTTTAAGCCCTGTTTCGTTTTGATTGTGCAGCCGTAACAGGCGCCGAAGCCGCAGCCCATCCGTGTCTCCAGCGAAACCTGCACCGGCTTGTCTTTCAATTGCGGCATTTTTGCCATTGAGCGGTACATCGGCGCCGGTCCGCAGGCGAAAACCTGGTCTGCCTTTTCAAAATAATTTGGGATTAAGATGGTAACTAGTCCTTTTACTCCAATAAGGCCGTTCTCGCTGGTATAGATTAGATTAGTATTATGAGGTAAGTTATTTTCAATGTCAGCACAGGCTGTCGATTTTACTCCTGCGAGCATTGTAGTACTGCATTTGTTTTCTGAGGCTATTTTAGCGAGGAAGGGCAGGGGGGCAATACCGATGCCGCCGCCCACCAGCAATATTTCGCGGCTTTCGGGAGATAAATTATATCCGTTGCCCAGTGGTCCTAATATATCTATACTTTCACCCGGTTTTCTTTGTGAAAGCCATTTTGTGCCCTTGCCGATAACCGCAAATAAAACGGCAAGGTTTGTTTTATTTTCATTAATATTATGAATGCTTAAAGGGCGGCGCAGCAGGTTGTCTTTGCCGCATTGCAGCATTACAAACTGCCCCGGTTTGGCTTTTGCCGCTATCAACGGCGTTTTCAGCCATAACATAAAAACGCCGTCCATAACCTCTTTGACAGAGAATACCCTTGATGTTATTTGCTTCAAGCTGCACCATCCTTCCGGTAAGCCGGCAGCGGTTTCACGCTGAAAGAGCCGCTTTGGTCAATAAGAACATCCGTAACGGCTTTGGCTGTATCCAGAGAGGTAAAGCAGGGGATACGCCTTTCTGCTGCTGCCCGCCGGATGTAAAAGCCGTCCCGCAGCGGGATGCGTCCGCCGGTGATAGTATTGACCACGCCGTCAACAGTGCCGTCGTTAATAATATCAACCACGTTGGGATGCCCCTCGCTGAGTTTCTTGTATATCTGCTTGACCGGCAGACCGGCATCTTTTAAGAAAGCCGCCGTGCCTTCGGTGGCATATAACTTGTAGCCAGCCTCGTAGAATTTTTTTATTATAGGCAGAGCTTCTGCCTTGTCCCGACGGGCGATGCTGAATAAAATAGCGCCTTTGGGCGGCAGCATAAGACCGGCAGCCTGCAAAGCCTTCGCCAGCGCCACGTTAAAGCTGTGGTCAATGCCCATGACCTCTCCGGTAGATTTCATTTCCGGTCCCAGATGCGTATCTACCCCCAGCAGTTTAGACATTGAAAAAACAGGCGCTTTGATGGCAATCAGCTTTCGGTTCGGGAAAAGCCCGCTTTCATAACCCTGTTCTTTAAGGCTGGTGCCCAGCATAGCTTTGGTAGCGATATCCATCATCGGCACGCCGGTAACCTTGGAGATAAACGGGATGGTGCGGCTGGCGCGGGGATTTACTTCTAAAACATAAACCTTGGAGCTGCCGTCGTCGCCGGGGACGATATCAAACTGGATATTCATCAATCCTTTAACATTAAGCGCCAGACCGATGCGTATTGAATAATCCACGATGGTGTCAATTTCGCCCTGGCTCAGGTTAACGCTGGGGTAAACCGCCATTGAATCACCGCTGTGGACGCCGGCGCGCTCTATATGCTCCATTATGCCGGGGATAAAGACGCGTTCGCCGTCGCAGGCGGCGTCTATCTCAACCTCTTTGCCCAGCAGGTACTTGTCTATAAGAACCGGATGCCCTGTATCCAGCGCGGCGGCGGCTTTGGTGAAAATCACCAGCTCTTCGTCATTATGGACAATTTCCATCGCCCGCCCGCCCAGCACGTAGCTGGGGCGAACCAGCACCGGATAGCCGATGTGCCGGGCAATCTTGAGGGCTTCTTCAACGGTATTAACCGCCGCCCCCGGCGCCTGGGCAATACCCAGCCGGTTAAGCAGCTCTTCAAAGCGCCTTCTGTCTTCGGCAAGGTCTATGGTATCAGAGCTGGAGCCGAGAATGGGCATATTGGCGCGGGTAAGCGGATCTGCCAGGTTAATGGCTGTCTGCCCGCCGAACTGCACGATAGACGGCGTCAACATATCGCCGTCTTCACCGCTTTCGTTCTCAATAATATCCCGCACGCTTTCGCTGTCCAGCGCTTCAAAATAGAGGCGGTCGCTGGTGTCAAAATCCGTTGAAACCGTTTCCGGGTTAGAGTTAATCATAATGCTCTGGTAGCCGGCTGCCTGTAACGCCCAGGCGGAGTGGACGCTGCAATAATCAAACTCTATCCCCTGCCCGATGCGTATGGGACCGCTGCCGATGACCACCGCCTTGTTGCGGTGTTCGGCGGTGGCTTCATTCTCTTGCTCGTAGCTGCTGTAAAAATATGGGGTGGCGGCGTCAAACTCTGCGGCGCAGGTATCCACCATTTTGTAAACCGGCTTTATGTTCCAGCCGTGCCGCATTTCGCGCACCTGTTCCGTCAGCCTGTCCGCCAGCGTGCCTATCTGGCTGTCCGAAAAGCCCAGCCGCTTGGCTTGCAGCATAAGCTCCGGCGTCAGTGTTTCGGAAAGCAGCCTCTTTTCCATGTCTATAATATTGACCATTTTGTCCAGAAACCAGAGGTCTATTTTTGTCTTTTCAAATATATCGCAGGGGGCGATGCCTCTCCTGAGAGCCGCCATAACCGCCCATAGCCTTAAATCGTTGGGATACAGGGGGTAATTATCTATACCTTTGCCCTTTTCCCACGCGGGGTCTTCCCAAAGCAGTGATTTCTTGCCGAACTCCAGTGAGCGTACCGCTTTCTGCAAGGCGGCTTCAAAGCTGCGGTCTATCGCCATCACTTCGCCGGTGGCTTTCATCTGGGTGCCGATGATTCGGTCTGCCGAATCAAACTTGTCAAAGGGCCAGCGCGGAATCTTGACCACGATATAGTCTAAAGCAGGCTCAAAAGAAGCCATCGTTTTGCCGGTTACGGCGTTGATAATCTCGTCAAGCCGCTTGCCAACGGCGATTTTGCCGGCGACACGGGCGATGGGGTAGCCGGTGGCTTTGCTGGCAAGGGCAGAGCTGCGGCTGACGCGCGGATTGACCTCAATTACATAATACTGCTGGCTGTTGGGGTCTAATGCAAGCTGCACGTTGCAGCCGCCCTCTATGCCAAGCGCGCGGATAATATTCAGGCTGGCGGTGCGCAACATCTGGTATTCCTTGTTGGTAATCGTCTGGCTGGGGGCAACCACGATACTGTCGCCGGTGTGCACGCCCATCGGGTCAAAGTTTTCCATGTTGCAGACGGTTATGCAGGTATCTGCGCCGTCACGCATGACCTCGTATTCAATCTCTTTCCAGCCGACGAGAGAAACCTCTACCAATACCTGATTTATGGGGCTGGCTGCCAGCCCGCTGGCGACCACCTCGTCCAGTTCCTGCATAGTGTTGGCGAAACCGCCCCCCGTTCCCCCCAGGGTGTAGGCGGGGCGGATAATTAGGGGCAAGCCGATTTCCTTGGCCGCTTTTCTGGCTTCTTCCAGGTTGTGGACGGTGCAGCTTGGTGGCACCGGCTCACCGATGCGTATAAGCATATCCTTAAAGAGCTCTCGGTCTTCCGCCATTCTGATTGTTTCTATGGGCGTACCGAGGACACGCACTCCGTATTTTTCCAGCACACCGGCATCGGCAAGCTCAACGGCTAAATTAAGCCCCGTTTGCCCGCCAAGTGTTGGCAGCAGCCCGTCCGGGCGTTCCTTTTCAATAATGCGGGAAATCATATCTACCGTCAGCGGCTCTATGTAGACGACATCGGCGATACCTTCGTCTGTCATGATGGTTGCCGGGTTGGAGTTCACAAGCACAGAGGTAACGCCCTCTTCACGCATCGCCTTGCACGCCTGCGTACCGGCGTAATCAAACTCCGCCGCCTGCCCGATGACGATAGGCCCGCTGCCGATAATCAAGACTTTAGATGGTTTATTGGTCAAGACTGCTCCTTAAAATTTCCTACATATTGGGCATTTTTTATTCTTTTTAAATTTTTCCATCTGGTAGTATTCAATGTCATATGATTTACCATGCAATTTATGTGAAAAAGCTGTGAATTCATTATTTAAAGTTTCTATTATTCTATTTGCTTCATTTAGAGCATTATCCCCTTTATGGGACTCCAAGAACCTGATAATATCTTTATTAGTTTTTAAAGCTTTAGTGGTTAGTTCTTCCCAGTTTTCTTCTTCGTTAGGGAAGTGTATTTGAAAACATATGTAGACTTCATTTTCTTTGATACTATTAATTACGTTAGGGATAACAGGGGAACCATTGCTAAAAAATAATTGACCATTTACGATATTAAGTCCTTTAGACATCTCGATTATTCTGTCTATAGTTTTTATTTTTATATCTATAAAATGGTTTTCAAGCGAAGCTTGTATTCTTTTATTTTTGCTTTGTATTTTATCTCTGCATAAAGTTAAGAGAAATGCTATAAAAACTCCAGATAGCGTAGATATCATAGCAATTACCCAACCCGATAATCCGTTTGCCGCTTCTTCCGCTTCCATCTTTTCTACCTCCCCTCCGAAATCCCTCTGTATCTCCCTTTAATAAAGGGAGATTTGCTTGTTTCCCCCTTTGAAAAAGGGGGATTAAGGGGGATTTTACCCGATACAGAAGGGGGATTAAGGGGGATTTTCTCAATGGGGATTTTCTCCGAAATCTCCATATTCTCTAAAATACTCTCAACAACCCCATTAATATTCTTCATCACGTCTGAATTAGAAAACCTCAAAACCTTTAAGCCAGCGCCTTGCAAATATTCATCTCGAACGCCGTCATATTCAACCCCATCCTCGGAAAAGTGCTGCCCGCCGTCAACCTCCACAACCAGCTTTGCCTTGGGGCAGTAAAAATCAACAATATATTCCCCAATCGGTTTCTGGCGGTAAAAATACCACCCTTTTAATTGTCCCATTCTTAACTTCGTCCAGAGATACCTTTCAGCTTCGGTCATATTATTCCGAAGCCCCCTCGCACGTTCTTTAAGTTTTTCGTTGTAAGCCAGCATAATTCTTATTTAAATCCCTCTGTGTCTCCCTTTAGTAAAGGGAGAGGATTATCTACCCACACTCCCGAATCATTTTAAGAAACTCCCCGAAGATATAGACGCTGTCCAGGGGGCCGGGGGAGGCTTCCGAATGATACTGGATGGCGAAGACCGGCAGATCTTTATGCCGCACGCCCTCTACTGTATTATCGTTAAGATTAATGTGGCTGACCTTCAGCCCGTTGCCAACGCTATCCGGGTCTAAAGCGTAACCGTGATTCTGGGAGGTTATATAGACCCTGCCGGTAGCCAAATCCTTAACCGGATGGTTGCCGCCGCGATGACCGAACTTCAGCTTGAAAGTGGAAGCGCCGAAAGCCCGCCCGATAAGCTGTGTCCCCAGGCAGATACCCATCATCGGCTTTTTTTCAGCCAGCAGGCGGATATTACCCACCATATAATCCAGAAGCTCCGGGTTGCCCGGTCCGGGCGAAAGAAAGACGCCGTCCGGGTTCATCGCCAGCACTTCTTCGGCAGGGGTGGCGCAGGGCAGGGCGGTTACACGGCAGCCGAGGCTGCTTAAGATACGCAGTATATTATATTTAAGACCGCTGTCTAAAACGACGATATTATACTCCGGCTTTTCAACTGCTAGCGGCCACTCATAGGGCTTCTCGGTGGAAACCTGCCGCACGAAATCTATAGTGCCGTAGTCAGGCGTATTGTGCAGCTCTTCAAGCGCCTGGCTGGGGGTCCTGGTGGTTGTCAGCATACCCATCATTACGCCGGCGGAACGCAGCTTGCGGGTGATTGCCCGCGTGTCTATGCCACAGATGCCGGGGATGTTGTTTTCAGCCAGATACTGGTGGATAGTCTTGTCGCACAGGTAATGGCTGGGCTGGCAGCATTCCTCGCGCACCACGAAGCCGCTGACCTGTATCTTTTTTGATTCAAAGTCTTCGTTATTGACGCCGTAGTTGCCGATGAGGGGATAGGTGGGCATAACAATCTGCCCGGCATAAGACGGGTCTGTCAGCGTTTCCTGATAGCCTGCCATGCTGGTATTGAAGACCACCTCGCCGCAGGCGTCCACCGGGCTGCCGAAAGAAAAGCCCTCGTAAACAGAGCCGTCTTCAAGTACCAGAATTGCTATATTTTTATTATCCGTCAAATCCTATCCCCTTTATCCCCTTCCCCTTGTAAGGGGGAGGGGAGGTTGGTAATGAGGGGCTTCGCCCCTCAAGCTCCCTGTTTACCTGTTAAAAACTGCTACCCTCAAACTTCCCACCTAATCATCTCCTGCGGCTAAAGATTCGTCTTTGTAGGCGAATTTGCCGTTGTATATTGTCGCTATTACTTTGCCCTTTAGTTTTTCGCCGTTAAGGGGGTTGTTTTTGCCTTTGGAAAGGAACTTGCCGGTATCCACCGCCCACTCTGCATCAGGGTCAAAGATAGTAATATCGGCAGACGTTCCGGCTGCCAGCGTTCCCAGCTTGCCGAACCTTTCCCCGATAATCTTTGCCGGTTGGCTGGTGAGAGCGGCAATCAATGTATTAAGTTCTATCTGTTTGCTGTGAACAAGGCTTAAAAGGCTACCCAGCGCTGTTTCAAAGCCGCTGATGCCAAAGGGGGCGTGAGAGAACTCGCACAGCTTGTCGTTATCTGTATGCGGGGCGTGGTCTGTAGCAATGATATCAATAACGCCCTCTTTCAACCCCTGTATCAGGGCGGCAATATCTTTTTGAGTGCGCAGAGGCGGATTTACCTTGGCGTTGGTATCATAGCCAATAACCCTGTCTTCAGTAAGAGTGAGGTGGTGAGGGGTAGCCTCTGCCGTTACCTTTACGCCTCTGTTTTTCGCCTGCCGTATAAGCTCTACCGAGCCGGCGGTTGAAGCGTGGGCGATATGCAAATGCGCGCCGGTGAACTCTGCCAGGGAAATATCTCTTGAGACGATATTTTCCTCTGCGGCGGCGGGTATGCCGCACAATCCCAAACGGGTGGCGACGATGCCTTCATTCATAAAACCGCCCGCGGACAGGGCTTTGTCTTCGCAGTGTTCTATAACCGGCAGACCGAAGGCAAGGCTGTATTCCATCGCCTGTTGTAAAAGGCGGGAGTTTGCGACAGGCTCTCCGTCATCGCTGAAAGCTATTGCTCCGGCTTCTGCCATTTCTCCCATTTCCGCCAGTTCTTTGCTGGCAGAGCCTTTTGAAATACAGCCGATGGGTAGAACGCGCACAACTGCTTCTTTGGCGGCAGTGGTGTTTACATAATCTATCATAGCGCGGTTATCAATGTGGGGTTTGGTGTTAGGCATACAGCAGATGGTCGTGAAGCCCCCCTTAGCCGCTGCCCGGCTGCCACTGGAGATGGTTTCTTTTTCTTCATAACCGGGCTGCCGCAAGTGGCAGTGCATATCTATAAAACCGGGGCAAATAACCAGCCCTTTGGCATCCAGTGTCTCATAATCCTGAACGGGCGGGGTTTCACCCTTGCCGCCCAGCCAGCTTATCCTGCCGTCTTTAATTAAAAGGCTGCCTGTTTTATCAATGTTTTGGGAGGGGTCTATAATACGCCCGTTTTTGATGAGCAACGCTTTTTTCATTACCGGTTGCCCCCTGCCAGCAGGTAGAGCAGCGCCATGCGCACAGCCACACCGTTGGTTACCTGCTGATTTATAACGGATTTTGGCCCGTGCGTTACCACCGAAGACAATTCTATGTCTTCGTTTACCGGTCCGGGGTGCATCAAAATAGCGTCCGGTTTGGCTTTTGCCAGCCTTTCTTCGGTTATCTGGTAAAGGCTGGCGTATTCACGGATGCTGGGAAGCAGACCGCTTTGCTGTCTTTCAAGCTGGAGGCGCAAAGCCATAACCACGTCTGCCCCTGTGATGGCTTTATCAATATCTGTTTCTATTTTAACTTTAGGGAAGTGATTTTGTGGGTCATTTAACCCTTTTGGTATAAGTGTATGCGGACCGCACAGCGTAACCTCTGCGCCCATTGCCGTTAACCCCCAGACGTTGGAACGGGCGACGCGGCTGTGCTTTATATCTCCGACGATAGTTACCTTTAGATTTTTAAAATCCTTTTTATGGCTGCGGATGGTATAGAGGTCAAGCAGCGCCTGGGTAGGGTGGGCGTGCCAGCCGTCCCCTGCGTTAATCATATGGGCTTTTATATGCCGCGCTGCGATGTAAGGCGCGCCGGAACTGGGGTGGCGCATAATTACGATATCCGTTCCCAATGCCTCTAATGTTTCCAGCGTGTCTATCAGGCATTCGCCTTTCTTGACGCTGCTGGCGGAAGCCGCCAGGTTAACCACATCCGCGCTGAGGTTCTTGGCAGCCAGGTCAAAGGAAGAGCGGGTGCGCGTGCTTGGCTCATAAAAGAGGGTTACTATTGTTTTACCGCGAAGCGCCGGAACTTTCTTAATGGGGCGTGCCATAATCTCGTGCATGGCGTCGGTTGTATTCAGAACGTGCTTTATTTCATCCGGAGTGAAATCATCAAGGTCAAGGATATGACGGTGGCGCCAGACGGTATTTGCCGTCTGTGAATCAGCGTTGTGCTGTGGGGCGAATTCTTTTACCTTTTCTAATGTTTTCATAATTTATTCCTCCGCGGCGGGCATCGGAATAATGGCCACTTCGTCAATCCCGTCGCTTTCCGTCAGGTGAACCCGTATTTCTTCGTGCCTGGAACTGGGCATATTCTTGCCGACATAATCCGCGCGTATCGGCAGTTCACGGTGTCCCCTGTCTATAAGCACCGCCAACTGGATGGAAAGGGGTCGCCCCAGGTCTATAAGGGCATCCATGGCGGCGCGGATGCTGCGCCCTGTATAGAGGACATCGTCAACCAGCACGATAATTCTGCCGTCAACGCTGCCCGGAATATTTGTGCTTTTAACCACCGGCTGACGGTTAAGAGAGGTTATATCGTCACGGTAAAGGCTTATATCCAGAGAGCCGACGGCAATTTTGGCGCCTTCAAAGCCTTCTATGTTGGCAGCCAGACGGTTAGCCAGTGGCACACCACGGGTATGCATGCCGACAAGCATAAGGTCCTTGGGGGTTTTGTTGCGTTCTATGATTTCATGAGAAATGCGCGCCAGCGTGCGGCGGATATCGGCTTCGTTCATTATTATACTTTTAGCCATAAAAATAACCCCTTGTCCTGCTGACAAGAGGTTTCGCTATAAGTCTGCTCACTACCCTTGCCAGCCTCGCCGGACCAGCGTTAAAGGTTTATTATCTTATTCAATTAAATAAATTATAACACCCTGTTGCGGCGGATTGCAAGGATGCAGAGATAAAATTAAAAAGATTTTAAGGTTAAAACATGGGTAGTAAACGGAAAGCGCAAATGAACAGCCAGCCGTTAAATGATATAATTAAATACAAGTGGATATTCTGGCTGAGCTTAACGACGCGCAGCGGGAGGCCGCCGAAGCCATAGACGGCCCTGTGCTGATACTGGCAGGACCCGGCAGCGGCAAAACCCGTGTTATAACCCACCGTATCGCCTATCTTATAAAGGTATGCGGCGTCAGCCCGCGGCGTATAATGGCGGTTACCTTTACTAACAAAGCCGCCAGAGAGATGAAAGAACGGCTTGAAAAGCTGGCAGCCGGCGCCGTAAAAGAGCTGACGATGGGAACTTTCCACGCCATCTGCGTGCGAATTTTGCGGCAGGACGGGCGGGCTATCGGCGTTCAACCGGGTTTTGTTATCTATGACCGTGATGACCAGTTAAGCCTGGTAAAACGCTGCCTTAAAGAGATGAGTCTTGACCCAAAGCAGCACGCTCCGGCGGCGGTCCTTTCGGCTATCAGCAATGCCAAAAGCCAGGTAACGACACCGGCGGAATACAACCAGCGCGCCAAGGGCTATTTTGAGGAAACCGTTGCCCGTATCTACGAAAAATACCAGCATTCCTTGCAGCAGAACAACGCACTTGATTTTGACGATTTGCTGATGAAGACAGTGCAGCTTTTTGAAAACCACCCCGAAATATTAGAGAGATACCAGCAGCGTTACCTGCACATAATGGTAGATGAGTTTCAGGATACCAATCTGGTGCAATACAGCCTGGTGAAACAGTTGGCGGGCGCTTACCGTAACATCTGTGTTGTCGGTGACCCGGATCAGTCAATATATTCATGGCGGGCGGCGGATATGCGCAACATATTGAATTTTGAAAAAGACTATCCGGACGCCAAGGTGGTTATGCTGGAACAAAACTATCGCTCTACAAAGACGATACTGCAAACGGCTTCCGGTATAATATCCGCCAACAAGCAGCGCAAGCAGAAAGAGCTGTGGACGGATAACGAGCAGGGCGAGCTTGTAAACATAGTAGAAACCTATAACCAGCAGGAAGAAGCCCAGTTCGTGGTGCGGGAGGTGGAAGGGCTGCTGGAGCAGGGGGAAGCCAGTCTTTCAGAGTGCGCCGTGATGTACCGCACCAACGCCCAGTCACGGGCGCTGGAGGAGACCTTTATCCGCTATGGCACACCCTACAAGCTGGTAGCGGGAACGCGCTTTTATGAAAGGCGTGAAGTCAAGGACATAATCGCTTATCTCAAGCTGGTATATAACCCGAAGGACAGCGTCAGCCTGCTGCGCATAATAAACGTGCCGGCGCGCGGCATCGGAGAGCGCACTATCGGGCAACTTTCAATATGGGCTAATGAAATGGGCGTATCGCAATATGAAGCTTTATCATTGCTTGCCTCTGAAGAGGGTGAAAGCCAGACGGAGTTCAGCCCCCGTATGCGCCGCCTGCTGACGGATTTCTATAATATTATTGAAGAAGTGATTAAATGCGGTAAAAATGAAAGCCTGATAAAACTGTTTGATTTACTGATTAAGAAAACAGGCTACCGGCAATATATTATGGCTATGCCGGATGGCGAGGACCGCTGGGATAACGTGATGGAGCTGCGCGCTGCCGTTAAACAATATGACGAACTGGAAACACATGAAGGATTGATGGCATTTCTGGAAGGGGTAACGCTGGTTGCGGATGTGGACAGCTATGATGAAAAGGTGGGGGCGGTAACGCTGATAACACTGCATCAGGCAAAGGGGCTGGAGTTTCCGGTGGTCTTTATCGTCGGCATGGAAGAGGGCGTTCTGCCCCACATTCGTTCTTTTGATGACCCGGCGCAGATGGAAGAGGAAAGACGCCTTTGCTATGTCGGCGTTACCCGCGCCAGGCACCGGATTTATCTGCTGCGCGCTTTTCGCCGTATTATGATGGGCGGAAGCTCTGCCAATGCGCCTTCGCGCTTTCTTAAGGATATTCCCGCCGGGCTGGTCGCCGGAGGAAGAAATGCAGGGTGGGGAGAGGAGAGCCAGGTAAGAGTAAGTGACGCTGTTTGGGAAAAGGACGAGCCGGTTGTTGAAATGGACCTGCCCGAATTGAAAGCCGGGGAAAGGGTTTTACATAAACAGTTCGGCAAGGGGACGGTGGTAAGCTGCAAGAAATCAGGCGCGGATTTTGAGGTGGCGGTGGCTTTCCCGGGGATGGGCGTCAAGAAACTGCTTTTAAGTTTTGCCCGTCTTGAAAAGGTGGAATAGGGCAGGGGTTATTCCTCTGGCTGCTGCCCGTTGTGTTCTATAACTTCCCAGCGCACCATACCTTCTTCAATTAACTGGCGGATTTTATTCTGCTGCGGTGTCAGGCGGCATTCCTGCCCTGTTTTTATCTCCATTATCACAATTTCCTGCGGGTCTCCGGTGGCCAAACCGGGGAAAACAACCAGATCTATGGGGCTGCCGATAAAGCGGGCTTCGGTGGGGTCATATCTGAATTCAGGCAGGTAGGGCGCCATTTGCTCCACGAACTTGCCGCCCAGCACCGCCCGGCTCTGGCTGATGGCAGACTGGCGTATCCTGTTTTTCTCCAGCTCAAGGGTTTCGGTTTCAACCTGCTGCCATTGGCGAAAACGTCTTTCAAAACGCCACTTAAGGACATAATAACAAAGAAAGATAAAAAGAATAGAGATGAAAATGGTCAGGGCGATAATTAGACCAGCATCCATAGTAAACCTGCCGTTCAGTTATTTTCCGGTGTCTTGCTTGCTGCTGCCGGGTTTTACAAGAGGTATGCCTTCGGCGCAGAGGGGGCAACTTTGGGGCTGGTAAGCGGGCGTTACGGAACGCAGGCAACTGAAAAGGGGAACGCCGAAATCGTGCTCCTGTTCAGAGCGGTCAACCAGCACACCGATGCCGATAACATTTCCGCCTTGCTCTTTAACAAGGGGCAAAACCTGCCTGACAGACTTGCCGGTGGTAAGAATATCATCCACAATGAGAACACGCTCTCCGTTTTCCACACCGAATCCTCGTTTGAAAGCCCGTTTTTCGTCACCCTCTTTTTCGGCAAAGAGGGTGCGCACACCCAGTTGGCGGGCAACCTCGTGCGCCAGTATAATGCCGCCGGTGGTTGGACCGGCAACCACATCTATATTTTGGTCTTTAAAATGCTCACTAATCATTTTGCAGAGCTGTTCAGTATATGCGGGATACCTGAGAACACGGAACTTCTCCCAGTAAACGGGGGAGTGCAAGCCGGAAGTGAGCAGGAAATGCCCCCTGAGAATGGCGCCGGATTTTTCAAATATCTGCTGCGTATCCATAGCTAGGTTATTTCGGAGAAGGAATGGTTGGCTGCCAGCCCCCAGTCTGAAAATGGCCAGATCAAAAGCCATGCTTTGCCCACAATATCACTCCTTGGCACTGTCCAGCCGTAGCGGGAGTCTTCGCTGTTGTTGCGGTTATCCCCCAGCACAAAGTATTCGTCCTCTGGAATTATATCGCTAAGAGAGAAATGTTTTATATCCGGCGAGGTTATATAGTTCGTTTCATCCAGCGTCAGGATAGTGCCGTCCGGCTGGTGGATATAGACTATACCGTCTATCATCTCCACCCTCTCTCCCGGCAAACCGATGATGCGTTTGACGTATTCCTCATCCGAATTGCCGGGGCTGGGAAAGATTATGATGTCACCCCTTTCGGGTTCGTGGAAGTTATAGACTATCTTGCTTATTATAATCCGTTGCCCCTCTTCCAGGTTAGGTTCCATGCTGCTGTATAGCACCACCGAACTCTGGATGACGGACTGTATTATAAAGAAAATCGCCAGCGCCAGCACCAAGGTTACCAGGACTTCAGTCAGGAGAGTCTTGATCAGGGGTTTGTCTTCGTTCAACTTTATCTCCAAAGCATTACAATTATAACCTATTTAACTATGCCTGCCAATTTGAAGCATTCGGCTTGCGGGATTTCTAAAAATGGCAGTATAATCAAGCTAACTAAAGCCTGACTTAAGCGTTATAAGTATGGACAGGTAAAAAATAAAACTAAAAAATAAGGAGAAATGAATGAAAAAAAGACTTGTAGCAGTTGTCTTTCTGGCGCTGATGGTTGTAAGCGTCGGTGCTGTTGGCTGTACGGATTATTTTGGAGACTCAAGTGAGAGTTTAATAAACAGCAGTATCGTCAGCCAGCAGAATGTCGGTATCTGGGTGACGGGCACTGGTAAGATCAGCGTTGCGCCGGATGTCGCCGTGCTTAATATGGGCGTTCAGGCGCAAAAGGATACGGTAGCTGAAGCACAGCAGGCTGCCACCACGGCGATGGATGCCATAATGGCTGTCCTTGATGATTACAGCATAGATGAAGCCGATATCCAGACGCAGCAGATTAGTATCCAGCCGGTGTACAGGTGGAACGAAGATGAGCAAATATTACTGGGCTATAGTGTTACCAACAGCGTAAGTGTTAAGGTGCGGAAATTAGATGATACCGGCGCTATTATAGACGAAGCCGCCGCCGCAGCCGGCGACTATATACGCATTAACAGCATCGGCTTTACTGTTGATGAGCCGGAAACCTATCTTGAAGACATCAGGAAAGAGGCGATGGAAGATGCCGAAGAAAAAGCCAGGCAACTGGCAGAACTGGGAGACGTCAAACTGGGCGCACCGATATCCATAGTTGAATCCGGCGGCAACACAGCGCTCATAGTTTACCGTGATTACGCGGAAGGTGCCGCCACCCCTGATGCCGTAAAAACAGTTGTCAGCCCGGGAGAGATAGAAGTGGATCTGACGGTTCAAGTAGTATATAGCATCGGCTAAAAAATACCTTAAAAATATAAATAGAAAAGGGAAAGCCCGGGTGAAAATCCGGGCTTTCCCTGTTTGCGGGGCATAAAGCCGTTTGCACTTGCAAAAATAGAGGTGATAGAATTGGGTATGGACTATATGCAAAAAGCCTTGTCGTTGGCTAAACTGGCGCTGGGCAAGGTTAGCCCTAATCCGGCGGTAGGCGCGCTGCTGGTAAAAAATGGTGAAATAATCGGGCAGGGTTATACGCAGCCGCCCGGTTCCAGCCACGCCGAAATAGTGGCGCTTGAACAGGCGGGGGAACCCGCCGCGGGCAGCACTTTGTATGTTACCCTTGAACCCTGCTGCCATTACGGACGCACGCCGCCTTGCACTGAAGCTATAATTGCCGCCGGTGTTGCCGAGGTGCATATATCCATGCCTGACCCCAATCCGGCAGTCAACGGCAAAGGCAAGGCAGAGCTTGAGAAAGCCGGCATAAAAGTATTCACAGGTGAATGCCGGCAGCAAGCCAGAGATATAAACGAAGCCTATGTAAAGTTTATAGAAAGTGGCATACCCTTTGTTACCGTAAAATACGCAATGAGCCTGGACGGCAAGATAGCCACCCGCAGCGGTGATTCCAAGTGGATAAGCAACGATGAAGCCAGGCAGTATGCCCACCAGATACGCTGTATCAGCGATGCCATTATGGTTGGTGTCAACACTATTCTGGCGGATGACCCGCACCTGACGGCGCGCTGCGGCAGCGGCAGAGGCGGCACCTGCCACGAGCAACCGTTGCGCGTAATTGTGGATGGCGAAGGACGCATGCCGCCGACGGCGCAGGTGTTCAGTGAGCCGGGCAAGAATCTGCTGGTAATGGGCAGGAAACTGGAGACGGAGGAAGCCGCCGCCTTTGCAAAAACCGGCGCAGAGGTTTTGGAGATGCCATCGGCAAATGGCTGTATGGATATGCAAGAGCTTTTCAGGGCGTTGGCCAGGCGTGGAATTACAAGCGTGCTGGTAGAGGGCGGCAGTATACTCATCGGTTCTATTTTTGACAGCGGGCTGGCGGATAAGATAATTGTTGTTATCGCTCCGATTATAATCGGTGGCGGGGATGCTAAGACGGCGGTGGCTGGCAAGGGTGTTGATAAAGTGGTAAACTCATTCAAGCTGAAACGCGTGGATATAAAGCGGTTTGGGCAGGACACAATGATAAGCGGTTACATAGCAGCAAGAGATTAAAGATGTTTACAGGAATTATTGAAGAAACCGGCAAGGTAAAGGCAATATCGGATACAGAACTGGCTATTACCGCTGAAAAGGTGCTGGAGGATATGCAGACGGGCGCCAGCATAGGCGTCAATGGTGTCTGCCTGACGGTAACGCAGTTCAGCAATGCTTCATTCAATGTTGACATAATGCCGGAGACGCTGAAAAGAACCAATATAGGTTTGCTGCGGACAGGTGACAGCGTAAACCTTGAAAGACCGCTGACACTGGCAAAGCAGATGGGCGGACACCTGGTGCAGGGACATATAGACGCCACCGGCGAAGTGCTTTCTGCCACAAAACAGGGCGAAGCCATTATAATAAGCGTAGAAGCGCCACTGGAAGTAATGCGTTACATTGTTGAAAAGGGCTTCGTGGCGATAGATGGCATCAGCCTGACTGTTATATCGTTGGAAGCGGAATCCTTTGCTGTTTCTATCGTAGGGCATACATTAAAAAGCACAATACTTGGCAGCCGCCGGGCAGGTGATACGGTAAATATAGAAGTTGACATAATCGCCAAGTATGTTGAAAAGTTCAATAAGAAAGATAACGAGGGCGTAACGCTTGATTTGTTAATAGAGAATGGTTTTATAAACGGCTAGATACAAAAATATTGGACGGAGAGAAATATGGGACTTGCGAGTATAAACGAAGCTATAAAGGATATAAAAGCCGGCAGGTTTGTTATTGTTGTGGATGATGAGGACCGCGAAAATGAGGGAGACCTGATTATGGCGGCGGAAAATGTCAGCGCCGAAGACATCAATTTTATGGCAAAACACGGACGTGGCTTGATTTGTGTATCGGTAACCGGCGAACGGTTGGATGAGCTTAAAATCCCGATGATGGTAAACGAAAACACCTCCCACTTCAGCACTGCTTTTACTGTCTCGGTGGAGGCCAGGCATGGCACTACCACCGGCATTTCAGCAGCAGACAGAGCCAAGACGGTGCAGGCGATGGTTGATCCGAAGACAGAACCGGAAGATATGCTGATGCCGGGACATATGTTTCCGCTGAGGGCAAAAGACGGTGGTGTGCTGGTAAGAGCCGGGCAGACCGAAGCCGCCGTTGATCTGGCAAGGCTGGCGGGCTTAAAACCGGCTGGTGTATTGTGTGAAATTATGAACGAAGACGGCACAATGGCGCGTATGCCGCAGCTTGAGGTAATTGCTGAAAAGTTTGGTTTAAAGATTATCAGCGTGGCTGATATTATCGCCTACCGCCGCCGCACTGAAAAACTGGTGCATGAGGTGGCGCGGGCTAAATTGCCCACCAAATATGGTGATTATATTGCCATTGCTTACAAAAGCGATACTGATAATTTTGAACATCTGGCGCTGGTTATGGGTGATGTTGAAGAAAAGAAGCCGGTTTTGGTGCGTGTTCACAGCGAATGCCTCACCGGTGACATCTTCGGCAGTTTGCGCTGTGATTGCGGCGAGCAGATAGCACAGGCGCTGCAACAGATTAATAAAGAGGGACGCGGCGTGCTGCTGTATATGCGGCAAGAGGGGCGTGGAATCGGTTTCCACAACAAGATATGCGCCTATGCCTTGCAGGATAAAGGGATGGATACCGTGGAAGCGAATCTTTCTCTTGGTTTTGAGCCTGACCTGCGGGATTATGGCATCGGCGCGCAGATATTGGCTGACCTGGGATTGAAAAAAATACGGCTTATTACCAATAATCCCAAGAAAGTTATCGGGCTGGAAGGCTATGGCATAGAGGTAACGGAAACGGTGCCGATTATTATCCCGCCCAATCCGCATAATAAACATTACCTGGAGACGAAGCAGAAAAAAATGGGGCATATTCTTAAAATAAAAGAGACAAGCGACGAATAAAGATATATAATAGTAAACCATTCATATCTTGACATCTAAATTGAAAAGGGATTAATTGTAAGAGGAGGCGATAATGGGAAAGACTTTTGAAGGGATGCTGCTAGGTGAGGGGTTGAAGTTTGGGCTGGTGGTTTCGCGGTTCAATGAGTTTATAGCCGGCAGGTTGCTTGAAGGGGCAAAAGACGGGCTGCAGCGGCACGGCGTGGCGGATGCTGATGTTGATATTGCCTGGGTGCCGGGTTCTTTTGAAATACCACTGACGGCGCTTAAAATGGCTCAGTCAAAGAAGTATGATGCCGTTATATGCCTGGGGGCGGTTATACGCGGCAACACGCCTCATTTTGATTATATTGCGTCTGAACTGAGCAAGGGCATTGCCAGGGTTGCTCTGGATAAAGGGATACCTGTTACCAATGGCGTGATTACTTCCGATACACTGGAGCAGGCTATAGAAAGGGCAGGCACCAAGATGGGCAACAAGGGTTTTGACGCTGCTGTGAACGCCATTGAGATGGCAAACCTTATGAAGGGTATGGGGTAGGCTTCTAAGATCGTATTTAGGTAATCCTGAAAACTTTATCACCCCTTCTGACCCGGTCGCTTACCTTGATGCCGACAGCGTCGCCTGATTTGGCCTCCTGAACGCTTTTGTTATCAACCTGCATTGAATCTACGGTAAGCTCCATATCGGTAGTATGACCGGAAATATGAATGCTGTCGCCAACTTTTAGCCCGGCTTTCAGTTCAATGCCGGCAACTACCGGGTGGGCAAAAAAATCCGATATAGTACCAATTTCTTCCTCTGGCATCTTGACGCCTCCTTCCTGAATATTTGCAGACAAGTATACGCCACCATATACGCATAATCAATACCGTTAAAGGAAATATATATAGGGATTGTTTTGACATCCCGCCTTGGGTAAAATATAATAAGCCTGATTAAATAATGTTTACAGGGGCTTAATTTGGCTAAAGAAACGGCTGGTAAAAAGGCGCAGACGCAAAACAGTATAGAGAATCTGGAGCGCCGCCTGGATATGCTGGACAGGCGTCTGGATGATATTGATTCCATGGTTTCAGCGGTGATTGAAAGGGTCATGAGCCAGCCGGTGAGCCTGGGTATAAACTGCCCCAATTGCGGCAAAAACATAGAAATAGCCCTCATCGGTAACAAAAAACCGCGCCCCTGATTCTCGCCCAATCTCATTTCCATTTTGTTTGTCATGGAATGCAGATATAATCTATCCTGTTTCGTTTCAGGGCTAAAGGAAAGGCAGGCAGGCTATAGAAGTAGCAATAATCGCCGCTTATTTTGCAGTAATGCTAACGATAGGCATTGCCAACCGGCGAAAGGTGAGGAACGCCGATGACTTTTTCGTCGCCGGAAGAAAAAGCTCAACCCCTTTTGTTGCCGGCTCGCTGATAGCCACTATCATTGGCGGCTCGGCAATCATGGTTACCACCCAACTGGGCTTCAGCCGTGGCTTAAGCGGCGTCTGGTGGCTGCTGGTGGGCAGCATCGGGTTGCTGGTGCTGGGCATATTCTTTGCCGGTAAAGTCCGTAAATATGCTTTATACACTCTCCCGGAGATTATAAAAGAGCAATACGACGAACGCATGAAGCTGGCTTCTTCAGCGCTTATAGTAATTGCCTGGACGGGCGTTATTGCCGCACAGATTATCGCCGCCGGCAAGATTATGGGCGTGCTGGGCATCGGCAGCCCGGAATTGTGGATGGCATTATTCAGCCTGGTGTTTGTTGCCTATATATTATTCGGCGGGCAGCATGCTATCGTCCGCACAGATACGCTGCAAACGGTTATAATATTCGGCGGGATTATCGCCGTGCTGATTGTATTAATGAAAGAGGTCGGCGGTTTTAACGGGCTGGCTGACAGCCTGCCTCAGGAACAATTATCCTTTCCGCTGGGCGCAGGCTTCGGCGCTTATGATTTAATCGGGTTGCTGCTGCTGGTAGGGCTGACTTATGTTGTGGGTCCTGATATGTATTCGCGTATCTTTTGCGCTAAAGATACCAGGACGGCAAAGAAAGCGGTGTTGTGGGCGGCGCTGCTGATTGTGCCTTTCGCCCTGGGCGTTACCGTAATAGGGATGGGCGCTTCTGCCGTTTTTCCGGATATCGCTTCTGACCAGGCTTTTCCGGTGGTTATAAAAGAGATGTTGCATCCGGCGCTGGCGGGTATTGTGCTGGCGGCGCTGCTGTGCGCTTTTATGTCTTCGGCAGATACTACGCTTATGAGCGCCAGCACAATACTGACGGTGGATATAATCGGTCATTTCAAAAAAGACCTTAATCAGAAACAGATGCTTCTGGTTTCAAGGCTGGGGATAGTGGTGCTGGGGATTGTTTCACTGGCGCTGGCGCTTTATATGGGCAGCATTATAAAATCTATCCTCTTCGCTTATACGATATACACCGGTGGCATTATTCTGCCGGTGCTCGCCGGTTTTTACAGGGATAAGTTGAAGGTGAATGCCACCGGAGCGTTGGTAGCCCTCATAGGTGGAGGCTCGGTGGCGCTGGTGAGCAAGATATGGAGCATAAAATACCTGGACTTGGCAGCGCTTTTAATTTGCGCCGTTTTGCTTTTTGCCGCCAGCTTTATCAGCCGTAAAATACAGAAAAAGAAGCAGACGCTGCTTGACTAGCAAAGCCCCTTTTAGTAGAATTGCCAGTAGTGTGGGCGGTTAGCTCAGTTGGTTAGAGCGCTGCGTTGACATCGCAGAGGTCAGAGGTTCAAATCCTCTACCGCCCACCATACCGAACAATAGGCAGAGGTAGCCCCCTTTTCTTCAGTTGCTTTCCTGTAACTTCATCTATTATTCTTAATATCATGTATAATTTATTGAACCCACCCAAGCATATAGGGCAGGGTCGGCAGTAACCATGGGGCTGTAAATACTCCCATGGCAATCCCCACGATTATAGAATGCCGTTTGTCCAGTTTCAGGAAGCTGTAAGATAAAGAGAAGTTGACTAAAGAAATCATTATTACGGGCAGAAGCAACCAGGCAAATTGTAACGCCTGCGGCATTGCCGGTGACCAGAGTGCCGATTTGGCGAACAGGGTGTCCCAGGTTAGCTCAAAGTAAGCCCAGTCTATAAAAAGACCCAATAGAGTGATAAATAAGCAGTAGGCCAGCCTTCTGGCTTTGGAAATATTTATTCCATTGTTATTCCTGGATAAAATTAACAGCGTTATGGATAATACGATTAGATTCCAGATGTAATCTAATATAGAGCCTGCGGGTATTCCCAGTAGGGCAACAATAATGAATGCGCCGCCGACATCGTATAGAGCAGTTGTGTTATCTGTTTCTTGCATCACCTGTCTATCCTGATGTTTTCTTCCCATACCAGGTCCCCGTTAGCGTCAATGCTTTGGGCATATACCATATCCCCCTGCAAAGCCCCCTTGCCGACAGCCGCAATGATTATGGCGCCGCCGGAACTATTGCTGATAACTATCGGGCTGCCCTGATACTTCAGTTCATTGGGGAAGGGCGTGACGGGAAATGAGAAGTCACCCTGTGCGTCTCTTTTTTGAAGGTAAACCCTGCCTTCGTGGCTGGTATTGTATTCAAATATCCGTGTTGCGGCAATTATTCCACCTGCGCCATCAGCGGCAATGTCCAGATTATAACGAGACCCCTTTGTGAGGATGTTAAAATGTATCTGCTGCCAGAGGGCGTTTCCTTCCCCATCCAGTTTTTGTATGGAGATGCTAATCTGCACTTCCATCGGGTTGCCGCTAACAGGTTCAGACTCGCCCCAGTAAAGAAAAGCGCCGCCGCCGGGGTTGCTGATTATGCCAGAGGGGCATTCGGCGTGATAACCGGTGGTTTCGTATTGCCAGGAGGTATCTCCATCCCCGGTAATATGTCGCGCTTTAATCTTGCGAGTTCCTGAATCGGTAACAACCACTAACGCACCGCCGTTATCATCGCTTACAGCCTTGTAAGTCAGGTATTGATTATAGACGGAAGCCACCATGATGTTATCCGCCCAGGTAGTATTGCCTTCATGGTCTACCCGTTGCCCGTAAACTGTGCTGCCGCTTTCGGTATCTATTGTCCAGAATACTATTACGCCGCCAGAGCTATCGCTGATAATTTCTTGTTTGCCGTCATAGGTAGGCTTGGCACGGGTGTAAGTGCCTTTAACGCCACTGGCTTCTTCCTCTGGGGTTACTGCGTGAAATGGGGACGATGAAACCAGCAGAATGCCGTTATCACCCCAAAGCGGTTCTCCTGCAGGGCTGAGCTTTTGGATACGCAGAAAGTCATCAGTAAGGCTTTTGGAAATAGTTTGGAAGTCATTCCAGGTAAAGATGGCGCCGCCGGTGCCATCCGGGATAACCTGGGGAAATATAATAGTGGTACGCCGTGTAATTCCGGTGGCGGTGTTTTCAGACCACAAAAAATCACCATCTGGGCTTATACGCTGGGAATAGACCGGAACGGGGTCATAATAAGCTGGGTCATCCCTGTCATCGGGGATATTGCTGGTGTCTGCCCAGGTTATGATTGCGCCGCCCGCGCCATCGGCGGTGATGGTGAACTGTGTTTTGGGCGGACCGGATGGGTCAAGCGTATTGCTGATATTGTTTATCTGGATACCGCCCTTTTTCCACAGCAATTTACCTTCTGAATCAATGCGTTGCACGTAAGTGCCGTTATCATTTTGCCAGGCGGTTATAGCGCCGCCGGAGCCGTCACTAACCGACCGCACGTATAAACTGCCCGGGGAGTCATGGTAAACGAAGGTTATAATCGCCGAGGCGATAACAACAACGGCAACGATAACCAGCGCCAGTGACCAGCGTTTTTCTTTCATATCCAATACCTGCCAATCTGTTAATTATAATACTCTTGCCGCCTGGCGGCGTCTACCATGCTACTGTTTTCCATCTTTTTCTTCTCATTAGCACAACGCGAAAGCATCAAAAAGGTTGCGCTGTAAAGGTGGTATGGTTGATACTAGGGAATCTCAATCTCAATAGCGCCAATATGGCCTAATTGCTGGAAAACCGTTCTTAATATAGCATTGTCGGAAAGCGCAACAGCCATTGCCTGTTGGGTTTCTTCCGGCAAGGCGTCAAAGTATGCCTGCGGGTCTGGCGCCTGGGCAGTTTCCAGCCATAAATCTATGGATGCCGTAACGCCAAGCTCTGCGCTGCCATTTTTGTTGCCGTCCCACCCCGTATCAATAACTATATCCAGCCCATTGAAGCCATTGCTGTAACGGAATACCCCGCCATTATAACTAGCGCTTTCTGTTGTTGTAACTGTTATTCCCGGCTGGGAGGTATTCATAATAGAATCCTTAAGGGCTTCTATGGCTTCATCGGGCAGGGCATTCAGGTAAGCCAGCATATTATCCACCTTTGACATCATGTCAAAGACTTCCATGACGGTTTCCGGGTCAGACCAGTCTTCATCGCCGGTAATCTCCTTGAGGGCTTCTTCAACGGGTATCATGGCTGAGTTTGGCTGGATACTTTCCACTTCCCAGCCGGGCAGCAGTTCTTCGGAGGTGTCCAGCGGAGGCTCAATTACGATATCTGCATTGAAGTCATAATACCTTATTGTAGAGGTGGCGGTTGAGTTCTCGCTTTCGTTTTTCTGCATCATTTGCCGTATCAGGTAATCGTCTTTGCCTATCCATATCTCTATGGGGATGTTGCCTAACTTGGGGACTCCGCTATAATGCAGGCAGGCAATTCCATCAATTTCTTCATCCGGCAGTTGCTGAAGGTCATCCAGAAACTGCAACATATTCAGGGCGTAGTCTTTGCTTGGCGTCCCTGCGAGGCTGGCATACGCATTGGCGCTAAGTTCAGGCGACATGCTTTTAAAAGAATTGTCCTCGTGGTAATACTGATGATCCCCGATGATATAAAACTCCCCGCTTTTGTCATCTCTCTGGGAGGATAAATCATAACTAACGTGGACGCGGTCTGGCAGGACAAACTCCCATAGCCATTCATAATTTAACGTGATAGTACCATCGCTGGTATTACTTTCCCCAAAAGTGCTGTTTAATACCCTATAGGTCTGGATGTTTTCCGCCGCCTCTGCCACTTTGGCGAAGATAGTATCCGGGCTGCTGCCCATGCCCCAGGGCTGAAAAACCAGCAGTGTTGCCAGTATCGCCGCAACCGGAACTGTCACCAAAGCCGGGCGCAGCCATTTCCATGCGCTGCTTTTTGTGTTTGTTCCTTCAATTTCAGACATAACTTTCTCCTTTAAATCCGTATTATTGTGTTCCATGACGCCGAGAGAGGCGATATGCTGGCGGACACTGGTATAGCCCGCCAGCGTTTTTCTGCAATCCGGGCAAACGGCTAAATGCTCTTTAATAAACTCTCGCTGTGTCCGGGAAAGCTCATCATTGGCATAAGCCGATAACAACCCTTCATAATCAGCGCATTTCATTTTATCTAACCTCCGCCATACAAAATCTGGAATTGCTTACTACCCCTGGCTACCCGCTTGCAGACTGCGTCTCTGGAGATACCCAGAATATCGGCGATTTCCCTGTACTTAAAGCCTTCTACAAAATGGAGCACCAGACAAACCCTCTGGTCTGGAGAAATTTTAGCGAGTACCTGCTTTATCAGCAGCTTATCTTCAATATGTTCAGGCGGCGCCTTAAATGCCGGGCTGTTTTCAGCCAGGCTGGACAAGGGAACAAATGATAAAATCCTTTTACGGCGGTTATGCTGTAACGCATTATTGGTGGCTATCCGGTAAAGCCATGCCTTAAACGAAAGGTCTGAATCTGTTTTGAGGATACCCTTATATGCCTTAACAAAGGTATCCTGCGCCAAGTCTTTTGCCACTTCGTAATCTCCTGTCATGCGGTATGAATACCGAATGATGGCTGCCTGGTAATTTTCCACGATTTCAGTGAAGGCGTCGGTATTTCCCTCACGAATTTGCGCTACAACATTTGCATCGTCCAAATATCCGGTTCCTTTCGCCCTCTATATACTATAATGCCTGGGGAGGCTAAAAGTGGACAGGATTTAATAAATATTAGGAAATTGCTGCCATTCAGGGCAAATAGCCCGTAAGAATGGGCTTGGGGGCACAGCCTGTAATAAAAATGCTGACAGTGGATACAAGGCTAAGAATATAAATACGGCGTTTAAGCCTATGTTTATATAATAAACCCTTGTTACTCAGAAGACAGCAGTTCAAGAATATCAAGTTCTTGTGCAAGTGTTGCATCGCCTATGGCTTCTGCCTCGCCCTGAAAATACTGGCTGAATTGCCGAAACAAGTCCCGGTATGGCGGCGAAACGTATAGCGGCAGGGATTGCCGCTCCCATTGCCCCAGCGTTGCCGGCGGTATGATAATGCCATCTTCATAATTTACCTTTGGCTCCCAGAGGTAGCTTATATGGGTATGTTCATATTCGTCAACCAGCCAGTTCTTAACGAGGTCGGCATAGCGGGTAAGTAATACGCCCTTCCTGATGCCGTCGTTGGCGAAATATTCCGGCTCTTCGTTATTGAATGTTACCGTTGCTTCAATGTTTTTCTGGTTGCCGTTTCTGTCTTCGTAGCTTACCTTAAGAACAAGGCTATTGTCTTTATTATCTTCTGCTGTCCTTTTTAGCTTAAGAAGTACCAAACCGCCCTTGGTTTCGCCATCAACACTTTTTGATGGAAACAGGGTGTTGATTTTCATCAATCCACCGGTAGCTTCATCTGCTTCCGGGCTGCCGTATACCTTTTCTATTTCCCAGCCCTCGGCTTCCAGTGTTAACTGAAGATTGAATACCAGCGGTGTTACCATGTATTCGAATTCATCGTCCATCCGTTCTTTGAATTGTTCCGGGGCATGAACCGAGTAGTAATTGGCGCCCCTGGTCTTGGTTATACTTTCAACAAGCTCTGAATTGAAATCAACGCCGATGCCGATAAAGGTTGAATAGAGGTGGTTTTCGGCATTTTGCTCAAGCCTGCCGGAAAAGCTGTCTTCGCCTGTTTCTCCTGTATTGGGCATGGCATCGGTAAGAAAGATAATGCGGTTTTCATATTCGGATTGGTCTGCGCTTGTAAGGTCAGCGAAAAGGTCTGTCGCCATTTCCATACCGGCGTATAGATTGGTGCCGCCGTCAGCCTCAATCTCCAGAATATGTTCTTCTATCGCTTCCATATCCGTTTCGCCGACCAGGTTAAGTGGCTTTGCAAGATATGCCTGTCTATCAAACAGCACCATGCCGAAGCGGTCATCATTCTCCAGGTTGCCCAGCAGGGCAGCCACAGCCTCCTTGGCGGCTTCTATTTTCTCCATCCCCTGCTCTTCCTCGCTTAGCTCCACTTTTTCACCATAATGGTCGTAATAATATTTCCCAAAACCGCTTGACATAGAGCCGGATATATCCAGCACAATCACCAGGTTGAGCTTCTTGCGCTGGAAATCATTTTCCTTGATACCCGAATTCAAGCCGACGGAAAGATAATATTCGGTTTCACCGGAAAATGGGTCATCTGTTACGGCAAAGCTATAAGACGGGCAGAAGAGATCATCGCATTTCTCTGCCTGTCCGGTATCAAAGTAATAGTCATAGAAAAGCCCTTCATAAGTCATATCGGTTGGCAGGGGCAGATAGTCATTGGCGATATTTTCACGGAAGTTATTGATATCCATAGCTCCGCCGGTTGCAAGCCCTATGTTAATATCCGGGGGAAGCCCAACTATAACCGTCGGAGCCGGAATGTTGATTGAGCTCCCTGCCTGGGTACAGGTAACTATAGTGGCGCCGGAAGTGGCGTTGGGGTCTAATGGATCATATTGATTAAGTGTCCAGTCATCAATTTTGACCAGTGTTTCATGAGTTTGATTCACAAGCGGCGGTATTACCACTGAAATACTGATTATAAGGGCAATTGCCAGTGCGGTAACGAGCGCCGGTTTCAAGCTCAAACGCCTCGGTGTCAGTGAGTTCACAGCTATATCTATCCTATCCTTCAGCCAGCCGGATACCTTTGTAAAGACACCCGCGCCGTTTTCTTTGTTTGCATATTCGCTTGCCAGCAGATCCGTTCGGAGTTTATGCCGGTGGCTGGTTATTTCAATATCCGGCAGCTCCAGATTATCCAGCTTTTTATTAAAATCTTTTTCTTCCATCATGCACCTCTGATAATAAAACTGCGCTGCCGCTTAAAAGGTTGCATCCTGTTCCATAAGCTGTTTCAGTTTCTTCAAACCCCGGTGCAGCAGCGATTTTACCGTGCCCTCTCTTTTGCCCAGTATCAGCGCGATTTCTTTTAGCTGCATATGCTCAAAGTACTTCAGGGTGATAACCTCCTGGTATTTAACGGGAAGCCTGGAAACGCCCTCGCGTATATAAAGAAAGTCCTCATGCTTGCGCAGCTCTTCTTCAGCCAGCACAAGCTCGTTTTCGGGAGAAGGGTTTGAAATGCTTGGCGCATCGGAATTGTTCTTTATATATTCCCGTTTCCGTTTGCGCTCCCGGAAAGTATCCGCAATCTCGTTAGAGGCGATTCTGTAAAGCCACGATGAAAAGGGCGCGCCCCGCCAGTGAAACTGCCCGATATTCTTCAAAGCCTTGAAGAAAACCTGCGAGGTTACATCTTGGGCAATCCCAATATCGGCTGTTCTTCTTAATGTGTAGCCGAAGATTTGTGAATAGTACTTGTCATAAAGCTCTGCGAAAGCCTGTTTATCATGCTTTGCTCTTTCAACAAGCGCTCTCTCCTGGTCTAACTCAATGTTGTCGTCCCCCTCTTTCATTATAACGAAGAAACGGCGATAAAGGTTGCAACGTAAGCGGTATTTTTTAAGAGTAAGATTTGTAAAAGAGGCTATAACAAATGGGATTGCAAGCAATCAGGGCGATACCCCAAGCTATTGTGCAAAAACCTGAAAGCTGGTTATTTTTGCTGATTAATTAGTGTATATATAGTATTACCAGGTGTATGTCACAACCCGCTTGCATATCATTTTTGGGTTGTTACCTATGTTGCCTATAACCTATTCCTTTTCTTTATTGTTTGTTTACATCCATAAATTTCTATTGGCTATTAATCTTTTCTTCCATGAGAATAGGGACGCCTCAACACATTTCTTTGAGTGAGCAGAATAAAGGGTTTCTTCCTCATCTTGCCTTGGGAAAGCGGCTAAGGAATTAGGAAGCACTGTAGATTATTTGATATCCGGCAAAGAAAGTATTGCTATAAATACCATAGCTGCCATAAAAGCCGATAAGAATCTAACTGTTGAAAACAAGAAAGCCCTTATCGCCATAGCGAAAAGCATAAGGGATAATAAACCCGATTATTAAACTCCAAACACATCACAAGGATTTTAACAGCTGATAAACATATTAACATCTTTAAATAAAAGCCGCCTTTAGCTTGCTAAAACATCGTTAATGGTTTTTTCCACCTCTTTGGTTTTATACGGCTTGGCAACTACGCCGCTGAATCCATAGTCCTTGAAGTTAGCCATTATCGGGTCATTGGAATAACCGCTGGAAACGATGGCTTTAACACCTGGGTCAATATCAAGCAGGATTCTGATTGCCTCCTTGCCGCCCATTCCCCCGGGGATGGTAAGGTCCATAATAATGGCATCATATGGAAGCCCCATTTTCTTAGCTTTGGCGTACTTTTTAATGGCTTCAGCGCCGTTACTGGTGACATCAACGCTAAAACCAGAGGAATTGAGGATGTTTTTAAGCAGTAATCTTATAACCTCTTCATCATCCATAATAAGTATCTTGCCGCCGCCGGAAATAGGGGCTTCCTGCAGGCTTTCTTGCGCCATCGGCGCTTTTTTTGTAGAGGCGGGGAGATAAATATTAAAGGTTGTGCCAATGCCAAGCTCAGACTCAATCATAATATGACCCTGGTGATTTTTGATAATGGAAAAAGCTGAAGTAAGCCCCAGCCCACTGCCGCCATGCTTGGTGGTAAAGTAGGGTTCAAAGATGTTTTCAATGTCTTCAGGGGGGATGCCGCAACCGTTGTCCTGGATGCTGATAAGGACATAATTACCCTTAGACAGCGGTAAAACATCATCATCCCCTATCCTTTTATTACTGGCAGCTATTTTAAGCGTACCGCCCCTGGGCATGGCTTGGTCTGCATTTATTACGATATTGGTCATAACCTGGTTGATTTGTCCTTCGTCTGCTTTCACAGACCAGAGGTTATCTGGCAGGGAATAGCTGCACCTTACATTTGAACCCCGCAGGGCAAAGGCAACAGATTCTTTAAGCAGTTCCGGGATGTTGATAATATCTATGATAGGCTCGCCACCTTTAGCAAAAGTAAGCAGGCGGGAAGTCAGGTTTCTTGCCCGTAGAGATGCCTTTTCCGCTTCTGCCATTCTTTCATAAGCCTTGCTTTCGGGTTCAAGGTATCTTTGCGCCAGTGAAATGTTGCCCAGTATACCGGTAAGTATGTTATTAAAGTCATGGGCAATACCGCCGGCAAGTGTGCCGATGGATTCCAGCCTGTCTATTTTCTGCCGTTCTTGTTCAATTAATTTTTGTCCGGTTATATCCCTGATGGTGTCTATAAAAGAAACAGGCTTTCCTTCTGCGTCTTTCATTACGCTGATGCTGATTTCGCCGGCAAAGCTGCTGCCGCCTTTTTTGAGAGCGGTTACTTCAATAATGCCGGAGATTCCGGTTTTCAGTAATTCGGCTGCCGCAGCAAGTATCTTTTGATGGTCTTCAGGAGCAATGAAGTCCAGCCCGTTCTTGCCGATAATTTCGTCTTTGGACTTTAGTCCGTGGAGTTCAAGCAGTTTATCATTGGCATCTAAAACGATTCCGTTCAGATCCAGGGATAATATGCCGTCACTTACAGAGCTGAACATAAGGCGCAGCTTCTCCTCGCTTGTTCGCAGGGCTTCCTCTGCCTTTTTACGTTCGGTGACATTACGTAAAACAGAGACGAGATATTTAGGTTTGCCTTCTTTATCGTATGTGATGCGGCTGCTATTCTCGCCGGAGAATTTAGTTCCATCTTTTCTAACCAGAGGAATTTCCATGACGGGAAAATCAGGCGCTATTTCAGTTGGATTAATACGGTCAGTATTAATACCTTCAAGCATAGATGGGTCAACAAGAGAAAATCCGCTTTTTCCAACAACCTCTTCTTTAGAGTCAAAACCAAACATCTTAAGCATGCCGTTATTTACATCTATATAATTGCCGTCCATGTCACTAATAGAAATACTTTCAGAAACGGCATTGAAAATGGTGCGAAATCTTTCTTCGCTTTCCATAAGAGCTGATTCCGTGTTTTTTCGTTCTGTTATATCTTTAACAATCTCTACACAGGAAGAGACATTACCGCTGGCATCCCGAATCGGGCTGGCGATACGTTCAAGGTACATAGTTTGGCCTTCAGGTGTAACAAGGCTACTCTCTACGGTAACTAATTCACCGCTGGAAAAAGCGGTTCTAATCGGGCAATCTTTACAGCCTATATCATCAGATTGAAAAATGTCATAGCATTTACTGCCTACTTTATCACCGTACAGTTCTTTAAAGAAATTGTTCATATAGGTGATATTGAAATCCCGGTCTACAATGCTTAGCCCCCACCCCAAGGATTTAATTACAGCATCAAGCTTATTTCTTTCTTCTATAATTTCTTCCTCTGTTATCTTGCGCTGGGTGATATCGCGGATTATCGCCATATCAGCCGGTTTGCCTTCATATTCAATTATACTGGCGCTTATTTCAACGATAATAATCCCTTTATTTTTGGCGATTATATTTGCTTCATACTTGTCAGGGATTTTATCCCCGGCCATTCTGCTTTTATACCTTGTTACGACAAGCTCTCTGGATTCCGGGGCAATGAAATCTATAAAAGACCTACCCAGCGATTCTTCCGGCGTAAAACCGGTGACTTCGCTGACTTTATTGTTGGCGAATTTCACAATGCCTTCTTGTATGATAATGATTCCGTCATTGCCTTTTTCAACGATGGTTTCATATTTTTCTTCAGACCTGCGCACGGCTTGTTCGGCGAGAATGCGTTGTGTAACATCACGGGCGATAACATGTATCGCCGATGCCTTTCCTTCTTCATTGTAGATAGCCGTAAAGGTTTCCTCGGTCCAGATTACCCTGCCGCTTTTACGTATGCGGCGTAATACGAAAGATTCCCCCGGCTTGTATTCTTTCAGGGACTGAACCCTTTTAAATAAATCTCTGTCTTCCGGATGTATGCTTTCAAGTCCGAGATTTGGATTGTTGTAGAACTCCTCCGGGCGGTAACCAAGTATATTCACTGATGAAGGGCTTATATAATCATATTTAAACTCCGGCAGGAGCTGAATACGGAGGATAAGCTCGTTTGAGTTTTCTGCAATAAGGCGAAAGCGTTCCTCGTTTTCCATAAGGGCATTTGCTGTCAGCTTGCGTTCGGTTATATCGCGCAGGAAAGCAAACAGTTCATCTTTATTGGTTTCAAGCTTGCTTACACTGACTTCAATGTCTATAATACCGCCGTCCTTGCGTTTGTGGCGGGTTTCAAATCTGCTAAAGCCTTGTTTTGTGATATCTTTAAGATGGCGGGTGGTTTCCCTTGCTTGTTCAAGGGCTTCAAGGTCAAACACGGACATATCAAGCAATTCCTGCTGCGAATATCCGGTCATTTCGCAATATGATTTATTGACTTCAAGTATTTTACCCTTAGAGTTTATAAGGCAGAAACCATCAAGGGCTGTTTCAACTATCCTCTGGTGTTTTTCCTGTTCAAAATAGCGCTCGGTAATATCCTGGGCTGTTCCGAATATCTTTATGCACTTACCTTTTTTCCTGATACCTTTCCCGCATATATGACACCATTTTATATTACCTTTTGCCGTTCGGTATTTGGCTTCAAAATCAAGTGGCTCACCTTCTTTAACAAGCTTATTCAACGCATTTCTAACAAGGGGGCGATATTCAGGCAGATAGTAATCAAGGTGTTCATCAGGTCCTGGCGCCGGTTCTTTATAATCCTTTTCAACCATATCGTAAAGTCCTTTGGTCCAGATTGCTTTACGGGTCACCATGTCCATTTCCCAGCCACCGAAACCGGCAATGCTACAAACCTCGTTAAGCAGAGCCTCGCTCTCTTGCAGCGCTTCCCCGGTTTGCTTATGGCTTGCTTCTAATGCTTCCAATTCTTTGACGCGACAGCGCGCTTCATCAAGCTCAGCCGCAAGTTGTTCTTTTGTTTTATTCTTGCCATTATTTTTATCCTTATTCTTTTCCATCTTCCGCCTCCTGTAAAACATATACACTGGTAACGAAATATAGCCCAGTGGTTCTGTTTTACGTTTATTCAGGCTGTATGGTGCGAAGGTAACTGTTAACAAGCGCCAATACATCAGAGGGTTTAAAGGGTTTGTTCATAATTCCCAGCGGTCCCTTTTTCAAAGCCCTTTCCATCATCTCGCTGCCCGGGTAGCCGGTAATGATGGTTACGGGCAGTTCAGGCCTGGCAATTTTTATCTGGCTGAAAAGCTCAACCCCGTCCATACCGGGCATTTTCAGGTCAAGGAAAACAAGGTTAAAATCGCTTTGCCTGATGTTTTCAATACCTTCTGCGCCGGTTTTGGCGGTTATTACGGTATGCCCTTCACTTTCAAGGATTTCCCTGAAAAGCTCTCTTATCATATCATCGTCATCTACCACCAGCACGCGCGCCTTTTGTCCTTTCATGCGGTCACGCAGCCACATGTCAATGGCTTTTTTATCAAACCTCCACTTGTTGCCAATCTTGATTCCCGGGATAGCGCCCTGTTTAAGCAGTTTGTATACCGTTTTATTAGTGAAACGCAGATATTGCCCCAATTCGTCAACCGTCATTAGTTCTGGCATTTAATAAATCCTTTCAATTAGTATTATATAAGAAGCTAAGGTAGATATAAGATAGCAAAAATAGAAATTAAATGTCATTTAAGGGTGATAAACTCAGTTTCTCCAGCAATGAAGACAGGGCGGAATTTCGTTCAATGCGTTTCTTCTCATTTGATGCCCATTCTTTAATTTTATCTTCGGGTATGTCCATAAACCGGGCAATGTCTGTGGTTTTATTGATTACAATTTGGGTCATCAGGTGATAATTAAGGGCATCCAGCCTGTCTCTAACGCCAAGGGCTATGTTATTCATATCATCAACATATTCCATTTCGCTATCGTTACCCATAACAACTCCTTGAGTAATAAGTTTGACAAGTTCTCTTAAGTTCTCATCAAGTTAGATAAAATGTATCATAGTAATCATATTACGTCAAGATTAAAAACAGTAAAACTATAGTAAAATTGGGGGATGACGATAGTAATATCTGTGTTATTTGCTGCGTTACATAAAGCTGCTGTATAGTGTCTTATCAAACAACGGGTTGCAGGGATATGACAAGCGGGGATAAAAAGACCGATAAAGTAAAACTTTCCGGGGTTATGCTGACGCCGTGCCTGGGCGCCGTGCGGGGTTTTGGCAGGCGGGGGATACCTTTTACTTATATTGATTCAGAGCCGGTTAATATGGCGCGGCATTCAAGATATGTTAAGGAGCGCCTGATATGTCCAAATCCACTGAAATCAGAAAGTGGTTTTATAGACGCGTTATTAAGTTATGGCAGGCAAAAAGGCGGGGTTATGGTAATAATACCAACCGCAGATATACACGTTGAGCTGATGTCAAAGCACAGGCGCAAGCTGGAAGAGTACTATATTTTGCCGATGCCTGACCTTGAAACCGTGCAAAAGCTTCAGGGTAAAATAAGATATTATAAAATGCTGGAAGAGATGAAGATACCGCATCCGCAAACATGGTATCCGGAAAGCGCGGAGGAACTGCTTTCCACAGGCAGGCAGATTGAGTATCCCTATATAATAAAGCCAGACAATTCGCTTGACTTCCAGAATATGTTTCTTAAAAAATGTTTTGTCATAAAATCGCCGCGGGAGCTGGAAAAAGCGGCAGACAGGTTAAAAGATAAAAATATTGCGTATGTTATACAGGAAATAATACCCGGAAGAGAGCTTTATAACGTCAGCGGTTTTTACAACAGGAAATCGCATCCGGTGGCTGTCTGCGGATGGGATAAGATAAGGCAATATCCGCTGGATTTTGGTTGCGGCTCCTGCTGCGTAAGTAAATGGCGCCCCGAAATAATAGAGCAGGTAAACGCTTTTTTTAAGAATATCGGCTACTATGGAATTGGAGAAATAGAGCTTAAAAAAGACCCTCGCGATGGCATATATAAGATGATAGAGACAAATATTCGCACGGTATTGCAGAACAGGCTGGCGGCAGCCTGTGGTGTTGATGTGGAATATATAGCCTACATGGATGCCATTGGAAAAACTGCAAGCGTGCCCCACCGGCAGCCGGAAGGCATTCTGTGGGTAAGCGATTTTACAGACGTTATAGCATGTTCTATACAGATGAAGCGTGGGGAAATAGGCATGGGGGAAGTAGCCAGATACATAATGCAAAAGAAGGTGCATTCGGTTACCGCCTGGGACGACCCGTTGCCGATAGCCCACCGTCTGAAGAATATGGCAAAACATTTGCTGCGGTTGATAATAAACAGATAAAGAGGGGATTATGGCACTGACGAAACAATTTAAGATGTACTGGCGTTTTGCCCGCGATTTAAAGGGATTTTTAGAGCAGCCGATAAGTCTGGAAATGAGCCGTCAAATTATACGCCAGAGGTTGCGCTGCAGGCGGGAAAATATGCTGGCGATGGTAAAGAAAACCATATACGAAAACGAAAACAGCCCTTACTTAAAACTGCTTGAAATTGCCGGTTGTGAATACGGTGATTTTGAAGAGATGATAGCAACTGAAGGTATAGATAACACGCTAAGGATACTATCTGAAAAGGGTGTGTATATAAGTATAGAAGAGTTCAAAGGGAAAAAGGATATCAGCCGGGGTGGCAGGACGTTTCGCTTTAAAGAAAGCGATTTTGACAACCCCTTTATATCTGCTTCTATGCAATTTGATAGCAGTGGCAGCCGCAGTGCCGGCAGCCGGTCGCTGTATGATCTGGATTTTCTGGCGGCTAACCTGGCGCTTTACAACCTCCCGATGCTGGACGCTATGGACGCGCTTAACCTGCCGATTGCCTTGTGGATGCCGGCAATGCCGGGAGTGGGTCCGGTGAACTTGCTGTCATATTCAAAGGGCGGCAATGTGCCGGTGAAGTGGTTTTCACCGGTGGAAAAAAGCGGTTTCAAGCCGTCTTTCAAAAACAGGGCATTGACGAATGTGATACTTTCTCTGGCGGCTTTTGCCGGTGTGAAATGGCCAAAACCTGAATACGTAACCTATGATAACGCTTTGCATGTTGCCGGGTGGATGGCGGATACGATAAAAAGAGAAGGCGGCTGTATAATGGACACCTATCCCAGCGCTGTGCTGCGCATCTGCCGGGCGGCTAAAGAGAACAACCTGGATATAAGCGGCGCCAGGTTTATACTGGGTGGAGAGCCGCTTACTGAAAAGAAACGCTGGGAAGTGGAATCATCCGGAGCGATAGCCTGTATCGGCTATGGAATATCCGAAGCCGGGTTGGTGGGCGCCGCCTGTTTCAATCCTGAAAAAACTGATGATATGCATATTTTTGAAGATTCATTTGCTCTTATACAGCACCAACGTGTGGTGAAGCATGCCAATGTCAGCGTGGACGCCTTTCTTTTCACCACCCTGATGCCTTCGGCGCCCAAGGTGCTGTTCAACACGGAAAGCGGCGATTACGGAGTAATAGAAAACAGGGAGTGTGGCTGCTGCTTCTGTGACCTTGGTTATAAAAAGCATCTCTATAACGTCAGGGGCTTTGACCGGCTAACAAGCGAGGGTATGAATTTTTTCGGAAGTGACCTGGTAAGGATTATAGAAGAGGTGCTGCCGGAAAAATATGGCGGCACGGCATCTGATTACCAGATAGTTGAGGAAGAGGACGGACAGTATAATACCCGGATGAGATTGCTGGTAAACCCGCAATTGGGAGATATAGATGAAAGGGAGATTATCAGGCTGGTGCTGGGCGAATTGTCAAAGGGCGGCGATGCCATGAGGATGATGTCCCGGATGTGGCAGCAAACGGGAACGCTGCGGGTAGAGAGAATGGCGCCGATGACAAGCACCAGCGGCAAATTATTGCCGCTGCATATACAGAAAGCAAGGCAGACCAGGACATAGCCGGCTTGTCAAGGATTCTGGGTATTCCCTGAAGCTTCTCCCGCTTTGACCCAGTGCACGCGCTTATATATAAGTATGGCTATAACGGCAATTACAACTATCCATCCTATAGTCTGAGCCTGGTTCAAGCCAAAAAGGAAAGGCTCGTTATCGCGCAGGAAGCCGCTGGCAAAGCGCCACAGCGAATAACCGCCAAGATAGACAAGGAAAAGCGAGCCATCTGGCTTCAACCTGCCGCGCAGGAAGAAAAGAACTGCGAACAAGAGAAGGCAGAATATCATTTCATAAATCTGGAAAGGGTGGACGCCGCTGACGCCGAAAGCGTGGCTGTTGGGGTGGATATAGCTCAGCGCCCAGGGAAGGTCTGTTTCGTTGCCGTAGCAGCAGCCGTTCAGCAGGCAGCCAACGCGTCCGATAGCCTGAGCCAGAGGGATACCGGGGGCAACCAGGTCTGCGCCGAAGCCGTAATTAAAGGGTTTGAATTTGCTGTATATCCATGTGCCTAGCACAGCCCCCAATATTGCGCCGTATATCGTCAACCCCTCGCCGCCGATAATACTGCCCAGGTTCTGGCTGTAGTATTCCCACCGGTCAATAACGTGCAGCAGGCGGGCAAAAACTATGGCGGAGGGCACGCCGACGATTATCAAAGCCAGAAGGGTATCTATGGGAAACTCCGGCCATTTGTTTTTTACCTGCCAGTAAGACCATAGCACCAGCACCAGTACGCCCAAAGCTATCATCAGCCCGTACCAGCCGATTTGAAATGAGCCGATATGAATTAAAACAGGATCTACGTTTATTGTCATCTTATACTGCCCATCCTTCTTTTCAGTATATCTTCCAGCAAAACCAGTGCCGCTTCTTTATCCAGCGGCTGGTTGTTATTGCCGCATTTGGGAGACTGGATGCAGCCGGGGCAGCCCTCGTTACAGGGGCAATCCGCCACCAGATTAAATGTAGTCCTCCACAGTTCTTCTATAAGCTGATAACCCTTCTCTGCGATGCCGACACCGCCGGGGCAGCCGTCATATATGAACACCTGCGCCTTGCCGCTATCCGGGTGGCAGGGGGTTGATACCCCGCCGATGTCATTTCTGTCACACATAGCGAAAAGCGGCAGCATGGCGATGGCGGCGTGTTCAACAGCGTGCAGCCCGCCGGCAAAATCCAGCTTTTTTCTGTTAATATTATCAATCATTGACGCCGGAATATCAAACCAGAGGGAAACAGTGGGGAACTGCTGCGGCGGCAAGTCCAGCCCTTCTTCGCCGATAACCTCTTCGGTAAGTTGCGCCTTTTTCTTGTAGCTAAAGATAGTAGTAGTAACCTCTACCTGTCCCAAACAGACCTCAACATCACCGAATATTTTTCTTTCTGCCGTGTTTAAGATGTGCAAATCCGTAAGGTCATTGGCAACCGTGTAATAGGAGGCTTTTTTCGGTTCGGCATAGGCGGTCTGGCTTTTAAGGTCAAGCTCTGAAACAAGATAAGTTTCCCCCTGATGCAGGTAAACCGCCCCGGCGTGCATCTGGAAGAGGGCATAATTCACATCTACCGTTTCAAGCGGCTGGTTGGTGGAGGTGTCTATCAGGGTGATGTTTTCGCCCGAAGCAGTGCGGATATTAACATCCTGCGCCGGATATGTGATTGAAGGCGCTGGGTGCCAGCGCCCCAGCCGTTTTCGCAACAGGCATTCTTCCTCAAGTTCTGCTATGAAATCATCAATATCCCCGAAGAAAGAGTTGTCGTTGGCTGAAAGTGGAGATTCCCATGCGGCGCAAAGCAGGTGCGCCTTCAGGATATACGGATTACCTGTATTGGTGAGGGCGCTTTCAAAACCTTTGGAAAAGAAATAATCCGGGTGGCGCATAAAATACTGGTCTAACGGGTTGTTGGTGGCAACCAGTACGCTTAATGAATTGCCTTTGCGGCGTCCGCTCCTGCCGGCTTGCTGCCATGTGCTGGCTATTGTGCCGGGGTAGCCGGTAAGCACCGTTGCTTCCAGATCGCCAATGTCTATGCCCAGTTCAAGTGCGTTGGTGGCTGCCACGCCGGTAAGCCTGCCGTCCGCAAGCTCCTGCTCTATCTGCCGCCTGTCTTTGGGCAGGTAGCCCGCGCGGTATGCTTTTACACGCTTTACATAAGGAGAGTCAAACTCTGCCAGTTTTTGCTTTGTGTATTTGGCTATCAACTCCGTAAGGCGGCGGGTGCGGCTGAAAGCCAGGCTGCGGATGCCGTCATTAACCAGCTCTGCGAAAAGGCTGGCGGCGTCTCCGTTAGAACTGCAACGGATGTTTTTAGCTTCATCCATGATGGCGGGATTCCAGAAAACAAAGTCCCTGCCGCCCCGTGGAGAGCCGTCTTTGTTGACCACTTCAAAGGGCAGTCCGCTGAGGGTTTCGGCGTGTTCGCCGGGGTTGGCGATGGTGGCGGAAGACAAAATGAAACGGGGGTTAGAGCCGTAACTGCGGCACAAACGCCGCAACCGGCGCATCACCAGTCCCACATGAGAGCCAAAAACGCCCCGGTAGCTGTGGGCTTCGTCTATAATCACATAATCAAGGCGGCGCATAAATCTTGACCAGGATTGGTGGTTGGGCATAATACCAACGTGCAGCATATCCGGGTTGGTAAGCAGTATGCGGGCGTGCTTTTTAATTTCAGAGCGTTCTTCCTGCGGGGTATCGCCGTCAAAGGTGGCTGCCTGACGGTAATCCAGAATATCCGGGCAGTAGTTTTCCGCAAGCTTGCGCAACTGGTCTTGCGCCAGCGCTTTGGTGGGGAAAAGATAGAGGGCGCAACTGCCGTTTTTGGTGAGCATTGCCTCCAGAACAGGGATGTTATAGCACAGGCTTTTGCCGCTGGCGCTGGGTGTTGCCACTACCACGTTGCTGCCGCTGCGGATGCAGTTTATGGCTTCCGCTTGGTGGCTGTAGAGGGGCAGCAGTCCGTTTTTTTCAAGGCTTTCCTGAAGTTCAGGCGGCAGGGGGTTATCAAGTTTGCCGAAGGCGGCTTTACGGGGCGGGATATGCTCCACGTGTTCAATCTGGGAGCTGTATCCCTGCCGGGCAGTAAGGCTGTTTATAAAAGCGGTTGTATCCATAACGGCTTTAGCTCATCAACAGGGGATAATCTCTGTTTCATAGTCCAGCATTTCGACATCAAAGTGTCCGTTCGCCACAAAATTGACCGCCTTTGAAAGGACTTCGTTTACAAAGCGGCTGTCGTTACCGATGGCGCAGATTCCCAGCGTCGCCATTTGCCACAAATCATTATCTTCAACCTCGGCGACGGCGATATTAAACTTGCTCTTAAGCTGGGATATAATAGACTTCAAAACGCGCCTCTTGCCTTTAAGGGAAGCGTTCTGCGGGATACGCAGCTTTATCTTGCAGACACCGATAATCATATAAACGGGCTTGTATATAAAGAAGACGAATTGGTTTCAATATATGGCATTGCGCCTGCCAAGTCAAGAAAACAATTTACATAAAAAACTATTGCCGTTGTATATCGCAAGGCGCTTGTGTTATAATTTTTACATATAGATAGTCAGGAGTTAAACTTTGGAAAAACAGAAAAAAGCAAGCGTTATAGAACAGTACAGGACGCATGAAGGTGATACGGGCTCTACAGAGGTCCAGATAGCCGTACTGACGGAAAGAATCAAACAGCTTACCGGGCACATGGCGGCTAACAAGCACGATTTCCACACCAAGCGCAGCTTGCTTAAACTCATCGGCCAGAGAAGGCGTTTACTTGTCTATTTGAACAGACAGGACGTAAGCCGCTACAAGAAGCTGATTAAAAGCCTCGGTCTCCGCAAGTAGAGCTCCTATCTGTAAAGAAAGACGAGGAGAAGCAATTGACAGCACCCCATTCTTTTGAATGCACGGTTGGCGGAAGACAGCTTATAATTGAATCTGGCAAACTGGCAAACCAGGCAGACGCCGCCGTTACATTACGCTACGGCGACACGATAATACTGGTTACGGTTTGTGTCGCCCCGAAACCCAGAGAGGGAGTAGATTTCCTGCCCCTCACTATTGACTACGAAGAGAGGATGTACGCCGGCGGCAAGATACCCGGTGGTTTCATCCGCAGGGAAGGACGCCCCAGCGAAACAGCCACCCTTACCTGCCGTCTTGCAGACCGACCGCTGCGTCCGCTATTGCCCAAGATGTGGCGGCGTGAAATTCAGGTAATCGTTACAACCCTTTCCGTTGACATGGAAAACGACCCGGATACACTGGCGGTTATCGGCGGCTCTACGGTACTGGGTATGTCCCAGATTCCGTTTGACGGCCCTGTAAGCGCGGTCCACGTCGGCTACATAAACAACGAATACGTAATCAACCCGATGATGTCTCAGGCGGAAGAAAACCAGCTTGATATCGTGGTTGCCAGCACTGGCAAAGATATAATAATGCTGGAAGCAGGCGCCAATAACGTCAGCGAAGACATTGTTAAAGAAGCAATCAGGCGCGGACACGAAGTTAACCAGCAGATAATTTCATTACAACAGAAAATAGTTGAAGCTTTGGGCAAGGCAAAAGACGAAGCGCCGGTATTAGAAATACCAGAAGAGCTCAAGGCAGAGGTTGCGGCTATCGCCGAAAAGAACCTCAAGCAGGCGTTAAGCCATACAGACAAGGGCCCAAGAGATGAAGCTCTGGGCGAGATAAAAGAAGAGCTTATTACCGCGCTGGCGGAAAAATACCCTGAAAACAGCATTTACGAATGTTTTGACAAGCTTATCAAAGCGGAAGTCAGGCGCACAATACTCAAAGAAGGCAAGCGCGTTAGCGGAAGAGGGCTGAAACAGGTGCGCCCGCTGAATTGTGAAACAAGCTTGCTTCCCCGCGTTCATGGTTCCGGTATGTTTACCCGTGGTGAAACTCAGGTGCTTACTGTAACCACTTTAGGTTCAATCAAGAAAGAACAGCAGTTAGACGGGCTGGGTATTGAAGAGAAAAAGCGTTTCATGCACCACTATAATTTCCCGCCGTTCTCTGTTGGCGAAGTCAGGCGTGTTGGCTCTGCCAGCCGCCGTTCCATCGGGCATGGCGCACTGGCGGAACGGGCGCTTAAACCGGTAATGCCGGCAAATGATGATTTCCCATATACTATCCGCCTTGTTTCAGAATGCCTCAGTTCCAGCGGCAGCACATCAATGGCAAGCTCTTGCGCCTCCAGCCTTTCGCTGATGGATGCCGGAGTGCCGCTTAAGGCTGCGGTTGCCGGTATATCCGTCGGGTTGGTAACAGGCGAAGACGGCGAATTCGCCGTGCTTACGGATATAGAAGGAATGGAAGACAACTACGGCGATATGGATTACAAGATAGCTGGAACAGCCGAAGGCATTACCGCCATTCAATTAGATATGAAACTGAAGGGCATCAGCGTAGAGATGCTGGAAAGCGCAATGGACCAGTCAAAAGAAGCCCGTCTTTTCATACTGGGAGAAATGAACAAAGCCATCTCTGCCAGCCGTTCGGAACTTAGTGAATATGCCCCGCGGATGTACAAAATACAACTGCCGGCAGATAAAATCGGCACTGTTATCGGTCCCGGCGGTAAGATGATACGCTCTATAATTGAAGAAACAGGCACAACCGTAGATATAGACAACGAAGGCGTTGCCGTCATCGGCTCTAACGATGCCGAATCAGCCCAGAAGGCTATAAAGATAATAGAAGGTCTTATCAAGGAGGCTGAAGTCGGACAAATATACACCGGCAAGGTAACCCGCCTGATGACCTTCGGCGCGTTTGTTGAAATCCTGCCCGGTAAGGAAGGGCTGGTGCATATAAGCGAACTGGCTGATTACAGGGTGGATAAGGTTGAAGACGAGGTCAAAACAGGCGATGAAGTTACCGTCAAGGTAACTGAAATCGATAGCCAGGGACGCATAAACCTTTCGCGCCGGGCTGTTTTCAGCGACGGATCAGGCTCTGATGGCGAAGGAAATCGTCAGGCGGCGCCACCAAGGCGTTCCTTTAACAGACAGCGAGATTCGCGTCCTCCGCAGCGTTCCCGACCGCCGGAAAACAGGCGGCGTTATTAGGGCAGGAGAATAGGGCTATGCAGCCGATAAAAGTAGTGGTACACGGCGCATCGGGCAAGATGGGCATAGAAGTCATAAACGCCGTATGCCGCGAAGAAGGGCTGCAACTGGCGGGGGCGGTTGACATAAACGCTAAAAAAAGCCTGTTGCAGTTGCCTGATTCCCCAGAATCAGTGCCGTTTTCCTCAAATCTGAAAGAGATTATAAGCCGTTGCCAGCCGGATGTCATAATAGATTTCACTATTGCCAAAGCGGCGTTGCCGGCTATGCGTATCGCCATAAAATATGGAATAAATGTGGTAACAGGCACTACCAATATAAGCGATGCCGAATTTGACGAAATAGATTGTCTGGCAAGGGAAAAGGGCGTGGGAGTAGTTTACGCCGCTAATTTTGCGCTTGGGGCGGTTATGATGATGCACCTGGCGAAGACCGCCGCCAAATACTTTGACTACGCCGAAATCATAGAGCAGCACCACGAAAAGAAAGCCGATGCCCCGTCTGGAACATCGCTGACAACAGCCAGGCTTATGGCAGAAGCCAGGGAAAAGCCTTTCAAAAAACCGGCAGAGCCAAAATCTGCCGAAAGCCGTGGCAAAGATGTTGAGGGAATACCCATTCATAGTGTAAGATTACCTGGTATACTGGCGCAGCAGGAGGTTATCCTTGGCACAGCGGGACAGACGTTAAGCATAAAACACGATACCGTCAGCCGCGAATGCTATATGCCGGGGGTTATGCTGGCTGCCAGGGAAGTTGTTAAGCGCAAGGGTTTAACAAAAGGGCTTGACAGCCTGCTGGGTCTATAGGAGGGCTCTATGAAGGGGTACAGCGTAGCCGTTGTCGGCGCTACCGGCATGGTCGGGCAGGAATTCATAAAGATACTGGAACAGCGCAGCTTTCCGCTGTCTAAAATAAAGCTGCTGGCATCAGACCGCTCCGCCGGTAAAAAGCTTTTCTTCAACCATGATGAAATAGAAGTTCAGGAGACAACGCCGGAATCATTCAAGGATGTTGATATCGCCCTTTTTTCCGCTGGCGGAGATGCCAGCCGCCACTTTTCACCGATAGCGGCGCAATCCGGGGCGGTGGTTATAGATAACAGTTCCGCCTTTCGCATGGATCCCAAAGTGCCGCTGGTTGTGCCGGAAATAAACCCGGAAGATATAAAAAAGCACAATGGAATTATCGCCAATCCCAACTGCTCAACAATCCAGATGGTGGTGGCTTTATATCCGCTGCACAGGGTTAATGCTATAAAGCGCATTGTGGTCAGCACTTATCAGGCTGTATCGGGAACAGGTATAGCGGCGGTGGATGAACTGACGCTTCAATCTAAAAAAGTATTGGATGGGCAGGCTGTTACGCCGCACGTATATCCGCACCAGATAGCCTTTAACGTGCTGCCGGAAATAGATGTGTTTCTGGATAATGCTTATACAAAGGAAGAATGGAAGATGGTGGAAGAGACGCGCAAGATTATGCACGCTGATAACATGGCAATATCAGCGACATGCGTCCGTGTGCCGGTGTTTACAAGTCATAGTGAGGCGGTAAGTATAGAGTTTGCCAGCCAGATGTCGCCGGAAGAAGCCCGCCAGATTCTTTCCAATGCCCCTGGGGTTAAACTGCTTGACGATCCGGCTATTAGCCTTTATCCGCAGGCGTGGTCAGCGGCTGGCACAGACGATGTATATGTTGGCAGGATAAGGCGTGATGTTTCCCATGATAATGGGCTGGTTATGTGGGTGGTGGCTGATAATTTAAGGAAGGGCGCCGCCCTTAACGCCGTCCAGATTGCCGAAGAGGTTATAAAAAGAGACTGGTTGAAACCGTAAGATTAGGAAGTCTATTGACAAAGAGATAAGTATAGCGCAGAATGTGCACCTTCGGGAGATAAGCTATGAAAGATTTAGGACGCGTAATAACAGCAATGGTAACCCCCTTTGATGAAAAGGGCGAGGTTGATTATGAACAGGCAAAGCGGCTGGCGCTGGCGCTGCTGGATTCGGGCAGCCAGGGATTGGTGATTGTCGGCACTACCGGTGAATCACCAACGCTGCTGCGTGATGAAGAATTACGCCTTTTCAGAGAGATTAAGGCTGCTGTGGGTGATAGAGGTTCGGTAATTGCCGGCACCGGCAGTAACAGCACCGCCGAAGCAATATCAGCAACCAGGGCTGCCGAACAGCAGGGCGTAGATGCCTGCTTGCTGGTAGTGCCGTATTATAACAAGCCCACGCAGGATAATTTATACAACCACTTCAAGGCTATCGCCGAAAGCACCGGCCTGCCCTGCATACTTTATAATGTGCCTTCACGCACCGTTACCAGCCTTTCGGCGGATACGGCGATACGGTTAAGTGAGATAGAAAACATTATCGGTGTGAAGGAAGCCAGCGGCAATATGGATGAAATCTCAAAGATTATAGAAAACACGCCTGATGATTTTATTGTATGGAGCGGCAACGATGGCGATACCCTGCCCATAATGGCGCTGGGTGGTTATGGTGTTATAAGTGTGGCTTCTAACATTGTCGGCACGCAGATACGCCAGATGATAGACAGTTTTCTGGGGGGAGAAACAGCCGATGCCGCGGCGATACACCGAAATATGTTGCCGCTGATAAAGGCGCTTTTTGCAATCGCAAACCCAATGCCGGTGAAATATGCTATGAATTATGCGGGCTTTAAGGTGGGAAGCCCGCGCCCGCCCCTTTACGAGCCGGACGAAAAGACAGCCGCCCTGATACGGGAAACGCTTAAGAATTATAAGATAGACCTGCCTGTTTAGAGGACAGGTCTCACTTCTATACTCTGCTCTCTTGAAGGTCCAACGCAGACGATATTAGTCTGGCAGCCGGTAAGTTCCTCCAGCCTGTTTATGTAGTTTCTGGCTTCAATGGGCAAATCTTCAAAATGCTGTATTGCGGTGGTATCGCTTAACCAGCCTTCCATTTCTTCATAAACAGGCTTGCATTTTTCCAGGTCTGAAGCAGCGGCGGGGAAGTAATCAATCTTCTTGCCGCCCAGTTCATAGGCGGTGCATATCTTAAGGTGAGAAAGGTTATCCAGCACGTCCAAACGGGTAAGCACCATTCCGCTGAAGCCGTTAATCTGGCGTGAAAAACGGGCGGCAACGGAATCAAACCAGCCGCAGCGTCGGGGTCTGCCGGTGGTGGTGCCGAATTCGTGGGCGCACTGGCGTATTTTTTCGCCGGTTTCATCAAGAAGCTCGGTGGGGAATGGTCCGCTGCCAACACGGGTGCAGTAAGTCTTGTAAACACCAAGGACACGGTCAACGTTTAATGGTCCGATGCCAGAACCCAGGCAAGCGCCTGCGGAAAGCGGCGATGAAGAAGTGGCATAGGGATATGTGCCGAAATCAGTATCAAGCAGGGCGCCCTGCGCCCCCTCAAGAATGATAAGCTCGTTATGGGAAAGGGCAGCCTGCACCAGAACGACACTGTCCTTAATATAAGCCGAGAGACGCTCGCCCTGTTGGCATAACTGATCATAAACTTCGTCAAGCGAAAGCGGCTCTGCGCCATAGACTTTGGTAAGTATTTTATTTTTGTGCGCCAGCACCGGGCGCAGCCTTTCCAGCAGGGCGTTTTTATCAAGCAGATCACCAATGCGGATGCCCAGGCGGGCACTTTTATCGGCAAAAGCAGGACCGATGCCGCGGCGTGTCGTGCCGATGGCATTGCCGGCGCGTGATTCCTCTTCAAGCCCATCCAAACGGATGTGGTAGGGCATAACCAGATGGGCGCGGTTGCTTATAACCAGGCGGCTGGTGTCTATGCCTCGCTGGTTAAGATTGTCAATTTCATCAATAAGTTTACCGGGGTTGATAACTACGCCATTACCGATTATACAGGTGGCGGCGGTGGTAAAGATGCCGGAAGGAACTATATGCAGTTTGAATTCACCGTGCTGATTGATAACGGTATGACCGGCGTTATCACCGCCGGAAAAGCGGACGACCATTTGTGCTTTCTCGGCAAGCTGGTCAACTACCTTGCCTTTGCCTTCGTCTCCCCATTGTGCGCCCAGAATAGCGATAACCGGCATAGCTCCCCCTTATAACTGCCTGTCTTTTGCCCGCTGCCAGACATGGAACAATCTGTGTCCGGCAGTAAACAGGCTAAAAGCGGCTATAACCGCCAGGGCAATAAACAACTGGTCTGTAAAAAGCCCCAGCGACAGTATGATAATTCTTTCCGGGCGGGTGAAAACCCCCACCGTGCATGAAATACCGGCTCCCTCTGCCCTGGCTCTTATATAGCTTACCAGCATGGAAGAAAGCATAACCGCACCGACCAAAACGACCCCGCCTGTGGAGCCTTCATTGGCGAATAGATAGAGAATGGCGATAAGCGTAACGCCTTCTGACATTCTATCCAGCGTTGAATCAAAAACGGCGCCGAAGCGTGTAGAGCGGTTGGTATGGCGTGCCAGCGCGCCGTCCAGCATATCCAGAAAACTGCCGAAAAGCACAACAAAACCGGCTGCCAAAAGGTAATCCGTGGCGATAAGCGCTGCCGCGCCGCCAGCCAGCAGAAAGCTGAAAACAGTCAGCGCATTGGGCGTAACGGGGGTTTTGGCTAATAATTTAACTATAGGGTCTGTTATAAAAACAGACACAATCTTGCGAAACCGTGATAAAGCCGTCATTAAATATACTCACCTGAAAATAATATTTTATGATAATCCTTCAAACAGAATTTGATACAGAATTGTTTTTAGCCGCAGAATGCCGGTTAGGAGCGGATTCAAGGGTTTTGGTATAGTAATCAGCAACCCGGCGGGCAATTATATCCCAACTGTGTTCCTGTGCGTTAACCAGTCCCCTTTTCCCCATCCTTTGCCGCAGCGGCTGATTTTCTATAAGCGACGAAATGGCACGAGATAACGCTATTTCGTTCTTTGGTTCTACCAGCAAACCTTCCTTGCCGCTGGTAATAACACTGGCATAACCTTCAATGTTAGTAGCAACCACTGGCTTACCCAGAGCCATAGCCTCTAAAAGGACGATGCCGAAGCTTTCGCCGCCGGTTGCAGGAGAGCAAAAAATATCAGCCGTTTTATAATAGCGCGGCAGTTCGTCATAGGAAACCATACCGCGAAATACGATATCTTCAATATCGTTGCGTTTAACAAACTTTTCGTATTTACGGCGGAATCTGACGCCGGGACCAACGACAATAAGACGGCAGTTGGGGTGGGTCCTCTTGACGCGGCGGTAAGCCCGCAGCAGATAGTTCAGCCCCTTGCGCTTTTCAAGGCGTCCTACGAATAGGATGTTCAGTTTGTCATCAACGAACTCCTCAATGGGTGCAGCATCAGGACAAAAATGCTTAAGGTCTATGCCGTTGGGAATAATATCATATTCGCCGTTTATATACTTGCTGGCATAGTTCTTGGCAGCGTTGGAAACGGCTATCCTGCCGTCCAGCTTGCGCTGGCGCAGCCGCAGTAAAATCTTGGAAAAAGGCCAGCCAAAGTTATAGCCGGGGCTGCCGTGGCAGGCATGGAAGGTGCCGATGTTAACCGCATTTGAAAAACGCAGCACGGCGCTGCATAGCATCGGCATAAACGGCTCATGAAGGTGAACAATATCAAACTTTTCACGCTCCATCACTTCTTGTATCTTGGACGCCAGTCGTAATGAAAAACTTATGCGGATAGTAGTGCCGCGCACGGGGAACGGGCGCGCCTTGCCGATATGCAGAAAACGGTCATCATCAGCAGCGATTGAATGTGAAAGGGGAGATATAATCTTGACCTCGTGCCCCATATCTGTAAGCTGCTGATTAAGGGCGAGGATATGGTTGACAACACCCCCCGGATGACTAAAGTCATAAGGCGAAACCAGCGCAATCTTCATAAAAAAACCGCCTTAATTACTTTGTTCCGTGTTTTATGTACCGCAAATCTATACAGCCTGATTCCCTGTTATTTTGAAGGCTTTTCAACAGGTTTGCACTCCGGTTGCTGGGTTATATATTCCTCAACCTTGCGGTGGGCTTCGTCATCTGTGTACTGCACCGGCGGTGACTTCATAAAATATGAAGAGGGAGCTTTAAGCGCGCCCTTGATACCCCTGTCCAGAGCCAGCTTGCAGCAGCGGATGGCGTCTATAACCACGCCGGCAGAGTTGGGGCTGTCCCAGACCTCCAGCTTAAGCTCAAGGTTCAGCGGCACATCTCCGAATGCTTTGCCCTCCATGCGGATGTGGCAGAACTTACGGTCATCCAGCCAGGGAACATGGTCGCTGGGACCTATATGGATATCGTCCGGGTCCAGCTTGTAGTCTAATTGGGAAGTAACAGAGTTTGTCTTGGATATCTTCTTGGATTCAAGGCGCTCGCGCTCCAGCATATTAAGAAAGTCAGTATTGCCGCCGAAGTTGAGCTGGTAGGTTTTTTCCATCCTGACGCCGCGGTCCTGGAAGAGGCGCGTCAGCACGCGGTGGACTATGGTTGCCCCCACCTGGGATTTAATATCATCACCGATGATGGGCAAACCCCTCTTTTCAAAGCGCTGCTGCCAGTATTTCTCACGGGCGATAAAGACCGGAATGCAGTTTATAAAACCGCAGCCGGCTTCCAGTATCTGCTCTACATACCATTTGGTGGCTTCTTCGCTGCCTACCGGCAGGTAACTTATGACTACATCTGTCTTGGTGTCTTTCAGGATTTTAACAATATCGGCGGTTGGTCCGGGCGCCTTTTCTATAACCTGTGATAGATATTTACCCAACCCGTCATGCGTCATACCGCGTTCAACTTTGACGCCTAAAGGCGGCACTTCGCTGAATTTGAAGGTGTTGTTGGGAGGAGCGAAGATAGCCGTTGCCATATCCTTGCCGACCTTGTTCTTATCAATATCAAAGGCGGCTACGAAGTTAATATCGCTTATGTGATAACCGCCGAGGTTTGTGTGCATCAGACCGGGGATAAACTCAATATCCTTTGCTTTTTTATAGTATTCAACGCCTTGCACAAGCGATGAACAACAGTTGCCGACACCTATTACTGCTACATTTATTTTACCCAAGTTAAGACCCCTTTCCAGTAAAAGCCAGGATTTTGGCGCAGGCTTCACTGCGATTAATAAGTTGTTTCTTTGCACGTTCCGGATATACGCTGCGAGTGCCGTTTTTAAGTTACAACTAACACTTGCCGATGCGGAATACCCTGGTATCACAAACGGGGCAGATACCCTGCGTAGCCGGACGACCGTTCTTAAGGGTAATACGTTGCGGATTCTTTATATCCCTCTTGGCGCGGCATTTAACACAATAAGCCTGCAACGATTTTACCCCCTGCAAAACACTTTCTGAACTATAGCTATTTATAGCTGGATTGTCAAGGGTTGTGCCTGCTGGCTTCAGGCAAAGACCTTTTGCGGATGCCAGTTATCCTTTTCGGCATCAAAAACAAGTATCGCCAGCAGGTCATCCTCATTATCATAGGCAAGGCATCTTTCGGTAACATCAGCCTTGACATGAATGTCCGTAATATCAATGCCGCTGCCGTATCTTATAAGCTGCGCTTTTTCATCATCAACGGTAATTTTCTGCCAGCTTTGCAGCACGCTGTCTATTGCATATACATATTTTTGCCAGTCATTGTCTTTTACCGCAGTCTCAAGCAGGGAAGGGGAAACGGCGTCTTCAATAATAAAAGGTCCATAGGCAAGGCGGGCAAGCGCGCTGACGTGGGCGCCGCAGCCCAGCGCCTCTCCCAAATCATGCGCCAGAGAACGGATATAAGTGCCGCGGCTGCATTCAATATCCAGCACAACAAGAGGCGGTTTGAATGAAACCAGATCCAGGCGGTATATGTGAGCCGGACGGCTCTTGCGTTCAACGCTGACGCCTTCTCTGGCAAGGCTGTATAGACGCTGCCCGTTATGCTTGACGGCGCTGAACATCGGTGGTGTCTGCTGTATATCCCCCCGAAAACCTTCCAGAGACTTTTCAAGTTGCCGGCGGCTGACGGAGGAATAATCCGCCTGCATGGTTATTTTACCGGCGGCATCGTATGAATCAGTGGAAGTGCCAAGCACTATTTCTGCGCGGTAGAGCTTGTTGTCTTCCTGAAGGTATTCAATAACCCTGGTAGCCTTCCCGAAGCATATTGGAAGCACGCCTTCTGCCATCGGGTCAAGTGTGCCGGCATGACCGACACGTTTTTCCCCGATGAGCCTTCTGACAGCGGAAACGACACCAAAAGAAGTAATACCCGCAGGTTTACAGATATTGAGTATGCCGTTCATTAATCATTCCTGGCGGTATTGATTTGAAACCCTGTCTATAAGCTCCTGTAAATGAGCCCCTTTTTCAATGGAATCGTCCCAGAAGAATTCAAGTATGGGAACGTGGCGCAGCGTCAGGCGTTTCATGAGTTCATTGTGAAAAAAGCCGGAAGCGGATGACAGCGCAGCCATAAGCTCTTCTCTTTCCTCTTCGCTACACAGGCAGCTTACATATACTTTTGCATATTTGAGGTCGGCGGCGGTATCTACTTCGGTTATGGAAATCAACCCGCCCAGACGCGGGTCTTTAACCTCGCGGCGCAGAAGCTCGCTTATTTCCTGGCGGATGAGTTGGTTCACCCGCTCTATACGGTGAGACATAATAAAAATATCCTAGCCGGATTTCTGGCGTTTAAAGAACTCCAGCGTGTCACCGGTCTTAAAATCAGCAAAATCCTTAACTACAATACCGCACTCGTAACCAGAGGTAACCTCTTTGACATCGTCCTTAAAACGCCTCAGGCTGTCAACGGAGGATTCTGTAAGGATTTTAGTACCACGGCGCAGCCTTACAGATGACCCCCGGCTGGCTTTACCTTCAGTGATATAAATACCGGCGACAACCTTCTTTTTACTGCTGGGGAATACAGCCCTTACCTCTGCCCGTCCTTCAACCACCTCTACATATTCCGGCTCAAGCATACCCTTGAGCGCCTTTTCAACGTCGTCAATCATTTTATAGATAATCTTATAGTTACGGATGTCTATGCCTTCGGCGTCCGCCAGACGCTGCGCCCCGGATTCAACCCCCGTATTAAAGGCGACGATAAGACCCTTTGAGGCGATAGCCAGCATAACATCGCTTTCGGTTACGTTGCCGCTGCCGCTGTGAATAAGGTTTACCTTTATCTTGTCTGTGCTGAGTTTTTCAATGGAATCCTTGATAGGCTCAATGCTGCCCTGGACGTCCACTTTAACAACTATATTAAGCTCTTTAACCTGACCGGCGTCAATCTGGTCCAGGATATTGGTGAGGCTGACGCCTTTAACCGCAGCAGCATACGCCTGCCTGTTTTTCTCTGCTATATCGCGCGCCTGATGTTCATCTGTTACGGCGCTAAGCGTATCGCCTACCTGGGGAACTTCGTGCAGCCCAAGCACAACCACCGGTGTTGAAGGTTTGGCTTTGCGGACGCGCTTGCCGGCATCGTTAAACATTGCCTTTACGCGTCCCCATGTTGTGCCGACAACAACAGTATCACCAGCTTTAAGGCTGCCGTCATGCACCAGCACAGTTGCCAGCGGGCCTTTGGTCTTATCCATTTTAGCTTCAACGACAACACCCTTGGCGGATTGTGAGGGGTCTGCCTTGAGATTTTCCATTTCGGAAACCAGCAGCAGGTTTTCAAGCAGTTCAGGGATGCCCTTGTTAGCCTTTGCCGAGGTCATTACGCAGATTGTTTCACCACCCCATTCCTCTATAACCAGCCCGTTATCGGCAAGCTGTTGCTTGACGACATCCGGGTTAGCGTTGGCTTTATCTATCTTGTTTATAGCCACTACGATAGGTACACCGGCGGCTTTGGCATGGTCAATGGCTTCCAGTGTCTGCGGTTTTACTCCGTCATCAGCGGCGACGACAAGAATGGTTATATCAGTAGCCCTTGCGCCGCGGGCGCGCATAGCTGTAAAGGCTTCATGCCCCGGCGTATCCAGAAAGGTAATCTTGTGACCTTCAATCTCCACCTGGTAAGCGCCTATATGCTGGGTGATACCGCCGGCTTCGGTATCCATAACGTTTGTCTGGCGGATGGCGTCCAGCAGCCTGGTCTTACCGTGATCTACATGCCCCATAATGGTTACTACCGGCGGGCGGGATTTAAGGTTGCCGCCTTCTTCGGCTAGTAGTTGCTGCTTTTTTATTTCGCTTATAACGCTGGCTGCTTTGCGTGAAGATTGCGGTTGGGGTTGGGCTTTGAAACCGAAACTGGCAGCCACCAGCGAAGCGGCATCATAGTCTACAACCTGGTTAATATTCGCCATAATACCGCCCTTCATAAGCTGTTTTATGGCATCCACAGCGCTGACGTTAAGCAATTCGGAAAGCTGCCTGACGCTGAGGCTGTGCGGCAGTTCTATGCTTTTAGTTTCTGCCTCTGGCGTGGTGTCATCACCGGTTGCCGGTGATGGTGTATCCGTATTTTCATTTTCATCTAATGCAGACATTAAAGACCCCCGATCAATGACCTGCCATATTCGGCAAGCTGCTCCCGGTTTTCACTGCTAATTTTAGCTTTCAGGGCATGCTCAATTTGGTTACCCGCCAACCCTTTTTGCCAGCATTGCGGCAGTTGGCAAAGGTAGGCGCCGCGCCCCGGCTGCCGTCCGGCGCTATCAACTGATACAACGCCGCTGGCGTTGCTTACCAGGCGCACAAGTTGCCGCTTATCTTTAACCTGGCGACAGGCAACACAGGTGCGCTGTGGTGTGCGTTTATTCGAATTCGACCTCGTCGTCATCATATATCTCAACGTCACGTTTCTGCTTCTTCAGGCGAATGCCGTCAACAGCAGATTCCTTCTTGCGCATGACTTTCTTTTTCTTCTTCTTGGCTTTGGTATCTGGTTTGGGAGCTGTCGGCAGTATTATTTCCTCTGCAAAACGCAGCTCTTTTTTGGCAACTCTTTTAGCCGGAAGAATAAGAGATTCCTGTTTTACGGGAGCGCTAACAGTTGCCTTGGTGGCATCAGCCTTTTTATCCTCTGCCACAGGGATAGCGGGGGTTTCTTCCTCTGTTGCCGTTATTTCGCTTACAAGCTCTTCTTCGGCGGTGGCATCTTCTTCTTCGGCAGTTTCAGCCCTTTCCTTTTCGGCATCAGAAGCGCTTTGGATATCTATACGCCAGCCGGTAAGTTTAACCGCCAGCCGGACATTCTGCCCTTCTTTGCCGATAGCCAGCGAAAGCTGCTTGTCCGGGATAACCACCGTGGCGGATTGTTCCTCTTCATTGGTAATTACATCAGTCACCTTGGCAGGGCTGAGGGCGCTGGTTATAAAAGCGGCTATATCCTCGCTCCAGGTAACAACATCTATCTTTTCGCCACCCAATTCGTTGACGATATTCTGTATGCGGATGCCGCGCAAGCCGACGCAACAACCAACGGGGTCAATGCCTTCCTGGCGTGCCATAACGGCTACCTTACTGCGAAAACCGGCTTCACGGGCGACAGATTTTATCTCTACGCTGCCGTTATAGACTTCGGGCACTTCAAGCTCAAATAAACGCCGCAGCAGGTTGGGGTGAGAACGCGAAACCAGCAGCAGCGGACCCTTGGCAGACTGGGCAATTTCCAGCAGAAAAACCTTGAGCCGTTGACCAACCCGGTATCTTTCATTGGGCGCCTGTTCAGATGCCGGCATAACCGCTTCGGCGCGCCCAAGGTCTATAAATACCTGGCGTGTCTCTATGCGCCTTACCACGCCGGTAATTACCTCCCCCTCTTTATCAGCGTATTCTTCAAAAATGGCGCTGTGTTCAGCTTCGTGAAGACGCTGCAGGATAACCTGCTTGGCCGTCTGGGCGGCAATGCGCCCGGCATTGTGCGGTGTATCCTCTATGAGAATAAGGTCCTCAAGGCTGGCTTCGGCGTTGGTTTTTTTAGCATTGGCAAGCGATACTTCGGTTTGGGGGTCTGTAACCTTTTTGACCACTGTTTTTTCTACCCATACCGTTACGCTTCCGTTGGAAGGGTCTATCTTGACGGATAGATTCTGCTCTGGATTAAAATTATTCTTGCGGTAAGCCGATACCAGCGCTGATTCAACAGCGCCCAGTACCACCTCTCTAGAGAGGTTTTTTTCCGCCGCCAGCTGTGTTATAGCCAGTAAGAATTCACTCTTCATTCTGGAATCAGCCCTCCAATTCCATATTACATATCCTCTTTACAACAAAAAAGCGGGAATCAAACCCACTCTAATAACACATATTCAACTTATAAGAACAATATAACACAATAAGGGGGGTATATGCAATACCGAGAATAAAAAACAGCCGTCATCAAATTGACACTTATGCGGCATAAGCGTAACATAATGAGAATTACAAAATGCTAGCCAAGGTTACAAGCTGCGCACTGGTAGGGCTGGAAGGCGCTACGGTAGAAGTAGAAGTGGACATATCCCCCGGGCTGCCGGTGTTTACTATCGTCGGTTTGCCGGATACCGCTGTTCAGGAAGCCAAGGAAAGGGTGCGGGCGGCGATAAAGAATTCCGGGTTTACATTTCCCCTGAAGCGCATAATAGTCAACCTGGCGCCGGCAGATCTTAAAAAAGCCGGACCTTCCTATGATTTACCCATTGCCGTCGGTATACTGATAAGCTCTGAACAGCTTGCGGCTGATGTCTCCGGGACGCTTCTAATGGGCGAACTTTCGCTGGACGGAAGTTTACGCCATACCAACGGCATATTGCCGATGGTAGCGTTGGCGCATCAGAAGGGCATAGAAAATATAATCGTGCCGCAGAGCGATACCCGTGAGGCTTCCCTGGTTGAAGGCGCCGGAATTATACCTTTTGAATCGCTGGCGCAGCTGGCAGCATATCTGCGCGGCGAAATAGAAGCCCCCGAATGTAAAACAGATTTAGCAGATATTGAAAAAACCATTTCTGCAAAGCCGGAGGTGGAACTGGCGCATGTAAAGGGGCAAGAACATGTAAAGCGCGCTTTGGAGGTGGCGGCAACCGGAGGGCACAATGTTATAATGTGCGGTCCGCCCGGCAGCGGCAAGACGATGCTGGCGCGTTCCCTGCCGGGAATACTGCCGCCGATGACCAACGAGGAATCATTGGAAGTAACCAAGATATACAGCGTCACCGGTTTGCTGCCGCCGGATACACCGCTTATAAAAAGAAGGACGTTCCGCGCGCCGCATTATACAATCTCTAATGCGGGGCTGGTGGGCGGCGGGCATTGGCCCAGACCGGGTGAAATCAGCCTTAGCCATCGTGGGGTATTGTTTCTTGATGAGCTGCCGGAGTTTGGTCATGCACTGCTTGAAATATTGCGCCAGCCGATGGAAGACAAAATGGTTACCATCAGCCGGGCGCGTGGCAGCCTTACCTTTCCTTCAAACTTTATGCTGGTGGGGGCGATGAATCCCTGCCCCTGCGGTTACTACGGAGACCCTTTTCGCCAGTGCAGTTGCCAGCCCAGCATGGTATCACGTTACCAGAAGCGCATAAGCGGGCCGTTTTTGGACAGGGTGGATATATTTATTGAAGTGCCGCATATTGACTATGAAAAGCTATCTGATGACAGGCTGGGTGAATCATCAGAAAAAGTGCAACAGAGGGTCGCTGCTGCCCGTTTGCTCCAGCAAAAACGGTTTGAGGGCACTAAACTGGCTTCAAATAACGAAATGACACCGCTTGAAGTCCGGGAATACTGCCAGACGGAAGAAGATGCCAAGGGGCTGCTAAAGGCAGCTATGAAACAGCTTTATCTTTCCGCGCGTGCTTTTCACCGCATATTGAAACTGGCGCGCAGCATCGCAGACCTGGAAAATAGTGATATAATAAAAGCAGGGCATATCGCCGAAGCCATCCAGTACAGGCCAAGGCGAACGCAGTAACAGAAAAAGGAACGAAAAGGAAGAATCAGGGGAAGAAAATGGATGAGAAGGGTAAGAAAAACGGTTACCGAACATTAAAGCGGATGAGGAAAAACCTGCTAGCCGGCATGCTGGTGGTTGTGCCGCTTGTACTTGCCGTCTGGATTTTATGGTGGGTATTTTCAAGCGTGGACAACATGCTGCAGCCGTTGATAGAAGCGATAACCGGCAGTGAAATCCAGGGGCTTGGTTTTGCCATATTCCTGGTGCTCATATATATAACCGGCGTGGTTGCCAGTAACTTCCTGGGTAGAAAAATAATCAACTTTATGGAGGCGTTGCTTAGAAGGGTGCCGGTTTTCCGACAAATTTATACTGGCGCCAAGCAGGTGGTGGAGGGGCTTTCTGGGACTGGGATGAATAAAGCGGCATTCAGGGAAGTTGTTTTCGTGGAGTTCCCCAGGCCGGGGATGACTACTATCGCCTTTGTTACCAATGTAATAACAGACAGGCAAGGCACTAAATACTATGGACTATATGTGCCGACGGCGCCGATACCAACATCAGGCTATTTTGAGGTTGCCACCGAAGAACAGGTCATTCACACAAGTATAACAATAGACGAGGGCATAAAGATTGTTGTTTCCAGCGGTATGATACTGCCGGACAAGGTAGCTACCGGCAAACTGGAAGTAGAGGGAGAGCCTGAACATCTGGCAGATGCCTTTACATCACTGGGAAAGCCAGAAAATAAAACCCATAACAAGCATGGCTAGCCCAACGATAACAGTTATAAAACCGCCTGTCTTCAAGCCAACTGGTTCGGGCACTTCGGGTGATTGCTGCATATATTCACGGACATCATGGCGTCCGGCGATAGCCTTGTAATAACCTTCCCTTTCTTTCCTGCCCCAGAACAGGGCGCCTATTCCAAGCAGAATGAAAAGACCGCCAAGCCCCATTACTATAAAAAGATCTGTATTCGGCATATGTATATTACCCCAAAGCGGGTTGTTTCCAGGAAAAAAGTATACCTGTTCCCGGCACTGCTTGCAAGAAAGGATTGTAATCCCCATGCAGACAGCGCCGGAAGGTATTTAATTATAAACTAGCTGATTTCAGCGGTGGCGCCGGCGGCTTCAAGCTTGGCTTTGGCGGCGGCGGCATCATCTTTGCTGACGGCTTCTTTGACCATCTTGGGAGCGGCTTCAACCAGGTCTTTTGATTCCTTCAGTCCAAGAGCGGTAAGCTCACGCACTGCCCTGATTACATTGATTTTGTTAGCGCCGACATCTTTAAGGGTAACGTTGAATTCTGTCTTTTCCTCTTCTTCAGCGGCAGGTGCGCCACCAGCAGGAGCTGCCGCGGCTGCCATAACCGGTGCGGCGGCGCTGACGCCAAACTCTTCCTCAAGGGCTTTTACAAGCTGGGAAAGATCCAGGACGGTCATATTTTTGACTTTGTCTATAATCTCCTGTGCCGAAGCCGTTACGTCAGCGGATTCTTTCTTGGCGGCTTTCTTGGCTTTGGGTTTTTCCTCGGCGGCTTTAGCCGGGGCTGCTTCTTCTGTTTTTTCTTCTTCAGTCATTTAATTTTCCTCCAATTGTTTTATTCTGGCTTGCAGTATTCCGTTAAAATCCCTCAAGGGGTTGGCAAGGCAGTTAACTAATCCGGTAATGGGTGCCTGCATACCGGCGAGAACCTGGGCTATAAGAATTTCTCTTGGTGGTATCGTCGCCAGTGATTTAACATCTTCCTGGCTGAGCAGTTGTTTACCCAGAAAACCGCCAAAAATGCTCAGTGTCGTATCGGAAGAGTCAATATAGCTTGTCAGCGTTTTTGCCGGCTGGGTAATCTCGTCATGGCAAAAGGCAATCGCCACCGTGCCGTTAAAAGCATCTGCCAGGAAATCCTTGCCGGCTTCTTCAGCGGCAAAACGGGCAAGTGTGTTTTTAACCACCCTGTATTCAATGCCAAGCTGGCGCAACTTATTACGCAGCGTTGTCAGCTCTGCATTGGAAAGCCCTTTATAGCTGGTAAGAATACCGCTGTCATTTTCCGAAAGAGCCTCTTTAAGCTCTGCGACAATCTGTTTTTTCTGCTCTCTGTTCAATAATCACCTCCCTTTTGTTTATTATAAAAAGACCCCTGCGCCAAGAGGTGCAGGGGCTTGAAAACCAGTGGTTTAAGCTCCTCTATCCTCGGCAGGTATATATTAAGCCGTGAGACGGCACCCGCTGTCTGTGGACGAGACAGGCAAATATTATTCGTTTGTTAAAACTTTATGCAGCGCTAAGGCTAAGTGCCGCTCTCATGTCCAGCTTGATGGCAGGAGACATGGTAGTGGTTAGATAGGCGCTTTTTATATACTGACCCTTGGCGCTTACGGGTTTTGCCTTCATAATGGCGTCAACAACCGCCGTCAGGTTTGCTGTTAGCTTATCGGCTTCAAAACTTATTTTGCCAATCGGCAGGTGGATTATTGCCGTGCGGTCAAGCTTGAATTCAACGCGTCCTTTGCGGGCGTCCTCTATAACACGCGGCAGGTCACCTGCCGGAACAACAGTGCCGGCTTTAGGGTTGGGCATAAGACCTTTGCGTCCCAGCACTTTGCCCAGCTTGCCGACCTTGCCCATCATTTCCGGTGTGGCAATGGCGGTGTCAAACTCCAGCCAGCCGCCCTCAATCTTTTTAACCAGTTCTTCGCTGCCGACAATATCCGCGCCGGCAGTGGTGGCAATTTTTTCTGCTTCTCCCTGGGCGAAAACAAGCACACGCACCTCTTTGCCGAGGCCGTGCGGCAGGAGGGCAACACCACGCACCTGCTGGCTGGCATTGCGCGGATCTACACCCATTCGCAGGTGAAGCTCTACCGTTTCATCAAACTTGGCAGGAGGAAGCTGTTTCGCCAGTTCAACTGCCTCTTGCATGGTGTAGTCTTTGCTTTTGTCTATAATCTTGGCTGATTCCAGATAATTTTTACTGTGTTTTGTCATAATTTACTCTACTTTAATCCCCATACTGCGGGCGGTGCCGGCAACTGTCTTTTCCGCTCCTTCAATATCAATCGCATTAAGGTCCTGGGCTTTCTGTTCGGCTATCTGGCGCAACAGGGCGCGGGATAAAACCTTTTCCTCTTCATGACCAACAGAGCTGGCGCCTTTTTCTACACCCAGGGCTTTTTTCAGAAGGTCTGTAGTTGGCGGTGTCTTGGTAATGAACTTTAAAGACCGGTCCTGAAAGATGGTAATCTCCACCGGTATAATAGAGCCGGCGTGTTTTGAGGTGCGCTCGTTGTATTCCTTGCAGAAAGCCATAATGTTAACGCCGTGCTGCCCCAAGGCAGTACCCACGGGCGGCGCGGGATTTGCCTGCCCGGCTGGCAATTGCAATTTAATTATAGCCTTTATTTTCTTTGCCACATCTATCTCCTAAACAGGTTAATTAAACCTGATATGTTATCTATAGTTAGGTTTCTTAGAGTTTCTCTACCTGTAAAAAGTCCAGCTCTACCGGTGTTTCACGTCCGAAAAGCGATAAAAGCACCTTCACCTTGCCCTTTTCGGCATCTATCTCATCAACAGTGCCGATAAAGTCTATAAAGGGGCCGTCTATAACCCTTACGCTTTGCCCCTGGCGGAAACCGACTTTTACGCGCGGCGCTTCGGCTTCCATCTGCTTCATAATACGGGAAACCTCATCCTTGCCCAGTGGTATCGGTTTGTTGCCGCTGGCAACGAAGCCGGTGACGCCGGGCGTATTGCGCACTATGCTCCAGCTAAAATCGTTAAGGTTCATCTGTACCAGGATATAACCCGGCAGTATCTTTTTGGTTACTGTGCGCCGTTGCCCGTTCTTAACCTCAATCTCTTCCTCGGTGGGGATAACAACCTCGGCGATGTCTGCATCGGCGTCCATAGACTTTATGCGCTGCTCCAGATTTTTGCGCACACGTTCTTCATAACCAGAGTAGGTGTGAACTACAAACCAGTCCTTTTCGTTTTCAGCCATCTTTACTTCACTCATAATCAAGAACTATTAGCCGCCGATAATCAGGTTATCCACGATAAAGGAAAAACCGTAGTCAATACCTCCCAGTATAGCTCCTACCGTAACGGCGACCAGTAGTACCAGTCCCGTAAGGCGCAATACCTCATCAGGCCATTTAAGCCAGGTTACCTTTTTCAGCTCGGCAATAATATCACCGAAAAAGTTAGACTTGGTTTCCTTCTTTTTAGCAGCCTGGTTAGACATAAAAGATATATTCAACAACCCGGAATAAGGGGGCGTTACTTTACCTCCTTGTGGAGTCTGGTAGCGCGGCAGCGCGGACAATACTTCTTAAGCTCAAGGCGCTGCGGATCATTGCTCTTATTCTTGGCAGTAGTATATGTCCTCTCTTTGCACTCGGTGCAGGAGAGATGAATTATAATTCTTTTATCTTTACCCTTTGCCATGCTATTCTAGAATCTTTGTAAAGGCTCCGGCGCCCACAGTTCTTCCCCCTTCTCTGATAGCAAAACGCAGACCCTCCTCCAGGGCTACCGGATAAAGCAGTTTTATCTTCATTTTTGTGTTGTCGCCGGGCATCACCATTTCCACGCCTTCGGGAAGCTCTATGCTGCCGGTCACATCTGTAGTCCTGATAAAGAACTGGGGTTTGTAACCGTTGAAGAACGGGGTATGGCGTCCGCCCTCTTCCTTGGTAAGCACGTAAACCTCGGCTTCGGCATAGGTATGCGGTTTAATGGAGCCGGGGGCTGCCAGTACCTGCCCGCGTTCAATATCTTCGCGCTCAACACCGCGCAGCAGAACACCAACGGCATCGCCGGGTTCGCCGCCGTCAAGCAGTTTATGGAACATTTCAAGGCTGGTGGCAGTTACTTTTTTCGGCTCGTGGTGCAAGCCAACAATTTCAACCGTATCGCCTGGTTTTATAACGCCGCGTTCAACCCTGCCGGTCGGTACCGTGCCTCTGCCCTTGATGCTGAATACATCTTCAATAGACATAAGGAAGGGCTGGTCCTTGGGGCGGGGCGGAATGGGAACATAGCTATCGACTGCGTCCATAAGTTTAAGCACGGCGCCGCACCATTGGCAATCTCTCTTGCCGCAACCGCATTCAAGGGCTTTAAGGGCGCTCAAGCGGATAACGGGTACTTCGTCTCCGGGGAACTTGTATTTACTGAGAAGCTCTCGGACTTCCATTTCAACAAGCTCCAGAAGCTCCTCGTCTTCCATCATATCAACTTTATTAAGGGCGATTACCATAGAAGGCACCTGCACCTGGCGCGCCAGAACGACGTGTTCCCGCGTTTGCGGCATGGGGCCGTCCGGGGCGCTGACAACCAGGATAGCGCCGTCCATCTGGGCTGCGCCGGTTATCATATTTTTAACAAAGTCGGCATGTCCGGGACAATCTATATGAGCATAATGCCGTTTTTCGGTTTCATACTCAATGTGGGCGATAGCAATGGTAAGACCCCTGGCTTTTTCCTCCGGGGCGTTATCAATGCTTTCGAATGAACGGTATTCGCCGCCTATACTCTTTGAAAGCACGAAGCTTATCGCCGAAGTAAGGGTTGTCTTGCCATGGTCAACGTGACCAATGGTACCGACGTTGCAGTGTGGTTTGGTCCTTTCAAATTTCTGTTTTGCCATATCAGCCTCCCTTTATTCTAAGCCCACAACCAGACTCGAACTGGTGACCTCGTTCTTACCAAGAACGCGCTCTACCAACTGAGCTATGTGGGCACATTCCCGTGCTTATATTATATAGAAGAATGAAGCCGGATGTCTAGCCCTCTATATTATATACCATTAAACAATGGTGGAGGGGACAGGATTCGAACCTGTGTAGCCCTTCCAGGCGGCAGATTTACAGTCTGCTCCGATTAACCACTCCGGCACCCCTCCCCAACTCCATAAAAATTAGCAGGCTCAGCCCGAGAGGGGACTCGAACCCACTAACCTGCCGATTACAAGTCGGCTGCGCTACCATTGCGCTACTCGGGCATATTGTTACAGATTAGCTGTAAAATGTCAACTTTACGGTAACAATCAGTGGTAACAATTATACGTAAAGAATGAGAGATAAGTCAACCGTAATTACGGGGGAGAGATTGACAGGGGGGTGTATGATGGAAAGGTGAGAAGCAGCAAAGCGAAGATTTTAGCATTAACTTTACTGTGTGCAATTGTGACGTTGGGTAGTTCCTGTAGCACTAAGATGGTAGAGGCGGATATTCCCAACCTGGATGGAATAACCGAAGTGCTGGGTTACAGCCTTGCCCCGGCACAGCTACCCGAAGGCTACGAGTTTGAAAAATATAATTTGCAGGGGGTTGACGAATTGGCGGTTTCTCTAATGGAGGAACTCTCTGCCATCCTTGTTTATGAGAAACATGAAAACAATGCCACCAACAAATTTACTATTCATTACCCTGCGGACTTTCCGTCATCAGAAAACGATGACCTTGTACTGGAAAAGCTGGGGCTTGAATGGCAGCGCCCGGATGATGCGGTTTTAGAGGTAGAAGTGAATGGAAAAACTGCCCATCTTTTTCAGGGATTTTGGTCTTTAGAAAGTTCTTCGCACCTGATAAAACCGGATATGGACTTTTTAGCCACCTATACCCCGGAATGGGACTACGATTTGTATTTTTCACTGTTTTTTGAATTTGAACTGTCTTCGGGTGAAACTGTTGGCGTGATGATAAGTGATTCGATTCATATCAACGAGAAAGTAACACAGGAAGAGCTAATTAAAATCGCCGAGTCTATGCAACAAGTGGATTAAGCGAAAAACGCCCCCTGAAAATTACACAAGCCAACCATGCGCAGCCTCTCTTTAACTAGTTAATCCTATCCCTTTGTCCGAATTTAAATGTATAGGGGTATTTTTATCAACTCATAGAATAAAATATGTCAATAAAAATGCAGAAAAAAATTAAAAAAATTAAGAAAAGTATTGACAAAGATGATAAAATATGTTATCTTAAATTAAGAAAGTTAAGAAATGGCTTAACAATATGAAAGGAGGAAGCGGAAGATGGCAAAGGACTGGCAGGAGCTTACCCGCCTGACACAAGCCAAGCCGCTGATTGTGGAAAGGGTGCGGATGGTGGATAGCGATATTGCCATAGAAGGCAGCTTTGAATTGCCTTATCTGGCGCGCCTTTCCACTGAAGACCAGGTATTTATCGCCGCTTTTATAGGATGCCACGGTTCTATAAAAGAGATGGAGCGCCTTTTTAGCATAAGCTATCCCACGGTCAAAAATCGGCTGGACAAGATTGCCAAAAAGCTGGATTTTGTTGAGGTGCTGCCGTTGCAGACAAAAGATGAAACACTGGAGGAACTGGAAAAGGGAGAAATAACGGCGGAAGAAGCCATAAGGAGGTTATCCGAATGAAAGCGCCACCAATGATAATCAGGCTGCGTATGAAGAAAAATGGAAGCCGGGGTTTCAGGCTGTGCTTGCCGATGCTATTGATATACATACCACTGTTCCTGATAGGGCTGATTTTACTGCCGCTGATATTGATAGTTGCCATACTTATGCTGCCTTGGGGCGGCTGGCGATTCATGCTGTTTTACCCGCGTTTTTATGCGCTGTTATGCGCCCTGAAAGAGCTAGAGGTGGATATTGAGGATAAAGAACAGATATTTTTCATTTCATTATCATAAAAAGGAGATAAAAAAATGATACACAACAGGACCAAAATATTGGATATGCTGGCAAATGGAAAGATAAGCACGGAAGAAGCCGAAAGGCTGCTGGAACTGGTGGACGAGCCGCAAGAAAGAGTGAAAACAGGCAAGAAGATGAAATACCTGAGGGTCACAATAAATCCGAATTCCGGGTGTGACGGAAAATCAGATGTGGAAAGGGTTAACGTAAGGGTGCCGCTGGCGCTTATACGCGCCGGTGTGAAATTTACCTCGCTTATACCTAACGAAGCCGCCGATAAGGTGGATGACGCCCTGAGGGAAAAGGGTATAAACTATAACATAAAAAACCTGAAGGATGAAGATATAGAGCAGCTTATAGAAGCATTAAGTGACCTTGAAGTTGACATAGAAGATGGCAAAGCCAAGATAAACGTCTATGTGGAATAGATAGGCTTATAAACTGATTGACAGATAAAACAAGAGGCTTTAGACTCAAGCCGGGATATCTAAAATGAAAAAGGGGATGCGGAATGAAAAACGGCAGCATACCAATTGGTAAAGTATTCGGTATCCCCTTAAGGCTTCATTTCTCATGGTTTTTTATTTTTGCCATTGTTATATGGGCATTAACTGCCAGCTATTCTGAGGAATGGGGCATGGCGATATCCATAATCACCGCCACAATAACCAGCCTGCTTTTTTTCTCATCGGTTACGCTGCATGAGCTTATGCACAGCATAGTCGCCAAGAAATCAGGCATACCGGTAGATTCAATAACGCTGTTTCTGTTTGGCGGTGTTTCACGTATAACCAGGGAGCCGTCAAACCCAAAAATGGAGCTTAAGATAGCCCTTGCCGGACCGCTTACAAGCCTGCTGCTAGGCGTTGCATTCTGGCTTATCCGGTATATCGTGCCGGCTTCGTGGGAACATATAATAGTAGTAACTTTCTGGCTGGGGCTGATAAACCTGTCTTTGGGTGTATTCAACATGCTGCCGGGTTTTCCGCTGGACGGCGGCAGGGTGCTGCGGGCGATACTGTGGTGGCGTACTAACAATCTTAAAAAGGCTACGCGCTGGGCTTCCAGAGCCGGACAGGGCTTGAGCTTCCTAATGATAGCCGGAGGCGTATGGCTTGTATTTGCAGGATTCTGGGAAAACGGGCTCTGGCTGGCTTTTATCGGCTGGTTTCTGGGTAATGCGGCGGCGGGCAGTTATCGCCAGCTAACGCTGCAGCAGACGTTGCAGGGGCATAAAGTAAGCGAAGCCATGACAAAAGGCTGCCTGGCGGTGCCGCAGCAATTGACGCTGGAGAAGCTGGTAAGCGAATATATACTGCTATACGGCAACCAGTGCTTTACCGTCAAAGATGGTGACAGCATAAAAGGTGTAATCACGGTAGAAGATGTTAAGAAAATAAAACGCGAACTATGGGCAGAGAAAAGGGTTGAGGAAGCTATGACGCCTCTTGATAAAATGAGAAAAGTGCGCCCGGATGATGCATTAATAGGCGTTTTTGATATGATGATACAGCAGAACATAAACGAGCTGCCGGTGGTAGAAGGCGGTAATATCGTTGGTATGATAAGGCGGGAAAACCTGCTGTCTTTTATAAACCTGCGAGACAAAATGGGCGTATAGCTGCCCGTATTGCTAAATCTCTATATGCCAGAAAGTTCTTGCCAGGAAGCCAACCAGAAAGGCGATGCTGGCAATGCCGAGGCTGATAAACGCCATTTCAAAAAAGCCCTTGCGCATTGATGTTTCACGCGTAACGGAAATATAATAGTTAAAGATGTATATGGCAATGATGGCATTGGTAATCATCCAGCCGAGTGAAGCATAGATATTTATCGGCAGGAAATAGGGGAAGACCAGAAACAGGACGGTAAGCAGGTTGGCAAAGCCGGTATAAACGGCAGCTTTCAGGGGGCGCTGGTTGCCGTCCTCCGCCTTGGTAGCCAGATATTCAGTACCGGCCAGTGAAAGGGACATAACCAGCCCGGTTATCACGCCGATAGTGGCTATAATATCCTCACTCTGGAAGGCAAAGGTAAGCCCGGAAAGGGCGCCGGTAAGCTCCACAAGCGCTTCATTCAAGCCGCGCACCACGGCGCCGGTGTATCTCAGCCTTTCCTCGTCTATAAGGGCTATAAGTTCCTGTTCGTGTTCATGCTCATCGTCCATAATAGCCTTGGCGTCCGGCACAAATCTGGAGATGTCATCATAGTTTACCTGGGCGCCCTCTTCGCCGCTTTCCATAAGTTTTATGGCAAAGGTTATGCCGAAAACCCTTGAAATCAGGTTATACAGCCAAATCTTAAAGCGGTAGGGTTTTACCACGGCGCCGGTATGTTTTTTCCAAATGCCGTGGTGTTCCAGCTCTTCATCAGAGATACGGCGCAGGATATCTGCGTTATTTTTATCATTGCAGCGATGCGCCAGCTTACGGTAGATGAAATATTCGGTAAGCTCGTTTCTCTGGGCTACTATAAGCCTGTCTTTTATCGCCTGATCCATAGCTTATTAATTTTAGGCTATTACAGGCGCCCTGTCTATTATTGGCGATCAGGAAATTAAAAGACTGCCGATTTGATAGATAGCCACGGCGGTAATCCACGCCAGGGCAAAGGTGTAAAAGATAACGAAGCCGGTCCACTTTAAAGAGCCGGTTTCACGTTTGACGGTAGCCAGGGTGGCGACACAGGGGGTATATATAAGCGACATTGCCATAAAAGCAAAAGCGACAAGAGGCGTCCAGCCAAGCTGGGCAGCGATAGTAGCGCCAAGGGTGCCCTCGCTGACACCAAACATAGTGCCGAAAGCGCCAACGACAATCTCCTTGCCAAGAATGCCAAAAACAAGGGCGGATGAAGCCTGCCATTGCCCGAATCCTGCCGGGGCGAAAATCGGCGAGATAAACCTGCCTATAGGCTCTATAGCTCCAATGTAGTTGAGAAACCAGAAAGCAACAACCGCAAGGAAGATAATAGTGCCGGCGCGTGAAAGAAAAGCGCGCACCTGCTGCCAGGTATAGGTGAATATGCCAGCAACCGGCGGCAGGCGGTAGGGCGGCAGCTCCATAACAAAGTGGCTGCTTTCACCCTTGAATATTACTTTCCTGAAAAACCATGCCAGCAGAATCGCCAGTGTTATACCCAGCACATACATAGAGAATATAACCAGCCCCTGGTAAGCGCTGAAGAAGGCGCCTGCAAGCAGGATATATACAGGCATACGGGCGCCGCAGGACATAAGCGGCGTAACCAGAATCGTTACCAGCCTGTCTCTGGGATTGTCTATCGTCCGGGCAGCCATAATTGCCGGAACGCTGCAACCAAAACCAAGCACCAGCGGCACGAAAGACCTGCCGTGCAGACCAATACGGTGCATAAGGCGGTCCATAACGAAGGCAGCACGGGAGAAATAGCCGCTGTACTCCAGAATTGAAAGGCACAGGTAAAGCAGAAAAATAACCGGCACAAAGGCTACCACCGTGCCCAGCCCTCCAATTATGCCATCTGACAGCAGTGAGCCCAGCCACTCCGGTGAAATATCAGCAGTAGATTGGCTAAGGCGGCTGAAGCCGCTGTTAATCCAGTCTATTATAGGTGAAGAAAGGCTGAAAGTAAGCTGAAACAAGCCGAAAAGAATAGCGGCAAAGATAGGGATACCCAGCCAATTGTTGAGGACTACGTCATCAATCCTGTCAGAGAGGGTCTTTTTTTCAGTAGGCGGCTTCTCAAGAATATCTTTCATAAGCCCGCCGATAAAGCCGTATCTGGCATCGGTGATGAATATTCCGGCTTCCTTGCCGTGAACCCTTGACAGATGTGCCAGACTTTTATCCTTTATCCTCAGCACTTCTTCACCGGCGATGCCGATTTTGATGAATTGCTTTATAATCCGTTCGTCGTCCTCCAACAGCTTAAGAGCCAGCCACCGGGAGATAAAAAGGTGCGAAACAGGGGTTGTAACGATAGCCTTTTCAAGTTTGGTTATTTCCTCCTCTGCCTCCTGTCCGTAGTTAAGATCTATTCCCTCAACCTTAATATCACTGCGGGCGGCGGCGATGGCTGCATTCAGTATATCTTCGGTTCCCTGATTGTGTGCCGCTACAAGTGGCACTACAGGCACACCCAGCAGGCGTGAAAGCTCATCTACATCAATATGGTAATCACGGGAACGGGCAATATCCATCATATTGAGAGCCACCACAACCTTTACCTTCATCTCCAGCAATTGCATGGTGAGATAGAGATTGCGTTCAAGATTAGAGGCATCTACGATGTTAATAACAACATCCGGTTTACTGCTGATAATAAAGTCACGGGCAATAATTTCATCCATGGAATAAGCCGTCAGGCTATAAACGCCGGGCAGGTCAAAAACCTTTATATCAATACCCTTATGCTTAAGGCTGCCCTCTTTTTTCTCCACGGTCACACCGGGCCAGTTACCAACGTGCTGTTTAGAACCGGTGAGGTTGTTAAAAAGTGAAGTCTTACCGGCGTTAGGGTTGCCGGCTAAAGCCAGGGTAATACTGTTTTTTGTTTTAATAAATGGCATATTATCAATCTAAAAACTAAGAAACAGGCTCTACCAGTATCTTGTTGGATATACCGCGCCCCAGCGCCAGCCTTGAGCCGCGCACATCCAGCACCACTGAGCCGGGACGCTGGCTGCCGACAACCTTGACATTCAAGCCGGTGGTAAGCCCCATATCCGCCAGACGCCTCTGTAAGCCAGAGCCGGCATCAATGCTTAATATCTTTACCTGTTTGCCCGCTTTTGCGTTACTCAAGGGTATCATTTCAAAGTTTTCCTTATTAAAAAATTGAACTTGTATAAAATCCAAAGAAGATTATAACAACTGAAAATGAAAAAGTCAAGGGTATGCTAAAACATAAATAAGGGTAGCCTAAAAATATATTGACATAGCCTAAAAAATAGTGTATAGTCAGCTTTGGGATGATGGTATTTACAGGAGTGCGGAGGTTATGAGTTGAGCCGTCAGACGGTTGAAGAATATATGGAAACCATAAACACCCTGCAGGAAACGCAGGGTTCGCCGGTTAAAACATCTTCCCTGGCGCGTTTTATGGGGGTTTCGGCGGCATCGGTAAGTGAAATGCTGCGCCGCCTTTCCGAAAAGGGGATGGTGGATTACACACCATATGGCGGTGTCAGCCTGACCGAAGAAGGGCAAAAGCAGGTGATGAAGCTGACGCGCCGCCACCGCTTGTGGGAGGTATTTTTAACACAGTATCTGGATATGGGTTGGGAAGAGGTCTATGACGAAGCCTGCGAACTGGAACACAGCACCTCTGATATGCTGGCAGAAAAGCTGGCGCAGTTCCTTGGCAATCCGCAAACCTGCCCACATGGCAGCCCTATACCGGACAGCCAGGGCAGGTATAAAAACGAAGCCGGAGTGCCGCTTACAGAGCTACCGATGGATAAAAAAGCTGTCATTTTGCAGATTACCAATGAAAGTAACAAAGAACTGCTTGTATGCCTGAATGAGTTGGGGCTTACCCCTGATACAGAGGTTAAGGTAATCCGGAAGTCCTCTTTTGACGGAACGCTAACGCTTGAAGCGAAAGATACAATTAAAGCCGTTGGCACGGAAGCGGCTTCTTACATTATTGTAAAACCGTTAAACTAAAACCTGTCCTTCAGATTGTGCCGCAGGACTACATGCTTCCAGCTACCGCCCTTTCTGCGCATTTCTATTACCCTTGGGATATACCTGAGATAGGGAATAAGCAGTGTCAGGCAGGTAAAAAGCACATAGCTGCCGTTATGATAAATCAACCAGGCAACAAACGGATAGCAAAGCAGCGCAAGCCCATAGCTGAGGGTGGGGAAACGGGTCAGCGCCATAAAGACGCCAAGGAAGCCGAAGCCGATGGGTATGCCCCAGGGCATAAGGAAGAAAAAGACGCCGATAAGCGGCGCGCCACCCTTGCCGCCATGAAATTTAAGCCATACCGGAAGGTTATGACCTATGACGGCGAATACCCCGGCGACAAGTTCCATTTCAAAAGAAACGCCCAGCCAGCGTGCCAGGGCAACGGCGGCTGCTCCCTTGCCGATGTCCATTACAAGAACCAATAGTCCGGAAAAGAAGCCGACATTATAAAAGGTGTTCATGGCGCCCATGTTATGGCTGCCGACCTTGCGGATATCTATGCCTTTTCTTATGCGCCCAATAAGATAAGCCGAGGGGATAGAACCCAGAAGATAGGCGCCTATCAGGGAAAGGGTGATAGCCAAAGCTTCATTTTCCATATACGCTCCCTTAATTACAGGATTTTATGATAGAGCCTGATTTTCAGATGCAATGTCAAGGATATTCAGCCGCAGGTTTTCCTCGCCACGCCACTTGTTCATTTCAACATTATATACGATGTCTATAGACGGTTGCATCTTTGGAAGGCAATCACCCAGACCGAAGGCTACAGCCTCCCAGGAAGCTTTGTCCTGTTTAAGTTTCAGCCTCAGGTGATTGCCGTTATTGCCCATCGGCTGGCAGTCTGTAACCTTTACGCTACGGCTGACAAAAACCGGTAGCTGGTTGCCCTTCCCGAACGGGGCAAGCATCTGGAGCGTGCTAAAGGTTTCACCGGCAAGGCTATCCAGCCTAACCTCGGCGTCAATATCTATATGCGGCTTAAGATCAAGACCGCCAAGCTTTTCAGAAGCTATCTGGCATATCTGCTGTTCAAGCCGGGGGAGGTTTTGCGTAAGCAGGCTGAAACCTGCTGCCTGCGAATGACCGCCATAGCGGCTAAGCAGGCTGCTGCAATTGCTTACAGCCTGCATAATATCAAATTCGGGGATGCTGCGGCAGCTTGCCGAACTGTATCTATCACCGATTCTGATGGCAATGGAAGGGCGGTAGAATTCATTGGAAAGCTTTCCGGCGACAAGTCCCAGGATACCCCCCGCATAGCCGTTGTCGCTGGTGATAAGTATGTCGGAAATCCCTTTATCAAGGACTTGTTTTCTGGCGTTAGCCAAAGCCGAGGCTGTCAGCTTTTGGCGTTCTGCATTGGTTTCTTCCAGCAGCGAAGCCAGCCTGTAAGCCTCTGAAGGCAGATTGGTGGTTAACAAATCATAGCTTGCCATGGCGTCTTCCAGCCTGCCGGCGGCATTCAGGCGCGGCGCCAGTACCCAGGAGATATCTTCGGCGCTGAGGCTGCCGGTGTCCTTGTTTGCCAGCGCTGCCATCTGGCTGATGCCCAGCCTGGGAGCGGCATTCAATAGTTCCAGCCCGCGCCTCACCAGGTAACGGTTTTCTCCCAGCAGGGGAGACATATCGGCAACGGTTCCCAGCGCGGCAAGGTCAAAGAAATTTTCAAGTTGTTCCTCCTTGCCCATATTGATATAAAGAGCCTGAAGCAGTTTGAAAGCAACGCCAACACCGGCAAGCTCACGGAAGGGATATTTGGAATCAACCCGCATAGGGTCGATAACGGCAAGGGCAGGCGGCAGCTCTTCAAGCGGGACGTGGTGGTCGGTAATAATAATATCCAGCCCTTTTTTGTTAGCCTTTTTAACGGTATCCACGCCGGTAACGCCGCAGTCAACGGTTATAACCAGGCTTGCTCCCCGCTGCCGCAAATGCTCAAGGGCGGCAAAGTTAAGCCCGTGCCCTTCTTTAAGGCGGTGGGGTATATGTATAACAGTGTCTGCGCCGAGGGCGCCAAGTCCCTCTTTTAAAAGGGCTGTGCTGCTGATGCCATCTACGTCAAAATCGCCGAAAACGGCGATTTTTTCGCCTGACAGCAAAGCCCGGTATATCCTGGCGATAGCCTGGTGCATATCCGGCAGCAGGAAAGGGTCAAAAGAAAGGCGGCTGTCGGCGTTTAAGAAAAGCTCTATATCGTTATCTTTGGTGATGCCGCGGTTATATAGAAGCTGAATTACAAGCGGCGGCAGGTCTGAATTGTTTAAACTGTGTTCGGTGGGGACGGGCGGCAGGAGATTCCACCTATAGTGGTTCAAGCCCTACGCCTCGTTGTATTTCTTAAATATGAGGGTTGAATTATGACCGCCAAAGCCAAAGGAATTGGAAAGGGCGATGTTAACCGGCTTGCGGCGGGCGGTGTTGGGGACATAGTCAAGGTCACAATCCGGGTCTGGATCATCAAGATTAATCGTTGGCGGGATAACGCCTTCCTGGATAGCCCTGATGCAGGCGGCTGCCTCTATGGCGCCGGCGCCGCCGATAAGATGCCCCGTCATAGATTTGGTGGAGCTTACCGGAACTTTGTAGGCGTAATCGCCAAAGACGGTTTTTATAGCCATGGTTTCCATTTTGTCATTTAGCGGCGTGGAAGTGCCGTGGGCGTTAATATAGTCAATATCAGTCGGTTTCAAATCTGCCCTGTCCATGGCAAACTGCATAGACCTGGCAGCGCCTTCGCCGTCGGCAGTTGGTTGGGTAACATGGAAGGCATCAGCAGTTGCGGCATAGGAAATAATCTCTGCCAGGATATTGGCGCCGCGCTTAACGGCGTGCTTAAGGTTTTCAAGAACAAAGATAGTTGCCCCTTCGCCGATGACAAATCCATCACGGTCAACATCAAAGGGACGTGATGCTTTCTGCGGTTCATCATTTCTTGTGGAAAGGGCTTTAAGGGCGTTAAAAGCGGCAAACCCCATGGGACCCATTATGGATTCGCTGCCGCCGGTAAACATGGCAATTGAATCACCGCGCCTGATAAAATCGTAAGCCGAGCCGATGGAATCAGAGGCGCTGGAGCAGGCGGTAGTGGTGCAAAGGTTGGGGCCCTTAAGCCCCAGCATGATGGATACCTGGGCGGCAGCCATATCGGAAATCATCATTGGCGTAAGGAATGGGCTTACCCTGTCGGGCCCCTTTTCCAGCAGAATTTTCATCTGGGTGAAGAGGGTGGTAAGGCCACCGATTGCGCTGCCGATAATACTGCCGATTTTATTCTGGCTTTGGGGGTTAATGCTGATGCCGGAACTCTCAAGCGCCTGAAAACCGGCGGCTACCGCAAGCTGGGAAAACCTGTCCATGTGGCGGGCTTCCTTGCGGTTCATATAGTCGGTGGCTTCAAAACCCTTGACCTCGCCGCCGAACTTGGTCTGAATATCCGTGGTGTCAAAAAGAGTGATGTAGTCAATGCCGGACTTGCCGGCAATCATAGCTTCCCAAGTGGAATCCATATCGGAGCCCAGGGGATTAAAGGTGCCTATGCCAGTGACTACTACTCTGTTGTTTTCGTAAGACATAATAAAATTACAAGAAATAAACCTACTATTTATACCATAAATACACGCTTGACTGCAAGAAAAAGCCCCCTTTGATATAATTCAATATATGACTAAAAAAGTGAAATCAAAGAGCGCAGTAGCTATAGAAACGCTGGGATGCAAACTTAACCAGGCGGAATCAGAGAAACTGGCAGAAGGGCTTGCGAAAGCGGGTTATCGGCTGGTTTCGGATATCAAAGAGGCGGATATATACATACTTAACACCTGCACTGTTACCCATATCGCAGACCGGAAATCACGCCAGCGTTTGCGTATGGCGCAGCGGCAAAATCCGAAGATTTTACTGGCAGCCATTGGTTGTTATGCCCAACGCGCCGGAGATGAGCTGGCTGAAATAGGCGGCGTAAAACTGGTGCTGGGTAATGATGAAAAGATGGAACTGCCAAAATTATTGAAAAATATAACTGGTGCAACAGAAAATGAAGGATTAAAACAGGGGCATTATTATGCTTTCAGGAGCCGCGCCTTCATAAAGGCGCAGGATGGGTGTAGTAATTTCTGCGCATATTGCATAGTGCCGCTTGTAAGAAAAAGGCAATACAGCTTGCCCGCAGAACAAATTGTGGCTGAAATCAGGCAAAAGGTAGAGGCGGGCTATCAGGAGGTGGTGCTGACCGGCACTGAAATAGGCTCTTACAGCCATAATGGTTTAAACCTGAAGGATCTGCTGCAAAAAGTGCTGGATGAAACAGAAATAGAGAGGCTGCGGCTGTCTTCATTGCAACCGAATCATATAACATCAGGGCTTATAGGGTTGTGGCAAAATCCAAGGTTATGCCGTCATTTTCACCTATCACTGCAAAGCGGTAGTGATGCCGTGTTGCAAGGAATGCGGCGGCGCTATTCGGTAAAGGACTATGAAAAAGCATTGTCGTTAATACGCTCACAACTGCCGGATGCCGCTTTAACTACAGATATCATTGTTGGTTTCCCCGGCGAAAATGAGGCGGAATTTGAGGAAAGCCATGACTTCTGCCGAAAAGCCGGGTTCGCCCGTATACACGTGTTTTCATATTCCGTACGCCCCGGCACGGCGGCAGCGGGGATGCCTGCGCAGGTCAGCTCTGAAGTAAAAAAGCAGCGCAGCCGGAAGATGCTGGCTTTGGCGGAAGAAAGCGCGGAAGGTTTCCGAAGGCGTTTTCTGGGCAGGACAATGACTGTGTTATGGGAGCAGAAAAAGAGAAATATATGGGAAGGACTTACCGGTAATTATATAAGGGTATATACTCGCACCAAAGAAGATTTAACCAGCAGGATAACCGAAGTGAATTTGAAGGAACTATATAAAGACGGGGTGTGGGGCAAAATATAAGCCTGTATCACAGAATCAAAATATTTGAATTCTGTCTTAAGAAACTGCAATTCCGCCATACAGGCGGACTTATCAGCCTCAGGGAGATGGCGCGCCGGAATTGATAACAAGTCCGGTAACCAGAATGACAACGGCAAGTATAAATACACCAACTCCTATTATTCTACCCATAAGAAAATAATAGGCTATTCCGGTAAGGCTGTATGTGACAATAGTCGCATTTAAAAAATGGCGCGCCCGGGGGGATTCGAACCCACGACACCCGGTTCCGAAGACCGGTGCTCTGTCCGCTGAGCTACAGGCGCATTGTATAATTAAGGCATGCAACAGCGGGGATGTCAAGTAAAATCCGAATTGCTTATTTATATTCAATGTTTTTGTTAATATAGCTTTTATTCCCTGGCTTGTCTGCCATTGAAAACAGAATAGTAAATAGAAAGCCTGCCGAGGGCGGGTGGGCAGTGAAAAAGAAAAGATAATAAAGAACGCAAGTGGAAAAAGGGATTACAAAAGAAAGAAATATTGGGGTGAGTGAAGGGATTTGAACCCTCGATCTCCAGGGCCACAACCTGGCGCCTTAACCGCTAGGCCACACTCACCGCGTAAAGCCATTATAGCCGAAAATACAGGTCTCTTTCAATGCAATGGCGGCTTATCAACGGTAAACAAGCTCTACAATAGTGACGCCGGCATCACCTTCACCATGTTCACCTGGGCGGTAAGATTGCACAAGCGGGTGCTTCTTGAGTTCATTACGCACAAAATTACGTAAAACGCCTGTTCCCTTGCCATGTACGATTCTTATCTGAACAAATCCGCGCATAAAGGCATCGTCAAGGTATTTATCCAGCTTAAGGCGAGCCTCTTCAATTGTAAGGTGGCGCAGGTACAGCTCATTCTCCATAGAAGACCGGTTGATTTTATCATCATACATTGCAAAGCCTCTCTTAAATACTAGCACTTTTGTTTAAAAAACCACAAACAAGGGAGCAATCCTGAAAAAGGTATAAAGATAACCAAAAGTATTGACGCGGAATATGAAAATACTTATAATACGGCAGGAATACGGCAAGTGTATGCCATATACTGAAACAAGTTCCGGCATTTCTTTTTACATCTGTTTACAGGCAAACGCTGAAAAAATAATTGATAAAATGCGGCAGGGCGGGGTGGCGGTTTCAGCACAAGATTTCAGCAGAAAATAACCTCCGGGCAGAAATCCCCGGAGTAAATATATAACAATGGCTAAAACAGAAAAAAAGGAGAAGTATGAACCTGCAAAGACCAAATGCAAACGATGCCACCCAAACCGCCAACCGCTCCAAGAGCGTAGTGCCGATGAGCGGGATATGCAGCCGCTGTGTTGATGGCTGTACCGGCAACTGCGAAATTTTCAAATCCACCTTTCGCGGAAGAGAATTAATCTATCCGGGACCATTCGGTGATGTAGTCGCCGGCGCTGATAAAGACTATCCGGTGGATTATTCTCACTTCAGCATACACGGCTATGCCATGGGCGCCAACGGGCTTCCCGAAGGCGTGGTTGGAGACCCGGATACGGCAACCTTCCCGGCAGTGAATACAGAGACGGATTATGGCTGGGACAAGAAAGTTAAGATGACGGTGCCTATTTTTACAGGCGCATTAGGCTCAACGGAAATCGCCCGTAAAAACTGGGAACATTTTGCCATCGGCGCTGCCATCAGCGGCGTAACACTGGTGTGCGGCGAAAACGTCTGCGGTATTGATCCGCAACTGGAACGTAACAAGGACGGCAAGGTAACCAAGGCGCCGGATATGGACAGGCGGATAGAGATATACCGCCGGTATCATCGCGGCTATGGTGAGATACTGGTGCAGATGAACGTGGAGGACACGCGGTTGGGTGTGGGCGAATATGTCATAGAAAAACACGGACTGGATACCATAGAGCTTAAGTGGGGGCAGGGCGCAAAGTGCATCGGCGGCGAGATAAAAGTAGGCAGCCTGGAGCGCGCTTTGGAACTGCAGAAGCGCGGCTATATTGTTACCCCGGACCCTTCAGACCCAGTCAATCAGGCAGCCTTTAAAGACGGCGCACTAAAAGAGTTTGAAAGGCACAGCCGCCTTGGCTTCATAGATGAAGAAGGTTTCTACAATGAAGTGCAGCGTTTAAGGGATATGGGTTTCAAGCGTATAACACTGAAAACCGGCGCTTACGGAATGCGTGAACTGGCGATGGCAATTAAGTGGAGTTCAAAAGCTAAGATAGACCTGCTTACCATAGACGGCGCCCCCGGCGGAACTGGCATGAGTCCCTGGCGCATGATGGAAGAATGGGGTGTCCCCAGCGTTTACCTTCATTCAGCGGCTTACAAGTTCGCCAAAAAACTGGCAGATAAGGGAGAACGCGTGCCGGATATGGCATTCGCCGGTGGCTTCAGCACCGAAGACCATGTTTTCAAGGCGATAGCATTGGGCGCGCCTTTCACAAAAGCGGTCTGTATGGGCAGGGCATTGATGATTCCGGGTATGGTTGGCAAGAATATAGCCAAATGGATGGAAAAGGGCAAGTTGCCCAATACCGTCGGGCAGTTCGGCTCTACGGTGGAAGAAATATTCGTGAACTACGAAGACGTTAAAAATATCGTCGGCAGCAATGAAATAAAGAACATACCGCTGGGAGCCATCGGTATATACAGCTACAGCGAAAAGATAAGAATAGGCTTGCAGCAGCTTATGGCTGGCGCGCGCTGCTTCAGCATACCGGCGATAGAGAGAAAAGAGCTGATGTCGTTGACGGAAGAGTGTGCTAAAATATCCGGCATACCCTATGTAATGGAAGACCGCCTTGAAGAGGCTATGAAGATTATAGAGAGCTAAAGTATAAAGGAACAGGTGGTAACGGATAAGAGGAATGGTCTTATGATAGGCCAGGAAGACAGGGAAGTTGAAAGGGCAAAGATAGCCATTCTGGCTATTCTGGCTGATTCGCAGAACGCAGTCGGCGGGCATGTGATTGCCCGCCGACTGAAGAACGACTATGGCATAGCCCTTTCCGAAAGGGCGGTCCGCTATCACCTCAAGCTGCTGGATGAGCGTGGTTTAACCAGCAAGGTGAGCCGCCGGGACGGACGCAGCATAACACCGCAGGGGCAAGAGGAGCTGAAAAACGCAATGGTAGCTGATAAAGTGGGCTTTGTTATAGATAAAATAGAGTTGCTGGCTTATCAGGCATCATTTGATATCAAGAGGTGCACTGGAAAAGTACCGGTGAATATATCGGTATTCAAGAAGCAAGAGTTTAAGGTCGCGCTAAGGGAGATGGAGGCTGCCTTTAAAAGCGGGCTGGGAGTAAGCCGGCTGGTGGAGGTGGCAGAAGAAGGCGAAAAGCTGGGTGACATATTGATACCACCGGGAAGCATCGGCATGGCTACTGTTTGCAGCGTTATAATAAACGGAGCTTTGTTGAAAGAGGGTATTCCCATGGATTCAAGGTTCGGCGGTATATTGCAATTGCGGAATAACCAGCCCTGGCGCTTCAGCGAACTTATAGAATACGCCGGTTCTTCGTTGGATCCCTCAGAGATTTTTATTACCAGCCGGATGACCAGCGTAAAGGAAGTGCTTAAAAATGGTAATGGTAAGATACTGGCTAACTTCCGGGAGATTCCGGCGGTGTGTGTTCCGGCAGCCGAAAAAATATTCAAAAAACTTGCAGCAGCCGGTATAGATGGTTTGATAACGATGGGAGAGCCGGGAAAACCGGTATGTGAGATGCCGGTGGGGCGCAACAAGGTAGGAATTATATTAATCGGTGGCTTGAACCCTGTGGCGGCGGCTGCTGAAGCCGGCATAGAGGTATCCAACAGGGCTATGAGCCGACTGATTGAATATGAGGAATTAAAGAGCTTTACGGAACTGTAACAAAGGAAAGGGCGGCTGTTTCATTGCTTTTCAGAAACATTGCCGCCTTTAATTATGCCCATTTTTAAAGCATATGCCTATTGCTGCAATGACTGTTGTGCTATAGTAAAACCGTTAAACAGAGTTTTAAGGCGAAAGAACCAGAGAAAAGTTTGAGCAAATAAAGCAGGATTTGAAAAAAAAGGAAACAAAGTAAATTGCCGCAGCAAAGCAAAAAACAGAAGTATAAAAAGGCGGCGGTAAGCATTGCCGGTATGCACTGCGCCAGTTGCGCTGTTAACATAGAAAAAGGATTGGCGATGCTGCCCGGTGTCCGGCAGGCAAGGGTGAATTACGCCTCTGAAAAAGCCTTTGTGGAATATGACCCCGCTGAAACAAGCCTTGTTAAAATAAGAAATGCCATTTTGGGCGCGGGCTATGAAGCTGCCACAAAGAAATCTGCTTTTCCGGTAAAGGGAATGCATTGCGCTTCCTGCGTTTCGCGCGTTGGAAAAGCCATCGGTAACGTTCCCGGCGTGGTATCAGCCAGCGTTAACCTGGCGACTGAAAAAGCCATCGTAGAATACATAGAAGGCACAGAAACGGCAGAGATTAAAGCGGCAGTAAAAGACGCCGGATTTGAGGTCGGTCCGGAGGCGGAAAGCCTGGAAGACGTAGGTGTAACCGCCGCCCGTGAGATAAAAGCGATAAGAAACCGTTTCATAATGGCGGTGGTGCTGGGTGGCATTATAATGGCTGTAAGCATGCTCACCCCGGACTTTTCCGGCAAACCGTATATATTATGGGCTTTGGCAACACCGGTGCAGTTCTGGGCGGGGCTGCGTTTCTACAAAGGCTTCTGGGGAGCGCTGAAACACCGCACCGCCGATATGAATACCTTGATTGCCGTTGGCACTTCGGCGGCATATTTCTACAGTGTGGTTGCCGTATTATTCCCGGGGGCGTTCATAAGCGGTGTTATAGAACCGCACCTTTATTTTGATACCTCGGCGATGATTATCGCCCTTATCCTGCTGGGGCGCTTTCTGGAAGCGCGGGCAAAGGGGCAGACATCGCAGGCTATAAAAAAACTGATAGGCTTGAAGCCGAAGACGGCGCTGGTTATAAAAGACGGACAGGAGACAGAGGTGGCGGTGGATGATGTGCAGCCGGGAGATATTATACTTGTGCGCGCCGGTGAAAGGGTGCCGGTGGACGGCATAATCCGCAAGGGTTATTCAAGCGTTGATGAATCAATGATTACCGGCGAAAGCATACCGATGGAAAAAAAGGTTGGCGATGAAGTTGTCGGCGCTTCCATAAACAAAACCGGAAGCTTCCAGTTTGAAGCCACCAGGGTAGGTGAAAACACAACGCTGGCGCAGATAATAAAGCTGGTAGAGGAAGCCCAGGGCAGTAAAGCCCCCATTCAAAGGCTGGCGGATATAGTCGTCAGCTACTTTGTGCCCACTGTAATAACCATAGCTATTATTACTTTTATAATCTGGTATTTTGCCGGGCCGCCGCCGGCGCTTACCTTTGCCATCCTCAACTTTGTGGCTGTGCTTATAATCGCCTGTCCCTGCGCTCTTGGACTGGCAACGCCGACGGCAATAATCGTTGGCACCGGCAAGGGGGCGGAATACGGTGTGCTTATCAGAAGCGCCGAAACACTGGAGAAGGCAAAACAGGTAAATACGATACTGCTGGATAAAACCGGCACGCTGACAGTTGGCGAACCAAAGGTAACAAATATAAAAACCATAGGGAAATATTCAGGCGAAGACGTATTAAGGCTGGCAGCGGCAGCCGAAAGAGGCTCTGAACACCCGTTGGGTGAAGCCATAATAAAAGCCGCCAAAAAGAAGAAGATTGAAGTAGGGCAGGCAGAAAAGTTCAATGTGCTGCCGGGGCACGGCATAGAAGCCGCCGTTAACGGCAAAAATATATTACTGGGAAACCTGAAGCTTATGCAGGACAGGAAAGTGTTGTTGAACGGCATGGAAAAAGAAGCCTCAAAGATGTGGGCGATGGGGAAAACGGTGATGTTCCTGGGGGTTGATGGGCAGGCGGTTGGTTTGATTGCGCTGGCGGATACCATTAAACCGAAAGCCAAAGAGGCATTGAAAAAGCTGCATGGGATGGGTATAGAAATGGTGATGATAACCGGAGACAACAAGCGCACCGCCGAAGCAATCGCCAGGCAGCTTGGCATAGACCGTGTCTTATCAGAAGTATTGCCGAAACACAAGGCACAGGAAGTAAAGAAAATGCAGCAGGCGGGCAGGGTGGTGGCGATGGTGGGTGACGGAATAAACGATGCCCCGGCGCTGGCGCAGGCGGACATTGGTATTGCAATCGGCACGGGGACGGATATCGCCGTGGAAACAGGTGACATAACGTTGATAAGCGGCGACCTGAACGGCATAGCCACTGCCATATTGTTAAGCAAGCGAACAATGCGCACCATAAAACAAAACCTGTTCTGGGCTTTCGCTTATAACGCGGCGCTGATACCGGTGTCTGCCGGTATCCTTTATCTGGTGTTTCAGAATAGCGGTGTGCCGCCAAGCCTTAACTTTATACTGGGTGACTACGGCTTTTTGAATCCTATAATGGCGGCGGCGGCAATGGCGGTCAGCTCTCTTACTGTTGTATCCAATTCGCTGCGCCTGCGGCGATTCAAACCCCTGTAAAAAGGAGGGAACGATATGGAAGAAGAGATTATAATCAGCCCGGATACGAAAAGGGAAAACAGGGTCCCGCCGGGGCAGAGGCTTACCGATGACTGGCCGGTGCTGCAGCACGGGGATATCCCCCGCATAAAGCCGGAAGACTGGCGTTTTAAAATATCCGGTTTGGTGAAGCAGCAGAAAGAGATGTCTTACGAAGAGTTTACTATGCTGGAACAGGTGAAGGTATTTTCGGATATCCATTGCGTAACAACCTGGTCAAAAAAGGACAACTTGTGGGAAGGACCCAGCTCAAGGATTGTAACGGAACTGGTGCAGGTTTTGCCGGAAGCAAAGTTTGTCATAATACATGCCGCCGGTGGGTTTACCACAAACCTGAAGATAGAAGATTTTCTTGAAAAAGATGTTCTTTTCGCGTTGAAGCATAACAATAAAGGGATGACACCTGAACACGGACACCCGGTAAGGCTGGTTGTTCCCCGGCTTTATTTCTGGAAGAGCGCCAAGTGGGTAAACGGCATAGAGTTTACTGCCGAAGACAGACCCGGTTTCTGGGAGAGCCACGGATATCACAACCGCGGCAATCCGTGGGCAGAGGAACGCTACGGCTAGAAGCAATAATTATTTAACCAGATGCTGCAGATAGCGGTGCGCCTGCAATGAGGCTTTAGCCCCCTCGCCGGCAGCGATAACAATCTGCTTTTCAGACACATCGGTAACATCACCGGCAGCAAAAAAGCCGGCAATACCGGTTTCGCCGGAACAGCCGACGGGTACTTCACCGTATTTGTTCAGCTCTAAAAGGTGCTTAACCGGCTCTGAATTGGGTACCATGCCGATTTCAATAAACACACCGCCAACTTTAAGGTTTTTAATCTGCTTGGTATGAATGTTCTGTATAACAATGCCGCTGACAAAGGCATTGCCTTCTATCTCCAGCGTTTGGTATTCAAGGTAAATATCCAGATTTTTGGCTTTTTCAAGCTGGTCTATAAGAATTTTGTCTCCGGTAAGCTGCGTTAAGGAAACCATATCCACGTGGTTGGCAATCTTGACCAGGTCTAGTGCGGCTTCAAGGGCAGAGTTGCCGCCGCCGATTATAGCTACCCTTTGCCTGATGAAGACGGGGCCGTCGCAAATGGCGCAGTAGCTTACCCCTTTGCCGGTATATTTTTTTTCACCGGGAACGCCCAGCTTGCGGGACTTCTTGCCGGCGGCATAAATAACAGACCGGGAGTTATATTTATCGCCGTCTTCGGTAATTACCTGAAAACCGCTTTTTATCTTTTTAATCCGGCTGACCCTGACGCCGATTTGCTGCTCTATAGGGTAGCTGTCAAGCTGGGTGGTAAAATTGTCTATAAGCTCAGGTCCTTCAATGAACTGGTAGCCAAGGTAGTTTTCAATGCCGAGGGTGTTGTTTATCTGCCCGCCGATGTCATCGCTTATCAAAAGCGCTTTAAGCTGTTTGCGGGCAACATACACGCTGGCGGAAAGACCGGCGGGGCCGGCGCCGATTATTATAATATCGTACATATAAAATCCTGCCTTAAATATTACCGGGTTATAAAAGCATATTATAATCAGATTAAAAAGATGTCAAGAAGTATGTATATAAGGCGAAGCCTGGTATATAATAAAACTATAGCTGGGGATAAAAAAGGAGGCTGAAAAATGGCTTATATGGCGATAGATTACAGTGGCTTGCTGGGAATGCCGGGTTTCAGTGATACTATGCTGAATAATCACTTCACCTTATATCAGGGATATGTCAACAATACAAATAAGTTAATAGAGACGCTGGCAACGATGTTGAAAGAGGATAAAACCGGCACACCGGAATATGCCGAAATAAAGAGGCGCATGGGTTTTGAGTTCAACGGTATGCGCCTGCACGAATTGTATTTCGGCAGCCTTGGCGGTAAAAAGGCTGTAGATAAAGATTCAGAGATAGCAAAAAAAATGGCAGAGGACTTCGGCAGTTATGAGGAGTGGCAAAAGGATTTTAAGGCAACGGGTATGATGCGCGGTATCGGCTGGGTTGTCCTGTATCAGGACAATATAAGCGGCAGGTTGCTGAACCAGTGGATAAACGAACACGAAAGCGGGCATTTAGCCGGCTGCGCGCCGCTGCTGATAATGGATGTCTTTGAGCATGCCTTTATAACCGATTACAGCCTGAAAAGAGCCGATTATATAGAAGCATTTTTCAGCAATATAAACTGGGGCGTGGTAGAGGGGCGGTTAAAATGGAAGCAACGGTTGTAAAAAGTAATGTAAACGCTATTGACAATCGTTTGGGAATGGTTTATTCTGCAAGCTAAAGCCAACTATAAACAAGGAGGCAAGAGATGCAAGGATACTGTGTAAAATGTCGTGCCAAGAGAGACATGAAAGATGCAAAATCCATAACAATGAAGAACGGCAGGCCGGCAACGCAGGGCATTTGCCCCGTATGCGGCACCAAAATGTTCAAGATAGGCAAATGCTAAGACACTTATAGAAAAGGCATAACAAATTATTAAGCGCTGGGATAACCCAGCCGGATAATCAGCCTGAGAAATCAGCAGGCATCTATTTTATAGATGCCATAAAAAAATAGCTAATAGGCGCCGGTGTTGTGTTGAGCAGGCGCCAGGTGTTCTGTTTGCAAGCAAATCCGGTTATTACATAGCAATAAAGAGGGCAAACGGGATTTGATGGTATTTCAATTCCTGAATGCTTTTGTTTTTAAATTCTGTATAGATAAAAAAATATGCCGGAATCAAACAGAGCAGACGGGGTTATAAAAAGGCTGGAAAAAGAATACCCGGATGCCGAAATAGCCTTGCGTTACACAAACCCCTTCGAACTGCTGGTAGCTACTATCCTTTCGGCGCAATGCACAGATGTAATGGTAAACAGGGTAACAACACCCCTTTTCAAAAAATACACAAGTATAAGAGATTACGCTGCCGCTGACCCGGAAACATTCGGGCAAGACATAAGATCAACCGGCTTCTACCACAACAAGGCAAAAAATATCATAAACACTGCCGCAATTATACTGGAAAAATATGGAGGCGGCGTCCCGCAGACGATGGCAGAACTGCTTATTTTACCCGGTGTTGCCAGAAAAACAGCCAACATAGTGCTCTACAACGCTTTTGACATAACTGAAGGCATCGCCGTTGATACACACGTAAAAAGGCTTTCAAAACTGCTGGGTTTAACGCAGAATACAGACCCGCAAAAGGTTGAAAAAGACCTTATGCCGCAGATTCCCAAAGCAAAGTGGGGCAGTTTTCCATATCTTTTGATTGAGCATGGGCGTGCCGTTTGTAAAGCACGCAAACCGCAACATGAAAAATGCGTCCTGCAAGATATTTGCCCTTCGGCATCAATCTGAATCGCTAAAAGCCAAGCATACTGGCGGCAGCTTCGGTAATCCTGATAACAAGTGTCGGGGTGATGCCGGCAATAAGAACTCCGGCGCAGGCAAGCACCAGCGCAAGTTTAGGCAGAGGCGAAGCTGTGATTTTTTCATTGATAACGGGCTTGTCAAGCCACATAACCTTTACTACCCTAAGGTAATAGAAAGCCGAAATGACGCTGGCGATGACAGCGATAATTACAAGCCACAAAAGACCACTTTCCATAGCCCCGCTGAAAATATAAAACTTGGCGATAAAACCGGCTGCCGGTGGAAGCCCAGTCAGCGAAATAAGGCTAAGTGTAAGGGCAGCTGCCAGCAGCCGGGAACGGCGCCCGATGCCGGCGTAATCTTCAATAAGGCTGCTGTTGAGCTTGTTAGAGATGATTATAACGGCGCTAAAAGCCGCCAAATCCGCCAGGGTGAAGGCGGTGATATAGAAAAGCAGGTTGCTTTGCAGTTCCAGTGACGCCGTTGAAGACAGCCCGATGGCTGCCAGTCCAATCATAATATAACCGGAATGGGCGATGCCTGAATACGCCAGCATACGTTTTATATTACCCTGCTGAATGGCGAGGATGTTGCCAACCAACATGCCGGCAGCGCTTAATATGGCAAACATAACACCCCAGTCTGAACTAAGCGTTTGAGGCTGGCTGAATGCAGAGAAAAAGATCCTCAGTATTATGGCAAAACCGGCTGCCTTGCTGCCTACCGAAAGGAAAAGCGTAACCGGCGTCGGTGCGCCTTCATAGACATCCGGCGCCCACATATGGAATGGAACGGCGGCAATCTTAAAGCCAAAGGCGGCAACCATCAGCACAATGCCAAGCATCAGCCCGGGGCTGTCCATCAGGCTTTGGGCAGACATGCTGCCGATAGTTGCGGATATTTCTGCCAACCCGGTTTCACCGGTAAAGCCAAAGACCAGCGCCATTCCGTAAAGCAGCGCCGCCGAGGCGATGCCGCCCAGCAAAACGAATTTCAGGGAAGCTTCTGTTGACTTCTTGTTCTTGAGAAGCGCAACCAGGATATAGCAGGATATAGCTACCAGTTCAAGAGAAATAAAAGCAGAGATAAGGCTAGCGGAAGAAGCCATAAGTATCATACCCAGTGTGGCTACCAGCAGCAGGGCATGATATTCAGCCCGGAAACGTGAAAACCTGGCGGAATAATCCACTGAAGCCATAACAACCAGCGCCGAAATCATGATAAAAAGAATCTTGAAAAATATGGCGTAGTTATCAAGGGCGAACAGACCATTGAAGATAGACCGGGAATCGCCGCCCCACAGAGCCAGGCTGAAATTAAGCGCAACCGCCAGACCGGTCAGGCTTATAATGACGGAAAAAGCCCGCCGCCTGACAACAAGGTCAACCAGAATTACCAGCAGGGCGGTAATGGCGATGCTTATCTCCGGTAAAAACAGGTCAAAATTCAACTCATACTCCTATCCGCCAAAAAATGAAGCTATGGGCGCAATCCCGGTTTGCAAAACATCGGTAAGTATTGACGGAAAGATACCGACGGCGAACATAACAATAATAAATATAGAGCAATATAATATTTCGGTTTTATCAGCGTCCAGCACCGCATTGAAACGGCTGATGGGAGAGCCGAAAAAGACACGCTGCACCAGCCAAAGCACATATATAGCCGCCAGCACGATACCAAGCAGGCATATAAAGGTGAAGATATAAGCGTTGCCTATCGTGTTGCTGGAAAAAGCCCCAAGGAATATGGAAACCTCGGCGACAAAACCGCTGGTGGAAGGCAGGGCGATGGCGCCCAGCCCGCCGATAATAAAAAACAAGGCGATAAGCGGTATCTGGCGTGCCAGACCTCCAAGCTTCTTGATATTGCGCTCGCCGGTATTGTGCATAATAATACCGGTAACGGCAAACAGCAGCCCGGTGATGATGCCGTGGCTGAACATTTGCAATCCGGCGCCGATAAGGCTGAGTTCACCCAGGGCAAAGATGCCCAGCAGCACAAATCCCATGTGACTGATACTGCTGTAGGCGATAAGCCGCTTGATGTCTGTCTGGCGCAGTGTTACAGCAGCTCCGTAAATGACACTGATGGTCGCCAGCGCCAACAGCAGCGGGGCGTATTGCTGGGACGTCTGCGGGAAAATGCTGACGCAGACGCGTATCATGCCGTAGCCACCCATCTTGATAAGCGCGCCGGCAAGCATAACACTGGCGGCAGTGGGGGCATCGGTATGGGCGTCTGGCAGCCAGGTATGCAGGGGGAAGACCGGCAGTTTGACGGCAAAGCCGGTCAGCAGCAGGAAGAAAATGGGCGCTGCCGGCATAACCGCCTGCGCTACAGCCAGCCCCTGCTGTGAAATATCCACCATATTCAGGCTGCCGGTGGCGAAGTATAAACTTAAAATACCGGCAAGCATAAGGGCGCTGCCGAAGAGGGTGTATAAAACGTATTTAGTTGCCGAATATTCTTTTCTGCCGCTGCCCCAGATGGATATCAGGAAGAACATCGGGATAACCTCTATCTCCCAGAAGACGAAGAAAAGCATCAGGTCAAGGGAGCAGAAGACGCCAAGAATGCTGGTTTCCAGCAGCAGCAGCCAGAAGAAATATTGGCGCACACGCAGATTAATCTTCCAGGAAACAAGCACCACGATAAAACCAAGCAGGGTAGTAAGCAGTAAAAGCGGCAGGCTCAAACCGTCAACGCCAAGGTGATAGTCGGCGTTGATAGCCGGAATCCAGGACAGTGATTCCTCAAACTGCATAACGCCTGCCATTGAAGCAGATCTGTCAAAGGCGGTAAACAGGTAAATGGCAATGCCCAGAGGTATAAGGGAGAAAAGGGCGGCAATATATCTGGTAAGGCGTGCAGAAAGCCCCGGTACAAGGGCGATAATCAGCGCCCCTGCCAGCGGCAGGAATATGATTGCCGAAAGATAACTAAAATCCAAAACCAAAACCTTTCATCAGCCGAATATAAACATTGCCAGTATAATCAGGGTAATACCCAGTATAATAAAGATACCGTAAAGCTGAAGCTGCCCGCTATGTGTTTTTCTTGCACGCCTGCCGGCGTTGTTTATACTGGCGGCGGCTCCGTTTACAAGCCCGTCAATCCCATGGCTGTCAATAAAGCTTAAACCGGAAAACAGCCCTTCGTAGAAAATTTTCCTGGCGATAATTCTTTCGTAAAGCTCATCAAGCAGATACTTACGGGATAACAATGAATACACCGGCGAAAACAGCTTGCCAATGCGTTCTGCCGAAAGCCACCTGGCGCTGTATATGGCATAAGACAGAAGAACACCGGCGCCTGCCATAATCAGCGATACCCATGTAAGCGGGTGGGAGAAAATGCCGAAAAAGCCTTCAATAAATCCGTGCGTTTCGCCGTGACCCATAAAGCTGCCAAACCAGCCGCTGACATTCAGCAGACCGGTAACAATCGCCAGCACTGCCAGAACAACCATCGGCAGCGTCATCACTGCTGATGATTCGTGCGGTTTACCCTCGCCGCGGTAGCTGCCGCCGAAGGTAAGAAAGACGACACGGAACATATAGAAAGCCGTCATAAAAACGGTAATCAGGGCAAGTACGAAAAGGACAGGCTGATTCTCCAGTGCGCTGGCGAGAATTTCGTCCTTGCTCCAGAAACCGGCTAAAGGCCAGATGCCGATGATACTCAGCGAGGCGATAAGAAAAGTGGCGTAGGTCCAGGGCATAATCTTTTTCAGCCCGCCCATACGGCGCATATCAAACGTGCCGGTGGCGTGGTTGACGCTGCCGGCGCCCAGGAACAGAAGCGCCTTGAAGAAGGCGTGATTAAACAGATGAAATATGCCGACAGCCACACCGCCGGTGCCAAGCCCCAGCATCATATACCCAAGCTGGCTGATGGTGGAATATGCCAGCACGCGTTTTATGTCCGTCATAACAAGCGCTATGCCGGCGGATAAAATAGCCGTAACAGCACCGATAATGGAAACGGTTAAAAGAGCCTCTGGTGAATGCTCAAACAGTGGATACATACGGGCAACCAGGAAGATACCGGCGGCAACCATGGTGGCGGCGTGTATCAGCGCGCTGACGGGGGTAGGCCCTTCCATGGCGTCCGGCAGCCAGACGTGCAGTGGGAACTGGGCAGACTTGCCGGCAGCCCCCATAAAGATACCGATGGCAGCCCAGGTGAGTGCTGCGCCGCCAAGCGTTCCGGCAACCGCCAGCCCGTGAAGCTGGGCGATATCCAGCGTGCCTGTTTGTGAAAATAATAATAATATAGCCGCCAGAAAACCGAAATCGCCGATACGGGTGATAATAAAAGCCTTTTTAGCCGCATTAGCTGCTGCCGGGCGGTTGAACCAGAAACCAATAAGCAGATAAGAACAAAGACCAACAAGCTCCCAGAAAAAGAACATCATAAGCAGGTTATCAGCCAATACCAGCCCAAGCATAGAGGCGGTAAAGAGAGACATAAAGGCGTAATAACGGTGATAGCCGGGGTCGTTGTGCATATAGCCCTGTGAATATATCTGCACCATCAGGCTGACAATAGTAACAACCAGCAGCATAATAGCAGTAAGCGAATCCATTATGATACCCAGCCGTATATCTATAACGCCGTCAATAAACAGCCATTTGAATCCTGGAATCACAAGCTCATGATGAGGTGATGAAATAACGCTGAACAATGCCCAGAAGGCAAGGCAGGTTGAAGCAAGGATTGCGCCTATAGAGAGATAGCCGCTGAACTTTGGATTACCCAACAGGCGGGTTATAAAAGATATAACTATGAATGAAGCCAGCGGCAACAGGAATATCAGCCAGACCAGTTCATTCGGCATTGTAACTTGCATATAATTTACTCCGCTATCGCTCCGTTACCATTTCAAAAGGTTAATTTTAGAGGCGTCTATAGTTTCATGACGCCGGTAAATAGCTATAATTATCGCCAAGCCGATGGTTACTTCTGCAGCGGCCACCAGAATGCTGAAAATAGAAAATACCTGACCCGTAAGCAGTGTTGGCGTGATATAGCGGGAAAAAGCCACCAAAGCGATGTTTGCCGCATTCAGCATAAGTTCAATGCACATCAGGATAACCACGGCGCTGCGCTTGGAGAGCGCGCCGTAAAGACCGATGCAAAAGATAACGGCTGAAAGCACAAGATAATGCTCTAATGACACTTTATTTATCCCTCACTATGGTTATTGCGCCAATTATGGTTGCCAGCAGCAGCATTCCGCCAATCTCCACCAGCAGGAACATACCGTCACGGCTGAAAAGTATATTAGCCAGTGTGGAAGTGGTGGTTTCAAGCGGCGCTTCGGCGGAAACGGGCCAGGCTGTGTTGAGCATGGCAAAAATGGTTATCCCCAATAAAACGGCGCAAATTATAAAAGACGGCAGCCTGAGCTTGTTGGAAAGGTTGCCGTGCTGCACCTCTTTGGTTAACATAATAGAAAGTATTATAAGAATGGCGATGGCGCCGACATATATAAGCACCTGCACGGCAGCCAGAAAGTCTGCGCTCAACGTAACGAAGATACCGGCGACTGCCAGAAAGCAGACCACCAGAGCCAATGCTGAGCGGAAGATGTTAGGCAGCAGAACAACAGCTAAAGCAGAAGCTGTCATCAGCGTTGCCAGCACCCAGAAAGCGATTTCTAATCCCATTTTGTTTCCATAATAATAATTTATATTTTCCTATTTTTTATCTATAAGCAGGCTCTGCTGCGGCAGACCGGCGGCGATATCCGGGCGGTAGTAGCCGCTGGGTTTCACCCTGTCCGGCGTCAGCAGGTCCTCTTTATTCAGTTTTTGTTCTTCAAAGCGGTAGGTAGCCCGTTCATAGCTGTAGCCCATGTAAAGGGCATCAAAGGGGCAGGATTCAACGCAAAGACCGCAGTAAATACACATCCCGCCATTAAGGTTGTATTCTTTAACTTCATAGGCGAGGTCGCAGCGCAGGCAGCGGCTGGTTTCTTTTATGGCGGAATCCTCATCCCAGCCGATTTCAACCCCATCAAAGCTGCTAATGCGCCGTTTGTGTTCAATGGCGCAGGTGGGAGGGCGGATGCCGTTATCCGGTTTGCCGCAACGTTCCGGTATTTCTTCAGCCGGAGCAAAAGTCTCTTCTATATTGCCGCTGCCGCCAAGGTATTTGTCTATAGAAACAGCAGCCTGCCGCCCGTGGGCGATGGCTTCTATGGCGGTTGCCGGTCCGGTTACGGCGTCTCCGCCGGCAAATATGTATTCGCTGCCGGTGGCGGAAAGGGTATCCGGGTTAACAATAATCCTGTTGCTTTTGGCGGTTTCCAGCCCGAAGGAATCGGAAATATACGGCATCTGGCTGGTGGCGGCGATGATGTTATCCAGAGGGATATTAAACTGGCTGCCTTCAATCGGTTCGGGACGGCGCCTGCCGCTGGAATCGGCTGCCACCAGCTTCATACGCACGCATTCAAGCGTTAAACCGTCTTTATTATGGGATACTTTAGACGGCATCGCCAGAAAGATAAACTTTATACCTTCGTCAATGGCTTCCTCAACCTCTTCAGGGCTGGCGGGCATTTCATAACGGCTGCGCCGGTAGATTATGGATACCTCTTCAGCTCCCAGCCGCAGCGCTGTTCTGGCGGAATCCATGGCGGTATTCCCGCCGCCGATAATCGCCACCCGGCTGCCCAGTTCCACTTTGTTGCCCAGGTTGACCTCGCGCAGGAAATCTATACCGCGAAGGACACCGGGGACATCTTCGCCCGGCACACCCAGACCAATCGCCTGGTGCGCGCCAACGGCAACAAAAACGGTGTCAAATCCCTGCTGTGCAAGGCTTTCGGGGCAGTCTATCTTCTTACCTGTAATAATCTCAACACCGATGTCGGTTATCTCTTTAATATCCGCTTTTAGCCTGTCTTTTGGCAGGCGGTAATCCGGGATGCCATAGCGCAGCATGCCGCCCGGTTCCGGCAGAGCTTCAAAAATGGTAACACTGTGCCCGCCGAGTTTAGCCAGATAATAAGCCGCGCTGAGCCCAGCCGGACCGGCGCCGATTATTGCCACCTTCCGATGGCTTTCAGGGGCGCATTTTGAATTCTGCTTCCACAAATCATTGCCGTTATCCACAGCAAAACGTTTTAACATGCGGATGGCAATCGGCTGGTCTATGATGCCGCGGCTGCATGATGATTCACAGGGGTGGGCGCAGATATAGGCGCAAACAGAAGGGAAAGGAATCTTCTCTCGCACTACGGCTAAGGCTTCGGATGGCTTCCCCTGCCCTATAAAACGGATATATCTGGCGGCATCCACGTGGGAGGGGCAAGCTTGGCTGCAGGGCGCCGGAATAACACCTTTTTTGCCCTTTCCAGAAGTCTTTATCTCAATGCAACCGGTGGGGCAGCTATCGGCGCAGGTATGGCAGCCGATGCATTTATCAGCAGACCAGGCAAGGATATTGCCGCGTATCCGCTTTGAAACGGTCAGCTTTTCCTCTGGGTATTGCGTGGTTATCGGCTTCCTGAAAAGATGCTTAAAGGTAACCGCCATACCCCTGGCTATGCCGTTGCCGTATCTTTCAAGCCGCAATCTTTTTGCCTCCGGGATTAAATAATCGGGATAGAAGGATAATGAACACTATCATGAATAACAGGTTTATAATCATAAGTGACCATGCAGGCGCGCCGGGCCAGAAAACAACCTGGGCGCTGGTGATAAGCAGGTTTATAAGCGCCAGCGGCAACAAAAACTTCCATGCGAAAGACATAACCTGGTCTATGCGCAGCCTGGCGAGGGTTGCGCGTATCCAGACAACCAGGAAGAAAACGGCAAAGACCTTTATCAGAAACCAGATGAAAGGCGGCAGAAAAGGTCCGTTCCAGCCGCCGAGGAAAAGGGTGGTTACGATAACCGAAAGAAGGGCGGCTTCGGAATATTCTGTAAGAAAAAACATGGCAAACTTCATGCCGGAAAGCTCTATGTTAAAGCCGGATACCAGTTCGGAATCTGCTTCCAGCAGGTCAAAAGGGCATCGGTTAATTTCGGCAAGCGAAGACGTAAAGTAAATAAAGAAACCCAGAGGCTGGAGAAGAATAAAGGGAACGCTTTGCGCATTGACGATATCGGTAAGCGAAAGCGAGCCGGTAATAAGCACAACACCAACGATAGAAAGAACCATTGGGATTTCATAGCTGATAAACTGGGCGGTATCACGCATGGCTGCGATGAGTGAATACTTATTGTTGGAAGACCAGCCTGCCATAAAAATACCGATGGAAGCAACTGAACTGACGGCAAGAACATAGAGGATGCCGATATTAAGGTCAACCAGCGATGCCCCGTCCCAGAAGGGGATAACGGCGAAAGCCAGTAAAACCGGTGTAAAAGCCACTATCGGCGCCAGCCAGAAAACCAGCTTGTCACTTTTGGCGGGGACATTATCCTCTTTGGTAAGGATTTTAAGAACATCGGCTATCGGCTGAAAGATGCCGGCAGGTCCAGAGCGGTTGGGACCATAACGTGCCTGAAAACGTCCAATCAGGCGGCGTTCCAGCCAGATGAATATGATAACAGAACCCAGAACGAATATAATGATGCCGATGACATAAACAAAGAGATGGGAAAGAAAGCCGCCGGGCCAATCCGGGGCTACTGCCATAGAAGCAGAGCAGGCATTGAAAGCCTGTGGGGCAGATATCATTACCTGTCCACCTCTCCCAGGCATATGTCAATGCTCCCCAGTGTTATCATAACGTCGGCTATCTTATAGCCAATGACCATTTCACGCAGAACGGTCAGGTTTATAAGGGAAGGTGGCCTGACATGAAAGCGATAGGGCTTATCCGAGCCGTCTGAAACAAGGTAAAACCCCAGTTCGCCCTTGGGAGATTCTATGGCGGCATAGGCTTCGCCGGCGGGTGGCATAAGGTGGAGAGGGGTGCGGTTAAGAACTTCTCCCTTTGGTATTTGCTCTACCGCCTGTTCAATAATGCGCAGGCTCTGGCGCATCTCAGCCATTCTTATACGGTAGCGGTCATAGCAATCACTATTACTGCCGGTGGGTATATCAAATTCAAAGCGGTCATAGACGCAGTATGGGTTTGCCTTGCGGATATCCCATTCAACGCCGCAGGCACGCAGTGTCGGCCCGCTAACGGAGCTGTTAATAGCCGATTCTCTGGTAAGAATGCCAACGCCCTTGGTGCGCGCCAGCAGTATCTCGTTCTGCGCCAGAAGCTGGTCGTATTCATCCAGATAACCCGGCATCTCTTTAAGGAACTTCTTAAGCGCCGGAAAGAACTCTTCGGGGACATCGTGGCTGATGCCGCCGAAACGCATATAGTTATAAAGAAGGCGTTGCCCGCAGACCATCTCAAAAAGGTCAATAATTTTTTCTCTTTCGCGGTACATATACATAAAGGGCGTAAAGAAGGCGCCCAGGTCATTAACAAAAGTGCCGACGGCTATAAGGTGGCTGACTATGCGCTGAAGCTCTGCCATAATCACCCGAAGATATTCAGCCCTCTCTGGAACCTGAATACCGGCAAGCTTCTCAACTGCCAGCACATAGGGCAGGTTGTTGCTCATTGAAGCCACATAATCCAGCCTGTCGGTAAAGGGGATGTTTTGTTTGTAGGTGCGCCCTTCTGCCAGTTTTTCAATACCGCGATGCAGATAACCGAAGACTGGCTCCAGGTCAACCACCACTTCGCCGTCAAGGGTAGCACGCATACGGAATACACCGTGCGTGCTGGGGTGCAGCGGTCCCAGGTTAATTATAAAAGGTTCTGTTTTAAGCGTCATGGCAGAAGTCCTTGCGCAATGGATGCCCCTCAAAGCCGTCCCAAAGTAAAATGCGCTTCAAATTGGGGTGGCTTTCAAACCTGATGCCGAAAAGATCGTAGATTTCACGCTCTTGAAAGTCAGCGCTGCGCCATAAACCGCTAAGCGATGGCAGGCTGGCAGCTTCCTTATTGGTAAGGCGCACCTTCAGGGTAAGGCTGTGGTTATGCTTAAGCGAAACAAGGCTGTAAACCAGTTCAAAATAATCATTGTAATCAACGGCGATGATATAATTAAGGCAGTTAAAATCAAAGCCGGTGGTATCTTTCAGGTAAGCGGCGATGCCGGTAAGGGTTCGGCTGTCCACAAGAATATAGTCATCGCCGTTTTCAACTATGCTTTCAGCAAATTCCTTCTTTAACTCACTGGCTATTTCACTGCCGCAAAGGGGTTTTGTCATAATCTTACTCTTTGGAAATACTCCTCTTGGAAATCTTTTTGCGCAGCATCTCTATGCCGTGCAGCAGGGTTTCGGGGCGTGGCGGGCAGCCGGGGATATAGACATCTACCGGCACGATGTGGTTATATCCCGGAACCACTGAATAAGAGCCTTTAAACAATCCGCCGCTGATACCACAGGCGCCCATGGCGATTACCCACTTTGGCTCTGCCATTTGGTCATACAACCGCTTGACCTGGGGCGCCATTTTCCAGGTTAGCGTGCCGGCAGTAATCATTAAATCAGCCTGGCGCGGTGAAGCGCGCAGTATCTCCATACCGAAACGGGAGATATCAAAGCGATGAGAAGAAGCGCTGATAACCTCAAAGGCGCAGCAGGCGGGAAAACAGATTACAGGCCAGAGAGATGTCCTGCGAGACCAGTTAAGCACGGCATCTACGGTGGTTGTCAGTACATTGCGTTGCAACTCTTCGGTAAGCCAGCTATCAGGGTCTTCAATGGCAAACTGGCTGCCAGCTTTCAGCGATTCTATGACCACGCCCTCGTATTTGTCCAGATCTTTATCAGAATAGGGCTGTTTCTTATCTATTTCCATTCCAGAGCCTTTTTGCGCCAGGCGTACAGATAGCCGATGACGATAATAAGAATAAAAACCATGGCGGCAAAAAAGCCGAATGCTCCCAAGCTCTTAAGCTCAACCGCCCAGGGATACAGAAAGATAACCATAACATCCAGGGCGATAAGCAACAGCGCGAAGAAATAGTAGCGGAAGTTAAACTGCACCCAGGAGCGGCCGATGGTTTCCATGCCGCATTCAAAGGTTTGCGCCTTTACCGGATTTGGCTTTCTTGGCACTATCCTGAGCAGCCCCAGGATAACGGGCAGCAGAATAAGAAAGGACGAAAATATAGAAGCAATCAACAGAAAAAGTGCTATATAACTGAAATTTTCTAACAATGGCAGTCTCCTATAGCGATGAGATTCTGCTGGAAACACGAAGCAAAGCAGTATATCACTTTTAGTGTTTTGAGACAAGCAGCCTGCCTTAACAAATCTGTAATGCACGCTGAATATAAGGCAGTATGCAATATATTGAGAGGGAATAAGGGTATTTCTGGCATATTGACAAAGGGTTATTTTACAGCTAGACTTCAAGTCTTGAAACACAAGGAGGTGGCAAAATGAAACTGGTCGTAGTTGGCTTTGGGCAGTGCGGCGGCAGGATTGCAGATGAGTTTGAAAGACTGGATAGAAGGGCGCGCAGCCTGCGCGGCATAGAGATAATTATAGACGCCTTTGCTGTTAATACAGATTCAACCGATATGTCCGGATTACACTCAATAAAACCGGATTACCAGCACCGCATACTTATAGGTTCCGGTACCACCCATGGTCATGGCGTAGCCAAGATAAATGAAGTTGGCGCTGATATAGCCAGGGAAGACTCTGATAAGGTAATAGACGCCATGAGGGGCAACCAGAGGCTCTTTGAAACGGATGCCTTTTTGCTGGTTGCCAGCGCTGCTGGCGGTACTGGTTCCGGGGCGGTATCGGTGATAGCTAAGGCATTGAAGGAACGCTTCGCTGAAAAGCCGGTATATGCTCTTATAGCGCTGCCTTTTGAGCATGAAGAGGTAAATGAAGAAAGGGCTTTATATAATACGGCTGTCTGCCTTAAATCGGTCTATTCTATAGCAGATGCCGTTATACTGGTGGATAACCAGAGATACGTAAGAAAAGACTATTCATTGCAAAGCAATATGACGAAGATAAACCAGCTTATAGTAGAGCCGTTCTTTGATATGCTGTGTGCCGGTGAAGAGAAAAAGAAACGGCACATTGGCGCCAAGACGCTGGACGCCGGCGATATAATACAAACTCTCTGTGGATGGACGGCTATCGGTTACGGCGAAATAAAGTTACCGCTTATTACATTGCCTACAGACTGGTCAAAGAATTTCAGAAAGCGCGGCACCAAGACGCACAAGGGGCTGGAAGCGATGGACCAGGCGCTGAGTGATATGTCTATAGAGTGCAATCCGCAAGATGTTAACCGGGCGCTCTACCTGCTTTCGGCGCCGGTTAAAGAGATGAACATGGACATGGTAAAAGAGATGGGAGACTATCTGCGGACTTTTGCGCCGCAGGCAATTATAAGGAATGGAGACTATCCCAGGGAAAAGGGCTTGCTGGATGTTAGCGTTATACTGTCTGAGCTCAGCGATGTTGAAAAGGTAAGGTATTATTACGAGAAATCAGCGGCACTGGCGCAAGAGATGAAGAGAAGGCAAAAAGCGAAGACTTCAAAGGCTGCCCTAACCGAAGATGCAGGCAAGGATGTGCCGACACTGCTTTAGACTGTCCTGAATAACAAGAAAACTGATAGCGATAACCGCTAAATATAAAAGGCAATCCCCAAAGTGCCGGGTCCGGTGGCGTAACCAATAATGGGGCTGACCTCGGTAAGCAGCAGTTCAACGCAGTTGAATTCGTCTGATATACGCTGCTTTAACGCCTTTGCCTCTTTGAGGATGGCGGTGTGCATAACGGCAACATGCAGCGGCTTCCCGTCGGTTTTTTGACTAAGCTCCCCGATAAGCCTGTCTATACCCTGTTTGTTTGTCCTGACCATGCCGATAAATTGAACCCCTCCGTCCCTGATAGTTAGCAGTGGTTTAACGCCCAGCATGGAACCCACCTGGGTGGCGATTTTGGGAACCCTGCCGGTGCGGTAGGCGTGGCGGATGGTATCAAGGAAAAGAAACATCTGCACACTCTCCTTAACTGAAAGGGCTGCCTTTGTAACATCGTTAAGGCTGCCGCCACAGGCAGCGGCTTGCGCTGCCGCCAGGGCGATAAAACCCTGCGAGGCAGTGGCGTTTCTGGAATCCATAATCTCTATGGAACAACCGGGCATGTCCTGCCTGACATGCTTTGCCGCAAGACAAACGACATTATAAGTAGTGCTGAGTTCGGAAGAAACGGTAAGGCAGAAAACATCCTGTCCATTGGTAGCAAGCTCGCTAAAAATATCAATATAATCTGAAGGCGAGGAAGGGGATGTAGAAAACTTGTCAGGCTCTCTGGCTAAAAGGTTGTAGGCTTCAGTGGTGGTAATGTCCACTCCGTCAAGATACACCTTATTCCCAAAAAAGATCTTAATGGGCAAAACGCAGATTCCGTATTGCGCCACTATATCGGCGGGCAGGCAGGCTACGCTATCGGTAACGACGGCAACCTTAGCCACAATAATCCCCCTGAAGAAGATAGCTGCGGTGTGTATTATAGCACAAAAAAAAAGACGGTGGTTAAGGTTTGCAATAGAGGCTTTATATATTTGACACTTACAGCATGAGGTGATATATTCATAAAAAGGAATATAGTTGATTACCAGCCCTTCGAGTTGCCCCTCCTAACGGCTTTTGGTCTATGGAATGCAACCGATAAGGTACAAGGGGAAACCTTTATGCCGCCCGTATTTGGAAAGGAGGGTGAACAGGATAGCGGATTTCCTGTTTATAACGCCTCCATAGGGGGCGTTTTGTTTATAGAAAAAATGAGAAAAGACAGCCCGTATATTTTATTATTATGGAGATGATGTCATGACAGGACTTTTGGATAAATACCACCGGCGAATTGATTATATGCGGATTTCGGTAACTGACCGCTGTAACCTGTGTTGTATCTATTGCACTGAACGAGATATGCCCCACCTGACGCATGAAGACGTCTTACGCTATGAAGAGATAGAAAAAATAGTGCAGGCGGCTGCCGCGATGGGTGTTAAAAGCCTGCGCCTGACAGGCGGTGAGCCTTTGGTAAGACCGAATCTCGGTAAGCTGGTTAAAATGCTGACTAACATTGAAGGGATTGATGATATCAGCCTGACAACCAATGGTACAATGCTTGCCGGATGCGCCCGGGAATTGAAAGAAGCCGGTCTTATGAGGGTCAATATAAGCCTGGATACATTCAAGCCGGAAAAATTCAAGCAGATAAGCGGCGCTGATAAACTGAAGGATGTATTTGAAGGCATTGAAGCCGCTAAAAAAGCCGGGTTGATGCCGGTTAAGATAAATACAGTGGTTATGCGTGGTATAAATGATGATGAGTTGCTTGATTTTGCTGATAAAACAAAGGAAGATGACTGGCATATAAGATTTATAGAAAAGATGCCGCTGGTGGCAAGCGAACCCGGGAATAACGATATGGTATCCATAGAAGAAATGATGGCTATTATACAGAAGGAATATGGAAAACTGGAGCCGTGCATGTCAAAATCCGGGAAAGGGCCGGCGAAATATTACAGGTTGCCGGGCGCCAAGGGAACACTGGGTTTCATAGGCCCGGTAACGGATTGTTTCTGCGCCACCTGTAACCGCTTCCGCCTGACCGCAGATGGCAGATTACGACCATGCCTGCTGGAAGAGGATGAGGTAGATATAAAAGGGCCGTTGCGTGCCGGCGCCAGCATAGAAGAACTGGCAAAATTGATGCAGCAGACGGCTGAACTGAAAAGGGAACGTCATCGCATCGGTAAGGACTTTGTTTCCGGTAAACGTAAGATGTGGCAGATTGGCGGATAGTATATAATAGGGGCTGAAATTATGGATGAACTGAGTCATGTAAATAAAAAAGGTGAAGCGCGAATGGTGGATGTGTCGCAGAAGGATGATACGCTGCGGAAAGCGGTGGTAAGCGGCGGCGTCAGGATGAAACCTTCAACGCTGGAAATGATAAAGCAGAACCAGATAAAGAAGGGGGATGTGCTTTCGGTAGCCAGGGTAGCCGGCATCATGGCGGCAAAGAAAACTCCAGAGCTTATCCCGATGTGCCACCCGATTATTATAGATAATATAACCATAGATTTTTCCTTTGAGGGTGCAGATTACATAAAGATAACCGCCGGCGCTAAAAGCAGCGGTAAAACCGGTGTAGAGATGGAAGCCCTGCTGGCGGCGACGGTTGCCGCCGCAACCATATACGATATGTGCAAGGCGGTTGACCGCGGCATGGTCATAGAGAAAGTTTGCCTGGAATCAAAAAGCGGCGGGAAAAGCGGTGTTTTCAAGAGGTGCGAAAGTGGCTAAGATAGTGGCGGTCTGCGTCAGTGACAAAAAAGGGCAGAAGAAAAAGGATGTTGGACAAGGGGATTTCAGAGAAGGCTATGGCATTATAGGTGATGCCCACGCCGATGCCAAAAGCCACCGCCAGGTAAGCCTGCTGGCAATAGCAAGTATTGAGAAGATGCAGAATATGGGCGCTGATGTTGGTCCCGGAGCATTTGCTGAAAACCTTACCGTGGAAGGCCTGGAAGTGCATACGCTGCCGCTGGGCACACGTTTTGCCATAGGTGAAAGCGTAATTCTGGAAATGACGCAAATAGGTAAGAAGTGCCATGACCGCTGCGCCATTTTCAAGCAGGTAGGTACATGTGTAATGCCGCTTGAGGGCGTATTCACAAAGGTAATAAAGGGTGGTGCGGTAAAGGTGGGGGATGAGCTTAAACTAACCTAGAAAAGGGTCACTTTTACCATATTGCCCTTTTCCATTATATCCACATTTTCATTGAGAACTATATAACCATTGGCTTTTGCTGTGCCGGTAATAGAGCCGGATTCCTTGAATATAGGCACAGCAGTGCTGCCCTCCAGACGAACCGGTAAAAATTGTTTCCTGCCGGTACTGCCGGGAACCCTCTCGCTGAGTTCGGCATCTATAATAACACTGGTTTTTTGCGGCAGGTGCGCCATTTTCCTTAATGCCGGTAGCAGCAGTATATAGGCATTCATAAGACAAGAAGTTGGATAGCCGGGCATACCGAAAATAGGTTTTCCTTTGACGATGGCAAACATCGTCGGCTTGCCCGGTTTTATCTGGATGCCGTGGAAAAGCACTTCACCCATCTCCTCCAGAATGCCAAAAAGCAGGTCACGCTCGCCAACGGACGAACCGCCGGAGAAAACAAGCATATCGTATTCCAGCCCTGCTTCAATAGTCTCTTTTAATTCCCCAATGCTGTCGCCGGAAATAGCAAAACTGATTGGTTGGCAGCCGTTATTGGCTACCACAGCGCTTATAGTGTGTGAATTAATATCATAAATCTGGGTTGGTTTTAGCTTATTACCAACAGAGCCGATTTCTTCGCCGGTAGGGATAACTGCTACCCTGGGTTTCCTGTATACACTGGCATGGATCAAGCCTTGCGAAGCCAGCACACCAATGTTAGCCGGGCTTAAGAAGTAGCCTTCTTTAAGCACCAGCTCTCCCTTTTTAATATCCTCGCCGATGGGGGCTATATTTGAACCGGGAGAGGTGGACTTTATGACCTTTATGCGGTTGCCTTCGCGGCTGACGTTTTCAATCATTACCACGGCATCTGCGCCGCGTGGCATCTTGGCGCCGGTGGCAACCTGTATGCATTCTCCGGCATTTACCATTTTTTGCGGCAATCCGCCGGCGTAAACGGCATCGGTTACATCCAGCATAACGGGATTCTGACGGGAAGCGCTGAAGGTGTCTTTGGCTTTAAGCGCATAGCCGTCAACGGCGGCTCTGTCAAAGGGGGGCGTGCTGCGGTTGGCAACAATGTCCTCTGCCAGTATGCGGTTAAGGCAGTCATCAATTTTAAGTTTTTCGGTTGCGGTAACAGGTAATATGCTGGTGTTTATTATATCGGTGGCTTTTTCAAAGGAGAGCAGTGTTCCAAAGGGTTTCATCTTGTTGCTTCTCTGACCATATGACCGGCTTCAGGCAGGATAATCTGCTGCATTGCCATCTTAACCGCTCCCAGTGAACCCGGCAGGCATATAATTACCTTGCCCTGGGATACGCCCGCCAGCGCTCGGCTCATAATGCTGCCCGTTTTGATTTCCTGATAGGATAGATGGCGGAAAAGTTCACCGAAACCGTCCATCTTTTTATCCAGAACGGGTAACAATGTTTCTATAGTAACATCACGGTGGCTTATGCCGGTGCCGCCGCTGATTATAATAACCTGCAAGCCGTTTTCATAGAGCAATTCGTCTATCGTCTGGTAGATGGAATCGGCATCGTTTTTTAGAATAAGGTATGAAAGCACCTTGTGCCCGTTGTCTTTAAGCGCCTGCATAATGAACTTGCCTGATTCGTCGTTTTCCTGGGTGCGGCTGTCTGAAACAATAACGACAGCGAAACTGACGCTTACGGGAGAAAGATGTTTGTGTTCCTGATAGCCCATTACAATAAATATTATACACATACAACAAAAATGGCGCAAGAAAACTTGAGTTTTACATGGCTGTCAGTATATTATAAAGGCTGCAACCTGGAGGTAAATAAATGTATAAGAATATACTTGTTCCGCTGGACGGCTCTGAGCTTGCTAATATAGCGCTCACCTATGCCAACGAAATGGCAAACAGGCTGCCGGGGATAAATATAGAACTTCTGCATGTTCATAACCAGAAGGAAGGCATCCATGATGCCATGCACAAAGCCTATATAGAAAATACAGTCGCCAAAAGCATAGAACAGTGGGGTAAAGGCGCCGAAAAAAGAATAAAGGGTAAGTTGGTCATCAGCGGTAATCCGGCGGATGAGATTATTAAATACGCGGATAAGCAGAAAACAGACCTTATAATAATGGCTACTCATGGACGCTCTGGGGTAAGCCGCTGGGCAATGGGCAGCGTCGCCTATAAAGTAATACGCTCGGTAAACATTCCCATTTGCCTGGTGCATGCCGGAATAAGCGAGGAAGTAATCCGTCAGAAATCAGGCGGCAAGGTATGTATAGTGCCGCTGGATGGCACAAAAAAGGCTGAATCGGTATTACCGCATGTGAAGGCGCTGGCGAAACAGTATAACGATGATCTGGAGGTTGTCCTGCTGCGCGTTTGCCCGAAACCGGAAATATCATCAGACTACCCACATAGTATGCCTGTAAGCTGGGAAGACCATGTAGAGCAGGAACAGGCTAAATGCAAGATAGAATCCGGCGTATATTTAGCTGGAATAGTTAAACAATTCAAGAAAGAGGGCATAAATACGCGCATGGAACTGCCCATTGGAGACCCGGCGAAACAGATTATAAAATATGACGCTGCCAGTGAAAGCCGTTTTATAATAATGAGTACACACGGACGTTCCGGTATAAGCCGCTGGGCTTACGGCAGCGTTGCCGAAAGCGTTATGCTGGGGACTCAAACACCTATAATAATGGTCAGACAAGAATAATATATTACATAATATATTAAGCCACTCCTCACCTTATATTTGGAAATAATTTAAAATCCCCCTAACCCCCCCCTTTTTTCCAAGAGGGGGATAAAAATCTCTCCCTTTACGAAACGGAGATTAAGAGGGATTTATAGCGCAATAATACAATTTAAACCTGTGCTACATAGTATTGCTGTTGATATTCGGTATAGGCTGTTATAAAATTATCCTGTAATACACCAGCCAACCAAAAGACCGAAATTCCGGGCAAAATACAAACATAAGGGAAGGTATTGCTATGCTGAAAGATGAAATAAACGAAGGTGAAGAGATAGCAAAATCAACCAAAGCAGCGGTTGAGGAGTCTATAAAGGTATCGCGGGAAGCCATAAAAAGCGCCCAGAGAATCAGCAAAGCTAACAAAAAATACGCCGATGAAACAAAAAAGGCGGCTCAGGAAGCTATAAACCGGGCTGATAGAACTGCAAGAACAGCAGAGGAGATGGCGCAGGAATATGCCAGAAAATATGAAACGGCGATAGCCCGCGCCGAAAAGGCTGCCGAGATAGCCGCTGAAACAACCGATGCGCTGAACAGGGGTTTCATGCAGGCAATGGAAAGAGCCGAAGCCAGCCTGAAATCAACACAGGAAAGCGCAGAGGCATTAGCTGTTTCGTATAGGGAAGCAATTAAAAAGGCAGAGGAAAGAGCAGAGGCAAGCATACAATCAACGCAAAGAACTGCCGAAGAAAACATAAAATCAACACGGGAAAACGCCGAAGCATTAGCTGCTTCCTATCGGGAAGCAACAAGACAGGCGGAAGAAAGGGTTGAAGAAAATATACGGTCAGCACGGAAAATCGCTGAGGAAAGTATAAAGTCAACCAAAGAAACCGCAGAGGCTTTGACGGCGGCTTATAAAGAAACAGCCATTCAGGCTGAAGAGCAGGTAAACGAAGTAAAAGAAAGCGTGAGAGCAGCCATACGGGAATCCCAGAAGACAATGAAAAAGGTTGATAAGAATATAAGGACGACACAGGAAAAGGCAGAGCGCTCTATAAGCGTAGCCCGGGAGGTGCTTTTAACAGCCGATGAAATGGAAAGAACGGTTGGCGAAGACGCCAGCGAGGCTCTGCGCGTATCCACAGAAGCCAAAAGCCGGGTTGAAGAGGTGGTTGAACTGGCACGAAAAGTTACATCAGAGGCCAAGATAGCCTCGAGGGATGCGGTGCGCAGCGCTGAAAAGGCGGCAAAAACCGCAGAAGATTCGGTGAAAACATATAATACGGATTTCAACAAGGCGATAAGAAAAGCCGAAGAAGCCAGTGGCTGGGCAAGGCAGGCAGCCGAGAAATCAATGAACAAATCGCAGGAGGCCATAAAGCGCATAGAAGAAATGAGCCGATCCTCCAGAGAGGTTGCCGAGGAGTCTATAGAAGTATCGCGCGGGGCAATAGCCCGAGCCGAGGAAGTGGGCAAGGAAGCGTTAACCGCCGCCGAAGAAGCGCAAAAAGCATCGCGGGAGGCGGCGCATATAGCCGAAGAGATGAGCAAATCAGCCAGACAGTTGGCTGAAGAATCAGTGGCAGAGTCCCGGGAATCAGCCAAAAAAGCTTATGAAATCAGCAAATCGGCAATGGATACAGTTATTGCATGGAAGGAAGAGTTCCAGCAGGCATTAAGTAAGGCGGAGGAAATAGTCAATTCCGCTATAGAGATAACCGGAAGCTCAAAGAAAACATCGCAGGAAGCCATAAAGCAGATTGAGGAAAAGAGCCTGTCGGCAAAGCAGGAAGCAGGGAAAGCAATAGCCGCCGCCAGACAAGCTGCCGAAACATCCAGAAAAGCCGCTCAGAAGGCTGCCGATGCCTGGATAGGCACTTTCCGAGAGCTGGCTGACGAAGCCGGAGACGTCCGGCGCACGACGGGCAGAATAACCCGTAATATAGCCGAAGAAATGGCAAAGCTGCCGGAAGATATTGAAGACGGAGTGGTGCTGGAATGCAGCAATGAAGCGGCGCCAACAGAAGTAAAGGAAAATGGCAAGGGCGGAAAGAAAGCGGAAAAGAAGGGCGTTAAAGATATGCGCAAATCCCGCCTGGAAGCCCTGGAAAAGATGTTTGCTTCTAACAAGGGCGAAACGGAAGACGACAGCCCGTCTATAGATTTAGAAGACGACGACTAGATTATTAAATTAAAGCAGCGAGGGAATGTCCTTGAAGGCTTCCTCTATGCCCCTGTGCTGGAAATCTATGCTTCCCTGACGCCTCTTGGCAGTAGATATATAGCTTATCGCTTTTGTGAAGTAGTTCATCACTTTCTTTGAATTGACCAGTTCTGAAAGTATGGTGGTTACCTCAATCGTGTTCTTGCCTCTGGGGTAATCACCGCTTCTTATGACGGCTTCGGTTGCCATACTCTTCAGTGAAGAAGAAAGCTCTTTTATAAGGTCCATGCTCATCAGTTCGTGCGGCGCCGTCAGCAGGTATAAGCCCTTTCTTGCGTCTGTGGGGTTGCACTTCAGTGAAAGCTCTCCCAGTGCTTCATCCATAACCTGGATACCCTTTTGTGTAGAGCCGCCTTTATCCCTGAAATCGCGTTTGCCGTCAAAGGGAAGCCTCATGCGGGACATCTTCTCCCTGCCATGACCGATAACCGTCCAGCCTGCCAGCGTCTGGATAATGTCTCCGGCGTCCAGTACACGGGAACCGACATACCTGGAATCCGTCTCTTCGCCGGCGCAAAGCAGGTTATAAAACGGCTTGACGATATGATAATTGATTTTAGCCAGGTTGTTTTTTATAGAGACGTTTTTGGTGATGTAACGCTGGTTATCAACCAGGAAAATGGCATCTGCCGCAAGATAGGCGGACTTGAGGCAGGTGCCTACATTATAGATAGACCTCTCCTCGGTAATCTCTTCATATTTGAAGGGCAGGACAATCATGTTGTAAACCGGCTTATCTACAAAACGCTCCTTAAGCTGCTGGGTGAATGCCGGAACAGAGCCCGAACCGGTTCCGCCGGCAGCCGAACCAACCACCAGAAAGGCATCCGTGTCAGCGAACTTATCGGTGGCGCGGATAGCTTCTATAACTTTGTCTCCATCATCATGGGCAATTTCAGCGCCGATGTCGTTCATCTTGCCGACGCCATGACCGCCGGTCTTCTTGCTGCCGATGAGAATTCGGTGCTGGAAATCAGACTTTATATAGTTAAGCCCACTGAGGTCAGCCACATCTGTGTTGACCGCCAGGATATTGGTAACTATGGAAAGCCCGCGCTGGGCGCGGGCAACTCTATTCAAACGGGAGAATTCGTCGGCAATCCTGCCGCCGCACTGACCGCAACCTATAACCAGAAACTTCACTTCAAACCTCCGTGTGCTGTTATTCGTATTACCCTGAGGATAATTGGGGCGTTCTGTAAATATCTACTGCGATTGGCGTTTGAAAAGCCAACCTATAAAGTTTAATTGTTTAAAGAATGTAAGTCAATAGTTAATATGTAGTGGGGGGGGTGGGATATAGAAACTACCAATTAAATATGGATTTAAGTGATTGATATAAAAAATAGTCAACAACTCCCCAAGCAATTAAACCTGATGGCAACATAATAAATCCTATAAGCGATTGTATAGCCCCTGAACAATTCTCGCCAAAAACTGCGTCCGTGGTTTTCTCGAATAAATAGTAGACGAGTGCAGCAGCAGCTAAACCAGCTATAAATAGGATAACAACAACTACCACTGCCCCTAGGAAGTCACCCATTAACTAGCCTTTTCATAAATGCATAAAGAATTCGCGGAATTTTAAGTAGTTTGATTTCTGATGATAGCCCTTACTATTACTCTCCACTTAAAAGCAAATCCTCTAAGGGTATATCGGAAAATACCGTGGAAAATAAAGGTCTAGGTTTTGAAAATCCCCGAAAAGCTCTAAATCCAAACTGTTTGAATGATTTAAAGGGTTCAAAAGAGGTAAAGTAAGGGTGTGTTGATTTTGTAAAACCTACTCTTTTCCCTTCTGTATCATATAATATCCCGTTTAGAAACCATCCAATATGCTTTCCGTTATATCCATACACTCTATTTTCACAATACGTGCTTTCTCCGTAAAGGTAAGCCACTGGAGTTCCATCCCACATGTAAATCGTTGAATTTATATCATATGCAATATATGCTATTGGTTGACCATCCAAATTAAAGAGACTTAAATCTCCATTATCTTTTATATCGTCTAGCCACGCTAAATCTTGCGCTATTGGAATTATTATTGTTTGTAGCGATGTCATGGTAGTCGTGGCAGTTATTGTATTAGTTGGCGGGATGGCTGTTACAGTCTGCTTTACAATTTCTGTTAATGTCTGACCTTCAGTAGTAGTTAGTGTTCTCGTTTCAGTAAGAAAAATGGTTTTAGTTATAAACCGCACCACTTGAACAACTGGTGACTAACAGTGTTAGAGATAATATTATCGTTAGTGCTAATAGAAGCCGTTTATTCATTGTCTACACCAAAAATTAATTGAGTTTAGTCCTCGCACGAGTCGGAGTCAATACCCCTTTACCCAAAAGTCCTTTTAGGTTAAAATGGTGGGGTTGGGCGGGTGTAACTCAGCGGTAGAGTGCTTGCTTCCCAAGCAAGACGTCGGGAGTTCGAATCTCCTCACCCGCTCCACCAAAGCTAAGCGACGACTTGCCTCAGTTGAGAAGCAAAGCTAGGATAAAGCTAGAAGCGACAACTTGCATAGTAGAATTTCAAGTAAGGCCGACCGCAAATGAAAGGTGAAACATAACGAGAACATCGGGCTTAACGATCTTGTAGAAGGATTTCTCTTTTCAATACGAGCAGAAGGGAAATCAAGCGCAACTATAGATTATTACTCTTATCTACTAAAACCTTTTCTATCGTATTCAAAGTCTAATCATTGGGAAGATGCCCTGTCAGCATTAGACCCTCATCGGCTAAGGGAATTTCTTAATTGGACTGCCACAAGAACGCTTGAATTAAAAGTAGCCGGTAATGGCGGAAAAAGGATAAAGAAAGCAAAACCATCAACTGCATGGCCATATTATCGGGCAATAAGAAGATTACTAAACTGGGCGATTGAAGAAGGTTATTTGGAATCAAGCCCACTAGACTCCATTCATTTTAAGCAGCCGCCGCTACCGCGAATAGTAGGTTATAGCCGGGAAGAATTAAATCGTCTACTTGAGGTATGTCATCTTGATATAAAGGCAGGTGCGCGATTTATAGGTATAAGAAATAAGGCTATGTTACTACTATTTTTAGATTCAGGATTACGTAGGTCAGAGATGGCCAACCTCAAACTAAACGACCTCGATATTGATGAAAGAAGAATACGCTTAATTGGTAAGGGTAACAAGGTAGGTATTGCACCTTTCTCGCCCAAGACAGCTAAGGCATTATGGGCATGGCTTATACAAAGAAAGCAAAGAACGCAATGCGATAGCTTATGGATTACCGAAGAAGGGCAAGCCTTTTCTGTAAATGGTTTAGTTAGTTGGTTTCATAGGTTAAAAAAGCGTGCCGGAATCAATAGCTTGGGCGGCGTTCATCGCCTGCGCCACACAGCCGCCCTTCAATATCTCAGAGGCGCTAAGGACTCATTCTTGCTCCAATTGTTTCTAAGGCATGAAGACCTGGCAATGAGCAGACGCTACACTCAAGGCTTAAAACAGGAAGAGGCAATAGAAGCTCATCGAAATGGCGCAAGCCCCGTAGAAAGCTTGGGGTTAGGGTAAACCTTATTCCATGAATTAACATCATTATCGATCCCTTTTGTGGTGCTGGTGCATCATTAGAAATACAAACTAGCAAAAATAAGAGTTAGCAAAACCTGCTGATTTAGCTTTGAGCCCTTGTTTAATTATCTAATTATCCTACACTTTTCAGATCCCTCAAGTCAGTTTCGTGCCTGAGCAAAAAAACCTGCGCTTTCTTTGACTCTCTGTTATATTGATTTACATCACCAAAAAGGGAAGTTGCATATGGAAACAGATAGAGGCAAGCAACACAGAGAGCATGTTGAAAATGAGATAAGCGTCAGAGAGGCAGGAAGAAGGGGCGGTAACTCCACGCTCCAGAACCAAGGCAGAGACTTTTTCAGCCGCATAGGCAAGAAAGGCGGCAAGAAGACCTCCAGACTATATCGCAATATGCTCAAGGAATTCGGCAAGAAAGGCGGTCGTCCAAAAAGGCCTAGCCTTGATTGATATCTTGGGAGGATAAGCGGGATAAGAAAGGGGTGATTATGCGGTCAGCCTTCCCGCTTATTCCCCCGCCAAGATAGTATAGGCACTCAGAAAGCAAACAGCAAGATAATTAACCATGAAAACATACTTAACAAAGCAAGATATCAATAACCTTAT
>CAXXST010000002.1:0-1009505 GCA_963674855.2 Dehalococcoidales bacterium
TGTAAAAGAAAGAAACCTGCGCCGCCGGGAGGCAATACTGCTGGTTGCCAGCGGCTGGATAGCCGCATCACTGTTCGGCTGCCTGCCGTATATCTTTTCCGGAAGCCTCCCCAACCTGCTGGATGCCTATTTTGAGGCTATGTCTGGTTTTACCACCACCGGGGCAACGGTGTTTACCTCTATAGAAACCCAATCCCAGGGCATTCTTTTATGGCGCTCACTGACCCAATGGATGGGTGGTATGGGCATCATCATGCTATTCGTAGCGCTGTTCCCTCTGCTGGGTATCGGCGCCGCCCAACTGGCTGAAGCCGAAATGCCGGGCGGGCAGCAGGGAGAGAAACTGACTGCGCGTATGCGGGATACCGCCAAGGCTTTGTGGCTTATATACTTCGGCATGACGGCTCTTGAGTTTCTCCTGCTGCGTTTCGGCGGCTTGCCTGCTTTTGACGCCCTGACAGTAACACTTAGCACCACTCCTACCGGCGGCTTTACCGCCACCAATTTAAGCATCGCCTCATATGACAGCCTTTACGTGGAACTTGTTGTCTTATTCTTTATGATAGCCGCCGGCGTAAACTTCGGGCTTTATTATTTTCTTATATGGAAACGCCAGCCGTGGCGCCTGCTTAAAAACCCGGAGTTTAAGCTTTATATATTCATAATCGTCACCGTTACCCTGATACTGAACGCAGACCTGATAATGAACATGAACCTGCCCTTCTGGGAAGCCCTGCGGCAAAGCAGTTTTCAAACCGTATCTGTAATGACCACCACCGGCTTTGCCACCACCGATTTCAGCCTGTGGCCGGAGTTCGCCCAGTCTGTGCTTCTGGTGCTTATGGTAATCGGCGCTTCCGCCGGCTCTACCGGCGGCGCGCTGAAGGTAATCCGGCTGCTGGTGCTGGCAAAATATACCTACCGGCGCATCCTGCTGGCTTTCAAGCCGCGGGCGGTAATACCGCTTAAGATAGACGGCGGCATAATCCCGGAGGGGGTTGTTTCCCGCATAATCGGGCTGGCAATCCTGTATGTAGTTACCCTTTTTATTTCCTTTATGATAATGAGCGGGCTGGGGCTGGACAGCACCACGGCGCTTTCTTCGGTAGCCGCTTCTCTGGGCAATGTTGGTCCCGGGATGGGGCTGGTGGGACCGATGGAAAACTACGCCTTTATCCCGCCTGTCGGCAAGGGGGTGCTTACATTCTGTATGCTGGCAGGCAGGCTGGAGCTTTTCACCCTGTTTATGCTTTTCACGCCGGCTTTCTGGAGATGGCGCTGAACGAAAATCCCGCCGGATAAACCGCAAATATAATCTTAAGTCTGTTTTTTAAACCGTCAGGCACATGGCAAAGTTGTAATTTTCAGAAAGGGAGTTTATAATACCCGCTTGGCAGTGGTAAAGGGGAATATGGAGTTTCAAAATATATTGGTACCCGTATCCGGCAGTCAGGCTGACGAAGGCGCTTTAGAACTGGCCTGTAACCTGGCTAAAAAGAGCAAAAGCAAAATCTTCGCCGTGCATGTAATCCCGGTGGAACGCGCCCTGCCGCTTGACGCCGAGATTGAACCGGAAATCGGCAAAGCGGAAAACATCCTGACGCAGGCGGAAAGCATCGCCCAGGAATGGGGCTGCGCTATTGATACGGATATACTTCAGGCGCGCGAGGTCGGCCCGGCTATTATAGAAGAGGCTGTAGAGCGGGAGGTTGACCTGATATTAATCGGCGTTACCTACAAACACCGCTTCGGGCAGTTCTGCCTGGGAGACGTGCTGCCCTATGTGCTTGAAAACGCCCCCTGCCGCGTAATTCTTGACCACCAACTCTTTCTGCAAAAAGACGTTTAATATGAAAGTTGTTATTATGGGTTGCGGGCGCGTAGGCGCCCGGCTGGCAAGCCTGCTGGAGAAAGAAGGACACCAGGTAAATATCCTGGACACCGATGCCTACAGCTTCCGACGCCTGCCGCCGGATTACAACGGCACGGCGCTGGTGGGTAACGGGCTTGACGAAGACGCGCTTAAAAAAGCCGGCATTATGGAAGCCGATTCTTTTGTGGCGGTGACCCAAGGCGATAACCGTAATATAATGGCATCGCAGATAGCCAAGCATATCTTCAAAGTGCCGCGGGTGGTCTGCCGCATCTACGACCCCCTGCGCCGCGACCTCTACGTTAATTTGGGCATAGAAGCCATCAGCCCGACGACGGTCTTTGCCCAACTGCTTAAGGAAAAACTGGAAGGTTGAAGAGGATGTATATAATTATTATCGGCGGCGGCAGGTTGGGTTATCACCTTGCCAAAGCCCTGCTGGACGAAGGGCATGAATTACTGGTTATAGAAAGAGACGCCGCCTCCAGCCAGACGATTATAAACGAACTGGGCAGTGTCTGCCTTCACGGCGATGGCTGTGAAGCAGCCACCCTGGAAGCCGCCGGTACCGCCCGCGCCGACATGTTTATTGCCGTGACCGGCGACGACGAAGATAACCTGATAGCCTGCCAGGTTGCCAAAAACAAGTTCAATGTCCCCCGCACAATCTCCCGCGTGCGCAACCCCAAGCACGAAAAACTCTTCAAGATACTGGGGGTTGACGTTACCGTAAGCAGCACCAATCTGATTCTGGAGCATATAAAACACGAATTGCCCTCGCATACCCTGATGCACCTTATGGACATTCAGGAGAAGGGGCTGGTGGTTGTGGATGTTAAAATACCGCCCGGTTCAGCCAGTGTTGGCAAACAGATAAAGGAACTGGAGCTGCCGCCGGAGAGCATTCTTGCCCTTATTATCCGCAAGGAAAGAAAACCAACAATGCCCACCAACATCACTGTTCTTCAGGCGGAAGACCAGATTATAGCCGTCATCCGCCCCGAAACCGAAGACGCCCTTAGGGCTGCTTTAACGGGGGAATAAAGCCCCCCATTTGAACCCCCTCCCTGTTTTGTTCTAAACTGCCTGTAACTTTTTATCTTCCGCCGAAAATTGTGGAGGCTTTATGGCAGGCGTAAAATCTATCTTTATTACCCTTATGGCTGCCATTATTTTTGTTCTCTGCGGGGCGGTGGGGTGCGGGCAGAACAACCAGATAGAGATTTCCGTTCCCCAAGCCACAAATCAGGCGCAAATCTGTGAAATATATATTGGGGGCGGCGTATGCAGTCCCGGCTATTATCCGCTGAAAGAGGGCGACAGCATAGATGATTTAATCCATGCAGCCGGCGGGCTTGCCGAAGGCGCTGATATAAATAGCATAAAGCTGCTGATTAGCCAGCCCGCTGAAGCAGCCGGAGAGCAGAAAATAAACATAAACACCGCCGCCTCATGGCTGCTGGAAGCGCTGCCGGGCATCGGCGAAGCCAAAGCGCAGGCTATCATAGACTATCGCTGCCAGAACGGCTTCTTTAATAATATAAACGAGCTTCTAAAGGTGGGCGGCATCGGACAGGCGATACTGGATAACATTGAAAACCTGATTACCGTCGCCGATTGATTTAACATCCTGGCAATTCAGGGGAAGGGATTATGTTCTCTTGACGCTTATCTACCTCAGCGCCGCATGGGTGGCTGGCATCCTGCTCGGCTTCAGTTTTGACCTTCATCCGGCGCTGATTGCTATCGGGTTGCTGCCGCTGCCGCTTCTGTTTTTCAGGAGACACGCCAAACCACTTATACTGATTAGCCTGTGCATGCTGGCTTTCTTCGGCGGCGCTTTCTATGCCCGTTCAAGCCTGCCGGAAGATAGCGCCGGCCACCTTAAGTTTTATAACGACAGCGGAACTCTTACCATACAGGGTATCATCAGCGATAACCCGGATGTCCGTGACAGCAACACCCGCCTGCGCCTGTCTGAAATATCAATAGATATAGGGAACGGCTGGCAAGCGGTTGAGGGCGATGCCCTTATTTTTGTCCATCGCTACCCGGAATACAGCTACGGCGACCGGCTGCAGATAAACGGCAAGCTTGAAACACCACCGCAACTGGAAGATTTTGACTACGCCGATTACCTGTCCCACGAGGGCATTTATGCCACGATGCTATACCCGCAGATAGAGCTTTTATATACCGGGCAGGGCTATGCGCCGTTGCAGTGGATCTACTCTTTAAGAAAAGGTATGGCTCACACCCTGTCTAAAATACTGCCGCAGCCGCAGGCGTCACTGGCGCAGGGTATCGTGCTGGGTGTGCGCGGCAGCATCCCCGCAGATGCGCAGGACGCTTTCTCCCAAACCGGCACCGCCCACCTGCTGGCTATATCCGGGCTGCATCTGGGCATTGTCGCCGGGCTGATGCTGGCAATCGGTATGCGCCTGTTCGGTAAACGTTATTATCTATACGTCTGGCTGGCGCTAATGGCAGTCTGGTTGTATGCCCTGCTAAGCGGTATGCACCCGCCGGTTATACGCGGCGCCATTATGGCAAGCGTTTTTCTGTCCGCTGAACTGCTGGGGCGGCAGCGCAGCGCCTTTACCGCGCTGGCATTTGCCGCCGCCATTATGGTGGCGCTGAATCCCCAGATTCTGTTTACAGCTTCCTTCCAGATGAGCTTCCTGGCAATGGCAGGCATTATAGGCATATTTCCGCGCCTGCAAGGCTGGGGTGAAAACATATTGTCGAGCAGATTGGAGAGGCATCAATCTGCGCTAAGGCTTGCCAGTCTGGTAAACGACAGTTTCTGTGTAACGCTGGCGGCTGTCATCGCCATCTGGCCGATAGTAGCTTACCACTTCGGCATCGTTTCGCTGGTGAGCCTGCCAGCGACCTTTTTATGCCTGCCTGTGCTGCCGGTTATTATAACCGTCGGCGGACTGACAGCCGGGCTGGGTATGATTGCGCTGCCGCTTGCACAGGTAAGCGGCTGGCTGGCATGGCTGTTTCTTTCTTACCTTATGCTGGTGGTCAACACCTTCGCCGCCCTGCCCTTTTCGCATTTTGAAGTTGGCTCTTTCAGCACCCCGCTGGTGTGGGCTTATTATATCTTACTGGCTGGCATTTTGTGGCTGGCTGCTAACTACCGACGGCTGCCCGGTCAGAAGGCAAAAACCGCCGCCATAGCCAAGCCTGCTATCAATAACAGCAGCGGTTTATTATCACAACTCCCCAAGAAATGGCTTATAACACCGCTGGTTTTAGTGATAATACTGGTATCGGCAGCAGTGGCTGTCAAGCCCGATGACAGGCTGCACGTCAGCTTCCTGAACGTGGGGCAGGGAGACGCCATCCTGATACAGAAAGGTGACTACCAGATTCTTGTTGACGGGGGTCCCAAACCACAGGCGGTCTGTCTGGAGCTGGGCGAAAGGTTGCCGTTCTGGGACAAGACAATAGAACTGGTTATACTGACGCATCCCCATGACGACCACCTGGGCGGGCTGGTGGGGGTTCTGGATACTTATGAAGTTGGGCAGGTGCTTGCCCCAGCCTGTGAATACGATTCACCTTTATATGAAGAATGGCTGGATTTGATTGATGAGAATAATATCAGCTATACCGAAGCCTGCGCCGGGCAGCGGATGGAGTTCGGCGAGGTGGTTATTGATGTATTGAATCCGCAATATACGTTATTCAGCGGCACCGAGTCTGACACAGACAACAATAGCATAGTTCTGCATCTTAGCCTGGACGATATAAGCTTCCTGCTGACCGGTGATTTAATGTGGCAGGGAGAGTTGGAGCTTATAAGCCGACGGCTGGTGGAACAAAGCACGGTTTTAAAGGTTGGTCATCACGGCTCTAAAACCTCCACCAGTGATGATTTTCTGGCGATGGTGAATCCCCTGCTGGCAGTAATTTCCGCCGACCCGGCTGATTACGGACACCCCCACCCGGAGGTCATGGCAAGGTTGGAAGCCGCACTTGGGGCAGGGAATATCTACCTGACCGCCGAAGACGGCACAATAGAGTTCATTACCGACGGCAAGAGACTGTGGCTGGAATTAACAGACTAGTAAAAAACCCTGTTTACTGGTAAACTCCCCCTTAAATACTGATAGGGGGTAGTAATATGGGTGTTCTTGATTTTTATTTCAGCGGCTTCGTAGGCATTATTCTCTTCATTTTAAGCCTTCTTTTCTACTTCCTGCCGACTATAATTGCACTTATTAGAGGACATAAAAACGCGCTGGCTATTTTCCTGCTTAACTTCTTACTGGGATTTACCTTGATAGGTTGGGTAGTTTCCCTGGTCTGGTCTGTAAAGAATTAGGCAAAGGTGGCTTAATCCGTCCCATTCTGCTCCAGCCCGTGCGCAGCCAGCAGTTCCTCATCCGCCAGTATTTCATCGGTGGCGGCGGCAACCGGGAAGCTGGGTATCTGGGTGGCAAAGATAAAGGCTGCCGGTATATCCGTAATGGGATATGTTTTCGCCCGGCTTGTTATTGGCTGTTCTGACGGTTTAAGCCAGCTCACCGGTTGAAACAATATATTAAACTTTTTACCTGCACTTTTCGCAGCAGCCGAAAATCGCCAAGTGTTTAAGGTCCGCACTGAAACCGTATTCCTTGAACAAGGCTTCCTTCAGTGATGCCAAAACGGATTCGTCAAGGTCCACAACCTTACCGCATTTCTGGCAAACCAGGTGGTGGTGGTGACCCTTTTTGATGCTGTGGTAGCGCACCCGCCCATCCCCCATGTCCGTCTCGGTTACCAGCCCCTGCTCATTCAGAAGCTCCAGGGTGCGGTAAACCGTAGATATATTCAGATGGGGATAGCGGTTACAGACAGTGGCATATATTTCATCGGCGCTGATGTGGTCTTCGGCGGCTTCAACGGCCTCCAGTATCATCATCCGCTGGGGCGTCATACGGTAACCTTTGTTGCTAAGCCGGCTGATTATATCTGCGCCTTTGTTCATCAGGCTACGGATTATAACAGGTAACAGTTGCTTTTACAACCCTTTGCATCTGCAATACTTATCTACAACTTATCCCGGCTGTCCAGTATTATGGTTACCGGTCCATCGTTGTGGATTTCAACCTGCATATATTGTTGGAAGCTTCCGGTGGCAACCCTTAAGCCGCTGGCGGCAGCCTCTTCCACAAACAGGTTGAAAAGTTTTTCGGCTTGTGCTGGCGGCGCTGCATCTGTAAAGCTTGGACGCCTGCCTTTTCTGCTATCTGCCATCAGCGTAAACTGGCTGACGATGAGCAGTTCACCGCCGATATCCAGCAGCGAAAGGTTAAATCTGTCCTTTTCGTCGCTGAAAATCCGCAGGTTTACTGTTTTCTGCACCAGATAATCTATATCCTTGCGGCTGTCTCCATCAGCCACACCCACAAAAACCACCAGCCCGCGCCCTATCCTGCCCACTTCATTACCATCAACACCAACGGCGGCGGAGCTTACCCTTTGCAGTAAAGCCTTCACAATATTTCCTCCCCGAAAGACCCGCTTGCAGCATTCTAGCGCAACCGCATTTAGCGGGCAAATAGCGGCAGTAAAAATTTAACAAAAAACTTAAGTACTCCCTGCCTGACAGGACGTTTTACCTCTGGACTTCGGCTAAAAAAGGGGGTAAAATTACACTGTAGTTTTGGTGAATAAATGAAATGTTTTCAGTTTATAAACCAGAGAGGGTAAGCGCCGGGTTGATTTAAGCCGGTGCTTTCTTAAGTTAAAGGAGGTAGAGCCATGCAGTCAAGTCTAATCGGTAAGATAGAGAAGGCCAAACGTTATGCCCAGGAAACGGACCGCGTCAACCTGACCGAGTTTTCAGCCGAAATCCGCGGCGATAATGACAGCCATACTACCGGATTTAAAGACGGCAAATGGCACTGCACCTGTGACTTTTTCTCTAACTGGGGGCTTTGCTGCCACACTATGGCAATGGAAAAGGTGCTGGGTGATATGCTGCCGGCAGAAGCCCTGACCACCGAATTTGAGATTTAAAAGACCTGTTATAGCTGCCTGTTTATAAGCTGTATTGCATCGCCAACCACAAAAAGCGAGCCGGTGATGCACACAAGGTCTTCCTCTTGCGCCATTGAAAACGCTTTTTCAAGCGCCCCCGCTACTGTTTCCGTTTTATATAATCCGATATTGTATTTCCTGAACTCTGCCGCTACCAATGCGGCGTCCATCGCCCGCGGATGGCTGGAGTAGGTGGCAATCACAAGATCAAAATCATTTGCCAGTTCGGCAACAATCGCGCCGATGTCTTTATCTTCCGACGCCCCGATAACAAGTATGCGCTTGCCAAAAGCCTTTTTATCTTCTTCGCTTATATAGTCCGCCAGCGACTGCTTAAGCTGGCGGATTGAAACCGGATTATGCGCGCCGTCAGCAATTACCAGCGGTTTGTTAGCTAATACCTGAAAACGCCCCGGCCAGCTTACGTTTTCCAATCCTTTTATGATATTTTCTCTTGTTATAATATATCCTTTTGCAACAAGCGCCTCCAGGGCAGCCACCGCCGTTGCCGTATTCTCCAACTGATAGCCGCCCAGCAGTGGTGAAGATATATTATATAAACCAAGCCTGCCTTTAATTTGCATAAACTGTCTACTCTCTTTGAAAGCAAGCCTTTTATAACTGATATCCCTGCCAACCAGTGTCAGTTCTGCCCCGTTTCGGCGGCAGGTTTCTTCTATCACTTCCAGGGCTTCGGCAGCCTGCGGCGAGCTTACGGCGGCGGCGCCGGGTTTTATAATACCGGTTTTTTCGGCGGCTATCTGCGCCAGCGAGCTGCCCAGCACATCTATATGGTCCAGCCCAATGGTAGTGATTACACACACCTCCGGCTTGACGACATTAGTGGCGTCCAGCCTGCCCCCCAGCCCCACCTCAACCACCTGGAAATCAACGCCTTTATCGGCGAAATAGCTGAAGCCCAGCGCCGTCAGCACCTCAAAGGTGGTCAACCTGCCATAAGCGGCTTTATTGTTAACAGCAGTTATTTCCGGTTTCAGCCTGGATGTAAGCTCAATCAACGCCTCTTTCGGGATATATTCGCCGTCAACGCGGATGCGTTCTCTTAAATCGGTAAGGTGGGGCGAAATATACAACCCGGTTTTATAACCGGCAGCTGTTAATGCCGAGGCAGTCATGGCGGCGACACTGCCCTTGCCCTTGGTACCGGCGATATGCACCGTTTTAGCCTTCAGGTGCGGGCTGCCCAGCCGTTTCAGCAGTTCATCCACGCGCCGCAGATCAAAGTGTGCGGCGCTTCTGGGCTGGCGCATCGTCTCGTAGTCTATAAAGCTGTAGATGTAATCCAGCGTCTGCTGGTAAAGCGAATCCGTCATAATTCTCCACCGCAACAGGATAACTGCTAATTATAGCATTACTGCAAACAGCGTCATATACAACTTGACGACCGTATGTAGCGGCTGATAATATCAGGTTGCAGGTAATCTTATGACTTTTATTGAGAAACTACTGAACGCCGCCGAAAAGAATAATAGCCTGGTATGCGTGGGACTAGACCCCGTTCAGGCGCAAATGCCTGAAGGTATCGGCGTTCTGGAATTCAACAAGGCTATCATAGACGCCACCGCCGGGCTGGTATGCGCTTATAAACCCAACTTCGCTTTCTATGAATCTCTTGGCGCCGGCGGTTTTGAGATACTTAAAGCCACCATAGATTACATCCCGGACGATATTCCGGTAATCGGAGACGCCAAGCGCGGCGACATTGGTAATACGGCTCTGGCTTATGCCAGGGCTATATTTAATGAGCTGGGCTGTGACGCGGCGACGGTAAATCCGTATCTGGGTTACGATTCAATTAAACCTTTCACGCAATACAAAGATAAGGGTGTATTTATCCTGTGCCGCACCTCAAACACCGGTTCTGCCGATTTCCAGAGTCTGCGGTTGGGAGACAGCGGCTCAACCCTGTTCGAGACAGTCGCCCAAAAAGCCGAGGGATGGAACGAAAACGGCAACGTCGGGCTGGTGGTTGGCGCTACTTCACCGGAAGAGTTAAAACTTATCCGCCGGCAGCATCCCGGTATGCCGCTTTTAATACCCGGAATCGGCGCGCAGGGCGGAGATTTGGAAAAAGCCGTACGCTATGGCATTGACGCCAATGATGAAAAGGCTATCATAAACTCTTCACGGCAGATTATCTATGCTTCAAAGGGCAGGGGTTTCGCCACTGCCGCCGCCGAAGCCGCCACCCGTCTGCGTGATAATATTAACGCTTACAGAAATAAATAACATTAAACTTATCTTTTCAGGTATCTGTTATGGTGATGGAAATAAGGCTGGGTGATGTCGTCCGCCTGAAAAAGAAACACCCCTGCGGCAGCTACGAATGGCAGGTGGTGCGGCTTGGGGCAGATATCGGCATCCGCTGCATGCAGTGCCAGCGCCGCGTGCTGCTGGACAGGGCTACTTTTGAACGGCGGGTAAAATCCTTCGTTTCACGAGGCGAATAATGCCGCGCCGCATAATGCACGTTGACCTGGACGCTTTCTTTACCTCTGTGGAGCAGGCGCAGAATCCAGCACTGCGCGGCAAGCCGGTGGTCGTCGGCGGGCAGCCGGACCGCCGGGGGGTGGTGGCCGCCGCCTCTTATGAAGCCCGTAAATTCGGCATACATTCAGCCATGCCCCTGAAAACCGCCAGCCGCCTCTGCCCCCAGGCTGTATTTATAAGCGGCAACATCAGCAAGTATATGGATGTTGCCCTCAAGTTTATGGCTATCCTGATGGACTTTTCCCCCTTTATTGAGCCGATGGGCATAGACGAAGCCTTTCTGGATGTAACCGGCTTTGAATCCATTCACGGCACAACCAGCCAAATGGGTGAAAAGATACGCCGCCGTGTTAAAAAGGAACTGGGCATCAACGCTTCGGTGGGCATCGCCGGCGGCAAGCTGGTGGCTAAAGTCGCCTCTGAAAAAGCCAAGCCGGACGGCTTGCTGGAAGTGCCGCCGGAACAGGACCGGGCTTTTCTGTCGCCGCTGCCGGTTGGTGATATGCCTGGTATCGGCAAAAAAACAGAGAGCCGACTGAGAGGGATGGGCATAGACACCATCGGCAGGCTGGCGCAAATGCCGCCTGCCAGCCTTAAAGCCTGTTTCGGCGCTTCCGGTTTGCTGTTGAGCCGCTATGCCAGGGGCATTGACGACAGCAAGGTAGAGCTGCCGCCGGAAGCCAAATCTATAAGCAAGGAAACCACCTTTGAAAGCGATACCCGTGACCGCCGCCTGATTGAAGCCACTCTTGGCTATCTGAGTGAAAAGGTGGGTAACAAGCTGCGGCAGAAGAACAAGAAGGCTAAATGCATCACCCTGAAGGTGAGAAGCGCTGACTTCGGCACCACCACCCGCCGCCGCACCATACCTCGGGCGACTGATGCAGATCAGGTTATATTCGCCACCGGGCTGGAACTGTTAAAGCGGGAACTTTTTATGCAGAAGCAGCCGGTGAGGCTTATCGGCATCGGTGTTTCCCACCTCACGGAGGGCGGGCGGCAGCTTGATATGCTGGATTCTACGGCTGCCAAACTGGAGGGGTTAAACAAGGCGGTGGATAAAATCCGCCATAGATACGGCTTTTCCTCCATCCAGACCGGGCGGACACTGCGCCTTAAGGACATATTCCCCGGCGAAAACAGGGATTACCACATGCATGCGCCGGATTTAAGCAGATAAAACAACGCGTTTTCTATTTCTTTTTAGGTGGGGACTGGGGAAGTTTAGAAGGAACAGAGCCTTTACGAATAGGTATCTGTGGTAGCTTTGGTGAGGTACTCCCCTTTTTAATTTCTTTTTTTTCTTTTCCGTCCGACATTCTCTTTACCCCATGTTTATAAATTTATTGCACTAAAAGCAATTAGGAATACGACTCCTGCAACAAAAAACGCCATTGAAGCCCAATTTATAATGCCTGTGCAATCCATAAATATATTTTTTCTGTCTTTTTCTGCTAAATCCTTGCCATCCATTAATGATTTATACCATTCACCTAGTATTTCTTGTTGCTTCCTGTATGCTATTTGACTTAATAGAAAAGAGGTCAAAGTTGATAAAATACTAAGACTAAAGACAACCCAAGAAGTTACTAGCAACCAAATAGTATTAGCTTCTGGGTTGATAGCTATTTTTTCTATAAATACGATAGAAAGACTAAAAATACCAGAAGATAGAGTTAGTATGTATTTATCAAACTGTTGAGATTGATTTAATTCGGATTTTACTAATTGTTCTCTTTCTTTAATGTATATTTGATAATTCTCGTCCATTTCGTTCTCTATTCAATTCAGTGCGGCTTACCTATTCCGGCTGTTCGTATCTTACCTTCCAGGTTATTTCAGAAATCGGCTTTATGGTTTCGCTGTCCTCTTCTATAACTACCGATTTATCAATTTCAAAGGTGAAGAGAATGGTTGTAGTCTTGCCGCCAAAGACAGCGAAATCTCCGGTGAACTCAAACGGCTCTGAAATTATAGCCCTCTCTAATCCGTTGCTTAGCGTAACATCCATTTTTTCCAGCGTCAGGCTCAACCGGCTATAGGTGGAGGAATCATCCGCATCCATAAAAGCCAGGAACTGGTTCTGGCTGGAATCCTGCAGCATGTCCAGAGGTTTTGTGGCTACATACAGGTCCACCCATTCCCCGCCCCCTTCCACTTTATCGCGGTAAACCTTTATTTCGGATATGCTGGTCTCTATACCGGATATCTCAATTTCAGTAGGGTTATCCGTCTCTGCTATAGTGTTGCTTATAAAAACCTCTATTGTGCCTTCTGCCGGGACTTCGGCTTCAACACAGCCGGTTAGCAATGTTCCCAAACAAAGACAAAGCACAACAAGGCTGGCAGCTATTTTTCTCATCTTGTTTCCTCCTTGCATCGTATAAGTATAATATAAAGATAATAAGATGGGAAGCTGTTTGGGCGTTTATTTTCTGGATTTTAGCTTATATATTTGTGGTATAATTCAGCCAGTTAGTCAAGGAGGGCAATAAATGTGGGACTGGTTTACGCAAAATAGCATATGGTTTCTCAGCGCCTCGGCTATCGGTCTGACCGTTCTTATTTTTCTGAGGAACAGATTCCGTGACGGCATTGAAAAACTGAAGCCGGAACAAAGCAACACCATTAGAAACAGGGTGATAAAACGCGCCTTCCTGTGTATGATAATTGTCCTTATCCTGCTTATTGTGGCTTCGTTGGTGGGCATTATTCTCTCCAGCGAGGGCGCCGGCGCCAGTATAAACGCGGATGATATACAGGAATGGCTGCTTTCAAGCGGTATTGTTATCCTGGCTTATATAATAGTCGCCTATATAATCTACAGGCTTGTAAAACTGGTGCTGCCCAGGCTGGTCATCCGTATAGTAAAATCCAGCGGCAGGGGTCGGCATTCCAAGTCCTGGTTTGAAAAGCGTACGCAAACCATGAGCAATATGCTTACCTGGGCTCTGGGTTTCATAATAGGCTTGATTACTGTGTTTATGATACTTTCTAAACTTAATATAGACATCACCCCCATGCTTGCCAGCGCCGGTGTTGCCGGTATCGCCATCGGCTTCGGCGCCCAGAGCCTTATAAAAGACTTCGTCAGCGGAATGTTCATCCTGCTGGAAGACCAGTTTAACAAGGGGGATGTTATTAAAATTGCCGGCATTTCCGGCGTGGTTGAGGAAATTAACCTCAGGCGGACAGTACTGCGGGACTTAGAAGGCATCTTGCATACCATCCCCAATGGTGAAATCACCACCGCCAGCAACTATACGAGGGACTGGTCCCGCGTTAAGCTGGACATTCCGGTAGCCTACGGCGAAGATATGGATAATGTTTTTGCGGTAATAAACGGGGTGGGAAAGGAACTGGCGAAGGATGAATACTATAAAAACCTCATCAAAACCCCGCCCCAGGTGCTGCGGGTGCAGAACTTCGGCGATTCGGGTATTGATATAAGAATTCTGGGCGACGTGCGCCCCAGCAAGCAGTGGGAGGTAACCGGCGAACTTAGAAAGCGGCTCAAGAAAGCCTTTGATGAAGAGGGTATAGAGATACCCTGGCCGCATGTAAAGCTCTTCTTTGGTGAAAACCAGGCGGATAACAACCTGATATGCAAAGCCTGCTCTCACCTCAACCCTGCCGGCAGCAAGTTCTGTTCCAACTGCGGTAAAAAAATATAGGCTGGTCTTATTATGCTTAAGGTACTGGGAATAAACGGCAGCCCGCGCAAAGGCGGTAATTCAGATACCCTGCTGAAGCACATACTGGCGGGGGCGGAAAGCAGCGGCTGCGCTACCGAAGCAATCAGGCTGTGTGATTATGATATAAAAGGCTGTATCGGCTGTGAAAAGTGCCGCAACGATAAAGCCTGCACCGGCGTTGATGATGATATGCAGTTTATCTATCCCAAGATAAAAGAGGCAAAGGGGCTGGTGCTGGTTTCGCCGACGCACAACTACAACGTTACCGCCTGGATTAAGGCATTTATAGACCGCCTCTACTGTTTCTATAACTTCACCGAAAAGCGCCCGGGGGAATGGTCCAGCCAGCTTGCCGGTCAGGGACGGGCGGCTGTAATCGCTTCTATCGGTGAACAGCATAACTACAAAGAGGGCGTCGGCTTTACGCTGGACGCCATTCGCCTGCCGGTTGAAGCTTTGGGTTGTGAAGTTATCGGGGAGCTGCCGCTGCTGGGTTTGTTCAGTAAAAAGGCGCTTTCTAAACAGCCAAAGCTGCTTTTGAAGGCTGAGGAGATGGGGAAACAACTGGCAACCCAAATTATGAATACTTGAAAACAACCCTAAAAGTATAAAAACTTGTGTTATCCGCAATAAATTACTATAATCCTAGTATTCCAAACCGGAAGAGGAGTTTGAAATGCCGTCTTATGCTTATTTTCAAAAAGAAATAGTCCCGCTTGCCGAAGCTAAAATAGGTGTTATGACACACTCTCTGCACTACGGCACCGCTGTTTTTGAGGGTATAAGGGGTAACTGGAACGAAGAACAGCAGCAGATGTATATCTTCCGGCTGGAGGAACACTATAAACGGCTTGAAAACGGCAGTAAACTGCTGCGGATGAACCTTGAGCATTCGGTTGAGGATATGTGCCGCATTACAATAGAACTCCTGCAGAAATGCGGATTCAGGGAAGATACTTATATACGCCCGCTGGTGTATAAAAGCTCTGAAGTCCTGGGCGTGCGCCTGCATGAACTGGAAAGCGATTTTCTTGTTTTTGCCATACCCTGGGGCAGGTATCTGGATATGGATGCCTGCCGCTGCGGCATATCTTCATGGCGGCGTCCGGCGGATAACGTAATCCCGCCCTCTGCCAAGATAACCGGCTTATATATAAACAACGCCTTTACCAAGACCGAGGCGATGGATAAGGGCTTTGACGAGGGCATAATGCTCTCCCCGGACGGGCACGTATCCGAAGGCAGCGGCGAGAACCTTTTTATACTTAAAGATGGAAAGTTAATCACGCCGCCGGTAAACAACAGCATACTGGTGGGCATCACCCGCGAAACCGCTATGACGCTGTCTAAAAACGAGCTGGGCATAGACACCGTAGAAAGACCGATAGACCCGCAGGAACTGTTCAGCGCCGATGAATGCTTTTTAACCGGCACAGCCGCCCACGTAACCCCGATAGCTGAAATAGACAACAAAAAGATAGGCAACGGGCATGTCGGCGAAATAGCCGGCAAACTGCAGAAAATCTACTTTGACGTCATAAAGGGTAATAATCCCAAATATATGGAATGGTGCACCCCCGTCTATAAGAAATAAGCCGCTATATCCGGGAGGCCCGTATGAACGAGGCTCTGGCTGTAATCATCGGTTATTTTCTGGGTTCTATCCCCTCTGCATATATCATCACCCACCTGAAAAAAGGCGGCGACATCCGCAAAATGGGCGGCGGTAATGTCGGCGGTTTGAATGTCTTCCGCGAAGTAGGCTGGCTGCCGGCATTGACGGTGGGTTTGATTGATTTCAGCAAAGGGGCGGCGGCGGTTGCCATTGCCAGGTGGGGCTTAAACGCGCCGAGTGCCTGGGTGCTGCTGACAGGGATAGCGGCGGTTATCGGGCATAACTGGATGATATGGCTGAAGTTTAGCGGCGGCAAGGGCATGGGGGCGGCAATCGGCGCCCTGATGGTGCTGCTGCCGGCTTACGGCTATGCGCCGCTGCTGGGCATATTTCTTGCCATAATCATCGTCCCGCTGCTGATTACCAGAAATGTTGCCTTATCAATGGCGCTGGGGCTTTTTGCGCTGCCGTTTATAGTCTGGTTCGGCACCAAGTCCGGCTATGCCACTATACTTGCCGTTGTATTATTACTGCTTATATTCATCAAGTTCCTGCCGACGGCGTTGGCGGCGCTGCATAAAAACGGATTGTCAGCATTCGGGGTTGACAGATGGCATAGGAACAGGGGCGGCTAAAGATTAGTCTTCTTGGGAAGCATCCACGTGCAGCGATTTGAGCAGGCAGTTTACCTTGCAGTTTGATTCCAGCGCCGTGGTGATGTTATAGGCTTCCTCTAATAATTGCCCGATGGCAAAGCTGCCGTGACCATAAACCATAACAACACGGTGTTCTTTTAAAGCCTGCCCGATGATATCCCCCAGTTCACCGGGTTTTGTTTCCATTTTCCAGCCGAGAACCGGTATCCTTTCGCCTATGGTGGCGCGCCATTCGTTGGTGGGGATAATCTCTTTTTCAGTCATTGAAAGGGCAATAGAATGCGGCGGGTGGGCGTGAACGATAGCCTGTGCTGCCGTCTGCTGGTAAATGGCGCGGTGGACGGGCAGTTCAACCGAAGCCAGCGGGGTAGCCCGGTTGTTTTTGTTAATACCGGTTTCTATAAGGTCATTCTCCCCAAGGCAGCCAAGGCGGCTGCCGCGGCGGGTTATCATCAGGTTTTCTTTCAAGCGCATACTCAGGTTGCCGCTGTTTGATGAAACCAGCCCCTGGCTGAAAAGGTCATAACCTACAGATTGAAACTGTTCCAGAATCATATTTTGCCTTTAATTATAAACAAGTTAGCCTTATAAAGCCAATATAAATACCGCTATTAGTCTATACTTAAAGGCAAAGAAAGGCAAACCGTTCTATGCCAGTTGCCTTATAACGGCGATAACCCTGCCCTGAATCTCTATGTTTTCGGGCTTGGCAAATATAGGCTGCATCTGGCTGTTAGCCGGCTGCAGGCGAACGCGGTTGCCTTCGGCATAGAACTTTTTAAGAGTGGCTTCCTTTTCAGATTTGAACCAGACTGCCGCCATTTCGCCGTTTTCAACAGAGCTGGTGTGCTGCATAAGCACGATATCGCCATCGTTAATAAGTGCGTCCAGCATAGACCTCCCCTTTACCTTCAGGGCATAAACGCCCTCACGGCTGCGGACTATATCACGCGTTACCTCTATGCTTTCATCAACCCTGCTGCTCCAGCTATCGTTATCCGGCACCGGTATCGGCTCACCGGCGGCGATGGTGCCGATTAGGGGAACGTAAACCTTGTTGCCCGTTTTAGCGGAAGACACCGGCAGCTCTATACCGCGCGATACCTCCCGGTGGCGGCGGATATAGCCCTTTCTTTCCAGTATCCTGAGGTTATAATCAGCAACAGAGGTAGAGCTTAAACCGCAGCCGGAGACTATATCACGAATGCTTGGGGGGTAGCCCTTGTCCAGCCAAAAACGGCTTATAAAATCAACAATGCCCTGCTGCCTGGAAGAAAGCGTCCCCTTCTTTTTATCAGCCTGCATAAAACCAGCCTGTAGAGAACATTAGTTCTAACATTCTAGAACAGCAACCGGTCTTTGTCAATAGCTGCGAGGCAACAAAAAACTAGTTTAAAGAGCTAATTAGGAAATATCCACATCAATTGACAGGCTATGCTTTATGGCACCATCAACGGCAGCCATTTTTTTACTATCCAAAACCCCACATCTATCACCGAGGCAAGATTTATCTATTGTTAATATCGCCGACAAATTAACATGGCAATTTTCCAAGACTCCACCGTCGCCCTTTTTAAGAAATACTATAAAGGGGTATTCCTTTACCTCCGCAGTACTACAGGCAGCAACAATTGTGGTGGGGCTAATTTTATTGCCTATATCATTCTGAATAATGAGAGCGGGTCTTTTGCCGCCCTGCTCGCTTCCCCTGCGAGGGTTCCAGTTCACCCAGTATATCTCCCCACGCTTTACTTCTCTAGGCATTTAATACACTACTAATCGGGTACTATTTCGCTTTGCAATTCAAGGAACTCCCCGGCTATCTGCTTTTGTTCTTCAGCCATCGCCATGTAACCTTCTTCCATCAACCTTATCGTACGCTTCTTCGCCATTTCTTCTATACACCTAGAAATAACCCTGCTGCGATTAGTTTTTTCCTCTTTAACAATCTCTTCTACCACTGAAACTAATTTTGACGGTACGCTGACTGTTATATTTTCCATTGCGGCAGACATTAACAACTCCTTATAATTCAAGAATTAAGAAAAACCATTACTTTTTGGTATGAAGATATTATATTATACAAATATAATATAAATATATAGTACTTTAGTACCGTATCAATCTGAATGCCCTTAAATCAGGGTAAAAACAATCGGCTGCCGTTAAAACGGCAGCCTGTTATGAAATATAATTGATTTGGTGGTTTTAAGCAGTGGTTTCGGTTTCAGCGGCTTTAGCCTGGTTGAGCTTTTTCATAAGCCGTGATTTGCGCCGGGCTGCGTTATTGGCGTGTAATATCTTTTTGCCGGCAGCTCTGTCCAAGGCAGCCGTGGTGTTTTTTACCTCTTCTTCGGCTTCTTTCACCTTACCGGAAAAAATTGCTTCTTCCGCTTTCTTTACCGCCGTTTTATTATGGCTTATCACGGATTTATTGCGCAGTCTCTTCTTCTGCGAAATCTTGACATACTTCTGGGCTGACTTCGTATTGGGCAAAAGTTTCTACCTCCTGAATATGTAAACTACATTATACAACAAGTCCAGGGCGTTTACAAAGCCCGCGCCAAGCATATAAAAAAGCGGGCACCCTATGCCGCCCGCTTATGCTTGACGGTGGCATCATCACCTACCCTGAAAACGCTGTGTACTCCGCGAATGACGGCAAGGCGGGTAAACAAACGGCTAAGCTGCTCCAGCCCCCTGGTTTCCAGTGTCAGGTTGATGGTAGTAGTGCGGTCATCGTGTTCGGTAACGTTCATACCGGCGATGTTTACTTTTTCCTCGGCGACAAGGGTGGATATATCACGCACCAGCCCCACCCTGTCCAGGGCTTCAACCTGAATGCCGACGGGGTACTGGGCATCTGTTTTGCCCCACTCCACTTCTATAAGCCTCTCTTTTTCGTCCTCGTTGACGATATTGTAGCAATCGCGGCGGTGGACGGTTATGCCGCGGCTGCGGGTTACGTAGCCTATTATATTATCGCCGGGCACAGGGTGGCAGCAGCCGGCAAGATTGGTCAGCAATTCGCCGACGCCCAGCACCTGAATAGTGGATGTCGGTGGTTCAGGCTGGGTGGCGGGGCTTACCGGTCTGGGTTGTTCCTGCTGCGCCGCCAGCCTGAGGGCAATGTGGTGGACACTGATACCGCCATAGCCGATAGCCGCCAGGAAGTCTTCGGCGCTGCCGTACTTGAAGAACTTTGCCAGCTTCTCGCGGTCGGTAAACTTTAACCCTAATTGCTTAAGCTCTTTTTCCAGCAGTTCCCGTCCATGCTCTATGTTTTCCGCCCGTTCCTGCTTCTTAAACCATGCGCGGATTTTTTCGCGGGCGTGGGAGGTTTTTATATAACCCAGGTGGGGGCTTAACCAGTCCCGAGTGGGACCCTTGTCCCGCTTGGTTGTAAGAATCTCAACGACGTCGCCGTTACCAAGCTGATAGTCCAGCGGCACCATCCTGCCGTTTACCTTGGCGCCGATACAGCGGTGTCCCAATTCGGTATGGATGCGGTAAGCGAAATCCAGCGGCGTTGAGCCTTTGGGCAGGTCTTTGATTTCACCTTTGGGGCTGAAAACGAAAACCTGGTCTATCAGGATTTCCGTCTTTACAGATTCCAGAAACTCCTCGGCGCCGCTGAGCTCACGATGCCAGTCTATAAGCTGGCGCAGCCAGCCGATTCTCTCTTCAAAATGAATGTCTTCCTTTTCGCCCTCTTTGTAGCGCCAATGGGCGGCTATGCCATATTCGGCGATATGATGCATGTCACGAGTGCGTATCTGCACCTCCAGCGGCGTCTTACCCTGGCACATCACCACCGTATGCAATGCCTGATAACCGTTGGGTTTAGGATTGCCTATATAATCGTCAAACGCGCCCGGCAGCGGATGCCACATACTGTGAACGATGCCAACGCCGCTGTAGCATTCGTCTATGCTGCCTACCAGCACCCGCAAAGCCAGCAGGTCATATATATCATCAAAGTGCTTCCCCTGGGCAGCATATCTCTCCATTTTCTGCTGAATGCTGTAGAGATGCTTGGGTCGCCCGGATATTTCAGCTTTCAGCCCGGCTTTTTCAAACTTCTCTTTTAATATGTCTATCACGCCGGCTATAAAGCTTTCCCTCTCTTTGCGGCGGGTAGTTACCAGCCTGACCAGATGATTGTATTTTCGCGGCTCAAGATAGCGGAAAGCCAGATCTTCAAGCTGCCACTTCAGTTCCCATATCCCCAGGCGGTGCGCCAACGGGGCATATATCTCCAGCGTCTCGCCGGCTATGCTGCGCCGTTTCTCCGGCGGCAGCGCCTTTAGCGTTTGCATATTGTGCAGCCTGTCTGCCAGTTTTATGAAAACCACCCGCAGGTCTTCAGCCATAGCCACCAGCATTTTACGCAGGTTTTCTGCCTGATGCTGCCGGGCAACCACGCCGCCGCGCCGCGTCTTACCCTCCGGAACCTGTAAAGACAGCCGCCCCAGCTTGGTAGCGCCGTCCACCAGTTTGGCTATCTCTGGGCTAAACTCTTTCTCTATACGGGCAATGGGCACGCCGCAGTCTTCGGTAACATCGTGCAGAAGGGCTGCCGCCAGTGAACTGGCATCCAACTGAAGCTCGGCAAGGGTTATGGCAACATGCAACGGGTGTTCAAGGTAAGGCTCTCCTGATTTACGTAATTGCCCTTCGTGCGCCTTGAGGGCGAAATCATAGGCTTTGCGCACCACTTCCAGCTTCTTCGGCGGCAGGTAGCGCCCCGCCTCTTCCAGCAGCACCTCAAAAGACGTCTTTTTTTCACTGGTAACCATTTCCAGTAGAGTATAAAACAATATATATGGCTTGGCAAAGCAAGGGTGTCTTTACAAATACGGCTTTAATACTGTATTCTAGCCCTGAAACAGGAGTTGATGTGTATCAGGCACCGCGCGGAACCACAGACATACTGTCGGAAGGGCAGGCTTACTATCGCTATATTGAACAGAAAGCGGCTGAAACCTGCCGCCTGTATGGCTATGAGCGCATAGATACACCCGTCTTTGAAAACACCGAACTCTTTTGCCGCAGTATCGGGGAAAAGACTGATATCGTTGAAAAGGAGATGTATACCTTTGAAGACAAGGGCGGCAACAGCATAACCCTGCGCCCGGAAGGCACCGCGCCGGTCTGCCGCGCCTATATAGAGCATGGCATGGGCAACCAGCCGCAGCCGGTAAAACTTTACTATCTGACATCCATATTCCGCTATGAAAGACCGCAGGCGGGCAGGTTACGGCAGCACCACCAGTTCGGTTATGAAGCCATTGGCGAAAAGGACGCCTCGCTGGATGCCGAGGTTATAGAGCTTGCCTGGCGTTTTTATGAAAAGCTGGGCTTAAAAGAACTGAAACTGCTTTTAAACAGCATCGGCTGTAAAAAGTGCCGCCCCGGCTACCTTGAAAGCCTGCGGCGGTATTACCAGCAGCACCAGCAACAGCTTTGCAATGACTGCAAGAACAGGCTGGAGAAGAACGTTTTAAGGCTTTTGGACTGCAAGAAACCGGCGTGCCAGACGTTTATAGATGGTGCCCCCGGCAGCGCTGATAACCTCTGCCCCGAATGTGAAGAGCATTTCGGCTTGCTAAAGAAATATCTGGAGCAGCTCAAGCTGCCCTTTACGGTTGACCACCGTCTGGTGAGGGGGTTGGATTACTATACACGCACCGTTTTTGAGATTCAGCCGCAGACGGGCGGCGCCCAGAGCACCATCGGCGGCGGCGGCAGGTATGATGACCTGATTGCGGAGCTGGGCGGTAAAGATACGCCGGCTATAGGTTTCGCCACCGGTATAGAGCGCATAATCCTTAACCTTAAAAATCAGGGCGTTGCCGTACCGGCTGCCCCTGCCCCGCAGGTGTTTATCGCCCGGGCGGGTGATGATGCCAGCCAGGCGGCGTTGAAACTGGCTTCTGAATTGAGGCAGGCAGGAATCAGTATTTTACAAGCTGCCGCTTCAAAGAGCCTTAAAGCCCAGATGAAACAGGCAGATAAATGCGGCGCCCGCTACGTTATTATAGTCGGCAGGGAAGAGACAGCCGCCGGCTGCGTAACCCTGCGCGATATGACCACCGCCAGTCAGGAGACTGTAACCCTTGCAGAATTGGCAGGCAGGTTGCAGGACTAGCTTTGCCAGCTTTACCTTGACGCCTGAAATATGCTATAATTTAATAAATGGACCTTCTTAAAAGACAGGGGGCGGCAATGGTTTTGTCAGCCTTTTTTTACAACGGAAAACCCTTACCGTCCTCTTTTTCAAACTATTTTTAGAGATTAACTATGGCAAAAGATAAAGCAACTTCAAAAGAAACCAAGAAAGAAAACGAATATTCAGCCGCCGATATCCAGGTGCTGGGCGGACGGGAGGCGGTACGCCGCCGCCCGGGTATGTATATCGGCTCTACTGACCAGCGCGGTCTGCACCACCTGGTTTACGAGATAGCCTATAACAGCATAGACGAAGCCATGGCGGGCTACTGCACCCGCATAACGGTTACTATTAACGAAGATAACTCCGTTTCAGTTGAAGATAACGGGCGCGGTATCCCGGTAGATGTTCACCCCACCACCAAGAAAAGCGCCCTGGAGACGGTTATGACAGTGCTGCACGCCGGCGCCAAGTTCGGCGGCAAGACATACCAGGTATCCGGCGGCTTGCACGGCGTCGGCTCTTCGGTGGTCAACGCGCTGGCAGACAGCCTGACGGTTACAGTCCGCCGCAACGGCAAACAACACCAGCAGAGCTATAAAAAGGGCATCCCCCAGGGACCGGTGGAAATTGTGGGCGATGCCGAAGGCACCGGCACAACTACTAGCTTTCTGGCTGACGAGGAAATATTCGGCCAGATAGACTATAACTTCAATACCATCAGCGACCGCCTGCGAGAGATGGCTTATCTTAACAAAGGGGTTGAAATCAGCCTTACGGATAAACGCAGAGACGGGGAGATGACCTTCTACTTTGAGGGCGGCATTACCGGCTTTGTGCGCCACCTTAACCGCAGCCGCACCGTGCGCCACCGCCAGCCGATATACATCTCCAAACAGGTCAACCACACCATTGTTGAAGTTGCCATGCAGTATAACGACGGCTTCAGCGATAACACGCTGAGCTTCGCCAACTGCGTCAACACTATTGACGGCGGCACCCACCTTACCGGTTTCCGCTCTGCGCTGACGCGTGTTTTTAATGATTACGCCCACAAGAACAAGCTGCTCAAGGAGAGTGATTCCAATTTAGTCGGTGATGATACCCGTGAAGGGCTGACAGCCGTTATAAGCGTCAAGCTTTCAGAACCACAGTTTGAAGGGCAGACCAAGGGCAAGCTGGGCAATATAGAGATAAAGAGCATCGTGGAAAGCGTGGTGGCGGAAGAGCTGGCGCTTTATCTGGAGGAACACCCGGAAGACGCCAAAAAGATTATTGAAAAGTGTATAACCTCCGCCAAAGCCAGGGAAGCCGCCCGCAAGGCGCGCGACCTGATTATAAGAAAAAGCAGCCTTGAAACCGGCACGCTGCCGGGCAAACTGGCGGATTGTTCAGAGAAAGACCCCTCTCACTGTGAGCTTTATCTGGTAGAGGGACCTTCTGCCGGCGGCTCTGCCAAAGAAGGGCGCAACCGCCGCTTTCAGGCGATTCTGCCGCTGCGGGGCAAGATTTTGAACGTGGAAAAGGCTTCACCTGATAAAATGCTGGGTCACGAGGAAATCCGCGCCATAATAACCGCTCTGGGTTCCGGTATTGACGATGCCATGGACCTTAACAGGCTGCGCTACCACCGCGTTATCCTGATGACGGATGCTGATGTTGACGGCTCCCACATCCGCACCCTGCTGCTTACATTCTTCTTCCGCCATATGCCGGGGCTTATAAACGAAGGGCATTTGTTTATCGCCCAGCCGCCGCTTTACAGCATAAAATCCGGCAAAAACAAGCACTGGATATACTCTGATACGGAAAAGGAAGATATGCTGACAGAGTTGAAGGGAAGCTCTAGAAAAACAGAGGTCCAGCGCTACAAAGGTCTGGGTGAAATGAGCGCCGAACAACTATGGGACACAACCATGAATCCCGCCACCCGCACCCTGCTTTCGGTAAGTGTTGAAGACGCCGCCAAAGCTGATACCATATTCAGTATGCTTATGGGCGGCGAGGTGTTGCCCAGAAAGACCTTTATCCAGTCCCACGCCAAGAGTGTTAAAAACCTGGATATCTAACAACCCCGGTAAAGCCCGACCTCGGCGATATACTTTTCAACCGCTTCCGGCACCAGATGGCTTATGGAAAGCCCTTTAGCCACCCTCTGCCTTATTACAGAGGCGCTTATCTCTACCCTTGGTTTATCCAGCACTATAATCCGTTCCAGCAGCCCCGGTACGGCTGTGTTAAGGGCGTCCAGGTCCGGCAAAGTATAGCCGGGACGGGGAACAGCCACTAACCGGCACAGGGAAATCAGATACTCCGGGTGATACCAGCGCGGCAGGTCCTCCAAGCTGTCCCAGCCGATTATAAAAAAGAACTCGTCATTTTCACCGGCTTGTTTTTTTAATACTTCCAGTGTATCAGTGCTGTAGGAAGGACCATCATGTTCCACTTCCACCGCCGACAACTTGTAACGGGGTTCGCCGGCAATAGCCAGCCGTGCCATTTGCAAGCGGTCCCCGCCGGGTGAAATATAATTTCCCGCTTTCAGCCAGGGTTTTCCCGCCGGAATAAAAATAACCTCGTCCAGCCCCAGAGCGATAACTGTTTCACTGGCTATCGCCAGGTGCCCGTGGTGTATCGGGTCAAAGGTGCCGCCAAGTATGCCGATATTCATTTATCTAGAACTCCCATACCATAGCGCCGCAGCGTACTTTATCCCCGGCTTTGGCTCCGGCTTTCTCCAGCGCCTTTCTGAGCGCCGGACGGTTGAAATACCTGTCCAACTGGCGGCGCACCTCCGGGTCTTTCAAATCAGACCCGTCTATTATACGCTCCAATCCGGGAGACTGCATTATAAATATATTATCTTCCCGGTGTATATCCACGGCTTCGCCTTTTGGTTTGGGGTGAAAAACCTTCACCGGTGTTTCCTCTGCCGCCTCTTCTTTGGTGTTGAAATCCTCAAGCATCTCCAGCGCCCGCCGCACAAGCGCGCCTAACCCTTCACCGCTGACAACTGAAATAAACAGCGGTTTTACGGCGATACTTTTAAAATCTGCTTCTATTGCCGCTATCTTGTCTTTTACCTCATCTAAATCAATCTTGTTCACTGCTACCAGCTGCGGTTTTGAAGCCAGCAGCGGATCAAATAAAGCCAGCTCTGTATTCACCTTGGTCATATCCTCCGCCGGTGAAGACGAATTGCCATCAATCAGGTGTATTAAAACCTTTGTCCTCAGCACATGGCGCAGAAATTCATGCCCCAAACCCTTCCCCAGGTGAGCGCCGGTAATCAAACCCGGTATCTCCGCCATCACGAAGTTGCGCTGCTCAACCTCCACAACACCCAGCACCGGCTCCAGTGTGGTAAAAGGATAGGCAGCTACTTTGGGTTTAGCCGCAGATGCCGTTGCCAGCAGTGATGATTTGCCGGCGTTAGGATAACCTATGACACCGACATCAGCGATGAGTTTAAGCTCAAGCAGTAAATCTTTTTCCTCGCCTTCTTCACCCTTCTGGGCGAGCCTTGGCGCCTGGTTGGTTGAAGAGGTGAAATGGGTATTACCGATACCACCCCGCCCCCCGCGGGCGATAACAATCTCCTGGTTTACCCCGGCAAGGTCATATTTTTCACCCTCTTCACTAGTTGGGTTTTTGTTAATTATCACAGTACCCGGAGGCACAACCAGTGTTATGCCGGCGCCGTTGCGCCCGTGGCGGTTATTGCCGCTGCCACTGCCGCCGTCAACTGCTTTATAGGCTCTCTTAAAATGATAGGTTTTCAAGCTGCTCATGTTGCCGTCTGTCCGTATAATTACATTTCCGCCATCTCCGCCATCACCACCATCCGGACCGCCGAGGGGGGCAAACTTCTCCCGCCGGAAATTGACAACACCGTCTCCGCCTTTTCCTGCTGTTACTTTTATTTCTGCTTTATCAAACACTTATTTTCTCCTGTTAAACATTCTATCAAAATGATAGTTATTATATAAGTGCTTTACCTTCTTAAAAGTAGTTATATTAAAGATAATAATACTAATATGTGCGCAGCAGCTATAAATACCCGCCTGTTAAACGCAGGAGTTATGCAAATATAATCCCGGATCGTTAAAAACAAATACTGGCTGCCGTCGGCTTATCAATAAAAAACCCGGTTTATGAAAAAACCGGGCAAGGTTATACAAAAAAGCTGCAAATTAAAAATTAAAGAACTTAATTTTTCCCACCGGGTTTGGTTTCTACCTTTTTCCATATACCCGTTATCTTGCGCTTAAGAACAGGGCTGTCTTTGATATCCGAGGCTATTTTTTCACAGGCATGGCTGACGGTTGAGGGATTCCTGCCCCCCAAAAGGTTACCTATATCAGCCAGTGAGCAATTATTCTGCTGTTTGAGCAAGTACATCGCCACCTGTCTTGCCTGGACAACACTCTTATCCCGCCGCCGCCCCGTAAGGTCCTCTATTGTGAAATTAAAACTGCTGGCAACGGCACTCATAAGCGCCGGCCTGATAGCGCATCCATCAACGGAAGGCTTACCAGCTATATCAACCAGCGCTTTAACCGCCAGCTCGGTGGTGATTTTAGCGCGCAGCAGGCGGGCATAAGCGATAACACGGTTGAGCCCCCCCTCCAACTCCCTGACGTTTTTCTTTATCTGCCGGGCGATATATTCCAGCACTTCCGGCGGGATATCAGCGCCGGAGGATTGCATCTTTGCCTGCAGGATAGCCAGGCGCGTTTCCAGCGCCGGCGGCTGTATATCAACCGTTAAACCCCACTCAAAACGGGAACGCAACCTCTCTTCCAATAACGGCATAGATTTAGGTGGACGGTCGCTGGTGATTATAATCTGCCGGTTGGAGTTGTGCAGTTCATTGAAAGTATGAAAGAAACTTTCCTCGGTTTGTTCTTTACCGCTTATAAAATGGACATCGTCTATCATAAGCATATCAACGCTTCTGTATTTGTTGCGGAAGTCTTCTGTTCTCTGTTCACGGATGGCGTCTATAAAGTCATTGGTGAACTGTTCGCCGCTGACATACAAAACCTGTATATTGCTGCTTCTGGCGGCGTTTCCGATAGCTTGCAAAAGGTGGGTCTTGCCCAACCCGGGTCCGCCATAGATAAAAAGTGGGTTATAACCCCCTCCCGGGTTCTGGGTGGCTCCTATGGCAGCCGCATGCGCCATGCGGTTGCAGCCACCGACGATAAAAGAATCAAAGGTGTATCTGGCGTTGAAAACAGGGTCAGCATCACTATTATCGGCGGCAGCCGGTTGATATTGTTTCTCGGGATTATCTTCGGAAGCTGAGTTCACCCTGAAAACGGCGTTTACATTCCTGCCGGTTAAACCGATGAGGGTCTTTTCAACCAGCGAGCGCTGGCTTTTATTGAGATATTCAGCCACAAAGGCGTTACCTACGCCGATAATAAAACGGTCTCCCTGAAAAGATAAAGCCTTTGACCCACTGAACCAGGTCTGATAGTTAGGTTTATTGACTTGAAGTTGCAGTTCTCCCAGAGCGGCTTCCCAAATTTCCTGAACAGATCTCATTCTATAGAAATATTCTCCTGATTCTGACAAGTTCAAACTTCAAGGTCACAAGTGGTACTAAAGGTGTTATTGTTACTATAGAAATCCTTGTTGCCGATAGCCGCTGCTACCCGTTTAACCCATAACCCCGGAACCTCCGGGGTGTTGATAACCGAACCGGTCTTAACCTGGTGAGAGGATGATTTTAAGACGTTTTTTATGGTAACAGTAGATATCTGGCGATGGCAAGGCTTCTGGCATTTGTTGATAGCCGCTTTTCAACCACCTTAAGCCTTGCAAGCTCCCTCAGGCTGGCTTTTTTGCCCGAAATCAAGACGACAGGTTGGCAGCTGGATTTTTAACCTAAAGTTTTTTCCAAAGTGGCGGAAGAGGGCTATTAGTGTTAGAATCTGGCACTGGGAGGATTGCAGTGCGGATTGTATTTATGGGCACCCCCGTCTTTGCCGTGCCGGCTCTGTGCCATCTGGTGGCTGAAGGTTACCAGGTGGAAGCCGTCTATACCCAACCGGACAAGCCGTCCGGGCGGGGGCGACGGCTGGCGTATTCACCGGTAAAACAGGCAGCGCTGGAGCTTGGTTTGGCGGTGCGGCAGCCGGATAGCCTGAAAAAACCGCCGGTGCTGGCTGAACTGGCTGCCTTTAAGGCGGACGCCATTGTGGTGGCGGCTTACGGGCAGATTTTACCGCCGTCTGTACTGGAACTTCCGAAACACGGTTGCATAAACATACACCCTTCCCTGCTGCCCTGCCATCGCGGCGCATCTCCGGTGGCTTCGGCTATATTAGCTGGTGATGAATTCACCGGTGTCAGCATTATGCTTATGGACGAAGGGTTAGATACCGGACCGGTAATCACCAGAGCCAGTATCCCGGTAGCGGGTGATGACGATACCGGCTCACTGGGGCTTAAACTTTCACTGATAGCCGCCCGCATGTTGCCGGATATACTACTGGACTGGGCAAAGGGCTGCCTTAAACCGCAGCCGCAATCCGAAGATGGTGCCACTTACTCCAGCACTATCAACAAGGATGCCGGACTAATAGACTGGCGAGCGCCGGCGGTTGATATATGGCGGCGGGTGCGTGCCTTTCAGCCTTGGCCTGGCAGCTATACACACTGGCGCGGCAGAATGCTTAAGATTATAGAGGCGTCGCCTCTGCCCGGCGGAAATAATGCGGATGCAGGGCAGGTTGTTTCTATTTCAAAGAAAAGCTTTGGTATTACCACCGGCGAAGGAATATTAAATATATTGAAGCTACAACTTGAAGGCAAAAGGGTGATGACAGCCGCAGAATTTCTTGCCGGTCAGCGGGATTTTATCGGCGCAAAACTGCCGGACTGACCCATTTTGCATAACTTTTACAGATTTAGCACCAATTTTGCACAACCTTTTGATAACCCCGCCCGTATTAGACAATTACTCCTAAAATTTGTAAGAGTGAGCCAACCCCAAAAGCGAGTAATCCCCAAATAAGAGTTCTTGAATTAAACCCTACCATTGATGAACCAAATAAAATATTAAATAAATGTCGCAGCCGTCGGATTACTGGGGAGGCTGTATTACTTTTCTCGCCAATATACCAATCTATAATGTCAGAGCTTATGCTTTGCAATAATGGAGTCAGAGATGGTATTAAGCTTATTAACCCAAAAAACTGGAGAGACAATCCTAGTATGGTAAATCTATCATTAAGCATTTCCACAGGGATTGTAACGCTAATTATGAACAGTGAAAAAGCAAGGGTTAGCAAAAGTGTAAAAAAGTTTAACCATTTCCGCCTCTTGCTTTGAATATCCTTTTTTCCAACCCCTTTGGACTTAAATAGTATTACGGGTGGCAGGAAGGACAGCCAAACACCTAAAGGGAATAACGGAAATAAAATATATTGTAGCAACTTCATTGAACAATCCTAATATCTACCCTAAAGCGTGATTATATCATACAAAATAAACTGGGAGGTGGCAGCAGCCATTTCGCAATAAGCTAAACTTATTGCCTCGCCTGCTGGCAGCCTGTATAATCTCCTTAAATGAAGAAAAATGATAAAGAGACTGGTTTAACCGCGGCGCAGGACCCTTCGGATTTCTATACCCTGGTGGATATAATCCGGCGGTTGCGCGCCCCCGGCGGCTGTCCCTGGGACCGGCAGCAGACACACACCTCGTTGCGGGAATGCCTGCTTGAAGAATGCTATGAGGTGCTGGAAGCTCTGGATGGCGGCGAAAATGATAAGCTGGCAGAGGAGCTGGGGGACCTGCTTTTACAGGTTGTAATGCACAGCCAGATTGCCGGCGAAGCAGGTGAGTTCAAGCTGGGCGATGTCATTGGCGGAATCACAACCAAGCTGGTGAAGCGCCACCCGCATGTCTTCGGCTCGCTGGATGTCAGCGATGCCAAAGAGGTTATGGTTAACTGGGAAACCCTCAAGAAAAAAGAACGGGATGGGGGTGCCTCTATGCTCAGCGGCGTGCCGAAACATATGCCTGCGCTGGCATACAGCCAGGAAATACAAAACCGTGTTGCCCGTGTGGGTTTTGACTGGGATGAAGACGAGGGGGTTATAGATAAGCTGGCAGAGGAAGTGGCGGAATATAAAGAGGCGGAAAATAAAGAACAACAGGCAGCCGAATTCGGTGATGTGCTTTTTACGCTGGCGAACATCGCCCGGCGGCAGGGTATAGACCTAGAGGCTTCGCTGCGGCAGTCCAACAACCGTTTTTATCAGCGTTTTTCTTATATGGAGAAGCTGTGCCGCCAGCGCAGCATTGATTTTGCCAAACTGTCTTTTGAAGAGCAAAACAACCTATGGGAAGAGGCTAAAAACCAAATAGCCCAAGAAGGAGATTAGACCAAGAAGGAAAAATCGGGGCGAGAGGATTTGAACCTCCGACCTCCGCGTCCCGAACGCGGCGCGCTGCCAGGCTGCGCTACGCCCCGATATCAACTAATATTATAGGCGGAATTGAAAACTTGAGCAACAATAGACAGGCGGTTGTATAATAAGATACTAAAAACTCTGGAAAAGGTAAGCACAATGATAAAGGTTATAGAAGGCTATAAAATAAAACCGGGCGAGGACATCTATCCCCTCTTGCTAAAAATGCGTTCTCAGATAGTGCAATATCCGGGATTTGTAGGCGCTGAAAACTTTGCTGATACCCGGGACAGGTCTATAATAGCCATGGTAAGCACATGGCAGGATGTTCAGTTCTGGGAGGTATGGGAAAAATCCAGCATAAGGAAGATACTGCTTGAACAGGCAAAGGGGTTTTTGGAAGAAGAACCCAGAACAAAGGTGTACAAGATACAACCGACAACAAACTGGGGTAATTAGTAAAAATATGAAATACTGCGTTTTGATAGTTGATGGCGCTGCCGGCTGGCCGATAGCCGGACGGGGCGGCAGGACCTGCCTGGAACTGGCTGAAACGCCCAACCTGGACACCTTGGCAGCCGGGGGGACAATGGGGTTGGTAAAAACCGTGCCGGACGGCATGGAGCCTTCCAGCGCCTGTGCCTGTATGTCTCTGATGGGCTATGACCCGCAGGTATATTATAAAGGGCGGGCGACTATAGAAGCGGTTAGCATGGGAGTATCCGTAGGTGAAGGCGAAGCCGTCTTTCGCTGTAATCTGGTAAGCGTTGAAGACGGCGTTATGAAAAGCTATTGCGCCGGTCATATCGGCACGGATGAAGCGACCGGGATTATAGATATACTAAACGAAGAGCTGGGCGGCGACGATGTGCGCTTCTACCCCGGCATCGGTTACCGCCACTTGTTAAAACTAAAAGGACACGAAGACAGCCTTAAGGCGGTCTGCACCCCGCCCCACGATATTTCAGATAAAAAAATCGCCGGATATCTGCCGCACGGCGCGGGAAGCGAGATTCTTAATGAGCTCATGTCTGCTTCCAGGGATATCCTTGAAAAACAACTTGTAAACGCGGCACGGCGGCAGCGCGGTGAGGTAGCCGCCGATATGATATGGCTTTTCTGGGGAAGCGGACGCGTTCCTGATATGCCGTCTTTCAAAGAGCAATACGGGCTTTCGGCAGCGATAACCTCCGGTGTTGACCTCTTGCGCGGGCTGGGGATGCTGATGGGTATGGATATACTTGAACTGCCGGGTATAACAGACGGGCTGGATAATGATTTCAAAGGGCAGGCGGAAGGCGCGCTGGAGGCGTTAAAAGACCATGATTTGGTCGTTATTCATGTAGAAGCCCCGGACGAAGCCGGTCATGCCGGTTCTGTTGAGGACAAGGTAAAGGCAATCCAGATGATAGATAAAGAAGTCGTCGGGCGGCTGTCGGCTTTCCAGCCGGGTAATTTGCGCTTGCTGGTTATGCCAGACCATCCCACCCCCGTTGAAATAAAAACCCACGTGGCAGAGCCGGTGCTGTTTATGCTGTGGGGCCCCGGTTTTGAAAGTAACGGCGCATCAAGATTCACCGAAGCTGAGGCTAAAAAAACTGGCGTTTTTATAGAGAACGGCTATGGCATTATATCTAAACTAACGGGCAGGGATAGCTAAATGCCCAGCAGAGAAGACGAATACTGGGCAGGCAGAAAAGATGGCTTATCTTATTGCGCGAAACATAAGCGATATTACAGGTCAGATATAGGATGCCAGTTATGCTATTTGGATAAAGACAGAGCAATCATAAGGAGCAAAGAAAATATAGAGTTATTAAAGTGTCCTGCTTGTTCTAGTATTTCGCTGTTTTGGAATGGAAAAGTGCAGTTGTATGAATGCATTAATTCATTATGTAAGAAGTCTTTTAATGAAGAAGAGGTTAAGAACGGGGAAACAGAATCTCAGATAAATGAACCAACCGGTGATAAAGATAGTAATAAAAATAACAGGAAAGAGAAATGCCCTTCGTGTGGCAAGGAAACTTTAATCTGGAATGAAAAAGCTAATCTTTACGAATGCACCAATGGTAAGTGCAGACGTCGATTGTCAAGGTTTATGAAAAAAGGATTAGAGAGTATTCTCAAGAGTAGTTAGAATGTTATCAGGGTTTAATTTTATATGGAGTATAGATATAAACAAATGCCATTAATAGTGCAAAAATACGGCGGCTCTTCAGTGGCGGATGCTGAAAAAATCAGGAACGTTGCCCGGCGTATAGCCAAAGCTAAAGACGCCGGCAATGATGTTGTAGTTGTGGTTTCGGCGATGGGTGATACCACAGACGAACTGGTGGATTTAGCCTACAGGTTAAACCAGAAACCGCCCGCGCGGGAGTTTGATATACTGCTCTCCACCGGAGAGCTTGTTTCCAGCACCCTGCTGGCGATGACACTGGAAGGCATGGGAAATCCGGCTATCAGCCTCAGCGGAGTTCAGGCGGGCATACGTACCGATACCGCCTACAACCGCGCCCGCATACTGGGTATTGATCCTAAAAGAGTGCTTAAAGAATTAAAACAGGGCAGTATCGTTATCGTTGCCGGTTTCCAGGGCTTTAACGATGAAATGGATATCACCACACTGGGGCGGGGCGGCTCTGACACAACGGCGGTGGCGCTGGCAGCCAGCCTTAAGGCGGATACCTGCCAGATATTCACGGATGTTGACGGCATTTATACCGCAGACCCAAGGCTGGTGCCGGAAGCCGTCAGCCTGTCTGAAATCGGATACGAAGAGATGCTGGAAATGGCAACCTTTGGAGCCAGGGTAATGCATTCCCGGGCGGTGGAGTTGGGAGAGCTTTATAATATCCCCATACTGGTAGCTTGCAGCTTTAATGATGCACCGGGGACACTAATTCATGGAGGGGCGTCTATGGAAAATCGCAACAAGGTGAGAAGTATCACCCATGACCTTAATGTAGCCAAGATAACGGTTATCGGCGTGCCGGATAAGCCGGGCATTGCCTCGTCTATCTTTGTGCCGCTGGCGGATGCCGGTATCAGCGTTGACTCTATAGTTCAGAATGCAGGCATAGAGAATAAGACAGACCTGACCTTTACCGTCGCCAAGGGCGATGTAGATAAGGCTATGGATATAGTAAGACCCATCGCTGAATCCATCTGCGCTGAAAAGTGTATCAGTGATTCCAGACAAGGCAAAGTCAGTATTATCGGCAGCGGCATGCTTAATACCCCCGGCTATGCCTCCCGTATGTTCAAAGCCCTCAGCGAAAATGACATCAACATCCAGCTTATTACGACATCTGAAATCCGCATAACCTGTCTGGTTGATGAATGTGACGCTAAAAAAGCCGTAAAAGCGCTGCACAAAGCCTTTGAACTACAACAGCCGGAATAAAAAAGGATAAAGAAACCGTAAATAAAAAGAGGGTTGATTTTCAACCCTCTTTTTGCTGCGCTTAAAGAAAACCGCTAGGCGGAAACTACTTCTTTGACTTCCGGTATTTCCTGTTTCAGGATTTTTTCAATGCCGTTTTTAAGCGTCATGGTGGACATCGGGCAGCCGGCGCAGGCGCCAACCAGCTTAACCTTGACCACACCGTCAACAACATCTACAAGCTCTACATTACCGCCGTCCGCTATCAGGCTGGGGCGGATTTTATTCAATACCGCTTCTACTTTTTCCTTCATATAAACCTCGCTTCAATTTATTTTTGATTATCACTAGTGGCAGGAATGCTCACTGTCTTTACCGTGGCATTCCCTTACCTGCTCTGGAGAGCATTCACCCGGCTTGCCTTTAAGCTTCTCCGGATGCTGGCATACATCATCTTTTTTAGGCTGGCACATATGAAACTCCCTTTGAAAGGTTTGATATTTGCGCGTTGAGCGCCTGAAATTAAGGTTAACATTACGGGCACGGCTTGTCAATTTTATTAATTAAGGTTAAATAGTTGCCGTTAAAGCCAAAATAAACTTGACTTTAACTGGAGGCATTGATGTAAAATTGTCTCTTGAAAAAACGCCGTTAAAATTAACGGCTTGGAAGGATAAGAATGTCTTACGACAGAGAAGAACAGGCGCGCCAGGTATACCGCAGCAGCAAGCAGGCGATAGCTCTGGCAATGGAAGGGCGCTGGCGGGAGGCGGTGGCTGCCAACCAGGAAATAATAGAACATTACCCCAATGACCTGGACGCTTTTAACCGTTTGGGGCGGGCTCATATGGAGCTGGGGGAATATACGCTTGCCCACCAGGCTTACAGCCGGGCTAAAGAGATTGACCCCTACAGCTCCATCGCCGAAAAGAACCTGCGCCGTCTTGCCAGCCTCACAGAAAGCGGAGCCTCTTCTGCGGGCGGCTCACAGCGGGTAGAGCCGCGGGGTTTTATAGAGGAAACCGGCAAGGCGGGAGTAATCAGCCTGCACCATCTGGCGGATAAAAAGGTTTTAGCTGAGGTTGATGCCGGTGACAATGTGAACCTGAAAATAGAAGGCTCCGGGCTGGTGGTAGAAGACAGCCGCGGGCGTTATCTGGGGCAGATGGAGGCTAAACACAGCCAGCGGCTGGTGAGGCTGATGCGGGGCGGCAACACATATTCGGCTGCCGTTATAAGCGCTTCCGATAATATACTGGCGGTTATTATAAGAGAGGTTTATCAGCATCCTTCGCAGGAAGGGCAGCTTTCCTTTCCTTCAAAGGGTCTCGGTAGCTTTAGGTCCTATGTTAGTGATAAAATGTTAAGACGCCAGATAGAGTTTGACGAAACAGCGGTGGAGTCCGGTTACAATAACGCCGGTGAAGACGATACGGAACTGCTATCCGATGAATCTATGGATGAAGGCGACGACGAGGCAGACCAGGAGGTTTAGGTTATATGGTTCTGGGCAAAATAAGACCGGTAAATATTGAAGATGAGATGAAGAGTTCCTATCTGGATTACGCTATGAGCGTAATCGTTTCCCGCGCCCTGCCGGATGTGTGTGACGGGCTTAAGCCGGTGCATCGGCGCATCCTTTACTCCATGAATGAAATGGGGCTTCACAGCAACACCGCCTATAAAAAGAGCGCTCGTGTTGTTGGTGATGTGCTGGGTAAATATCACCCCCACGGTGATTCTTCTGTTTACGACGCAATGGTGCGCATGGCGCAGGATTTCTCCATGCGCCATACCCTTATAGACGGGCAGGGTAACTTCGGCAGTGTTGATAATGACCCGCCGGCAGCTATGCGCTATACAGAGGTGCGCCTTTCAGCTATCGCCGAGCAGATGCTGCTGGATATAGATAAAGACACCGTTGACTTCATGCCCAACTTTGATGACAGCCTTACCGAGCCAATGGTTATGCCCAGCCGCCTGCCCAATCTGCTGGTAAACGGCAGCTCCGGCATCGCCGTCGGTATGGCTACCAATATTCCGCCGCACAATCTGGGTGAGGTTTGCGATGCCATGGCGCATCTTATTGATAACCCGGATGCCGGGGTGGATGAGCTTATAGAGTTCGTTCAGGGGCCTGATTTTCCCACCGGCGGCATTATTCTGGGGCAGGAAGGCATCCGCAGCGCTTACGCCACCGGTCACGGACGGGTGATGGTACGCGCCAAAGCCTATACCGAGGAAGCCACTGCCAACGGCAAGCGCCAGATAATAGTTACCGAATTGCCCTACCAGACCAACAAAGCCGCCCTGATAGAAAAGATAGCCCACCTTGTTAAAGACAAAAAGGTAAGTGGCATCAGCGAGCTGCGCGATGAGTCAGACCGCCAGGGTATGCGCGTTGTCATTGAACTGAAGCGCGAAGCCCAGCCGCGACAGGTGCTCAATAACCTATATCGCCACACCCAGATGCAATCTGCCTTCTTCGTGAATATGCTGGCGCTGGTAGGCGGGCAACCGCGCGTTATAAGCCTCAAGGAAGCTTTGCAGCACTTTATAGATTTCCGCCGCAAGGTAATTACCCGCCGCTCCAAGTTTGAGCTTAAGGGAGCCAGAGCCAGGGCGCATATTCTGGAAGGCTTGAAGATTGCCCTGGATGCTATTGACAGGATTATCGCCACTATCCGCAAATCCAAAACAGCCGAAGTGGCGCGCGCCGCCCTTATGGAAGAGTTTGGGTTGAGCAAAATACAGGCGCAGGCAATACTTGACATGCAACTGCGGCGGCTGGCTAATCTGGAACGCCAGAAAATAATGGATGAGTACACCGAGGTATTAAAAACAATCGCCTATCTTGAAGAGCTGCTGGGCAGTCCCAAGCGGATGATGCTGCTGGTGAAGCAAGAGACGGAAGAGGTGAAAACCAGGTTCGCCAATCCGCGGCGCAGCGAAATTACCGTGCAGGAAGCACTTGATTTCAATGAAGAAGACCTGATTCCGCATCAGCGGATGGTGGTTACGCTTAGCGAGCGCGGCTTTGTAAAACGGGTGCCTTCCAAAGCCTATACGCTGCAGCATCGCGGCGGCAAGGGCATCATCGGTATGGTAACGCGTGAACAGGATGCCGTGCGTTTCCTGGCGGTGGCGGATACCCATGACGTGCTGCTCTTTTTCACCGAGCGCGGTAAGGTCTTCAGCCTCAAGTGTTATGAACTGCCGGCAGACAGCTCACGCATTGCCAAGGGGATGGCGGTTATAAACCTGTTCCCCATTGCCGAAGGAGAGAAAGTTACCGCCGTAGTGGCGGTCAGCGAGTTTACATCCGGCGGCTATATGCTGATGGCTACCGGCAAAGGCGAGATAAAAAAGACGGATATAGAGAGTTTCAGCTCTGTGCGCAGCAGCGGGCTTATTGCCATGGACCTGGAAAAGGGAGACAACCTTATAGAAGCGCGCCTGGCAATGGAAAAGGACGATGTTATACTGGCGACGCGCAAGGGGCAATCTATCCGCTTCCCGGTTTCCGAACTGCGAACCAGCCTGAGAGCCAGCGGCGGTGTTCGTGCTATCAATCTGGGTAAGGACGATATCGTAATCGGTATGGATATCGCCCAGCCTGAAGCCTTTGTGCTGGTGGTTACCACCGGCGGTCACGGCAAGCTTACACCGGTTGCAGACTACCCCTGCCAGCACCGCGCCGGCAGCGGTGTGCGCACCTTCAAGATAACGGAACAGACGGGTATGGTGGCTGCCAACAGGGTAGTAACCGAAAGCCAGCAGGTTATGATTATATCCGCCAAGGGACAGATAACGCGCACGCCGGTAAGGGAAAAAGACCCCCGCAAGGGTATCACCATTCAGGGGCGCAGCACCCAGGGGGTGCGGCTGATGAAGCTGGACGCCAGCGACAGCGTGGTGGCTATTGCAGACTTTGAATAGAATCTAACCCTGTTTAATCTGGCATTCGGGCTGTTTTTCCAGCCCGCAGGCGTTACAGCTTTCTGTGCGGCAGTCTGCGGTTAGTTTTTCTGCTGTTGCCGCTTTGTATTCCCGCTTCAAAAAATCCGGGCTGATGCCGCTGTCTATGTGCTGCCAGGGCAGAATCTCATCTATTGAACGCTGCCTTCGGGCGTAGAAATCCGGGTCAATATCACATTCTTCAAAAGCCTGCCGCCATATTTCATAATTGAAGTGTTCGCTCCAGCCGTCCAGGGCGGCGCCCATCTGCCAGGCTTTGTGGATAACCCTGCCCAGCCGTCTGTCTCCGCGTGAAAGCGCTGCCTCCAGCAGGCTGGTATCGGTATCCTGCCAGGAAAGCCTTATGCCCTTGCGGCGCAGGCTGCTTTTAAGAATCTCCTGCTTTGCGTTTATATTTTCTTCATCATCCATAGCTACCCACTGGAAGGGGGTATTGGGTTTGGGCACGAAGGTTGCAAAGCTGAGCCTCAACTGGGGTTTACGCCCGCAGGCGGTTTTGCCCCGGGCGCGCACCTTTTCCACCAGGCTGATAATGCCCTGAATGTCTTCTTCTGTCTCTGTGGGCAAGCCGAGCATAAAATAAAGCTTCAGGTTAAGCCACCCCTTTTTAAAAGCTGCGGCTGCTGTCGCCAGCAGTTCTTCTTCCGGAATATGCTTGTTTATCACCTTCTGAAGCCTCTGGCTGCCGGCTTCGGGGGCAAAAGTAAGCCCCGTTTTACGGCGGGAAGGCAGGGCTTCTATTAAACTCAGGGAATCCTGGCTGATGCGCAGGCTGGGCAGGGATATTGCCAGCGGCTGCTTTTCGTACCTGTGGCTGATTTTACCGACGAGGTTGTCTATGCCACAGTAATCGCTGGTGCTTAATGATACCAGCGATATTTCATCGTAACCGCAGCTTTTAATAAAGCCGTCTATCGCTTCTATAACTTCCTGATGCGGGCGCTGGCGCACGGGACGGTAGATCATGCCGGCATTACAGAAACGGCAGCCCCGGCTGCAACCACGGCTTATTTCTATGGCGCCGCGGTCATGCACTACCTCTACGAAAGGCACCACCGGGTCTGTTACCGGCGGCGGTAGCTTGGAAACAATCTGCCGTTTTATTGAGGGGTTGGCTTCGGCAATATTTGGCGTAATGCTTTTAATCAATCCTTCGGCGTCATAACCCACATCATAAAAAGCGGGGATATATACGCCGGGAATGGCGGCTGCCTCTTTCAGCAGATCTTCTTTGGCAAGTCCCTGGCGCTTCCATTTCAGCAGGCAGGCTGTTAAATCCTCCAGAACCTCTTCCGCCTCCCCGATGACAAAGAGGTCTATAAAGTCCGCCATCGGTTCCGGATTCAGGACGCAACTGCCGCCGGCAATTACCAGCGGATGGTCTTCATTTCTTTCAATAGCAAGCACAGGAATCTGCCCCAGATGCAGCATATTCAGCACATTGGTAAAGGTAAGTTCATAGCCCAGCGAAAAACCGATGACATCAAACTCACACAGCGGGCGCTGGCTTTCCAGACTGAGCAGTGGCATTCCGGCTTCTTTGATGGCGGCTGCCATATCGGCTTTAGGGGAAAATACCCTCTCTGCCAGAACGTCTGCCTGGCGGTTGAAGATATCATACAAAATGGAAAGCGCCATATTGGACATACCGATTTCATAGGTATCGGGGTAGCTGATGGCTATCTTTAACCCCGTTTGCTGCCAGTCCTTGCGGATGCTGTTCCACTCACCGCCGCAATATACCGCCGGTTTTTTTACATTGAATAAAATGCTGTCTGGATAACTCAAGTTTGCCTCCGTATTTCGTGTATAGTATACCTGCCCTGCTTTGAAATAGGCAATTACGGATAGCAGATTACTGAAGTGTAGAAAAAAGTAGCTAAAGCTGGGGGGGGCAGTAGCTAGTCTCCCGGGTGTGGTGTTATACCAACAATAGTTAATACAGGGACACGTTTTCCCTTTTCGTCAGCCTCATCGGGTCCGTATTGCCAAAATACCCTATAAGCAGCAGGTGTTTTATGCTGAGCATAAGCCTCAAAAGTTTTTATTCCGTGAAGCTTTGTAAGGGATTCAAACTCGTGGGTTTGAAGTGATTTATGCCTGAGGTCTGTTTCCAAATACCCTAGTGTTTTTCTGGCTTGTTTAAGAACCCCACCGTAAGCAGGGTTCGTTTCTAAACTGCGAAGTTCTTCAACCGCTCTCGGCTTAAAACGTAATTTACGCCTCATCTTCTACATATTGAGCAAAAGAACCTAAATCAATTGATTCCTTTTGTGATATCCCAACTTCAATCATCTCTAATGATTTCTTGTCCTTAAAAAGCCATAGTTCAGAGGCTGGAATTGTAACCTGAGGATCAAGAATGATTTGCCCCATTCTATTGCTGTGTATATGATAAGTTATACCATCGCTTACCAAGGATTTTGGCAAGACTACTCGCCTTCTGGAATCCGGTTTTATTCCATCAGCTTCTTTAGTAAACTTATCATCTTTTATTATCTGTGTCACATAAATATAATGACACTAGTGGGGTATTGTGTCAAGTGGGATTTACCCACAATACCATTTACTTTTCAAAAATATTTCATTAAAACGACCCGCTATCACAATTTCAGCCGCTTTGACCTTTAACGGGCGGCGGATTAAAATAGCAGAAAGACATAAAAGGAGACCGGGATGGATCATTTATGGGCGCCGTGGCGCATAGAATATATAAAAATTGCCAAAGAGGAAGCGGCACAGGGTTGTATTTTGTGCAGCAAACCGGCGGCAGCAGATGATAGAAAAAACCTGATACTGCACCGCGGCAAGCACGCCTTTATAATTATGAACGCTTATCCCTATAACTCCGGGCATTTAATGGTTGTCCCCTATCGCCATACCGCCAGCCTTGAGGAACTGGAAGAAAACGAACGCAATGAGCTTTTCGCCTTGGTAAGCCGCAGCATCGCCGTTATGAAGCAGGTATTCAAAGCCGAGGGTTTTAATGTCGGCATGAATCTGGGGCGCATAGCCGGTGCCGGTATAGATACCCACCTCCACATGCATGTAGTGCCGCGCTGGGCGGGGGATACCAATTTTATGCCGGTAACGGGTGATATCAGGGTGATAAGCGAAGCCATTCTGGAAACCTATGACAAACTGGCGGGCAAGTTCTAGAGCCTATCCGAAATAGGTTTTATAGACAAAATCCGGGGCGGCGATGGCGTTTTCTTCCATAAGTTCTGCCAGTTCATCAGTCCATTCCTGCCGCAGTTCATCCGCTTCCAGCAGATATTCATAGGCTTCGGTAATCCATTCCGGCTTATTATTCTCAAACCCCAGGATTACCTGGTAAACCGCCTGCAAAACCTTGTTGCATTCGTTGTCCCATTTACCCTTTACCCTGTCCAGCACACCGGGTTGTGCAGATTGCTCCACCTCAACCTGAATGACCTCCATCCGTTCCAGCAAACCGTTAAGTTCGGTTACTTTTTCACTCTGGCTAAGTTCGCCGTAGCGTCCTGTCAGTTCATTGTAATCATCAATCCACTGGCTATGCGACTCTGCCGTTGCCACTGTGCTTTCCAGGTATTGCAGAATATCGTCCCTGTTGTCCTGCGGGTGCCACAAAAGTGCGAAAACAATGGCTAATATAAACAGAACCCCGATGATTATTATAGAGTTGCGCCTGTAGCGTGTATTCATTGAGCTTACCTGCTGACTTTTGTTTATTATACTCCAAAATAACTGCGGGCACACAACGGGCGCTCACAGCGTTGTTGTCATTTGCGCTTGGTACGCTTTCCACTATAATATTACCGGTATGGAGTTAAACACAGGTTTATTTCTGCTGGTAATTCTTGCGGCCCTTTTATGCCAGTATCTAAGCATCTCAATAGGTATGGGTTATGGCATTATTATGGCGCCGCTGCTCCTTATAATGGGCTTCTCCCCGCTTCATATTGTTCCCGCTATACTGTTCAGCCATCTGGTAGGCGGCGTTATCGGCTCCGTGATGCACCAGCGGCTGGGCAATATAGAACTTGGCTTTAAACAGGCGGACAAAGATCAGAAAAAAAGCAACCGGTTGGCTTCACTGATGGCATCTACAGATGCCAGGGTGGTTGCTGTTCTTGCCGGTTTCGGGGTAATAGGGGTTCTGCTGGGGACATTCACCGCTATAAATATATCCGATACCGCCCTGGGTATATATATAGGGGGTATGGTGCTGCTGGTGGGCATTATGATACTGTGCTACCGTGGGCGCAAACAGGGCTTCTCCTGGAAGGGTTTAATTGTTCTGGGTTTGATCGGCGGTTTTAACAAGGGCATAAGCGGCGGCGTCTTTATGGTTATGGCTACCGGCGGGCAGCTTGTTGCCGGCCGCGAAGTTAAAAGCTCACTGGGCAGCACTACAGTGGCGGTAACCATTATCAGCGCTTTCGGTTTTTTATTTTACCTGTTGCTGGGGGCGGATATAAACCGGGAACTGATAACGGCTGCCAGTATCGGCTCGGCGGTGGCAGCGCCCTTTGCAGTGCTGACGGTAAAAAAACTATCTGCGATGAAACTGGAGCTGGCTATCGGGCTGACGACAATAATACTGGGCATTGTCACGCTGGTTAAGGTAATTATAGGCTGATTATTGCCGTTATGCGGTACTAAATAACTACTTATATATATTTGATTACAACATTTAAGCCACCTTCTTTACAGACATCAGGTTGCCTTATTCAAATTATAGAAGCTATAATAGCCTGATGAGGGTTAGCAACCGCACTATAATTCTTCTGTTTATTGCTGTTACGCTGCTGCTGATTCCGGTAGCCGCTTTTACCAGCGGCGCGGTGCGTATAATACTTGGTTTGCCGGTGGCGCTTTTCATCCCCGGCTATATGCTGCTGGCAGCCCTTTTCCCGAACAGAGACAGCCTGCGCCCGGTTTCCCGCATAGCCTTCAGCCTGGCTCTGAGCGTAGCCTTTTGCATAATTACCGGTGTTATCCTCAGCTACATCTGGAGTATAAGCCTTGCCCCAATACTCACTGTATTCCCTGTTTTTATAGTCATTACCGGCGCAATTGCCTGGTGCCGCGCGCGCTATAGCTATGATGAGCTGGATTTCACTATAGATATAGATCTGTATCGCTGGCGGCAAATGGCTGGCGCGGACAAGGCGCTGGCGCTGCTTTTGGCGGTGGCGCTGCTGGCAACCGTTGGCTCTGTCGGTTATGTGCTGGCGGTGCCCAAGCAGGACCAGCAGTTTAGCGAGTTCTATATTCTGGCTATTGACGGCGAAGCGGAAGAATATCCCGGGCAGATTGCTGCCGGGCAGGCGTTGGATATAACCCTGGGCATTATCAATCATGAGGATAAGACGATGAGTTACCGGGTGGATGTGGTAATAGACGGCGCTGTGGACAGAAGTATAGCCAGTGACCAGATAGCTAACGACGCCGACTGGGAGGTTAATGCCAGCCTGGCGCTTGGCAGCCCGGGTGAAAACAGGAAAGTAGAGTTCTGGCTGTATAAAGACGGCGAAACAGAGCCATACTTTGAAGAACCGTTGTTTATACATATTGACGTAACTGAAAACTAGCCTGTAACAGGGCTTAAATATAGCTTTGGAAGGATAATTTGAAAAAAGAAGTAATCTGTGTGATATTGCCGACGCTTAACGAGGAACTGACTGTTGGCAAGGTTATAGACGAGATACCGCGGCAAGCTCTGGAAAAAGAGGGTTTTGAGGTGGATATACTGGTGGTTGACGGCAACAGCGAAGATGAAACCCGCCGCATTGCAGAGGAAAAGGGCGCCATTGTTACCATAGAGCTGCGGCGGGGCAAGGGGCGGGCGGTAAGAACCCTGCTGGATTCGCTTGAAGCTGACTACGTCTTTATGCTGGATGCCGATTATACCTATCCTGCAACGTATATTCCTGAAATGCTGGCTATCTTGCGCCGGGGCAACCCGGTGGTCATCGGCTCCAGGCTTCATGGGGAACGGGAAGAAGGGGCGATGAGGCAGATGAACGTTATTGGCAACGTTATACTAACCTGGGCTGCCAACCTGCTCTACCGCACAAGGATAAGCGATCTTTGCACCGGCTACTGGGCGCTGAGGGCGGATGTCGCCAAGGAACTGATACTGGCGGCAGACGGTTTCCAGCTTGAAGCCGAGATATTCACCCAGTTATGCAAAAACGGGCATGCGATTATAGAAATACCCATCCGCTACCGCTGCCGTGAAGGCAAAGCCAAGCTAAGCGGGCTTAAAGACGGCTTCAGGATAATGTGGATGCTTATAAAGAAAAGGTTTTAATCAGGTAGATAAAAGTGAAAATATCAATTATAGCCCCCTTTTTTAACCGGCAGCGGCTGGGTGACGTCAAAGAGCTGCTGGACAGCATAGAGGCTCAGCAATATAACGATATAGAAACGCTGGTAGTTGCCGAACGCTCACAGCAGCTTGCCGATGAAATAAGCAGTTATGTAAAAGAGAAAGGCTATAAGGGGGCACGGGTGCTTTTCAACCAAGGTGAGTGGGGTTCATATTCCGCCCGCAACCTGGGTATAGAACAGGCAACCGGCGAAATAATCGCCTTCATTGACGACGATGCCCTGCTGTTACCCGGCTGGGCGGAAGAAACAGCCAGGCACTATGCCGAAGACGAATCTGTAATCGGGCTTACCGGACCGATACTGCCGCAGTGGCAGGGAAAAAATATGTCCTGGTTTCCCAAAGAGTTCTACTGGATATTTTCCTGCACCTATTGGGACTGGACTGAAAAAAGAGATGTCAGGAACGGTTACGGCACCAATATCTCCTTCCGGCGGCAGGCGTTTGATACCTGCGGTGTCTTTAAAAACAATCTTGAAGGCGAGGAAAAAGGCAAAAGTGACTGGCAGCGCCCCGGAGTTAAAGAAACCGAGTTTTCAGTGCGGGTAACCGCCGCCACCGGCAAAAGCATAGTCTATAACCCCGCCATAAAAGTAAAACACAAGGTCTATGCATACCGGCTGTCCACTGCTTTTATTATGCGGCGGGCTTACTGGGAAGGCTATGGCAAGGCGTGGTTCAAAGACTGGAGCCGCCGGCTTGACAGCCATGTGCTGGCTACCGAATACAGCCTGCTGCGGCGCATATTCTTTAACCTGATACCCGGCTCTCTGGGGCTTCTTTTCAGAAAACCGCTGGTGGCTGTGCGCCGGCTGTGGATTACCGGGCTGGCTCTGGCATGCGTTGGCAGTGGCTACCTGTTCTACAGGATTACAAACATCTTCAAGCGCAACCGTTACCCGGCGGGCGAGAAAGCAAAATGTCTTTGAGCGGCATCAGCATTCTGGAGATCGGTTCCAGCCGGGCGGAAGAAACGCGCCGCCGGATTTCAATATTCCTTACCGCTGTTGCCTTGTTCCTGCTTTCACATAGCTTTATCTGCGCCAGATTTGAGGTAGGGCACTGGGGGCTTATCCATGGGCTGCCGGTAACTTTCTTCATCGCTATGGCTTTGCTTATAATTGCTTCCCTGCTTTTGTGGATATCCAATGAAAGACACACAAAATTGCTTGGCTTGCAGGTTTTTGTAATAATTATGTCGCTGGCGATGGTACCGCTTATAACCGGCGGCTCTATCCCCTATATAAATCACGGTTACCGCAACGTCGGTTATGTAGATTATATCCTCAGGCATGGGCATTTTGACACCTCGCTGACCTTTTACCTGAGCTGGCCGGGAGCCTTTATCCTGCCTTCGGTTGTATCCAGCTTGTGCCAGATAGATTTTATGCCTCTTATAGAGATTTTGCCGGCTTTTCTGCCGGTAGTCAGCCTGCTGCCGCTATATGTCTTCCTGAGGAATGTGCTGGGCGAAAACCGCAGTAATTATGTATTAGCCGGTTGTCTGATATTTTTCCTGGCGGGCGGCGGCGGAGCCGGCAACATAATAAGCGCCATGGGCACGGCAACAACCCTTCTGATTGTGCTTCTGGCGTTGATTACCAACCGCCGCATATGGCACAGCGAAGGCGATTCGCGCCCAATCATGCTGCTGATACTGATTGTATTTACGGCTATAGTTATGAGCCATCTGCTAACTTCAATAGCTACGCTGGCTATTATAGGCGCGCTGGCGCTGGTGCGGCGGGATACAAGGCTGGTGTGGCTGACGATTGGCTGCCTGGCAATACTGCTTGCCTGGGACCTGACCGTTGCCGGGGACTACATAATCCCCAAGCTACCATTTGTTGGATCAGGCAGCCTCATATTCAATATAAATATCCTGGCAGAAAGGGAAATCACCGGCCACCTGATGGGCACCGGTTCACATGCGGATGTGGCGGTTATACGCATATTGCATGCGGCAATGTTCCTGCTTGCCGGCGCTGCCGGTTTTATATCCTCGCTGTTTGTGAAGCGGGATATAAAAGCCACTATGTCGCTGCTGGTGCTTGTGCTGATTCCGCTGCCGCTTTCCGTCCTTTCCGGATATTATGCCCAGGAGATTATAACCCGTATCTACAGCTTTATTATGCCCGGCATTGCGTACTTTTCTACCCGCCTGCTTGATATTAACAAGAAACTTATAGCGGTGGTAATATGCCTGCTGCTTATTCTGGCGGTGCCGATGAAACTGGTATCGGCTTACGGCAACCAGGAATTTGACTATATATCACCGGCGCAGAGCACCGGCGCAGCCTTTTTCCATGAACAGACCAACCGGGGTACGGTCTTCGGCGCCTGGCCTTTGGGAGATATCAGCAATTCTGAAAACTATGCCGGCTTTGAACTGCACTTACTTGAATGGCAGGATAACCGGATACCCATTCCCGAATGGCCGGGCCGTTATAAATACGAAAACCTCTATATTGGCATAAGCCGCCAGGACGTGGCAGACTACGAATGGATTAAGGAAGAGCCGGAGGTTATTGCCGGCATTATAGAACAGCTACAGGATACCCTGAATGCCAATCTGATATATTATAACCCGGATATGTCTATCTATATATTTTATGAAGACTAGCGCAGCATCAGTAGCAGAGAAAGATAATTATGCTTTGTATTGAAATTGAGATGGGAGATGAGAAATCCGGGGTGATTTCATAATGAGAATCTTACAGGTAAGCCTTGGCTATACCCCTTCACACGGCGGCGTAGCCACCAACGTCAAGAATATAAGCGAGCGGCTGGCAAAGAAACACGAAGTTACCGTCTTTGCCGAAAACTATAACGGGAAGTTTCCCTACGAAGAAACCATAAACGGTGTTCTGGTGCGGCGTTTTGATGCCTATTATCCGGGGGCTGCCTATTTTCTTTCGCCGGGTATGATAAAAGAACTTAGAAAATCAAGCTTTGATATAGTCCACGGGCATTGTTATCACGGGCTGCCGCTTTATTTTTCAAGGTATGCGGACAGGAAAAGGTTCATAGTAACAGCCCACTATCACGGGCACGGGCACACCTTTTTTCGCAATATCCTGTTCAAGCTCTACAAACCCTTCGGCAGCCGCATATTCAGGGATGCTCATTCAGTTATTACCGTCTCTGAATATGAAAAACAGCTGCTTATGCGGCACTTTAAGCTGGATGAATCCAAGCTCCACCTGATTCCAAACGGCGTTGTCCTTGATGATTTCGCCGATGCCGGCAAAAAGCCAAAGACGAATACCATTATGTATGCCGGCAGGCTGGAAAAATACAAGGGCATACACTATATAATCCAGGCGCTGCCCTTGCTTGATGACGACTTGTGCCTGGAGATAGTCGGCTGGGGGGCGTATGAAGCTGATTTGATGCAGCTTGTGGATGAAATGGGATTGAACCACAGGGTAAACTTCGGAAAGTTCCTGTCCCGCAGCCAGCTTCTGGAAAAGTTCAGCCAGGCGCAGGTTTTTGTTCTGCCTTCGCAACAGGAAGCCTTCTCCATTGTGGTAGCTGAAGCGCTGGCTTCAAAAACGCCCTGCGTGGTTGCCAATACCTCTGCCCTTAAAGAGTGGATTGATAACAAGAACTGCTTCGGCATAGATTACCCCATAGACATACACCGGCTGGCAGAGCTTATAAACAAAGCCAGGGGCGTGAAAGTGGATGACGTTAAGCTGTGGGACTGGGATGATGTCGTGGAAGCGCTGGAACGCCTCTATGATTTGGGCGAAGATTAAGCGGGATTTGAGTAAAAGAGACATGAATTGGCAGATATAATCCTTTTAACGATTGACAGCCTGAGGGCAGACCACCTGGGCTGTTATGGCTATCATCGCAATACCAGCCCCAATATAGATAAACTGGCATCGCAGGGCGTTCTGTTTGCAGAGGCGATATCCAGTGGCGGGCGCACGCCGGATGCCTTTACTGCTATAATGTCTTCAACGCTTTCAATGATGGACAAACCCGGTGTAGTATCTCATGTAGAAAAGACACTGGCACAACAACTTAAGGAAGAAGGCTACCGCACTGCCGCCTTTCATTCCAATCCCTATCTCACACGCTACTATGGTTACAGCCGCGGTTTTGATGTTTTTAACGACAGTCTTAATGAATACAGCCTTTGGAAGGGGCGCCTGTGGATGCGGGCGGTAACCAAGCCCCACCGAACTGAAAAAAGTAACAAACTTACCGGCGGTTTCTTCCGGCTGGTGTCTAAAATAATGGCGCCCTTTTCGTTTAATGTTGTGCGGCGTCCTATTGTAACTGCTGAAGATTTAAGCAGGTGGGGGATTGCCTGGCTTGATAAAAAAAATGAAAAAAGCTTTCTATGGCTGCACTATATGGATGTCCATCATCCCTATCTGCCACAGCCGCAGTATCTCAGCCGGTTTCGTGAAAAGCCGGTAAGCTGTCACCAGATGGCTGATCTGTACCGTAAAATTATTAAAGATCCGCGTAAGATTAAGCCGGATGATATAAATACCCTGATTGACCTTTATGACGCCGATATAAAATATGTGGACGACAGCATCGGGCAGTTGCTGGAAGGGTTGGGCGAAAGGCTGAAAGACGCGATTGTTATAGTTGCCGCAGACCACGGAGACGAGTTCGGCGAACATGGCAATTTCAGCCACCAGTCTTTGTATGACGGCATAATCCGCGTGCCGCTGGTTATGGCGGGTGCGGATATAAAAGGCGGCAGCGTGGTGAAACAGCAGGTAAGCCTGATTGATTTGCCGCCTACCGTCAGTTGCCTTGCCGGTAACGGCAGCACACCGGCTTTCAAAGGGAAAAGCCTGATGCCGGCGATAGAAGGCGGGCAGGTTGAAGAAACGGGTACCGTAAGCGTGTACAACAGGCCGGATTTAGGGTGGCGGCTGGTGTCCTTTCGCACTTCGCTCTGGAAGTATATCCGCACCGAAAAGAAAAACAACTCCAGGGCTGTGCTGGCAGAGGAGATATACGATTTACGCAACGATACCGCAGAAGAATATAACCTCTGTAAAGACGGGAACAAGGAAACTGAAACCTTTAAAAAGCAGGCGCAAGCCGCAATTGACGGGCATTTAGGGAAAAAGGGTAAAAAGAAAACGAAAAAGAGCGGATAAAATACAGGTTCAGGCGGGATTTGAAGTAATCAACGGAATCTGCCCAGCAGTTTTTTCAGAGGAGCGGTATTAATACCGCTCCTTTTTTCTATAAGCTGCAGCAGGGCTATATCCTCATTATCAAAGCTGCGGCTGAAAAGCACTGCCAGCAGGTAGATAACGCAGAAGATGGCAAAGATTATGGGTATCATCCAGTAGGTGACGGTTAAAAAGGTGCTGCTGAACAGGTAAAAAAGCGAAGCCAGGATTACAGATATAATCACCGGTTTGGACATATTCCTGCTCAGAGGATGTATTCTGGTTATGCGGTAAAGCCAGAAAGAGCGCACCATATTCATGCTTACCAGTGAAACCGCAGAGCCGATGGCTGCGCCTTCCATACCCATCGGCGGGATAAGCAGCATATTCAGGATAACGTTCAGCGCAGCCGTGGATGTTGTTGTCCATAAGACAAAGCGCGGATGCCCTTTGGCAATCAGCGTTTCGTTATTGGGTCCCATCATGTTGTTAACGATAATACCTATAGAAAGTATGCGCAGCGCCGGCGCCGCCTCCATATATTCCTGCCCGAAGAAAAGGCGCACGGTTGCTTCCGGGAACAGGAACATGACCAGAAAAACGGGCAGGGTTATTGAAACCAGCCACTTTGTTAAAACTATATAATTACGCCGCAGTTCGGTTATCTTGTTCTGTGAGAACAACCCCGTAGCCACCGGCGTGTATATCAGGACAAGGGCGGTTAAAGGCACTCCTATAAATGTTGCCAGCGGGTGGGCGGCATTGTAAAGACCAACAACGTCCATTGTCTTGTAGTAACCCAGCATTATAGTATCCACGTTTATCATCAGCATGGTGATAATGGAAGAGCCGAGAAGCGGCAGGGAGAACTGCAGCAATTCCCGGGATACCGGCGGGCTTTTCCGTATGTCATTCATAGTTATGCGCTGGGGCAGTTTTCTGGCGGTATAGACTACGAAGAAAACAGAGGTGATAACAATAGAGCCCAGATAGGCATAGAAGACGGTATCAAAGGCAAAACCGGCGTTGACTATAACAATCAGTATAAGCAGGGTAATGCCGTTCATAACCACATTCTGGAAAAATACGCCCGGCGCCACCCTGTCATAACCCTGGAAAAAGGAAATAAGCATGCGTATCAGGTTAGTAAGGGGGACTCCGAAGGCAAATATCTTCATAGCTTTGGCTAAATCCGGGTCCTTGAAGAAGTTTACGGCGATATAATCAGCGCTGAAATAGATAATCAAGCCGACTATAAAACTGGTCAATATGCTGAAGCGCAGGGAGGAAAACATAGTGGTGCGGATGCTGGCATGGTCGTTACTGCTGCGGAAGTGGGCGATGTATCTGGTGGCGCCGCGGTGCAGCCCCAGCCCGGAAAGCAATACAGCTATCTGCAATATAACTATCGCCAGTGAGAAGGTGCCGTAATTAGACTGCAATCCGAAGCGGGCGATAATCAGCCGGGTTATGAAAACAAAAAGCACCCCTACCATCATACCGATGATAGCGATGCCGGCACCGCTGGCTATTTTACCGAGGGAATCGTCCAGGGGTTTTTGCATTTCAGTTTCTGTATGCAGATTACAAAAGGTTCGGGCTTACTTTTTTATAGCTTTTATTGCCAGGTAGCGTCCGGTAAAATATTTGGTTTTCCTTCTCCCCAGCCAGTCGGTAAAAGAGAGCGTTTTCCTGATGAAACCATCCAGTCTGCCGCGCCCCAGGTTGCGCACAAAACGCTCTACCAGCCTCACCAGCCCGTCCGGGTGGGGGTAATGAAAGATTGTCGTGCTTTCGGCGATATACATACCGCTTTCTTCTACGGTCTGTTTCATTTTGCGGCGGGAAAGGGTTCTGCCGATGTAATAAGGCGCCAGCTTGAGCTTCATCCACAGGCGGAACATTATAAAGGGCGGATAAGTGGGGTTGCTCTTGTTGTCTATAGTCAGAATAAGGGTGCCGCCGGGGCGTAATACCCTTCCTAACTCTTTTATGGAATCAACGATATCCTGCTCTTCCGGGAAATGGTCCAGCGTGGAATCAGAGATAATGACATCAAAGCTGTTATTACAGAAGGGCAGGTGCTTGACGTCGCAGCAGAGATACCTGGAGGAATCCGCCTCCCAGCCGACGGCTTGTTTCTTTGCCTGTTTGACAATGTTTCTGGCGACATCAATGCCGACGATGCCATCAGGCGGTTTCAGGTAGAACAGATACTGCTCCGGGCCAAAGGCTTCGGCAAAGAGGTCTGTTTTCAGGATATTAGGGCTGGCGGGAATATCAGACCATTCGGCTATCAGTTTAAGGTAGGTATTCCTTTTGTGTTCCGCCAGGATTTCATTAGCATAGCTCTTGCGTTCCCAGCCCCTGGCTATACCATCCCAGTGTTCGGCTTCTTTGTCCATCATAATTCTATTCCAATTCACGGCAAAATATGCCGGTTATTATCAGGCGGCAATATTATAACTTTTAAAATCACGCAACCGGCAACCGCGGTTGTAAGCAGATTAGAAAAAACCGGCTCAAGAAGCCATTATAGCCTCGTTATGAAAGCCAAGTCAATCAATAGCGGCTAAAAGACTTGCGCTTCAGAGTAATTCGTCGGCTTCAGTGCCGATGTCAAACCACTTTTCGGTGAAGGTGAAAGCGTGGACTTCATCGTTTTTCACCAGATAAGAAATAAAATTGCCCAGGTTGTCACGCCGCTTCTCGGAACAGTACCTGTCCAGATGAGGAAAGATGCGCGGCGGCAGTATATAACAGGCGGTAGCGATGAGGCTGCTGGTGGCGGTCGCCGGTTTTTCCTTGATAGCCAGTATGCGGTGGCTGTTCAGGCTGACAACGCCGAAATGGCTGGCTTTTTCTCTGTCGCCGATATCATAAACGGCTACCAGTGTGTTTTCAGCGTTATAGGCGGCGATGAAATGCTCCAGTTCAAAGCCGAAGTAGTTATCGCCGGCAAGCACCAGCAGGTCTTCGCCTATATCCTGCTGCTTTATCCAGTGATTCAGGGCGCCGATAGCTCCCTTTTTATGCTCGTTTTTATGCGCCTCTTCCAGGCAAAGCTCTGTTTGCCGTTTGGTAGTTTGCCGCCAGTTCTCAAAATCGGTTTCAAACTTCTTGTTGGTTGAAACAAGAATATCCACCCCTTCCGGTATGCGTTCAACAAGGTGGGTCAGCAGCGGTTTGCCCTGATAATCAAAAAGCGCCTTTGCCCTGTTGGCGGTCAGCGGGTACATCCGGGTGCCGAAACCCCCGGCTAGAATCAGGCACTTCATATATCTAAAATATCCTCTTTTCCCCTGGAATCCCTTTGGTTTGTTTTGTCAAAATATACAGCGTAGATTGCAAAATAACACTGAATAACGCTAGAATAACAGCAATGAAGCAGTTAGTTCAAAATAAGGCTATGATTACTGGAGAATATAAAAGGAGTATAGCCAGTTAAGCTGATAAAATCAAGCCGTTGGCTTTATTACAGGAAGGAAAAAACAAGGAGGGGCTTATGAAAACCGAACTTATGGATATACTTGCCTGCCCCCGTTGTAAGGGAAAGCTTGAACTGGAAGTGGTGGTTGAGGAAGGGGGCGAGGTAATTAGCGGCAAGCTGGATTGCGCTGCCTGCAAATTGAGCTATCCCATAGAGGATGGCATCCCCAACCTGCTGCCGCCGGAATTGCGCAGCAGCGAAAACGCATAGGGCGGTTTGTTTACCAGGGGAAAATAAAATGGTACCCCCAAGCGGATTCGAACCGCTGCTGCCGGCGTGAAAGGCCGGTGTCCTAGGCCTCTAGACGATGGGGGCACCTTAAATAAAGTATAGCAGATAAAAACAATTCTTTACAATAAGATTCCGTTTGAGGAAAGACTGCCTGCCTGCTCCCTCTTGTGATAAAATAATTATTAAAATGGACGAAATTAACAACAAAGAAAAGACGGCAGATGAATGCAAGAAGGCCGGCTGGATAAAAACAAAGCTGGTTCCCATGCTGGGACTGCTGGCTATTATCGCCATTGCTGTCATTATTTTTTACCTTTACCGCTACCATCCGGAAAAGTTTGAGCAGCTTGAAGAGTTCGGCTATCTGGGCGTTTTTCTTATAAGCCTCATACTCAATGCCACTGTCGTCCTGCCTGCCGGTAACTTTTTAATAATAGCCACACTGGGCGCCGCCCTGCCATCGGCCACACTGGTGGGCGTAATCGGCGGGCTGGGGGCGGCTATCGGAGAGCTTACCGGCTATGCCGCCGGTTGCAGCGGGCAGGCGATGGTGCAAAAAAACAAGCTTTATCTAAGGTTAGAGAAATGGATGAAGAAATGGGGCTCTCTGACCATATTCATTCTTTCGGCTTTCCCCTTTTTCTTTGATGTTGCCGGTATTGTCGCCGGGGCTTTGCGCCTTAAGGTGTGGAAGTTCTTTATCGCCTGCTGGCTGGGCAGGACACTGCTGTATATTGCAATTGCGTGGGCAGGTGTTTTGGGGTGGGACTGGCTGCTTAATGTAGTTGATTAGACGGCGTTTTAATCTTCAGCAGCAGTAATATACCCAGAAGGCAGTAAACACAGCAGGCGATAAGCATAACCTGATAACCCAGCCCCGTGCTTTGTGCTTCAAAGTGGTCAATTACAGGTCCTACCAATCGCGCGATGGCTGCTCCTCCGGCGGTTGCCATGTTCGCCAGCCCCAGGTATCTTGCCTCTTCGCCTTTAGCCACCAGGTCTGTTGCCAGCGCCCAGTTGGTGCTGGAAAATGCGCCGACAGCCACGCCGATTATAACGGCGGCAATCATAATAGCCGTCATATCCCCGGCGAAAATTATTATTATAAAACCAACTATCATCAGCAGCCCGGAAGCAAAACAGATATTCTTGCGTCCGATTCTGTCTGAAAGGTGTCCGGCGGGATAGACGATTGCCAGCATGCCGATTACGCCCGCAACTGTGAACCTGGCGGCAGAAGCCGCCGGGTCTGCAACGCCGATAACATCCTGCAGGAAATAGAGCGCGAACTGCTGGATAGTGGCGAAAGCCATCAGGATAAGCGTGCGTGAAACCAGAAACCACAGGAAGCTGCGATTGGTGCGTATTTCTATCCTGAAAGTGTTTAACAAAGTGGATACGACAGACGCCCTGTTTATATTGATAGCCGGTTTTTCTTTAACCGAAAGCATGGTGACAGCCAGCATAGCCAGCAGCAGAATCCCCGGCACCGCCAGCGAAAGCCACAGCCACAGGCTGCCGTCACCGCCGGAATAGCGGTCCATAAAGTTGCCGATAAGCATTACCGCCGCCGCCCCGCCGATAATCTCCAGCAGCGTTTTTATGCCGGAGGCGCTTCCCCTTTTATCCGCCGGCACCAAATCCGGGATAAAGCCCTGATACGGTCCCTGCGCCGCGTTGCTGCTGGCTTGCAACAGGCAGTAAACAACAAAAATGGCAGCATAACTGCCCGCCAGCCCGATTCCCGGTAAAAGCAGCACAAGGAATAAGATTCCCAACAGGACATAAGGACGCCGCCGCCCCCATCTTGTGCCGTAACGGTCGCTTATCGCTCCGGCTATTGGCTGGATAAACATCGCCAGCAGCAGCCCGCTGAAGGTCATTATGCCTAGATAGGTGTTTTTATCAGATTCGGCGACAAAATCCAGCAGCCGCAGCGGCAGGACAATAGTGTGCATGCTTTGCCAGAGGGCTGAAAGGGCAAAACCGAGGACGGTAATCTTGAAGAAATCGGCAGTGCCGAAACCTTTGATATTAAAAGATGAACTGCCGGTTGAATCTGTATTTAACACGGGCTAAAGCATAGCGGTTACGCCTATGGGTAAACCGCCACCGCCTCCAGCCCGGTGGTTTCCGGCAGCCCCAGCATGATATTCATGTTCTGAACCGCCTGTCCGGCGGCGCCTTTAACCAGGTTATCAATACAGCTTATAACCACCAGCCGCCCCGTGCGGCTGTCTATCGATGGATAAACAAGGCACATATTAGAGCCTTGGGTGTGCTTGGTGTGGGGCGGGCAGTCCGTCACCCTGACAAAAGGCTCGTCTTTATAGAAATCGCTGTAAAACTGCTTCATTTCCGCCGTTGTTATGTTTTTACTGGTAAGGGGAGCATAACAGGTTGAAAGGATACCGCGTGTCATTGGCACTAAATGCGGCACGAAGGTAGCCAGAGGTTTCTTAGCCGTATCCAGCAGTCCCAGCTCCTGCACTATCTCCGGCAGGTGGCGGTGTCCATCCAGGGCGTAAGCGGCAACGTCTTCGTTGGCTTCGGCGTAGTGCGTATTTATATTCAGCGTCCTGCCGGCGCCGGAAACGCCGGATTTGCTGTCTATTATTATATGGTCGCCGATAAGCCCCTGCTTGACCGCCGCAGCCAGCGCCAGAATTGCGCCGGTGGGGTAACAGCCGGGATTAGCAACCAGCCGCGCGGCGGAAATATCTTTGCGGTGCAGTTCCGGCAATCCGTAAACCGCCTCCTCCAATAGCTTTGGAGATGGGTGGCTGAAGCTGTACCACTGCGGATATTCAGATGCGTTTTTCAGCCTGAAATCAGCGCTTAGGTCTATTACCCTCATCCCTTTTTCCAGCAGGGGGATAATCTCTTCGGCGCTGTGCTTGTGCGGCAGGGCGGCGAAAGCCAGTTCTGCATCTCCCAGTTCGGCTTCAATAACCAGTTCACTGCCGGCAAGGTGCGGAAAAACATCTGCCAGCTTCTGTCCGGCGGTGCTGCGCCCGGTAACAGACGCCAGCTCCACCGCAGGGTGGTTTATAAGCAGCCGCGCCAGTTCTACACCGGCGTAGCCGCTAACGTTTATTATGCCTGTTTTTATTTTACTCATTTTCTATACCTCGTGACAGATTTTCTCCAGGGATGTCAGTTGCTCCCGTGTGCCCATTGTAATCAGCGTGTCGTTGGCTTCCAGTATATCATCAGCCGCCGGATTAGCCAGCAGCTTGCCGTTCTGGCGGCTTATCGCCAGTATGGTGACTTTGGTGCGCTGGCGAATCTTTTCTACCGGCTCTCCAATAAGGCAGGACTTTTCCTTGATGGCGATGTTTTCCATCTGCAGCTCACGTCCGCGGCGATATGTTACGGTATCAAAAAAGTCCACCACCGCCGGGCGCAAAGCCAGCATTGCCATGCGCCGGGCGCCGATGCTGTCCGGTGATATTATACGGTCGGCGCCGGCTTTCTTCATCTTGGTTTCAGCCTCACTGCCGGAAGCGCGCGCTTCTATGAAAAGCTCCGGGCGCAGTTGCCTTGCCGAAAGAGTTATATAGGTGCTGTCGGCATCGCTGGCGACAGCAATTATCAATCCACGGGCGTGCTCCAGACCGGCTTCTTTGAGAACCTCGTCATTGGTGGCATCCGCCAGCAGGTAAAGGCGGTTATCTTCTTCCGCCTTGCCTATCATATCCTTATCGTTATCAATAACAACAAAGGGCACATTTTCCTCTGCGAAAACACTTGCTATCTCCCGTCCCACCCTGCCGTAACCGCAGAGTATAAAATGGTTGCTCAGCTTGGCAATCTTGTTTTTCATTTGTCGCCTCCCCAGAGTAATACCGAATTCGCCCTCTATAACGTAAGCCATAATGGCGGTCAGCGTGTAGAGAGCGCCGCCAACGCCGCCGACCATCAGGAAGATACTGAATATTTTACCGCCTTCGCTCAGCGGATGGACTTCATCATAGCCGACAGTGGTTATGGTCACCACCGTCATATATATAGAATCCAGGAAAGACCAGTCTTCTATAAGTATATAACCGATAGTGCCTGCCACTGTAATGACAAACAGGGCAATCACACCCCAAAGCAGCCTTCTTAAAGGACCCATCTGTTACCTTTCAAGCCTTTTTTCGGTCGTTTTATTCTAGCATATTATTGCCATCAGGGGGGCAGTATGGTAACATTTTGGGTTGGATTATCAGTAATAATCCGCAAGAAGGAGGCTTAAAAATGCCTGAAATCTATTTTATAGACGTTACTAACCGGGATGGCGTACAGACCGCCAAGCTGGGGCTTTCCAAACTTGAAAAAACCATGATAAATATCTATCTGGACGAGATGGGTATCTTCCAGTCCGAGTTCGGTTTTCCTACCACCAAACATGAATCAAACTATCTTCAAGCTAACCTGGAGCTGGCTGAGATGGGGGTGATAAAAAACATGCGCCTTGAGGGCTGGATAAGAGCTATCGTCGCTGATGTGGAACTTACCTTCAAAATGGTGCCTAAAATAAAACACCTCAACCTCTCTATATCCACTTCAAACCAGATGATTGAGGGCAAGTTCCAGGGCAGAAAGACAAAGGACGATGTTATAGAAGATATGTGCAGGGCAGTTGACGCCGCCTGGGCGCACGGCGCTGAAACCATCGGCGTTAATGCCGAAGATGCCTCACGCACGGATCTGGATTACCTTACGCGCTTTGGGCTGGCAGCCAAAGAACACGGCGCCACCCGGCTGCGTTATTGCGATACCCTGGGCTATGACAATCCCTTCACCATTTACAGAACCGTCAGGGCGCTGGCGGAAGAGGTTAAAATCCCCATAGAGTTACACTGCCACGGAGACCTTGGTATGGCGGCGGCAACCTCTCTCTGCGGCGCCAAGGGGGTTCTTGACGGCGGGCAGGATGCCTATATAAATACTACCATCAACGGCATCGGTGAGAGAGCCGGCAACGCCGATATGGTAGCTACCATACTGGCGGTTACCAAGTCCAAGGGCTTTGCCGATGAATACAAGATGGGCGGCAACGTGGATTTAGCCAAAGCCTGGAAGCTGGCGAATTATACCAGCTATGCCTTTGATGTGCCGATACCCATTAACCAGCCGGGTGTGGGGCGCAATGCCTTTGCCCATGAATCCGGCATTCACGCCGACGGTGTGCTTAAAGACCCGGAAAACTATGAGCTTTACGGCTATGAAGAACTGGGAAGGGGTGAGCCGGAGTTTGTGGATACCGGGCGCCAGATAAGCGCTGGTGAATACAGCGGTATCTCTGGCTTCAAGCACATAATGGGGCAAATGGCGGTATCTTTCTCAAGCAGTGAAGAAGCCCAGAGAACGCTGGAACTAGCGAGATACGCCAATGTGCAGGCGCACAAGCCGCTGGTGGAAGATGAACTTCTTTTTATCGCCAAATACCCGGATATCGCCAAAAAACTGTTGACACTTAATCCCCTGTCATAGCTTAAAAAGCCAGAATATACAGAAAAGGGGCTGCTCTGTAAAACGGCAGCCCCTTTGTTTATGACGGAGCTTTGGTTATAATCACAGGACACAAAGAGGATTGAAATGGATAAACAACCGTCTGATATGACGTTTAAACCTATTGGCATTGTCAGCAATAAAATGAAAGAAATCCCGTCCAAACCGGGCTATGACTGGCAGGCTGTGGAATCCAGGATTACTATTAATGAAGACCTTGCCGAAGCCCTGGAAGGGCTGGATAAATATTCACATATAATCGTTATCTACTGGCTGCACAAAGCCTTTATCAGGAAATATTCACTCAAGGTGCATCCGCGGGGGGATAAAAGCCTGCCGCTGGTGGGGCTTTTTGCCTCCCGTTCCCCATACCGCCCCAATCCGGTGGGCAAGAAGACCGCGCGGCTGATGAAGCGGGAAGGCAACACGCTGTTGGTTCGGGGGCTGGATGCCATTGACGGCACGCCGGTAATAGACATAAAGCCGTTTATCCCCGGTTATGATTCTTCGGATGACGCTACGGTGCCTGAATGGAACTCAAGAAAACACATAGACAAATAAAAGAGCTTTACGAACGGCTTTTTACAACCTATGGCTGCCAGCGCTGGTGGCCTGCCGAAGAGCCTTTTGAGGTGATGGTCGGCGCTATACTGACGCAATCCGCTTCCTGGAACAATGCGGCAAAAGCCATTGCCAACCTGAAAGCCGCCGGGGCGCTTTCACCGCAGGCGATACGCAGCCTGCCCGTTTCCGAACTGGCGCGCATAATCCACCCATGCGGCTACTTTAACGCCAAGGCATTAAAGCTAAAGGCGCTGGTTGAATGGTTTGCTGCTTACGATGATGATTTCAACAACCTGTCTGCTATAGATACAGATGCCTTGCGGCGGGAGCTATTGTGCGTTCACGGCATCGGACCGGAAACCGCCGATTCAATTTTGCTTTATGCCATCAGCAAGCCGGTTTTCGTTATAGACGCCTATACGCGGCGCATTGCCGGACGCCTCGGTTTTGAGGTAGAGAAAGAAAGCTACGATAGCTACCAGAGGCTGTTTACGGCAAATCTGGCGGCGGATACCCGTATTTATAACGAATACCATGCCCTGCTGGTGAAACTGGCTAAGGAAGCCTGCCGCAAGAAGCCGCTGTGTGCGGATTGCTGTATTAGAGATTTATGCCGTTTTGCCAAAGAAGGCTAATCTTCCGATAATCCTGCTGCCTCTGCCGCCAGCTCGGCGATGTCCATAATCCTTATTGAATTTTGGCAGTCTTTAGCTTTTACGGCGTCCTCAAACATCTGCAGGCACAGCGGGCAGGCGGTAGCCACGGTTTCAGCCTTCGTTTCAAGCGCCTGCTCAACCCGCATTTCGCTGATGCGGCTACCGGCAGTTTCTTCCTGCCACATCCTGCCGCCGCCGCCGCCGCAGCAAAAGCTGTTCTTGCCCTTCTTGTCCATTTCCAGCAGACTGTTCCCGGATACCTTTTTCAGGATATTTCTGGGTGCCTTGAAAACGCCGTTATATCTGCCCAGATAACAGGGGTCGTGATAAGTAATCGCGCTGTTTTTGCTGTTTTTGAATGTCAGCTTGCCTTCTTCTGCCAGTTCGGCGATAAGCTGGCTGTGGTGCATAACCTCAAAATTGCCGCCGAAAGCCGGGTATTCGTTCTTGATAGTGTTGTAACAGTGGGGGCAGGCGCTGACGATTTTCTTAACGCCGTAATTATTCAGTTTGCCGATGTTTTCCTCTGCCTGCATCTGGAAAAGATATTCATTTCCCAGCCGCCGCGCCGGCTCTCCGCAGCAGCTTTCCTCCACCCCCAGTATTCCAAAATCCACCCTCGCCTGCTTTAACAGCTTTGCCAGCGCACGGGTTGTTTTCATGCTTCTTTCTTCCAGCGCGCCGCTGCAACCCACCCATAATAAAATCTGGCAGGGGTTATCTTTATCTATGGTTTTTATATCCAGCCCCTCTGCCCAGTCTGTGCGTGAAGCTGTCGCCCCTCTCCACGGATGCCCCCGGTCTTCTATACTGCGCAGAGCCTGTTCCGCGCTTTCAGGCATAACCGCCTGCTCCATAACTAAATTACGGCGCATATCCACCAGTTTGTCTATATGCTCAACATAAACCGGGCAGACTTCATCACAGGCGCGGCAGGTGGTGCAAGCCCAGATGTCTTCGGTCTTTATAACCTCTTCCGGCAGTGTTTTAGCTTCGGCGTCTTTGTTTTTAAGCAGAACAGGGGCTGTTTGCAACAGGTCTGTTTTTAAATCCTGAATCAGCATCTTCGGGTTAAGCGTTTTACCGCTGGCGTTTGCAGGGCAGGCGTCCTGGCACTGCCCGCAGGAGACGCAGGAATATAAATCAAGCACCTGCTTCCAGGTGAGGTCTGTTATATCCGCCGCGCCGAATTTCTCTGCGGTTTCAAGGTTAATGCCGCGCAGCGCGCCTTTGGGCAGAGGCGAACGGAAAAAGATATTAAAGATTGAAGCCGGCATGTGCAAATACCTTGAATAGCCGATGTAAACCAGCACAAACAATATAACCAGCCAGTGCGCCCAGAAGAAGGCGGCGGAAGCGTTTTGTATCGCCTCCGGGCTGGCGTTGTTGAATATGTTGCTCAATGCCGAACTCACCGGCGGCAGCACGCTGCCCAACCCTGCCGGGGGGTGGTCAAGCGCGATAGCGCTGGCTATCTTGAAGAGGTGCGTCAGCGGATGCAGCAAAACACTGACCAGTATTATCATGGCTTCGGCGGTTTGTTCCCCTTTTAAACGGGGCGGTTTGATAATATAGCGGCGGATTATCGCCCACAGGCATACCAGTATGACGATGGGGGCGATTATATCCATAATCCAGCTATGGTAGAAAAAGAAAGCGCTGTGCTCCAGGCTTTCCGAAAGACCGAAACCGGCGCCGATTATAATAAAAACAATATAAAAGGCGATGAAGATGAAGAAACCCCAGGCTAAGAAGGCGTGCCCGATGCCGGATTTGTCCCTGAGGCTGAAGCCTTTAAGCTGGCACCACTGCCCCAGCGTGATGGCGGCTGTCCGCAGCCCGCGCTTAAGTAGGCTGGTGAATTTCATCTCCGGCTGCGCAAGCAGCATATAGCGGACAAGTTGATATACCCTTCGGGCGAAAAGCCCGAAGGCGGTAATAGTTAATACCCAGAAGATGGCGTAACCCGGAATACCAAGATAGGTCGTTTCAAGCGCAGTCAAGTTTCTTTGTCCCTTTCCCTTAAACCTTCGGCTCTGCCGATTTTCTTTGCACCCATGTTTTGGCGTCCCTGATATCGCGGTCAAAGAGCAGGCGGTTAAGAAGAAGCTCTGCCATTGGTACCGTTTTGCTGATTTCGGTTCTTTTAGTGATAAGGCGGGTTAGGAATGCCATTATGGATAATATGACAAAACCCAGAGTTACCGGCAGCCTTTCCTCAATCCCCAGCGGTTCATATAGAAACCAGCTTAGAAACGGCAGCGATGTCAGCGCCAGAAAAACGCCGAAGGCTACCTGGTGGATGGGGGCAAACAGGTAAGGCATAATAAGAATTATAAGCCCCAGCCACGGAGAAAGCGCGGTGATAACACCCAGGCTGGTGAAAATCCCCCGTCCGCCTTTAAAACCCAGAAATACCGGCCAGTTATGACCGGCGATGGCAATAAGCCCGATGGCTGCCTGCGCCGCCGCCGCAGAGCCGAAAAGCTCTATGCCAGCCTGGCGGGCTGTCCACACCATCAGCGCGCCCTTGCCGATATCAAAAAGCATAGCCGGAATTGCCAGCCATATTGAGGCTACCCGATAGACATTGGAAGCGCCGATCTTGCCGGTGCCGTGCTGGCGGATGTCAATGCCATAGAATAATTTAACCAGCAGGAAACCGGCTGGTATTGAACCTACAAGGTAAGCGCCAATAAACAGAACTACGAACCATATATCCATAAAATCTCCCGCTGTTACAGATTGACAGGCTTAAAGCCCCGGCGTATAGCTAGAGCCAGCAGTCTTTCAGCGCATTCCGCCGGCACGCCGGCTTCACCCAGCATTGTTTCCGTGTTTTCATCAATGCCGTGATAGTCACTGCCGCCGGTAGCAATCAGGTTATGTTTACCCGCCATCCGGGCAAGTTCTGCTCTTTTGCTTGCGGAATAATTATTATAATAGACCTCTATACCCGCCAGCCCGGCAGCCTTTAATTCTACAATAAGCGCCAGCGGATTTTCCACCGTAAAGGGGTGTGCCAGCACTGGCAATCCCCCGGCTTGTTTCACCAGCGCTACTGCCTGCGCCGGTGTTATTTTGTGGCGTTCCACATATGCCGGGCCGTCCTGCCCGATATATCTGTCAAAAGCCTCATTAAAGGTTTCTATACAACCTTTTTCCAGCATCGCCTGCGCGATATGCGGGCGCCCTACGGTGCTTTCACCGGCGATTTCCTCTACACGCTGCCAGCTGATGCCCACTCCAAGCTCGTTGAGCCTGGAAATCATCTCTTTAGCTCTTCCCAGCCGTGAATTGCGCGAATCCGCCAGCGCGTTTTTAAGTTTTGTATTGTCTATATCCATGAAATAGCCTAGTATATGCACTTCGTTACCGGGCGCATAGGTGCTTATCTCTACACCGGGGATAACCGTAAGCTGCGGAAAAGCGGCAGCGGCTTTTATAGCCGGTATAACCCCGCCTGTATTATCATGGTCTGTTATGGCAATGGTATTTACGCCAAACTTTGCGGCTTTGAGGACTATCTCTTCAGGGCTGAACCTGCCGTCTGAAACAGTGGTGTGTATGTGCAGGTCTGTCTTGCCGCTCACTAACCTGCCTCCCGGCAGATTCTTTCAATAGCGGTGGCTTTGCCGGTTTCTTCGTCGGCGGTTACCAGGATGGCGTTGAAGGTTACCTTGCCCTTGCCCACGCTCAGCCGGTTTGGAATCATAGTAAGGAAGCGGCTCATAACGTCTTCTGTGTTATCGCCGATGATTGAATTCAATGGGCCGGTCATACCTATATCGCTGACATAGGCAGTGCCGCCCGGCAATACCTGTGAGTCTATAGTTCCCACGTGGGTGTGTGTGCCAAGCACGGCGGTAACGCGCCCGTCAAGATAGCGCCCCAGCGCCATTTTTTCAGATGTCGCCTCGGCGTGGAAATCAATTATAATGACCGATGGCTTCGCCTCAAGTTTGGCAAGCAAATCATCCATCGCGCGGAAGGGGCAGTCAAAGTTGCCGATGAATGTCCTGCCTATAAGGTTGATGACCACCATTTTACTGTTGAATGTCAGAAACCCCCGTCCGGGAACGCCCGGTGGGTAGTTCAGCGGACGCAGAATCGGCATTTCACTGTCCAGATATGGAATAATGTCCTTCTGCGCCCAGATATGGTTGCCGGAGGTTATTACATCCACCCCCGCGTGAAACAGCTCTTCGGCTGTGCTCAGCGTTAGCCCCAGCCCGCCGGCGACGTTTTCGCCGTTGGCTACTATAAAATCAATCCCGTATTCGTTCTTCAAGCCGGGCAGAATTTCTTTTATCGCCCGCCTTCCGGGGCTGCCGATTATATCTCCGATAGTTAAAATCTTCAAAACAATATAACAGGGGGTGGCTCTTGAGCCACCCCCTGTTTAACCCCCTTACTTGGCGTAATCTATGGCTCTGGTTTCGCGGATTACGGCTACCCTTATCTGTCCGGGGTAGTCCAGGCTTTCCTCTATCCGCTTGACGATATCGCGTGCCAGCCGCATAGCTCCAAGGTCATCTACATCCTCTGGTTTGACCAGGATACGGATTTCACGCCCTGCCTGGATGGCGTAAGATTTCTCAACTCCCTTGAAGCCGTTGGCTATCTCTTCCAGCGCTTTCAGCCGTTTCAGATAGCTCTCCAGCGATTCGCGCCGGGCGCCCGGTCTGGCGCTGCTGATGGCGTCTGCCGCAGAGACTATAAAGCCCCACATGCTGACATCACTGGTTTCCATGTGATGTTCGGCGACACCCTTTACAACATCCTTGGATTTGTCCCATTGTTTTACCAGGTCTGCGCCGATAGAGGCATGTGTGCCTTCAACCTCGCGGTCTATCGCCTTGCCGATATCGTGCAGCAGCCCTGCTCTTTTGGCTATATTGACGTCGGCGCCAATCTCGGCGGCAATCATGCCTGCCATACTGGCAACCTCTACACTGTGCCTTAAAACGTTCTGCCCGTAGCTGGTGCGGTATTTAAGGCGCCCGAATATACGGATAAGTTCCGGGCGCAAGCCATGCACGCCGACTTCGTAAGCCGCCTGCTCTCCGGCGGTATACATGGTTGCTTCCACTTCCTCTTTTGCTTTGGCAACCACCTCTTCTATACGCGCCGGGTGAATGCGCCCGTCCTGTATCAGCTTGGTAAGCGCAAGATAGGCTATCTGGCGGCGGACCGGGTCAAAACTGGAAAGCGTAACCGCTTCCGGGGTGTCGTCTATAACCAGGTCAACGCCGGTAGCCTGCTCCAGTGCGCGGATGTTGCGCCCTTCGCGCCCTATCAGCCGCCCTTTCATTTCATCGTTGGGCAGCGGCACTACACTGACAGTAGTTTCGGTCACCACATCCGATGCGCTGCGTTGGATAACCTGCGCCAGTATATCCCGCGCCTTGTCATTTGCTTCTGCCTCTATCTTCTTTTCCCATTCGTGCAGTCGCCTGGCGGCTTCCGCTTTCATCTCGGTTTCCATGTTGTCCAGCAGTTCCTGTTTGGCTTCGTCACTGGTTAAGCCGGAAATAAGTTCCAATTGTTTTAACTGTTTCTCCTTAACCTCTGCCAGATTGGCGTGGATGGATTCTACTTCCTTTTCTTTGTTGACCAGGTTCTGTTCTTGCCTCTCTACATCATCCAGCTTGCGTTCCAGGTTCATTTCCTTCTGGTTTATGCGGTTTTCCTGGCGCTGTATTTCAGTGCGCCTTTCGCGTATTTCGTTGTCGGCTACTGATTTACTCTTATTTACTTCCACCTTGGCTTCGCTGATAACGCTTTTAGCCTCGGTGCCGGCTTCGGCGACTATCTTGGCAGCTTTCTTTTGGGCAATGCGTATCTGGCGGTTAGCCATCATGCCCCGCGAAAGAAGCAACGCCATACCGCCGAAAATAGCGCCTATAACAAAGCTGAAAAATATAGCCAGTACATTAGCTGCATCCATTTTTTTCTCCTTTCTGTTTTTTAAATCAATTAGATATACAATACGGGGGTTTATTTTTAATAATTAATTTTAAGGCTGTTCGGCTTGCCTCTCCTGCCATACGCGTTCAATCGTTTTGATAATAATGCCGTAACTGAAGCCGCGGCGTTTGAGAAAGTCTCCCATGCGGCGCCGAAAGCTCTGCTGGTCAGCCGTTTTCAGGCTGCGGGTTTTGCCTTGCGCCGCCTTATAGGCGCTTTCATCATCATTAATAATAATTAGCGCTGATTCTATAATCTCTTTGGGGATGCCCTTTTGTTTCAGTTCCAAACCGATGAGGTAACGGCTGCGGGGGCTGAAAGACTGGCGGTTTTCCACCCAGAAGCGGGCAAATTCAGCGTCATCCACCAGCTTTTGCTGCTGCAAATCACTGATGACGGTTTCTGAAAGCTCTTTGTCAAAGCCATTCTGTTTGAGGCGCTGGCATACCTCCTGGCGGCTGCGCGGACGGTAGCCAAGGAAGTGTATGGCGGCATCGTAACAGCGCTGGCGGCGGTTGGCTTTCTTGAGGGCTGCGATGTGTGAGGCGGTTAGCTCTTGCCCTACCTCCAATCCCTCTTTCAGAGCCAGTTCAGCTTCCAGGCTGAAAACAGAATTATCGTCAAGCGATAGGCTGGCCTTCTTACTGCGTCCTTTGCCGAAACGCAGGGCGGTAATCAAAGCCACCGCTTTTCCCCTTTCAAATAAATAGAGCCGAGGTAGCTTACCCCAGCTCTGTCCAACACCTATTCGTTTTACGCCTGCTAATGCGTCATGTTATGACGCATTACTGCTTTTAGGAAAACTATAGGTGGTGACTGCTGAGGCGCGCACCTTTTGTTCAATCTCCTGAGTTAACTCAGGATTCTCACTCAGGTACTTCTTGGCACTCTCTCTACCTTGCCCCAGGCGAATGTCACCATAGGAGAAAAATGCACCGGCTTTCTTTATGATTTCCATCGTAACACCGAGGTCTATTATATTGCCTTCACGGCTGATGCCGGAATCGAACATGATATCGAATTCGGCAACCCTGAACGGTGGCGCCACTTTGTTCTTGACCACCTTGGCTCTGACGCGGCTGCCAATGGCGACATTGCCCTGCTTGAGGGTTTCTATGCGCCTTAGGTCCAGCCTTACCGAACTGTAGAACTTAAGCGCCCGGCCGCCGGGTGTTACCTCTGGATTACCAAAGATGATCCCCACCTTTTCCCGTAGCTGGTTTATAAATATTACCGCGGCGCCGGAACGTCCTATAGCCGCTGTCAGCTTGCGCAGCGCCTGTGACATAAGGCGCGCCTGAAGCCCCACGTGCGAGTCACCCATTTCGCCTTCAATTTCAGCCCGCGGCACAAGCGCTGCCACGCTGTCGATGACAATAACATCAACCGCGCCGCTTCTTACCAGCGCCTCTGCAATTTCAAGCGCCTCTTCGCCGGTATCCGGCTGGGAGATCAACAGGTCATCCAGGTTGACACCGCAAACGGTGGCGTAGGTGGGGTCCAGGGCATGCTCAACGTCTATATAGGCGGCTATACCCCCCTTTTTCTGGGCTTCAGAAATTATATGCTGACCCAAAGTGGTCTTGCCTGACCCCTCCGGCCCGAAAATTTCCGTAACTCGCCCTTTGGGAATGCCTCCTATGCCAAGAGCTATGTCCAGCGCCAGTGAGCTGGTGGGAATGGCTTCAACCTTTTGTTTGGCGTCGGTTTCGCTCAGCTTCATAATAGAGCCTTTACCAAATTGCTTCTCAATTTGACCGACAGCCAGTTCCAGTGCTTTCTCTTTTTCTGTAGTCATTCGCCTGAAATCATAATAGCATAACAGGGGTGGTTGGGCAAGAGGAAAATGGCGGGTTTGTTTGGGGCAGAGAAAAGGAAATGACAACGGAATATTGACAATCAAGCGTTGTAGAGTAATAGTAAGTGTATAAATTTGAAACGTTATATTTGTGCTATAATGCCGTTAAATTGTTGTTAACTGCCCCAAAAAGTATATTATTTGACACTAGCTCTTGACAAAAGTGTGTAGTAATGTTACATTGTAGTGTAATCATAGTCCCCTCGGCATTACGTACCTTTATCTAAAGAGGCTACCGAACCCGAGGGGTTTTTGTATAAATAAAATGGCAACAGCAATAGTAGTGGATGGGGCTTTTTTCCTTAAACGTTATTATAAACTAAGAGGCAAAAAGAGCCCCAAAGAAGCAGCAAAAGAACTATTTTGGATGTGTTGCGAACATCTTTCACAGGAAAAAGGTTCAAAAAGACAACTGTATCGTATCTTTTATTATGATTGTCCACCACTATCAAAAAAAGCGCATAATCCTCTAACGGGAAAAGCCATTGATTTTGCCAAATCCACTAGTGCTCTATGGCGAAGGGAGTTCCAAAAAGAGCTAACAAAAATGCGTAAGGTTGCTTTGAGATTGGGGTATGTAAATGAGAAGAATGCTAGTTGGGTGCTAAAAGAGTCAGTGTTGAAGAAATTGCTAAAAAAGGAAATTAATATATCAAAAATTGAAGAAAGTGATTTAGAGTATCAAGCTAGGCAGAAAGGAATTGATGTTAGGATAGGAGTTGATATATCTAGTATGGCTTTAAAGAGACAGGTTGATCAGATAATACTTATTACAGGTGATAGTGATTTTGTTCCTGCCGCAAAGCTAGCAAGGCGTGAAGGTGTAGATATTATCCTAGATCCTATGTGGAGCCATATTGGAGAAGATTTGTTTGAGCATATAGATGGTTTAAAAACTGTATTAAAGGAAAGACCTTAACAATCGCAATAGTTTCTACCTCTCAAAACCCCAGATGTAACACTCTACCCCTACCCCTCCTTATACTCCGCCCCGCTGGTGGGGGATTCCCAAACCTGCACTGCTTTAAGTTTTACAGGCGTTTCTTCCAGTTCCGGTTTCAGTTCCTCATAAATGGTGCGGGCGATGTTTTCCGAAGAGGGATTGATTTTATCAAAGGGCGGCACTTCATTTATGGTGGTGTGGTCAAAGCGTTTTATAACAGCCTTTAATTTGTGCTTAAGCTCTGTAAAATCATAAGCCAGCCCGGTTTCATCAAGCTGCGAAGCGCATACCTTAACCACCACCTTGAAGCGGTGCCCGTGCAGATTTTCGCATTTGCCCTTGTAGCCGCGAAGGGCGTGGGCGGCGTCAAAGTGTTTTTCAACCGAAAGTGTGTACATATTATCTCTTCTTACCTCCAAGTTTCATTACTCCCTGCACACCGTTTTCCAGCTCTTTAAGCAGCTCTGCTATTGTTTTATTGGATACCGGGTGTACCACATCAGGGGCGATTTCAGCCAGCGGCACCAGCACGAAAGCCCGCCGCTCCAGCCGGGGGTGGGGAATTGTTAAATCCCTGCTTTTTACAATGCTATCGCCGTAAAGGAGGATGTCTATATCTATCGGGCGGGGGGCGTTGCGCCGTCCGGGTAACCTTCCCTGCTTGCGTTCAATGGCTTTTGCCAGCACCAGCAGGTCTTGCGGCTTCAGCATCGTCTTCACTTCGCAAACCATATTCAAAAAGCGCGGCTGCTGCGGGTTATCCACTGCCTCTGTATCATATATGGAAGACTGCCGGACCAATCTTGTTCTCTGCTCAAGATATTCCAGCGCTTTTTTCAAATTGCCTTCACGGTCTCCCATATTAGAGCCAAGGCACAGATAAACGGTTACCAGTTCAACATTCACCTTCATTTCTCCTTACTACAGCATCACTCATACGGCACACCCGCGCCATTTCCTTAACATCGTGTACCCTGATTATATCAGCCCCGTTGGCAATACCGATGGCGACAGTCGCCGCTGTTCCTTCCAGCCTTTCCTCCGGCGGCAGGTCAAGCACCAGCCCGATTACAGACTTGCGCGATGTCCCCAGAAGAATCGGTTTACCCAGCGCTTTAAGCTCCGCCAGGCGGCGGATAATCTCAAGGTTCTGCTCCAGTGTTTTACCGAAGCCGATGCCGGGGTCAATAATTATATTTTCTTCCAAAACGCCGGTTTTTTCAACAATAGAAATGCTGTTGCCTAAATCCCTGGTAATTCCTGCCATTATGTCAGACTTGCAGGCTTCGTTGCGCTGGTTGCTGGTGAGAATTATCGGCACGCCGCTATCAGCCGCCACGGCGGCAATCTGCGGGTCATTCAGCCCGTATACATCGTTTATTATAGAAGCGCCGGCGGCAACGGCGTGGCGGGCGACGGCGGCTTTGCCGGTGTCTATACTTACCGGCAGCGCAACCTCTTTTACCAGTCTTCCTATTGCCGGGATTACCCGTTGCATTTCCTCTTCGGCAGAGATGGGACGGGAATTGGGGCGGGTGGACTCGCCGCCGATATCCAGTATATCCGCCCCCTCGGCAACAAAACGCGCCGCCTGTTGGCTGATGGCATCCATATCTCCGCCCAGCCCGTCTCCGGAAAATGAATCCGGGCTGATGTTTATGATGCCCATAATATAGGTGCGCCGCCCCCAGTGGAATTCGGTACTGCCGCAGTGGGTAACAGCCATAGCCGTCTTTTCCATATCAAACGCTACTTTCTGTATGTGCGTAACCGCTTCAGCGGCTTGCTCTATTTTATATCCTTTTTTTACTACTTATCAAATACCGATTTTATGCGCAATTTATATTGACAATAAAAAGACAGTTGTGTATTATGAATTATGTAAGTACTGCTGAAGTCAGGTGCCAGGTTTTTTAGCTCCTCATTTGTATTTATGACCAAGCTATTTTCTGGTGACTAGCATGTATGGATTAAACTAAGGGGGTTAATAAATATATGAGACCACCGGGACCATTAGAAATAGGACTTATCCTGGTAATCATTCTTATTGTCTTTGGAGTAGGCAAGCTGCCGCAGGTTGGCGCTGCTTTCGGTAAGGGCATACGCGCTTTTAAGAAAGGGCAGACTGATGATGAAGAGGAATTAGAAGAGAAGCCGAAGAAGAAGACGACCAGAAGGAAGAAGAAAAAAGTCGCCAAGAAAGCAGCTGAGGAAAATCCCGCTGCTGAAGCCGGGGAAAAGTCTAGCGAAGAAACCGCGTAAGCGGCATAATATACCTTTAGACCAGACCGCTTCGTATTATTGGTTACGGGGCGCCTATAACCTCGGTTTGTAGATTGTTTCCTTATGAGGGATGTTATTAAAAAATGCCCCGGTATTTCGGGGATTGCCATAAAATACCCTTCCTTAATAAGAGGAAGGGTATTTTTAAAAGACCTGCAATTTAGAGGGTTTTTTGCCCTGTGATTTAATGGTATATATGACAGATATCTTTTAAATTAAGGGAGTTGATAGATATATGAGACCACCAGGACCATTAGAAATAGGACTTATTCTGGTAATTATTCTTGTCGTCTTTGGCGCTGGTAAGCTGCCGCAGATATTTGAAATGGCTGGCAAAGGGCTTAATTCCCTGCGCGGCAAGAAGTCAGAGCCGGATGAAGAGGCTGAAGAAGCCGGGGACGTTAAGGAAACAAAGAAGACCAGTAGAAAAAGAAAAAAGAAGACCATTGAGGAATAAACCATATATAAACCCGGGAGAGTTTCCGGGAACCAATTTAAAGTATAAGCCTGCTTCCAATGTTTCGTTAGTGCATGCGGGTGAGGTATAAGTGCGCCCCTGAGAAGGGCTGGCTGTGCTGGTTTAAAAGTGCCAGGCTTCGGGGGAGCGCTTGATACAGGGGATGGGTAATGAATTTTTTTGATATCGGATTCTTTGAAATAGTAGCAATTCTGGTAGTTATCCTGCTGGTTGTGGGGCCGGAAAAAATGCCGGGATATGCCCGCAAGCTGGGGCAGTTTATACGTAACTTCAGGAAAATAACCTCTAACCTTACCTCAGAGTTCACCAAGGCGATAGACATGGAAGAAGAAGTCGCCGATGTTAAAAAGACCGCCGAAGAGGTGAAGGAGGCTGTTAAAGCCGAATCTGAAGAGATGAAAAAGGCGCTGGACGATGAAGTCAAAGAGATTAGCGAGGCGATAAAAACAGAGACCCGGGAAGCCAAAAAGACGCTGAATGAAAGCACCAAAGATATAAGCCAGACGCTGGAAAAAGAAGCCAAGGATATATCCAAAATAGTAGAAACCGAAGCCAAAGACGCGGCTAAAAGCATCAAAGAGGGGGCTAAAGAAGCCAGGGAATCGCTTAGTAAAGGGGCTAAGGATTTGGAGCAGGCATTAGAAAAAGAAGCCAAGGATATATCCCAACAAATTAAAGCAAAGCCGAAAAAACCAAAGGCTGCCGCTAAGGCAGAAGCCAAGCCTCAGCCAAAAAAACAGAATACTTCTCATAAGCCGAAGGGAAAGGCAAACCCTCCCAAAAAGGCTTGATGCCGGATACAAAACGGCAATTATAATTAATATAGCTTGAAAGCAAGCATAAAAATAATATAAAGCAAGGAATAAAAGTGGCGGCAGAAACAAAAAAACCACCGATTGACCCGGATAAGATGCCCATGATGGTGCATCTGAGGGAAATGCGGGACCGCGTTTTAAGGTGCGTAATCGCCATAGTTATTGCCGCAGCCATATCATTTGCATTCACACCGCAACTCATAGAGATTCTGAAAGCGCCGGCGGGGAATGTTAACCTGCAAGCCATTGAGCTTATTGAAACACTCTCAGTATATATAAAAGTAGCTCTTGCCAGCGCTGTAATACTCGCTATGCCGGTTTTGGTTTATCAGCTTTTTGCCTTTGTTTCACCGGCGATGACCCGCAAGGAAAAGGGGTATATTTTCAAAATACTGCCTTTTATTTTATTTATGTTTATAGCCGGGGTTGCCTTTGCTTACTATATAGGCCTGCCGCCAACACTGGGCTTCCTTCTTGATTTTATGCCCGGAATAGCGGAAACCGTTCCCAGGCTCAGCGATTATATAAATGTTGTAACACGGCTCCTCGTATCTATCGGGCTTGTTTTTGAAACGCCGGTGATAATAATGTTTATGGCGAGAATGGGTATTGTTTCACCGCAGTGGCTGGCAAGTAAGCGCAAGATGTGGATAGTGCTGGCTTTTGTAATATCAGCGCTTATCACCCCCACTATGGATCCCATAACACAGACGCTGATTGCGGCGCCGCTGGTTATCCTGATGGAACTGAGCATTATTCTGGCACGCTTCGTCTACAAGAAGAATGAACCCGTTTCGGCTGAAGCCGAATTGCCGGAAAATCCCTAGAAGGATTGACACAACCTCGGCTTTAGCCTTACCATTGATAAGCAATAACCGGATATTACAATCTATTCTGGAAAAACCGGGGGCAAAATGTTGAATAGTTGTATCTGTAGTTCCTGCGGCGCAGAGGAAGCATTAAAACGGGGGGAATTGCCCTGCGATATACTTCATGGCTGGTTTATGCTTTCCCGCCTGAATGGTCCCGAATCCATAGACCGTTACAGCTTCTGCTCTTTAGATTGCCTTCATAAATGGCTGAATGAGCAGTTGCCGGTGGTCCCCGATGTTTTCATAGAGTCCATGACCGAAGAAGACAACTGTTAATAAGCGGCAGGTCTTAAAAATACGGGGCTGAAAACAACCCCGCAACAGAGAGACCTGCTTTTTGTTTATAAAATATTTATAATTGGCAGGAGGTATATCCATAATGGGTGAAATCCCGGAAATAGGCAAAATATCGGCTGAAATCTTTGAAGAGCTTATCTTCCCAAGGCTGGGCGCCGCCAGCAGCAGCGTGCTGGTTGGACCCAAACACGGCACTGATGTCGGCATTGTTGAAATCGGCAGCAAAGCCGTATCCATGACTACAGACCCGGTTTTTATAGTTCCCGAGTACGGCTGGGAAAGGGCTGCCTGGTTTGCCATAAATATACTGGCTTCAGATGCTGTAACCTGCGGGCTGCCGCCGCGTTATCTTTGCATAGACCTTAATTTACCCATGGATATAACCAAAGAGCAACTGACGATAATGTGGGATACGATGCATAAAGAGTGCCAAAGGCTGGGGATGGCGGTTGTTACCGGGCATACCGCCCGATATGAAAACTGCAACTATCCGTTTGTGGGCGGCGCTACTGTTATAGGCGTTGGCGAACTGGACGAATACGTTTCACCCAAATTCGTGCAAGCCGGAGATAAAATTATAATAACCAAAGGTCCGGCGATAGAAGCCGCCGGTATATTCTCTGCCATGTTTCCCCAGCTTCTGGAAAAAGAGTTCGGCGCAGACTTCCGCAAAAGGGCGGAGGGGATATTCTACAAGATGACGGTAGTAGAGGACGCCATGACGGCTATAAGTGTTGGCGTGCGCGAAAACGGCATTACCGCCATGCACGATGCCACCGAGTGCGGCATCTGGGGCGGTTTATACGAGCTGGCGGAAGCCGCCGGGCTGGGGGTAAGGGTAGAGCAGGAAAAAATAGTAGTTGAAGATTGCATAACAGAGATATGTGAATATTTCAAGATAGACCCATATGCCTCTATAAGTGAAGGCACGCTGATAGCCTGTTGCCGCCCGCACAAAGCCGAAGAAGCGGTAAAAGCCATTCAGGCGAAGGGTATCAGCGCTTCCATTGCCGGCGAGCTTACCAATGCCGATAAAGGTATGATACTGGTAAAAGAAGGCAAAGAGGGCAGGCTGGAACATCCGATAGTAGATCCCTTCTGGAACGCCTTTTATGGCGCCCTGGCAAAACAGGACGCCTAGATACTATATAACGCTGCAAGGTTTGATTATGACACTGGGTGAAGAAACGGCAGCCGGATTATCACTGAAAGAAGGTGAGAAACGCTGGCGCAGGTTTGGCTGGCTCCTTTACCCCTTTATGAAGGTTTCATTTCTCCCCTTCGGCGGTGAAAGCAACTTCGCAAGAAAGACTGTAGCTTTTGCCGCTCCCCAGCAGGGAGAAAACGTGCTGGACGCCTGTTGCGGCGCCGGGGCGCTGACCACCCTTATAGCCGCAAGAGTTGGTAAAACAGGCAGCGCAACCGGCATTGATATATCTGAAAAAGCCATAAAAAAAGCCTCTAAAAAGACAAGGAGAGGTTTATCACTTGCCTTTCGGCAGGCAAGCGCCGCCGCCATACCCTTCCCGGATAATAATTTTGACAAGGTTTTTATATCCTTTGGGTTGCATGAGATGGACGAAGCCGACAGGATAAAAAGCCTGAACGAAGCAAAGCGGGTGTTAAAAGATGAAGGCAGCCTTTTTGTGCTGGAGTATAATTTGTCCGAATCCTTTATCAAGAGGTTTGCCGTCAAGGTTTTTAACTGGCTGTTTGAATCCAGAAGCGCTTATAGTATGCTCATTGCAGGCAAACTGCCCGGATACCTTGAACAAACAGGTTTCAATATAAAACGGCGGCAGACGACGGGGGCGGAGATATTCCAGATACTGCATACTGTTAAGGCTCCCGCGGAGAAGAAAAATGCATAAAACAAGAGAAATAGACCTGACAAGTATCACGCAAGATGGCAGGCAGAAGTCTCGCGGGACAGTCGTAAAGGAGCTGCCGCTTACCCTTATCCTTAATGGCAAGGAGTTGGTAACCACCCTTTGTTCCCCCGCCAGCCTGGACTTTCTGGCAGCCGGTATCCTGGCTTCGGAGGGATTGCTGCAAAGCAAAGATGATATAAAGAAGCTGAAGGTTGATGCCGCTGGCGGTGTTGTGCGCGTTGAAACAGAAACAGCCAAACAGGCAGACGGCGGGCAGCTATTCAAACCGCTGGTGGCTTCCGGGGGCGGTAAAGGCTCTTCCTCATATAAAATTGATGGCATTAAAGATATGGCGGTTACGGATAGAAAGCTGAAAGTATCCGTAAAAGAGGTAACCGCCCTTGTAAATAATTTCCTGCACCACTCTGAAGCCTATCAGGCAACGCATGGCGTTCACAGCGCCGCCCTGTGCGATAACGGCGGCATTCTGATATTTCACGACGACATCGGCAGGCACAATGCTTTGGATAAAGTCTTCGGCGAATGCCTGCTGAAAAGCATCTCTCTGGACGGCAATTTTATGATAACCAGCGGACGGATATCATCAGAGATACTGCTGAAGGTGGCAAAAAGGAAAATACCGGTTCTCATATCCAAGGCAGCGCCTACGGATTTAGGCGTAGAGCTTGCCAAAAAACTGGGGATAACGGTTATCCGCTATATGCGGGGCGGGGGCGTGAACGTATACAGTAATGACTGGAGAGTAGTTTCTGATGACGATGCATAATAACCTGTTTGACGATACGGATGCCGTAAAAAGCCGTATATCAGAACTGAAAAAGGAAAAGAACGCCGTAATACTGGTGCATAACTATCAGCTGGGCGAGGTGCAGGATATCGCTGATTTTACCGGCGATTCACTGGAACTGAGCCAGCAGGCGGCAAAGACAGACGCTGATGTCATCGTCTTCTGCGGCGTGCATTTTATGGCGGAAACAGCCTGTATATTGTCTCCGCAGAAGACTGTCCTGCTGCCGGATAAAAATGCCGGCTGCCCGATGGCGAATATGATAACCGCAGAAGCCCTGAGGAAGAAAAAGGCGGAGCTGCCGGATGCCGCCGTGGTTTGCTATGTCAACACCACGGCAGACGTCAAGGCGGAATCTGATATTTGCTGCACCTCTGCCAACGCAATCAAGGTGGTGAACAGCCTGGAAAATAACCGGATACTGTTTGTGCCGGACCAGTACCTGGGGCACTATGCTTCAACTAAATCTGAAAAAGAGTTAATTCTTTGGCCTGGCTTCTGCCCCACTCATGCCCGTATTATGTCTGAAGATATAACAAGGCTGAAAAAGGAATATCCGCAGGCAAAGGTTGTCGTTCACCCGGAATGCCGCCCGGAGGTTATAAAGATAGCAGACGAGGTTCTAAGCACCGGCGGTATGTGCCGTTATGCCCGTCGGGATGATGTCAGCCAGCTTATAGTCGGCACGGAAATAGGCATATTATACCGCCTGCGCAGGGAAAACCCGGGCAAGAGGTTCATTCCGGCATCGGAACAGGCGATTTGTGCTAATATGAAGCTTATCAACATCAGAAAAGTGCTGCGTTCGCTGGAAGAGATGTCGCCGGTAGTTACCGTGCCGGATGATATCAGGCGGAGAGCTAAAAAGGCGGTAGACAGGATGCTGGAGGTAGTTTAACCGTTATGGTTAAGGCAGAGCAAGCCGGATATATAGTTGTCCATATAACTGCGGCTGATGAAGAAGAAGCCGAATTGATATCACGGGTGCTGCTGAAGCACCGCAAAGCGGCTTGCATTAATATAATTCCCGGCGCAAAATCCCTGTTCTGGTGGCAGGATAAGATTGAATCAGTATCTGAAAGCCTGCTGCTGGTTAAAACCAGGGCGGCGCTGCTGGATGATATAATCCAGCTTGTTAAGGAGATTCACTCTAGCGACGTGCCTGAAATCATCGCCCTGCCCATCATTGGCGGCAGCCTGGATTACCTGGAATGGATAGATAACGAGGCGACAGATTAAAAAGGCGGCGGTATGTGCAAGGGAATGATAGAGGATATAAAAACAGTTTTTGCCAAGGACCCGGCAGCCAGGGGATTTCTGGAGGTCCTCACCTGTTACCCGGGGCTGCATGCCCTGTGGTCGCACCGTGTCTCCAATTTCCTGTGGCGGCATCATATGCGGCTGTTAGCCCGCATGCTCTCAAACTGCAACCGTTTTCTCACCGGCATTGAGATTCACCCCGGGGCTAAAATCGGGCGGCGTTTCTTTATAGACCACGGCGCCGGAGTCGTCATCGGCGAAACCAGTGAAATCGGCAATGATGTGCTGCTGTATCAGGGGGCGGTGCTGGGTGGCACCAGCCTCAAGAAGGGCAAGCGCCATCCTACTTTAGAGAACAATGTAACCATTGGCGCCGGAGCGGTGGTGCTGGGGGCTATCACTATCGGTAACGGCGCCAGGATAGGCGCGGGTTCGGTAGTGGTAAAAACCGTGCCGCCGGGGGCAACGGTGGTCGGCATTCCGGGGCGTGTTATAGATGAGCATCGCAAACCGGTTGTTGATCTTGAACACGGCAAATTGCCGGACCCGGTCGCTGAAGCTATACGCTTGATGATGAACGAGCAGACAAAGCTGGAACAGCGCCTTGAACAGCTTGAAAGCAAATCCGGCATAGATGTTCCCCGTGATGATTTAAGGGACAAGGTGAAAGAAATCCTGAAAGAGTTTAATCAGGGAGGACAGGATGATCAGTAGGCAGGTAATTCTGAATTTCCCCCGCGAGCTTTTGAAAGAGCCGATAATCTTTACCCTGGGGCAGCAGTTTGATGTTGTTGTAAATATCAAGCTGGCGGAAATAACCGAGGACAAGGGCTGGCTGAAGGTAGAGCTTGAAGGCGAAGCTGACAGGATAGAAGAAGGTCTTACCTGGGTGATGTCCCGTGGCATCCGGGTAGAGCCGATAGACGGATGCTGATTTACAAAATCATGTATCTGCTGTCATCCTGCCAGAAGTCTGGTAATCCAAAAAGGCAGCATTTTTTATTGATTGAACCCTGCACGCCGTGTTAAAATCCACCCTGTAATGATGAAAGCCGTATTAGGTATAAGTGTTTTTGGTTTTCTTACCCACATTGTCGTTTCTATTTTAGCTAATGTCTGTGGCGGAAATGACCCCGTTGCCGCTTCGAATATGAATAACCTCAGGAGCATACTTGACGCCATGTTTCTTGGCACTATTGCGCTTGTTGCATATTGGAGTATCAGGTATAGAGGCAGCAAGTAAATAATAAGTAAAACAAAACCCCGGTAAAAAACTTGCTTTTATAGCAAATATTCCTTGACAAAGCCTTTTCACTGATATATTATCATTTGTAAATGAAAATGATTTTCATTTAGGTTAAGAAGATGTCGGTAGAAAAGAAAGTAATCTCCATTTTGAGAGAACATGGCTATAAACTAACGCCCCAGCGTAAAGCTATACTGGACGTCATCAGCCGCAGCCGCAGCCACCTGACGCCGGCTGAAGTCTATGAAAAGGTGCGCCGCCAGTACCCCGATATCGGGCTGGTTACGGTATATCGCACACTGGAGTTGCTGGCGCGCTTGGGATTCATCTGCGAAGTGCGCGGTAATGATAACAACCGCAGCTACCTGCTGAGACGATCTTTCAGCCACCACCACCACCTTATATGTTCCGGCTGTAACAAGGTCATAGACTTCAACGAATGCGATCTGGCTGATATGGAAAGAAAAATAACTGAAAGCACCGGCTTCAGCATAGAAAGCCATTTGGTAGAGTTCACCGGCAAATGCAAGGAATGTCTTCAGGGGGAAACGGTAAAATGCTGAAACGCATCCTTTCCGAATTAAAGGAACACGCCCCCTTTACCCTGCTGGGGGCTGTTGTCGGCGTTATAATCATGGTTATTATAGACACTACCAATACCAGCAGCGATGTCTCTGAAGCCTTCTTCTACACACTGCATCCTCTGCACATAGTCTTCAGCGCATTGGTAACCACTGCCATGTTCAGGTTAAATAAAAAGAGCCGCCTGTGGTTGGCGATTCTAATTGGTTATACCGGCTCTATCGGCATCGCTACCATAAGTGATATTGTTATCCCCTATCTGGGCGGCAGCGTCCTGGATATGCAGATGGAATTTCACCTGCCGTTTCTGGAAGCCGAAAAGATGCCCTTTATAGGCATTCCGAAGTGGATTGTAGTTAACGGCTCGGCTGCTATAGGTATTGCCATAGCCTGCTGGCGTCCCTTTACCAGGCTGCCGCATATGGGGCATGTGCTGCTTAGCACATGGGCTTCCCTCTTCAGTTTTACCGCCTTCGGGCAGGCAGATTGGATTTCACTGATTGCCCCTGTCTTTTTATTACTCTTCTTAGCCGTCCTGCTGCCCTGCTGTGTCAGCGATATTGTCTATCCGCTGCTGTGGGTGGGAAAAGAACACAAGCACTAGAAAACCGCTAAATAGGTGATTAAAGAGGTTGCTTTGCCTGTATGATTTGATTTGACCACTATTTTCCAAGAACCTGGAGTTGTTCTTGTTCCTATCTTCCAAGTCCATGAAACATCGCCATTTTTATCTGTAGTCTTTAAGTATAAACCCTGTGCTTTGCTAGAACCTGATTTATAGTAGATAGAAATTCTACAAACTACCTCTGGTTTTACTTGGGCAATTAAAGTTGCGGTTGCCCCAGGGTTTATAGGATTAGTTATATATTTTATTTTGTTCACCATTCTTTCTCCTCGTATATAAACTTTTGGAAAATAAAAAAGGGCGAGTTACAAATATATGCACTCGCCCTTCAAAAATTGGTTATCTATTTAGCTCACAAAGCAAACCACCTCCTGATAAATAATTTTGGAAATGAAAAAGCGGCCTGAGATAAAACTCTAGGTCGCTTTAATAGATTTAGGCTTTTAGGTCTTAAAACACGAAAAGGCACGCTTAGCGTGCCTTAGATGCAAACCCCACTATCCTGACCAGTCTAGCACACTTAATCGTATAAATCAAATTATTTCTCCTTTTTCCGAAAACTACTACATCAAATGACACTTTATAAGGTCTCTGTATTTCCTTTATCCACAAGATTATTCTTTAATGCTTTGTTTTATCAGTAATTCTCTTTTGTGGGTGGGTAAAGAACACAAGCACTAGGTGGGGTGGTACCCCTGGTGCGACTCGAACGCACGACACGCGGTTTAGGAATGCTTATCTTGAGGTGATATTTTGTGTTCTTAGCTTTGGAATGGTGTTTTTCTATTAATACCTAAAATCCGTATTTATTCGTAAAATACTACTTCCTGATATCTCGTTATCTTTGATGCGTTAGCAAAATGTTAGCAGAAGGTTGTTTGTGTTTTAGCCCTTTTTGTGAATTGACAATACTTTTACAAGTGTGTAACATATTACAATTCACAAAGACTAAAACGGTTCTTATTACATGAAAAAATTCAAATGGCTGGCTATTATTCTTTTTATAATTCTTGTCTTATATTTTGTAGCCGGATATTTCCTGCCTAACCTGCCCGTTGCTTCAAAGTTATGGGGTACGAATATGTCTAAAGACCTGGGTGTTGAATTATCTGCCGATAATGCTATCGCCGGGTTAATAGCATTAGAACATCCAACCAGCACTGCTGACTTGGAAGCAATAATTAACAATCCTGAAGATTACAAACATTTTAAGGGGGCATTAACTAATAACCAGGCTTCCTCTCTAATCTCTACTATTGATTTTCCGATAAAACTGGTTCAGATAAAATTCGGGCCGGATGGCGCAATGGAATCTTCCGGCATCATTAATACAAACCAGCTACAGGATTTGTTGAGTGATTTTGGCGCGAGCAATGATGTCGTCAACAGCGTTATGGGTATAATAAGCAACATGGACTGGATTACATACTATGTATCCGGGGAATTAAGTATAAAAAATAACCAGGTATCGCTGGATGTAGACCAACTTGAATTCGGCAGGATATCAGTGCCGCAATCCCTGAAAGACCAGATGGAAAATAATATGGGGTCCCTTGAAGGATTCATTTCAAATTTGTTAACCAGCCAGGGTTACTACATCAGGGATATGTCTATATCAGAAGGGTCTGTTAACCTTGATATGGACCGCCCGCTTGGCAGCCTGGAACCATGGCTAAATTACATTGAATAGGCAAAGATTTAACTACCGTAAGGAAAAGGGGAGGCTTTAATGACAGAGATAGACAGGCGTAAGTTCTTGATTCTCGGGTTAGTTTCATTGTTGTCTGTTCCTCTTACGGGCTGCCTTGACGACTTTGAGGGAATGACAATAGAAGATTTGATTGAACTTCTCAATGAAAGGGCGGAAGAGGACAGCGAAGACAGTGACGAGGAAACTTCCGGTCCGGTAACGCTTGCTTTAACATATCCTGCAGGCAGAAGCCCTAATGTCTTTACATCCGGCTGGGTTTTCGGGGCAAGGTGTATAGCAAACATCGGAACCGACGATGAAAAAGATATCTCAAGCGCTGTGAAATGGAGTGGCAGCGGAAATTTTAACCCGGATAAGGGGAATATATCCCGGCCTGTATTCAGTTCTACAGGCATGAATATGATTACCATTTCGGTAAGCTTTGACGGCAAGGACTATGAAAAGACGGTCATGGTGAACGCTGTTAACCCGGGCGGCTATGCCAGGGTTGGCGGTTTGGCAAAATGCCCTTCCGATTCCCACGGATGCCCTGCCTGCCCGCATACTACTATCGGTCCGATAATATCAGGCAGCCCGAATGTGCTTATAAACGGCAAGCCTGCTGCCAGGGTGGGAGACAAAGGAACTCACGCTGCCTGCTGCGGCCCCAATACATTCACTATCACCAGCGGTGATTCATCTGTGCTTATAAACGGCAGAGCCGCAGTAATAAAGGGTAGTTTCACACAGCATTGCGGGGGAACTGGCTCGATAATTTCTCTAACTTAATTCATTCATTAAATCGGTTGTATCAATCGATAAGGAATTACTCCGTCATGCACCATGAAACATTAAGCCATATTGATATCTACTGCACTTCCTGCCGGACCTTTGAAGAGCATATAATCCAGCATAAGTTAAAGCTTATTCCTAAGAAAACCAACGGTGATTATATTATTACCGGCTGGCTGGAATGCGTAAACTGCGGCAAGCGCTACAGGATAGTTGATGGCGTTCCCCATATGATTCAGGGTGTTTCGCTGGGGGAAGAACAAACCGCCCAGTATCTTGACGCCCACTACAGTAATATAAATATTAGTTACTGGGAAGAGATGGACAGCTTTGCCGGAAACGGGCTTTGCCTTGATGTTGGTTGTTCGGTGGGACGCTACACTTTTGAATGCGCAAAAAAAGGTTTTGCCGTGGGAATTGATGCCAACTATGAGCATTTAAGGCAGGCGGCTGAGATAATGCGGACCGGAATACTGCAGTTCAGGAGAAAGACCAGGGCATTGAACTATGAAAAAGTAACCCTGGATTTATCCCCATCTAAAAACACTTTATTTATGGTGGCGGATATCCACGATCCACCCTTTAAAATGGACACCTTTGATTTTATCAGTGGACTTAACCTGATTGACAGCGTTAAGCTTCCGTTAACTGCTCTGGGGCAAATGGACGCCATGCTGAAAAAACACGGGGAACTTTTTTTAAGCACGCCGTACACATGGAATCCTGAAGTAAGCGGCGAATGGCTTGAAACCGAGGATATTGAGCCACACTCGTATATTAAACAATTACTTACTGGGAAACAGGTGCCGGAAAGCGGTTTTAACTACCGTATTGGCAATAATAAAACAGGGATATTCTGGAGAATGCGCAAGCAGGATAATCAGCAATACGAATATTTCGTGGACGCTATATCAGCAGAGAAACTATAAAACTAAACACGCAGATGAGGAAGCAATTGATGCGTAAGCTGTTGCTCATTCAACCGCCATTGCTGGCTGAATCAAACAGTGGATTGTATAACCTGGCCGCGCTTGCCACTTATGTTGAAAAAGAATGCGAAGTGCGTATACTGGACACAAGTCAGGATTCACTTGAAAACACGCTAAAGGAATTCTCACCCGATATAGTTGGTATTACCTCATACTCAATCACTTACCAAGATGCTACTGCGACCATGAAAACAGTACGCCGCCTGGCTCCCGAAGCTTTGCGTATCATCGGCGGAGTTCATATAAGTTGTATTCCGGAAAGTCTTGATGAAGTATTTGACGCAGGTGTTGTGGGAGATGGGGAAGAAACACTGCTTGATATCATCAGAAAAGGAAGCAGGAAAAACCTCTTTGATATACCCGGAGTTTGCTGCCATAAAGCCGGACAGGTCAAGGTTAATCCCCGCCCACAGCTTGATACCGCCAGACTGCCTGTTCCACTATTGCATAAATACGCGCCGAATTCCTGTAAAAACAGAATTGTAGCTTTTATAACTTCAAGAGGCTGCCCTTATAAATGTGTCTATTGCTATAATCCGGCGTTACGGCAAAAAGTCAGAAATTACCCTGTTGAATGGGTTGCAGACCAGTTTGATTACGCAATTAACAATTTGAACGCTAACTATTTAATGCTCTTAGATGACTCTGTAAGCTCGGACGTCCCCAAATTAAACGCCTTAGCTGAAGAATTAAAGAGAAGAAACCTGATTAAGTTCAGGGCAGCAGTAAATATCCGCAGTTCCTCAGTAAATGAAGATTTATGCCGGGCTCTCAAAGAACTTAATGTAGTAAGCTGGAATTGTGGTTTTGAATCTGGTTCAGACAGAATCTTAAAGCAGATTAAAGGGGCTTCGGCCAGTGTGGCTAAAAACAAGTATATAGTTAGGCTGGCACATAAATATGATGTTACTTTAAACGGTTCTTTTATGTTTGGGATTCCGGGGGAAACAACTGATGATATGGAGCAGACCCTGCGTTTTATGAAGTTTCTTTATGAAGAGAAGCAGGCGCATCGTTATCGTGGTGGATTCTGGTCTTTTTGTGCTACCCCATTTCCCGGAACATCTTGGTGGAGGATAGCTAAGCGTAAAGGTAAAGTGCACAATCACATGGATTGGACAAAACTGGATATTAAGAACTTTGATTTCCACTTGATGCTGGATGATACAGTATCCCTTAATCAATGGGTGGATATACACAAACGCGCTTTAGATATTGCAGAAAAGAATAATCACTCTAGTTTCAGTGAATAGAAACTATACCATTATGGTTTTTCAGACCCCCTGTTAGTAACGCAGATGGTAACCCATTATTGCCTGGCACTATAAGTCATGCGTGGACTAATCTCGTAGATAAGGCTGGGTTAAAAGGTATCAGGCTTCACGATGCCAGACATACCCATGCTTCATTACTGCTTAAACAAGGCATACACCCTAAAATAGTGCAGGAAAGATTGGGTCATGCCAGTATTCAGATAACGCTTGACACTTATAGCCATGTAGCGCCAGGACTACAGAAAGCCGCAGCCCTTAGCTTTGATGAACTGGTAATTCCAAAGGAGTGATTATATATTTTTGTCTTCAAGCGTTAGCAAACGGTTAGCAAAATAGAGTTATGTATAATTGTGGAGTCATTGAGATTAGCCGTATTAGCTTTAAAAAGTGGTACCCCTGGTGCGACTCGAACGCACGACACGCGGTTTAGGAAACCGCTGCTCTATCCTCTGAGCTACAGGGGCATAAAAATGACATCTTTACAGGCAAATTGTAGCAATTGACGCGGCTGTCCGCAAGCTTTTTTCGTTTCCTGTGGCACAGGCAGGCACCCAATCCTTCAGGCAGAGGGCGTTGCCAGGTTATAAGGCAGGCGCAGGGATCTTAGAGAATAAATATGGGCGGCTATAGCTGTTTTTTACGGATTGCTTTCCCGCCATTGCTCCCACCACAGCAGCTTTTTATAGCGCACCAATCGGTGTGGCTTAATATGCATTCTCTTAAACATCGTATTTATCATAATCAGGTTGTTCTTATCAACAACAAAAAGAAAGGTTTTATAATCCCTCTGCCGCAGATAACGCAAAATACTGAAATGCATAAAAAGTGTAAAACCGCCGCTTGTCCGCCAGTGCTTCGGGTTTCTGAATGTGCGGGCAACATACGCCTCTTTAGCGGCGAAATCTATGGATATCGGAATATCCGTTACGGCATTTGTGGCTTTTTCAGTCATCGCCAGCCAGGACATATATACAAGCTGTTTTTCCTTAAATATACAGAGGGCGATAGCCCCGTGGCGCAGCCTTTTGTCGTTAGCCAGAAGGAAAGAGTCTAACTGGAAGCCATCGTCAATCAGCTTTTTTACCTGATCAATGCCGGTTATGATTTTGAAGGTATAACCCTCCGGTTCGTCTATAGAATCCAGCTTGGCTTCGTTACCTGCCACTGTGCTGCGGTAAAGATAAAGAGTTTCATTTCTGTATATAAGCCACTTTATGAATGAAAATGCCCTGTTGATAGAGGTGAGCAGACCCTCCTTTTTCAGGATATCCCACCATCTTGTAATATACGATATCTGCTCTTCCAAAACCATTATATAAAACCCAAATCAATTTCAATTATACAAGATGCCATATGAGTAAGCAAAGATTACCTCTTGTTTCACAAAGGGTTCTTTAACCACTTACCTGGCGTTGTTGGTGAGTGGTATTATATGTTCAGGGATATAATACCTGAACTAAAGAAAAAAGGCGGCGGAAATGATTAAAATACACCCGGAAACACCAGAAGATATAGAGGCTATCGGCTGCGTTAACGAACAGGCGTTTGGTAAACAACAGGAAAAAGAGCTGGTGGATAAGCTGCGCCGCCATGGCAAGCTGATTGTTTCGTTAGTGGCTGTTAAGGAAAGAGAAGTTGTTGGACATATCGCCTTCAGCCCGGTAGCAGTAGAATCAGAAAAAGACAGCTTTCCTGCCATAACGCTTGCTCCGCTGGCGGTGCTGCCGGACTGCCAGAAACAGGGTATCGGCACGATGCTTATGGATGCCGGTCTGGATTATTGCCGTAAGCTGGGGCATGAGGTCGTTTTTCTGGTTGGACATCCGCAGTATTATCCGCGCTTCGGCTTTATTAAAGCCGGCGAAAAAGGTATAAAGTGCGAATTTGAGGCGCCGCCGGAAGCCTTTATGCTGCTGGAATTGCAGCCGGGCGCGCTGGCAGGCAGAAAAGGCATGGTCAGGTTTCAACCGGAATTTCACGAGGCAATCAAAAGGTGACCGCCACTTTGACAGAAATCCGTGGCTGTGTTAATATAACACTGAATACGGTAAACGTTTACCGTATTTTAGACTCAAGAGTCTGAATAAGCCGCTTTGATATTTGATTTTACTCCTTAAAAAGTGGTAAGTTCAGGCCTAATTGTGCTGCCTGTGTGATTCTTGTGTTACCCCGTCACGGTTTGCAGATAGGATTTTAGGTAAGAAATGACAGCCAGGGCAGAAAAAGATTTCAGACCGGTAATCACTGTATTCCACTGCATAAACACCTTCAGCGAAGCGGAAGAACTCCCTGTTTCTCGTGATGATTGTGAGATACGCAGCGTCAAACTGGCATGTTCTGGCATGACGAAGGATGTTTATCTGCTGCGGGCTTTTGAAGCCGGCGCGGATGCGGTGGCGGTTTTTGCCTGCCCAGAGGGCGAATGCCGCTATATCAGTGGTAACAAAAGGGCTAAAAAGCGGGTTGAGAGGCTTAAAAAACTGCTGGATGAGATTGGGCTTGGTGAACGGCGGTTGGCGTTATTTAATGTCTCTGCCGGTGATGCGGAAGCCGTAAAACAGGCTATAGATGATACTCTGGAGGTTTTGAAACAACTGGGGCGCAACCCGGCGGCATAAAGCAACAGAAACACTGTTTCAAAGCTTTTAATATACACTAATGGAGTTAAGCCATGATAGTTGCTGAACAGAAACCGTTAGCCGAAATTAAGGCAAGCGTGGCGCAGTATGACAAACTGCTTATACTGGGCTGCGGCACCTGTGTAAAGACCTGCTTTGCCGGCGGCGAAGACGAAGTTGCCGTTCTTGCTTCCGCCCTGCGGCTGGCTTTCAAAAAAGACGGCAAGAAAATTGAAATTGAAGAACTTACCGTTGAACGCCAGTGCGAAGATGAATTCATACAGGAAGCGGCGGCGGCAATTGCGCGCAACAATGCTGTTTTGTCTCTGGCTTGCGGCGCCGGCGTGCAGGATATCGCCAGCCGTTTCGCCGAAGCGCCGGTTATCCCCGGCGTCAATACCACCTTCATCGGCATATTGGAAAAACCGGGGCTTTTTGTAGAGGAATGTTCCGGCTGTGGTGATTGTAAGCTGGCGACATACGGCGGCGTTTGTCCGGTAACGCGCTGCGCCAAGAAGCTTTTTAACGGACCCTGCGGCGGCTCACAAAACGGCAAGTGTGAAGTTGACCCCGAAACAGATTGTGCCTGGCAGCTTATTATAGACAGGCTGAAGGCGTTGGGGCAGATGGATAATATAAGGCATTATATTGAGCCTAATGACTGGCGTCCAAGCGGCGCCGGCGGACCCCGCAAGCTGTCCAGAGAGGACCTGGTGGTATGAACGAAGACAAAAAGGGCAATCTCCAGCGTGTTTTAGAAAACGGCGGATTTGCCGTTACGGCTGAATGCGGACCGCCCCGCGGCGCAAACGCCGAAGTTATTATTGAAAAAGGAAAACTACTAAAGGGTTGCGTGGATGCGGTAAACGTAACAGACAACCAGACGGCTATCGTCAGGATGTCCAGCATGGCTGCCTGCGTTCATCTGGAAAAGATGGGGCTGGAGCCGATTTTGCAAATGGTTACCAGGGACCGCAATCGCATCGCCTTGCAGTCTGATATCATGGGCGCTTGGTCGCTGGGTATAAAAAATATGCTTTGCCTTTCGGGAGACCACCAGGCATTTGGCAGCCAGCCGGACGCGCTGAACGTTTTTGATATAGATTCAATGCACCTTTTACGCATGGTTAAAACAATGCGTGATGAAGGCAAAGATATGAGCGGTTTTGAGCTTAACGGCGCGCCGCAGATGTTTATCGGCGCGGCTGCTAACCCGTTCGCAGACCCCTTTGAATTCCGTGTAATCAGGCTGGCAAAGAAGATAGAAGCCGGCGCGCAGTATATCCAGACGCAGTGTATCTATAACCTGCCTCGCTTTAAGGAATGGCTTAAAATGGCGCATGAGGAAGGGCTTACCGAAAAAGCGTATATTCTGGGCGGAGTTACCCCCCTTAAATCAGCCCGCATGGCAAAATACATGGCTGCCAATGTCGCCGGTATGGATATCCCGGATGAAGTTATCAGGCGGATGGAAGGCGTGCCCAGAGAGAAAGCTGCCGCAGAGGGTATTAAAATCTGCCTGGAAACCATCGCTGAACTGCGTAATGCAAAAGGCGTCAGCGGCGTGCATATAATGGCTATTGAAAATGAAGGCAAAGTCGGCGAAATTGTTGAATCCGCCGGTCTTATACCGCGCCCGGAAGCGGCTTAAGCGGAGGCTTAAATGCCAAAGAAATATCACATTACAACCAAAGAAACCCCTCCCCGTTTTCCGCCGGTGGGTCATTTTACCACCGTGGAATTCCGTGAGGATTGCGCCGGCAGCTGCCGCGATTGCGTTAAAAAGAAGTGTGTTTACGATGTTTTTAAAACCAGCCGCAAACATGTCAGCAAAATGCGGGAACCGCAGTATATTTATGATTGCCAGAGTTGTTTTCGTTGTGTGCAGGAATGCACACGAGGTATATTCTCCCGTGTTATAAACCCGGAATACCGCACCTTGGGTGGTGATTACTGGAAGGCGGATATTATTGAACAGACCTGGAAACAGGCGCAGACCGGGCGCATACCGGTTTCCGGCGCCGGTTACCGGGGCCCTTTTGTGGGCATGGGCTTTGATTCAATGTGGACCGATATGTCTGAAATCGTAAGACCTACGCGGGATGGTATTCACGGCAGGGAGTATATAAACACCACCATTGAACTTTCACGCCGCCCGCTGCGGCTGGAGTTCGGTGATGATATGTCTCTGGTTTCAGAGACGCCGCCGCTACTGGAAGTGCCGCTGCCGTTGCTTTTCAGAAAGCCGGAATTCGGTATTTTAAGCGAAAACGTGCTGCTGGCGATGGCAATGGCAGCCAACGAGCTTGGCACGATGATGTTTATAGACCCGGAAGACTACAGCGAAGCGTTAAAACCCTATGCAAAGAGTCTAATACCCTGCCTGAACGCGGATAATTACAATAACTATAATGAAATTATAAAAAACAGCCGTATGATAGAGCTGGCAGACGGTTGTGGGGTAGAAGCTGCGGTAAAAGAAATCCGCACTGCGAACCCGGAAGTGTTTATTTCCGTGTCTGTCCGGCTGAATGATAAAGCGGCGTCACGAGCGGTGGAACTGGCGCAAATGGATATAGACACACTGCACTTCAACGCCGATGTTGGCGGTAATGAGCTTGATACGCCGCAGCCACGTTTTTTGAAAGAGATGATAAGAGAAGTCCACCTGGCGCTGGTGGAAAAAGGTATTCGTCAGAAGCTGAACCTGCTGTTTTCCGGCGGTATCGCCATGGCGGAACATATGGCAAAAGCCATTATCTGCGGCGCAGACGCCATAACAGTAGATAACCCGCTTCTGTTAGCCCTTGAGTGCCGCCTGTGCCAACGCTGCCGGCAGGATAAAAGCTGCCCGGCAAAAATGGGCAAAATCAGGGCGGATTGGGGGCGGCAGCGCATCGTCAACCTCATCGGCGCATGGCAAAACCAGCTTCTTGAGGTTATGGGGGCTATGGGTATCCGTGAAGCCAGAAGGCTGCGCGGAGAGGTGGGGCGTTCAATGTGGTTTGAGGATTTGGAAAAAGAAAGCTTTGCGCCTATATTCGGCGAAAGAAAAGTAAAGGGCATTCTTTAATTATGAACAGTAAAAAGACAGCAGGGGAATTGCCGCAGGTTATCCAAACCCCTTCACGCTTCCGTAACGCCATCGGCAAATATATAATACGGCGCAGCGCAGACTGCATTTCCTGCGGGCTGTGCGCAGAGCTTTGCCCTCATGGGGTTCACCCCAGATATACCGCTTATTCACAGACACTGCGCCCAAAAGAGGACAGGTGCGTTGGCTTTGAGTGCAAGGGCAAGGATTATTTTTGTGTTGAAAGGTGTCCGCAACAGGCGCTGACACTGCGCCCCAACCCGCTTCTGGAAACGCTTGGAGATTACCGCTGGCCGGCGGAAATGCTGCTGGCGCACTGGTGGATGGCGGAATATGGCAGCCTGCCGGAAACAGATTTAGAGTTTAGTCTGGGTAATTCCGGCGGCGGTTTTGACAAGATACGCTTCAAAAATACAAAACCAGATGATTATATTGATATAGACGATACGGAAATAGATACCAGTATTACATTAAACAAGCGTGGCGACGGCAGACCGGAAAGAACAATTGCCCTGCCGGTTTACGGCGGCGGCATGTCTTTCGGCTCAACCTCACTGAACGTAATTGTGGGGCGGGCGCGGGCGGCGATGCGCTTAAATACGCTGACCTGCACCGGCGAAGGCGGCTATCCGCCGGCGTTGGTACCATATGCCAATAATGTTATAACGCAGGTAGCCACCGGGCTTTTCGGTGTTCGGGAAGAAACCATCCAGTATGCGCCGGTGGTAGAGTTCAAGTATGCGCAGGGCGCCAAGCCGGGTTTGGGCGGGCATCTGCTGGGGGATAAAGTAACCCCGGAAGTTGCCGCTTTAAGGCAGACGGTAGTCGGCAATGCCCTCTTTTCACCCTTCCCGTTCCACAGTGTTTATTCGGTGGAAGACCATAAAAAACACGTGGACTGGATAAAAGAAGTCAACCCGAAAACACTGGTTTCGGTAAAGGTTTCTACGCCTACGGATTCAGATATGGTTGCTGTCGGCAGTTATTACGCCGGGGCGCACATAATCCACTTTGACGGCAGTTATGGCGGCACGGGGGCAGCCCCGGATATCGCCAAGAAAAACATCGCCATGCCGATTGAATACGCCATTCCAAGGGTACATGCGTTTCTTAAAGCGGAGGGCGTGCGTGACGAAGTTTGCCTGATTGCCAGCGGCGGTGTGCGTAACGCAATGGATGTCGCCAAGATAATCGCAATGGGCGCGGACGGTGTTGTCATCGGCACTGCAGAAATGGTGGCGATGGAATGTGTTCGCTGCGGTAACTGTGAAAGCGGGCGCGGCTGCGCACGCGGCATTGCTTCCACAGACCCCGAACTGGGGCATATGATAAGCGAAGAATGGACCGAACAGCGTATCGTCAATATGTATATGGCGTGGCGCAAGCAGTGGTGCCAGCTTTTAAGACAGCTTGGCATGCGCAGCATCCGTGAACTGGTGGGGCGTTCGGATTTGCTGGTTCACCTTGATTATCTTGATGAAGAAGAGAGGCGGCAATATGAGCAGTAACCGCCATAATAGTATTATAGATAAAATAATAAACTCAAGAGCCGGGCTGCCGCAGGGCAACGTGTCTGCGGTTAAAGCCGCCGAAGAGGGCGGTTGTGGTGTTACCGGCTTTATCGCTTCCATACCGGTAAGCGGACGCCATATATACGAACCATCGGTGCAGATGCACAACAGGGGCAACGGCAAGGGCGGCGGTATCGCCGCCGTCGGGCTGACGCCAGAGGGATTGGGGGTAAGCCGGGAGGTGCTGGACAGCCATTACCTGTTGCAGATTGCCCTGCTTGATAATAACTGCCGCAAGGATGTGGAAACCTCTTTCATAACGCCATATCTGGACGTGTATAAATCAGAGCGCATTCCCACCGTTGATGATTACCGGCAGATAAAGGGGCTGGAAGTAAAGCCGCCGGATGTCTGGCGTTACTTTGTGCGTGTCAAAAAAGATATATTAGAAAAATTTATAGCCGAAAACGGGCTTCAGGACATGGATACCCGCAAGGCGGAAGATGAATTCATACATCAGAATTCTTATCGTATCAATCAACAGTTTTACGCCTCTCTGGGAGAAAAACAGGCGTTTGTGCTTTCTCACGGGCGCAATATGATGGTCTTGAAACTGGTCGGCTATGCCGAACACATCACCCAGTATTATTTACTAGAGGATTTCAAGGCTCACGGCTGGATTGCCCACCAGCGCTATCCAACAAAAGGCAAGGTTTGGCATCCGGGCGGGGCGCATCCCTTCTGCGGCATGCATGAAGCGCTGGTGCATAACGGAGACTTCGCCAACTATCACAGCCTCAGCGAATATCTAAGGCAGCACAATACCTATCCGCAGTTCCTGACGGATACAGAGGTTTCGGTGCAGCTTCTTGATTTATGGAGCCGAACGCTTGAGTATCCGCTGGAATACGTTATAGAGGCGATGGCGCCCACCGGCGAATATGATTTTGACCAGTTACCGCCGGAAAAACAGCACGTTTACAGGTATATCCAGTCCGCGCATACGGGTACTTCTCCGGACGGACCCTGGTTTTTTATTATAGCCAGAAATGATGTTTCGCAGGGTAATTTGCAACTTATCGGCATCACTGATACAGCAATGCTGCGCCCGCAGGTTTTTGCCTTGCAGGACGGAGAGGTGCAGATAGGGCTTATATGCTCTGAAAAACAGGCAATAGACGCCACTCTTCAAAGTTTGGCGGCGGAAGACAGCCGCTTTTGCCCCATTGCAGACAAATACTGGAACTGCCGCGGCGGCAGCGCCACAGACGGCGGCGCTTTTATCTTTACCGTTTCGGATTCCGGCAGGGGAGACGGCTCAAAACGCCTTACCTGCGCCAACAAGTTCGGTGAAGCCGTAAAGCTGCCGGATAACCGTAAGCACCTTGATATAAAAACAGATTTAAATAATACGGCGGATATTTCAATCCCCGCCGGTAAAGACGCAGTGGAATACTGCCAGAGCAATATTAAAAAATGGAATTATGCAGAGCTTGACGGCTTTTGCAGGCAACTTGTGAAACAGGCTGCTGAAAGCGATACCGGCAGGGCGGCAGCCATTGACGCTTTAACGCGGCTGAATGACAGCCCCTTTGATACCGGAAACAAAAAGCGCAGCTCGGTATTGCAGCTTATAAGGGGCAGCCTGACGCAGATTTTTGCTGCTTGCCCCAACTTTAAACAAAACTCAAAAGGCGGCTATCGTTATATAGACCGGAGTTTAAAAAACAGCCTGCGCGCGCCCGGCGAAGGCGAAGAAATACTTGTCCTGAACGCCAAAGAGTTCCCGCCCGAAGGCGAAGACTGCGACGCCCGCCTGATATGCGCTGCCTATGAACTGGGCTGGCGGCGCTTTATCTGTTACGGCTACAAAGGGCAGCGCTTCTGCGGCTGCGGTCTGGGCAAGGAAACAAAAGGTGTCCGTATAGATGCATACGACAGCTCTGGTGATTATCTGGCTTCCGGTATAGACGGGCTGGAGATTGCCGTTCACGGCAACGCCCAGGATCAGGTGGGGCAGATTATGAACCGCGGCAAGCTGGTTATCTATGGGGACGTGGGGCAGACATTTATGTATGGCGCCAAGGGCGGCAAGGTGTATATTATGGGTAACGCTGCCGGGCGTCCCCTCATAAACGCCGGCGGCAAGCCGCGCGTGGTTATAAACGGCACCTGCCTTGACTACCTGGCGGAATCCTTTATGGCGGGCAATCCGCTTAAAGGCGGCGGCTTTGTTATTATGAACGGCATCCGGTTTGATGAAAAGGGCAAGGTTGTGGAACAGCCCACACCATACCCCGGCTCCAACCTGTTTTCGCTGGCTTCCGGCGGCGCAATATATTTAAGAGACCCCCATAAGCGGGTGGTGGAAGACCAGTTGAACGGCGGCAGGTTTTTTGAACTGAAACCGGCGGATTGGGAAGTAATCCTGCCGTATCTGAAGGAAAACGAGCGGCTCTTTGGCATATCCGTAGAAGGCGACCTGCTGATGGTGGACGGCGTTAAGAAAGAATATACCGAAGTTTATCGCAAGGTGGGCGCTGTTAAGCTGGACGTACTGAAACGCGTAGAGCTGGACAGCGAAGAGTAGCCTGCCTTTTCGCTTTACCCCGATAAGTGCTAGAATAACGGCGGATTAATCTGCAGTTATGAATATCAGGAAACTTCTGAAAATCAAACCGGCGCACTGGGCGGTATTTTTCTTTGTCCTGACGCAGTCAGTTGCCCTCTTTATTGTCAGCCGCATGAACCCTTTTCTGGAAGATAATAATATATACGTTGCGCCGCAGGGCAACCCTGAAATCATACCAATATTGCCGTCAGATCCAATAACAACAACCGCTACATCCGGTGATGTGATAATCACAACAACGCCCTTTTGGACAGCGCTTGTGCCGCAGCTTCTTTATTTCTTTGCCGTGATAATAGCGGTGGGCTTGATTCTATATTTCATCCCGATGTGGGCGCTGAAAAAGGTATTCAGGGTCATCTTTGCCGTTCTTTTTGGCTGGGGGGTTTTTATAGCCTTAGTATTCTGGACGCCGCTTGCTGTTTCGCTGGGGGTTGCCGTGGCGGTGGGTTTGCTGTGGCTGATTACGCCCAGAATCTGGCTGCATAACCTGATGATGCTGCTGGCGATGGCAAGCCTGGGGGCTGTCTTCGGGCGGCTGATAATACCCTGGCAGGCGATGATACTGCTGGGCGTTATCGCTGTTTATGACTTTTTCGCCGTCCGTTTCGGCTATATGCTATGGCTGGCTAACAGCATGTCTAAAATAAATACCCTGCCGGCTTTCTTCATTCCCCGCTTCGCTTCGGAGTGGAAAGACAGCCTGGAAGCGCAATCCGTTACCGAAATGGCTGAAAAAGAGCCGTCTGATAGAGACTTTTCCATACTTGGCGGCGGAGACATCGGCTTTCCGGTGCTGCTGGCTTCTTCTGTATATTTCGCCTATGGCTTTAGCAGCGCCCTGCTGGTGGCAGGCTTCGCCCTTGTTGGTATCGTTGCCGCTTACCTGATACAGGCGCTTATCCTCAAAGGCAAGCCGATGCCGGCTTTACCCCCCATAGCCGCCCTCTGCCTGATAGCCCTCTTCATCGTGAGATAGCCAATTGCTTTCACCCGATAAAGCATTGACACACGCCAACATATGAAATAGCATATAGCTCAGGAATATTTATTTATGGCATCCATGTTTTGTAGAAACTGTGGTAAAGACCTTGAGCCAAACTCAAAGTTTTGTATTTCATGCGGAGTAGCTCCGCCAAAAGGTAATAGCTATTGTCAGAATTGCGGCAGTGGAGTCAGCTCTTTAGCTGAAGTTTGTGTAAAATGCGGGGTTTCGCTTGCCCGTGTAAGCGCAAAAAGCAAAACCGTATCGGTTATACTCGCTGTGATATTAAGCTTTTGGACTTGGTTATATACTTACAAGCGGGATGGAAAGAAATTCTGGATAGCAATATCAGCTAGTATATTCTTATCGGTGTTATTTTATTCTATATTCTTTTTGTCCGGTCATACACTAACTTCAACAACTTTTATCTATGCCGAGAGTGAGTTCTCCACGATTATGTTTGCAGGGATGATTCTAGCTCAGCTTACCAGCTTTGCAATACGGGTATGGGCTATCATCGATACTGCCGTAAAACCTCAATACTGGTATGATCATTATTAATCCCCGGAAAGTAATACAACTCCCGGGGATTAATAATTAAATAGGGCTATTTCTCTTCTATTGTTATCTTTGTTATCTTGTCCCCATTGGTGATTGTTGTAAGCACGTCCATTCCGCTTGTCAGCTTGCCGAAGACAGAGTGATGTCCGTTAAGATGGGGCTGGGGGGCATAGGTAATGAAGAACTGCGAGCCGTTTGTGCCGGGACCGGCATTAGCCATTGATAAGGAGCCGGTTTCGTGGGTGTGTTCGGTGAATTCATCCGCAAACCTGTAGCCGGGTCCGCCCCTGCCGGTACCGGTGGGGTCTCCGCCCTGCGCCATAAAACCGGGTATAACGCGGTGAAATGTCGTATCGTTATAGAAGCCATCTTTTGCCAGAAACACAAAGTTGTTAACCGTCAACGGAACATCTGCGGCAAAAAGCTCCAGTTCCAGCTTGCCTTTCTCTGTCTCAATGGTAGCGGAATATTGTTTAGCGGTGTCAATCTTCATTTCCGGCGGTGCTGAATAAGCCATAATCCCTCCTTAAGTTTGCTAGAATTATAACACTTTAACCTGTTTGCTGAAATAAGAGAAGATAATAATTGAAAGGTGGTGGAGATAGGGGGATTCGAACCCCCGACCTCTGCATTGCGAACGCAGCGCTCTCCCAGCTGAGCTATATCCCCATAACAACATAATTATAACACAAGAAACAGTGTTTATTAATCCGCAAGATGTTTGCTTCTTGCCAGCTATTACGAATAATTGCTATACTTGCTAGTCTATTCAATCACAATTATTTATTATGAATTACGAAACCGTAATCGGGCTGGAAGTTCACGCCCAGCTTAATACAGCCAGCAAGATGTTCTGCCGCTGCGGCACGGACTATACAGATGCAGCCCCTAACAGCCACGTCTGCCCGGTGTGCCTGGGTATGCCCGGCGTGCTGCCGACGGTAAACCGGCAGGCGGTTGAATTTACCATAATGACGGCGCTGGCTTTGAACTGCCCTGTTTCGGATTATTCAAAGTTTGACCGCAAGAACTATCCCTACCCGGATTTAATGAAGGGCTATCAGGTTTCGCAGTTTGACGCCCCCATTGGCAACAAGGGCTGGCTTAATATAGATATTGACGGCGAAAAGAAAAAGATAGGCGTAACACGTGTTCATCTGGAAGAAGATGTCGCCAAGCTGCTGCACCGCAACGAAGGCGGGGAATCATTCAGCCTGGTGGATGTCAACCGTTCCGGCGTGCCGCTTATGGAAGTTGTCGGCGAGCCGGATTTGCGTTCGCCGGAGGAAGCGCGCCAGTATCTTATAAAGCTGCGCAGCATATTGCGCTATCTGGGTGTTTCCGTTGCCAATATGGAAGAGGGCAGCTTCCGCTGCGATGCCAACATAAGCATCCGCCCCGAAGGCAGCACGGAACTTCTGGCGAAGATAGAAGTCAAAAATATGAACAGCTTCAAGGCGGTTCACAAGGCGTTGGAATACGAAGCCGTAAGACAGCGCAAGGTGCTGGGCGAAGGGGGCAGGCTTGAACAGGAGACACGGGGCTGGGTTGAGGCTGAAAACAAGACTGTTTCCCAGCGCAGCAAGGAATACGCCCATGATTACCGCTATTTTCCAGAGCCGGACCTGCCGCCGATGATGTTCACAAGTGAGAAAGTGGAAGAGATAAGGGCAAAACTGCCGGAACTGCCGGAAGCCCGCCGCGACAGGTTTATGAAAGATTTTCGGCTTTCGCAGTATGACGCTGATTTACTGACAGCTTCACGGGCAATGGCAGACTACTTTGAGTGTTGTCTGCAAACAAAAGAGATGGAAAAACTTACGCAGCCGGAAAAAGCCAAATCTATCGGTAACGTGCTTTTGGGTGAAGTAAGTCGTATAATAAATAACAACAGCATAGACATCACCGGATTTGAGGTTAAGGTCAGCCCTGAAAGACTGGCGTGCCTGCTGGCGCTTAATGCAGCCGGCACGGTTAATGCGGCGACGATGAAATCCGTTTTGGAAGAAATGTTTGCAAACGGCAGTAATGCCGATGATATAATAAAAGCAAAAGGATTAAGCCAGATAAGCGACAGCGCGGAGATTGAGCAGGTAGCGGCAAAGGTTATACAATCAAATCCGAACGCAGTAGCGGATTACAATGCCGGTAAGGAGCAGTCGCTAAAGTTTCTGGTAGGACAGATGATGAAGGAGACGCGGGGGCGGGTCAATCCTGCTCTGGCGGCTGAGTTACTTAAAAATAAGCTGGGAGAAAAATAAGATATGCTTACCTATTTAACGATAGCTCAGATGGTGCTTTCGGTGGCGCTGGTAGCAGTGCTTATGCTCCAGGTGAGGGGCGGCGGACTGGGCGGCATCTTTGGGCAGGCGGATACCGTCTATCGCACCAAGCGCGGGCTGGAAAAGACACTGTTCCAGTTTACAATCGCGCTGGTGGTTCTATTCCTTACCATTTCGTTGCTCATGCTGGCATATAGCTAGTATCCGGGGATTTAGTATTCAAGTATATGGTGTAATATGGGAACTGTAGTAACGCTGACGTCTGATTTTGGCTACATGGACGCCTGTGTGGCGGAAATGAAAGGGGTGATACTGGATATCAACTCCGAAGCCAGGCTTGTTGATATTTGCCATACCATCAAACCGCAGAATATCACCCAGGCAGCCTTTATCCTCAGCACGGCTTACCGTTATCTGCCCAAGAAGGCGATTCACCTGGTAGTGGTTGACCCCGGTGTCGGCACCGAGCGCCAGGCGATTATATTAAGAACCAATCATGGCACCTTTGTTGCCCCGGATAACGGTGTGCTGAGCTATGTTGTCCAGAGCTATCTTAACGAAACAGTAACCGAACCGGGTAAATATTCCATAAATGGCAAGACTAAACCGGGAGAGTCTTTAGAAGTGGTGCATATAAGCAATCCCAGGTTCTGGCGGTCACCGGTTAGCCCTACTTTTCACGGGCGTGATGTCTTCGCGCCGGTGGCGGCGGCGCTTTCGCTTGGCTTTCCGCCGGTGGATTTTGGAGAACCACAGGAATCAGTGGTAATGCTGCCGATACCCAGACCGGAAAAAAGACCCAACGGCGCGCTGGTGGGGCATATCATTCATATAGACAATTTCGGCAACCTGATTACCGATATAAAAAACGACGACCTGCCGCCGGCTGACCAGGTGGGCACGATTGACGCATGCGGACGGCTCATTTCTGGAATAGTGCGCACCTATGCCGAAGGCAGCGGGCTGCTTGCCCTGGTTGGCTCCGGCGGCTATATGGAAATCTGCCTGAAGGGCGGCAACGCTGCTTCTCTGCTCAACGCCAAGGTGGGTGATGAAGTAAAATTAAACAAGCAGCCGGGGAATAAGCATTAAATCCCGTTTGTCGTGCCTTGTTTAATTGCCCTGGTTAGTTTTCCTAAAGGAGAGTTTTTATGTTGAAGAAGTGGCTTATAGTTCTTCGGGCGCCCTTTCTGCTGTTGTCTCTGGTGCTGGCAATTCTGGGCGGCAGTATAGCCTGGTATTATGACGGCTCTTTTCACTGGGGTTATGCCTTGCTGGCGTCGTTCGGATTGCTGCTGGCTCATATAAGCGTAGATGCCCTTAATGATTATTCAGACTATAAAAGCGGGCTGGATAAAACCATTGAAAGAACCCCTTTCAGCGGCGGCAGCGGCGCTATACCAACCGGCTTGATTACGCTTAAACAGGCATTAATGCTGGGGCTGGGCACCCTGATAGTGATTATACCCATCGGTATCTATTTCTCTATTATTCAAGGGTGGCTTTTACTGCCGCTAATAATAGTTGCCGCCCTTTGTATAGTGCTATATACCCCCTTTATCCTCAAGATGGGCTGGCCCGAATGGGCGCCCGGTCTGGGATTAGGCATATTGCCCATCCTGGGGTTGTATTTTATCCAGACCGGCGAATATACGCTGCATGCCTTTATCGCCTCGGTGCCTTCGGGTTTTCTGGTGCATAATCTGTTGCTTTTAAATGAGTTCCCGGATGCCGAGACCGATATAAAATTCGGACGCCGTACGCTGCCCATATTTATCAGTAAATCAAAGGCGGCTATATTCTATGCGCTGGTAACGGCGGCGGTTTATATCTGGATTATCAGCTTTGTGATAGTCGGCACAATGCCGGTTTACTGCCTGATAGCCCTGCTGACAATACCGCTTGCCGTAAAGGCTGTGCGCGGCGCTATGCAATATGACGATAGAAGTAAACTTATATCTGCTATGGCTAGTAACGTGATGGTGGTGCTTCTAACGCAGTTGCTTCTGGGCATAGGCTATATTTTAGACAGAGTTTTATAAATGGCTGATAATGCCAGAGTAGTTGCCCGGCGGCAGTTTCTGCATAAGGTATATGCCGATATCCCCCGTCGTTATGACCTTATAAACCGCATAATGACCTTTGGCATGGATGCCGGGTGGCGGCGGCAGGCAGCGGCAGAATGTCTGGCGGGTAATCCAAAAAAAGTGTTGGATTTAGGCTGTGGCACTGGGGATTTAATCCTGGAGATGGCAAAACAGGCAGCCGAAAACACGGAAATTACAGGGGTTGATTTCAGCCCCTGTATGCTGGAAATAGCAAAAGAGAAAGCCAGAGGGCTGGCAGATGAGAAAATGCCGCTTTTTGTAAGTGGCGATGTCTCCAATCTGCCCTTTCCGGCGGATAATTTTGACAGTATCGGCAGCTCTTTTGCCTTTCGTAACATGACATATAAAAATCCGGCGGCGGAAAAACATATCGCCGAGGTTTTAAGGGTAACAAAGCCCGGCGGCAGGTTTGTTGTAATTGAAACCAGCCAGCCGAAGCTATGGCTTATAAGAAAGCTGAACCACCTTTACCTGCGTGGCTTTGTTTTCTGGCTGGGCTGGCTGCTATCCGGCAACCGGGCGGCATATGGCTACCTGGTGGATTCTTCGGTGAACTACTATTCGCCGGAGGAACTGAAAGAAAAACTGTTGCGGGCGGGCTTTGGCAGGGTTAGCTTTAAGCGCCTGTTTTTCGGCGCCGTCAGTATTCATACGGCAATTAAATAATATTCCGGGGGAGGTATTAAGTGTCCCGAAGCGATCTGATTCTTTTACATGCGCCGCATGTCTATGACTTCCGCAGGAAAACCATGCTCTACGGTCCGGTAAGTGACCTGGTGCCGGCAACTCCGGTGTTTGAGATGTATCCCTTCGGGCTTACCAGCATTGCCGAATACGTTGAAAAAGCCGGTTACAAGGCGCGGATTGTAAACATTGCCTGGCGCATGCTTAAGGACGAAAAATTTGACGCAGAGAAGTTTATAAAAAAACTGGATGCCGATATTTTCGGTATTGACTTGCACTGGATGGTGCACGCCCACGGCTCGGTTGAAATTGCCAAGATAGTTAAAAAATACCACCCGCAGGCAAAGATTGTCTTCGGCGGCTTTTCTTCCTCGTATTTCTATAAAGAGCTGCTTGAACATTCAGAGATAGACTTTGTTTTGCGCGGAGACTCCACCGAAGAGCCGAACAGGCAGCTTCTAGAAGCCGTTAAGAAGGGCGCACCGTTAAAAGATGTGCCCAACCTGGCGTGGAAAAACAGCGAAGGTGATATTATTGAAAACGAGTTTTCACATGTTCCTGATAGCATAGAAAACGTGATGATAGACCACTATCAGGGTATGATACGTTCTGTTATCCGCCACAGGGATTTAACAAGCGTGGTGCCTTTCAAGGGCTGGTTGCGCTATCCGGTAACGGCTGTCTTTACCTGCCGCGGCTGCAACCACAACTGTGTTATCTGCGGCGGCTCTCATGCTGCCTTCAAGACATTCCTCAACCGCCAGAAAACCGTTTTCCCGTTCGCCGCAGGCGGTGGCGCGTGATATAAGAAGCGTTGGCAAATTCAGCCGCGGACCCGTTTTTGTTCTGGGTGATATGCGCCAGCCGGGAGACAAGTTCGCCAATGAGCTGCTGGATATTCTGGCTGAAAAAAAGGTAAAAAACCAGCTTATGCTGGAGGTTTTCAGCCCTGCCCCGGCAGAGTTTCTGCAAAAACTGAGCCGCGCCTGTTCTGATTTCTGCCTTGAAATATCACCTGAAACGCACGATGAGGAAATAAGAAAGAAAGCCGGCAAGCCATATTCCAACGAGGATATGGAGCGCATGATTGCCGATACGCTGGCTGTTGGCTGCGGGCGCATAGACATATTCTTCATGGTTGGCATTCCCCACCAGACACCGCAATCCGTGATGGAAACCATTGATTACTGTGAACACCTGCTGAAAAAATTCAACGGAGACAAGCGTATTACCCTGTTCATCGGGCCATTGGCGCCGTTTTTAGACCCCGGCAGCATCGGTTTTGAGCAGCCGGAAAAATACGGCTACAAGGTGCTGTTCAGGTCTCTGGAAGAACACCGGCAGGCGTTGGCGAAACCAAGCTGGCGCTATACCCTGAATTATGAAACCAATTGGATGACGAGAGACCAGATTATGGATACCACCTACGAAGCTATCCTGCGCTTAACCAAACTGAAGGCAAAATACGGGCTTATTACAGAAAAGATGTCTGAAACGCAGCAGTGGCGCCTGCAAACCGCCTTGGATTTAGAGAAACAAATTGGCGGAATATACAAAAAGGGCGGCGGCGAAGAAGAACTGGCGCGCCTGAAACCGCAGGCGGATAAAATAAACGCCATGAGAGCCAACGAGAGGGATGAGCTGGAGCTTCCGGTAGGCTTCGGAGGGTTGAGGTTTATATCCTCGCTGTGGTCGCTTATAACCGGCAGGTAACAAAATAATCGTGCCCCGTTAATTAAAACGGGCTTCGGAATTATATTCCGAAGCCCGTTATTTTCGTTCCCTACTCCTCCCGCCTGGTTTACAAACCAGATGTCTCCATCTTAAACGGGAGTCCTAAATACGAGGAGCTCAAGAACCTTCCTCCGCTCCGCGCTGATACTCTACTATCTGTTACTCACCACCCCATACCAGCGAGGAGCCTTGACAAGGAAAAAACCTGCGGCATAACAAAGAAAAAATCAGCTTCATCATGCATCTCCTTTTGCCAGCTTGGCGGATGCGAAATCCAAATATTTTTCGCACCTCACTATCTTCAAGCTACCACTAAAGTTTTGAAAAGTCAATGATTTACAAATGGTAATATAGTTTATATCTTGTATTTCGGGCGTTAAGGGCTTATCATAAAGCCTGCCTGATAAAACACTTTTCGGGGTTAAAAAGGGGGCTTGAAATGGTAAAGATTTCAATTCAGGGAGCGCGCGGTTCTTTTCACGACATCGTTGCCAGAAAGATATTTCCGGATGATTCTGAGGTAATAGAAAGCGATACTATTCAACAGGTCTTTGAAGATCTGAAAAAGGGGCTGGCAGACTACGGCGTTATTGCCATAGAGAACTCTCTATACGGCTCTTTTCTGGAGAACTATGACCTGCTGCTGAAATATGACGCCAGGATTACCAGCGAGGTCTATCTGAAGATGTCGCTTAACCTGCTGGCTTTGCCGGGCGTTAAGATGGGGGATATAGAAGAGGTCTATAGCCACCCGATGGCGATGACCGAAGCGCACAATTTTCTGGAAAAACACCCCGGTATTTTGCGCATTGAAACCGATGACACCGCCGGCAGCGTCAGGATGATAAAAGAAGAAAACCTGACCGATGCCGCCGCCATTGCCAGCAGCCTGGCAGCAGAGATATACGGCATGCAGATACTGTCCCGTGATATCGGCATCAAGAAAGACTATACCCGTTTTCTGACTATCTCTATGAATCCCACCTATGCCGAAGACGCTGATAAGACCAGCCTGGTGATACAGGCTAATGATACCCCCGGCAGCCTGAACCAGTGCCTCAAATGCTTCACCGACGAAGGCATAAACCTTTCCAAGATAGAATCTCGCCCGGTAATCGGGCGCACCTGGAAATACAGCTTCTATATTGACCTGGAAAAGGGGTTAGCCGCTCCGCAGACGCAGAGGGCTTTAAAGCAACTGGAAAAAACAGCCTCTGTGATAAAGATTCTGGGCAGCTATAAAAAAGGCGCGCTGACTGAAGAATAACCTCCCCGCCGCTACTTTCCATAGGGCGCAGGCAACATCAGCCTTGGTGCTGCTATAATTATTTTTTTATTGACATATAAGAAATGCTGATACTATAATAGTTATAACTGCGTTTCAAAACTGAAAATTACCCGCCTGACTGCATTGTGATATAATTTACCCGGAGGCGGATAGGCTCTGGTGGGCCTTGCGGACTTCAAATCCGTTGGCGGTAATCAAATTGCCGCGGGGGGTTCGATTCCCTCCCCCTCCGCCGTTAAGTTCAGGAAAGGAGGTGGCTTTTTTGACTGATGCTGATGCAAAACTGACGGCACATTCCCGCTATTCCGGCTGAGCTGCCAAGATAAGTCCGGGTGACTTATACGAAGCTATTAAGTGCCTGCCGCGCCAGCATGATCCTAACCTGATTGTCGGTATCAATCCGGCTGATGACGCCGGCGTTTACAGGCTCAGCAGCGAGCTGGCTATCGTGCAGACGGTAGATATGATTACAGCTATTGTCGATGACCCTTATACCTTCGGCATGATTGCCACCGCCAACTCCCTGAGTGACGTCTATGCCATGGGGGCTAAACCGGTAACGGCTTTGAATATCGTCACCTTCCCCAGCGACACGATGGATATAGCCATTATGACACAGATGCTGAAAGGCTCGCTGGAGAAGCTGAATGAAGCCGGAGTTACGCTGGTTGGTGGTCACAGCATCAGGGACGAAGAGCTTAAGTTCGGGCTGTGTATTACCGGCACTGTCCATCTGGATAAAGTGATAACCAACAGCAACGCCAAAGCGGGTGATAAGCTGATATTGACCAAGCCGCTGGGCACCGGCATCCTGAATACAGCCTTAAAAGCCGGCATGCTTAAAGCTGAAACGCAGGCAAGGGTAACCCGCCAGATGATGCGGCTGAACGAAAAAGCAGCCGCCGCGATGACGGAGGTGGGTGTTAATGCGGCTACCGATGTTACCGGCTTCGGGCTTATTGGGCATGCCTGCGAGATGGCTGAAAACAGCCGGGTGGCTATTGAAATTAACTGTAAAAGCGTGCCTTTTATAGAAGAAACCCTGGAGTTTGCCGGGCAGGGGCTTATACCGGCAGGCATGTATGACAATATGAAGTTCCGTGCCGGTATGGTGGACAACAGCAAAAACATAAACGAGGATTTAACAGCCGTCCTTAACGACCCCCAGACCTCCGGCGGATTGCTGATTTCAGTGCCGGCGGAAAAAGCGGAAGCTCTTCTTGAACGCATCCGGCAAGCGGGTGACAAAGAGGCGGCTATAATCGGACAGGTTTTAGATAAGCCAAAAAGCCAAATTATACTGGTATGAATACTGATATTAACAAAGAACTGCGCAAACTGCCTTCGGTGGAAAAAATCCTGGAGGCGGTTCAAATCCAGCCTGAAACAGAGAGATATACACGGGCGCTGGTTACCCAGGCGGCGCAGCAGACACTGGCGGATATTAGAAAGCAGGTTAGCGGCGGTGATAACTGCCCCCCTGAAAACCTGATAATCAGGCGAATAAAGAAATCCCTGAACCAGCAATGGCCCGGTTTTCAAAGCCCGGTTATAAACGCCACCGGCGTTGTCCTGCATACCAACCTGGGAAGGTCGCCGCTTTCACAGGAGGCGGTGGCATCGCTGGCGGAAATCAGCGGTAATTTCTACGGGCTGGAATATGACCTGCCAACCGGCAAACGAGGCGCAAGGGCGGTAGAGGCAGAGAAATTGCTGTGCGCTCTCACCGGCGCCGAAAGCGCTCTGGTGGTCAACAACAATGCCGCCGCCGTGCTGCTGATACTGGTGGTAATGGCAAGAAACAAAGAAGCCATACTTTCACGCGGAGAGCTGGTGCAGATAGGCGGCGGTTTCCGCGTGCCGGATATAATGCAGCAAAGCGGTGTTATCTTAAAGGAGGTTGGCACCACCAACCAGACATATATAAAAGACTACGAAGAAGCCGTAAACGGCGATACCGCACTTCTTATGAAAGTTCACCGCAGCAATTTTGCCCTGCGCGGCTTTACCAGTGAGGTTGGCGTTGCCCAACTGAAAAAGCTGGCGGCGAAACATAACCTGCCCGTTGTTTACGATATTGGCAGCGGCGCCCTGCTGAATACAGAGGACTTTGGGCTGGAACACGAATCCACCGTGCAGGAAGCCCTTGCCGAAGGCGCGGATGTCGTCTGTTTCAGTGGTGACAAGCTGCTGGGCGGACCCCAGGCGGGCATCATACTGGGCAAGAAGGAATATATTAATAAACTGCGTAAACACCCCCTGATGCGGGTCATACGCATTGACAAGATGACGGCGGCGGCGCTGGGGGCTACCGTTAAACACTATTTACAGAAAGAAGCCATAGATAAGATTCCCGTCTGGAAAATGATAGCCGCCGGGCTTGAAGAGATAGAGTCAAGGGCGCAGGCGGTTGCCATTAGCCTTAAAGAAGCCGGTATAAAGGCAGAGGTTTGCGATGGCAGCAGCACCGTCGGCGGCGGCTCACTGCCGGACCAGACGCTGCCCACAAGGATAGTAGCCGTTAAGCCGCCATATCAAATAGAAAACTTTACCGCCAGACTGCGGCAGGCGCAGCCGCCCCTTGTAACCAGGATTGAAGCCGATACCATTCTGCTGGATATGCGCAGCGTTCTGCCTTCGCTGGACGAAAGTTTGGTGCGGATTATAAAAACTGCGGCGGCAGAAACGGACTTATAGCCATGTTAACCATCGGCACTGCCGGGCATATAGACCACGGCAAATCCTCACTTATCAAAGTATTGACATCCATAGATCCAGACAGGCTGCCGGAAGAAAAAAAGCGCGGCATGACCATAGACCTGGGCTTTGCCTGGCTGCCCGTTTCCGCCAGCGAAACAGTAGGCATTGTGGATGTGCCGGGTCACAAGCAGTTTATTCACAACGTTATTCCCGGGCTGATAGGTGTTGACGCCGCTTTGCTGGTTGTGGCTGCCGATGACGGCTGGATGCCGCAAACGGAAGAGCATGTGCATATACTGGAATTACTGGGCATTAAGAAAGCCATCGTCGCCCTCAATAAAACAGACTTGGCAGAAGACCCGGAATGGCTGTCCATGGTGGAAAAGGAAATAGCCGAGAAATTGTCTAAAACCGGGCTGAAAGATTCGCCTATCATAAGGGTAAGCACGAAAAACGGCAGCGGCATTGCTCTTCTCAAGCAGGAGATTGAAAAGCTGGTGTTGAAACTTGCTGCAAGAAAAGATATCGGCAAGCCGCGCCTGCCGGTGGACCGTGTATTTACCATGAAGGGCAGCGGGGTGGTGGTAACCGGCACGCTGACAAACGGCAACCTTGCCGTTGGAGATGATGTCTTTATAGCTCCTGGCGGGCAGCCGGCGCATATCCGTTCTATTGAAAGCTACAAGAAGCACATAGACAAAGCGCAGCCGGGCAGCCGGGTGGCGCTTAACCTTACCGGTGTCAAGAAAGATGCCATAGAGCGCGGCGATGTCGTTGTAAAGGATAAAACCGGAACCAGCCGTATTATTGATGTTGAAATAAGGCTTATCAGCAGGCTGGAAAATCCGGTTAAAAATAACAGCGAGTTGTTGTTTTTCATGGAGACACAGGAACTGCCGGGCAAGGTTGTATTCTTTGACAAGAAATCCCTTTACTCAAGGCGGCCTGCTTTTGCGCAGGTGCGCTTTAACCAGGAGGTTTCGGCTTATATCGGAGAGCGGTTTATAATACGACGGCAGTCTCCGGCGGCTACTATTGGCGGCGGCGTTATATTGAATCCCCTGGCAGCCAGGTACAGAACCAAAGACCTTGCTGAAACGCACGCTTTCCTTGAGGGGAGGAAAAGCCTTGAACTTGAAGAGCTCATACTTACAAAAGTCAGCAGCAAAAAATACAGCGATAAAAAAGGCTTTCTGGCGGAAAGCCTTTTTTCAACAACTGAGATAGACAGGGAAATAAAACAACTGGCGGACCAGAACCGGTTGGTTGTTGCCGGTTTGCATATTATAGATTCAAACCACTGGCAGCAGCAGATAGACGGGGTTCTCAAGGCATTGCGCAAGGAGCATAAAGCTCACCCGTTGCAGCCGGGTTTGTCCCAGGCGATATTACAAAGCCGGGTTGACCTGCCCAAAGAGGCTTTCAACCAGATGGTAATATCACTGGTGGATGCTGGTGAGTTAATACATGCCAAAGATGCCGTTGCTCTTGCATCGCACAAGCCGCAGGCTTCTTCCGGGCAGGAAGAAATGGTTGCAGACATCCTCAGTATGTTTGAAAATAAACGCAACAGCCCGCCGACAATCAAGGAAATAAACGAACAAATACCCGGCAGCACAGATATAATCCACTTTATGCTGCGCCAGAAGACACTTGTTGAACTGCCGGATGGCATACTTCTTGAAAAAGAGCATTATAAGGAGATCCAGCAGGCGGTAATTGATTTTCTGGAAAAGAACGGGCAGATAGCCATACAGGACATAAACTCACTTTTCGGCTTCAGCCGCAAGTATTCGCTGCCGCTGCTCAATTACCTGGATGGCAAGAAGATTACCCGCCGCCAGGACAATGTGCGGGTGCTTGCCAGGCAGTAATCCTCAATAAGCAAGCCAATCTCTGATTTTTAACCACAACCTTTTTGCTATATTTGCGTTATTATAAGTAAGTCCGGGTATTGGCGGGGCAAAACAAAATGAAGAAACTGCCGGTAATAATCGCCTTTGTGATTGTTTTTGTAATCACTGGCTGTACTGACAATAGCATTAAGCCGGACGATGTATTGATGTCTTCTCCCGCAGCGGAATTCAATCAAGAGGTAGAAATAATTGATGCCTTTTGCGAATATGATGAGGAATCATCATATTTTTATTTTCACTTTACACTGCAAAACTCCGGGGATGAAAGTATTGAAGTAAGTTACAACTGGACACTCAATGACCCAAAGGCAGATTTCCCGGGTTCACAAGAAGGATTGAATGACCCTCTGGCGAGAATATACCAAGGGCAGGGAAGTGTATCCCTGGCTGCTTCGGGAACAAGCGACTTTAAGATTAAGATTGAAGAAACAAGAGAATACGACCCCAGATTTTATGTTATGTATGTAAGTGTGTATCGCGAAGGTCTCCTTGCAGGCTATTATAGAGAGCAGAAATCAACCTATGATTGGGAGTATGGCGTTACCCCGCCTGTTAAAGAGACAACGGATGCAGAACAGTGGGATAACGGCAGGCAATTTGTGAAGTATATTATTGACCTGTTGCTTGTTGATGGTGGCTGGGCAGGGGGCGAAGATGTGTTACGGGGACAAATGATTCCGGAACTGGTTTATTACGAAAATCAGGTCTATAAAAACAGCGGGGGTGTGGTAGCTCAAGAAAAAGCCCCGCAGAATATCAGCTACATCGGGCGTGGATTCCATGATAGTCAACCCGTTGAAGGGGTTTCTTCAAATAAAGAGAGCCTCAATGGATATGAGGTTTACACTATCCGGGGAATAAGTCAGAATGAAGCTGTTGCCGTTAAGCTTTTGTTAGTTGGGTCAGAGGGGGCATGCTATGTCTATTATAAGTATGTTTCTGAATAATATAAAAAAGGAAATACTTCCCTCAATATTGGCATTAATGCTGCTGGCTTTTATGCTGCCGTTTGCTGTTTCTTGCGGGGATGGGTCAGACGGTTGGGTGGTGCAGGTATGGCAGCCTTCGTCTGAAGGGCAGCCGGAAGAACTGCTGGCTTATGGCGCGGCAGTAGAAGACGGCAGCCATGTTTTAACCGTTCTGGATTATGAAGAATATACACCGGGCGAACTGCTGGTGGTATCACCAGAATACGGGCAGTTTGCAGCCTCTATTCAGGCGATAGACTACCGCACCAGCGCCACCCTGCTTCGGTTACAGGATGCCAATTTACCGGTGGCTGAAACCGGCAGTATTTTGCCCGCAGGAACAGAACAGGAAGCCCTGATTTGCGGCTGGAATAGTGAAGGCTATGTAAAAAACAGAATTAACGCTACCTTCCTGGAAGAGTTGTATCCGCTTTTCTTTACAACTAGTCTTTCAAATGGTATTGACGGGATACAGGAAGAGGGCGGTTTAGGCGCCGGGGAAGGCTCGCCTGTTATTGACGGCGAAGGCAGGCTTATCGGCTTGCTGGGCGGAAGCTGGAGCAAGCTGGTTGTGCGCCTCGGTTTTCCGGGAGACCTGCCGCCGGCTGTCAGTATAGAAGGTGCTATGGCGTTACTTTCTGATACCAGCCGAAACGAAGGTCCGGCGGCGGTTGTTGTTGCGGATGATAACAACGCTACCGATTCTCTTTCGCGTTTGCCTATCAGTACTCTGGAGAATATAGATACTGTTATTATGGATTTACTGGATGAGCTGGGTGAGCCGCTGCCGCTTGAAGATATGTCTGCCTTTAAATTACGGGAAGACAGCTTTTCTCTGATGATAGGTATCGGTTGCGAGGATGGCGTTATGCTGGCGGCAGCTTTTACCTACCCAGTGGAGCTTTATAAAAGCGATGGCAGCCTGCCGGCAGAGGTAAAATGGGTTGGTATTCAGTGGAAAAGGGATGAAGGTAAACCAAACCGATTGTTTTATGGCAGCGTTCCCTATGCAGTGGAAGGGGCATACGGCATAGAAGGGGACATAAGCGAACTGGAACAGCTTCTTCAGCCGGTATTGCAAAAGCTGTCTGATTAATCTTTATAAAAGAAAAGCCCCGCTTAAAGCGGGGCTTTTCTGGCTTGTGTTTGACTGGGTTACATACCGGGCATTTCCATTACCTCTATGCCTTCCGGTAACTCAAACTCGCTGTCCGGTATATCGGCATCCAGGTCAATGTCAGAGAATTCTATACTGGAAGTGCCTATGGCGGTTGTGTTTTCAACCTTGAGGACATAACCCTTATCGGTTGCCAGCCACATCTTTGCCTTTGTGCCATCGGTGAAGATTGTCTCGAAAATGGTGCAATCTTCACCGCTGATGTTTTCATGCCCGACTATGCTAACGCTTTGGCAATACGGGTCTGCGGCGCAGCTTAACTCCCAGGCAGCCAATATTTCTGCGTCCGAGCCGTAAACCGTATAGTATTCGGTGAAAAAGCCGGCGAAGGCATCAAAGCTGTCAGCCGGGCTCATTCCCGAACCCAGCGGATATCTGATAGCCATGCCGGTATCCGGTGTATAGACGTATTCGTAATCTCCATTGACTATAAAAACGACATTCATTTCCTGACCCTGTTCCCCAATTGCTATTTCCAGCTTTAGCTTATTATCCTTTACCCATACCCTGTAAGTCCCTGATTCTCCCACCGAGGCTGAAAATATAATTGTGTATTTATAGGTACCGGAAAGCTCGCCCCGGGCTGGTTGCGCCGAGGTTGTCGTTGGTGGTTGTGTTGTCGTCGGTGGTTGTGTGGTAGTGGGCGGCGTTGTTGTTGCTTCCATTGAAGGCTGGTGGCAGTTGAGGCACATGTCAGCCGTCCGTCCCTCATGGTCATCGGGGTAACGGGGTGCCCCAGCGACACCTTCGCCATGACAGTTTACGCACTGACCTTCACGGCTTGCGATTTCATGCGGTATCTGCGGCGGCTCACCGGTTTCTGTTGTGGTTGGCGGCGCTGTGGTGGTAGGCGGCGCTGTTGTGGTTGGGGGTTGTGTGGTAGTCGTAGGCGGTTGAGTTGTAGTAGGCGGCGCTGTAGTTGTTGGCGGCGCTGTAGTTGTTGGCGGTTGTGTGGTAGTAGTGGCTTCAGTGCCATTACAGGCGGCTGCCAGCGGCAATGTAATCAATATACAGCCTGCCAGAAAGCAAAGTAATAACCTTCTCTTCATATGTATACCTCCCGTTGGTTCTAAGTCTAATTATATTCCCATTGTCAAGAAAAATAAACGGTATTTCAGTGCTGTAATCTCTTAACTTGTTTAAGTTATTACAGGCAGATTCAACCTTAACGCAATAAACAAAACAGGGAAGTTTATGGTAAGCGTAGTATTTCTGCCCTTTTTACTGCACCGGAAGGCTATAAGGCATAATGCAGGGTTTTGGAGAGGAATTTGCAACTGATCTTTAACTTGACAGGTAGTAACACCTGAGAGGACGGATAAAGAGTTAGGAAAATATAACAAAAGTGAGGATAAAAGATGTTGCTTTCTATGTTACCATGCCATACTATAGCACTATAGTACCGTAAAACCAGCCTACTTACTTCCGATAAGTAGTTTCTGGATGAAGATATATATTAAAAAGGGACTATTTAATACAAAGGCGTTATCAGCCCTTCCTTTACTGGCATTATACCGCCTGCTGGCCCTTTCTATTGCCATTATCCAGATAAATCTAAGCAATCCGATTAAGCCTGTTACAGCCACAAACCCCGCAACAATTATCATTCTGGCAAGTATTTATACCCTGGCAATAATACTGCTTACCATAAAACCTTTGCGGCAAGGGCAATCTTCGGCTATAAAATATATCTTCATTGATGTGCTGGCTTGCGTTAGCCTGGTTTTATTAACCGGTGGTATATCCAGCCCCTTTATTCTTTATACATTATCCCCGATTCTTACGGCAGCCCTGTTCTTTAAAGGAAGCATTGCGCTTTTAACCGCCATAACATCGGTAATCTATGTCATCGTCAGCCATCTTACCAGCCCCTTTTTTAGCGCGGAACTAACACTGGCTGAAATCAGCTATTTCACTATCTATATCATAGCAGCCACCCTTACCGCCGTATTACCGTATATGATTAATGTCAATTTAAGGCAAAGGATTTATTCTGAAAGTACAATTAATGAGAGGCAGAGGATATCAAGAGAACTTCATGATGGCATTGCCCAAACCTTGACCATGCTCCGCTGGCGGGTACAGATATTTCAACGCCGGCTGGTATCATATCCGGCTGAATTACAGGAAGTAAAGCAACTGGAAAAGCTTGTGGAGAAAGCTCAGTATGACGCCCGGGAAGCGCTTGAGATTATGCATTATCCCCCATATGGCAATCGTTTCCTTCGCAGCCTCAGAGAGCATCTGGAGAGTCTGCGCCAGGAAAGCCAGATAAACGTCAGGATAAACAGTGAATTCAGGGATATCAGTTTGAGCAGCAAAGCAGAGATAGAGCTACTCCGCATTTGCCAGGAGGCTCTGACCAATATACGCAAGCACTCAAACGCTAAAAACGTAGATATAAATATAAGCGCGAGAAACGGGCATTTTCTTTTAAATATCACCGATGACGGCAGTGGTTTTCACTCCGCCATTGATAGCAGGAACAGGTTGGATTCAAAGAAGTTCGGGCTGATTGTAATGCAGGAAAGGGCGGGGTTGATTGGCGGCAAACTTAACGTAGAGAGTAAACCTGGGCAAGGCACGATGGTTCAGGTGGAGATACCGCGCAAAAGTAATGGAATAAAGTGTTATGGCAGAGAAAATAAAGGTGTTGGTTGTTGATGACCATGCCGTTGTCCGCAGTGGTTTGGTAACCATATTAAAAGAGCAGCCGGATATGCTGGTTGCCGGGGAAGCCAAAGACGGGCTGGAGGCAATTAACAAAGCGACTGAGTTGAAACCAGACGTTATCCTGATGGATATCTTTATGCCCGGGATGTCTGGCATTGATGCCATTATTGCCATAAAGGAAAAATTACCAGAAGCCAAGGTGCTGATTCTTACCGTATCGGAAAGCGAGGAAAACCTGTTCCGGGCGCTTAGATTTGGCGCCAAGGGTTATCTTCTTAAAAGCGCTGATATCGCTGAGGTTATTATCGCGGTGCGTCAGGTGGCTAACGGGCAGGGGATACTGTCCCCCCACGCTGCTACCCGCCTTATCGCAGAGTTCCGCCATGAAAGCGAGCAACCAAGCCTGAGCAACCGGGAATTGCAGGTCCTGCGCCTTCTGGGTGAAGGTTTATCCAATAAAGAGATAGCCAGCCGCCTCTATATCGGTGAAAGCACGGTAAGAACCTATCTGGGACGCCTGCTGGATAAGCTTCACCTGCGCAACCGGGCTGAAGCTATATCCTATGCAACGCGTCGCGGTATGACAACTCCCCATTAACATAACAGCATTAAACTCTATTTTCATCATTTAACCTTCCTTTTGTAGTCAATTGCGTGTCACGTTATCAGGACAAAAATCATCATATTGACTAGCCAAAAATAGCTATATAGGCGACATACAAAGGTACTGGGTAGCTATATTTTATACGTGAGGGATTAACCTCGGTAATTAAATACTCTGGTCGATTCTTCGGAGGAATGAATAACTTCGTTTCCGAAGAGGAGTAGGCAGAATAAAAGAAGGAGGTAAATATAGAAATGAAAAAGATTGGATTATTGTGTTTAACACTGGTTGTAGCCCTTGGAACCCTTGGCGTTGGCTATGCCCTGTGGTGGGATACACTGTATATTAGCGGCACTGTTGAAACCGGTGACATCGGGCTTGAATGGGGACAGGGTGATCCCTATGATACCGAAATAGCTGAAAAGGATGTCAGCTATGGGGAATGCAGTATCAGCGGAGATACGCTTACCCTTACGGTCTATGATGCCTATCCGTGCATAGAATATCACTTCCCCATCAGCGTCACTGGAACAGGCTCTGTGCCGGTGCACACCAACTGGATGGTCGTAGGCGGAACTGCAAATCCAGATTGGATAACATTCCCGGACTGGGGTCCCGGCTTTGCCCAGATACACCAAGGCGATGTTCTTAATGGTGAGATTGTCATCCACCTGGACAATACCGCAGAACAGCTTGCTACCTATACATTCAGTGTTGAACTGGATTACTGGCAGTATAACGAGGACGACGAATATAATGCCATGACGCCCTGACTTTAAGCTGGCGGACTGGCTAAAGAGCGGTTAGCCACTCTGTAGCTTTGCCAGGTTAAATTTGGGCAAAGGATTGACGGAAGGTAGGGACAAATAATATGAAAAAGATTGGAATTATCTGCCTTGCTTTGGTTCTTGCGCTGGGTACTCTCGGCGTTGGCTATTCCCTGTGGTGGGACACACTATACATTGAAGGCACGATTGAAACCGGTGAAGTAGAGGTCTGTATAGTTAGCATTGTAGCGGATGATGTGGGCGTTGACCCGGGTTACGAAAAAGATGTAGCCTGGGTTGAGACCGAAATCATAGATTGTAACCACGCAACTATCACAATACATAACGCATATCCGTGCTACCATACATATATTCACTTCACTGCGGAGTTCAGGGGCACCGTACCGGTCATATTAGAGCAAATCAATCTGGATAGTCCGGATTGCATAGAGCTGGATGCCTGGGATGGTCTCGGGGAGCAAAGGCACCCGGGAGACCATGCCGATAACACCGTCTATGTTCATGTTTTGCAGTGTGCCGAACAGGGCGCAACCTATACCTTTGATGTGGAATTCGTTTACTGGCAGTATAACGAATCAAGCTATTTCGACGGAACCTAAGATAAGGTGAGAAGCTAGGCACAAAATACAAGGGGGGTGACGGAATTATCCCCCGCCCCCCTTGTATGTGAGGGTTAAGAGGCTAAAATGAAAAAGTTTGGGCTGTTAATGGTTGCCGTAATCATAGCTTTTGCTGTTTGCGGGGTGGGCTATGCAAGATATAACGGCGGGAAGTATGGGCACAACAACACGGTTTATAACAGTACCAGCAGTTGCCAGGAAGTTAAGTTCACTTCGGCAACTTCCAATGACCCGGGAGAAACTATAGACCCCGGTTATTGCAAGCATGTAGCCTCTACAGAGGTTAGACTGGGAAGTGAATGCAGCAGATGCTGTGACCCCACGTCTGATACCATTACTGTTACCATCAGTAATGCCTATCCCTGTTATGAATCAACGGTGCATTACACCATAAAGTCTCTTTCAAGATGTTACAACGCCAAGCTGTGCAGCATCAACATAGAAGGTATTCAGCTAACCCCGGAACAAGCCGGGCAAACGGTTGATTTAGGTGATTATGAAGTAACGGTTAACCCCCCGCAGAATATATTGCCATGCAGCTCTGAAGATGGCAGTATCAGTGTCCACATCAAACAGTCAGCTATGCAGAATCACACCTATCAATTCACGGTAACAATGAACTATAAATTTGCGTGTTACTGCAATGACGATAACGACGATGACGATGACGATAACGGTAATAATAGTAACAACAACAACTGGTGGCGGTGGTTCTGGTGGCGGTGGTGGTAAATAATGCTTTCGGCAGTCAAGAGGAAGTGAAGTATTATGAAGGGTTATAAGGGAAAACTGGGCGTTTTGCTGGTAGTTTTAATCGTGGCGCTGGGAAGCCTTGGCACGGGCTACGCCCTCTGGACGGGGAGCCTGTATATGGACGGCACGGTTGGAATTGGCACGGAAAACCTTGGATTTAGCGGAGATTGGCAGTTTACGCCTGATGCCGGGGATATCACTACTACCTGTAACTGCACTTTCAGTGACAGCGATTTTGACGGCGATGATGAAACCATGCAGGCAGAAATCACTGTTACGGGAGATTCGCTTAGCGGTACGCATAGCCTGTCCGGTGAAATTAAGAATACCGGAACACTGCCGGTAAAGATAGACAGTGTTGTTTTTACCTACGCGTCCCCATTCACCAGCATTGTTGAAAGCGCCCCTGGCGTTGCCGGAACTATACTTGACCCCAACGATACGATAACGCTTGACCTTGAAATTGAAATTGACGCGCCTGCGGCGGGCAGTTGGAGCTTTGATGTTCAGCTTGTCACCAGCCCCTGGAACTCATAAAACACCATTGCAACAAGCGTTGTCTTATTCCCCGTATTTTTTACACCAAAGGCGTTATTTTATTATCTCAGGTATTGAAACGCAGGTAACTTGAATATAAAATGTCACCGTTATGGTTAAATGCCTTAACATCGGCTCAAGGTTGTCCGTGTTCATTGTTATCGGGTTGCTTGCCGGTATCTATCTGATACTGAATTTGTTATTACCTGAATTACCCGTCAGCATTAATGTCAAAACCTATGTTATCCAACCGCTAATCTGGGGAGGGCTGGCTTGTTTAATCCTGTTTTTATTTCCCAAATACAGACCAGCCGCCAAACCATCCAGAAGAAACAGGATTATCAAACTGGCTCTTGTAATCGGTTTATTCCAGATTATCCTCTACACAATTGGCGGGCTGTTTTCAGGTTTCGGGCAAAGCCCGTACTCCTTCAGCCCTAAGGGAATTGTAACCAATATATTTTTCACAGGTTCGGCGCTCATCGGCATAGAGGTTAGCCGCGCGTGGCTGATAAACCGCATGGGTAAACACCATATATTCTGGTCGTTGGCTTTTGTCACCCTGCTATACACGCTGCTGGATATTTCAATAATACGGTTGACCTCTTTTAATTCAGGCATAGAAACAATAACCTTTCTAGGCTCTGTTTTGCTGCCGGCGCTGGTAGCAAGCCTTCTGGCAACAATGCTTGCCAGATTATCCGGCCCCCTTCCGGCAATAGCATATATGGGGATACTGCAAGCATTCTGGTGGTTCTGCCCAATCCTTCCTGATTTGCAATGGACATTCAAGGGGCTCATCGGCACACTGGTACCGATTACGGGCATTGTTATAATTAACTCTTTTTATTCTTCTTCCCTTATAGGCGTTAAACCAAAAAAGCGTGCCACGGGCAGATTTCCGGTTGGGTGGCTGGTCACCGCTGTAACTGCCCTGTTGCTTGTCTGGTTTTCGGTTGGTTTGTTCCCTTTCCGCCCGACACTGGTTCTCAGCGGCAGCATGAGACCGGAAATTGAAGTTGGGGATGTATTGATTTCTACCGATGTAGAAGCTGATGCTATAAAGGTTGGCGATATTATCCAGTTTATAAATAAAGATGAAGTTATCATAATGCACAGGGTAGTCGGTTTTGTTGAAACGGACGGACCGGATTACTTTATAACCAAAGGAGATGATAACGATAGCCCTGATATTGAACCGGTAAACCCTGATAATGTTCTGGGAAAGGTAGTTTACAACATACCTAAAATAGGCTGGATAGGCATATCTATAAAAGAGCTGTTTAACTGAATGACGGCAGGCGTGAATAACAGGGCGGATTATATTTTATAAACTGCTTTGTCAATAATGATAGTAAAGTATAGTAACGAAAAGACAGTTGATTTAAAGAAAACAGTGGATTATCCTTGTTTTAATCAATGTATTAGAGAGAGGGCTGCAAAATAGGAAACCTGTGGAATATAACGCGCCGGATAGCCAATAGATATATTGGCGTTTTTATTACTGTTGCCGTAATACTTCTAATCGTCTCTGTTTATGGCACTGTTGCGGCTGCATCTTCACCGAATATGATTGAAGAGCAGACATCTGCGCTCAGTTATGAGCATAACGGACGCTTTGATTATGAAATATGTCTGAAACCGTCATATCTTTACGGCTCGTCTTCAGACCAGTTAACGGCGGGCTATAGATATCCGGCGGCTCTGGTTGATAGCATTGACTTCACCTTTACATATGATGCGTTAGATGAAGACGTCACCGAGATTTGGATAAACGCTGTTCTTTATGGAGGAGATATCTGGGAAAAGGAAATAGAACTCGCTTCCGGGACTGCAGTTGACGGCATGTATAACGAACAGTTTTCCCTGGATCTGGACGAAATACATGAGATTTATAATACCGTAGAGCAGGAAACGGGCATCAATATAATAACACGAAGCGTAAATATTGAGGTTCATATAAAGAATGCTGAAAATGATTTCATTTACAACCTGCCTGTATCAATAAACGACACCATATTGGAAATAGACAGCAATCTTAGTAGTGCTTTTTCAACCGGAAATGCCGGTTTCAGCTACGTGGTTAATCTGAAACCTAACACGATATATGACACCCCCAGCCTTGCCTCGCCATCGTCTTCGGAAATACCCGTCATCACTCTTAATCCGGGTGGGACTATATTTACTAATCTGGTTGATAAAATGATGCTGGACTATAGTTACCGGTTTGAAGCTGATGATACGCTTGAGCAACTGACGGCTAATCTGGAAATGATAGTAACGCTTGAAGCAACCGATGTCTGGATAAAAGAGTTCCCCCTGCTATATGAAGAAATAAGCGGGAATCACAGCACCAGCACTGTTGTGGAACTGGATGAATACCTCCAATACCTTCAGGCTATCCACGCCGAGACCGGGGCATCTGCGGATTCGTATGAAATTGCAATAACAGCCACTGTGCGCATATCAGCGGCTACTCCCGCCGGCAATATAAACGAAACCTTCAGGCAATCACTGGAAGGCGTAATCAACAACAGTGTATTAACCTGGGAAAGCCCCTTAGCAGCATCCCGGGCGGGCGATATCCTGGTGGCAGAAACAGTGCCCAGTTCAAAATTGATATTAGGGTTTCCGGTGAATGCCGCCAGAGTTCTGTTCCCGATAGTTATGGCGGTATCTTTCATCTTTCTTTCCATACTGGCAGTCTCTCATTATCTTTCCCGTGGTGCCGTATTATCAGGCACAGAACAGGAAATACTGCATATCAGGAAGAAATATGGTGACAGGATTATTGAAGCCACAAACCAAAAACCTGCAATAGGAGAGAGAATTATATCTCTCAATTCAATAGACAGCCTGGTTAACACGGCTGATGAACTGGGCAAGCTGGTTATATATAAACCGCCAACCAGGAAAAACAAATACCATGTTTATTATGTTTTTGATGGTTCAACCCGGTACCAGCATATACTTGGCGGATACCGGGATATCAAGGAAGACGATTATATAAAGATAGACCTTTCAGATTAGGCATCAGTGGTGATATTGGCAAAAGTGAAAGGCAGCCACGGAACATGGGATATCAATCTGTTATGAACCTTATAATTAAGGGATTACAATACAACCAGAAGCAAAAGGGATAAAAACAAACCACACCAAAAGTACTCCCCTTAGAATCCGAAAAGTCCATTAAGTTTTATTGTTTAATGGGCTTTTTATATTACAGCTAAACCGGTACTAACAGGTCAATTGACAGCGCTGGGTTGAAATAGTATGATGATACAGAAAAGTATAATAAGTATGAATAGTAAGAAAAAAATGGCGTAATTATTTGATTAGCAAGAGGAGGCGAGATGAAATCTGATATAAGTGAGATAGAACCCGTATTCTATGGCTCTGCAACGGTTGGGGAGCGGGGGCAGCTTGTCATTCCGGCAGAGGCGCGCAAAGGTATGGATATTACGCCGGCTGACAAACTGCTGGTGTTAGGCAGTCCGCAGGTAAACATGCTGATAATGGTTAAAGCTGAACACCTGACAGGCTTTATGTCCAAAATGACCGGTATATTAAAACAGTTTAAGGAATAGGCTTAATGCCTTTTAATCCGGTATTTTAAGCAACAGCTACTATTCAAAATAAAAAATTACTATAAAACTTCGGAGGTTTATTAATGAGTTGGCTCACCAGGATAGCAATGAAAAAACGATGGCTCACGTTTCTCATTGTGATTATAGTTACCGCTATTTCGGTTTTGACTACGATAAACATGAAAATGGAGCTTATACCGGATATTGAGATTCCGGCAACCAGTGTTGTTGCTGTTTACCCGCAGGCTAAAGCGACCGATGTGATGAACGAAGTGGCTATACCTATTGAGGAAGTTATATCCGAAATAGAAGGTTTAAAACAGCTTTCATCAACCTGCAGTGAAGGCACTTCTTTCACCTTTGCCTTTTTTGACTATGGTACAGATATGGAAAAGGTGAATGATATTATCCGCCAGAAGCTAAGCGAGATAGACCTGCCCGAAGCAGTAAGAAACCTGCCGCAACAGATGCCACAACTGGGAGCCAATCCCCAGCTTTATGCCATTGATTTAAACATCATGCCGGTGGTGATGTTCGGGCTGAGCGGCGATATGCCATCTGAACAATTAAATGAAATTGCGACCACCAAGTTTCTGCCTGCGCTTCAGGCTGTCGATGGTGTTTACCAGGTTGGCATAGATGAAATTGGCGCCGACCAGGTTTTGGTTTCACTGGATATTGAAAAGATAAACGAATACGGTATTTCAATGTCTCAGGTAGCCGGAGTGATGGCTATGGGGGACTTCAGCAGTCTTGACCAGATTAAAAACACCCCTCTCAATTCAGAGGGTATTACAATCGGCGATATAGCGGAGCTTGAGATAGGAAAAGCGCCGGGTACGGCAATCACCCGTACCAATGGCAGCTCCAGCATCGGCATCAGCATTACCAAGGCATCTTATGCCAATACGGTTTCGGTGGCAAATGACGTTATAGAAGAGGTCAACAGGATAAAGGATTCGCTGGGCGTGGATGTAGAAATCATCACTGTATTTGACCAGTCTGAGTTTATTGAATCAAGCATCGGTGAACTGCTGCGAGAGGCGCTTATCGGCGGTGTTCTGGCTGTAGTCATCGTCTTCCTGTTCCTGATGGCGTTCAGGGCTTCTCTTGTTACCGCGATATCTATACCGATAAGTATACTTATCGGCTTTCTTCTAATGGGCACATTTGATTTTACCATTAACATTCTTACCTTAAGCGCCATGACCATTGCAGTCGGGCGTGTTATTGATGACAGTATTGTGGTGCTTGAGGTTATTACCCGGAATCTGAAGAGCGGACAGCCTTTTAAAGAGGCGGTTATAAAAGGCTCCAAAGAGGTAGCCGGACCGGTAACCTCGGCAACGCTGGCTACGGTGGTTATCTTTTTACCGCTTGCCTTTATCGGCGGCATTGTAGGCGAATTGTTTGTTCCCTTTGCCCTCACTGTTACTTTTGCTCTTATAGCCTCGCTGTTTGTTTCGCTGATGGTCATACCGCCGCTGTGCAATTTCAAGGTATCTGAAAAAGAAAAAGCGAGGACCAAAGATTCATGGTATCAGAAAGTATATATGCCGGCTCTTAAGTGGTCGTTATCCCACCGGGCGGTAACGCTGATAACTGCCATGCTGCTTTTCCTGGGCAGTTTCATGCTTGTGCCTGTCATTGGAACATCATTCCTGGGGGATATGACTGAGCCGCAACTGGCTATAACCCTTATAATGCCCCCCGGTTCTGACCTGGATGAAACGGAAAATGTAGCTATACAGATGGAGCAGGTATTGTCTGAAAACGATGCGGCGACAAGTTACCAGACGTCTATCGGCTCATCAGGGACGCTTATGGGCGGTTTTGCAAGCATGATGGGCGGCGCCAATTCAGCCAGCATTACCGTTATGCTGGCTGAAGGCGCGGATATGGAAGCGGAAGCCGGGAAACTGCGTGAAGCCTATGTCGATATAGCAACAGGAGGCGTTATCATTGATGTATCAACCGGCGATGCCATGTCATCCCAGATGATGAGTACCGGGCTGGAAGTATCCGTGCAAGGCGACAGCTTCCAGGACGTTGCCCTGGCAAGCGATATGCTGATTTCTGAACTTGAGAACATCAACGGGCTGACAGATATAGAGCTGGAGATAAGCAGTGTTGAGCCAAAGCTGGATATAACCATTGACCAGCAAAAGCTTCTTTCCTCCGGGCTTTCGCAGGAGCAGATAGCCCAGATAAGCCAGGAATTTATGCTGATGAATCTTGGCGGCACAATTGGTCAGGCAGAGATATCCAACCAGACTGTAGATATCTTTATAAAGGGTATTACCCCGGAACTGACAAGTGTTGATATGGCTAATGAGATTAGCATTGGTTATCCGCAGTCTGTTAAGCTGGCTGATATAGCCCTGGTTGAGCTGGGAGAGCAGCCGGTCAGCATTCAACGCATAGATCAGGCGCTGGCTGCCAGCATTACGGGTAGCATAACGCAAAAAGACGTTGGCGCGGTGAACAAGGATATACAGGAGGTTATAGACCAGCTTGAGCTTCCGGCAGGGGTGGAAATTAAGATGGGCGGTATGGCTGAGATGATGGATGAATCCTTCTCTGGCATGTTTATTGCCATCATTGTGGCTATCCTGCTGGCATATGCTGTAATCGTGGTGACATTCCGTTCCTTCATCAACCCGATAATCATAATGACCAGCCTGCCGCTGGCTTCCATCGGGGCGCTGCTGGGCCTTCTTATCGCCGGACAGCCTATCGGGATATCGGCGCTCATGGGCGTTCTGATGCTTGTTGGTATCGTGCTTACCAATGCCATTGTGCTTATATCACTGGTAGAACAATTGAAAAAGGGCGGAATGAGCACGCACGACGCTTTGGTAGAGGGCGGCAAAACCAGGCTGCGCCCGATTCTGATGACGGCGCTGACAACAATGGCGGCAATGGCGCCGATTGCATTCGGGATGGGAGAAGGGCTGCTTATGGCTTCAGAACTGGCGGTAGTGGTTATAGGCGGGCTTTTCAGCTCAACATTGCTTACATTGCTGGTTATACCCGTAATATACAGCCTGGTTGAAGGCATGCGCGACAGGTTTAGAAAAGCATAGTAACCTGTATTAATAAAACCCCGGTTTTTTATAAGAGAATGCCTCGGTTTAATGCCGGGGCATTCTTCTTGCAGCTATATTATCTTAAAGATTAAACAGTAAAATAACTTTTTTACGGAAAAACACTGCAACCTTTTTGCTCTTTATTCGTTTTAGACTTGAAAGGGGTGTTGCCACGGTTTATCAATAATCGGCTATAAGCCGTTTTTATTGTGCTATAATCAGCCTTTATGCTTATATGCACGGGCTTAACTTTGTTTAAGGAGGAGAATTAGATTGCAGGATGAGGTTGTAGTTAAAACAAATGGGTTGACCAAGCGCTTCGGCTCTGCCCGCAGGAATATAACCGCCGTTGATAATTTGAATATAGAGGTGAAGAAGGGCAGCATATTCGGCTTTCTGGGTCCCAATGGCTCTGGCAAGACGACAACCATTGGCATGCTGCTTGGTTTAATCCGTCCAACGTCAGGCTCTATGGAGCTTTTCGGGCAGGACACCAGGCAAGATTTGCCCTCCCTGCTGCGGCGCACCAGCGCCGTGGTGGAAAACTCTCCCTTTTACCCCTATCTTTCGGCGACAGATAACCTGGAGGTTTTTTCCCGCACAATGGAGGGAGTTGATAAAAAACGCATTGACGAAGTGCTGGGGATTGTCGGGCTGAAAAAGAGGGCAAAAAGCAAAACCAGGACATATTCACTGGGGATGCGGCAACGGCTGTCTGTCGCCATTGCCCTGCTGAATGACCCGGAGCTTATTATTCTGGACGAGCCAACCAATGGTCTTGACCCCTCCGGCATTATTGAAATCAGGGATTTGATAGTTGAGCTGGGGGAACAGGGTAAAACCATTTTTCTTTCCAGCCATATGCTGCACGAGGTAGAGCAGGTTTGTAATCACGTAGCCGTCCTCAACAAGGGCAAGGTAATCGCCCAGGGTCCGGTGGATGAGCTGCTGCACAAGGGCAAGATGCTGCAGGTGCGCGTTTCAGACGTTGACGCCGCCGTGGCGCTGCTTATGGATGTGGAGTGGGTTAAGACTATAGAAACGGAGAAAGAGGAAAAGCTTATTTTTGTTGAGGCGGCAGAGGAAAAATTCCCCGATGTTAATGAAATGCTGGTAAAAGGCGGCATCCGCATCCTGGAGATGAAAAAATCAGAAGATTCACTGGAAGACTTCTTCCTTGATGCTATTGAAGGAAAAGAAGCGGAGGCAGGCAATGCTTAAACTGATTGGCGCAGAATTTTTCAAGCTCCGCAAAAGATGGATGCCTTACGTATTACTTTTGGCACTTCTGGCAATCACTATGCTTCCGGTAGTGCTTGACTATTCCGATTACCAATCTCGTTATAAAAGCGCTATAGATAAATACCCAGAACTTGAAGATGTAATTAAAGAGGTGGAAGTGGGGCATGGCGACTACTCCGGCACTACTGTATACATTGACCATTCTGACCCGGAAAATCCCTCTGCCATATCTTCAGACGAAGAATGGGAAAAAGAGCACCTGGTGCGCCAGCTTTCTAATGCCAAGGAATCACTGGTGCTGCCATGGGCTATGGATGGCATCTTCTCTTCCATCCCGGGGCTGGGTATGTTTCTGGCGGCATTTCTGGCGGCTTCGGTTATAGGTACGGAATATGGCTGGGGAACCCTGCGGCAGACACTGGCAAAAGGCACCAGCCGCAACAACTACCTGACAGCCAAGCTGCTGGCAATTTCCATAGCTATTATTGGCGGTGTTTTGGTAGTAGTGCTTGTTGGTTTTATTGCTACTGTAATTACCAGTATGCTGGTGCACGGCGGCATGGAGTGGGGGAGCTTCGCCAGCCACTTTTTCGCTCCGCTGGGGCGCACGCTTCTGGTATTGGCGGTATACATGGCTATGGCTGCCTTTTTCTCTGTCCTGTTGCGTTCTTCAGCGGCAGGGCTGGCGGTGGTTGTTGCCTGGCTTATTGGGGAAACTATTATAGCTTCTTTGCTTGGCGGCTCTACAGGCTGGCTGGCAGAGATTCCCAATTACCTTATCGGCAACAACACAAACGAGCTGATTTATGTGAATGCTATGTTTAACAACGCTGACGATATAAAACCCTGGTGGCAATCTGGCGGTATCCTGCTGGCGTATATTGTGGTATTTATAACCGCCGCCTACTATTTCTTCCGCCGCCAGGATTTGACTGCCTGACTTCAGTTAAGCAAAGAACAGATATAAGAAAAGGCTTCGGTTTAACGCCGAAGCCTTTTTATAGCGGGGAAAATCTCCTGAAATTTTAGCTTCGGCTAAACATTTACAGTAAAAAAATAAATAGTGTTGATAAGGACAGGAAATAACAGCGAAGACTCACGTTGTATTATACGGTGCTATTTATAGATTTTTGAACCACATAAAAGGATTAGGTATTATGCATTATTTTCACGGGTATTGTTAAAACGGAAACAGGCGCGGCAGAGCCAACAGGCAGGCTTAAGCCGCCAAAATGATACTATTTACTGCCTGTTACTGCCTGGAATAGTACTTTTGGGTCATTGATACGCTTTGTGCCTGAGTTATGATTTAGATATATTCAATTCATGTTAAGATGCCCTGCAGGATTGAAAGCGCCTGCAGGGCTTAATGTAATAAAATATTATGGGAATATCAGGGTTTTATAACAGGCATCTGTTTAAAACATTTTGCAGCAAGCGATACAAGCATTGTTTACTGAAGATATTGGAAAAGACGGAAGTTATTTAACAGGCACAGGGAGGTAATCACGGATGACACTTCGCAAGAAAACCCTGGTATTTATCGCTGTAATATTTATCTTTATGATCGCTATTTTATATCTTTGCGCCAATATCTTTTTGCTTCAAAGCTATGCTGACCTGGAAAGCGATGCAATCAGCGCTAATACAGAGCAGGCTTTAGGCGCGTTATCAAGTGAAATTGACGCCTTGAGCGCCTTTAACTATGACTGGGCGGCATGGGATGATACCTATGCTTTTATTGAGGACGCAAATGAGGATTTTATTGAATCTAATCTGGTTGATGAAACCTTCATAGGGGCACAGCTTAACCTGATGGCGTTTATTAACCCTGCCGGTCAGGTTGTTTTCGCCAAGGCATTTGACCTGGAAGAAGAAGAGGAGATATCCGTCCCGCAAAGTTTCATGGAACAAATCTCTTCAGAAACGCTTCTTTTAAGCCATCCGGATACGGAAAGTTCCATTGAAGGGTTGATTATGCTGCCTGAAAATCCGATGCTTATATCATCCCGTCCCGTTATCACCAGTAAAGACGAAGGACCGGTAAAGGGGTCTCTTATTTTCGGGCGTTACCTTGATTCCAGCCAGATAGATGAGTTGGCAGAAATAACACACCTGTCTCTTTCAATACACCTGCCGGACGATCCATTATCTACTTCAGACCTGAAAACAGCGATTTTGTCCTTATCAGCGGAAACACCGATATTTACCCAGCCTTTAGACGGAAACCGCATTGCCGGATATGGCCTTATTAATGATATATACGGACAGCCTGGCCTGATTTTGAAAACGGACATTCCCAGAGATATCTATCAGAAAGGTCTCACCACCGTTGACTTCTTTGTGTTATCGTTTCTGGTGATAGGCCTTATTTTGGCGGTAACACTTTCCTTTACTATGAATAAGCTGGTGCTATCACCGTTGCTGTGGCTTAGCCAGGAGGTGAGGAATATCGGGAAGAGCAACAGCTTTTCAGCCCGCGTGTCAACAAAGGGCAGCGGAGAATTTGTGCGGCTGGAAGAAGATATCAATAGAATGCTGGAAGATTTAGAGCAGGTTCACGATGAGTTAAAACGTATTTTATCTACAATACCGAATGCCGTGCTGGTAATTGATAAAGACCTGCGGATATTGCTGGCTAACAGGGCATTCAGTGAAGCTTTCAAACTTGAATATAATGCTGTAAAAAACAAATCTGTAAACGATGTCATAAAGGCAGAAGGCTTGCCCGAAGCAATATCAGAAGTTCAGGCTGGCAGGCAGCCGGAGTTTGAGCTTGAGTTCAGATACAACATAGATGGCATAGAAAGAATAATACTTGCCGGCGTAATTCAGATGGGAGAGGGAGAAGTCCTTCTTATTATGCGTGACGTAACCGATGAAAGGGCGAGGATGGAAACCCTGTATCTCACTGACCGGCTGGCATCAGTCGGGGAGATGGCTTCAGGCATTGCCCATGAGCTTAATAACCCGTTGACGGGCGCCATCGGTTTTACCCAGTTGCTTATGGAAAAAGATTTGCCGGAAGATATCAGGAGTGATATAGAAGTTATTAACAGGGAGACACAGCGTGCCGCTGAAGTAGTTAAAAACCTCCTTGCGTTTGCGCGAAAGCATACTGCAACCAAACAAATGACTCAACTGAACAACACTATAAAGGAAATACTTGAACTTCGTGTTTATGAGCATAAGTTAAATAATATTAAGGTTGACCTGCAGCTTGACCCGGAATTGCCTGAAGTCATGGTTGATTGCCACCAGATGCAACAGGTGTTTCTGAATTTAATTCTCAATGCCGAGTCTGCCATGGCTGAAGCAGGTAATGGCGGCGGTTTAAATATTAGTACGGAAAGAGGCAACAATAACATAAAGCTTTCTTTTGCCGATAACGGACCGGGAATCCTGAAAGAAAACCTGACCCGTATATTTGATCCTTTCTTTACCACCAAAGAGGTGGGCAAGGGAACGGGGCTGGGTTTGAGTATATGTCATGGGATAGTATTAAGACATGGCGGTAAAATATACGCTAAAAGCAAGCCGGGAAAAGGATCTACTATTATTATAGAGCTGCCTGTAGATGCCAATTGATTCGTTAAAGCGTGTAATAAGGGATGGTAAAACAAAATAGAATATTAGATATTTCATAAATAAAGGCTTCGGCGTTAAACCGAAGCCTTTTTATTTTCTGGTGGAGACGGGGGAGGGTCGAACTCCCCCTGAAACAATACTGCGGTTTGTGTAATGCTATATATATTATCACAAAAATAGCTCCCCAATTTACTGTTCAGGACCTGCCTTCGTTTATCACGAGTATCCCCTTCACGCTTTTTCGAGTCACCCAATTTATTCCAGTAATCGCGTAATGCTGCAGCCTCCAAGTATATTTCTACACGTTTTGGGTCAAGCCTAATATCCCCCTTTTTTCTGTTGAAGAATGGATGCGATTAGTATAAGATAAACAACAACTAACGATTGAGGATGCTTATGAATGACGACATCTGGCGGCAAATCGAAGATGATATCTTAGACCAGTATTCAAACGATGAGAGCCCTCGTCCTTGGATTGTTGCTTTTAGTGGCGGAAAGGATTCTACCGCTCTTCTACAGTTGGTTTGGAACTCGCTACAAAAGATTAAACCCGAAGAGCGTAAACGTCCTGTCCATATTGTCTGCAACAATACTCTTGTAGAGAATCCGGTGATTCTTTCATATGTAAAAAAGCAACTTGACCTAATTAAAAAAGCAGCTGCTGAACAATCAATGCCTATATCAGTTGAACATACTATTCCTAGAATGAATAACACTTTTTGGGTGAACCTAATAGGGCGTGGTTATGTTGCTCCTAACACATTATTCCGGTGGTGTACAGAGAGACTTAAGATTAATCCGACTACCAAGTACATTCAAGATAGAATTTCGCTATATGGAGAAGTCATCATCTTATTGGGGACAAGAAAAGCGGAGAGTAATACTCGTGCGCGTTCGATAAAACGCTATGAGGTAAAAGGAAAAAGACTCAGCAAACATCATCTTCCTGGAGTTTATGTTTATGCGCCTCTAAAAGAAGTATCTACAAACGATGTATGGTGGTACTTGGCCGAGAATCCTTCCCCTTGGCATTCAAATAATAATGACTTAATACACATTTATAGAAATGCCAGTGATGACAATGATTGTCCGCTAATTACCGATATCAGCACTCCAGCATGTGGAAAAAGCAGGTTTGGGTGTTGGGTATGCACTGTTGTCAGTAGTGATAAATCTATGCAGAATCTGATTGCCGCAGGCGATACTTGGATGAGACCTCTATTAGAATTTAGGAATATGCTTGCAGAGACAATCAATCGAGTTAGTCCTTCCTATGATCCAAAAAAGTATCGAATGCCTATAAGAAGGAACACCATGGAAGGATTAGGTCCATATTGGCCAAGATGGCGACATCATATTCTTGAACGGCTTCTATTGACACAGAAAGAAATACAGAAAAAATACCCAGAGATTCAGTTAATCACTGAACAGGAACTAGTTGCAATACAAGTTGTCTGGGATAGAGACTTTATTTCTGAATATGGAGTTGCTGAGACGTATTCTAAGGTTTATGGTATAAAGATAGATGCGTTAGATTTCGTGGGGCATAGTGCCGAAGAGAAGAGTTTATTAAAAGAAGCCTGTATCAACCATAAATCGGATATTGACTTAATTAGTAATCTCTTGAAAGCACAGAAGAACAGATTATTATTACAGAGCAAAAGAGGTCTACAAAAAGAAATAGAAAGGGTACTGGATGAATATCTAAATCCAATCTTTACAGATGTATATAGAAAAGATAAAACTCAATAATTATATGATCTACTCCGGAGAAAACACTATCGTGTTGCCTCCTGTTTCTGAAAAAAATGTCAGCATCATAAGCGGAAACAATGGCTATGGAAAAACAACCTTGTTGACCGCTTTGGTATGGTGTCTCTATGGAAAACAAATCCAAGATATGGATGAGTTTTTCCATGAAAAAATCGTTAGTGTTGGTGGTTATAAGAATTCTTTAACTACTGCCTTAAATAGATTAGCCCGCGAAAAGGGAGAAACAGAGTATAGCGTCGGTATTGATTTTAAAAACGTAGTATTGCCTGGAATACAGAGTAATACCATACAAATAAAGCGAACTTATAAGCTTGATGAGGCTTCTGACAAACTGACAGTAACTCTGGATGGCAACCATAGTGAACTTGTCGATGATATGGGCCAGCAATTATTTGTCCAAGATTTCATACTACCAAAAGAGATCGCCAAACTATTCTTTTTTGATGCAGAGAAAATAGTCAAACTAGCTGAGATACAATCTATTCAGGATAAAAGGGCGCTAAGCAAAACATATTCTGAAGTCCTTGGGATAAGAAAGTACGAGGACTTAAGGAACTTTCTGAAGGATTTAACAATTCGTTTCAGAAAAGACTCTGCTACGAAGGACGAGAGGATGCAGTTTGAAGAACTAGGAGATGAAATAAAAAAGATAGAGAACATTATTACCAGGAAGCTAAGGACTAGAGAGAAACAAATTAGTAATAAAGATGAACTCAAGATTGAATCTGATTTACTACAGGAGAAACTTCTTCGTGAAGGTAGCAATCTGTCGGTTTATGAGATTAATGCACTCCGCAATAAGCAATCTACACTATTAGAAACCCGCAAGGAATTTTTCAATGATTTCCGAGAGTTATTCGATATAGCACCGTTTGCAATGATGGGAAAGAGGTTGGTAGAAGTTGAGTCTCAGCTTGATATTGAAGACCAATACCTAAAATCACATATGGACAAAAAGGTATTAAAGAGCAAGATTGACGCTATTTTAGTTGCTATGAAGGACGATGTAAGTAAACCACCAGAGGGAATTAATGATGAGATAAAAGCATACTATCAGAATAAAGTAAGTGAGCTTTTTAGCGCACAATTTGCAGAAGAGGATGTTAGTTTACGAAATATCGAGAGAATTCACAACTTTAATAGTGAAGACCACATACGATTTAAAGCATTAATTTTTAACCTAAGAACAACATATAGGGAAAGGCTTCAACAATTGAATAGAGAATTACGAGAGAATAAAGCAGCATTAAATGATGTGTCCAGAAAATTGGCTGAAGCTGTCTCAATTGAAGCAGACGAATTAATTATCAGTTATAGAAAAGAAAGGGAAGAGGTAGAACACAATATTCATGAAATAGATGAAAAAACCTACATATTAAGCCAGGAAATCGGTTCATTAGAAAACTCATTAGAGTCAAAACAAAAAGTTTTTAATGAAGTAGCTGAGAAAGTAAACGTGGATATAAACTATAGAGACAAAGACCAATTAGTAAATCGTCTAATTGAAGAGCTTGACAGCTTTATTACTGGAATGAAAAACTTGAAAAAGGTTTCTATGGAAGAAAAAATACTAGCGAACATTCAAAAATTAATGCATAAAGAGGATTTTATATGTAAAGTTAATATTGAGTTACAGGGTGACATTTTAGATATTGTCCTTTTTGATACCAAAGGAGTGGAGATAAAAAAGAATGAATTATCAAAAGGCGAACAACAACTGTTTGCCACTGCACTGCTAAAAGCGCTTGTAGAGGAATCCGGAGTTGATTTCCCAGTTTTCGTAGATAGTCCTTTGCAGAAATTTGATAAAAAACATTCTAGTAATATAATCCAAGAGTTCTATCCAAAAATATCAAAGCAAGTAGTAATTCTTCCACTATTGAATAAAGAACTAAGCCAAGCTGAGTATCAATTACTTAAAGAACATATCGCATCAGTCTATATAATTGAAAACACTCGTAAAAACTCCTCTGGATTTCGGACAGCAGGCCATCAAGAATTGTTTGAAAAGATTATTGGGTAAATGCAGGATTGATAATGATCAAATCTATTAAAACGTCAGAATCAAATAGAGTTGTTGTCAAAGAACTAGCAGGCAAACTAAACATGGGGCCAGAAAACATTATTGCACGTATTGCTGTGGCTTATTCAGTTTCTCAGGGTCGCAAGCTAAGTCTTTCCAATATGGCAGATTCTAAAGGAAAAGAATACAGTAATAGTGTGCTTTTTGGCGAAAACCAGAAAGAATATATTGCGGTTATTTGTCAGTTATATAATATAAGTGCTGCAGATTTGGATATTCCTAAGTATATAAAAATGCATATGGATGATGGATTGGATTTGATTCAAAAGATGCTGATAAATAATCCTAATCTGCTCTTATTTGACTTTGTTCTCGATCAAATAGACATAGGAATCAAAGGATTAATAGAGGGTTAGCGCACTAGTAAAAGCGATTATATAAGTAATGTAGTCATCCGCAAAAGCATAGTATTCCTAATCAGATTAGTTTAAACTGTTGTTGCTAATGCTTCGCTTATCAATCTCTCGAAATTGAGGAAAAAAGCATACTTAGAAGCAGGCCTATCATCGAATTCGTCTCTTAGAATTTCAAAACCGCCCGCACAATACTTATCCATTTCGGAAATGCCTTTTCTTGTTAACCATGTAAGTGAATTTGGTGTTATATACTCTGTGAGTAATTTTTGTACGGCCTTACGATTGGACAAATCAATACCCAACAGAGAGAGTTCAGTTTCTAGAAATAGTGAGATGATCTTGTTTTTTCCTGACCCAAAAGGTTCAGGAAAATATTCTACAAACTCTTCTGTATCTACCATTTCTTCATCAGCTGCCTTACGTTTTTTTGCTAAGCCAAGCATTAAGCAGAAGTAGTAATCATACATACGAATACTAAAATCAAGTTTCTTGAACCAGTCCCTGCTTTCTTTTGGGGCATGGAACCTATCAGCCACTAGTCTTTCTCCTTTTGTATTTGGAAGTCCCAAAAAAAGTTCTTATCCTCTACAAGCATTCCATTCTCTGTTTCCTTATAGGTTTGGGCATATTTTGCCTTCTCAACAACTGAAGGAATATTGTTGCGAAACAGAGTGAGATACTGAATATCGCTTTCATTTTTCTCTAATGCATCCAGAAAGCCACTCCTCTCACTTGATATGGTAAATGCAATAAATTGATCAGCCAGCTTAGGAACTAGTTCAGCTATTTTCCCTCTTTTTTCCAAATCAATTGGGTTTGCAGGGCTATCAACAATAAATGGTAAGTAATACCCACATTCATTAAAAAGGCTTGTTAGAAAAGCATAGGCTATTGAAAGCTTCTCGCCTTCACTACTCCCCTTTTGGCCTTCTAAGTGAAGATAGCTCTCTATTCCTGCAATTCTAATACTGTTATAAGGCATTACTTGCTCAATTCTTGCATTTGTATCCTTGGTTATTTGTGAACAAATAGTTCTTTGCGCTTCCTGATATGCATTTTTAAGTAGTTTCTTAGTAAGTTGGCCCTTAACTTGAAAAGCCTGAGCTTCCTTTGATTTTAGGTACTCTTTTTCTCTCTTTTTTAACTCTTTCTCTAGAACTTGAATGCTGTAAGTACTATTAATATGTTTTGCGGGATCAGTCATAGCGCGATACTTCTCAATGGCTATACTAATTTCCTCGCTCTTTAATTCCAAATTACGTTTCTTTTCTATTAATGTAACGTAATCCTCATCGTCAATAGTATTTTTTTCCATCTCTATTTCGGTAGAACAGTTTCTTCTAGCAACGTCATTTTCCTTAATTTTTCCAAGAACCGCTTTTAACTCCTGGTTTTTATCTTCAAATTTCTGAATTTCTGGTGGTAGCTTCGATGATTTAAGTTGATTAAGCACAGTAATTATTTCACTGCCGAGCAATTTAGTTTCTTGTTCCTTTATTTCCCTTTGCGCTTCCTTGTCCATTGGTCTTCCACATATGCAGTTGTCCTCATCTCGTAGTTCGACAAAAAATTCTCTGGCCACGTTTTCTGGCAATTTGAGTTTATCTAAACTATCGCTAAATTTAGTGATTCCTTCGGCAAAATGCTTTGAAAGAGCATCGGGTTGAGTAATTAAATTAAGAGCGCGATTTTCCAAGTCTTTATATTCTGCATCTAAGTTTCTTAGTTCTTTTTCTAAGCCTTCAATCCCTTCTCTTATCCCCTTTTGTGTCTGTATATAGTCATCTGCTTTGGTTGTTAGTTCTTCTAATGAGTCCTCAGTGAATTTTTCGTCTGACTCAAGTTTTTCAAGTTCTTTTTTTCTTTGACTTAAAGTATCTTTGGCTTCTTGATATGCACTTTTCCTTCTGCTAAATCCCTGAAGAGTACTCACTCCACAATTATCTATACATGCTTCATAATATTTACTTAAAAATTTGTTTATGTTATTTAGATCCCCTAGTTGTGAAATCACATCTATTACTTCTCTAGTTTTCCCAGAGTCTTTCCTCAAGAAGTTCGATGCGAGTTCTCCATCGAAAATAAAAAACCTAGCAAAGTTATTATTTAAGAAACGCATTGCCTCTATAGGTGGATGAAATCCTTGTACTCTACCCTTACCTTTAGAATACGTTGTAAAAAATTCTACAGTGCCTGAATCAAAATCAAAATTTATCTCAATACTAAGCATTGCTCCATTAAACAAAAGTGATACATCAAATGAACCCAGATTATCATTTGATCCTTTGCGTTTGAATTCAATAATTCCATCTTCCTGTAATTCCGTTTTATCACCTGATAGAGCAGTTCTTAACAATTTCCATAATGTTGTTTTCCCCGTACCATTTGGCATTTGTAGTAGGGTGATTCTATGGCTATCGTTATCTTCGCCCTTTCTAAAACTTACAGAGTGATCAGGGCACCTTAGGTTATTTGATTTCCACTCAAGTATGTTTAAGGACGTTTTAGTCTGCATTCTTCAAATCCAATTCCACTTCCGAAATATTTATTGAATCGTCAATCAATGAAGTTCTGGTTAGTACAACTGAAGGATCAAATGCGCTGGGATTATTATAAGCAAATTCCAGCCAGGCAAGGATAATATCTGCCGTATCCTCGCCAATATCGCATTGTTCAGCAGCTTTCTTAATAGACTTTTCTATTGTGTCATAGTATTTTCCTTGATTACTCATACAAGCCCCCCTAATGGCTTTGTCTTAGAGAGTTCACTAAGCCATGATTCTCTTTCATAATCGCTGCTCTCTTCCTTTGCGCTATCATCACAGATAAAATCTATAACCGTAGCCATTTTTTGTGGATCATTTTCATCTGTCCTAAGAGACCTACCGATTCTTTGTATAGTCTCAAGTTTTGCTCTCGCCGCTGAGAATAGAATGATCGTTTTTATTGATTTAATATCAATACCTTCAGATATCTTATGACATGCTATCAACGTACCTATGCGATTTCTTGAAAAGTCACGTAGTACTGATGAATTGTCTTCTTGGAAAAATTCCCTGTATTTATATGTATGCCTTTGGATTATATCTTTTACATAATCTGCATAATATTTCTCTTCAACAAATACTACGGCTCTATCAAGGACATTTGGGTGCTTGCTTAGATAACGTTTGAAAACGGGCAGCTTCTGCTTTGATAGTTTCTTGACTTTGGCTAATCTTATCCAAATATCTTCTTTTCTAACTATAATACCTTGTTTTTTCTGAGCAGCCACCCATGCATATACGTTTCTTATAGCCATTTTATCTTCTTCATCAAGATTGTAATGTAAGCTATGATAATTGAATGGGGATAGTATACCTCTCTCAATTGCGTCTTTCAATCCAAATTGATAGATTATTGGACCAATATGCTCTTGAATAAAGCTAGTGCCTTCTTTGTCGTACTCTCTCTCTGGAGTAGCACTCAAGCCTAATCTATAGCGAATGTTCTCTGTCAATCCTTTAAGCTTCTCTTGATTGCCAGTACTGCCAAAATTGTGTATTTCATCATAAACAATAATTGTCTTTCTAGCCTGTTCTTCGTCAAGATTCTTAAGAGCAATATGGAGTTTGTTCGTTGAAGCTAGGAGATATCGGTATTCGGTTGATACGTTAAAATCTTCAATATCATGGTAAATATCGTAATGATAATATGGTGTGATTTGGATTCCATTCTTTTTTATAGTTTCACGTACATTGTTTAGATGACCTCTCCATTGAGTGAGTAAGTCAGTACCTCCCATTGAAACAATAATTATTTTAATTCGACCCGATAAAACCAGTTTTTCAATTATTCTTATAGCAGTTCTCGTTTTTCCAGTACCAGTCGCCATTTCAAGAATACCACGTTCTTTTTTCAAGAACCCGGTAATTGCTTCGTCTTGATGTCGCCACTTCTTTTCCTGGTTTTCTTCGCCTTGGTCCGAATCAGTGCCATTATCGGGTCCAATATGCCCCTCTTTAGATTCAGTGCAAGTCCGTATTAATTTATTCCTTAACGCCTCAGAAAATGAATAGATTTCTGCACCTGGGTCAAGGTTATCCCACAAATCTTCAAAATGTTTGAGTTTTCGTAGGGCTCGTGAAGGGGTTTCCCATGAAGTATAAACATCTATGCATTCATAGTTGTTTTCAAAAGCATTTTTACTCTCATTTGATGAACCAGAAAAGGACACATAATTATCTTCATCAAAAAATACCCCTACTTTCTCATGGTATATTCCTGTTCCCAGTTTCGGAACAGCTATTTTTATTTCCAAACGACCTATTTCAAGTAGGGAAACAAGCCTTGAAATGCCATTACCCACACCATTAGTAAATTGCTCTTCAATTACTTGATTGATTCTGTTCTCGGTAGTTTCTTTTTTACTTAATCCCTTTTCTATAGCCTGTAAATCTTGTTCGGTTAATTCAACAGAGGTTATTAGGCGAATAGTGCCATCTCTTTTTACGAATTCATCCAGGGGTTCTCCGAATGCTTCCAAGGCTGAACTCGAGAAATATCCGACAGCCCGCCAATATGTATGGGCTTTCTGGAGGGAAGGTTTAAAGAAATCATTGAGGACGTTGTCCTCCCCTGATCGATAGTCTTCCTGGTATTGTATGTCATTTAAACCCATAGCTTTTTAACAGAAATACATGAGTGAATTTAGAATTATTACTAGTATCCATAAGGAAATTAGAAAATAGGTTAAATGGTTAAGAGATTTATATAATGGGGTGCGCCCAAACTTTTTGTGCTTTTTCTGATTATTATAGAAATCTCGTAATTTTAAATAGGATTCATTTTCTTCCTTCTCTAATTTTTCAATAATCTGTTTTGTAGCTTCTTTTCTATCCCAATATTCAAGAACATAAGCATATAGATTCAACCTAGGGAAAAACCCTAAATCTGATTCGATTTCACGCATCCTATAACCAATTATGGACTGTACATATTGCCATCTTTGATAAATCCTCTGCCAAATAAACAGTATTGCGGCTGATATTAATGCAATAACAATGGTAGAACAATACTCTAATAAAGTACTGGGTGGGTTCCAACTCAATAAGGAAAATCCTCCGATTGATATAACCAGGAGAATGCCTGTGCCCTGCCAAATCCGAGCATCAATGCTATCAATTCTCTTGTTAGAGGTTTTCCATTCCTCTAATTGAATCGTATCTTTTTGTGATTTCTGCAATTGTATATCCACTAATTATTATTACTTCATACCTTACACTAATTAGTATCCAAAAAGAAGTCTTTTTAATTACGGCAATTATACGCCCGCAGTAATGTGTAAACAAGACATAACCATCTTGGAGCAGTTGGATTGTTATGATACGATACATATTGGTAGAGGACGGTTTCTTTTTATCAAACAAGAGTTTGTGAACCGTCCCCCAAGACTCACTTTAAGGGACTCGAACCGTCGGGGTTTCTCGCTAAAGGCAAAGGCTGAAAATCAGATCGAAATCTCTAGGTTCTACCTATTGATATGATTTAGACCTAGACCATTGTTCAGCATGACGTCTCCAGATAAGATTCCAGGAGACTAAGAAGTGGTAAAATACTGGTATGTCCAAGCAAACGCATCAAGAAGAAGTCTCAAGCAATGTAAAACAGGTAGCATCAATCTTCGTTGATGAGTCAGGCAACAAGTTTGACAAGGACATGTTCAAGCAATCTCCTTTTTTCGTCTATGCTTGGTTATTATTGACTAAAGATCAAGAGGATAATATTAACCTCCGCATATCAGAACTACTTCATAGAGAGGGCGTACCTAAAGCTAGTGAGTTGCGGGCCGTAAAGATGTGGACATCGACTCGCGGACTGAGAAGATTCAACGAGTTGATGCGCATCATTCACGATTCCGGTGCAACGGCTTATGTCACGTTTACAGAAAAAAGATTTGAGATTTGTGTTCTTATTTGTGAGACGTATCTGGATTATCTGGAAAACAACACGAATAAATTCGACGAATACTTGGAACACAGGAAGCGTATCTTCAAACGAAAACTGATGAACGTTATCTACCGTTCTGTCACGGACGATTTCTTGAATGAATTCCGTGATGCTTGCGCTCGAGACGACAGTGAACTCATTAGTAAAATCGGAGTTAAGTTAGCCAATATGTTGGCTTTACATCCAGACCGAGAGATATCTCTAACTGCCAAAATGTTTGCTGAAGGCTCGAAAATTCCGTATAGATTCGGCTGTCGTTTTCCAGATGGTCCTAAAAACATGCATTTGATTACAAGCCATCTTTCTCTATTTTCTATTGCACTGATTTTCTTTGAATCCGAGTTGGCATCACACGGACTCAAGGCGAAAATAATTCGGGATCAAGACGCAGTTCATGGGGAAGCATTAGACTTTGTATATGACTTCATGGGCAAAGGTCTTCAGCTTAAAAACTTGGTTGGGTGTGATGAAAAGGTCTCGGCGGATTCGATTGGGCTTCAACTGGCGGATTTGATTGCAGGTGCGAGCGAAAGAGTATTGAGAGCTAAAACCCATAACAAGAATCTCGCACAAATCAACGAATCAATTTGGTCGAGTTTGCGCCTAAGCCTTGTGCTTGGAAAATGGACCTACCAATTAACATCGGATTCGTGTGAAGTTGCTCTTAGCAGCCTTTGGGATTACAGAACTCTTCCTGAGTTAAGTTCTAATGAAAATGTTGACCATAGTGACCCACTAAGATGCACTTGTGGTGAAGTAATCGTTAGTGGCAAGATGCGCGACTATTATTCTCATGTAATCAAAGTTCATCCAACAGCAGCAGTACTAGGGATCAGATGTCGAATTTGTAAGAAACTGATTCCATTTGGGTTGAGCGCATGTCATGATGTTATCGAACACAATATTGAACCACCGTTACGCGGCGATTTTTACGGAGATATGCATAGGGATTACGAAATTTTACAGATAGTGCTGAAGGCGGGTATTAAGATTGTTGAACCGAGTAATTGAAGTTAGTAGTGCTCAATCTTGGGAGAAACTTATCTATTGCAAATATTACCACCTAACCATAAGCTTTAAGTTTGTTAGCCTTAAATGACCAAGCTTCATCGTAATTACAATACCAAAACCAATCTTAACGTGATACTGGATTCTCGACACTTACAATCTCCAGAAGGGTTATGCTTCGTTGGCTCGAGATAATTGGTATATAATTGCCATTACCAAAAGGTCTTGGTTTTAACAACAACTGAGTTATGGATAATACACTCGCCTTACTATGTGTTTATTACCCCGAGCCTTGCAGTAAGAATCATACCTGTCAGCAGCTGTATTCATGATTTCATTTAGATGGGCGATCATAACACCTCTTTCCTGTGGTTCAGCTCGAGAGCCAGTCTTGCGAAAATACTTAATGACAGCCATTTTCTTGCCCATATCCCAACTTCCATGATCATTAAAAACCGAGGTGCTAACAGTTTGCATGAACTCATCTTGTGTAAAAGATGACTTGTTATCATTTACCGTAATCAAGTGGAGCGTCAGGTTGTCATTAACTGTTATATCGAACTCAATTCCGATTCCTCCGGTTTTCGATAAAGGTATTTCAACAGGCACAATATTCATTTGATTTACCGCCTTATTCACTGTATCTATATATATACCTGTACATCTTTACGCCGTCCTGTGTCAACAGTCTAAATCATTTAGGCGACTTCCCGCGTATTTGAAATCCGTTTTTGCGATATCAAAAAGAAAACGTAGGTGTAAAGCGTTTATTTAACCTGCACCCAAAAAAAGGGCCTAGCTTTGGTAAGCAGGCCAGTGAGGATTCAAGAGGCCCACTATTCGATAGGACGTAATAGACTCTCGATATCTTTAAGCGCTCGTCGGATTGTTTCTTGGTCTTGATCTTCGTGGAGCAAATCGTAACTCTCGTCTTTAATCACAAAGTCATTAATGCTTTTGTATCGATGAATGGCTTCTTGATATAGTGGTAAGAATTTCTTCAGACGTTCAAGGTCAACGGACCTTCGACCCTGAGGCTTCATTGCTCTTTCCCGCAAGGCTTTTTCCTGTATGGGCTTAATGTATCGTTCCCATAGTCGTTGCCAGTCTTTACCAGTGATGAACTCATCAATGCCTTCCACTGTGATTCCGACAGCGGTTGTCTCATAGGGTCTATAGTGAAAATAAAACTTTGAGATAGAAAGTAACTCGATATCTTTAACCCATTCGGGGTTCTCGGTGAGTACATAAAAAGTTAGTGGTAAAGCAGTATGCCACGGCAAGCGGTGCCGTTCTACCAATCGACCGACAGCGCGGTCTAACGGAGCACTGGTACTATCATATGGTGGCTCTCCTGTTGGTAATTGCCTTAGCCATCCCGGAGCATTCTTACTCGTGAATTGAACTCGGGCACTCTTAATTACTGAAAGATGCATTGTTTCCGGTAGCGGCCCATATAATTCTTCATTGCTGAGATCATCTTTTTTACCTAAAGCTAGCAAGGTATGTGCACTATGCCACCATCCAGCAATATTTCCCTCCCATACCCTCCGTATAGATTTTGGTTTGATTTCAGCTGAAGCTATCTCCTTCCAAAGGGGATCATCTTCATTAGGTTTTATTTGATCTTGTGGAATGCCCAGCACCCTCCTCACGACTTTGACATCTGCCTTTAAATGTGGGTTTCCCGGCAGCAAAGTGAGGCGGGCTCTTAGTCCCTGAGATGAATTCAACCACCCAACTTTTTTCCGCGGGAAAACCTTTTCCTTCAAAAAAGGCTCAAGAGTTCGCTCAACCTGTCGAGCGGCATTGGAATCAGTTGCCCTTAACCGCGAAAGAGCTTTTCGGTAACCCTCAGGGGTGAGATTCCGCCCTCCAATGCCATAGAGTTTGTTAAGAGCCTGATTCGTCCTTTCCTTGTCATAGGTCATAGCTATACCTCCGTTACACACCGCTCGAATAGTGGTATTAGTATATATAAAAAGCTAGAGAGAAGCTATGGAAAATAGGGCTTTTAGAAAGAGTTATGTAACAGGCGCCGCTGGTGTAATGGCAAGCACAGCCCCTATCCAAGGGGCGGGACGCGGTTCGAATCCGACGGCGGCGCTCCAATCCATCATCGTCAAGCCGATTCCCTTTTTAACAGCCCGAAAGTTGATAGAGAAATACCACTACCTGCACTCCATGCCCGGCGGCACTAAGCTTATCTTTGGTGTTCTTAGTGACGGCAGACTACTCGGTACTCTCACCTTCGGAGCCGGACCACACAACGCTTACAAGCTGGTTAGAGAAGCTGTCCAGGAAGACTGCCTGACGTTGAGCCGGCTCTGGCTTTCCGATGAATTGCCTCCCAATTCAGAGTCCAGGGTAATCGGGGTATCACTTAGAGCCATAAAGAAGAATACAAAGGTAAAATTCGTTGTCAGCTATGCCGACCCGTCTCAGGGGCATCTGGGCACGATATACCAGGCTACCGGCTGGACATATACCGGACTCTCGGAAGCCATGCCCATGTTTGATTTGGGCGACGGAAGGCTTCGTCACTCACGAAGCCTCAGTCATGCTTATGGCAGTCATTCGCTGAAACACTTTGAAGCCTGCGGGGTGAAGGTGGCAGTAGTGCCTCAACCCCGTAAACATCGTTACGTCTACTTCCTGGAAAAAGCATATAGAGAAAAACTAACCGTCCCCACGCTACCATACCCAAAAAAGGTGAATAATGAAGATAGTTGAATTGCCCATAGAAGAATTAAAAGAAGCCCCCTGGAACCCAAACCAGATGGACGAGGCAACATTGAATCGTCTTTCTGAAAGTCTATCCCGGTACGGAATAGTTACACCACTTGTAGTCAGGCCAAAAGAAGAAGAGTTTTATGAAGTTCTGTCCGGAAATCAGAGAATGAAAGCGATTACCAGCCTGGGCTTTAAAAGCGTTCCCTGCGTAGCAGTTAATCTGAGTGATCCTGAATCCATGCTCCTAGCCCAGGCATTAAACAACCTGAGGGGAGAAGACGACCCGGTGCTGAAAGGGAATCTGTTAAAAAAGATACTCGCATCGGTACCTGAAGATAAGGTTATATCTTTACTCCCTGAGAGTAAAGAAAGTTTAGAGGCTTTAACTTCCTTCAATCAGATTGACCTGGCTCAGCACCTTCAGGCTTGGGAGCTGGCACAAGCTGCCAGGCTGAAGCACATGGTATTACAGCTTACTCCTCAGCAACTTGAGACGGTAGAAGAGGCGATTAACAGGATAATGCCCGATGCAAAAGAAGATAACAGTGGCAGTCCCAATAAACGGGGGACAGCCATCTCCCTGCTCTGCAAATTCTATCTAGAGAGGTTGGATGCCAAATGAAAGAAATAAAATGCCCGATATGCGGTAATAATCTGTCCATCAGGATGGCCAAAGGCAGAAAATCGAATAAACCCTTCATTATGCTGGTCTGCCAGCAGGATGGCCGGCATTTCAGGGGTTTTATTACAGACCAGCAGTATGTAAAAACAGTCCTGAGTACCAAGAGTGGATATCAAGATGGCAGGCAGCCAGGGGGTTGAAAACAGGTTATGCCATTCCAAAGCGACTTATCGGCCACTCGGAATATATAAGATGACTGATCCAGATAAATATCCTGACAATAACGATAAAAACCTGTTGACATGTATACGCGATGCGTATACAGTGGGCGGCCCCAGTGAACCTGAATCTGAAGAAATGAATAACATGATAGTGAGGCACTTTATAAATACTCTGGCTGAAGTATCCCTTTCCGTTGCTTCAAGGAAGGCTAAAGAAACTAACCGATGAAAGCAGTAGGTTATATTCGAGTATCTACCGTATCCCAGGTGGACGGCCATTCCCTTACAGCTCAGGAACGTTTATTCAGGGAACTCTGCAAGAATCGGGGGTGGGAACCATTTAAGGTCTACCGTGAGGAAGGTAAATCCGCTCACGTCGAAGCCATTTCCCGCCGGCCGGTCTTCAGGCAACTCCTGGATGATGCCGGCAAAGGTGACTTCGAAATCGTGGTCGTCCATACCCTGGACAGATGGTCCCGAAACCAGCGGGTAATGCTGGAATCCATGTCGATTCTAGGGAAAACCAACGTCTCGCTGGTATCTATCACCGAAAACATCGATTATTCTACACCTCAGGGCAAGCTGTTTACCCAGATGCTGGGCTCATTTGCCGAGTACTTCTCCGGTGCCCTTGCCAATCATGTCAGCAAGGGGCTCGACCAGAGAGCCAGCGAGGGGAAGCATACCGGAGGCATCCCTTTCGGTTATGAGTCATGCTGGACGGGTGATAAAGGTAAAAGAAAACGCCTCTGTAATCCCGAACACCCGGCCGGGATACACATCCACTTAAAAGAGGGGCCAGCGGTTACAGAACTCTTTAATCAATATTCCAGCGGGAGTACCACCCTGAGCCAGCTGGCCGCCTGGTTGAATGAGCAGGGTTTCAGGACAAGGAATATGCACCGGCTTCCCGATGCCGCTGGTAATTTAACTGCTGGCCCCAGACTATTCACAACCGCCTCAGTCAGAGGCATCCTGCATAATCCTTTCTACACCGGCAAGATAATTCACCGTGGAAAGTTGCTTCCGGGGCTGCACGACATACTTGTCGGCCCGGACATCTTCGAGACGGTACAGGTCACTCTCAAAAAGAACAGCGGCCGGTCTGAGACCCTTCAGATTCAACCAGCAAGGCATTATCTGCTGAAAGGCATGGTAAGGTGTGCCTACTGCGGTATGCCGATGTGGGCGCAGACTTACCAGAATGGTAAAACTTATTACCGGGAACATAAAGCCTCAAGAAGTCATGGTATATGCCCTGGCGGTGGCTCGGTCACCTGCCCCGTGATTGATAAGCAAATCACCAGCCTGATTGAAGCTATAGAGTTGGGCCCTCAGTGGCTTGAGGAAGTACTGGCTATCGTTAGCCTGAAAGACGAAGTTGAGCAGGTTAAGAGTAAGCGTCAGGCTACACAGGAAAAGCTAAGACGAATGGTGAAAGCTTACATCGATGGCGTTTTCCCTGATGAAGAATACCATCGCCAGAAGAAGCTTTTGGAAATGGAACTTGAGTCCCTGGTAATACCTCAGGCGAATGCCGCCGAGGAAGCAGGAAAGCTGATCATGGACCTGCCCAGGCTCTGGGCAAACACTAATTCCGAGGAACGCAGGAAGTTATTGTTAACGATGCTGGACGCCGTATATGTGGATGCTAAGAAAACCAAGTCAATCATCGCAATAAAACCAAAGCCGCCTTTTAAACCTGTCTTTCAGGTGGCGGCTTCGCGTGAAGGGTCTGATATCCGTATCTTAAATGAGCCTCTTGTAGGCTCATCCTTGTTTCTGGTGGAGACGGGGGAGGGTCGAACTCCCCGTCCAGAACAGGCTGCCCAGGATATACTACAGGTATAGTCAACTTTTTAATCTCGCTTAAACGGCCTTTGCTGACATAGTTCGTTTAAGCCAACCTGTAAATCTTTCGCTCCCCTTACAGGTGTCCGGGAAACGGCACCCCGGCATTTCGGCACCCAATCCAGCCCCGCCGGGGCGGGGGCTGGGTGGATGTGCTAGCTGTTTTTAGCCGGCAAGAACCAATTCAGGTTCGCCAATTAATTTTTGCCGCCTGTTTAATGAGGTTAACGGCAACCTCAACCTGCAATCCTGTAACATACCTCCACTGTCGAGACCACGCGTCCCCATGTTGCTGTTACAATTCAGCACTTATATTATATCACATACGTTTTTTAAGGATACGCCCAAGCTCGCGGTCGTTTTCCCGCCGCATTATGCTTTCCCGCTTGTCATACAGCTTTTTACCCCTGGCGATGCCGATTTCCAGCTTGGCGATACGCCCTTTAATGTAAAGTTTAAGCGGCACCAGCGTAAAACCCTTTTCAGACGTTTTACTGGCAAGTATGCCAATCTCCTTGCGGTGAACCAGCAGCTTGCGCCGCCGTGTCGGTTCGTGGCTTTCGTGGCTGGCGGCTTCATAGCGGGCAATATGCGCGTTTATCAGCCACAGCTCCCCGTTTTCAATGCGCACGTAGGCTTCACCCAGGCTGACCCTGCCGCCGCGGATAGATTTTATCTCGCTGCCGGTCAGGGCAATACCGGCTTCCATTGTTTCAAGGATGAAATAATTATGCAGTACCTTGCGGTTGGTAGCTATAGTTTTTATACTCACAGCTAATTATACTATATCAGCAGAAGCATTACAGTAAAGCCAAAGGGAAGTGGTTATGCGGAACTGGGCGTTGCGTGATATTTAACCTTCCAGTTTGTAGCCCGTGCCCCTGATGGTTATCAGATATTCCGGTTTTGAAGGGTCGCTTTCTATTTTTTGCCTCAGCCAGCGGATATGCACGTCCACGGTGCGGGTATTGCCGGCGTAGTCATAACCCCAGACCCTTTCCAGCAGCTTTTCACGGCTGAAAACCAGCCCCCTGTTGCCGGCTAGAAAAGCAAGAAGGTCATACTCCTTGGGGGTGAGCTTTAACTCTTTTCCCTTAAGAAGCGCCTGGTGGCGCGCGATATCAATTTCCAGTTCACCTGTTTTCAGGATTACCTTTTCAACAGCCGGTTGTGCCAAAGACACAACACTACGGCGCAGCAATACCCTTATACGGGCTTGCAACTCCCGCATGCTGAAGGGTTTGGTCATGTAGTCGTCAGCGCCGATCTCAAGCCCGACGATTTTATCCACCTCTTCGCTTTTTGCCGTCAGCATCAGGATGGGCATTGTCATTTTCTGCCTAAGGATGCGGCAGACTTCAAGCCCGCTTATACCGGGCAGCATCAGGTCAAGGATTATAATGTTCGGCTTCTCCCTGCGGGCTGTCTCCAGCGCCTCTGCGCCGTCAGTTGCCGTAACGACCTTATAACCCTCTTTATCAAGATTGTATTCAAGGGTCGCCAGCAGGTTGGGATCGTCTTCTACAATCAGTATTCTGGTATCCATTGCAATTACACCCTAGTATAAAGCTAATAGCACTCGCTAGTAAACATCTTTTCTCTCCTCTAATCTGTTATTTGGACAAAACAGCCGGATTACCTGTAAAATAGTTGACTATAGAGAAGTTGTCTGATATCGTATTAATGAGCATATGCTCGTATTATAGGGGTGGATAGATATGCCCAGAAGACCAAAATGCCGCAGGGTTGCCTTTATGCCGCAGGTAACGTATTTTAAGCCGGCAGGCATAAAACTGGTTGGTCTTGAAGAAGTGCAGATGTCGGTAGAAGAGGCTGAAGCGTTGCGCCTCAAAGACCTTGAAGGGTTGGAGCAGGGGCAGGCTGCCGTTAAAATGAACGTATCAAGACCAACATTTCAAAGGGTGCTGGCTTCAGCCAGGCAGAAGGTATCTGATACACTTCTTAATGGTAAGGCGCTGAAGATAGAAGGCGGCAATTTTGAAATGACGTCACATCATTTCAGGTGCGCCGGTAATCACAAATGGCACATTTCATCTGACGTTGCGGCTGAAGGTTTGCCGGTTTTTTGCCCTACCTGCAACAGCAAAGACATTGTTGAGGTTACACCTGCCACCCCTGTTTACGGCAGGCATCACGGGGGCAGAAAAGGCAGCGCCAAACTGCCTGAGCAGTAATCCGGCTACAGGAAGCAATATATACAATTACTAAATGCAAGAGGAGAATGACATTGAACGAAGAACAGGTAAGAAAAAGTCTTGAAGAAATAATGGTGCCTGCCAACAACCGCAGTATAGTCGGCTTGAATCTTGTGCGTGAAATAAATATATCCGGCAAGAAAGTTGATATCACGCTGGCTTCAACCGGGCTGGTTATCGGCGCCCAGAAATGGATAAAGGACAAGGTGGTAGAGGCTGTTAAGAACCTGCCGGATGTTGAAAAGGTTAATGTTGAATATATAGACGCCAAACCCGAAGAACTGAACAATATAGAACATATAATCGCCGTTATGAGCGGCAAGGGAGGGGTGGGCAAATCCCTGGTATCCGGGCTGCTTGCCGTCGCCCTGAGGCGGCAGGGTTACGAAGTTGGTATTCTGGATGCCGATATAACCGGTCCCAGCATACCCAGGATGTTCGGGCTTAATAACCAGCCGGGAGGCAGCGAAAGCGGCATAATGCCGGTGCTTTCGGGAACAGGTATAGAGGTTATGTCAATCAACCTGCTTTTACCCGGCGAAGATGACGCCGTTATCTGGCGCGGACCCCTTATCGGCAACACCATCAAGCAGTTTGGCAACGATGTCCTCTGGGGCAAACTGGATTACCTTATAATTGACCTGCCGCCGGGAACAGCAGACGCGCCGCTGACGGTTATGCAGTCTTTCCCCATTTCAGGGGCGGTTGTTGTCTTTACGCCGCAGGATCTGGTGGAGATGATAGTCAAAAAAGCGGTAAACATGGCGCGTAAAATGGAAAAGAGCGTTCTGGGCATAGTAGAAAACATGAGCTATCTGTATGTGCCAGAGATAGATAAAAATATTGATATCTTTGGGCACAGTCACGGAGAGGAGATAGCCAAATCCATTGATGCTCCCCTGCTGGCTAAACTGCCCATAGATCCGCAGCTTGCCCGGCTGTGCGATGAGGGCAAGATAGAAAGCTATGATTCAGATACGGTAAAACAGTTAGGAGAATCCTTCCTGAAAACTATGAAATAATAAATCGGGAGACAGTAATGAGTATAGACTGGGAAAAGTATCAGGAACTTTATGAGACAGCTATGAGGCTAAACTATGGCGAGGTAGTCCTTGACCATGGCAAAAACCCCAGAAACCTGGAGGATCTAGAGAAATTCAATGCATTTAGTATTGTAACCGGGCCCTGCGGGGACACTATAGCAATGTGGCTCCAGGTGGAAGACGATAAAATCGCCGGTATCAGTTTTACCACCGACGGTTGTATAACCTCTCTGGCTGCCGGTAGCATGACGACCGAGCTTGCTAAAGGTAAAAGCATTGCCGATGCCCGCGAAATCAGCCAGCAGGATGTGCTGGAAGCCCTGGGCGGCTTGCCGGAAGACAGTGAACACTGTGCCCTGCTGGCGACAAATACCCTTAAAGAAGCTATAAAAAACTACTGCAACCCGGAAGAATAGGAAACTTTCAGCTCTATTGCTAACAATAAAATTACCGCTACTTCTTTATCTGGCAGCCAGCCAGACTATTAATCTATAGATAGCGGCATTCCGGAAACTGAATAAAGGGAAAGTTGCCCGGAATGCAGCAAAGCACTGGTATTTCAGGAAGATATGGTTTATATTTACTGTAATATTTAAACACAGGGGGTGCTTCTGTTGTCATCTATAGAGTGCAAGCAATGCGGATATGATAACCCCTCTGGCGCAAAGTTTTGCGGTAACTGCGGTTTCAGCCTCAGTGGTCAAGATGAGCCATCCTGGCAATCGCAAGAAACAGCCGGATTTGAACAGGCAAAGCCGCCAGCCACTTATGAGAATATGGGATTCTGGGTGCGCTTTGCGGCATACATAATAGACGATATTGTAATCTCTGTTGTTACATTTGCGCTTTCCTTCAGCGCTATAGGTGTTTTTGTTTCAATTCTCATTAATTTTCTGTATTACTGGCTGTTTACAGGGTTAAAAGGGCAGACGCTTGGAAAAATGGCGCTGGGTATCAAGGTTGTAGATGAAAACGGTAATATACCGGGTCTTGGTAAAGCGGCTATGCGGGAAATAGTGGGCAAATTCGTATGTATCCTAACACTGGGCATTGGTTATCTGATGATTGCCTGGGACAAGAAAAAGCAGGGGCTGCATGACAAGATAGCCGAGACCTATGTTATAAGGGCATAAAATATAGAGGACTGCTATGAAATGCCTCAAGTGCGGGCGGCAAAACAAACCGGAAGACCGCTTCTGTGTCTTTTGCGGTTCTCCCCTGCCGCTGCCTGAAGGCAAGGACACCAATTCGCAGCCTGAGGTATCTGAAGAGCTGAAACACCTGAAAGAACAGCTTGCCAGGATGAACGACAGGCTGGTTTCTCTTGAAAGCCAGAAGGGGAAGGCAGTCCCACGGCACCTGCCAGAGCCGGTGCAGGCGGTGCAGCCGTTGCCGCAGCGTGAAACAGCTTCAGTTAAGGCAGAAACAGCCCCTGCTCACAGGGTGAAAGCGGTAGCGGAGGCTAAAGAGCGGGAGTGGGAACAGATTCTGGGAGGCAACTGGCTGGCGAGAATCGGCGTCGTCGCCATTATTATCGGCATAGGCTTCTTTCTGAAATATGCCTTTGACAATGAATGGCTGGGTCCCGAAGGGCAGATAATTCTGGGCATTATTGCCGGTCTGATTATGCTTTACGGCAGCTATCGCTGGCGCGGGAAATATATCATACTGGCACAGGCTCTCGGCGGAGGCGGCATCGCCGTCCTGTATCTGTCTATATTCGCTTCCTTTGCCATTTATGACCTGGTTAATTTCTACCTTGCCGCCGCCCTTCTGCTGCTGGTCAGCATACTTTCCATAGTCTTATCAGTCAGTTACAATTCAATGGCTTTGTCTATCATAGGCGTCTTTGGCGCTTTTGTTGCTCCGTTTATTCTGGGTGCCTTTGGAGAAGGAAGCCCGGCAGGCAGCCAAACCGGGCAGAGCATTCAGCTTTTGGTCTATATAATCCTGGTTGACGCAGGCGTGCTGGGCTTATCAATCTTCCGTAAATGGCACTGGTTTATCCTGCTGGCGTTGCTGCTTTCACTGGCTTCTTTCGGCGGCTGGTATCACCAGTTCGGGCAGGAAGGCGAAATCGCCGTTTCCATGATATTCATTACACTCATCTTCCTTCTGTTCACTGCAGTAACCGCCCCTTTGTATGCCGCCCGAAAGGGCGCCCCCGAAGAGTTTGATTATATACTGATGGCAATCAACGTCTTCTTTTATTCTTTAATAAGCCTCAGCCTGATGTGGGATGTCTTCAGAGACTGGATGGGGGGCTTTATCTGCCTGCTGGCTTTGTTCTATGGGGCTTTAACCTGGCTTATGTTCAAAAAAAGCAAAGGTAAGTTCCCCCTTTTCCTGGTGACCATTGCCCTGTTTTTTGTAACGCTGGCTATACCGGTACAGTTTGAAGACAGCGTATGGACAACGCTAGCCTGGGCTGCCGAAGGCGCAGTTTTAATCTGGCTGGCGATTACTTACAAAATACCCCAGATACGCAATTACGGCTATCTGGTGTTTGTCCTGATGTTCCTGCGGCTTTTGTTTTTTGATACCGGTGTTGAAATATCCGGCTTCCAGCCGGTAATCAACGAACGCTTCCTGGCTTTTACGTTTGCTATTGCCGCCCTGCTCTTCGCCTATTTACGGGAAAAGAAAGCCTTTCTGGATAAAGAGGCTGCGGCAATGTATTACCCCCTGCTGTTACTGGTTGTCAATTTCCTTTTCATCTGGTTGCTGAGTTTTGAAGCCTGGAATTACTTTGACAGGCAATTGCTGGAGAATGGTCTGGGGGACGCAGGCGCACGCATAGCCTTGCAGAATGCCCAGAATTTGTCTTTAACCTGCTTGTGGGCTGTGTATGCGGTTGTTGCCCTGGTAATTGGCATAATCAGGCGGCTTTATTACGTGCGTGCCTGGGCGCTGGCTTTGCTTATGCTGGTTGTCGCCAAGGTTTTTCTGTATGACGTTACCCAGCTTGATACTGCATACCGGATAGTATCATTTACCAGCCTGGGCTTGCTCCTGCTTATAAGCGCCTATCTTTACCAGCGCCACAGCAAAGCCATCAAGGGCTTTTTTAAGAGTAATGCAGGATAGGATAGATATTTATATCTTATTGACATCTAACATATACTGTAATAATATATGACATCACATAAGTTCTGATTCTTTCGCCATTTCAAGTAAGCCTATGAACAGGGTTAGCCTGAAAAGCAATAAAGAAGAATCCGCCAGGGAACTGGAGTTCCTGCGTAAGCGTGTGGCTGAACTTGAAGAAACCGAAGACAGGCACCGCACGCTTATTGAGCTTGGCACCAAGATAGGCGAAGCTGTGGTCATGCTTCAGGATATAGGCCGCAAAGAGGGTGCTCAAACCTATGTCAGCGACCAGTGGCCCCAGATTACCGGTTATTCCAAAGAAGAACTTTTAAGTATGTCCTTTTTTGACCTCATCAGCCCCGAAGACAGGCAGCTTTCAATAAAAAGACACCGGCAGAAAATATCCGGAAAAACCATACCAGACCTGTTTGAATTATCCATTACCCGCAAGGACGGCAGTAAAACGCCCATTGAAATAACCAGCGCGGCAACCACCTATAAGGGTGAATCAACCAATGTTGTATATATAAGGGATATAACAGAGCGTAAACAAGCGGAGAAGCAGCTAAAGCAGTATCAACAACACCTGGAAAAACTGGTTGAAGAACGCACTGAAAAACTGGAAAAAGAAATTAAAGAGCATGCAAATACAGAGGAAGAGATGCAATTCATGCTTGACAGCGCACCGGTTTATATTCTCCTAAAGGATAGGAAAATGAAATATATGCGCGCTAACAGGCTGACCAGAGACGCTTTAATGCAGAAAGAGTTTATTGGTAAAACAATATACGACATTACAGTAATTGACCGGGAATACTGTGATATAGAATCTCAAGGTGACAAAACTGTCATAGAAACCGGTAAGCCGCAGGAAATTGTATTAAAATATAAAAATAAGTCCAGTGGATCGGATGATAATTGGTTAAAGATTAGCAGGATACCGCATAAAGATAAAAATGGTAACGTTGACCGCTTTGTTATAATGGCTCTTGATATTACCGGGCTCAAGCAGGCTGAGGAGAGAATCAAAAAGCTGTATTACCAGGAAAAGAAATTGAGGTCTAAATTAGAAGAACAGATTAAACAAAGGCTGGAATTTACAAGATTGCTGGTGCATGAAATAAAAACACCGTTATCATCTATCATAGCTTCAAGTGAGGCATTGGTAGATGAAGATTGTATTGTGAAAAAGGATAATAAGACCAGAAAAAGACTAGCTCAAAACATATTAGGAGGCGGGCTTTCACTAAATAAAAGGGTTGATGAATTAATGGACCTCTCAAGAGGAGAGGTTTCAATGCTTAAGTTAAAATATTCTTTTATATATCCGTCTGTTCTTCTTGAAGAAACTTATGAATCGATATTGCAGAAGGTTTGCAAAAACGGACAATCTATTATCTTAGATATACCACCCTCATTACCCGGGTTTATAGCAGATTATGAACGAATTCAGCAAGTCCTTTTAAATTTACTAAGCAATGCTATTAAATTCAACCATAAAGAAGGCAAAATTACTATTAATGCAAGTTATAATGATTCTCAGATTACATTTGAGGTCCAGGATGAAGGAATCGGTATTTCCAAAAAAGATCAACGGTTATTATTTCAGCCTTACCAGCGCCTGAAGGGCGGCAAAGATAGGTCTGATGGGTTAGGATTAGGCTTGGCTCTTTCAAAGATGCTTGTTGATTTGCACCAAGGGCAAATATACGTTAAAAGCAAAATCAATTGCGGCAGCACATTTGGATTCTCTTTGCCGCTGAAAACTGAAGTTTTAAATATGAATGGTTTGTAAAATGGAAAAATCTCATAAAATATTGGTAATAGAAGATAATCCCAGTATGCTTGAGACCATAACCTTAGCCCTTCAGATAAGGTGGCCGGATCTGAACATTATACATACTGCCAAAGGCAAAGAAGGAGTTGAGTTAGCCAAGTCAGAAAAACCTGATGTTATTATCTTAGACATCGGACTACCTGATATTAATGGCTACGAGGTTTTAAAACACCTTCGCGCTTATTGTGACACACCAATAATAATTTTAACAGTAAGAAAAGATGAAGAAGATATCGTCAAGGGATTGGAACTCGGCGCTAATGACTATATCGTTAAACCCTTTCGGCAGATGGAATTATTATCCCGGGTCAATGTTCAACTTAGAAAAGATAAAGAGATAACAGAAGAACAACCTCTAATATATAAAGAATTACAGTTAGATGTAAGTTCACATATCCTCCGTTTTGATAATAAGTGTATAAACCTAACCCCAATTGAAAGTAAATTAATGAGCTCTTTTATCAGGAATCCTGGCGTAGTATTAAGCCAGCGCACTTTAGCAAAAACTGTTTGGGGGGAATATTATCAATATGTTTCACAAGGCTTAAAAGTGCATATAAGGCATTTACGTAAAAAAATAGAGAACGATCCCAGTAATCCTGAAATAATCCTGACTAAACCCTATATCGGTTATTATATGCTCAAATAATAGTGGCTTGATGTAATTAACTAAAGATATAAAATAATTCTTAAGCCCACCCCATCCATATCTTCACTTGTTTAGCCTATCCTTACAATTCTCTGATAGAGTCATAATTTAACCACATCTCTACCAGTTATTAACATACTTATAACCTGTTTACCTTTTTTCATAACCGTTTTCTTAACTACCCAAATATATAATCGGTAACATAAATTTATGATATTTAATAGATTTCTCTTTTGAACCTGGCCAGGAGGTGTTGGGCGATGGGAGTTTAACCTGAAACCAGAGGGGAACCTTATAGCGAAATATCACTGACTGGAGGGTGTAAACACAGTGGAGAACCGCACAACTATTGGTCTTAAGATAACCACCAAAAACAAGCTAGATGCAAATCGTGTTCCTGGTCAATGTTATGACGGCTTTGTTTGCCAGCTTATTGATTTATGGGAAAAAACAGATGGCAAAATAAGTTCTGCCGGGGAAAATCAGGACGCCGGGGAAAAGCATCATCTGGTTGCTTAAACAGGGGGGGGCTTTACTCTCCTGTGTGTAGAGCCTTGGGTTTAACTGAGAAAAACGAAAAGTATTAGAGCGTCAATTCTCTAAAGGGAGGTGATGCCTATAGAGATGTTGCCACACATAAATGTACCGGTTAATAAATATTCTACTAGAAAGGTCGAAAAGGAGGTCATATAAAAATATGACTGAAAAAGAAAATATTAATAAATCCGGCGAAATATCAAGAAGAGAGTTTCTTAAAGACGCCGGTTTACTGGTTGGCGGCACTGCCATTGGCTCTACAATCCTGCTGGCTGCCTGTGGTGACGGAGACGCAGAAACAACAACCGTAACCAAAACCACTACCTCTACAGTTACAGAACCGGGGGGAGCTCAGACAATAACAGTAACCAAAACTGTTGAAGTCCCGGTTGGAGAAGCGGCTGAAAACGTTGTAAAGCTCACCATCAATGGATATGAATGGGAAGGACAAGTTGAGCCTCAATGGAACCTGAAGGATTTTCTCCATGACCGTATGGGCCTGATTGGAGTTAAAAGTATGTGCGGCGGATATGGAGCCTGTGGCTCTTGCAGCGTAATACTTGATGGCAAGCCGGTTCTTTCCTGCATGGTGCTGGTTATAGAATGTAATGGCGCCGTCATTGAAACCTCTGAAGGGATTGCAGCTTCGCAACACCCGATAATTGACGCTTACATTATGAACAACGCCATGCAGTGCGGCTATTGCACTCCTGGTTTTGTGGTTACAGCCAAAGCCCTTCTGGACAGAAACCCCAACCCCACAGAAGCCGATATAAGGGAAGCCCTTGAAGGCAATCTCTGCATCTGCCCCAGTTATTATGCCCATGTACCGGCAGTACTGGCAGCAGCTGAAACATTAGGAGGTGCTTAAGATGTCTATGGTACCGGAAGGAATGCCAACAGAACATAACTGGGAAACGGAAGATAAGATCTTAGACATACCCTTGAGATTTATGGTAATAAATCGCCGCCGTGACCCGGATATTCCTGAATCATACAGCGTCATAGGAAAGAGTGGTTTACGCAGGGTAGACGGCTGGGATAAAGCCAGCGGAAAAGCGGCATATCCACGTGACATGTCCAGCCCGGGGATGCTATATGCCAGGATTCTTGAATCACCTTACCCTAATGCAATCGTCAAAAGTATAGACTCAAGCGCAGCCGAAGCCTTACCGGGCGTGAGATATGTGCTCAGATGTGATGACTCTGACTTTATGGTTCAATATGTCCTTACCGCCCACCCCTTATTTGAAGGCGAGCCGTGCGCAGTCGCAGTAGTGGCTGATAGCGAGGAGATAGCCGAAGAGGGGTTAAGGCTATGCAAGATAGAATGGGAGACCCTACCTTTCGTTCTAACTGCTGAGGAATCGTTGCAACCAGATGCTCCCTCTGTCCTCAACACACGGCATCCTTACAGAGATCGTTCTCAAGACCCGACAGTTAATGAAATAAACGGGACTTTTGCCGGTTCTTATTGTGAATTCGGTGAGATTGGTGATATAGAAGCGGGCTTTCAGGAAGCTGACCAGATAATTGAGTACGATATCCACAGGGAGGAAAACATAGCCAGTTGTCCGTCCCGCGCCAATTTGCAGGTTTGGGGCATACATGGCTCAGGACAGACGGTTGGCGGCGGACCATTCAGCATTTCAGAGTCCTACCAGTCTTTCTATGGTGGCTTTGGCGCTATGATTCAGCACGTACCATTGGGGCTACTTGGACCTATCCTGGCTCAAAGAACGGGCCGGGATGTCCTGACGGTTACACCTGCGTCACAGGATGGCTTTTATGCCGCCGCAGATGACAAAGGCTGGCAACACTTCAAGGTAGGATTCAAGAATGACGGGACTATAACCGCGGTGCAATTGGATACTTTATATGATTCTACAGGTTTCCAGAACGGCATAGCCCACATAGCAGGTTTCACCAGCATTAAAAACACCCTTGTAAACTACAAAGCTGCGTGGACGAATGGGCCAATATATGGGCCTAACCGTTCTGAGCTGCGGTTTAACACCCAGGCAATGTCTATATTGTTTGGCAAGGTAGCGGCTGAACTGGATATGGATCCCACGGAGCTTTCGCTGATGAATAATGGCTATGAAGGGCATGATGTACAGGCTCTTATGCAATGGCAGAAAGACCACGGGCATCCGGAAAGAGACAGCCTTCAGGAATGCGTAGACGCCGGCAAGGCAGTAATGGACTGGGATAACAAGTGGCATGCACCCGGCGCAAAACAGCTTGAAAACGGCAAGATGCATGGCCTGGGCTTCTGCTGGGACCACAACTGGTCCAGTATCCACGAGAATAGCAATGTAAGTTTATTCTTGAAGACGGACGGCAAGTTGACCATAACAGCTCATCATGCTGAACACGGGTGTGATGCCCTGACAACCATGTGCATGCTGGCAGCCGAGTCAACGGGTTTGAAGTACGAGGATGTTTACATTCGTCCTGGCTATAATTATGACGGTTTTACACTCCAGAGTGGTGGCGGCTCTGCGTCCATGTCAACTAACGCATGGTCCATACAGAGAGCCGGCAGGGAACTGAAGCCGCAGATTCTCAAAGCGGCTGTCGCCGAGCATGCAATGGAACCGACGTATGATGGTTTTCAGCATCCCGAACTGGCTGTATTAACATCAGCTTTTCCGGGGTTGGAATGGACAGACCTTGATATCAAAGACAGCGTAGTCTTTGAAAAAGCCAACCCGGATAACAGTATGACGGTAGCAGAGGTTCTGGGAAGAACAATAGTTACCAGTCTTTTTGGTCAGACTATTGGACCCATCCATGCCTGGGGCTGTAATACTGATGGTATGTACGGCGCAGAGCATGACCGCCCTACTTTGAACAGGCAAGCCATGTTTGTTGAGGTTGAGGTGGATACCGAAACCGGAATGGTTGAATTGCTTCACGGATGCGCCGTTAATGATGTCGGCAGGGTGGTGCGTCCTGAAGGGTGTTATGGTCAGCAGGTCGGCGGTTACATAATGGGTATGGGTAGAAGCCAGATGTATGAGGTTGTCTATGACCAGGCAACCGGCGTAAGGATGAACACCAACCTTCTGGATTATAAGTACCCCACGATGAATGATTTCACCAATATAGAAGCTGTGCCCATTGAGACAGAAATGGGTTTCGGGGCTTGGGGTGTTGTTGGAGTTGCCGAAAACGCCAGCGACCTGATGTCCTCACCGGTGGCTAACGCCATTTACAACGCCACGGGCGTGTGGGTTCTTGACTTCCCCCTCACCCCGGCCAAAGTCCTTAAAGCGCTGGGAAAGGCATAGGAGGTAGGATAAGATGAGAAAGTTTAAACACATAGACGCAAAAACAGTGGATGAAGCAACAGCAGCTTTAGCCAATGGCAGGGCTATGGTGAATGCCGGCGGAACAGATCTCCTGGGTACATTACGCTTTATGGTAGTTCCAGAAGATTTGTATCCCGAGACAGTGGTCAACATCAAAACCATCCCGGATATGGACTATATTAAAGAAGAGGGGGGCATGCTCAAGATAGGCGCTCTGGCTACCCTGGAGGACATCGCCAAAAGCAGTATTGTCCATGATGGCTGGACAGCCCTGGCTGAAGCCGCCCACAGGACAGCTTCTCCCCATATAAGGGAAGTGGGCACTATCGGCGGCAATATCTGCCAGCTTAACCGCTGCTGGTATTTCCGTAAACCTGAAAACAGGTTTAACTGCATCCGCAAGGGCGGCAATATGTGCTATGCCATGGCTGGAGAAAGCCGCTACCACTCCATCTTCGGCGCGGTCGGCGCATGCCTGGCAGTCAATCCTTCAGATACCGCCCCGGCGCTGGTAGCCCTTGATGCTACCATTGTTACCAGTAAGCGTGAGATTGCAGCCGAGGACTTCTGGGGCGTAGCCGTACCCGGCTCAACAACCCTTGATGACGACGAGATAGTTACTGAAGTACAGGTGCCTGCCTTTTCCGGTAAGAGCGCCTTTATCAAGTTCGCTGTCAGGAAGTCCATAGACTTCCCGATTGTTAACTGCGCTGCTGCCATAAACGGCAGCTCAAGCCGGATATGCCTTAATGCCGTCCACAATAACCCCTACCGGGCAACGGCAGCCGAAGAGGCAATGGCAGGCAAGGATATCAATGAAGAGAATGCCGAAGCAGCCGGAGCTGCTGCTGTTAATGGCAATAACGCGCTGCCGATGAACAAGTGGAAGGTGCAGATTGCCAAGACAATGGTAAAGAGGGCTATACTGGCTTGCGCCTAGTCTCTTTTGCTCTTCTATTTGAGCGAAAAGGCTTGTAACAACAGATAAAGATTTCGGGGTGCCGGGTGACATTCATTAAAAGCCCGGCACCCCGAAATGGAATCGGAGGCGCATTATGACAGGATGGAATACTGGCAGTTGGAGAATCTGGTTTTTCCGTGGCTTAGTAGCTGTTGCCGCAAGTTTAATGGTGACATCATTCGCCATGCCATGGTGGATTGCCAACTTTTCAAATGAACTAGATGCGCCGGGAACAGGCAATATCTGGATCTACGGCTGGGGGCTTCGCCATAACCTAACCCAGCTATCTTCACATATAGCCGATGACGTAACCCCGTTCTATCAGACCGTACTCGCCTGGGTCTATGTGGCTGCCATTGCCGGGCTGGCGCTTCTCAGCACATGGCTCAAGGGGTGGAAAGGCAGGCTGTTGCTTGGAGGCATCGGCATTATACATATCGCCTATGCGGCTATAGCAGCCTTTATAGTAATCGCCAACCGCACCGGAGACTTTGGCATATCACTGCAGGGGCTGAGTCAACAGGTAAGTGGCGGGGTTGTAATCGAAGTCATTATATTTTACATAAGAAGCAGCCTCCAATCCTGGTACTGGCTGGCTTATGCTGCCGGAGGTATGTTTATAGTCCTGGCTTTGCTTAGAGACGTAATAACAGGTAAACCTGTACCTGATTCTCCCCCTTAATTTAATTATGAGCTTATAATAAACAGATTAGATAAAAAAAATACAGGACTAAAAATCGGCCGGATGTCTTTTATCTCCATGAACAGATGGAGGCTAATCGGTTTAAGAAGGAGAGATAAACATATGTCTGATAACTGGCAGGAAGAATACCGGAAGCTCAGTGAATTCGTTGCTGCAAACCCACAGCTTAAGATGACCGGGAGTTCAGTAAGTATCCCCGAAGACGCCAAGGCTGAGTTTTGGAAGCTGTTTGACGAAACCAGAAGAGCGTTTATAAAGGAAAGGTTTCCGTCACTAATCAGCGACGCTGAAATCCTCAGCCGGAATTACATGAAGGCTATACAGGACGTAAAAGACCTTCTTGGGCTTGACGAAATATCAATGTCAACCGGCCAGCACAGGTTTCTGTGTAATCCAAGAGATATGCTGGCAAGGTTACTATTTAACCATTTGTTTGATTTATTAAAAGACAAGATTGGCATTAATGCTTTTGAAAAGAAGGGATTAAATGATTTAGAGGCGTTCTCTGTTGATGTATATCAGCATGCATATAGTAAGTGGGTGTTGCTTTCTCTTGTACAACTACTTGAGGCTGATGAGGGCTTAAGTGTTCCCCTTGGCAATCTTGGCTATAAGGAAATAATGCGTCAAATGCAAGATGGGGCAAGAAATGCCTATTCCACAGGCGCGGAAGTTTCTCTCCAAAAGTTAGAGATTCCTTCTTTAGAACGGCTAAAGAAAATAGATTTATCACCCGAAGGAGTTAATAACCTTACGCTTCCAGATTTTATAATTCACTCGGCTAAAATAAATAGATACGTTGCCATTAAAACAGAATTCAATGTAGCTACATCTATTGCAGCTAATACTGGCGTGCAAAGGGAATGGCTCCCAATAGAGTCCGTGCTCCCCTTAGCCTCTGATATAATCCTTGTTTATACGGCAGGTGCAGCAAGTGACATTGCTTTAACAGCAGATGCAGAGAAGATATATAAACCTGATCTAATTTTAACATGCAAAGGGCAAAAAGACTGGTATCATACAAAAAATATAAACAGGATAAATGTCTGCCATAACAACCTCAAGCCGAAACTGGGAACATATATAGTCTCTAATGAGCCGGTGTCAGAAGAAGTATATAAGGAACTGGAAAAGGGTATAAATATACTATATGTTGGTTTGGAACAGTCCAGGCTTGAACCTGTTACAAGCGCATTAGAACCAGTGAAGAAATAATTATGAAATAACTTTGGTGTCTATAGTTAACAAATTGACGAAGTGTGCAATGCCCGAATTATTTTAAAAATATCTTGGTAAACTGTTCTAAAACGTCATTAATTGACGGCATGTGGTGTTATAATACCCGGTATCCAATAAGGATATGAAGGTATGACAAGAAATGCAGAACGCGCCATTCGTTTTCTCCAGATCCAGCAGCTTATAAACAGAAACCCTCTGGGTATAACAACTCGTGAAATAGCTAAACAATGCGGCGTAGGTATACGAACAATACAAAGGGACATCCTTATACTGCAAAGTGAACTGCATGTCCCCCTCATCAAGAAAAAATATGACCGGTATGGCCTGCCTGAGGGCTATTCTCTGCCACCGGTTATATTGTCCCTCTACGAAGCAGTGGGATTATTTCTGGCGGCTCGTCTGATAATACGACAGACACATGAAAGAAACCCACACATAGAATCAGCTCTTATCCGTTTGTGTTCTATTTTGCCCCAGCCTGTAAGCAGTCATTTGGAGCAGAGCATTTGCCATTTGTCTGACCATGTCACAAAGCCAGATTATCTTGACGTCTTTGAGAAGGTGGCTACTGCCTGGAGCAACCAGCGCCGTTTGGAATTCAGATACACCTCCCTGAAAAGTAGTGAATCCATGTTAATCATTATTGTATGACGCCAGACGCCTTAAGTAATTGATATGCAAAACTTAGAAGAGTAATAGAACTCGAAAAAGCCCCTGGGTTAAGCGAAAGTATAGATGATACAAAAGTACATGTGCCGAAGATACCAAATACAAGACCACCAAAGAAATTCAACATCTCAGCAAATATATTACCTGATGACAGACTTGGATAGTTATTCCATTGCCAAAAACCATTTTCGCCATATGCATCGGTATCCCAATAGAAAAGGTTCATGTGTTCTATGTTATCCATATTCAATACATATTCAATACTCCAAGCGAAATTATCATCATCACTAAGAAGAACAATCCTATTTGGGTCATTTGCACTTTGGCCGAAATAAAAAACGAGTTCATTTACATCCCATGGATTATCTGAATCAAGTGGAAAATATAGTACTATTTTATCTCCAAAATTCGCAGCTAATAATAGAGCCCACGCGTCATCGCTGAATTCATCTTTGCAAAGACCTGCGTCTTCCAATTGCTCTTCTGTAAAAAGACCGGATGGATCCACATATCTTAAGGGATTATTCAAAACATATGAATAACGGTTAAAGCACTGGGGATTAGAGGGGGTCTGCTATGATGATATCTGCGCTAATAAATCTACCTATACTAGGGTCATAATACCTTGCTCCATAGTAGTACAAACCTGTCCCATCCAGCTTCTGACCGGTGAATTGTTTGTCAGTGGGTACCGAGCCGGACCTGGTAGTTCCAAATGGATCGTATTTAATAGAGCTGGCCAGAGAGAAGCATACGATACGATATGGTTTATTTCCCCTGAGGGAGATGTAGAACCATTGAATGGTAATGCTATTAGACTGGTGGCTGAGTTTCAGAAACCTGATTAGTAAAGTAATACTTCTGCACATTCCAGCGGAATGAGACATGTTTCCCCCTGCCTATCATTGACATCCCTCATATAACAGGCAATAATATAAACTGTTATAATATACCCACCGATTATCTTGTTTTATAGCAATGCATTTTCATGTAAAGAACGCCAATGAGTAAGACCGTAGAAGAAGAATCTAATAAGGAAAAACCTCGATATACCGGAATAAGAATTGGTGCCCTATGCTGTCCTGAAATAGACAGTACCTGGTACAAGGCTGTTATCCAAAGCTCCCCTGAAGGCTTCCTTCTCATTAAGCATCCCGGTGGGGATATCATAGACGTCAATGATGCCCTCTGCAATATGCTGGGTTACAGCCGTGACGAACTGCTGTCTATGAAGATAAAGGATATAGAAGTCGGTTTCGATGAATCATCGGAGACAATAAGAAAAAGAATTCTTGACATTGAAAAAGCTGGGAAGGCTTTTTTTGAAACTTGCCACATACGCAAAGATGGCAAATTCATAGATGTAGCCGTTAGCCTGAGGTGTTTGGATGAAGGCCTGTCCTTTTGTTTCAACCGGGATATCACCGAACAGAAAGAGATTTACCGGCGGCTAAAAGAATCAGAGGAGAAGTACCGCCTGGTGGCTGAAAACGTTACAGATGTTATATTCACCTCAACCCTCGACGGTTTCTATACTTATATAAGCCCCTCCGTAGAAAAACTGAGAGGATATACCGCCGAAGAAGCTATAGCCCAAAGAAATGAAGAAAAGCTTACACCAGAGTCTCTTGAAAAAGGTAGAAAAGTATTTGATGAGGCAATGGCTGCAGAACAAGCGGGAATAAGATATAAATCCACTCGCTCTGTAGAGCATGAAATGTTTTGCAAGGACGGCTCCACGGTCTGGGTTGAGGCTAAAACAGACTTTATCCGTGATAGTGATGGCAAGCCAATAGGCATTGTGGGTGTTTGCCGTGATATATCAGAGCGCAAGAAAGTGGAAAAAGCCCTGATAAAGAGCGAAGAGAAGTATCGCCTACTGGCGGAAAACGTTACAGACTTAATCTACACCCATGATATGGATTTTAATATGACATATATAAGCCCTTCTGTTAAACAGCTCAGGGGATTTACGGTAGAGGAAGCTATAGCTCAGAAGCCACATGAAATTTCAACGCCGGAATCCCAAGCCAAGGGACGTGAAGTAATGCAGGAAGCGCTTGAAGCAGACCGGAAGAACAAAGGGAAAAATTCTTCAATAAGGGCTACGGAATTTGAGTTGCTGCGCAAGGATGGCTCCACGGTCTGGGTTGAGGCTAAAACAGACTTTATCCGTGACGGAGAAGGGAAACCTGTGGGAGTTCTGGGTGTTTGCCGTGATATATCAGGGCGCAAGAGAGCGGAAAAAGCCCTAGTAGAAAGTGAGGAAAGATACAAAGCTCTTGTAGAGACAGCCGGTAAAGCTGGGGAGGGCATCATTGTACTTCAGGATATCAATGGGATTGAGGCAGCTATCATATTTATGAGTCCCCAGTTTATAAAAAAGCTAGGCTATCGCAGGGAAGATATCACTGGAAAATCAGTTCGCAATTTCCTTCCGGATAAATACAAGGATACGCTAAGGAAAGTATATATAACCAGACAAAAAGGCGAAGATATTTCCAGTAAATATGAAACCGAGATAATATGTAAAAACAGAAGAATATTGCCTGTTGAAGTTGCAGTAAGCACAACAATTTATAATGATAAAATCGCCACGGTGGTCTATGTCAGGGATATAACCAAGCGGAAAAATACAGAAAAAAAATTGAAGTCTTTAGCTTTAAACGAAAAGAGGTTACGCCGTCAACTAGAAGAGCAGGTAAAACAAAGGATTGAATTTACCAGAGCGCTAATGCATGAAATGAAAACACCACTAACACCTTTAATATCAGCTAGTGACTTCGCTGTATCCCAAATTGATGAAGAGCCGCTTAAAAGCTTTATGAAACAGATAAACAGAAGTGCTCTTAACCTTGATTCCAGGGTTGACGAATTCCTGGATATAACCAGAGGTGAAGTTGGGCTATTAAAGATAGAGCCCAAGAAAAATAATATTAAAGAGTTGTTATATGAGTGCTATAACTCTTTCAAGTCAGTGTCTTCTGATAAAAGCATCTGCCTTTTACTGGATATGCCAGACGATCTTCCATTAGTATTTGCTGACAACAAAAGAGTCCAGCAAGTTATTTATAATTTACTTGACAATTCTATTAAATATACCCAGCCTGGGGGGCAAATCAAGCTAGCAGCATCGGTTCGCGGTGGAAAGATTGTTATTGAAGTCCAAGATAACGGCTCCGGTATCTGTAAAAAAGATCAGGATTTTCTATTTCAACCATATAAAAGGTTGCACCGTAGAAAGGGACAACACGGTGGTCTTGGTTTGGGATTGGCTATATGTAAAACACTTATAGAATTGCATAAGGAGAGCATATGGTTTACGAGCGAACCAAGATCTGGAAGCACTTTTGGTTTTACCTTGGCAATATATTCAAATAATAGAAGTTCGTGATTTCAATGAAAATACTCATTATTGATGATGACCCGATAATTATTGAAAATCTTGAGCTTACCTTTAAAGTCAGTTGGCCTGATTCAGAATCTGTTTCTGCGAATTCTGGTATATCAGGGATTTTGCTTACCGAAACTGAAAAGCCTGACCTTATTATTCTTGACCTCGGGTTACCGGATATGACTGGTTTCGACGTCCTAAAAAGGATAAGGCAGTTTTCAAACACACCTGTTATCATCCTTACGGTAAGCAGTGAAGAAATGAGTATAGCTAAAGGTTTTGAACTCAACGCCGATGAATATATCATAAAACCATTTCGTCAGTTGGAATTTCTTGCTAGGGTAAAAGCAGTCATAAAAAGGCAGAATCTTATGGCTAAATCTGTAATGCATTACGGTCCTTTTTTAATTGATTTTTCCTCTAATATTGTTAAAATAGGCACCGATGTTGTAAAGCTTACCAGCATTGAATCAACAATACTCTTTAACCTGTTGGCGCATCGGGGTGAATTTATTACAAGTTCTGGTTTGGCTGAAAAAGTTTGGGGGGAAAACTACCCCGGATCTCATGAAGCATTGAGAGTACATATAAGACATCTTCGTGAGAAAATCGAGCCAGATTCCAAAAAACCCAGATATATAATAACCAAACAGGGTATGGGTTATTCACTATCTATAAGTATATAAATATCTCTGTATATATACTATCATATTATTATATTTTCTTAACTCTATATTAATATCTTTTAACCCTCTATTTATCTATATCTTAATATATATATTATATAATAGATGTAATTATGTATTATTACCTTACCATGCACGCTATACCATGTATACACATATATTAATCCACTGTTTTACTAGTTCTGATATTTTTATCTTTACGTAATCATTCATAGCTTACAGGAGGAATTAGTTAATGGCTGCTTATATCGAAAGTGGAGCTGCTGATTATAAAACCGGTCATGAATTAAACGAAACAAGAACAACCATTGGCCTCAAAAAATCTACAAAAGTAAAGCTGGACATGAACAGGGCGCCGGGTCAATGCTATGACGGTTTCATACAACAGCTCGTCGATTTATGGGAGCATAGCCCTCATAACGTAATGCTATCTAAATCAAATCACAGTAAATAAAAACGCTGATATTTACTTTGAAGTTTTTCACTATAACTATAAATCATTTGTAAACATAGGTTACACCGGTTATCAATAAAGAACATTAGTAAAGATTGAATACTTACTATTTGAACGTAAAAGAGGGAGGGGGTGATGCCTATAATAATGCATTATATTGAATACTGGTAAAGAATAAAAAAGGTCGAAAGAGGAGGTCATATTTTAATATGACTGAAAAAAAAGAAAGAATCTGGAGTCATCTCCAGAAGAGAGTTCCTTAAAGATGCCGGACTCTTAGTTGGTGGAACCGCTATCGGCTCAACGATTCTGCTAGCCGCCTGTGGTGGTGATACAACCACTGAAACTGAAACTGTAACCTCAACCAAAACAGTTACTTCCACAGCGCCTGGCGGAACAGCAACGGTTACCGAAACACAGACCGGCGCAACGCAAACTGTAACCCAGACAGCAACAGTAACTGCAACTCCGGGGCAGCCGTTAGCAGCTGATAACCAAATAAGCTTCACTGTTAATGGTCAAGTCTATGAGGTCGCTGTAGAGCCAAACTGGACCCTGCAATATCTTTTGCACGATGTCCTTGGTTTCGTTGATATAAAGACCTTTTGCTATCGTGGGGCATGTGGTTCATGCACTGTAATTGCAGATGGCAGGCCAATCCTGTCATGCATGATGCTAGCAGCAAACGCCGATGGCAAAACTATAGAAACCGCTCAAGGCATTGCCCAGGATAAACACCCACTTGTGGATAGTTATGTTAAACACGAGTGTATGCAATGCGGTTACTGCACACCCGGATTTTTAGCTACAGCTAAAGCTCTGCTTGATCGCAACCCTGATCCTACTGACGATGATATAATCGAGGCTCTATCTGGAAACTTGTGTCGCTGTGGGACCTATCCGGCTCATCTCCGCGCGATCCATGAAGCTTCCGATGTTTTGAAAGGAGGTTCATAGTCATGCCAGGTCTTGAAGGTATACCTCTAGGTAATCAAATATTTGTAGATACCGATCTCAAGGATTCGTACGACGTTATCGGTAAGGACTTTGCTCGTAAAGACGGCTATGACAAAGTATCGGGTAGAGCAGTATATACACGTGACGTAACCCTGCCGGGTATGTTATATGCAGTATATCTGAGATCGCCATATGCTAATGCTACAATAAAAAGCCTTGATGCCACTGATGCCGAGCAGTATCCAGGCGTACGCTTCGTTCTGACCTACGAAGACCCCGAATTTAAAGACCTTAAAGTAGCAGGAAGGGCTATACCGGTTTGGTATCTGGGCCCCAATGCTTACTATTACAGGCAACCAGTGGGAGCGATTGTCGTAGCTGATACTGAGCAAATTGCGCGTGAGGCAGTAAGACTCCTTAAAGTAGAGTGGGAAGAAAAAGATTTTGTCCAGGACCCTGAAGAAGCCATGCAACCCGACGCAGTTCTCGTAGACGAAACTTCGGAAAACAACTCAATTGGTTATGGATACTCTGGTCCAGTTTATCAACTGGGTGACATCGATGCTGGATTAGCGGAAGCAGATCAGGTAATAGAATATGAGGGAAAAAAGGCGCAGATAAGTGGTGCCGCTGCTGAACCTGTCAGCATCATAACCAAATGGGACGGACAAGGAAAGCTGGAATGCTGGCATCATACACAATGCCCCGGTAATACAAGAAGCACTCTCGCTTCCTATTTTGGCATCCCATGGAATAATGTTCTGGTAAATGCCACATATCAAGGGTGCATGAATGGGCATTTTCAGTGGGGAACCAGCCCGTATACTACATTACCCGTAGTCTCAGCCATTCTAGCCAGAAGAACCGGACGGCCGGTTAAGATTATGTATGATAGGCAGGATGATTTCCTGATGTCTGCTATGGAATACTGCAAGCAATCCGGTAAAATAGGTATAAAGAATGACGGTACTGTCGTAGCTTTCCAGAACACATGCTATTTTGCTAATATGGGCCTTGGTCCATACGAGCACCTCTATGAGAACACCCGGGTTCCCAACCAAGACTTTCTCACAACCTACGCACGGTGCAATATACCGCCTGGCGGTGCTATGCGCTGCGAACAAATTGGCAATCTCTTCGCACTTAGCATGTGCATGAATGACACCGCTGCCACATTAGGCATGGACCCCACAGAAGTTGCCCTGAAAAACGACGGCAATGAGGGTGGAGACGTGGAAAACGTCTTAGCTGAATTTAAAGAAGCCCATGGTTTCCCGGTCAGAGACAGCCTCAGGGAATGCATTGAAAAAGGCAAAGCGGCTATAGACTGGGATAACAAATGGCACTCCCCAGGTAGCAAGCAGCTTGCTAATGGCAGGATGCATGGCATGGGGATGCTCTGGAGCCATGAATGGCAAGACGCTTGTGGTGATGCTTCTATGGGTATCGCCTTCAATCTGGATGGTTCTGTTTCATTGATCGCCCAGGTGTCCGACATAGGCGTCAACCATCGCTCTTCCCTGTCCCAGATAGCCGCCGAGGAAATAGGTGTTCCCTATGACTCGGTATCATTTTTGGACAGAGGCCATTCAACCCAGACCTTCGAACTGGAACCACCCGAGGGTTCTGCTGCTTTCACAGCCAATGCATGGGCTGCTAAATACGCTGCCCGAAGAGCTAAAGCCGCCTTGCTCGAATTCGTCACCCACGATTTCCAAACTTCAAGCGGTTGGGGTGGACATCCACGTTTCGTCAACAGCGAAGCGCTTTTCCCTGGAAAAACAGCCGAAGAACTGGATATCAAGGACGGTGTTATCTTCGAAATAGCCGATACTGAAAACAGCATGACCGTCGCAGAAGTCTGTTCAAAGACAAGCTTCGGCGGCAGAAGTGCCGGCGCTGGTGGTACCGCACCGGGTGTATTTGCCTGGCAATTTATCTCCCAGCCGGTTAAGGCTGATGCGACATCTGAGTGCCACCACAAGTGGCTGTGCCGCAATGCCTGCTTTTTAGAGATTGAAGTAGATATTGAAACCGGCGAGGTATTCACCCAAAACATTGTCGTGGTAAACGATGTAGGCAAAGTAATCTCACCGGCATCGGTTGAGGGCCAGCAATATGGCGCAACATATATGGCCTGGGGCCGTGCTTTCGGAGAGGAATACATCTGGGACCCAATGACCGGCGTTCAGGTCAATCCTAACCTGTACGACTATAAAGTAGCCACTATCAAAGATTATGCCCCTAGTGTTATCAAGTGTGAAACTGTAGAAACCGGTATGGGTTGGGGTGCATATGGTACGGTGGGCGTTGGTGAATTAGCATCAACCATGGTATGGGCAATGTACGGCCCAGCTATCTACAACGCAATTGGCAAGCGTATAGAAGATTATCCGATTACCCCAGACAAAGTACTAAAAGCTCTGGGGAAGGCATAGGAGAGGACAGAATAATGAGAAAATTCAATTTAGTAAATCCAAAGACTGTCGATGAAGCTGTCTCTATGCTCGGAGACAATTCATATGTCCTTGCCGGTGGAACCGACCTGCTGGGAGCTTTACAGGATGAAATACTCTGGCCGGACTATCCTGAAACCATTGTTAACCTTAATAAAATCCCCGGACTGAGTTACATCAAAGAAGAAAGTGGCATGCTTAAGATAGGTGCCCTCACCGTTCTTGAGGACATTGCTGCAGATTCTACAGTTCAGGCAAAGTACACTGCCCTAACTCAGGCTGCTGCAAGAACTGCTTCACCTCACTTGCGTGAAATGGGCACTATCGGTGGTAATATCTGCCAGATGAACCGTTGCTGGTACTTCCGCTGCCCGGATAACCGCTTCGACTGTATTCGCAAGGGTGGAGGCATGTGCTTTGCCATGGCTGGCGATAACAGGTATCACTCCATATTTGGTGCTGTTAAAGCATGTGTTGCTGTTAATCCCAGCGACACTGCGCCGGCACTGGTTGCCCTTAATGCAACCATCACCACCAATAAGCGGGAGATAGCTGCTGAAGACTTCTGGGACACGCTTATTCCTGGCTCAACGGTTCTTGACGCTGACGAAATAGTCACTGAGATTCAAGTGCCGGAACCGGCTTCAGGTGTAAAGAGCGCCTTCATAAAGTTCGCCTTGAGAAAATCCATTGACTTCCCCTTGGTCAACTGCGCCGCAGCCATTGGCGGGGGAGAAGCCAGGATATGCCTTAATGCTGTATACAACAAGCCCGTAAGGTCAACAGCAGCCGAAGAGGCTATCGCGGGCGCTACTATAGATGAAGCCAGCGCTGAAGCGTCTGGAGAAGCTGCTGTATCAGGAGCCATACCGCTTGCTAAAAGCAAATGGAGAATCCAGATAGCCAAAACACTGGTAAAGAGAACTATACTGGCTTGTAAGTAGTATTTTCTAACTACAGGCCAAACTGTATAATCACGCTGGGGTGTAATGCCCCAGCGTGATTATGGGATATCTAGTTATGAGAAATATGATGAAATTAATAATTATAGGATTATTGCTATGACTAGCCTTAAGTTTTCCGTTCCCTATAATAATGACCCTGAAACACTTGATGATGTTTTGAAGCTAAAAGATCTGAATGGTAATAAAATAGTAGAAGTATATCTTTCAGGTCCTCAAAATTACTCTGGTTCAGGTAGAGTAATGCCAGAGATTAATATGAAAGCGCTGATAGAAACCATAAAACGAGTGCATAAGGATGGCATTAAGGTTAACCTGCTTTTCAACACAACCTGTGAAGGGGCTAACTGGTATTCCTCTGAAGTTGTTAATTCAAAAATGGAATTCCTGCAACTAATGCATGAAGAACACGGTGTTGAAGCAGTGACCATCGCCAACCCTATATATATAAAAGAGACCAGGAAAAGATTTCCGGATATAACAATTTGCTCCTCGGTATTGGCGGAAATAAACAGTGTGCAAAAAGCTGTAATCCACAGGGAAGCCGGTGCCGATATCATTACTCCGGATGTTAATATAAATAGAAGCCTGGAGCTACTGGAGCAGATTAAAAAAGCCACAGGTGCAACCCTGAAACCGATGGTAAATGAAGGCTGTATGTATAAATGTCCTTTCAGAAGATTTCATTTCAATTACACTTCCCACCAGTCTCAGGAGTCTGTTCCGGAGGATAATACATATTTTAATGAATGCCAAAAGATAATAAGTGAAGACCTAAGCCAAATCCTGAAGTCTTGCTGGATAAGACCAGAGGATACTATAAGATACAATGGAATAACAGATTATTTTAAAATAGTGGGTAGGGGCAAAGCAAGGAGCCGCGTTACTCGCATGATTAAAGCTTATATGGAAGAAGATTGGCAGGGCGATTTACTAGATATCCTCTGTGCCAGCTTTAATATGTTCGCAGTGAGTAATGGCGCATATCTGGATAACAAGAGACTTGATAATTACAATTTTTTCGAGAGAGTAACTGCCTGTGATAAAAACTGTCAGCAGTGCAATTATTGCTCTCAGTTGTCTCAAGAATTGATTAAGCTTGGCATTATGACGCGGCATAAGCTTGAAGACTTCGGTATGAAAGACGTGGCAGACAGGTTGGAAAGGAAATTTCAGGATGAACCAAAGGAACGCTATTAAGTAGAACAATAAGAATATTAATTCAAGTTATGGCCATAGAATCTGCCATTGAAAGGGGGAATAGTGCCAAGAGAATGGATACAGGAATTCGAGAAATTAAAAGGTTATATTAACAGTCATCCTGAAATAGAGATAACCCAGACTAAATGGTCTATACCCGAAGAAACTAAAGAGAACTTCTATTCAGCATATGATTCGGTTAGAGAGGCTTTAGTTAAACAATATGATTCAGACATAATAAACGAATCAGAAGCTCTGGCTGTAGCCTACAGAGAAGCCGCTGAAGAAGCAACTAACAGGCTTCATTTGGATGGTATCAAGGTATCACCAATCTTTGATATATTTTTACAGAGCCCAAAAGCCGCCTTAATCAAACCGTTATTTAATCCTCTATACGATCTTTTGAAGGGGAGAATTGACGCTTGTAATTTGGAAAAGGAATTACCCGGTTTAATAGATTCTTTTAACCAGAGACTGAAGGTTCTGGTGTATGAAAAATGGCTGGTTCTTTCTTTCATCAATCTTCTAAAACCCGATGAATTATATTGCTGCCCTATCAAGAAAAGGGATAAACAGCGGAAGAAATACCGGATACAAACAGGACGTAAGCACTTGCAGGAAATCCCAAAGCCGTTAAAAACCAACCTGTTATCTTGGGAATATGATCCAATGGTGTTGATCACCCCTGCAGATTTCATTATACATACATCGGCTCTAAAGAAAAATAAATACATTGCAATTAAAACCAGATTTGTAATGGCCACACAACCTGCAATCTTGCCAGAGAATAAACGCGAATGGCTCAAGGTCAATACGGATTTTAAGTTGGACGAAGATGTTATTCTTTTTTATGTTGCTGATAATCCGATAGATATCTGCCTCTTAGCTCATGACGAGCAGATATGCAGGCCAGACTTGGTTATTAAATACAGGGGCTACTCAAACGGTGAGTTAAGCCGGTGGCTTGATATTGCAAAGGGAGACGCCGGAATACTTCAGCCGGCGTCCGGATTTTTTCTGACATCTAAAAATCCGCTGGTTATTCAAAACAACGATCTGGAATCAAATATGCATCTTCTGGATACCGGTTTAAGTGAGACTAAATTGCTCCCCGTTATACTGAAACTGTTTAACGAAGATTATGCCCCAGGTCTGGACGCGCCATATAAAAAGGTTGAATGCAAGTCAGAGAAGGTCGTTAAAGCTACTTACAGCCACGAACCTGCTGAAGAGAGGTCATCCTCTTTTACCCGGCATATTATGAACATTGTAAAGAGGATTTTTAATGCTTTGTTTTCCGTTTTTACGACTTTACGTGTGCGAAACTTAAGAAAACCGGGCGGCAGGGAGAACACCCTGAAGCCATAGATATAAGACTATAACTTATAGTTTTATATCTGCAATAATCAATATAATACAGGTTTTAATAAAACATACTATACCTGGAGGCTAATATGGAAGCTCTTGAGTTTTCTGTTCCCTATAACGACGATCCCAATATTCTTGAAGATATTTTTAAGCTGAATAAAACAGGGGGCAATATAATCAGAGAGATTTTTGTTCCAGGCCCACAGGAATACTCCGGTTCTGGGAGAGTTGCGTCGGAAATAACCATTGACCGCCTGATTGACATTATAGATAAAATACATAGTGAAAGTATAAAGGTAAACGTAGTCTTCAACTCAATTTGTGAAGGCAGCCAATGGTATCATCCTTCAGTAATTGATTCAACAATGGACTGCTTGCTGCAATTGCATGAAGGACATGGAGTGGAGACGGTGACGATAGCCAATCCTCTGTATATAAAAGAAACCAGAAAACGTTTTCCTGAGATAGAGATTTGCGCTTCGGTGCTTAGTGAAATAGACTGCGTGCAGAAAGCCATTATTTATAGAAAAGCAGGCGCGGATGCTATTACCCCGGACGTTAACATCAACCGGAATCTTAGCTTACTCAAGCAGATAAGGGATGTCACAGGCCTAGAATTGAAACTAATGGTTAATGAAGGTTGCTTATATAGTTGTCCGTTTAGAATGTTCCATTTCAATATCACTTCACACGCATCCAAAGAAGCAGGTAATAAAAATAACGATTATTCATTTGCCAGCTTTTTTAATAACTGTAATCAGGTAACAAGCAGAGACCATTCACAGATTCTGAAATCGTGTTGGATAAGACCGGAGGATATTAGGAAATATAGCGAGATAACCAGTTTTTTTAAGATAGTAGGCAGAAGTCAATCAACAAGCAAGGTTATCAGGTCTATTAGAGCCTATATGGAAGAAAACTGGGACGGGGACCTACTTGATTTGCTATGCGCTAATATCGGGAATTTCTCCGTGAATCAGGGCGCGTATTTAAACAACAAAAATCTTGACAGGTATAATTTCTTCAAAAAGGTTACCAATTGCTATCACAAGTGTGACAATTGCCAATATTGCGAAGATATAGCAAGGGATTTAGTTGAACTTAATGTGTTCACCGTTGAAAAATCTCAAGACATAATGTTTTCCATTAATAGTCCTCACTAGGGGATGGTTAAATGATGCAATCAGTACAATCTAAGAAACAAATAATCATTAAGGTCATTATCAAGCTGAAAGTATCGGTTTCAGTACGAATATAACCCCAATCTGGAGCCCTGAGGATATTGGCCTTACCTACTTGTTTAGATTTCATTATGAGAACATGCAAACCAAAATAATATCTGGAGATAGTGAAGAAAGAAGCTATGGCACTTCAATCAGGATTATTGCAGATAGGGATTGTACAATTTGCCTTGATTTCAGTAATTATACTACTGAATCGGTTAATATTTTATACAACATCTGGGGGATTGATTGCCAATATGACCTTGAGGGTTACTTTAATGAATACGATGAAGCATCTCTAATATTATCCTCATATCCGGAAAATGAATACCAGCAGTATTGCTAGGAAATGTATTTAAAGTGGCAGGATTATCTCTCATATTTACACTAGTGGTACTTGGTTAGTGACTATACAATCAAGCGAATTGTTGTCACCCCCCCCCTGCTTCAATTCACATCAATATAGTTATTGACACTCTATCAATAACAGGTAATAATATGTAGTATCTTATACCCCCTGAATCATTTACCATTTCAAGTGCACCTATGGATAAGACTAACCTGAAAAGCAGTAAAGAAGAGCTTATAAAGGAAAACGATTTCCTGCGTAAACGTGTGGTCAATCTTGAAGGAGCTGAAGACAGGTACCGTACGCTTATAGAACTTGGCAAAAAGATCGGCGAAGCTGTAATCATGCTTCAGGATATAGATAACAAGGAAGGTGTTCATGTCTATGCAAGTGATCAGTGGCTCGCCATAACTGGTTATTCAAAAAAAGAGTTGCTTGGAATGTCTTTCTTTGACATCGTTTGCCAACAGGACAAGGATATATCAATAAGCAGGCATCGACAGAAAATGTCCGGAGAGGCTATTCCAGACCTCTTTGAGTTATCAATTATTCGCCAGAATGGCAAGGTGATACCTATTGAAATTACAAGCGGAGTTACCAAATACCAAGGTAAGCTAACCAATGTAGTGTATATAAGGGATATAAGCGAACGTAAGCAGGCTGAACGATTATTAGAGAAGGAAAGAGATAGGTATATCATATTACTTGAGCATGTGCCCATAGCAATCTGGGAGCAAGATTTTTCAGAAGGAATGCCATTCATAGATAAGCTAAGAGCATCGGGCGTAACCGATTTTGAGAAATACTTTGGCGAGCATTTAGATGACTTCGCCTACTTTGTTAGTTTACAAAAAATGATTAGAACAAATCCTGCCAGCCTTAAAATATATGATATTGATCCTATGTGGAAGACCATACGAAATAGATATAATAATCCTGTTAGAGAACTAGGCAATATAAATAATGAAAACGAGTTTCTTTTCTTTAAGGGTATAATAAAACCATTCTCTCAAATGATTGAGGGGCGTTCAGAAATTCTGGTTAAAGAATACCCCATCCCAACTACTGACGGTAAACCAAAATATGTAAGGGCATCCTTTTCTGTAGCTCCTGGGCATGAACACGATCTTTCTCTGGTGTTTGGAGCCGGAATAGACATCACTGACAGGATCAAAGCTGAGACTGAGCTTTTAGAATATAAAGACCAACTTGAACAAATCATTAGCGAACGAACAGCTAAATTGAGTGAAGCAGAAGCCAAGGCAAAACAGGCACTTGAAAACGAAATAGTGTTACGTCACAACCTTCAAGAGCAAATTGAGGAGAGGACCCAGTTTACAAGAGCGCTCGTTCACGAGCTAAAGACGCCGCTTACTCCACTTTTATCTGCCAGCGAGTATCTTGCAGGCCACTTGAAAGAAGAAACATCCCGGGAATTTGCCCAGAATATATACAACGGCGCTAAGAGGCTTGAAAACCGGATAGGCGAAATGATGGATGTAGCCCGAGGTGAACTTGGCTTACTCCAGCTCAATATTGAAGAGGGCAACCTGCTGCAAATCATTGAAGACGCTGTTAAATACTACATGCCTCAGGCACTTAAAAAGGATCAGTTAATAACTATCACACCAACCGGAGATAATCCCTCAATTAAAATTGATAAAGATAAAATACATCAGGTAATAATCAACCTCTTAGACAATGCTTCAAGATATACTAAGATGGGTGGTGAAATATTCTTATCAACTAAAGTAAACGATGGCAATGCATTCGTAGAAATCATGGATAAAGGGTCTGGAATATATAAAGAGCTTCAGCCTAATCTATTTAGATTGCATAAAAGCGTGGATAGAAAAGAACAATATAGTGGCCTTGGATTGGGGTTAGTCTTATGCAAGATATTTATCGAACTCCACGGTGGTAATATCTGGATTAAAAGCACAAAAGGCAAAGGCACTACTGTTAGTTTCTCTATACCGCTTAATGCAAGTTCTAAGCCGCTTAAAATGCAAAGGTAGAACTTATGAAGATTCTATTAATAGAGGATGACAGTGTAATATTTGATAATATTGCTTTAACGCTTAGAGTGGGCTGGCCGGAAACAGAGCTATTATGGGCAGGAATGGGCGAAGAAGGAATAAGTATGGCACAGGAGAAATCCCCGGATATTGTTATACTTGACCTTGGACTTCCTGATGTGAGTGGTTTTGAAGTTCTTAAAGCCATTCGTCTTTTTTCAAAAGTTCCCGTTGTAGTGATGACTGTGCGGGATGAAGAAATGGCAGTAGTGCAAGCATTCGAATGCGGCGCTGATGAATACATAAATAAGCCATTCCGGCAGATGGAATTAATTGCACGCCTGAAGTCTATCGCAAACAGGGCGTCGGCATCTCCAGTAATAGCTAAGGTAAAATGCGGTTCATTTGACTTCAATTTCGCGGAACAAAGTGTTAATTATAAAGGTAAAATAATTAGTCTTTCCAGAACCGAAATGCTTGTCCTTAATCATCTGGCCTTAAATGAAGGCAATGTATTAACCTATTCAAGTATTGCAGAAAGTATCTGGCAAAATGATTACCCTGGATCTAAAAACGCTATAAGAGTATTGATCAGGCAGCTTAGAAAGAAAATTGAAAATAACCCTGATAATCCCAGAGTTATCCTCACAGAACCAAAAACAGGCTATTATTTAGCCAAGTATTAACATCTTGTCAGGCCATCGTCTCAGCAGACATTGCCGACTCACTTATTATCTAGTATGTAATCTTGCCTTTCATTATTAGCATATACTTATATATATTTACTCTTTATTAGTATATTTTAACGTTTTTTCTCTCAGATTAACCTCTTTTCTAATACCGCCATGCTAAATTTAATTACTATCTTATAAAGATAACTACTCATTACCACGCTAAAGATATTTTTTAGGAGTATAAATTGGATTCAAAATCGCTACACACATGTGCCCGCACAACTATCGGATTAAAGATGGTTACTAAAGATAAGCTGGATAAAAACAGAGCCCCCGGCCAGTGTTATGACGGCTTTATATGTCAGCTGGTTGACCTGTGGGAGAAATCCAGCAGTAATAACGGAAATATATAAGGATAACTACAAAAGAGGAGGTGATGCTTATAGGTTAGGTGATTAACCTCATCAGTTATTTAGTAATATTAACAAAGGTCGAAAAGGAGATCATATAAATAATATGACTGAAAAAGAAAATAAAAGCTCTCACGGGGTATCCAGAAGAGAGTTTCTTAGAGATGCCGGGCTTTTAATTGGCGGCACCGCCATAGGCTCAACAGTTCTTTTAGCTGCCTGCGGTGGAGATAGTGAAATAGTCACCGATACGGTAACCAAGACAGTTACCAATAATGTCACCACCACGGTAGGCGAAGGCGCAACCACGGTAACAACCACCATACCTAGCCCCACGGTAACAGTTACCGCCCAGACAGAAGCTGGCGAGGTAGCCGAGGCTATCGTAAAACTCAACATAAACGGCAACGATATGTCCGTAATGGTCAGGCCTAACTGGACACTGCAACATGTACTTCATTCCAAGCTTGGTCTTACCGGCACCAAGGAATGGTGCGATGCCGGTGCCTGCGGTGCGTGCACTGTCGTCATGGACGGCAAACCCGTTCTTTCCTGCATGATGCTGGCTATTGAATGTACGGGTAAGAAGATTGAAACAGTTGAAGGTATTGCTACTTCGAACCATCCCATCGTTGAAGCCTATAAGAACAATCACTGCATGCAGTGCGGCTACTGCACACCAGGATTCGTATGTACATCTAAAGCCTTGCTAGACAAAAACCCCAATCCTTCCAAAGAAGAAATATTGGATGCTCTTTCCGGTAACCTATGCCGCTGCAGCACCTACCCACAACATCCAATAGCAATCCAGGAAGCGGCCGCAATAATAGGAGGAGGTGCTTAAATGCCAGCAAGTGATTATCAGTATTGGCTAGGCAAGGACACAGAAGACCTGAAATGGGTCGGCAAGCGCGGTATTGTTCGTCGCGATGCCGATGATAAAACGACGGGTAAAGCAAAATTCGGTAGTGATATTGAGTTGCCCGGCATGCTGCATGCCAGAATAATGATGTGCCCTCATGCCCATGCCAGAATCAAGAGTATGGATACCAGCGAGGCAGAGAAACTCCCCGGCGTTCGGGCTGTGCTTCGCTACGACGATCCCAGTGTTTATCAAAAGCTTTTACATCCATGGGATCCAGAGATAATGATGAACTTTTTCACGAGATGGATGTGCGAGCCGAGGTATATGCTTGGCCCTGAAGCCTGGTATGAGGGAGCACCTCTGGGGGTAGCCATTGCGGCAGACGACTTGGATATTGCCGATGAAGCAATGGACCTAGTCAAGGTTGAATGGGAAGTCAGAGACTTTGTTATTGACTACGAAAAGGCACTTGAACCTGGCGCAACAAGGGTTTTTGACCATCTAACAAGCTATAATCCGAATAGCACTTATTTCATGAGGTTTGGGTGGAGTTGTGCCCCGGATGTAGAAGAAATAACGCAAAAACCCGGCTGGGAGGGAGTTGAAAACGCCAATAATATTAAGCTGGAAACAGAGTTCAAACTAAAAGGCTCTGACCTGGACAAGGGCTTTGCCGAAGCTGACCAGACTATTGATTTCTCTTTCAAGAGGACCGAGGTTATCGGTTTTGGACCGGAAACGCTCAGTTCCGTTGCCCGTTGGACGGATAATGGAATGCTGGAGGTCTGGCAGGGCGGGGAAAATATAATCAACGCAGGAATCTATGCTACACTTCTTGGCATTGATAAAAGCCGTATCTTAACCCATATGACATATGCAGGCGGGCAGTTCGGCGGCTGGGATGCCGGTTATGGCAATCAAAGCAGCCAGATTCCAGTTGCTGCCTTACTCTCAAAAATGACTAATCAGCCGGTGAGGCTTGCTTACCAGCGCAAGGACGATCAATATGGTGAAATGGATGAAGCCAAATGCACAGTTAAAGTTGGTTTCAAGAATGACGGCACCATAACCGCTGTCCAGATAAGGACTATAGGCGCAAACACAATAGATATGAGCCTGTATCCTGATACCACTGGCGGTGGACACTTCATTGAAAGTACCAGGATTCCCAATATGGGGGGTTTGGCCACATGTGCATTCGTCAACAAACATGGTTTTGGTCCATCGCGCTGTGAGCAACAAATAAATGCTCATGTCAAGCAACAGGTATTTTCCAGAGTTGCTGCAGCACTTGGCACGGACGAAGCGTCAATAGCACTTATTAACGACGGACAAGATGGATTGCCTATAGAAGATTTCTCTGCTTACAAAATAGAAAACAAGATGCCAGATATTGATAGCTACAAAACTGTAATACCGTTAGCTAAAGACATGATAAGTTTTGAAAACAAATTCCACGCGCCGGGCGTTAAAACACTTCCTAACGGGAAACTGCATGGTATGTGTCTGGCACCTAACCATGAGTTTAGTAATGGCGGCACAATTAGCGCTCGATCATTTACTTATGCTGTTAACTTATGTGTTGACAATGGCAAGGTCTTTATATCGGCTCAACGGCCTGATTGTGGGCTTGATGGCAGAACAGGTTATTCTCGTATGGTAGCTGAAGAAACAGGAATGAATCTTGATGACGTGTTATATCTACGTTCTGAAGAGGAGCCAAAAACCCAACCTGCTGCATCACTAGACGGTGGTGGTGGCTCGGTAATGTTTACAATACAGAGCTGGGCAATTGTAATAGTTTCCAGAGTTTTAAAGGGAAAAATGCTGTCCGCTGCTGCGGCTTTTCTTGGTACGGAAGCAGAAGAACTGGATATTGTAGACAGCATGGTTGTTTTCAAGAATGATCCATCAAATGCGACTCCGATAGCACAAATTAGTTCTCTACAGGGGCTTGTAGCGCAAACCAGAGAGGGTGACTGGGAATCGCTAAATCTGCCTGCCCAGCCAACTGGTGGTGGCGGAAGTTCTTTAGCCGGAGGCGGAGCTTTTATTAGCAGGAGTATAAATATATTAGAGGTAGAGGTAGATCAGGAGACTGGTCAAGTCGAAATGACAAATGCTGTAGCAGTTAATGATGTAGGTATACCAATTGGTCCGGAAACGGTTGAAGGACAGATGTACGGCGCGGCCATCATGGGTTATTCTACCGGTGCCAGTGAAGAAGTCATTTATGACCCGGGCACGGGGGTAAGGCTTAACCCCAACTTCCTGGACTATAAGATATCTACCATACTTGATGCGCCTGAAATAGACTACCAGATGGTTACTTCACGCATGGGATATGGCGCCTATGGCAGCTGCGGTGTTGGCGAGGATAACACCACTTTTGGCAGCCCCATGATTATCCCTGCCATCTACAATGCCACCGGTGTTTGGGTGGATACCTATCCGCCAACACCAGAGCGGGTTCTTAAAGCGCTGGGAAAGGCATAGGAGGAAGAAGATGAAGAGATTTTTACATGTAGATGCAACAACAGTAGAGGAAGCCTCGGAAGCCCTGGCTAAAGGCGGCGCTATGGCGATTGCCGGCGGTACCGATGCACTGGGTACGCTTAAGGATAACATCCTTCCGGATTATACCGAGGTGGTGGTTAACCTTAAGACCATTGAGGGGCTTTCCTATATCAAGGAAGAGGGGGGAATGCTAAAGATAGGCGCCCTTACCTTACTTGATGAAATCGCCCATAGTGATGTAGTGAGTAGCAAGTACACCGCTTTAGCTCAGGCAGCTTCAAGGACAGCCTCTGTTCACCTCAGGGAGATGGGCACCATCGGCGGTAACATCTGCCAGATGAATAGATGCTGGTACTTCCGTAACCCGGATAACAAGTTTAACTGCTTGAGGAAGGGCGGCGGTATGTGTTATGCAATGATGGGTGATAATCGCTTCCATTCTATCTTCGGCGCGGTTAAGGCCTGTATAGCTGTTAATCCTTCGGATACGGCACCGGCACTGGTAGCGCTTAACGCCACCATAGTCACCAACAAGCGTGAGATAGCCGCAGATGACTTCTGGGATGTAGCTACACCCGGCTCTACGGTACTGGACGAAGACGAGATAGTCACCGAGATACAGATACCGGAACCGGCAGGCAAGAGCGCATTTATTAAGTTCGCCATCAGGAAGACGATTGACTTCCCGGTGGTAAACTGCGCAGCTATGGTTGGCGGGGGAGAGGCACGCATATGCCTTAATGCCGTCTATAACCTGCCTGTCAGGGCAACAGCAGCAGAGGAAGCTATGGCCGGTGCAACTATAGACGAAGCCAATGCCGAAGCAGCCGGTGAAGCTGCCGTAACGGGCGCCTCCGGTTTTCCGGCTAATGGCTCTAACCCCGGCAACAAGTACAAGATACAGATAGCCAAGACACTGGTTAAGAGGACTATACTGGCCTGCCAGTAAATCCTCAATAGCCTTATTGGCTGTAGGTTAGATAGAAGCAGATAGGGGGCGGGGTGTTACAATAATGCCCCGCCCCCTTACCTGAAATGGCTAATCCGATATATTGAGGTGCTGATATGAAGCGGACAGGTATAACAGTGAATATACGGGATAACTGGAAGATGTGGTTATACCGCATTCTGGTGGCAGCAGCTGCCGGCTTGATGATAGCATCGTTCATAATGCCCTGGTGGGTTGGTAGATTCGAAACCGGTCAGGCGATAAACATCTACGGCTGGGGGCTTAGACATAACCTGGTTTCACTATCCAGCTATTTGGTAGACGATGTAACGCCAATCTGGCAGACGGTGATTGCCTGGGTATATGTCGGGTTAAGCGTGATACTGGCGCTTGTTAGCACAAAGCTTGGCAGGTGGAAGGGCTCACTGCTTCTGGGGATAATCGGAGTTGGCTTGATGGTTTATGCCTTTGTAGCTGTCCATATGGTAATAACCAACCGTCTGGCAGACTTTGGCATTGCGCTGGAAGGGTTTACCAATATTCAAGGTGCAGGTGTAATAATTGCCAATTTGCAAACTGCCCATACAATGGCTTACATTGCCGGTGGGATATGGCTTGGACTGGCTGTGGTGAGAGGAGTGGTGTGGAGGTCTTCTGTAAACCTGGGTAAATGATTTGCGGGTTTGTCAGTATTCAACATAATACTAATGGCAGGTTGTTGTCTTTATGATATAGATGAGATTCAAGAGGTTAACAGAAACAATATAATCTTAGAGAATATAAGCGGGGGATGTAAATGGATGAAGAACAGAAATTTAATATCGGTGATAAAGTAAAAAAGGTAAACGGCAATCCTTTTAGCGCTACAGGAATTATCAAATGCGTATTCCCATTCACAGGACCGGCTGTTTTGCAGGTAAATCTAAACGGAGCGGGTAATACAAAACAAATAATAATATATGATGTTGAGCAAGAAGATGGCAGGCATTTTACCGCAATGGAAAATGAGTTAGCATTGGTAAAAAAAGCTGAAATATAGAGGGGCATCCTTTTATCGCAATTCATATTATGTATATATCATGTTGTACATTAGCTTGTTTAGTGCAACCTGTAAAAAAAGGAAGGGGCTCTCCCAGACGAATGGGGAGAGCCCCTTAAATACAAATATAGTCCCCCTTCGGGGTTCTTTATATAGATTACCCTTATTGAGAATAAAAAAGGGGCAGCCAGGTTTCTACGACTGCCCCAAAGAGGCACAAAAAAAGGCAGAGTATCCCCATATCGGACACTCTGCCTTAAAAAAGGTTAGACCATTCCGATATCAAGCGGAGCTTTTTTATCATCAAGATAATCGCTTCGCTCTCTGTTAAATGGATAGACTTACCCTATATCAAAGTCGGCCTTTTAACGCTTATGGTTAACCCCCTAATAGGCTTTGAACTGATAGTCCGCACTCGCTGGCACTATCAAAAGGCGGAGACCAACTTATTTACTAATCTCCGCCAACCTTAAGGGATATTTCCGCCAAAGCCGGCTTTGCTTTTGCCTTATTCTTTATTCTGTTATCAATACTACCATCAGCCCGCACCTCGCTGGCACTGAATGGTAATACCCAAGAGGGTTTTTTAGCCCTCTCACTAGGTATAGGGTTAAAAAGCCCTGTTTTTTCTCACCTAGACTAAACTTTTTTGAGCTTTTTCCTGTTGCCTGTAATAGTGGTTCTTTTCGGTTTTATCCAGTTTATAGCCCGCATACTTCTTATAGGCTAGTTTAACAAAAAGAATAGGATAACTCTGGAGAATAAGCTCAGCGTCTAATCTGGAGTTTAAGTCTACAGCATTATCATCAGCTAGTAGTTCAGATAGCGTAGTGCAATCGCCGTTACCATCTTCTATAAGGCTATCCAGTTTTATTGCTTTAGGGCATTTTATATATAAATCACCTGTTTTACACTTTACCCTCTGCGCCTTACTGCACTGTGAGCAGGTATGACCATACAGGTGCTTATACTGCTGTCGCCAGTAATTAGCTACCCTGTATTGCGTAATTCTTATTAATCCGCCAGTGGTTAATTCCTTGTCTTTAGCTTTATAGCTAACAGCTACTTTATTGTATTCCAGGAATAGGTCGTGTAGAAAATCCTCTCTATCCTCTGGTTTAACCTTGCCTGTGAAGTTTTTGGCTACTTTGTAATATTCCAGCCATTCTCCATCCAGCTTATCATAGCCGTTATGGTGATGACCTTTATTACCTTGATAGCCATTGTTGCCTGTGGTATATTCGGCATAGTCTAGCATTGTGCCTTACCGCCTTTGTTAGATTTGCCCTAGCTCTGCTAATCACTGGCTAGGGCATTTTATTTGCTTTTAAGGCTAGGCTATACCAGCTTTGGCTTTATTATATTCAGTTGTTAAAGTTCAAAGGTAATTATATGTATTGTTCTATGGTTTAAGGATTGCACAATTGGAACTCTTGTGCATCAACAGAACGAACCTATATTTACATGATTAGATTGGAATTGGATAAAAGGGGTATTTTAAAGCTTCAAAGCTGAAATCATCCGAATTAAACAATAAGAGAGGGCTTGATAAGGCTTACTTCTCTCTTCTCTGCCTCTAGGGCTTCTGGTGGCAGGTGTTATTGCGCTTTCTGTTGTGGGAGTAAGGGAATTGTGTAATGGAAAGGTGCTGAATAGGATTACTTTAATATGGGGCTTCTTAAGCTTGTATAGTTATCCTGAGGGCTCTGGCATGGCTTTCAGGGGGTAGTATACCCCCTTGTTTTAGCCGTAGAGGGCTTTGTGTGCATTGGCTCCAATGCGTACCACCCTTTCCTTTGCTCCCTTGCCAAGTACACGAATTCTTCCCCTTTCCCTGCCTATATCGCTTAGCAGAATATCGCTAAGCTCCTTTGCCCTCAAGCCAGTATCTAGGAATATCAGGATTATAGCCTTATTACGACTAGCCAGAAACTGGGCATTATGGCGAAAGTCATATTCGCAGACAGAAAGCATGGTTTTTATCTCCTTGTTACTGTAAGGCTGGATTACCTTTAGCTTAGGATTAGCAAACTTGATCTTAACCATGGGATTAATTTCCAGGAAATTCTCCTCGACACACCAGGTGAAGAAGGTTTTAAGGACACGATAATAGTGATGAACGGTTGTATAGGATGCTTTCTTGCTGCTCGATTCCGAGCCATTGCCGCTTATACCCCAGCGACTCGTCTGGCTGGATACGTAGGCAAGAAATTCCCGGATATGCCATTCGTTTAGCAGTCTTGCATCATCGGAGAGCTGGTTTTGGGAGAGATACCATAGGAATCTCTTTAGAATACCTTCATAGTATTCTGATGTTCTTACGCTTTGACATTCCGTGCGCTTGGTGAGGAGAAATCCGTTAACGAGTGATGAGAGGGATGCCCCTGTGGGCACCTTTTGCTCTAAAACAGTGACCATTTTTCAATTTGCGGATCCGCCTTTTTAATACAATCATGTGGTCTGTTTTATATTCAGAACACCCCGATTTTACTTACAAGCATGGGGTCTTGTCAACCACCTCTAGCTTTGGTGGTGGGCGGTACAGGACTCGAACCTGTGACCCCCTGCGTGTAAATTGTAAGTTAAGCCTGCCTCCTGTTGTCTTTAAAGCTAATTAGTTGTTTTACACCTATCCCTATTTTAGCTATAAAACCTATTAATTTAACTTTAGCTGAAAAACTATTAGTGCCAAATTAGTGCCAATTTAGTTGTTATAATCCGATATGGGATAATGGACTGTAAAGACAATAGAGGTTTATACTAGAATAGAAATTGAATAAGAGAGCATTATTATGAGTGGAAAAACGGTTCTTTCTTTATTTTCGGGATGTGGTGGGATGGATCTTGGATTTGAAGGGAATTTTAAGGTAAATTCTAGTTGCATAAATATAAAATTGCATCCCGATTGGTTAAATGTAGATAGCAATAATATTGTGACATTGCCCCTGACAGGCTTTAAAACCATTTTCGCAAATGATATATTGCCATCGGCAAGAGCAGCCTGGGCCCCGTATTTCAATAAACGAGGAACACCTCTAAACACCTTTCATATAAAAAGTATAGTAGATATAGTTAAATCAGTTCAAAAGGAAGGAGCTAATTCGCTTATTAATCAAAAAAGCGTTGATATTATTACAGGAGGATTTCCTTGCCAAGATTTTAGCGTGGCTGGCAAAAGAAAAGGATTTCTGTCTCATAAAAATCATAATGGGATGATAACAGAATTGAATGAGCCAACCTTAGAAAACAGAGGCATGCTTTACTATTGGATGAAATGTGCCATTGAGATATTCCGCCCAAAGATATTTGTTGCAGAGAATGTAAAAGGTTTAACCAATCTTACTGGCGCTAAAAAAATAATAGAAAATGATTTTCGTAAAATGATAAACGGTGGATATCATATTGCTGAAGTTAGGGTCTTAAATACAGCCGAATATGGTATACCGCAAAAAAGAGAACGAGTCATATTTTATGGTTTATTAAAGGAAGCATTAAAACCAGAAATTCTAAATAAGCTTGATTCACGCCAAGTACCTGTCGAATTAGATCTTTACCCAATAAAAACTCATAAATTAAATAATGCTAATAACCAATGCGATGAAGAAATTCTATCTCCATTTGTAACGGTTGGTCAGGTGATACAAGATCTCCCGGAACCCAACGAAAGCTCATATGACCAATCGCAATCATCTTTTTCAAAAGCAAAATGGTATGGCAAACATTGCCAAGGCCAAACGGAAATTTGTTTAAATAAAGTTGGCCCTACAATTAGAGCCGAACATCATGGAAATATTGAATTCAGAAGGCTTTCTAAAGAACATGGAGGGCAGCATTTTGATGAATTAGCCAAAGGATTGCCTGAAAGACGTTTAACTGTAAGGGAATGCGCTAGAATCCAAACTTTTCCAGATGATTACGCATTCGTAAGAAAAGAGATAACTGACAATCCCGAATTTAGAATAAGTGTTTCTGATGGGTATCGATTAATTGGCAATGCTGTTCCGCCTCTTCTAGCTTATCATATAGCTTATAGAATAAAAGAATTATGGCCGGTTCTATTTAATAGGGGGTAAAATGATAGTATCATCTAGTTTAGACGCCGAATCAGAGCAATTTGAAAAATTATTAGACAATACATCTAAAAGTCTTGGAAAAGATGCTGATAGCCGACCGAATTATTACATGTCTAATTCTGGGACTAAATTAGAGAAAATAGTATACGAAATGATGTCTGAGCAAGCCAAAGGTAGCGTGTTTGAGAAAACGATAGAACTAAAAGCAGGCTCAGCTTTTCCAGACATTATTGCTAAACGATATTGGGGTTTAGAAATTAAATCATCTATCCAAAACCATTGGACAACTACTGGAAATAGTGTTTTAGAAAGCAGTAGAGTTTTTGATGTAAGGCGAATATATTTGTTATTTGGGAAGTTATGTCAGCCTATTGGATTCCGTTATAAAAAATATGAAGAATGTTTATATAAAGTAGCTGTTACGCACTCACCAAGATATTTAGTTGATATGGATACATTAGAAGGGCAGACAATATTTGAACTTATGGGCATCTCTTATGATGAATTACGCAATCAAGAAAAGCCTATCAAGCGTATCCTTGATTATTATAGAAAATTGTTGAAACCTGGTGAGGATTTATGGTGGCTTGATTCGGGTGAATCTGAACAAGTATATCAGGATATTAAAGTTAAGCTTTGGGGCAATTTAACTAAACAAGAGAAAGACTACTTGCGAAACAAAGCTATGGCATTATTCCCTATTATTTTCGGTAATGGCGGCACTAAATACTCAAGATTGGCAACTTGGTTAGCTGGCACACATGGTGTTGTGGCCCCATCGTTAAGAGATAGCTTCACCGCTGGAGGTCAGACTAACCTTAAAATAGGTAATCGGGAATATAAAAACGTGCCACAAATTTATAAGAGACTACAGGAAAATTTGTCAGAAGTAATAGATATCGTAAGGGAATTAGATATAAAAGATACCGAATATTACTGGGGGATCTTAGCTCAAGAGAACAATAAGTTAGATACGTGGATGAATCTGGTCAAATATTATTCAGATGGTATATTAAAGGATTGTAAACTTGACGTAGAAGCGCTTATAAGAGCAAAAATGCGATAGAGATATGCGTGATAAAAAAACCACATATAAAATAATGTCCGCTATTAAATCTAAAGGCACTAAACCTGAACGTATACTTGGTAGTGAAATGTGGGGAAAAGGATTACGTTATAGAAAGCATTATAAAATTAAAGGCAAGCCTGATTTCGTTTTTATTAAAACTAAAATAGCTATATTTTGTGATGGTGATTTTTGGCATGGCAACAACTGGCAATTAAGAGGTTTGGGGAGTATAGACCAAGAATTATCTAATTATAGCGAATATTGGGCAAAAAAAATAAGAAGGAATATTGAAAGAGACCTGGAAGTAACAAAATCATTAAAATCTGAAGGATGGGCTGTAATACGTTTTTGGGAAAGTGATATAAGAAAATCAGCGGACAACTGTGTTAATTTAATCTATAACACATATATTAGGAGAATGAACGGAAATATTTGATAATAGTTCTCCCTATTCGGTATTCGGTAGTTTTACACCAAACACTCTATCCATATAGCTAGTAAAATATTCGTATTGGAGTTTTAATGCTCCCCCGTCATTCAATGATTGAGCCTTACTACTAAATAATACTAGCAGTTGCTCAATTTCTGTCAAAGTTTCATCGGCCCCTAGCGCTATTCTTGTAGATTTTCTACGTGCCGCTTTTAATTCTTCATCAAATTGTAGGACCATCTGCCTATCAAATGCCACTTCTTGATTGATTCTGTTAAAAACCCTAAAAACATGAAAGTATAATGTAGTTCTACCTTGGCTAGTCAACAATCGGTCTCTACTTATGAAAAAACCGTGCATTTTATCTAGTGTTTGTCTAGTATCACTCTCTAACGTATTAAGGTTCTCTTGAGATGCAGAAGGATGTCCTTGTTTCTTTAATTTACAAAAACTTGTAACATAATTGTCCAATACTCTTCTGTGTATTGATGTAAATGCTTGCGCGCGTGTTAAGTATAAAAATTTTGCTGCTAAGTCGTAGTGTTGAAGGCGCCTATTAGTTATGTCGATAGACTCCGTTATAAATGGGGATAAAGCAACTTTTCTTATAAGCATAGGTATAGGGCCACCAAGAGCGTTTCTCCGTTCTGGGGCGCTCAAAGATTCCTGAATGTTAAGGCGAGTAAAAAGCTGGTCAATGAACTCTTCATCGTCTGACTTAACAATTGTTATGGGAACATCAAAACTATCAAAACGTGCGCGTAATTGAGGAAACTCGGCCATCAAATCAAAATAAGATTTGCCTCCAGCTTTTAAACTCTCATCATCGAAAAACACAAAATCCGATGACAGACGAATATTATTGGACATAAAATCCCATAATGCCAACATACGTTGCTTGCCATCTATTATCGCATACTTGTATCTCTTCGCTTTCTCCCATTTTGGTGGAATTTCATGGAAATACAATTTTGGGATGTCAAAGCCGTTAATTACAGAATCAATAAAACATTTCTTCTGATCCATATTCCAAACGGATATACGCTGATATGGCGGATCCAAATCAATTTGATCTTGCCAATCATACAATTGTAATATGCTGTTTGTTATTAATGGATACATTTTGAAACGAGGCATTATTCCTTTACTCCCGATAATCTCATAGCCTCAATGGCTACGTTATCTAAATCAGGGTACACGGTTCTTTCTGTAATTCCTATTCTTCGAAGATCCTCTAATATATCTGGTTTGTTTTCTTTCGGTATTTTATATCTCCATATGTGAGTGCCATCTTCTATTTCTTCAATAGGCGTAGTATCTGCGTGATGAATTGTGAAGACTCCCATTTGCGCTTGAATGCGCCTGTTTGTCCGTACACAAATAGCGGCAGCGGGTGGCCGACTCTCCCCTTCACTTAGAAGTTTCATATTTGATGGGAGATAAAGATTTAGTGTCGAATTGTCATTGATTGGATATTCCGCAGGATTTTCTGTAAACATCGGTAGAGAAACGTCATTTTCTGGCCAACCAATCGCCCATTTATTTAGAACTGATGGTATCATAAACCAAATAACGCCGTCAGTTTCCTCTTTCTTCTCTTTCCTCGGCCTGACCGCAAAGTATAGACCAACAAGAGGATTTTCTGTCCAATCTATTAATCTAGAGGGAAGGTGATGGTGACGCATAAGAAACATCCATTCCCATTCACTCGATGGAAGTGTGGCTAATAATTCATGAGCATTTTGTTTAAAAAGATTCATCCTATAAATTTCAGTTTTTATATCAAGTTTATCCCGGAAAAATGTATTAATGTTTTTGTTACCAATGTCCCTCAAGCCGCGGAACCATATCCGCGGCTTTAACCCCATATCAGTATATACTTGTGACTCATCGCGCCTCAATTTTTCTATGAGGTTGCTAATACTATTAATATCTTCTTGCTCGTATCTATAACTCATGCTTCAGCCCTTTGTATTTTAGGCTTTAATATATCCTAATTCAATATACTGCGCAACATCTTTTAATTCATATGCATAAAGCGTGCTTTCTGTAGTAATGCGTCTTCAATAATATCTCGTGGTATCTCATGCCTACACTCTTTTTCAATTATTGATATTGCTTTTTCTTTCCCAACATCCGCCGCTAATCTAGCTAATGCGCTTGCGAGGCATCCATTCGATTGGTCAATTAATGGTTTATAATCAGAGCCTATTTGTTTATAAGGAAGTACGCCTCTGCGTTCCCCAAATAACCAGGCGCAATCTTGATACTCTTCCCAGTATTCAGTAACCTTAGCTCGTTCTTTCCGGGTTGCTGTATCTGGGTCTACTATGCGAAGGTATTTATCAGTTCCATAGCTCCATATATCGGCTTTAGTATCCTGAAATGTGACAAAATCCATGTTCTTATCAAATAGCCTCAGCCCTTCACGTCTTATTTGATATTCAAGGCGCGATACCGGGCTTTTCTCATCCCATCCGTTATCTATCCATAGTGGGAATATATGCCCCTTTCCCTTAGATTTAATCTCATAGGTTTTATCATAAAAACGGCAAGCTATATCACCACGCCCGAATTGATATCCGGTATCACGCTGACCTGATATAAAATCACCACCGTAATATAAATTCTTATCACGCAGCCTGGTAACTACTTGAGTTTTGCGGTTTAACTCAGGCAATGGCATAAGCCTGTCTGCGCATAGGTCAGCCCGTGAGACCTTACAATATTCCAGCATGACCCATTCATTAAGATAATTAATTACTTCGTTGTATGCCTGAATATCGCCCTTATGCCATAAATAAGGTGAGTGGAAGATTACTCTTAGCTCAGGGGAAGGATTGCCGCCCTTAGCTTCAGGCATAATCTGTAAATCTATGTCTCCATTTCTAAGTATGTATTCATAGCCACCTTTAGAACCACGAGCCTGAACCATAAACTCATTCCCAAACCATCCTATCGATACACCCCGATTGCCCTTATATCCGGAATTCGCGGCAATTAACTTTGATTCATCAAGCTTTTTAAACATATCAGGGTATCTATATTTAGAAACACCGAAATTTAGCTCTAATGTATCAACGCCAACAGCCACTATATTAGGATATGATTCCTTTTCTATTCTATAGCTATTACTGGTGTTAGAAGCCCCCGTGAGACAAGGGAACGGGGGCTTGTTATCAGGATTATCCTCAATACCAGTAATCTCAGCGTCAAGCTCTTTAACGCAATGGTCTACCAAATAAGAAGAGCCGGGGATATATTCTTCATTCAATTCCATACACTACAACCGCTATTCTTGGTTATCCCTCTTCGCTTATGAAGCAATACCGGCATAAGCCATACTTCTTGTTATAGTATTTGCCAGTATGGATATTCAGTATTACTTCTTTTACTTCGTTATCCATCCATACAAGATGACCACATCTTTTACAGGTGAATTGTGTTATATCGGAATCTATTGCCCTTACTTTGCGAAGAGTAGAGTTATTTGCGTATCTACTGCCGAAAGAAGGTTTCACAATAGCTGAGCAAATGTTGTGTAAATCGTCAGGGGAGTAACACTCCACTTCGTTACGTGCTTGTTCATTATGTTGACCTTGCTGGTCAACTCCATTCTCAATTTTTGGTTTATTGCTCATTTCTATCTTCTTTAAGGCGACAGCGGTAAACCGCCTTCCGCCTCCTTACTAGCTGTCTTGCTTTTGATTATTGCCAGACAACAAAGCATCCAGCGCTTTAACAGGTATTAGGTATCTATCACCCCATTTTATTGAGTATATTTTGCCTTCTCTTACTTGTTTATAGGCAAGGCTTTCACATACTCTCATTTCCTTTGCTAGCTCCTTAACAGTTAACACTTTTTTATCTCTGCTCAATTCTCCGCTTCCCCTCTTGACTTCTTATTACTAAAATGATAGATTATCGACAAGGTAAAGTCTATAAAAAACACTATAAACATCGCTTAAGGGTAGGAATGAAATATCGCTTAAATAATAAAATTTCGCTTAAAGGAGAAAAATGGCTAGAAAAGCATTAATAACAGAACGTGAACGGACTATTATTGCTATGGTTTACAATGTCAATCGCGATAGAAAGGCGCAGGTTATTCAAAGACTGGCGAGTAAACAGTGTGGCAGAGAGCTAGGTCTTTCTACTGTTCAGCGTGAATTAGCTAAATTAAGGCAAGAGAAATCAAGGGGGAGTACTGACCCGCGAGATAACCAATGGAGTTTAGCAAGTCTCAAAGACTACCCTATTTCCGCTACTACTATTTTATTACTTCTATACATACAATCAACTTATGATGATAATGTTCCGGATATTATTAAGAAGTTTGCCAAGAGTCAGGGGCGTAAAACTCCCTTTCTAACTAATCGTCTCGCGATATGGATTAACCGACTACACATTTTAGCCGAGAGTGACCCCAATTTAAAGAATAAATTAAAGCCAGCATCATTGATAACTGATAAAAATAATATCTGGCCGCAATGGATCGATGACCTAGTTAACATCGCTATGTTTTATACAAACTATGAAATTGGCTGTGAACTATCTGCTATTCCCGTGAACACTGTCTGGTTTGATGCGCCCACTATTGACCGGATAAAATACAACATTATCATGTACCAAAAGGATTTTGTCACTGGCCTTCATGACTTGAATGAACAGGAGATAATTGATAAATATAAACACTTGGACGCAAGAACGCTGGTTCGTAAAGGAGTTAAAAGGAAATGAGAGGCTCGATAATAAAAAGGGGAGATTCGTATCGTATAAAGATATCACTTGGAAAGGACTTAACAACGGGTAAGTATCTGTCACATTATGAGACAGTCAAGGGCAACAAGAAAGATGCTGAAAAACGTTTAAACGAGCTAATACATCAGCTTGATAAAGGAACTTTCATTAAGCCTGGGAAAGCAACTCTCAGCGAATATCTTAATTTATGGCTTGAGGATTATTGCAAGCCAAATCTAGCACCTAGAACTCATGAACTATATTCTTATATTTGTAAAAAACATATAATGCCTTCTTTGGGCAATTTATTACTTGTTAATTTAAAACCTCAACAATTACAGCATCTTTATGCCGACAAGTTGTCATCAGGCTTGAGCAACAGGACAGTACAGATTATCCATATTACACTTCATAAAGCCCTTAAAAATGCTGTCAAGACTGGACTATTGAACAGGAATGTGGCAGAGGCTGTTGATACCCCTAAAATACAACGACCTGAGATGCACATCATGACCGAATCGGATATCAATACTTTTCTTGAGCGGGCAAAGGAAACCCCCTACTATGCGCTATTTTATACCAGCCTCTTTACTGGAATGAGACGAGCAGAGCTATTAGCCCTCAGATGGACTGATGTAGATTTACTCTTGTGCCAGATATATATAACAAGGAGTATGCAATATTTAGATGGCGCACCCTCAGGAAATAGAATAAGTTTCAAAGAGCCTAAAACCAATAAGAGCAGACGGCTAATATCCTTATCACCTAGCAACGCTATCGTCCTGAGAGAGCATCAGGAAAGTCAAAATAATCTAAGGCTTTGTTTAGACTACCCTACGTTAACAGATAACGACCTTGTATTTAGTCATTATGATGGAAGCCCGTTACTGCCAAACAGCATCAGCCACGCATGGACAAAATTAGCCAGACGTTGCGGTTTAAATGGCGTAAGATTACATGATGCAAGGCATACTCATGCCTCATTATTACTGAAACAAGGTGTTCACCCCAAAATAGTCCAAGAGAGGCTAGGGCATGGCTCTATCCAGATAACGCTTGATACTTACAGCCATGTTGCTCCCGGATTACAACAAGCGGCTGCCAATAAGTTTGATGATATAGTTCTGCCTAAACAAGAGGATACAGTTAAAATTGATTAGTGCCAAATTAGTGCCATCTAGCCAAAAAGCTCTTGTGTTAATATATGCACAAGGGTAAAACTAGCTTTAAAAAGTGGTGGGCGGTACAGGACTCGAACCTGTGACCCCCTGCGTGTAAAGCAGGTGCTCTAACCAACTGAGCTAACCGCCCTTAATGGCGCGCTTGGTGGGATTTGAACCCACGACCTCAGCCTTCGCAGGGCTGCGCTCTATCCAGTTGAGCTACAAGCGCTCTTGGTGCCGAAGGTGAGATTTGAACTCACACGCCCTTGCGGACACTACGCCCTGAACGTAGCGCGTCTGCCATTCCGCCACTTCGGCTAAGGATAAACAAATTATACTTTGGCTATATATCGGTGTCAACGAAAGGTTGAGAGCAGGCGGACTTCAAAGTTAAAAATCAGGTATCGGTGGCAGGTTCAGTTTATGATAGCCGGCAGTTGCCATTTTTTCAATCTTGAGCCTGTTTTCAGGTGATGCTTCCCCGCCGGTTATATATCTGTCCAACTCTTCATAGCTGCAACCCATTTCAGTTTCGTCGGTCTGGTTTTGCCATAAACCGGCGGAGGGAGGTTTGTTAATTATCGTCTGAGGCACACCCAGAAAAGCGGCAAGCTCTCTTACCTGGCACTTGACCAGATTGCCAAGCGGCAGGATATCCACGCCTCCATCGCCGTACTTGGTGAAATAACCGACAGTAAGCTCGCTTTTATTGCCGGAGCCGATAACCATATAACCAAGCTGGTTAGCGTGAAAATAGAGGCTAACCATACGCAGCCGGGCTTTAAGGTTGGCTTTAGCCAGGTTGTTAGCACCATCTCCGTTTGAGTATAAAGCCAGTAAATTATCATAAACAGCGTCAAGCTCTATTTTTTTAGTCGGGATAGAAAACTTGTCGGCTACGGCTAAGGCGTGTTCTTCATCCTGCGGATTACTGTGGCAGGGCATAATAAGCCCCAGTATGTTCTGCTGGAAGACGCTTTTACACAGCGCCGCAACTACAGATGAATCAATGCCGCCGCTCATACCAAAAACGGCGCCCTTTAATCCGGCGGCGGATACCTTTTCTTCAATCCATTGAGCCAGTTTTTGGTTTGTCTGCTGCGTATCCATAACCTGCACCCCCCTGTGTTTTTAGTATACAGGCTGGTGTATAACCAGTCAAAAGAACAGGCAGGATAACATTGACTTTGTAATGCCGCAAAGCTAAAATTATGCAGAGGAAAAAATAACAGTGCCTATATACGAATACGTTTGTTCAAAATGCGGCTCCAAGTTTGAATTACTGCGCCAGATGAGCCAGATGGACGAAAAAGCCTCTTGCCCCAAATGCGGCAGCCCGGCAGAAAAAATATTTTCAAAGTGCGCCTGCTTTTCTGAGGACGCCAGCGGGCTAAGCTCTTCTATCGGCGGTGGCTCCTGCTCAAGTTGCAGTTCCGGTAATTGCAGCAGTTGCGGGTCATAAGCTGATACAGTTATATCTGCCGTAATGCGGAGGCGTATCAAAGAGAGGTTAAGGAAGTTGATAAAATATTGCCGGTAAGAATGGATTGGTTATGAAAACACTTAAAAAGTATAGATTTAAGATAGCGGCAGTTGCGGTTGTCGCGGTTGTTATTCTGGTGGTGGTGCTTTGTCTTTGCTTTCTTGGCAAAACTCATCTGGATGAGGAGTTTACCCTGTCTTTTGGAGGGACGGTCAGTATTTCCGGCGAGGATTTGCAAATGACGTTTGAAGACGTGTTACAGGATAACCGTTGCCCCACCGGCGCCGAATGCGTAACCGAGGGCGCTGTAATCTGCCGGTTGCAGGTTGAAAGAGGCGGAGGCATCTACTACATAGAGTTAGCGCAACCCGGCTTGTATCATGATTACTCCCAAGAGAACTTCGGCGGATACAGGTTTACTTTTCTTGTAGAGCCTTATCCAGAGGTAGATAAAGAGATAGACGAAGAGGACTATCGCTTGCTTATTACACTGGAAAAGGTGGCGCAGGAAGGTCCTGCCCCCACAGACTTTACAAATTTGCCCTAACCTTTTGCTCTTTTTTGCGTTATAACCTATAGAAAGCAAAAAGGAGAGGGCGATGAGTAAGATACTAGACAAGATTCTGTTTCAGTTTCGCTGGACTTTTATGTCCCGCGAAAAGCGTTATGCCTACCTGTGGAACCGCACCAGCAGCCATCCAAGATACTACAGATAGCCAAACCTCCTTTTACGGACGGCTTGTACTGATTGCAGTCAGCCGTCCGTTTATTTAATGCCGATGCTGCCGCTGCCCTGGCAGCGGGGGCAATCTTTCCAGCCTGTTTTTTCCGCCCGGGTATTGGGCGCCTTGGGATTAGCGCCAAGGGGCAATTCGCGGCGCACCCTGCCCGTGCCCTTACACTGCGGGCATTTAGCTATTATTTCCAAGGCTGCCTCCCCGTCTTATTTCATTAAATCCGTTTGTTGCCTGGCTTTCTTTCTTTCAATAAAAAGGTAAATTCCGGCAGCTCCACCCAGCAAAACCGCCAGCCCGGCGGCAACCAAGGCGCAGAATACGGTAGCGTCGTACCAGAAGCCTTGCGGAAAAAGCATAATCAGGTAATCTTTGGTTGGGTCCAACTGCCACAGGTCGTTGGTGAAGCTTATCAGGTGGAACTGCAGAAAAACCCTTTCAAAGTTGAGCATCACCATCAGCCCGAAAAAAATCATCAGGCTGAGGGTGAACCCGCTGCCGTCTATAACCTCTCTTGCCAGCCGCCGCCGGTATTCTTCCCTGAGGCAGAAAATATTAATACCGGCATAAGACAGGGCGTAGATGGAAGTTGCCAGCAGCACCCAGTAGTCAAGGTGTATAAGCCCCTTGACATCCCTGAGGTGAGCCACCTCTCTTTCATTAAAGAGGACGAATGGCTGCCCGTCTTTTGTTACGGTTATATCTATGGATTCTTCATCGGAATTGAAATAGCTTATAAGCCCGCCTGCTGCCTTTTCCAGTTCCGTGTCTTCCAGCCCCGTTTTTTGTTCTATGTTGTATTTGTTGAAGCCGTATTCATAAAGCGGCTGGCAATTTGCGGCGATACAGATGCCGGCGGTCAGCAGCATCGCCGGAAAGCAGAGTATAAACAGCCACCGGCTTGTAAATGAAAAAATCTTTAAGGTTATTGGCATCACTATCTGATTTTACACTTTCAGGACGATTAAGCATAGTTGTTATTTTAAAATCTCCCTTAATCCCTCTTTATCAAAGGGGGAAACATATAGCCTCTTCCTTTAAAAAAGGGAGATTGAGAGGGATTTGGGTTCAGGAATATAATACAAAAAATCCATCCCCCCTGACCCCCTTCCTTTGCGAAAGGAAGGGGGAGCAAGAAAAAGATGGGCTTTGCCCCTCTTAAACACCCCTACAATCTATAATAATGGAAAATAAAAAAAGGGCAAACCTCTCCCTTTAACAAAGGGAGAATGAGAGGGATTTTAATAAATAAAGCCTGCCGAGGTGGGGGGGGGGGGGGGTGGGAAAGGAGTAGACAGGAAAGGGAAGAAAAAGATAACGGAGGAAGGATGGCTTGGGGGAGTAGAAACAAGAAAAGAAAAAGGGTATTGCTAAAGCAATACCCTTTTTATAGTGCCGTTTTTGTATTGCAGGTTTTAAGTCAGCCGTGGTCCGCCGGGGCGGCTGCGCCGGGGAATCATATTGATATACTGAATCTCCGCCTTGGTTTCTTCAAGCTGTACGCCCAGAAGGTCGCGCATTGAAATAATGCCGATCACCTTCTGGCAGTCAACAATCGGCAAATGGCGGATTCTCTTTTGCCTCATCACGCTAATGGCATAGTCCAGGCTGTCGTCGGGGCTGCCCACAGCTACTTTATTGGTCATTACATCTATAACCATGATTTCTGCCAGAGGCTTACCACCGGTAAAGCATTTCCTGATTATGTCCCTTTCGGTAATGATACCCACCAGTTCACCGCTATCGTCGCAGACCGGCAGCGAACCCCTGTCGTGCTCCGCCAGTTTCTTGATAACGTCGGTGACGCATTCGTTAGAGCTGATAGTAATAACGCTGCGGTACTTAAAGTCCTTGATGTTGAGTATGTCTCTTAGCTTCATGATACAACCCCCTTCTTATGATTACAGAGAAATCAAATATTTTGCCGTACTCTGCTTATGAGAGCCAGCATTCTAAAGTAACTTCATATGCTTGTCAAGTGATATTTAAGATAATAATGGTATATTTCACAATTAAAAACAGGGGAGAGAGGGAGGGAAAACTTCTCCATTTAAAAAAGGGAGAATGAGAGGGATTTTGCAAAAGCCTTTAAGGGAGGGAAGGGCAAAGGACAACGGAGGGGATTAGCCCGGCGATAATAAAATAATTCTAGTCTGTTTTGGGCGGCTAGCTTTAGTAAGCGGGAGTTTAAATGCCCCTTCTGTGTTATAATTTAGCCTGACTTTCAATGACAGAGGTAGCATGTTTACCCATCTTCACGTTCATACGGAATACAGCCTGCTTGACGGTATGTGCCTTGTCCCGCGGCTTATAGAAAAGGCCAAAGAAATGGGCATGGACGCCCTGGCGATAACTGACCACGGTGTTATGTATGGCGCCATCCAGTTCTACCAGGCAGCCAGAGCCGCCGGCATAAAACCGATAATCGGTTGCGAGTTCTATGTAGCGCCGGAAAGCCGCACCAATCGCAGCACCACTGGCAAAAACAACTATCACCTTGTCCTTCTGGCAAAGAACCACCAGGGATACCAGAACCTTATCCAACTGACTACAAAGGCTCACCTGGAGGGCTTCTATTACAAACCCAGAGTGGATAAGGAATTGCTGGAGAAGCATAAAGAGGGACTTGTTGCCATGTCCGCCTGCCTGGCGGGAGAGATTCCGGCGTTGATACTGGAAAACAGGCTGGAAGACGCCAAAGAGGTGGCTTCCTGGTATAAGCAGACCTTTGGCGATTTTTATCTGGAAATCCAGCGCCACCCGATGCCGGAACTGGAGAAGGTCAACCAGGCGCTTATAGAAATGTCTGAGGAGTTGGATATACCAGTGGTAGCCACCAATAGATGTTCATTATGTAAACAAAGAAGACAGCGTGTCACAGGACCTTTTGCTTTGTATCGGCACCAATTCCTCTATCTACGATGAAAAAAGGATGAAGATGCCGGGGGACTTTTTCTATCTTAAAAGCCCCGAAGAAATGGCAGAGCTTTACAAAGATATACCGCAGGCGCTGGAGAATACGCAGAAAATTGCCGATATGTGTAACCTGGAGATGGAGTTCGGGCGTTTGCACCTGCCGGAAATAGACATACCGAAAGGCAAAACACCGGACCAGTATCTGGCAGACCTGTGCTATGCGGATCTTCCCAAGTTTTATCCAAATGCGGATGAAGATATAAAAAAGAGGCTGGAATATGAGCTGGACGTCATCAAGCAGACCCAGTTCCCCAATTACTTTCTGGTTGTCTGGGATATAATATCCTTCGCCAGAAAGCAGAAAATACTCTTTAACGTGCGCGGCAGCGCCGCTTCAAGTATCGTGCTGCGCTGCCTGGGCATCACTGAAATTGACCCTATCGCCAACAAGCTGGTTTTTGAGCGCTTTCTCAACCTGGAGCGGCGCGAGATGCCGGATATTGACCTTGATTTTGAGGATGTCCGCCGGGACGAGATAATCGTCTATATATCCCAGAAATACGGCGCCGACCACGTGGCGCAGATTATAACCTTCGGCACGCTGGGCGCCAGGGCGGCTATAAGAGACTGCGGACGGGCGATGGGGATGCCCTATGGCGATGTTGACCGCGTCGCCAAGCTGATTCCATTTGCCCCGGGGATAACAATTGACCGCGCGCTGGAAGAGAACAGCGAATTACGCAATATCTATCACGAAGAAGCCAATGTCAAAAATCTGGTTGATTCCGCGCGGGGTGTGGAGGGGGTATCACGCCACGCCAGCACGCATGCCGCCGGTATCGTTATTGCAAAAGAGCCTCTGACAAAACAGACGCCATTGCAACGCCTCAGCCGCGGCAACAGCGAAGAGCTGGTGATGACCCAGTTCGCTATGGAAGACATTGCCCGAATCGGGCTGCTCAAGATGGATATACTTGGACTGGCAAACCTGACAATATTAAGCGGCGCCAGGAAGATTTTGCGTGAAAACCGTGGTATAGATATAGACCTGCACAAAATCCCGATGGATGACAAAAAAACCTTTGAACTGCTTGCCGCCGGCGAAACCACCGGCGTATTCCAGCTTGAAGGCAGTGGTATGAGGCGCTATATAAAGGAATTAAAACCATCAACCTTCAGCGATATCGCCGCTATGGTGGCTCTATACCGCCCCGGACCGATGGAGCAAATACCGCGCTTTATTAAATCAAAGCATGGTCTGGAGCCAATCCATTATCCGCATGACGCTCTGGTAGATATACTTAAGGAAACATACGGCGTGATTGTCTATCAGGAACAGGTGCTTTTCATCGTGCAGACATTTGCCGGTTACAGCCTGGGGCAGGCGGATATATTCCGCAAGGCTATGGGTAAGAAGATAGCCGATGTCATGAAAAAAGAGAAGCGCAACTTCGCTTCAGGCGCCAAAAAGAAAGGCTTTTCAGCCGATACCGCCGATGACGTCTTCAAGCTGATTGAGCCTTTCGCCGGTTACGCCTTCAACAAGGCGCACGCCGTCAGTTATGCCCTGATTGCCTACCAGACCGCTTATTTAAAATCCAACTACCCGGTGGAGTATATGACGGCGCTGCTTATAGCCTTTGCCGGTCAATCTGAAAAGATAGCCGTTGCCTTTACAGAATGCCGGCGGCTGGGTATAGATGTGCTGCCGCCGGATATAAACCGCTCTCAGGCGAGTTTTGCCATAGAGAAACAGGATGACGGCAGCGCCGCTATCCGCTTTGGGATGGCGGCTATAAAGAACGTCGGTCCGGCTGCCGTGGAACATATAATAGATGAACGTGATAAAGACGGGGATTACAAATCAATTGAAGACCTGTGCCGCCGCGCTGATTTAAGCGGAATCAACAAGCGGGTTATGGAAAGCCTCATCAAAGCCGGCGCGCTGGACTCTCTGGGGCAGGGGCGGGGCACGTTGCTTACTAACGTCGGGCTTATATTATCGCTGGCGCAGCGTGAGCAAAAGTTGAAAGAGACGGGGCAGTCAACCATGTTTGACCTGTGGGGAGATACGGTTGACGTGCCGCTGCCCAGCCTGGATATGGAGGCGGTTGAGCTGCCGGTTAAAGAAAAGCTGGAATGGGAAAAGGAGCTTTTGGGGGTTTATATCTCGGAACACCCCTTCAGCCCGTTTGCCAGCAAGGCAATGGCGGAAAACGTTACCCTTTGCGGGCAGGTTGAAGAAGAGATGGAAAACCAGGCGGTGATGGTTGCCGGCATGGTGGATTCAATACAGAACCTGACCACCAAGGATGGCAAGCCTTCTGCCAGCGTAACGCTTTCAGATATGTTTGGCAAGCTGGAGGTTATGGTCTGGCCGCGTGTTTATGAAGCTACCCGTGATTTCTGGCAGGATGGCAAGTTCCTGCTGGTTAGCGGCAAAGTAAGAATGAGAGGCAGCCGGATGCAGCTTGTTTGCGATAAAGTAGATAACTACAGCCTGGATGTGCCGGTAAAAGGTAAAGGCGTTGCTCCCAAACCGGCGGCAACGCCGGCAGCCGTTGCCCCGCCTGTAATACCTGTGCCGGCATCTTCAAACCGGCGTTTGGTTATAAGCCTGAAACACACCGGTGATGAAAAAGCCGATATTAACAAGTTCCGCCTGATTACCGGCGTTTTAAAGGATTTCCCCGGTGATGATGAGGTGGGGCTGGTGGTTGATAACACCAAAAAGGTCTATAAATTAAAACTCTCTACCACGCGTATTAACTATTGCCCGGACCTGCATCGGCGGCTGGCAAGCGTTATCGGCGAGGAAAGCCTGAAGCTGGAAGAAAAAGAGGGCTAAAATACCGCTTTTTACATCTGGTTTTCTTTTTAACGTAGTGCTAGAATAGTTACCACTGTGGACGGGAAAAAATCAAACCTTGGCTTCAGGTTGATGTCGCTTAAGTTCAAGCTGCGTGATTTGCTGCTGCCGCGCAAAAAGATACTGGAAGAGGCGGGCATAAAAGCGGGGAATAATGTGCTGGATTTCGGCTGCGGGCCCGGCGGCTATCTGCCTTCGCTTTCAAAGATGGTGGGCGAAACGGGCAAAATCTATGCCTTGGATATCAATCCGCTGGCGATAGAGATGGTTCAAAAGCTGATAACCGGAAAATGCCTGAAAAATGTAGAGACTATCCTTTCCGGCTGTGAAACCGGGCTGCCGGATGAGAGCCTGGATGCCGTGTTGCTTTACGATGTCTATCATGGTTTGAGCCAGCCGCAGAAGATACTGGCGGAGATAAACCGGGTATTGAAACCGGACGGCGTGCTTTCATTCAACGACCACCATATGCAGGACGAAGAGATAACAGGCAAGCTGACTGAAGGCGGTTTTTTCAGGCTGCTTAAAAAGGGCGAAAAAGTTCATAATTTCACCAAAGTTACCAAAGAGAAAACTAATGACGGCGGGTGAAAGCCCCGAGGGACACCGCAAAAGGCTGCGCCAAAAGTTTATTGAGTCTGGATTAGACGGCTTCCATGACTATGAAATCGTAGAATTGCTGCTAACGCTGGGTTCACCGCGCAAGGACTGCAAACCGCAGGCAAAAGCGGCGCTTACGAAGTTCAAGACGTTAAGGGGCGTGCTGGAAGCCTCTATAGATGAATTGCAACAGATAAACGGCATTGGTCCCAATAACGCCTTCGGCATAAAACTGGCGCAGGAAGTAGCCAGAAAGTTCCTCAAAGAGAAGATTATAGACACAGCCGTTTATAAATCTTCGCAAGAGATATTTGATTATCTTTATCACTCTATGCGTGACCTCAAGAAAGAGCTTTTCAAGGCCCTTTACCTTAACAGCAGCCACCAGATTATAGAAACAGAAGACCTGTTCAAAGGCACGCTTGATAGCAGCGCTGTCTCTCCGCGCGAGGTCATAGAGGGGGCTTTAAAGCACAATGCCGCCTGCCTGGTATTTGCCCACAATCACCCCTCCGGCAACCCCGAACCCAGCCAGAACGACAAAAAACTTACAAGAGATCTGGTCTATGCGGCGGCAATCATGCAGATAAAGGTGCTGGACCATATCGTTATCGGTGATAACAGATATTTCAGCTTTGCCGGTGAAGGGCTTATAGAGCAATATGAAATGGACTTCCTGGGGCTTAAAATAAAGGGCGTTTCCGAAGCCAGGCGGCGTATCTACCGCGCCAAACTATTCGGCGGGTTGCCTGATACCAATGAAGGTTGATTCTTCAAGCTGAAGCAGGCGTATTTTTGCCTCTATACCGCCGCTGAAACCGCCGATACCGCCATTGCTGCTGATTACGCGGTGGCATGGAACGATAATCGGCAGCCTGTTTTTAGCCATCGCCTGCCCCGCCGCCCGCGCCGCCGCCGGATTGCCTGCTTCTGCCGCCAGCCATTTATAACTTCTTGTTTCGCCATAGGGGATGTTTCTGGCGGCTTGCCACGTCTTTTGGTGGAAAGGGGCAGCGGAAGACAGGTCAAGTTCGTCCGGGAATGATATATTTTCACCGGCAAAGTAAGCCTTGAGCCTTGCGGCTATACCCCTTAGCTTTTCAGGAGATTTGACGGCATTTTTAATAGCTGCGCCGATTTCCGCCAGCGCTTCTTCGGGCAAGCTATGGGGCAGGCTGACGCTTACCAACCCCTTTTCAGAGGCAAGAACCGCCACCCAGCCCATATTCGTCTTAAAAACGTGGTAATCCATATAAAGCGCCTGTAAACGGCTTATTTTTAAATACAGCGGCTCTGACGGTTGCTTGCAGGCGGGTTTAAGCCTGTAGATATATTAATTAACCCCGCTGCGGCTCAATAAGCCCGTAGTTGCCGTCCTTTCGCTTGTATAAAAGGCTCAGCTTTTCGCTGTCCGTATTATAGAAAAAGAAAAACTCATAGCCCAGCAGTTCCATCTGGTCAGTGGCTTCGGCAAGCTGCATTGGCTTTACATCCAGCTGCTTGACGATATACTGCGGCTGATCCTCTTCTATGGCGGGAGAATCTGCCATACCCTTTTTTTCTCTTAGCTTACCCTTGTGATGCTCCACCTGCCGCTGCATAATTTTAGACACCTTATCAACAGCCGCCAGCACCGTCTCGCCCCTTTCCTCGCCGTGAAGCTTGGTGCTGCTGCCGCTGACGCTTGCACGCACCAGGAAGCGGTGTTGGCGGGATTTGGTCGTCTCTTCGGTAATCTCTATTTTAGTCTCAATTATGCCGTCGAAGTGGCGGTCCAGTTTGCCCAGTTTGCGTTCAATCAGGCGGGTTTCTCCCTTTGTCAGTTCCACTCCTTTGCTGGTTATGTTCAGTTCCATCTTTTTCTCCTTTAATTCAAACTTCTCTGGCAAGCGTCAGTCCCCAAACCTTACCGCTTCCGGCGGTTTTCAGGGCGGCGGCGCAAGCATCCAGGGTAGCCCCGGAGGTGGCTACGTCATCAATAAGCATTATATCCCTGCCCTTCATATTGTCACCGCAGCAGGCGAAGGCGCCGGCTACGTTTTTGCGCCTTTCGGCGGCAGACATAGTTCTTACCTGGGATTGGTTTAGCTTTTTCCGTACAAGGCTGCCTTTAATCATGGGAAGCCCGCTGATTATGCCAAGCTCTTTAGCCAGCAGCTCAGACTGATTATAACCGCGTTCCCGCAGACGGCGGCTGTGCAGAGGCACTGGCACTATAATATCTGCGGCGATGGGATTTTCAGAGAGATAATCACCCAGCAGACAGGCAAGCGGCTTGGCGATAGCCCTCAGGTTGTTGTATTTTGAACCGGTGGATTGCCTGTCGTATTACGCCCTCGAAACGAAATGGCGAACGAACGCTGTCTATTTTATGCTCTTTGCCATAACAGGCGGCGCAAAGTATGCCGCTGGCTTGGGGGGTCCCGCAAAGGGGGCATAACGGAGGTCTGATTTCAGGCAAACGGCGAAGGCAATCGGCACAGATAAGGCTGCCTTCCCGGCCGCAGCCAAGGCACCAGCAGGGAAATAAAAGGTCAAGCGCCGTCCTCCCCAGTTTGCTTACCAGAGGAAGCACTTTTACCTCCTGTATAAAATATCAGCTCTCAGATACTATGAGTTCTGCCGGGTTCTTCCGCCCACACCACTCATAATCGGCTCGTTAATGTAGATATCGCCGTTCCTGATTTTCAAGTTGAAACCGCAATCAGGATTGGTGCATACCCATGCTTTGTAATGAATCGCTGACCCCTGGCTACCGAAATCAGAAAGGGGTACCAGCTCTCCGCTGTTGCATTTTTGGCATTTGGGTAAATTACATTGTTCCACTGAGGTCCACCTCCCGGCCAGAATTATTTATAGGATTATACACCCAAAGAGGCAATAGTGGCAAGGTTTGGCTATGGGTAATACTACCCTTAGGTAGTTAGTGAGAAATGATTATCTATTCAATACACTCTAAATCATTATTGGAAAATTTCTCTATTTCACCATTATCATCCATTTTTACATTCCACCAAGTTAATATTTTACCCTTCGGCTTTGCTTCAGAAAATATTGAGCCATCTTTCCTACCGTACCCAACAGATTCACATTCAGCCACAATGACACCAGTTCTATCTACAACATCACTACTGGGGATTCTAACTTTATCTCCTATTTTGAAATTAGTTTCCATAGTATTCCCTCCATAAGTGTTAAATATATTATATTTTAACGCTAAATAATAGATTGGCAAGTGTAATCATAAACCGGGCATATGGTCGTTGTGGGTTATTTTGACAGTTCCACCGAGCCGATGCGGCTGTAGATGGCGCCGGCTCTGGTAAGCTGGCTTTTCATCAGGCTGATGGCGCTGACTTCAATAGGCAGAGCTGCCTCCAGCCGGGTGGCGGTAATCAGGTCGCCAAGTTGCTGGCGTTGTTCGGCAGACGCCTCGTTGCCAAGCCTTGCCAGCGTCAGGTGCGGTTTGAAAGGGCGGTTTTCAGGGGTAAAGCCCAGTTTTACTAGGTCAGCATCCAGCTTTTTGTGCAGTTGTTTCAGTTTATCCACCTCGCCGCCTAGCCCCACCCAGACCACCTGCACCCGCTGAAGGTTGGGGAAAGCCCCCGGCTGCTGCACCCCCAGCTTGAAGGAAGAGGCTTCGGCGGCGGCATCTGCCATTGCCTGTGTCACCGGCTTGACCATAGACATGTCAATATCTCCCAGGAACTTAAGCGTCAGGTGGATGCCTTCCGGTTTGACCCACTTTATGCGCGGCTGTTTTTCAGCTTTAAGCTTCTTTTGCAGGCTGGCAAGATACTGCTTCAGTTCAGGCGGCAGCTCTATGGCTATAAAAGCGCGGACTGTTTCAATTTTGACCATAGTCAGGCTATACCCAGCAGATTTTTGGCGTTCAAGCCGAGGATTTGTTTTTTCTCTTCTGCGGCAAGCCCAGCCGATTCTATTTCCTCTGTAATACGGCTTTGCGCCATAAGCGGATAGTCACTGCCGAAGAGTATTTTATCAGCGCCCACAAGCTGCGCGACCTGTTGGTAAATCTGCGGGCTATACAGATAAGCCGAAGCCGCTGTGTCAAAATAAACATTTGCCATTGCCTTTTTAACCTCTGGCATAAGGGCATAAAAGGGCAACCCGCCGCCCCAGTGGGCGCAGACAATTTTTAAACCGGGATTGTTCAGAATAAAGGGGTAAAGAGTTTGCGGCGTAACAGTTCCCTTGCCGTTATAAGTATGCCCCACCGGTTCAGATGTATGGGTAAGCAGTATCAGGTCGTTTTCTGTAAGGGCTTTGACAAAGGGCTGCATCGCATCTTTATCGCTTAAATTAAGAGACTGCACGTCCGGTCTTATCTCGCCGATGCCTTTTAAGCCGCCGGCGGCGCAGCGTTCAGTTTCCCTTATTGCGGTATCCATGTCTTTTAGCGCAACGCTGCCGAAACCGACCAGCCGTTTTGGAAAGCGGGAGACAGATTGCATTATATAATCATTGGTTTCGGCGCAGAAATCACTGTTTGTCCAGCCGATGTTAAGCGCCACGGAGATGTCCACCCCGTCTCTGTCCATAGCCTCTATAAGCTCTTCGGCAGTAGCCAGTTTAGCTTTTTCATCTGAATACAGGGCGGCGAAGCAGGCGTCGCCATCAATATAGCGGCGGCGGTTCTGCTTAACCTGCGGCGGAAATATGTGTGTATGAAAATCAATTATCATTTAAGGCAATAATAGCAGAACGAACGGGGGGCTTCAACGGCGCTTATGATTGCCGCAGATAGCGGAAGACTTCGCCTATTTTAGGAGTCTTGCCATACATCAGCAAAAAGACACGGAATATTCTGGCTACCAGCCACAGCATACCCAGAATGGCTAATATCATCAATGATATGCTGATTGCTATCTGCCAAAGCGGGATATCGGCTACGCCCAGCCTCAGTATCACGGTGATAGGGGCGGTGAAGGGGAAAAATGTTAATATCTGGGCGATAACGCTGCCGGGATTTTCCAGGATAGAGCTGATAAAGAAAAACGGGGAAACCGCCAGAAAGGTGAAAAGTGTTGAAAACTGCTGGCTTTCACGGGCGGTGGCGCCGATGGAGCCGGCGCCTGCCATAATAACGGCAAACAGCAGGTAACCCAAGATAAAATAGACAATGCCCAGTATCAGGAAATCCATCGGTATCTGCAAAGAACTAAGAATACCGCCGATGGAAGAAGACGCAATACCCGCCAGATAGCGCGCCGAAACCAGCCAGATGATTATCTGAAGCAGGCCGGCGGCGCCAAGCCCCAGCACCTTGCCGGTTATAAGCTGGCGGGGTGAAACGGAAGAAAGCAGGATTTCCATTATGCGGTTTTCCTTTTCCTCCCCCAGTCCTTGCAAAAGAAAGCCGGAAGAGGTGAAGATAGCCATTACCAGCAATATGCTGAAAATATAAGGCACAATGAAGGCGGATATGCCACCCTGCTGCGGGGCTATATCACCGTTTTCATCAAGTGTGATGCTGGCAAGCGAAAGCGGATACTGCGCCCTTTCAACTATCTGTGGGTCGTTCTGTCCCTCCAGCAGGTTTGAAATCAAGAAGTTTTTTATCGCTTGCCATACTTCGTCCGGCGTTTCAAGCTCTCTTTCCAGTGTATATCTTATAACGCTGCCGGTGGATATATAGTCCTGCGGGATAACAAAATACTGGCTTATTTCTCCGTCTATAAGCGCGTTAAAAGCCTCTTCTTCGGATGGCTGGGAGATAAGTTCTACTCCCTCCGGCTGCGTGGATATAACGAAATTATCCGTATAATCTATATAACCGATTTCTATTATCTCTGCTTTTGGCGGCTCACCCATGCCCTGGATAAACTGAAAACCAAATATAGCCAGCATGCCTATCAGCGGGAAGGCAATTGTCATCAGGATAAAAGACTTCCTTCTCAGCGTCTGCGCAAGCTCGTGCTTTAGTATTAAAAATGTTTTATTCATTGCCTTTAGCCGCCACCTGCAAAAATATATCGTTGAGCGCCGGTGTGGAAACTTCAAAGCGGTTTATAATAACGCCCGTATCCAGTATCCGGCTGAGAATCTTCTGCGGCGATGTTTTGCCGTCCAGAAAAAGCTTTGTATGGTTTTCGTCCCGCCGCCGCCGCAACACACCGTCCAGTTCGCCCAGCTCGCCTTCGCATTCCACCAGCACGGAATTATCGCGATATTTCTTTTTTATATCGGATAGTTTGCCGTAGAGGACATTGCTCCCGTTGTCTATCATAAGTATGCGGTCACAAAGCTCTTCCACTTCGTTCATGCGGTGGGTGCTGAGGATTATCGCCTTGCCTTGCTTTCTAAGCTCAAAGACTATTTCTTTAAGCAATTCGGTGTTGACGGGGTCAAGGTTGGCGAAAGGCTCGTCCAGTATTATAAGCTGCGGGTCGTGGATAATAGTTACCAGAAACTGTATAATCTGGCTCATGCCGCGGCTGAGTTCTTCTATCTTTTTATCTCTATGGAGCAGCAGGTCAACGCGTTGCAGTAACTCTTCTATGCGGCTTTCTTTTACCGGGTAGCCCTTCAGCGCCGCAAGGTAGGTAAGGGTTTGCTGCACGGAAAGCTTTTTGTAGAGACCTCTTTCTTCAGGCAGGTAGCCGATTTTGTTCTTGCTTTCAGGGTTTATCTTTTCGCCCAGAATGCTTATGCTGCCTGAATCCGGCAAAATGATATCCATCATCATGCGGATGGTGGTGGTCTTGCCGGCGCCATTGGGCCCTATAAGACCGAATATCCCTCCCCGCTCTACGCAGAAAGAAACATCATTGACCACCCTCTTGGAGCCATATGATTTGACTATATTATTAACTTCGGCTGCCGGCGGCAGCCCCGCGTCATTCATAGCGATATAAAGAGCCGGGCAAAACTGGCTGCTATTCTTTGCTTTCCCCTTCAGACGGAGCTTCGGCGGCAGGAGCTGAAGCAGCTCCTGCTTCTGCCTCTGCCTCAACCCCTTCTTCCGCTTCTGCCGTTACTTCTTCTTCTATCGCAGCCACTTTGATACGGCTGACCTTGACTATTATCTGCTCCGGGTCAGTGGTAACAGCAATATCGGCTCCCAACGCAATATCTTTCACGTGGATAGCCTGTCCCACTTCCTCCAGCACGCCGAGGTCAATTTCAATCTGGGGCGGAAGCTTATCCGGCAGGCACTCTACCCCCAGCTCGTTCAGCATATGCTCTATCATATTGTCCTTTGACTTGATGGCCGGGGCTTCACCGGTTAAAACTATGGGGATATTGGCGGTTATTTTCTCTGCCAGATTAATCTGATATAAATCAACGTGCAGTAACTGCCCGCTGAGGGGATCGCGCTGTATTTCGCGTATAAAAGCGCTGCGGCGCTTCTTTTCGCTGGCTATATTTATATTAATAAGACGGCTGCCTCCGCCGCGGCGGATAATCTGTTGCAGTTCAACGGTATCACACTGCAGCGCCATTGACTCAATGCCGTGACCGAAAAGGTGAGCCGGCGTAATACCCTGCCGCCGCAGAAAACGTGTCTTTTTACCTAAGGTTTCTCTCTTGTCCGCTTTTAAAATCAGGTCTGCCATAAAAAAATCTCCTCCAGTCAGCTACATATTAAAGCAGATATAGCTGAAAAAATCAATGCCCGGAACGTTTACGGGTGTATGCAGGGGCAATCCTTTGGCAAGCAGGTTTTTAGAGGTTACAGATATGACTACAGCCTGTCCAGTGTCAACCCGTGCCTTAAATAAGTCCCCAATCACGGTATCCCTGCTGAATAATCGATAGGTATTCGGCGGAGGGTTTGCTGTCTTCCGTCTGCCGTTTCTTTATGTAGGTTACGGCTTCAACCGGCTCGCCGATATCACGGAATACCAGCACTTTCAGCCTTTCACAGGTGTTGGGGCAGTCCTCAAATCTGTCCAGTTTGGGCAGGTCGCTTTCCGGTATTTCATAGACGCCGCCAAGCACCCTGTCACCGCTGGATACCTTGATGCCGGCGGTGCCGCCTTTCCATTGCCTTGACCAGCCGCTGAAGACCAGTTTGTAGTTGGGCAGATTGGCGGAAAACCTTGGCTGGCTGTTGGGGCAACGCTGCGCCATCTGTTTGCGGTTAAGATTACTGCCGTATGCGAAATAAAACATGGCTATATTATAAACCGGATAAGGGGTATTATGATAGTGCGGCTATGACCGCTATCACGCCTGCGATAATAAAATAGCCGCCGATAACATAAGCCAGCACTTTAGGCTTGAAGATTACAATTAAACCCACCAGTATAGCCAGCATCCCGCCTATAAACCCGCCGATTTCCAGAAATCCGTGCATAGCAATAACCCCCTGTTTTATTTATTTCAGCAATAAAAAAGGCATATTGAATAATTTTATGGGTGCAGGAATAGAGATTTATCCCCTATGAAACCGGCTGGCTTACCGAGGTTATTACCTTCGGCATCTTATCGGCTTCGTCAAAATAACCGGCGAAATCATCTACCAGCTCTTCATTTTCTGTGGTAAAGAGGTCAGCGGCGAACTGGTAGCCGATTGTCTGGTAAAGCAGCTCAACCGTCACAGTAAAAGACCCCGAATGACCGCTGGTGTCAATCTGGTAGGTTATGCTGTCAGCCCCGCCGGTGAAATCAGCATCTTCGGCTGCCAGACCGTAAACGGCGATGTCCTCACCGGCGCTTTGTTTGTCAAAGCCCAGCGGCAGCAGGCGGTTGTCCTTCAGATAGCCGGAACCCCGCAGCAGGGTATAGGTTACTTCGCCGTCGGTGTTGTTCATAATGGATTCGTAAATCTGCACCTGGTCCGGCTGGGTTATGACATTATAGTGCGGCTCGTAGGTGTTGGCATTTTCATCGGCGTCGTTGCCGGTGATGCTGCCGTCTTCGTTGGGTTTGCCGGATTCAAAGACGATGTTGCCGCTGCTGTCGGTAACGGTAAGGTGAATCCAGGCGCGGCGTGACGGGAAGCCAGAGGGGAACTTGTGTCCCACAAACTGTTCAATGCTAAGCGAAAGCATAAGCGTATCGCCATCAACCTCAGCCTCTTCAATGCTCAGGCTGGCTGTTTTATTGCTGTCAAGCTGCTGGTCCAGGCGCTCCAGGGTGGCATCAAAGTTTTCCGTTGATGCACTGACGGAAAACTCGTTAATATTGTTTTTAAGCATATTCAGTATTATGCTGTTACCGCCGACAAAATGATGCTGGCTGAATGGCGCGCGCTGCGGCATTCCGGGTGGCATTATGGCAATTGCCAGTGTTCCTTCCACCTCTGGCATATGGCACGTCTGGCATTCTACGCCTTGCTCCGGATATACGCTGTTTATATGCTCAAGACAGGGCGTCTGCTCCGGGAAGGTGCCTTGTACGTTGCCCTCGCTATCAACGTACGGGGTAAATACTCAGTGGCAGCTTCCGCATAAAACGGAATCCGTCACCTGCTCTCCAAAAACATTCGTAAAACCGACAGTGCCGGACATTGCAGTTTGGCGGTAGCCTTCATAAGGTCCGTAGAGCAGCCTGTCGGGGGAATCGGTGCTGGTATCTATGTGATAAGTCCCCAGTTCGGGATCTACTATCTGGTGGCACAGTGTGCAGGAATTACCGTCCATGGCAGCTTCGTTAAGCGGATTGGCTTCATTCAGAAAACCATCATCCAGTATAAGCGTGGAAGTTCCGTCAGTGTCCGCCTGGGTATAAGCCATTGGCATGTGGCAACTGGCGCATTTATCTTCTATAACATCCTTAAGATGCGGGTTACGGGCGACTTCAGAAGCCACCATTGCCTGCCAGAACGGGTCTTTGGCGGCGTTAGCCATCATCGTGGAGCGCCAGTGGGTATCTACCGAGACGTCATTGCCGGCTTCGTCATTAAGGTTTGTGTGGCAGGTGGCGCAGTTGCCAGAGCCGGTGAAGTCTGCGCTTTCAAAGTTTGCCAGTTCCAATCCGGTAAAGGTCTGGGGCGCGCTTTCAGACTGGCAGGAAGCAACAGCGGCAATCGCCATAATAGCAATTGCTAAAATCCCGAATAAAACTCCATGCCTTTTTTTCAAACTCATATAACGCCCCGTTTTTCAATTCTATGGCAGTATATCGCGCTTGTCAATCCGTAAAAAGGACTTTTTACGGATATTTGGTCAACATAACAAATAAAATTACTTATGTACTACCCAAAATATTTGAACGAAAGCATAAAAACCACCTATAGACTATTGACGAATGAGTGAGAATGCTATATCCTAGCTAGAAAAAAGGGAGGTAACCCGATGCAAGGCTATTGTATGAAATGCAGGACCAAGAGAGATATGAAGGATGCCAAGGCAATAACAATGAAAAATGGCAGGCCGGCAACTCAGGGCGTTTGCCCCACTTGCGGCACAAAGATGTTCAAAATAGGCAAGTGCTAGAACTGATAATCTAATTGCCAGAAAAATAAGGTAAATAAAAGAGGCTGGGATTTAAAGCAAATATCCAGCCTCTTTTACTATCCGCAGTCGCAGAAAACAATAAATATGCGGAAAATTGACAATAATTATCGGGGAGTTTATAGTAGGCGATAAGGGATATTCTTCGGCGGCGCGGTGGATTTTAAAAGGGCTGGTGACAGATAAATGAAGGCGCATGATGAGCCGGTTGAAATCGAACATCTAACCCGGATGAATGAATATGGGCCCGATGACCTCTTCATTGGCTGCGCCAGCTTTGAGGACAGGTGTGTTTCCAGTGTGCTGAAAGCCGGAACAAGCTATCGTGTCCGCTACAGCATAATCATCGTCATAGAAGAGTCTTTTTACAAGAAACAGGTTGATGACAACCTGTTCAAGATGCAGGCGGAGCTTACCAAGAGAACTTCTGAGGGTGTTTTTGTCATAAGGTGCCAGCGTGGCGACCCGATAGACGGCATTACCCAGCTTAAGAATATATGGCCCCGCTGCAAACCAAAAGACCCGGAAGAGCCATATGTTACTGTTGACATAAGCGGCTTTACCAAGATATACCTATTGCAGTTGCTGCACTTTCTGGTGGCGGAACAAAACCTTGGATTACCGCGCTTGTTCCATACCACCCAGACATACGCCCCCACCAAGCTGACCCGCGGCGTAGAGCAGATAACCACTGTGCCCAACTTCTTCGGCACGCTTTCTTTTGAAAAACAGACAATGCTGGTGCTGCTGCTTGGCTTTGAGCCGGAACGTTCCCTTACTGTCTGGAAACACTTCAATCCTGCAAAGACCATTGCACTGATAACCAACCCGCCGCGCAGCCGCAGCTCTGAGTATCTTGAGTATGCCCGCAAAAACAACTCTTATCTGATTTCGCAGCCCAATGTGGAGGTGAGGGATATACCGCCCGATGACCCCTATGCTGTCAGGAATACGCTGGAAGAAATCTACCACGAGGTGCGTGATTCCTATAACATGGTTATTGGGCCATTCGGCACCAAGCCGCAGACGGTGGGCGTTTTTCTCTTCTGCCTGGAACATCCCAAGGCTCAGGTGGTCTATTCCTTCCCGGTTAATTACACCCGCTCTTACCTTAAACGCAAGCCGGGGCACACACTGATGCTGCCGCTGGCGCCGATTATAAAAGCCTGAACTACCGCGCCAAAGCCTTGACAAACATCCCTATATGACTATACACTTGTCAACACCTATGACAGATGAAAGCTTGAACATATCGCAGGCCGCCGAGAAGCTGGGTGTTTCGGTGAGGACACTGCGGCGCTATATAAAAGCCGGCAAAATAGAGGCAGAGCTTGTAAACGGGCGCTTCGGTGAGGAATACCGCATTCCGGAGATACCGCCGGAACTTTTTCAGCCGCAAAGCGAAAGCGCTAAACAGGCGGTTGAGAAAGCGCTGGACAAACCCTCTGACATCCCCTTTGGTCAGGCTATGGACATCATCCGTGAGCTTCAGGAAAAGAACCTGGCGCTGGCGGCCCAACTGGGGGTGGCTACAGAGCGAGCCCGCAGCCTGGAAAAACAGATGAAGCTGCTTACGGCGGCTAAAGAACCCTGGTGGAAACGCATGGTTTCCAAAATATCCAGATAACGCGTCTCAGCCCCGCCGGTGAATATGTTCCAGAAGCCTTAAAACCCGCAATCAGCCGTGCGAACTGTAATTTTGAGAGTATTCCTTGTCAAAAGGCTTAAACAAGCCTCCTTAACGTCTTGAACAAAGGGGCAATATCCGCCAGCTTGGCAGTCTGTATGGCTGGCTATTTAGTTCTTACCATTTTCAACAGGCTGACTATTTCTTTTTTCATCAATGTCGTCAAGAGAGCGGAACTTGATGTGCTTCATTGTTTTGCCGCTGCCTTCAAAAAGCTTTTCCTGTTCTGCGGTCAACCCCTTCAGCCAGAAGCCGAGGTTTACGTGGTCTTTAAGGGCGACAAGGTAATACCTGCCTTCATAATTAGGTACGCCCCACTTCATCTCCTCCCCGATGCCGGGGAAACTGCGGATGATAATATTTCTTAATGCAGACAGGATTTCTTTCTGGGGAGATTTCTGTTTTTCTATGTAGGCGCTGACTTTTTTATCCATTGTGCCGCCCCTGTGAAAATGGAAGTCTGTTGGGGATGGTGCCGGGGGTGGGACTCGAACCCACAAGGATTGCTCCGGCGGATTTTAAGTCCGCTGCGTCTGCCAATTCCGCCACCCCGGCTTTTTTTAGAACGCAAGATATTTTACTACCTGCGGGCAGGGTGTTCAACTGCAAACCTGAAGGGGGCGCTATGCTATCGGCTTGGTTCTTAAAAGAAGGACACCTGAAAAGGCGTATGAAAGTAAAGCTGTTTACAAAGGGTTAGAGCTATCCCCTTTCCTATTTTTAGACGACCCGATTAAAGTCATACCGCCACAAATGATAAAGAAAACACCTAACCCTATTAACCAACCTCCCCCCGTTTGTTTGCTTTCTCCTTCTTTTACACGTTCATCTATTTCAAGATATCGGTCCCAATTATCTGACATTGTTTCCCAATTATATGGTTCAAATATATTACGTTCTACAGGAGTTATTACCATCATGTCAGTTCCGTCATGCCATTGAACGAAACCGAATATAATAAATATCACTCCAAAAACAAACAATGCTTTTCCCCAACCCGACATCTTTTTACCCCCATACTCTCTTTCATCATCCTCATTTGCAGATCGTTTGATTTCAGGTGTAGCTTTTTGATGGGATTCCAACTCACTTTTAGTGATTGCATACAAAGAGCCGTCTTGTCCGCGTTGAATATAGAAGATGTTCTTGCAAGATGGGCAAGGGTGCTCCCTTGTAGGTGCTTTTGGTAGTTTTGCGGAACAATAGGGGCATCTAGCTGCTGAAGCTAAAACACGGGACATTGCACTCTCTTATATGATTGAATTCTATTATTATTTCCTTAAACATTCAGATATAAAATAGCACAGAAAGAATAAAAGTCAACACCGAAAAGGGGGTTGATGTGGAAGAAAAGGGCAAAAGAACTGGAGGCGACGACCGGATTCGAACCGGTGAATGGAGGTTTTGCAAACCTCTGCCTTACCGCTTGGCTACGTCGCCCCATTCGGTTCAAATGGAGCGGAAGACGAGATTCGAACTCGCGACCTCCTCCTTGGCAAGGAGGCGTTCTACCGCTGAACTACTTCCGCTTACACCAATATTGGTGCCGAGGGAGAGATTTGAACTCTCACGAGCTTGCGCCCACTAGCCCCTCAAGCTAGCGTGTCTGCCATTCCACCACCTCGGCAACTGGCAGGAGTGAGAGGATTCGAACCCCTGACCGGCGGTTTTGGAGACCGCTGCTCTACCAGACTGAGCTACACTCCTAAAACAACCAATATGTTACCACACAACGTCAGAGAAATTAAGCCCTCTAAAGCTGTATTATTATAATCCATAATGTTAAGGCGTGTCTATTATCGCCGGATATGCCATTTTGCAGGCGCTATAGAAACAACCGCAGCCGATATGGCTGCGGTTGTTTATTCTATTTGGTATTTCTTTCTAGTACATACCTTCCATGCCGCCCATGCCTCCCGGCGGCATTGCCGGCGCGCTTTCCTTTTCAGGGATATCCGCAACCAGTGATTCGGTAACCAGTATCATATTGGCGATACTGGCGGCGTTTACCAGGGCTGAACGGACAACTTTTGTCGGGTCTATAATGCCCATCTCTACCATGTTGCCATAGGTATCGGATTCGGCATTGTAACCACAGCCGGGTTTGCTCTTTTTAACGGCGTCTGCAATTACAGAGCCGTCCTTGCCGGCGTTGTTGGCGATAAGCCGGATGGGGGCTTCAACCGCTTTTTTGACGATGTTGATGCCGGTGGCTTCGTCGCCGCTGGCATCCAATTTGTCCAGGACTTTAAGCGAATTGAGCAGGCTGATGCCGCCGCCCGGCAGGATGCCTTCTTCAACCGCTGCGCGCGTTGCCGCCAACGCATCCTCTACGCGGTGCTTTTTCTCTTTCATTTCTGTTTCGGTGGCAGCGCCAACCTTTATAACCGCTACGCCGCCGGAAAGACGCGCCATGCGTTCCTGGAGCTTTTCGCGGTCAAAATCAGAATCGGTGTCTTCTATCTGGGCTTTGATTTGTTTGATTCTGTCTTGAAGAGCTCCAACATCGCCTTTGCCCTCTATGATGGTTGTGGTGTCTTTATCTGAAACCACGCGCCGTGCCTGTCCCAGGTCTTCCATGGTGATGGAATCCAGCTTGCGGCCGATTTCTTCGGTGATAACAGTGGCGCCGGTGAGGGTGGCGATATCCTGCAGCATTGCCTTGCGGCGGTCACCAAAACCGGGGGCTTTGACAGCCAGAACGTTCATCGTGCCGCGCAGCTTGTTGACAATCAGCGTTGTCAGGGCTTCGGCGTCCAGATCCTCGGCGATAATGAACAGGTTTTTGGTTGCCTGCAGTATCTTCTCTAAGGAAGGCAAAATCTCGGCGATTGCCGATATCTTTTTATCTGTAATAAGGATGTAAGGGTCCTCAATAACAGCTTCCATACGCGCCGTATCGGTTACAAAATAACCGCTTATATAGCCGCGGTCAAACTGCATACCCTCTACAAAATCCGTTTCAAACTTGGTGCCTTTGGATTCCTCAATTGTAATAACGCCGTCCTTGCCGACTTTTTCCATAACATCAGAAATAAGCCCGCCTATCTCTGTATCCTTGGCGGTGATGGTGGCTACCTGTACAATCTGTTCTTTGCCCTTTATCTGGGTGGATACCTTTGTAAGCTCATCCAGGATGGCGTCGGTAGCTTTTTCTACGCCTCTTTTAATAGCCAGCGGATCGGCGCCGGCGGTTATGTTCCTGAAGCCTTCATTAACGATAGCCGTTGCCAGGATTGTAGATGTTGTTGTGCCGTCTCCGCAGGCATCGTTAGTCTTGCTGGCGGCTTCTTTTACAAGCTGGGCGCCCATATTTTCAAATGGATCCGGCAGCTCAATTTCCTTGGCGATATTAACGCCATCATCAATTACCATCGGCGCGCCCCACTTTTTATCCAGCGCTACCGGTCTGCCCTTGGGTCCCAGGGTGCACTTTACGGCGTTAGCCAGGGTATCAACGCCCTTCTTAAGGGCTTGCCTGGCTTCGTCGCCAAAAATAATTTGTTTTGCCATAATTACCTCCTAATCAGATTAGATATTAACTATTTGGCTTTTTTAGCCAGAATATTGCTTTCGCTGAGAATCATCAATTCTTCATCGTCGACCTTTATCTCGGTGCCGCCGTATTTGGCGTAGACAACAATATCGCCAACTTTGACGTCCATCGCTATCCTTTTTCCGTCGTCCGTCATCCTGCCGGGACCAACGGCGATAACTTCGCCTTCCTGTGGCCTGTCCTTGATGGTATCGGGCAAAACGATGCCTCCGCGTGTTACCTCTTCGCGCTCAATGGGCTTAACCACGATACGGTCAGCCAGTGGTTGCATTTTTATTGCCATTCCTTTCCTCCTTCTTTCGTTTTTAATGGTGAAACAGTATTGTCCAATCATTAGCAGTCTCACCTTGAGATTGCTAACAGGGATATGATAGCTTAATTAAAAGCATAGTGCAAATGGAGGAACATCAGTATATAAGCCTTTACAGTAAAAGGCAAGAGAAAAATGACCTAAAATGTCCTGTTATCTCTAAATATCTGCCGCAATAAAAAAATATCAGGGCTAAATAAGTTTCAGCCCGGGGATCACATCCAGCTCCAACCCGTCTCTTTTACCGGACTGAAAGCGAAAAAAGCCGCAAGCAGCCACCATGGCGGCGTTATCGGTGCAGAATTGCGGCTGCGGCAACAATACTTCTATAGGAGAATCTTCAAAAAGACGTTTTCTGAGCTGGCGGTTGGCAGCCACTCCGCCGGAAAGCAAAATCTGCTTTACGCGGCGCGTTTCGGCGGCAGCGACGGTTTTAGCCGCCAGCACATCTACAACCGCATTTTGAAAACTGGCGGCGGCATTGGCGATATTATCTATTTTATTATTTTCAACCAGCCTCATCAGGGCTGTCTTGACACCGCTGAAGCTGAAATCATCTGTGCCTTTTAGCCAGGAGCGGGGCAGGTCTATACAGGGCTTGCCATTGACAGCCTCCTTGTCAATAGCCGGGCCGCCTGGGTAGCCAAGCCCCAGAATACGGGCGGCTTTGTCAAAGGCTTCGCCGGCGGCGTCATCTCTGGTCCTGCCCAGCATCACGTAACTGCCGTGTCCGCGCATCAGCACCAAATCCGTGTGTCCGCCGGAGACAATCAGGCACAGCAGCGGGAACTGCGGCTTTGCTTCACCCAGCCAGTTGGCATAGATATGCCCCTCCAGGTGATTGACGCCGACAAGCGGCAGCCCCTTGACACTGGCAAGGGCTTTGGCAACGCTGACCCCCACCAGCAGAGAGCCGGCAAGCCCCGGACCGTTGGTAACGGCGACAGCATCTATATCACCCCAGCCGCAACCGGCTGATTCTATTGTTTCTTCAATAACGGGAATTACAGACAAAAGATGCTGCCGTGAAGCTACTTCCGGCACCACCCCGCCGTAACGGGCGTGGATTTCAACCTGCGAAGAAACCACGTTAGAGATTATTTTTGTTCCGTCCTCAACGACAGCCGCTGCCGTTTCATCGCAGGAAGACTCTATTCCAAGAACTTTCATATCCAGAAAATTATAACACAGCAGCTTAAAAAGCAGGAGTTTACCTTTTGACAGGCTAACTACCCAATGTTATTATGGACTGCAAGAATTTTCAAAACCAAACAAATAACGGCAAAAGTAAAAGTGAGGTGAGGTGGTATGTCTGTCGAAGCACTGTATCTGGTGTTTCTTTTTATTTGCCTTATTCTTTCCGCCTTTTTTTCCAGTTCGGAAACAGCGTTCATTTCGCTGGAGAGATACCGCGTTCAGCATATGGTTGAAACCAATAAAAAGGGAGCCAAACGGGTATCTAAAATGTTGGAAAGACCAGACAGGTTTTTATCAACTATATTGCTGGGAAATAACCTGGTCAACACCGCCGCCGCTTCCATTGCCACCATACTGGCGGTATCTATCTGGGGGCAGGATACGGGCGTTATCATCGCTACCCTCGGTATGGCGATAATTCTTTTGATATTTGCCGAGACGCTGCCCAAAACACTTGCCAATCGCCATGCCGAAAGGGTATCGCTGCTTTTCGTGCGCCCGATAGAGATTATCTCCTTTATATTTTCGCCTGTAGTAATCGCCCTTAGCTGGATGGCTTCCGGTATTACCAAACTTGTCGGCGGCAAGCCTATGCCAAGCTCGCTGGTAAGCGAGGAAGAAATCCGCACCATGATAACTGTGGGGCACAAGGAAGGCACGGTGGAAGAAGCCGAAGCAGATATGCTGCATGCCGTCTTTGAGTTCGGTGACCGTCCGGTGAGCGAGGCGCTGGTGCCGCGCCCGGAGGTTATCGGTATAGAGAAAGGCACGACGCTGGCAGAGTTCATGGCTATATATTCAGAATCTCCCATTTCACGCTTTCCGGTATATGAAGAGAATATGGATAACGTCGTCGGTGTTTTATCTATAAAAGACGTGCTGATGGCGCAGGCAAGGAAGGCGATAACCAGTGAAAGCCCCATAGACGAGCTTATCCGTCCGGCTTATTTCACGCCGGAAACAAAGCCCATCGGTGAGCTTTTCGCTGAAATGCGGGACGAGAATTACCGTATGGCTATCGTGGTTGATGAATACGGCGGTACTGCCGGCATCGTCAGCCTCAGCCGCCTGATGGAAGAGATTGTTGGCCCGGTGGGTGACGAACTGGCTGAAGCGGAAAAAGAATATGAATCCATAGACGAATATACCTTCCAGGTTGATGGCGGCATGCGTATAGAAGAAGCCAATGAGGAACTGGGCTTACAGCTGCCGGAGGGCGATTATGAAACCGTTGCCGGTTTCGTCCTTAGCCTGCTGGGGCACATACCGAAACAGGGCAAGCAACTGAAATACAAAGGCTTAAAAATGGTTATCACCAAGACAAAAGGACATAAAATCGAAGAGATACTACTGACCAAGGAAAAGAAAAAACAGGATGCATCATCGTCTAAGGATTAAGTTCGGGCGGGGGGAAGAGGTCAAATTTATATCCCATCTGGATATAATAAGGCTGTGGCAAAGGGCAATGCGACGCGCCGATATAGAAATGGCATATTCAGAGGGTTTTAATCCGCACCCAAGAATATCATTAGCGGCGCCGCTGGCGCTGGGAGTAACCAGCGAAGCCGAACTGATGGATATATACATCAGCCGTTTTATGTCCCAGCATTCATTTGCAGACTGTGCCGGGCGGCAACTGCCGCCCGGGATAAATATAATACAGGTGTATCATATAGCCGCCAATTTACCCTCTTTGCAGGCACAGATGCGCTCTGCTGAATATACGGTCAAAGCCGAAGCTTCGGATGGAGAGAGTTATGTCAACCAAGCAATAGCTTCTCTGTTGGAAAAAGACGAATTACCGTGGCAGCACCAGCGGGATACCGGTCCGCATAAATATGATTTAAGAAAGCTTGTAGAAAACCTGTGGCTGGAAGGCTGGCAGGATGGCTGCGCTTCAATTGGCATGCGGCTGCGTTGCGGCAGTAACGGCTCCGGCAGGCCGGAACAGGTAATAAAAGCGCTGGGATTAGGTTATCCCCTATTCACTCACCGCACCGGTTTGATGCTGGCAACCAGCTAACGGAAAAAAGATGTCTCTAAAAATAATTCTGGTAAGGCACGGCGAAACGGAGTGGAACAAGATACTGCGTATCCAGGGAGCTAAAAGCGATTCGCCGCTGAACCAGAAAGGAATGCGGCAGGCGCAAGATCTGGCATCAAGGCTGGAAAATGAAGACATTAAAGCCGTCTATTCAAGCCCGTTGAAACGTGCCATGAATACAGCCGCAGCGATAGCCGCAAACCAATGCCTAAAGGTAATAACAGAAGGGGCATTGAGGGAAATAGAAGCCGGTGAACTGGAAGGCGTTACCACTGCCGAACTGGGGATGCGCTTCAGTGACTACCTGACGAGGAATGGGGCGGAAAAACGCATACCCGGCGGAGAATCGCTGGCGGACTTGCAGGAACGCTGCCGGGGTTTTATAAAGCAGGCGAAAAAGAACCATTCAGGCGGCAGCATAGTGATGGTGAGCCATTACTTCACTATATTATCCGCAGTCTGCGCCGTTCTGGAACTGCCGCTGGAAAACATAATACGCATGAGGATGAAGAACGCCAGTATAAGCGTAATACTTTTTGAAAATGATACTCCCCGTCTTGAGACGTTTAACGATACCGCTTGTATAACCCGGTAAGCGCAGAGATTGCCCCTCCCCCCGCTGCAGACTATAATTAGGCTGTTATGGCAACGCCAAAGAAGAAACCTCCCTTAAAACAACGGGTAGCATGCTTTATACGCAATGAGTGCCGTTTACCGCAAAACGCCTGTTTACTGCTGGCGGTATCCGGCGGGGCGGATTCAACCTGCCTTCTTCATCTTCTGGCTGGCTTAAAGCAGCAGCTTGGCATAGAACTGCGAGTGGCACATCTTGACCACCAGTTAAGGGGGGAAGAATCAGCCGCAGATGCAGATTATGTAAAGCAATTGGCTGCCAGCCTGGACATACCCTTGACAACAGGTAAGGCAGACGTCAAGGCATATCAGCAGAAAAACAGGTTGTCTCTGGAAGAAGCGGCGCGGGAGGTTCGCTATGCTTTTCTGGCGGAAACAGCCGCTTCGGTTGGCGCTGGATATATCGCCACCGGGCATACGCTTGATGACCAGGCGGAAACCATACTCTTGCATATTATCCGGGGTACGGGTGTCAAGGGGCTTGCCGGGCTGAAGGCAAATGCTGAATGGGAACTGAACGGGCAAAACTTTAACCTGTTGCGCCCTTTGCTGACGGTCAGCCGCAGTGAAACAACTGCTTACTGCAAAAGGCACAAGCTTAACCCTTGTCAAGACAGCACCAACCTTTCGCTTTCGCCGCTACGCAACCGGGTAAGGCAGCAGCTTTTGCTGATGCTAAAGGGTTATAACTCCGGCATTAAAGACGCTTTGTTGCGCACGGCTGCCATCGCTGCTGAGGAAACGGAATACATAGATAAGGAAGTTGCCCGTATATGGCAATCTGCCGCAGAAGAAAAACAGGATGTAATAATCCTGAAAAAAGAAGTATTCTGTGCTTTGCACCCCGCGTTGCAAAGGCAGTTGCTGAGGACAGCTATTGACAAGATGTTGCCCAGCCTTAAGGACATAGAGGCGCGCCATATAGGGGAATTGACAGCGGCGCTGGACAAACAGGCAGGCAAGTGTATAGACCTGCCGGGCGGATTGTTGTTCTATGTTGATTACGAAAGATATCTGCTGGGCAGGGAGAGTGGCATGCTTTGTCCATACCCTGTCATAGGCGGAGAACAAAAGCTGAATATCACGGGGGAAACAGAACTGCCGGGGTGGCGTGTGGAAGCCTCGCTTGCAGAAAAAGGCGGCATTGGGCAGGAGAGTGATAGTTTTACCGCTTATCTTGATTATGATAAAACAGGTAAAGAGATAACGGTGCGGCGGCGCCAGCCGGGAGACCGTTTTCAGCCTTTGGGGATGAAAGAAGAAAAGAAAGTAAACCTGTTTATGATAGACGAAAAAATACCGCAGCCGTGGCGGGGAAGGGTGCCTGTAGTCTGCAATGAAAAGCAGATTATATGGCTGGCGGGTTATCGTATTGATGACAGGGTAAAAGTAACGCCGGAAATAAAAAGCATTCTGAAGCTGAAGTTTAAAAAGCTTTAGACAAGCGGCTTGACAGCCCGCACTTTTACGCTGACAACGGAATTGGTGAAATCACCGTTACCTTTTTGAGTTGATGTGGTTTTGTCAATCAGCGATGCTTCCGCCGGATTGTCATCTGTATATTCAAACGGGAATACCGTCTGGTCAATTACCTCAATGCTGGTGAATCCGGCTTTTCTGATTGTGTTCAGGTAATCATCTTTAAGTATTGCTCCGGCAACGCAGCCGATATAGGCTGTGGCGGATTCTCTTACATAACCCGGCAGTTCTTCAAGCAAAACAATGTCAGATACCATCAGCCTGCCTCCGGGCTTCAATACCCTTAAGGCTTCGTTAAAAACACGCTGCTTATCCGGCGAAAGGTTTATAACGCAGTTAGATATTATAATATCCACAAAATCATTGGCGACGGGCAGGTTTTCAATTTCGCCCAGCCTGAACTCCACGTTATTGTAGCCGCCTTTTTCAGCGTTGCCCCGGGCTTTTTCAAGCATATCCGGCGTCATATCAACACCGATAACCATTCCCTTTTCACCGACATTATTTGCTGCCAGAAAAGCGTCAAAACCGGCGCCTGAGCCAAGGTCTAAAACGGTTTCACCCTTTTTAAGGGAAGCCAGCGCGGTGGGGTTGCCGCAGCCGAGCCCAAGATTTGCGCCTTCGGGCACAGCTTTCATTTCTTCTTCGGAATAACCTATGCCCTTGCTGATACTGTCAATCTGGCTTGCGTTTCCGCAGCAGGAACTGGCAGGGGAGCAGCATGAGGAGCCTTTTTTAGCTATATCGGCATAGCCTTCACGCACGGTCTTTCTGACATCTTTTTCTTTCATATTCGTACTTTACATAATTCTTTTAAGTCTGGGGTTGGGTGTTATGCCCGGCGTGCGCCCCCTTTTGGCTATTGCCTTGCCGTCAATCTGGTGCAGGTCTGCAGTGAAATCTATCGGGGAGGCGCCGCTTATATAACTGCCAATGCCGAAGCCGTCCACCGGCGCGCCTTCTTTTAAAAATTGTTTGATTCTTGCCGGGGTGAAGCCGCCGCTGGCGAAAATCTTAACTCTATTGAAACCGGCGTTGTCAAGTCTTTGTCTAACCCTGTTGACAAGTTCAACGGTTACGCCGCCCAGTTCAGATGGGGTGTCAAGGCGGACGCTGTCCAGCCTCTCTCCCAGCGCTTTGGCTACGTTCAGGCTTTCTTCGGCTTCATCCGTAAAGGTATCAACAAGCGATACCCTTGCTATATCTTTTGGCATATGTTTGTCAAAGGCTAATGTTGCAAGGGCGGTATCACCCATCACTAAGATAAGGGCGTGGGGTATAGTTCCCGAAGGGGCAATGCCTGCCAGCTTTGCTCCGATGCTGCTGGAACAGCTCTTGCAGCCGCCGATTACGGCGGAATAATCCATCACCCCTGCAACAGAGGGGTGGACATGGCGCGCGCCGAAACTTATGACCGGCAAATTGCCTGCCGCTTCAACGCATTCCCGGGCGGCGGTTGCCCAGCCGCTGCAATGTGCCAGCGTGCCGCATATAGCCGTTTCGTATAAACCATAGCTTTGGTAGGGGGCGGTTACGCGCAGGGCAACCTCTTTTTTATCTATATGGTTGCCTTCTTCCAAAGACCATATTTCACAATTGACATTGGACAAAGCCTTTGACAAAAGAGCCTGAACTTCTTTAATGCCGCAGAGGATACCAGGGCTTCGCGGAAAGAATTCCATAACCGATACCGGGTTAATACCCTCTTTTTTAAGTATCTCTACCGTGCGGGCGAAGTAAATATCAGCCGTTTCCCCGGACAATACGTCTTCGGAGGGAGAGAAATCAGCCATAATCTAAACCTTGCCGGAATCGGTTAATTTAGCCCCTAACACCTTTTCAATGTGGGAGAGGGCGAATCGTTGTGTATCTTCGTCAAGGGCTGCCACGCAGTCAACCGGCACTTCCACGTTATAATCACGGTTTCTGGCATCGGCGACGGTATGCAAAACGCAGATATCCGTCAGCACGCCGCAGACGATAATCCTATCCGGCTTAATCTGCGCCAGTTTTTGTTCAAGCTCTGTGTCAAAGAAGCCGCTATAGCGTTTCTTGCTGATTACTTCGCCGGGGAATTTCGCCAGTTCCGGGATTACCTCTGTTTCCGGCGTGCCGTTGACGCAGTGGGGTGGAAACATCTTGAATTCCAGGTCATCGGCATCGTGGTTATCTGAAATAAAAAATATCTTAGAGCCTCTGGCGGTTTCCCGCTCCAGCAATCTCTGGATATTGGGTATTATACTGCGGGCGTCTTCACCGCAGGACAGGGGATAACCTTCTTCAAGGAAGCCGCGCAGCATATCAACAACTAAAACAACATCTGTCATATTTCTTCACACTTTACATAAAGTATTAGTGCAGGAAGTGGCGCACACCGGTAAGAACCATGGCTATATTATGCTTGTCTGCGGCCTCAATGGAAAGGTCATCCCTGATTGAGCCGCCGGGCTGGATGATTGCCGTAGCCCCTGCTGCCGCTGCCTGTTCTACGGTATCCGGGAAGGGGAACATGGCGTCTGAAGCCAGCACGCAGCCTTTGGATTTATCACCGGCTTTCCTGCTGGCGATTTCGGCGCTGACGACACGGTTTGGCTGCCCTGCCCCCATGCCGGCAATCATCTTGTCTTTAACCAGCAGTATGGCGTTGGATTTTATATGCTTTACCGCCCGCCAGGCGAAAAGCAGGTCTTTAAGTTCCGCTTCCGTGGGGGCTCTTTTGGTTACTGTTTTCAGCTTAATTTCGCTTTCGGAAAGCGAATCCGAAGCCTGCACCAGCAGACCACCCTTGACACGTCTATAGTCAAGGTATGGCACCGGCGCTTTGCCATATTCCGGCGGCAGTTCCGCCAGCAGGATGCGCAGGTTTCTCTTCTTTTTCAGGGTTTCCAGAGCGTCTTCGTCATATTCCGGGGCGATGACGATTTCATAAAAGACATCTCCCATCGCCTCTGCCATTTCAAGGTTTACCTTGCGGTTACTGGCAACGATGCCGCCGAAAGCCGAAACGGTGTCTCCGCTATAGGCGCGGCGGTAAGCCTCGGCAATATCCGGGTGGCTGGCAAGCCCGCAGGTATTGGTGTGTTTGACTATAGCCACTGTCGCCTCTGAAAAATCAACGGCGGCGCCCCATGTGGCGTCTGCGTCTAAAATGTTATTGAAAGAAAGCTCCTTGCCCCAGAGCTGTTTTGCCCACGTTATGCCTGTATCCTGTTTTACAGCCGCAACACGCTGTTCGGCATAGAAAGCCGCCGGCTGGTGCGGATTTTCGCCGTATCGCAGGTCCTGACGTTTCTTAAGGGCTATTGTCATTTCCTCCGGCAAGCCTTCATCGTCAAGGCTTAGATACTGGGAAATGGCGGTGTCGTAATTAGCTACGTGCTGGAAGGCTTTCTGCGCCAGTTGCTTGCGCTTGTTGAGGCATACTCCGCCGTGCTCCAGCTTGTCCAGTATAATATCGTAATCTGCCGGGTCAACCACCACGATAACATCCGGGAAATTCTTGGCAGATGCCCGCAGCATCGTTGGTCCGCCGATGTCTATGTTCTCCAGCGCTTCGTCAAGGGTAACTCCCTCTTTGGATACTGTCTGGACAAATGGATAGAGGTTGACAACCACCATGTCAATGGGTTGGATGTTGTTATCGGCAAGTTCCTGTACGTGGGAATCAAGGCTGCGTTTTGCCAGCAGCCCGCCGTGAACCGCCGGGTGCAGCGTCTTTACCCTGCCGTTCAATATTTCAGGGAAGCCGGTAATATCCGATACGCTTTTCACCGGCACATCGGCTTCGGCTAAAGCCTTTTTTGTCCCGCCGGTGCTGAAGATTGCAAACCCCAGTTTTTCCAGCTTGCGGGCAAAATCCGTTACCCCCGTTTTGTCTGATACGCTTATGATGGCTCTCATGCTTTAGTTCCCCTTTCTTTGGTTATCTTTTATCAATTTTATAAAGCCGGCAAAGACATTTATTCCGGGTACTTTTTGCATATATTGTCTATAGTCATCGCCGAACTTTTCAATCAACAGTTTATCTTCCACTTTGCAGCTCATATAAATTGCCGCTATTCCCACCGCCCCCAGCAAGCTGAACAGCCAGTGGGGATACCACAGCAGGGTTGTAATAAATATAGCATATATCCCCCCGGTATATTGCGGATGCCTGACGACGGCATAGATACCGCTATCCACCAGCAGGGTAGTGCCGGTATAAGCCTTGCCTTTGGATACCCCGCCTTTTCTGGGGAACATTACTATCGGCGCCATAACCAGAACCATACCGAACGCCCACACAATCCCACCGGCAATAACAAGGGGCAGGTATGATTCTACCTCTAAAATACCTGTCAAAACAAGCGGATTGGCGGGAAAGCACAGTATTCCAAGGATGGTAACTAAAATACCCCAGAATGTATTTCCCGGATTTCCCATATCCACTGCTCCCGAAAAACAGCAGTAAATTACTGAATGATAACCCTTGCCTTACCTGCCTGCTTGATGATTTCACCCGTTATTACGGCGCCCGGCATCTTTTTTACAAGCCCTGCGGCTTCATCCGCAGAACAGATTATTATCATACCGATTCCCATATTGAAAACACGGTACATTTCCTCTTTTTCAATATTGCCCTCTTTTTGCAGCAGTTGGAAGAGGGGCGGCACACCCCAGGATTTACTGTTAATACTGGCGGTTACGCCATCCGGCAGTATGCGCGGGATGTTGCCGGAAAAGCCGCCGCCGGTGATATGCGCCAGCCCCTTGATTATGGGCAGGTGGGGCTTAAGCTGTTTATAGTAGCAGGTATGCGGCTCTAAAAGCTCTTCACCAACAGACCTGCCCAGCTCAAGGTAGTATTTACTCAATTCTGCTGCGGTATCGCCGAAAACCTTGCGGGCAAGGGAATAACCGTTGGTATGCAATCCGCTGGAAGGCAGACCGATTATAACATCTCCGGCGGTTATCCCGGTGCCGTCTATAATATTTTCTTTCTCTACCGCGCCGACAATAAAACCGGCAAGGTCATAATCGTTTTCAGCATATAGCCCCGGCATCTCGGCGGTTTCACCGCCGATAAGGGCGCAGCCAACCTCATGACACGCATTGGACAATCCTTTGACAATAGCCTCAACTCTTGGGGGCGAAAGTTTGCCCATGGCGATATAATCCAGGAAGAACAGAGGTTCGGCGCCGCAGGTTAAAATGTCATTGACAGAGTGATTGACAATGTCTATACCCACCGTGTTGTGCCTGTCAAGGGCAACAGCGATTTTAAGCTTGGTGCCAACACCGTCTGCGCTGGAAACCAGCACCGCGTTCTTAAAGCCTTTAAGTTCAAAAAGACCACCGAACAAACCAGGACCGGCAAGCACCTCCGGGCGCATTGTCTTCCTGGTGTGACGGCCAATGAGCGCCTTCAGGCTGTCGGCGGCATTAAGGTTGACCCCGGCGGCGGCATATTTATCTTCTATCTGATTGCCTCCAGTAGTATAGATTATTTGTATTTTACAGGTTTATTTTTTAAACCACTTGCCCTTGCCGGCAGATGCCGCCAGCGGTGCTACCACAATCCACAGACTTATAGTTATCAGCATGGCATCGGGATAGCTAAAGGTAACTGGGATTGCAAGCCTTTCAGCGATTACACCCCACAAAAGCATTAGAAACCAGGAACTCAGGAAGAAACCGGGGATAGCTGCACCCATTATTGCGCCACAACCCATAGCAAAAACCTCCCTCTGGTTAAATTACTGCCAGTAATAATTGGCGAAATTAATAATAGCACCTGAAAGACGGTGTTGCAATTAAAAAACAGGGGATAATCTGGTGTAAAAATACGGATTAGCAGCGTTTGGCAGTCATTTTGTCAGCTGCCATTGTTTCCAGCGCCAGCTTGTCCATTTCAAGTTGTACCGGTACCGGATATTGTCCGGTGAAACAGGCAAGGCAGAAGGAATCACGCGGCAGACCAACCGCTTTTATAAGCCCGTCTATACTCAGGTAGCCAAGTGAATCTGCGCCGATGTAATCACGTATCTGGGGTATTGTTTTCTGGGCGGCGATAAGCTCCCATCGGGTAGCCATATCAACACCGAAAAAGCAGGGGTAGCAGATGGGCGGGGCGCAGACACGCATATGCACCTCTTTGGCGCCGGCTTTTCTAAGCAGCTTTATAACCTTGGGGGTGGTGGTGCCCCTGACGATGCTGTCATCAACAAGCACGACGCGCTTGCCTTCAAGCACGGGTTGAAGCGGATTGAATTTAAGCTGGACGCCGAGGTCTCTTATACGCTGGTCCGGCTCTATGAAGGTGCGCCCTACATAGCGGTTTTTAATAAGCCCTTCGGCGGGGGGGATGCCGGAATTTATGGCATAGCCGTAACCGGCGGCGGTGGCTGAATCCGGCACGCCGACGACAATATCGGCATCAACGGGGTGTTCTTCCGCCAGCCCGGCGCCCATCGCCTGCCGCGCGGAATGCAGCAGCCTGCCGTTTATAGAGCTGTCCGGGCGGGAGAAATAGATATATTCAAAGATACAGGCAGCCTTCTTTTCCGATTCTTCGTGGTAGCTTTGCAGGCCACTTTCGGTGATGGCGACAATCTCACCGGGTTTAATCTCTCTCAGGAAGCTGGCGCCTATATGGTCAAGGGCGCAGCTCTCTGATGCCATTACATAATTGCCGCCGTTAATAGTCCCCAGGCACAGGGGGCGCACACCGAAGGGATCGCGGATGCCGTATAGCGTGTCCTTGGTCATGGCGACCATTGAATAAGCCCCTTTAAGACGGCGCACGGCGTATCTTATGCGGTCCAGCCAGTCCTTTTCAGGGGAGGAGAGGATAAGATTGGCGATAACCTCTGTATCTGTTGAGGTGTTAAAGCTGTAACCCTGATCTGAAAGCTCTTTATAAAGGGCTTCGGCGTTTATAATATTGCCGTTGTGGGCTATTGCAAGCATGTCAGAATTATGACCGACGACAATAGGCTGCACGTTGCAGCTGCGGTTGGCGCCGCGGGTGGAATAACGGTTATGGCCGATGGCGATATGGCCGGTAAGTTTGCTGAGGACATCTTCGTTAAAAACCTGTGACACCAGCCCCATTTTGGCGTGGACCTGGATCCTGTTGCCGTCTGTGGTGGCGATGCCGGCGCTTTCCTGTCCGCGGTGTTGCAGCGCGAAAAGGGCGAAATAGGTAAGTCTGGCTATGTCTATATCATGGGCATAAGTGCCAAAGACGCCGCACGCTTCATGCAAATCCGCTTACCTCTTAAATCCCGATGGGTGTAGTTGCCTTGACTGAATAATTATAGAGCTTCTGCTGCCCGCAGTCAATTTAATCCGGTTTAATCAACTGGCTGTGAGTAAAGCTACACATCTAAGCCGATGGCGCGCAGAATTGATCCCAGCCCGAAATAGCCCAGGTAAGAAATAACCATGCTCTTAACAGTGTTGCCCGCCCAGCACATTGTAAAGAATTTCCACAGTTGAAAACGCCCGGCGCCGATGGCTAAAGCCATCGGGAAGAATATCGGGTTAAGCATGGCAGACATCAAAAAGACAGCCAGCATACCCCTGTTCTTTGCCCAGTTTATAATTTTTACAGTCCAGCGTATGAGAATATTACCAGAATCCTGAAGTGAATAATCAGCTTTGTAAAAGATGCGGCGCCCACTGCGCCCGAAGAGATATATAATAGTGCCGCCGATGCCGGTACCCAGACCGGCAACCGCCCCGACGATTGCCGGATGCAGGACGGCGCCCATAGAGAACTGCACTGCCAGTGAAGGCACCGGGATTATTACCGTCGCCCCGCCCAGGATGCTTATAAAGAAAAGCCCCACGTAGCTGAAACCGGCAAGGTTCTGAACATCCTCCCAGTAAACGACAATCAGGACGGCAAAGCCGAAGGTGATTGCCAGCGAAAGCAATCCCGCCCAGAACTCCCACCTCTTTACGGTGCGTTTGAATTTATTCAGCTTGGTGTCTATTGTTTCGCTTATTTCGCCTGTCAAATATTCCCGCTTTATTCGTTTTTATCTGCCGGTTTTTAGGCTTGGCGGTTTTGAACGTCAGCCCGTCAGCCCCCTTGCTGACTTTTATTACATCATTTTCATTGAATTCACCGCGAAGGATACGGCTTGAAAGCGGATTTTCAACATACTGTTCTATGGCCCGCCTTAAAGGTCTGGCGCCGTAAACCGGGTCATAACCAACCTTTGCCAGCCAGGACTTGGCTTCTTCGCTGATTTCAAGCGATATTTTACGTTCTTCAAGCCGTTGCTGCAAGTCTTTAACCATCAGGTCAACTATGCTGCGCAGTTGCTCCTCTGTAAGCTCATGGAAAACGATGATTTCATCTATACGGTTGAGGAATTCGGGGCGAAAGGTTTTTTTAACCTCTGCCATCACCTTTTCCTTCATCCGCTCATAGCTGTTCTTTTCAGTTGCGCTCTTATCTTTTTTAGTGGCAAAACCAAGGCTGTTTTCCCTCTTTATAAGCTCTACGCCGGCATTGGAGGTCATGATTATAACCGTGTTGGTAAAGTTTACCGTGCGCCCGTGTCCGTCTGTAAGACGCCCGTCATCAAGCACTTGTAAAAGGCTGTTGAAAACCTCCGGGTGCGCTTTTTCAATCTCGTCAAGCAGTATCACGCGGTACGGGCGGCGCCTCACCAGTTCGGTAAGCTGTCCGCCTTCGTCATAGCCGACATATCCCGGCGGCGCGCCGATAAGGCGTGATACAGTATGTTTCTCCTGATATTCAGACATATCCAGCCGTACCATCGCTGTTTCATCGCCGAACATAAACCAGGCAAGCGTCTTGGCAAGCTCTGTCTTGCCGACGCCGGTAGGACCCAGGAACATAAAGCTGCCTATGGGGCGGCTGGGGTCTTTAAGCCCGGCTCTGCTTCTGCGGATAGCTTCGGAAACAGCCACAACGGCTTCCTCCTGGTTTACAAGACGCTGGTGGATGCGCTCTTCCATGTGCAGCATCTTTTCGGCTTCACCCTCCAGCATCTGGGAAACCGGTATGCCCGTCCAGCCGGCGACCAGTTGCGCTATCTGTTCTTCGTCAACCTCTTCGCCTACTTTCTGCTGTTTCAGCCACTCATTCCTGGCTTTTTCATATTCACTTTCAAGCTTCAACCTGTCTGATTTAAGCTGGGCGGTTTGTTCGTAGTCTTGCCGCTGCGAGGCGGCTTCCTCTTCGTTGGTTAGCTGGTTAAGCTCTGTTTCCAGAGACTTAACCTCCGGCGGCGCGCTTTCGGTGTCCAGCCGCAGTTTAGAGGCGGCTTCGTCCATAAGGTCAATCGCCTTATCCGGCAGTTGCCTGTCGGCGATGTATCGCTGGCTTAAACGCACGGCGGCTTCCAGGGCGGCGTCTGTTATCTTTATCTTGTGGTGCGCTTCGTATCTGGGGCGCAGCCCCTCAAGTATCTTAAGGGCGGCTTCAGCATCCGGCTCTTCAACAAATACCGGCTGGAAACGCCGTTCCAGCGCTTTGTCTTTCTCTATAAACTTGCGGTATTCATCCATCGTAGTGGCGCCGATGCACTGCAATTCGCCGTGAGCCAGCGCCGGTTTCAGCATATTGCTGGCATCTATAGAACCTTCCGAAGCGCCCGCGCCGACGACGGTATGAATTTCATCTATAAAAAGAACAACCTCGCCCTGCGCTTCGCGAACCTCGTCCATCACGGCTTTAAGGCGTTCCTCAAATTCGCCGCGGAACTTGCTGCCGGCTACCAGTGCGCCCATATCCAGCGCCATGACCTTTTTATTGCGCAGGGATTCGGGAACATCGTCAACGGCTATTTTCTGGGCGACGCCCTCTGCGATAGCTGTCTTGCCGACACCAGCTTCGCCGACGACTACCGGGTTGTTCTTGGTGCGGCGGGTAAGTATCTGCATCACCCGTTTTATTTCCTCATCCCTGCCGATAACCGGGTCCAGCTTGCCCCGGCGAGCCATCTCTGTAAGGTCACGGCTGTATTTGGCAAGAGAGCGGTATTTGCTTTCCGCGCGTGAATCTGTAACGCGGTGTCCGCCGCGTATTTTCTGCAATGCGCCGTAAACCTTCTCCTGGTTGATACCGGAGTTTTGCATTATTTTAGCCGCTTCTCCCTTGCCTTCTCCGCTTAAAGCTATAAAAATATGCTCGCTGCCGACAAACTCATCTTTAAGGCGGTCCGCCTCTTTGGTGGCTGTTTCCAGCAGTTTGGCAACGCGCGGCGTAGCATATATCTGCTCTGTTTCATAGGCAACCCGGGGCGTCTTTTCAAGCGCGGCGCTGACCTGATTCTTAAAGGCTTCCGCGTCTACCTTAAGCTCTTTAAGTATATCTAATACAAGCCCTTTATCCTGTTGCAACAGGGCGAGCAAAATATGCTCTACGTCCCACTGGCTGTGTTTGAACTGGCGGACAAGCTGCTGGGAAGCCGCCAGGGCTTCCTGCGCCTGTTCGGTAAATCTTTCCTGTTTCATTCTATTTCCTCCCTCAGCTTCTCAAGCTCTGCGTTTATCTCCTCTGATTCCGCCTGAAGCTGGGCAATCTGCTGTGACATCCGTAAGATAACCTCTACGCCGGCAAGGTTTATGCCAAGGTCTTCCATCAGTGTCCTTACCCGGCGCAGCAGCGCCAGATCCATATCCGAATACAGGCGTATGTTGCCCTGGGAGCGGGCGGGACTTACGATGCCAACCTTTTCATAATAGCGCAGCGTGTAGGTCTGTGTGCCAAGCATCTCGGCGGCAACGCTGATTACATAACGTGGCTGTGTATCTTCATTCATAGGCTAATACCCCCTTTGTTATGCGTTGCGGAGTTGTTGCAGTTTGTGGAAAAGCTCCTTTTCCTCTTCAGTTAGTTTTTCGGGTAATACAATATTGATTTTGGCTTTCAAATCACCCTTTGTATCTTTGCCCAGTACGGGCATTCCCTGCCCGCCGAGGCGGAAAACCTTGCCGTTTTGCGTTTCCGGCGGTATTTTAAGCGCCAGTTTGCTTTTTAAGGTAGGCACGCTGACTTCCCCGCCCAGCGCTGCCGTTGTCACCGGCACGTTTATAATAACCATAAGGTCGTTCCCCTGGCGTTCAAATGCCTTGTGCGTTTTTACGCTTACTTTCAGGTATAAATCACCCTTGGCGCCACCGTGACCCTCGCCGCCCTTGCCGGCAATACGTACGCGGGAACCGCTTTTAACACCGGCAGGTATTTTTACTTCTATACGCCTGGGCTTGTTTACAGAGCCGCGCCCCTGGCAAACAGAACAAAAGGCGTTCTGGATGCGTCCGCTGCCGTGACAGGTGGGGCAGGCTTCTTCGCCCTGCAGGCTGAGCAGGCGGCTGGCGCCGCTATAGGCTTCTTCCAGCGTCACCTCAACCGGGTGTTCAAAGTCTCGCCCGCGCCGGGGCTGCGGACGGCGTGTGCGGCTGCCTCCGCCTCCGCGCAGCAGTTCGTCCAGCAGGCTGTCATAACCGCCGCCTCCGCCACTGCTATAGCCGCTGGCTCTGCCGCCGCCAAAGATATCGTTGAAGTCAAAGTTCTGGTAATTTGCTCCACTGCCTCTGCCGCCTCCGCTGAACTGGTCGGCGTGCTGCCAGTTATCGCCGAAACGGTCGTATTTCTTACGCTTGTCCTTATCCGAAAGAACCTCGTAGGCTTCGCTTACCTGCTTAAACTTCTCTTCGGCGGCTTTATCTCCCGGATTAACGTCCGGATGATGCTTGCGCGCCAGCCGGCGGAAAGCCTGTTTTATCTCTTTTTCGCTGGCGCTGCGGCTGATGCCCAGTATGCTGTAGTAATTCTTGCCTGCCATAGACCCCCCGCTTTAATTGAATACGTTGATATTATACCCGATATCACACTAATTGTCAAGAGATAGTTAACAAATATGATAATGAATTATTAACAATATTAATTACTTTAGTAAGGCTAAAATAGCCTGAAAATACTTGACATTGGCTTCTTACGTTGCCTATAATAAAAGAAACCTTATCAATCCCGCATTTCAAATTTGTTTCAGATTTGTTGATTAGCCGTTTCTGGCTAGTATTATAGAATTCAGGGTGACTCGAATTAGTTAATCTATGTCAAAATACATTTTTGTTACCGGTGGCGTTGTTAGTTCAGTCGGCAAGGGTATAACGGTTGCCTCAATCGGCACCATCCTTAAAAGCCGCAATATAAGCGTCTCGGTTCAAAAGCTGGACCCCTATCTTAATGTGGACCCCGGCACGATGTCCCCTTATCAGCATGGTGAGGTTTTTGTTACCCGTGACGGCGCAGAAACAGACCTTGATTTGGGAAATTATGAACGCTTTATTGATATTGAGCTTACCGCAGATTCAAACGTAACCTCCGGGCAGATATACAGCGAGGTTATTGCCAAGGAGAGGCGGGGGGACTTCCTGGGCGGAACGATACAGGTTGTGCCGCACGTAACCGGAGAGATTAAAAAGAGGTTCAAGAAACTGGCGGATAAATCAAAGGCAGACGTCATTATTGTAGAGGTCGGCGGAACGGTAGGCGATATTGAAGGGCAGCCGTTTCTGGAAGCTATCCGCCAGATGAAGAATGATATCGGGCGGGACAATTTTCTTTCCATTCACGTTACTCTGCTGCCGTATATCAATACCACCAAGGAGCTGAAAACCAAGCCCACGCAGCACAGCGTTAACGAACTGCGGCGCATCGGCATTCAGCCGGACGTTATAATCTGCCGCAGTGATTATGAAATATCAGACGAAATAAAAAACAAGATTTCTCTCTTTTGCGATGTTGAACGCGAAGCCGTTATTCCATTGCTGACGGTATCCACCATATACGAAGTGCCGCTTATTCTGGAAGAAGAGGGGATGGGTAAGCTCATAATGAAGAGGCTGAACCTCAAGAAGCGCAAGACAGACCTTGATAACTGGCGGCACATGGTAAGCTGCCTGAAAGAGCCCTGTGAGACGGTCAATATCGCTTTGGTGGGCAAGTATGTGGAACTGGAAGACGCGTATTATTCGGTGAGGGAAGCATTATGTCATGCCGGGTTGTACCATAACCGCAATATCAATTTGCAATGGGTACACTCTGAAGACCTGGAAAAGCCCGGCGGGGAGGCGCTGCTGCGCCAGACACAGGGTATCATAGTCCCCGGCGGCTTCGGCGATCGGGGGATAGAGGGTATGATTAAAGCCGCCACCTATGCCCGCGAGAATAATATCCCTTACCTGGGATTATGCCTGGGGATGCACGTTATGGTAATTGAGTATACCCGCCATATACTTGGCTCTGAAAAGCCGAACTCTACAGAGTTTGATGAAAAAAGCCAGTATCCGGTTATTGATTTACTGCCGGAGCAAAAGAGGATAAAAGAAAAAGGCGGCACGATGCGCCTGGGAATTTACCCCTGCCGGCTTGTTAAAGGAACAAAAGCTGCCGGTGTCTATGAAAAAGAGCTTGTAGATGAAAGACACCGCCACCGCTACGAGTTCAATAATGAATATCGCAATAAGCTGGCGGAAGCCGGTATGGTTTATAGCGGATTATCACCGGATGAAAAGCTGGTGGAGGTTTGCGAACTGCCGGAACACACGTGGATGGTCGGCTGCCAGTTCCACCCCGAATTCGGTTCCCGCCCCGGCAAGCCGCACCCGCTTTTCAGCGGTTTCATAGATGCCGCCAGGAAGGTGCTTCGCGAGGGCGCTCAGCCGTCTCTGCCGCTTAACTCTTAAATCAGGAGGCTTTAAATGCGTATATTTCTGGATACAGCCAATATAGAGCAGATAAAACAGGGCGTGAAACTGGGCGTCGTCAGCGGCGTTACCACTAACCCGACGCTGGTAGCCAAAGAAGGCTGCAAGGACTATGAATCTGTTGTTAAAGAAATTTGCGGCATAGTTTCAGGGCCGGTTTCAGCGGAAGTGGTGGTGGAAGGGGCTGACGAAATGTTGCAGCAGGCACGCCAGATTGCCAAATGGGCGCCAAACGTAGCCGTCAAGATACCTGCTACCGCCGAAGGGCTTGAAGTAACATCGCAGCTTGCCAGAGAGGGCATAAAGGTAAACATGACGCTGTGCTTTTCGGTAAACCAGGCGCTTTTGGCGGCGCTTGCAGGCGCTGCTTTTATCAGCCCTTTCGTGGGACGGCTGGACGACGCCGGACATGACGGCATGGGGCTTATAAAAGATATAGTTGATGTCTTTAAGAATTATAAAAACTTGACAACGGATGTTCTGGCTGCTAGTATTCGCCATCCCCTGCATTGTATAGCGGCGGCTAAGGCGGGGGCGGACATAGCTACAATCCCCTTCAAAGTCCTTATGCAAATGACAAAGCATCCGCTTACCGATATTGGCATAGAACGTTTTATGGCGGACTGGAAAAGCGTTTCAGGGGGAAAATAACCGTAATTCAAATTGTTGATATAAATGCACCTATACTAAATCTACATATATTATAGAGGAGATCTGTTCCCCAGAGGAGGATGAGGGTGGAAAAAGAAGAAGTTAAACCTATGGATATGAACCTGTTGGAAAGCAAAAGCAGGGATGAACTGCTGGAGCTGGCTAAAGAAAGCGGGCTTAGCAACTACCGGGCGCTAAAAAAGCAGGAACTGGTTATGCGCCTGCTGCAGATAAGCGCCGAACAGCGCGGCAATATCTTCTGCAGCGGCATACTGGATATTATGGCTGATGGCTATGGTTTCCTGCGGCAGGACACGCTGTTGCCAAGCTCTCAGGATGTCTATGTTTCCCAGTCACAGATACGGCGTTTCGGCTTGCGCACCGGTGATTATGTGGTGGGGCAGGGCAGACCGGCAAAAGCCGGTGAAAAATACTACGGCTTGCTGCGGGTTGAAGCCATCAATGATATGAACCCGGAACTGGCAAGAAGGCGCCCTCATTTCGGCGCGCTGACGCCGACCTTCCCTGATAAACTGCTTAACCTGGAAACCACGCCGGAAAATCTCTCTACACGCCTGATAAACCTGGTGGCTCCCATTGGCAGGGGGCAGCGCGGACTGGTTGTATCTCCGCCCAAGGCAGGCAAGACATTGCTGCTTAAAACGATAGCCAACGCAATCAATACCAATTACAGCGATATACACCTCATGGTTTGCCTTATCGGCGAACGCCCTGAAGAGGTAACGGATATGAAACGTTCGGTAAAGGGGCAGGTTATAAGCGCAACATTTGACGAGCCGGTGGAAAACCATACACGGGTTGCCGAGCTGGCGCTGGACAGAGCCAAAAGAATGGTGGAAGGCGGTGTAGACGTTTTCATTCTGCTGGACGGTATTACCCGTCTCACAAGGGCTTATAATCTGGCAATGCCTTCAAGCGGGCGCACCCTATCCGGCGGTATTGACCCCAGTGCCCTTCACCCGGCAAAACGTTTCTTTGGCGCCGCCCGCAATGTGGACGAAGGCGGCAGCCTGACTATAATCGCTACCTGCCTGATTGATACCGGCAGCCGCATGGACGAACTTATCTATGAAGAGTTCAAGGGTACAGGGAACATGGAGCTTCATCTGGACAGGCGGCTGGCGGAACGGGGCACTTTCCCGGCGATAGACCTGCAGCGAAGCGGCACCCGGCGCGACGAGTTGTTACTGGGCGAAGCTACACTGAAACAGGTGCGGTTGCTGCGGCGCATGATGGCTATGATAGCCTCTGATTCTGTTAATTCCGTTGAAACCACAGAGAGAATATTGGAAAGGCTGCGCAAGACAAGGACCAACGCAGAATTTTTAGCCGGGCTGGGAAAAGAAAAGTAAAAACACGGTTTATATAACCCAAAAGTATTGACAACAGGCATAAAACAGGGCAGAATAGGCACGCATCCCTTGACAGGGTGTGGTATTATATATAAATAGAAAAAAAGAAGGGGGGTGATTCTATGCCTGTATCCCGTAAGGGGAATGAGCACTAAAGCTCAGAAAATGGAAAAAAGATATACCTTGTCTCCATAATAAAGCGGAAGACGAAAAGTCTTGGGCTTATTTGTGGTGATATGCAAATAATAAAGGAGAAAATATAAAAGTCGATGAAAACTAGAATAGCTAAAATATTGGGTGTAGTGTTAACAATAACACTGTTATCCAGTCTGGCTATGGTAGCTGCTCCGGTTTCAGCTGCCCCTGGCGAAAATGAGTGGGACGCAATTGCCGGACCACCCATAGTCGCGGGCAGCGAAGTGGGCATTATGGAAGTGATTGAATCCGATGGTACCATATTCGCTTCTGTTTATGATGCAATGACCGGCTTCTGGTGTGTCAAGAAATCGTCTGATGAAGGCGACACCTGGCAAGACACCGGTTTCAGCGCTGCTATGGCTAACTTTTACTACATTACAGACATTGTAGCTTCACCGAACTATGCTAATGATGGCACCATCTACATATCCCTGGGAACAGGGGGCTTAGTTGGTAACCTCTATCGCGTAGGTGGTGAAGGCGAAGACACGCCAGTACTCATGAAAGCACCTGTGGATAGCTTTGGCATAACTGTTGACTATATCTATGATCTGGATACATGGTTTGACGGCACTTTTGTCTGGGTTCTGGCAGCTACAAACTTGGACGTCCTTGTGTTAAAGGATGACCTGTTTGAGCCCTGGAGGGATCAGGAATTAAGACCCGCCCCGATAACAACCCAAGCCTTTGAGGCTGCCTTTGCGCCTGATTTTTCAAGCAGCAACCTCATCTGGGCGGCAATTGATTATGAGGATTCCGGTTTCTTTGCTATAACTGCCACCATATCTCCCGGGCAGTGGGGCAACACTATTGCTAACGCATATCCGCAAAACGTAGGCGGAAGCTATATTGATGTTTCACCGTATGCGGAACTTGATTTTTCTGAGACATATACTGCCTCAGCACCGGTTGTCTATTTTGCCGCCACAGGTAATGCTATTGACGGCAACGTATTTGAGGTAAGGGCTGCTTATACCCCCGGCACCACCCAGTCAATCCCTCTGCTTCAAGCTGATGCTGATTGTACCAGTGTAGAGGTATCAGGCAACGTAATATTGGTTGGCACTTACTTTTACTTTGGTGGCGGCGTATGGCGCAGTGAAAACCTGGGCGATACCTTCAACATAGCTTTGAAAGCGCCTACCGGCGTTGGCATGTTTGAAGTAGAGATGGCTCCCGGTATGTTTGACCCAACAGAAGGACATGCTTATTGTTCAACCGCGTTCTTCGCTGGGGATGAGGGCGCTTTCTCTGTTAGCACAGACGGCGGCGATACCTGGAACCAGACCAACTGGGTTGATACTGTAAATGCAGTAGCCCGGGACCTGGCTTTTTCGCCAGTTACCGCCAGCCAGCCGGCTTTCATGATAACCGATTCAGATCCAGGATTGGATTTGACTAATCCGGGAACATGGGGCAACGGCACCAGCAGCCTGTGGCGCACGGATGACATCACCGCAGACCCGGCGATATGGGTCAGGGTGCAGTCCTCCGGCATCTTAGGTTTAGTTGAATTCCTGAAGGTGGAATATGACGAGGAAGCCACCACCGTAATGCTCTATGGTATAGATACTATAGGCGACTTTGAAATCTGGAAGTCCACCGATAACGGACAGACTTTCAACCACTGGCGCACCATGCCGGCAACAGCCAACATGTTTAACGATTTAGTTATCTATGACGGCTCCACCATCTTTGCCGCCTGTGATGACGTAAATGGTTTCTATGGAACAACCCGTTTCGGTCCGGCTAAAGAAAGACTGCTTGGTGAGGTTGGTATATCCATCGCACTGCAGCCTGGCTTTGACCCGGATGATGCGGCAAACTCCGTAATAATCATGGGAGACGATAGCGGCAACGTCTTTGTCTCTGTAGATGCAGGCGAGACCTGGGGCGCTGCTCAGGACACATTCCAAAGCGGCGATGTACATGTCGCCTTTGATGCAGACTTTGCCAACAACGGGCTTATCTACTTCGCCACCAGCGGCAGCACTGTTGGAATGGCAGAGTTAGACGGTAATGCGTTTGACGGCAACCCGACAGCCCTTTTGGATGACCCGGATGGCGATGGCACTGGCAACGATAGTGCCACAGATGTAACCGGCTTTAACGGCATAGCTGTTTCCGGTGACAACGCCCTTTACGCCATGAGCGGCAACACGGTTTCTTCACCGGTTAGCGGCAGCGTGACGATTAGCGGTGACATTGACCTGGCAGGAACCACCAGCGCTGCGGCAGTTACTGCTCACAGCTTTAGCAGCCTTGCAGTAACACAGATTAGCGGCGCAGCTTTTACATCTGAAAATGTCGCTGCTGTTACCGCGCTTCCGTCACTGTTGACGGCTACCAGCACAAATACGGTGGAAGGCATAATATACATTGCAGATGAAACCCCCACCAAGTCAGGTTATTTCAACGTATCATTCACCGTAGATTTGGACAGTGAGCTTGACCCGTTCGTTCCCGGTGAACAGGTAACTTTCACCGAAAACGCAGACAGTTGGGCTCTTACTGTTACGCCTCCTACCACAACTACAGCAACTGTCACCAATTGGCTCTGGCGCATACTGTTGCATGAGGACAACAACGTATGGGAGATAGCTCCTCAGGGCAACGCCATGGGTCTCTGGGAGACAGAAGGCTCCAACTATGTATGGACAATGGTTAATGGCACAACCGTATATGGCTTGCATGACACTGTCAGCGGGCAGGTACAAGGTGTCGCCGTTGGTACCGTTGGAGAAAATACAGCCGGTGTATCATGGGATGCCATGACCGGCGCAGAAGTATACGAGTACAAATGGACTGGAAGTGGTGCCGTTGATAGCGATACCACTGATGCTGAAGCCGCCACTCTTACCGGGCTTGACAACAACACAGACTATACTGTCAAGGTAAGGGTTTCGCCTTTCGCACCGTTCTCCAGCCGCTGGTCAAGTGCGGCTAGCTTCACTACCCTTGAAGCTATTGATGTCCCGGATCCTGATGTTCCGGCACAGGGCTTGCAGAATGCTCCTTTACTGCCTTCCTTCGTTTGGAAGAGCGTGAGCAACGCTGTCAGCTATGATTTTGAGCTGAGCACAGACCCAGGATTTAGCAGCACTTTAATCAGCACTTCCGTATCCGTAACCGGTTATACTTATCCTGGTCCTGATCTTGCCTATGACACAGACCACTACTGGAGAGTCAGGGCAGTCAGCGCTACCGGTACAATGAGCGCCTGGTGCGACGTCCAGAACTTCCACACCCGCACCGAGGAAGAACCTCCAATCACATTACCCGATCCGGTAACGCCTATAGTTACGGTTAATCTGCCGGCACCGCAGGTAACTGTTAACATCCCCGATGTCATTGTGGAATCCCCCGATGTAATCGTGGATATTCCGCCGATGATGACCGTAACTCAGCAGCCACAGCAGACTATTAATTTCCCAGAGCCAGACACAAGCACACCGGCATATATCTGGATAATAGTAGGCATTGGCGCAGTCCTCACCATTGCGGTGATTGTTCTGATAATCAGAACCAGGAGAGTAGTTTAACTGCTAAACAGGTTTTGGTATAAAGGATAACACCTTATCTGGACTACCAGAGAGCCCCCCGAAAATTCGGGGGGCTCTCTTTTTGTTCTTTTACCGGAAAGATAACCTCAATATATTGACTCTACCCATAAGACAGCCTTAAAATTCGCCATATGGCAAAAACAGGCTTCGCAGCAGCACTGATTACACTAATCAGTCTATTTAGTGTTTTTTTGTCTTCATCTGTTATTACCGCACCGCAAACCGCCATGTGGCAGGCGGAAGCTATGCCGTCAGAGGCTGGCATTGAATACATAGTTGATATAGCGGTATCGCCGGATTATAGTCATGACAATACTCTGTTTATGCTAACCTGGGGAGGGGATTTTAAACTGTGGCGCATAGACACAGAAACAACCAATTGCGAGATGCTTTTTACAAGCATGGGCACAGACATTTACGATATTAAAAGTATCGGGATTTCACCGCAATACGGCAGCGGCGCCAAGGTGTTGTATATGGCTGGCAGCACCGCTGGTGGAAATACTATATGGAAATCTGAAGATGGCGGGCAGAGCTTTATTTGCCAAAATGTAACGTTGCCAATAGATGCATGGGCAGTGGCGGATGACGCCACTCTTTTTGTTGCCGCATATAACGGCAGCCAGGGGATTGTCTATAAAACACAGGATGGAGGCGAAAGTTTCTCTTCGGCTGTAATATGCGGCAGCCAACCCTTAAGCTGCCTGAAGCTGTCGCCACAATACAACCGGGACGGCAAGGTACTGGCGGCAAACAGCAATGGCTGGGTATATATGTCTGAAGACGGCGGCAGCTCTTTCAAGCCGTTGCCGTTTGGCGCTGATTCACCGCCGCTTAACGGCGTTATAAACGTTGCCTTTGACCCGGGCTTTATTGAAAACGGCACAGTTTATGCCTCAAGTGACAATCCGGATAGCGGCATATATCGTTTTGTTATCGGCGAGAGTAATCTTTGGGAGGAAATAGACAGCACGTTGCCGCCGGGGGCTATGCTTGGCGGGTTGGGCGTATCGGCAGATGGTGTGTTATATGCTTCCAATTTTCAGCAGGCAAGCATGGAAAACAACCGGGGCGGCATGGAGCGCTGTCTGGAACCAGCGAAGGGAAATGTGTTTGAGACGGTAACCGAAGGGCTGGATGATGGCTCAACAATGATTGGAATGTGGCATCATGATAATAAAATTTGGTCAATTGATACCACTGGCATAAAATTGATGGTCTTCACAGACAGCCTGGCTTTTCCGGTAGCGCTTGAAAAACCCGACAATGGAAAAACAGGCATTGGCACATTTACGGACGGAACAGTAGAAGGCATCTGGCTTGAATGGCAGATGCTCAGCAGTGCCGAAGGTTACCGCTGGCAACTTGATGATGAAGAAGACTTTGCCTCTATGGAGGATGGATTTGAGGGCAGCACAAAGGCAACTTTGGTTGAACTGCCGCCGCTTGAGCCAGGCGAGACATATTTCTGGCGGGTAAGGGCGGAAGAGCCGCTGCTGAGTTTCTGGTCAGAGACATGGTCTTTTACCACAGGCGATGAAGTTATCCCTGACGCCCCCGTTCCGCAAATGCCGGAAGATGGCGCTGACGGCGTGCCGGTCAGCCCGCTTTTTAGCTGGAGCGCTATAAGTGGTGTTGGCGGCTATGAACTGGTTGTATCCAGAGACGAAGATTTCAATGAAACCGTTATAAACCGGTTTGGCGGAGACATACTTGACGATTGTGTATGGCAATCTGATACAAGCCTGCTTTACAATACTCCTTATTTCTGGCGGGTAAGGGCGGTTAATGCAAATGCCAGCAGCAGTTGGAGCAGCGTAGCTTCATTTACCACCGAAGCAGAGCCGGGGGAAACAATTAAAGAAGATGGGCAGAACACAAAAGAGGGCGGGGCATTCACCATGGTTACGGCACTGCCATTGCCTTCGGTAAAAATTCCTTTGCCTTCATTTGTTACAGCACCGGCAACACAGACAACCGCCCCGGAGATAACAGTTGATTCTCCGCCGCCGCAAACGCTGATACGGCAGTCTCAGGAAGCAACAGAATGGATATACAGCCTTGCCTGGGTGGCAGGCGGCGCCTTGGCATTGACGTTAATCACAGCGTTGCTGCTAATGAAACGGCGCTAGACTATCGTTTTTTCTGAATACTCCCTTCAAAGCTAAAAAATGCTTGCCTAGTACTATTATGCTATTAAAGAATAGGATATTTGGGGGGTTACTTATTGAGATAAACTAATATAAATTAAAGTCACTATAAGTAACCAAGTAACCGCCAGAGTAAAAAGTTACCGGTGTTGGTGACTGGTGAAAAGTAAATATGAAAACCAAATTTTATGAAAATGAACTACCGTTGACGCTACTGTCTATAAGAGAAGCCGCTTATTGTCTGGGTGTTCATCCAAGCACCGTCAGAAGATGGCAAAAGAAGGGGCTGCTGAGATCATATACCGGTGGAATACGCCGTCGGCTCAGCTTCAGACAGTCAGAAATATTTAATTTCTCTATCCTGAACGCCTTTGGTGAATGTAATAAACATCACCAGGCAGCGGCTTAAGCAGAGTGGAGAGAATGAAGCAACCAAAAGAGGAGGTGGCTTAGATGAAACAGGTGAATACGAAGGTAAAGCAGGCAGCTGAGGATGCGGCTAAGATTCTTGATGACTACAGGCAGAGGATAACCCAGGTCATTGAAGGTGAGGGGGAGAATATCATCAAGGAAGCCAGGAATGAGGCGACCAGCATCATAGCTGATGCGCGGGAGGAAGCAAATAGGATTACAGTGGAAGCCAGAAGAAAAGCCGAAGAAGAGGCGTCGGACTACATAGCCTCATCGCGGCAGCAGACAGAGCAGATAACCAATGAATTCAAAGAGGAAACCAAGCGTAAAACAGAACAGGAATCAGCCGCAATTATAGAGAGTTCAAGGGAACTGGCAGAACAGGTTATCAAGGAAGCCGAAAACAAGGCTAAGAAGCTGGCGGAAGAGATGAAGAAAAGGGAAGTAGCCCGCATTGTTGCCAAAGCTGAACAGAAGGCGGCGGATACCATTGACAGATCCAGAAATAACGCCGAAGGAGAAGCCGAAAGAATAATAAGCGCCTCCAGAAAGGAAGCCGAAAGAATAACCGCCGGTGCTGCGGAAGCAGCCAGAAAGGAAGCCCGGGAAGCGGCGGAAAGCTATATAGCCGGCTTCAAGCGTGAGGCGGAGCAGGAAATAAAAGAGGTTAAAGAAAAAGCCAAACGGGAAGCCGAAAAGATTATCGCTAATGCCAGGCAAGTGGGGCGCCGGGAAGCCGAAGAGAAACCGGGTAAGATTATAAGTGAAGCCAGGCAGAAGGCAGAGCAGATAATCAACGAGGCTATAGATAAAGGCAGGCAGAAAGCCAACAGCGAGATGGACAGGGTTATGGCTGAAGCCAAGCGCAGGTCTGAATGGGAAGCCGCCGAGATTATAGCCGTTGCCAAGCAAAGGGCAGAGCAGATATTCACCCAGACCAAGCAGGATAAGAAGAAAAGCAAGAATGGGAGTAATGCAGAAGCCAAGGAACTAAACAAGCTCTTTGATGAAGTTAAGCGTTCGGCCAAACAGGTTATTGATGAAAACAAGAAACGGAACGGCAACGGCTCTAAGCATAAAGATGATGAAATAGAGTTTGTGATGGATCTGCCAGTGGCAAAACGATAAAGCGAAAGATTGAATTAAAATCATATAGAATTACAGATATACAAAAATCCCTCCGCAGTGAGGGATTTTTTATTTAAGCCCGGTTTAAAAACTATATAGTAATTAGCATTCCAGCAGAACTACCTGCATTGTCAGCGGCAGGTTTGTTCTGGTGACGGAAAGCTTGGCTTGGGGAGTGATATCGTGGACACCCGTTTCTTTTAGAAACCTGTCCACCGGCTCCAGTTCACGTTTTACAGCCTCGGTCTTGTAGTGCATCGGGATTACTATCTTCGGCTCCAGCTGGCGCACGGTTTCAGCCGCCAGTTGGGCGTTTATGGTGGAAACACCGCCCACCGGAACCAGCAATACATCTATATTACCCAGTTCTTCTACCTGTTCGTCGTTTAAGGCATGCCCCAGGTCACCAAGGTGGCATACCGATATATCGTCAATCTCTATGAGATAGATAGTGTTTTTACCCTTGACAGCGCCCTTTTCGTTATCATGGAAGGAAGCCACGCCGATAATCAGCAGGTTGCTGACTTCATACTCGCCGGGACCTCCAACTACTCTGGGGCCACCGCCGATACCCTTTATAAATGAATGACCCGGATGACGGTGGCTAATTGTTACCACGTTGGCTGTCTGCTTGCCGATATCATAACCAAGATCCGGCGGACAGGGGTCTGTTATCAAAACAGCCTGTTTACCCTTAAACTTAAAGCAGGAATGACCCAGCCAGGTGATATCCATTTCAGCCTTAATTTTAACACGCACACAGGCGTCAGGTCAATTAAAAAGAGGCAGCCTTTGTGGTATTATATCCCTGCTATGCGCTATGCGCTGCTGTCTGATATCCATGCTAATATGGAAGCCTTCACTGCCGTTCTGGATGATATACGGCGAAGAGGCGGGGTGGATGAATACTGGTGCTTGGGAGACATCATAGACTATGGCCCTGACCCTTCGGCTTGTATTCAACTGCTGCGGCAATTACCGCATATCTGCGTTGCCGGCAACCATGACATGGTGGCAATCGGCAAAGCGGATGTAAACAGGTTCAACCCGGATGCCGCATTGACTATAGGCTGGACGCAACAACAGATAAGCCAGGACGATATTGAATATCTGGATGATTTGCCGCAGGTTATAGAGAGGGGAAACTTTACGATGGTGCATGGCAGCCCGCGCCAACCGCTGTGGGAATATCTGTTATCCAGCGGCAGCGCTGAAGAGAGTTTTAACTATTTCAGTACCAAATACTGTCTGGTGGGACATTCGCACAAACCGCTTATGTTTCGTCAGAAGGAAGATGGTGGTTGCTTTTCTATCCAGCTTTCGGAGAGCATTGGGCAGGTGTTGGGGGATAAACGCGCGATATTCAACCCCGGCAGCATCGGTCAGCCGCGGGACGGAGATCCCAGAGCCAGCTATGCCATATATGATGACGAATCTAAAGTCGTCCGCCTCTGCCGGGTGGCTTACGATATAAACGCTACCCAGCAGAAAATGGTCAAAGCCAACCTGCCGGTAAAGCTGATGGTGCGCCTGGAGCAGGGTTTATGACCGATTTACTGCTCTCCCGGACTAAAGGGATGCTGCGCCGCCTTGATTTGAAAGCGCGCAAGGGGTTGGGGCAGAACTTCCTGATTGACGCCGATGTTCTGCAAAAGGTAGTTGCCACCGCCGAACTTAGCGCCGAAGATATCATTATAGAGGTGGGTCCCGGACTGGGGGTATTGACGCGGGAGCTGGCGCAAAAAGCCGGCAGGGTCGTTGCTGTGGAAAAGGACGATAAGCTGGCAGCCGTTTTGCGGCAGGAAGTTGCGCCGCTTGGCAATGTGGAAATTATAAACGAAGATATACTCCAGATTAAACCGATAGACCTTCTTGGCGGGCGAACCGATAAATACAGGGTGGTGGCTAACCTGCCTTATTATATAACCTCTGCGGTTTTGCGGCATTTTCTGGAGGCTGAGCCAAAACCCCGGCAGATGGTAGTTATGCTGCAAAAAGAGGTAGCCGATAATATCGTTGCCGCCAATGGACGGATGAGCCTGCTGAGCATCAGCGTCTGGCTTTACGGCAAGCCGCAGATAGTTTCTTATGTGCCGGCGGCTGCGTTTTATCCGCCGCCGAAGGTTGATTCGGCAATTCTGGAGATAGATGTCTATGAAAAACCGGCGGTGGAGGTGGATGATATAGACGGCTTTTTCAACCTGATAAGGGCTGGTTTCAGCGCCTCCCGCAAGCAGTTGCCCAATTCGCTGGCACAGGGGTTGGGCGTTCCCAGGGATGAGATACTGCCCTGGCTGGAAGAAGCGGCTATAATACATAAACGGCGGGCAGAGACGCTTACTTTAGAAGAGTGGCAGAGGCTATGGCGGATATTCAGCAGGAGGCGGAATGATAAAAATTGAAGCTCTGGCTAAGGTAAACATTACGCTTGAGGTGCTGGCTAAACGCCCAGATGGTTTCCACGAGGTTCGCGGCGTTATCCAGACAGTCAGCCTTTGTGACAGCTTTACTTTTCAAACGGGTGAAGAGCTGATAATCAGGTGTGATAAGGCAAGATGGGATTTCCAAAAGAGCCTTGTATTAAAAGCCGCTAATCTGCTTAAAGAAGAAACCGGTTATTCCGGCGGGGCGGTTATAGAAATCTCCAAGCGGATACCGCTTTCTTCTGGGTTGGGCGGTGATTCCAGCGATGCCGCTGCCACCCTCACCGGGCTGAATAGCCTGTGGGAGTCAGGTATAACACCGGGGAGGTTGGTGGAACTGGCAGCGCAACTAGGTTCAGACGTCCCCTTTTTCCTCTCCGGCGGCACGGCGCTGCTTAAGGGCAGGGGTGAACTGGTAAACCCGCTGCCTGTTATGCGTAAGATGTGGCTGGTTATATTAATGCCGCCTATTACAATTTCCGGCAGTAAGACGGCGCAGCTTTACAAAAGTCTCAAGAAAAGCCACTATACGGGCGGGCGGCATACGGAAGAAGTTATAGAGCTATTAACAAAAGGCAAAGAAATAGCATCTGCCAACCTGTTTAACGTCTTTGAAAACGTTGCTTATGAAAGTTTTAAAGGATTAAATGAATACCGCCAGAGGCTGCTGCAAGCCGGGGCGGAAAGTGTCCATCTGACAGGCTCCGGACCTGCCCTGTTTGCGATAACAAAAGAGAAAGAAAAAGCGGAAAAGATGCACACAAAGCTGAAAGAACAGGGATTAGAGGTTTATCTGGCGGAGACGGTTGGCGGTGTATGAGTGGAGCGAGAATACGATAATGTCAGGAGGAGAAAATGAATCGAAAAAACTCCATTGAATGGATAATAGGCACTTTAGCTATACTTTCAATAGCCATTGTCGTTATTGAGTTCACAGCTGAGCTTTCAACTGCATGGATGATAACGCTATATACAGTAGATTTTATTATATGCCTGATCTTTGCTTTGGAGTTTGTATATCGGTTGAGACAGAACGCAGATAAAAGGCTATTTATGAAAAGCCACTGGTTTGAAATATTGGCTATGATTCCGGCGGTCGTTTTTTATGCTGCTGGTTCTGTATCAGTGCTTTCCGGCATATTCCGCTCCCTTCGTTTAATTCGTGTAGTTAGGGTTGTTGTGATGTTAGCAAGAATGAGACGATTTTTACGTGTTACTGAAAAGTTCATTCAGCGGAGCCATTTAGTTTTTATATCTGCAATAACATTTGCAACAATCTTTCTGGGTGGTTTTATCGTACTTCTATTTGAGAGTGGCAATCCTGAAGCTGCTATCAAGAATTTACCGGATGCGCTCTGGTGGAGTATTTCTACTGTTACTACGGTTGGTTATGGAGATATTGTTCCTGTAAGTATTGCCGGCAGGATAATGGGCATGTTCTTGATGGTTGTTGGTATTGGGGTGATGGCAGCATTAATATCACAGGTAAGTGCCGTTCTTGTAGAATCAAGACTAAAAAAAGAAAGCAAGCAAATAGGGTTGAAAAACACAATAACTCTGGAGATTCAGGATAATATAGAAAATATAGATAAACTAAGTAATGATGAATTGCAGTTACTATTGAATATGATTAAAACACTTCATTCTTCTAAAGAAACTCCTTGACCAGCCTTTCCTCTTCCTTTTGTGTTTTGGCTTCTCCGTTGAGGCGGGCGTCCAGCAGCTTGTTAAGCATTTTTTTAATTTGCGGTCCTTCGGGAATACCCATATCCATCAGGTTGTTGCCTGTAAGCTGGGGCTTTATATTGCACAGTTTATCCATATACAATTGAATGCTGCGGTGGACTGCTTCTGAATCAGCGGCTATAAGGCTGGCTTTAAGGGCGTCTCTGTTATAGCCGCGAAGCAGATGATAGACATCACTTTTCTTTAGCCCGGCGGAAGCCAGCTTTGGCATCCTGCTTTTGATAATACTGCTGTCCCCGAGGCTTTGGGCTATTGCTCCGGGCAGTTTCAGATAAGAAATAAACTGCTCTTTCTCCCCTTCTTCAAGATTATAGGTAAGCAGTGCCATATATAAGGAGATTGACGGTTTTTTGGGTGAGCTCAGCTTTCTTGCGCGGGTGAACATATCCGCAAGCCAGCCATCGCCTTCAAGGGAGGGGTGCAGTTTAACCATCAATCCCAGTTCGGCAGCGCGCTGTAACACCTTTTCCGGCTGCTTTTCGGCAAGGATGCATTCCAACTCATAGCGGATGCGGTCTCCGCTGATGCCATCCAGCCCGTCAATGTCACGCTTCAGCAAGCGCAGGGTTTCGGCTTCAATGCTGAAATTCAGCCTTTGCTCATAACGCAACCCCCTCCAGATGCGCGTAGAATCGTCAATGAAGCTCTTGTCATGCAAAACACGTATCAATCTACTCTCCAGGTCTTTTTGACCGCTGTACAGGTCAATCAGCCGCCCGAAGCCTTGCGGGGAAAGCCCGGCAGCCATTGCGTTTATAGTGAAATCCCGCCGCAGCAGGTCATCTTCAATAGAGCCGGGTTTTACGTCCGGCAGGGCGCCGGGGTGGGAATAGCTTTCAAGGCGGGCGCTGGTGATGTCAATACTCCAGCCGTACCAGTCAATATTAGCGGTATTGAAACGCTTGTGGGTAGTGATTTTGCAGCCTGCCTCATCCGCCAGTTTCTGCGAAAAGGCGATAGCGTCACCCTCAACCACTAAATCTATATCAAGGTTGCTTTTACCCAGCAGCAGATTACGCACAACCCCGCCGACAAGGTAAAGTCCCTCTCCGTTGGCGGCGGCCGTTACCCCGGCTTGCTTTAAAAAAGCGGTAAGCTGCAGCGGCAGTTGCTTTGAGATTTTATCTGCAATATTGTTTATTTCAGGCATATTTAATCTTTGCAAAGGTTGATTGACGTTTATAGTATAACATGTCTGGCGGCGCCGGATTTGTTGCCATCAGCCGCCCTTTCTCTTATAATGAAGCCTCGGGAAAGAATATGGAAGTAATTGCTATTGTAGGTATGACTGGCTCCGGCAAGTCCGAAGCCGCCCGTTTTTTTGAAGAAAACGGTTATAAAAAGATAAGATTCGGTGACATAACCGATAAGGAGATAAAAAAGCGCGGGCTGGAGCTGAATGAAGCCAACGAGCGTATTGTGCGGGAACAGCTTAGAAAAGACTATGGCATGGAAGCCTATGCCGTGCTTAACCTTTCCGGCATTGATTTGGCGCTGAAGCAGACGCCGGTGGCTATAGACGGGCTATACTCCTGGCAGGAATACACCTTTCTTAAAAACTATTATGGCAGCCGCTTCTGCGTGGTTGCCATATGGGCTTCACCGAAAACCAGATACGCCCGGCTGGCAAACAGGGGCGTGCGCCCGCTTACTGCCGAAGAAGCCGCCAGCCGTGATGAAGCTGAAGTCCTCAAGATAAGTAAAAGCGGACCTATTGCCATGGCAGATTATACAATCGCCAACGAAGCTGCGCTTAAAGAGCTGAAAAAGGAAGTTAAAAAAACTATAACCGCCATAAGGAAGCAGCAATGAAAAGACCCGAAGCAGATGATTATTTCCTGAAGGTAGCCGCCGTGGTTGCCGAACGTTCCACCTGCCTTCGTCACCATGTTGGGGCGGTGGCGGTTAGAGACAAGCACATCCTCTCAACGGGCTATAACGGCGCGCCAGCCGGTTCAAGAGACTGTCTTGAACTGGGCTGCCTGCGCAACGAACAGAATATCCCCTCTGGCGAAAGGCACGAAATCTGCCGCGCCATCCACGCCGAGCAGAACGTCATCATTCAGGCTGCCTTGCATGGCGTCAACCTGGAAGGCAGCACCATTTATGCCACCCATACCCCCTGCGTGTTGTGCGCCAAGATGCTTATAAATGCGCGCATTAAACGCTATGTCAGTTTTGGCAGATACAACGACGATTCCTTTATCCGGCTTTTTAAGGAAGTGGGGATAGAGATAGATATCAAGGAAAAACCGCAGGCTGCCATAACTTATCTGGACTAATGCCTTGACATTGCGGTTGAGTTGATAAATAATCGTTAGGATATTTCGGTAAACGAAACTGTAAAGTTCGCTTTCGTGAACGGTAAGGAATGGCATAATGAGCGAAGCAATCGTCATTGAAAACCTGACCAAGTACTATGATAAGTTTCTGGCATTGGAAGGGCTGAATCTAAAGGTGCCGGCTAACGAAAACGTCGGGCTTTTAGGACCAAACGGCGCCGGCAAAAGCACAACCCTCAAGATAATGTGCGGCTTAATCCGCGCTTCCTCCGGCAAGGTTTATATAGACGGCATAGACATTTCACAGAAGCCGGAACAGGCGCTTTCAAAAATCGGCGCCATCGTGGAGACAGCCGAATTCTATACTTTCCTGACACCCAGCGAGATTCTCAGCTACCTGGGCAGGTTGCGCGGAATGCAGGGGCAGGAAATGAAGAGCCGCATAAAAGAGGTAATTAAACTTGTGGGGCTGGAACGCTGGATAGACGTCAAGGTAGAAAAATTTTCACGCGGCATGAAGCAGCGGCTGGCGCTGGCGCAAACCCTGCTGCATGACCCACAGATACTGATTCTGGATGAGCCGGGGCTGGGGCTGGACCCGCGCGGGCTGGTAGAATTCCGCCAGATTATTGAGGAAGCGGGCAAGGAAAAAACAATATTCTTTGCCTCTCACCAGCTTACAGAGGTTGCCCAGATATGCGAGCAGATAGCCATAATAGACCACGGCAAGCTGCTTATATATGACAGCACTACTGAACTGGAGAAGAAATACGGAACGCTTGAGAAGGCTTATCTTGAGCTGACAGGAGGGGTCTCCTAATGGAACTGGAAAAATTGCAGGTTGTTATCGGTTACGAATTCCTTAAACATATACGCCGCAAGAGGCTGTATGTAATTCTGGGGCTGGCGCTGGTTGCAGAACTGGCGGTCATTATATTTGTGCCGCTGCTGACCAAAATCGGCGGTTATCCAAGCAATATAATGACAATGGCTACTTTCCTGACTGTCGGTCCCAGTATGGCATCGCTGGGGGCGGTATTTTTCGCCGGGGATGCCATCGCCGGGGAATATGAAAGCAAGACCGGCTTCATCCTTTTTACCAATCCGGTAAAACGCACAACGCTGTGGGTTGGCAAATATATAGCCTGCCTGATAGCGGTGGCTTTGCTTATGATATTCAGCTACATAATCACTGCCGTTACCCTGCTGGCAATATACGGCAATGTCCCGGCTGAAATGTACCAGTCCTTCGGGCTGGCGCTGTTGTTCGGGGCGGCTTTCCTTTCGGTAACATTTTTCTTCAGTTCCGTATCAAAAGGGGCTATGGGCGCCACGGTAATAACCCTCTTGCTGGTTTTTGTTCTTTTTGGAATACTGGAAAGTATCTTGATGTTTACCGATAATCCCACCTGGTTCCTGCTTTCCACCGGCGGTGACAGCATCGGCGCCGTTTACGGGGATTATAGTGTTATACTCGGGGAGTTTCTGCCGGAGGGGCATGAGCTGCCGTTTGAAATAGGGGCGCTTGATGTCGGGCTGGCAAGTATGGCAATGGCGGTCTATATGGTGGTCGGCTTCATTTCCAGCATATTTATAAGCAACCGCCGGCAACTGGCGTAAAAAGATGGCTATAGAGCAGGCAAGGATTATAGTCAATCCGGTTGCCGGGGCTAACGCCACCTATCGCAAGTGGCCCCGTATAAGCAGCCTGCTTAAACACATCGGGCTTTCTTTTGATTATCACTATACCGAAGGTGTTGGTCATGCCATAGAACTGGCGCAGGAAGCCACCAGAGACGGCTGCCGCTTTCTGGTGGCTGTCGGCGGAGACGGCACCGTCCACGAGGTCGCCAACGGCATAATGCTTTCCAAGGACATTGATAAAGCTACCATTGGTATCATAAGCACCGGCACCGGCAGTGATTTTATCCGTTCAACAGGTCATGACAGGGACTATATAAAAGCCTGCTCTTCGCTTACCGGCACCGGAAGAATGCTTATTGATGTTGGTGTGGTTGAATATCAAAGCGGGGGAGGGGCAAAAAAGCGCTTCTTCATCAATTCTGCCGGCATCGGCTTTGATGCCGCCGTAGCCGAGGCGACAAATCACATCCCCAAGTTTCTGGGCGGCACCATTCCATATGTTATGGGGCTGTTCAAATCACTGGTAAGCTATCGCAATAAACCGGTTGAAATAAAGGTGGACGATAGGCAAGAAGCAAAGAAAATCCTCAGCGTGGTGGTAGCTAACGGCTGTTATTTCGGCGGCGGTATGCGGGTGGCGCCGCTGGCGGATGTAAGCGACGGGCTGCTGGATGTTATCACCGTCGGCGATATGGGCAAGCTGGAGCTGTTGCGGGCTTTCCCGACGATATACAAAGGAACGCATATCCATCACTTCAAGGTAAGCAACCACAAGGCAGAGCGGGTGGAAATATCATCTTCAAAGAAGTTCCTGGTGCATGCAGACGGCGAGTTTTTGGGTGAAGGCCCGGTTTCGTTCAATATTATGCCGGCGGCTCTCAGCATTGCCATCTAGCCGGAAAGTTAAAGCTCTATATTCTCTCCCTGATATTTCCCGTTATAGCCTTCGGTTTCGTTTTCCAGCTTGAAAAAGACCAGTTGTATTATTCTGGCGTTCTTCTGCAGGCGGAAACCCTGCGGATTATAGACCACCAGCAGTGATTCGGAACGCCCGCAGTAACCGGCGTCCCAGACGGCGGTATTCACCGTTACGCCGCAGCGCAAAAGGCTGGAGCGCGGTGTAGCCAGCGCCATTACGTCTTTAGGCAGATTGACAACCTCGTTAAAGGTTACGCTGTATATTCCGGGCATAAGCTGGATAAAGCCCAGCCCGTCAAAAACCAGCGGCGCTAAATCTGAAACTATCCGCTGGCTGTTGCTGATGGCAATAGTGCCGCCGGACTGCAGCATGGATATACCGCGCAAGGTGAGATCTGCGCCGTTTGGCTGAAGTTGCTCTTCGGGGTTGAGCATGCCCTCAATCAGTGGCGGCTGCTGCTGTAAAAGTTTCTCTATGTCTTTTTTTGATAAAACACTGGACAACTGCATTACTCCTGTTAAAAATAGCAACAAAATTCAGGCTGGCGTAAAAACAGCGAAAACCTTATTACCTGAACTATTATATTAGAAACCAGCCCTTTTGTATATGCAGGAAGTAAGGCAGGAATAGCGAAGATGCAGGGATTGTGTGAAGCCAGGGAAAATAATTACTGCTTTTTAGACTTGGCGTTGCTTATAAGTTTGGACACTTCGCCCTGGTCGCCGCAGAAGTCCTTTACCGTCTGGAAGGTGATAATCTGGCGGTTGTAAAGCTCTGCCAGCGATTCGTCCAGCGATACCATACCGATATCGCGGTGCGTCTGGATTATGCTGGGTAACTGGTGAATCTTGCCCTCGCGGATAAGATTTCTGACGGACGAATTGGCAATCATAATCTCAACGGCGGCAACCCTGCCGGTAATGTCAGCGCGGGGAACCAGCGTCTGGCAGATGACGGAAATCAGCAGGGAAGCCAGGCGAGACTGTGCCAGTTTGCGCTCCTGCGGCGGGAACATATCCACTATCCGCTCGATAGCCTGCGGGGCGCTGGGGGCGTGTCCGGTGGAAAGCACCAAGTGTCCGGTTTCGGCAATGGAAAGCACCGCCGCCGCCGTATCAAAATCACGCATTTCACCCACCATAATCACATCCGGATTCTGCCGCAGGACATGTCTAAGCGCCTGGGAGAAAGAATGGGTATGCTTGCCAAGCTGCCGCTGGGTTATGGCGCATTTAACCCTTTCGTGAACGTATTCTATAGGGTCTTCTATGGTAACTATATGATAGCCGCCGGTCAGGTTCAGGTGGTTTATCATGGTTGCCAGCGTGGTCGTTTTGCCGCTGTCTGTTGGCCCTGAAACCAGTATCAACCCCCTCGGCTCGCGCACAAGTTCCTTGAATGTCTGGGGCAGCTCCAGTTCGTCTATGGTCGGGATTCTGGGCGGAAGCAGCCTTATCGCCAGGCTAATGCCGTTAAGCTGCTGGGCAACGTTACAGCGCAGACGGCCGACACCGGGCATTGTATAGCCGAAATCAAGCTCCATCTGCTCCTGGAAGACTTCCCTGTCTTCAATGGTTGTAAGCTGGTAGAAAGCCTCTATAATGTCCTCTGAGGTCAGCGGCACATTGTCCATGACAGGTTGCAGAACGCCGTCTATACGCAGCAGCGGCGGGCTGTCAACCACCATTTGCAGGTCAGAAGCCTTTTTCATATTGGCTGTACGCACCAGTTCTAAAGCATCCATATCAAACTAATATATTTCTGGATGCCTGTAAAGTCAATACAGTTTAACTGCTTTTTGTAATAATTTATTTATAATACCCGCCAAAACGGCTTAAAGCTTGCCTAATAGATATTTTAGTATTATCATTTTCTATTAAAACAAACGATAGATGCAACACGGAGGCGCAGGCGTGAGGAGAATAGCCGATTTTGCTTATGACCATTCAAAACTTATTATTATACTGGTGGTAATCATTAATATTATTGCCCTGGCTTCATTCTTCCGCTTCGAACTGGACACGAATTTTCTCAACTTTTTTACCGAGGGTAATCCCAGGGCGGAAGAATATCATCAGCTTAGCCAGAAGTATGAAAGCGGCGAAAGCATAACAATCCTGATAGAGGGTGAAGAATCACTGCTAACCAAAGAAAATATGGCGGAAATCTTTGCCTTGCAGCAGCAGATAGGGACGATAGACGGCATAGCAATGGTGCAGGGCTTTATACCGCCGCAGGTTGTGATTAACGGCAGCCCGGTAGCTGTTGACGCAGACTTTATAAATGCCAACCACCAGATGCTGGCAGATTTTATAGAAAATGAATATTTCTTCACCGGGCAGTTTCTTGCCGAAGACGGCTTCAGCGGGGTGCTGGCTGCCAGCCTGGAGGTGGATGCCAATGAGGGAGATGTATTAAAGTCACTGGAAGAGGCGGCGCAGCTTGAAGGGCAGCTTGACGTTTCCTTTGCCGGCAACGTGGTTATCAGGGACACACTTCAGGATTATCTGGTGCGGGTGCTTCTAACACTGCCGCCCTGCGCCATCGTTCTGGTGCTGCTGGTTTTTTATTTCTTCCTTCGTAAGTTCAAGTTCACTATCATGGCTTTAATGCCTGCCGGTATCGCCGCCCTGTGGACGTTCGGGACAATCTTCTGGAGCGGGCAGGAGCTTAATATAGCCTCGGTCATCAGCCCGCTTTTCATAATTGTCATGGGCGCCGCAGACGGGCTGCATTACATCAGCCATTTCAGGGACAATATACCAAAATATACAGACCGCCGCCAGCTTACACGGGCTACGCTGGAAATGGTTGGCATGCCGATATTCCTAACTACCATAACCACAATGGCTGGTTTTGCCTCCCTCGTCTGGACGGACGTTATCCCGATGCGGCATATGGGTATATTCGTTACGCTGGGTATCGGTTATGCCGGTTTGCTTTCGCTGTTCTTTCTGCCGGCGCTGCTTTCACGGGTTAAGCTACCGCAGGTAGAAAAGAAAAAAGAAAATAATCGTCTGTCGCGGCTGGTAACGGCGGTATCACGCCAGCGTCTTTTAATCACGGTTTTCTTTACGGTAATTATCGTTGTTTCTGCCGTTTTTATTCCGCGGCTTGAGGTTGTTTCAGACCAGCTGATGTTTTTCAAGGAAGACTCTGAAATACGGCAGACCTTTGCCAGGGTAGAGGAGAACTTCGGCGGCGCGCTGCCGTTAACCGGAGAGCTTATATCTGATACGGGGGAGGAGGCGCTGGCTGATTATGATTATGCAAGCAAGGTGCTGGCGGTGGAACGTGAACTGGAGGAACTGAACGGCATTGGCAGCGCCTTTTCTGTATTTGATATCGTTAAAGGTATGAACAAGATGGCTACCGGTAACGATGTTTATCCGCAGAATCCGGCGATGATTCAGGCTTTGCTGTCACAGATTGACGAAGGGGCTAAAGCTACATGGATTGCTGAAGGCGGTTTCCGTATTATGGTAAAAACCAAGGGACTGGGTAGCGAAGATGTGGTGGCGCTGGATGATTTTGTGGCGGAAAATCAGGATACCATAAGAACAGTAACCGGGCTGCCGGTGCTTTTTGACGAGATGAACCAGATTGTGGTGCAGAGCCAGATACAGAGCCTGGCGCTGGCGCTGGCGCTTATCTTTATAATGCTGTGGCTGATACTGAAAAAAATCAGCGCCGCCATTATGGGGCTGCTGCCGGTAGCCATAACCATACTGGCAATTATGGGCATGCTGGCGATAACCGGCTTCAATCTGAATATTATGACGGCGACACTTTCAGCTATAGCTATCGGTGTTGGCGTAGATTATTCAATACACCTGATTTCAGGTATATACTATTACCGGCGGCAGGGTAAAAATAGGCTGGATTCCGTGGATGCCGCCCTTCGGACAGTTTCCGGGCCGGTGCTGGCAAATGCCTTCGGGCTGGCAATCGGGCTGTCGGCATTTTATCTGTCACCGCTGCTTATACATATCCATGTAGCCTCGGTTATGTGGGTGGCGATGATGGTTTCCTCTATGGCGGCGCTCTTCCTGATACCCATCTTCTATAGCTGGGGCGGGAAAAACAAAGAATAATCTTTACTTTATCTTTACCCTGCGTGTATTATAATAATGTATGCGCATCCTCATAACTGAAGATGAAAAAGACCTTGCCGATGCCATCGCCAGGGGCTTGCGGCAACAGGGCTATGCCGCCGATATCGCTTTGGATGGGGAAGAAGCCCTTTATATGGCGGATGTAAACAGCTATGACCTGGTGATTCTTGACCTTAACCTGCCAAAGATAGACGGCATGGAAGTATGCCGGCGGCTGCGGGAAGGTGATTCTTCGGTGGGTATCCTGATGCTGACAGCTCGCACCGGGCTGGAAGACCGCGTCAAAGGGCTGGAACACGGCGCTGATGATTACCTCTTGAAACCATTTCACTTCCCGGAACTGCTGGCGAGGCTGCGCGCCATATTGCGGCGCAAGGGAGAGCAGCGTCATGTAATTTTGCGCAGCGGAGAGCTGGTGCTGGACCCTAACACCCAGCAGGGCTATTACCGTGATGAAAAACTGGCTTTTACCGCCCGCGAGTTCTCTATTCTGGAATACCTGCTGCGCAATGTCGGACGCATTGTCAGCCAGGAAGAACTGTTAGAACACGTCTGGAACGAGGAAGCCAATTCATTTACACAGGCTATAAAAGTACATATCAAGAATATACGCGGCAAGCTGCGCGATGCCGGCGCCGGGGATATAATATCCACCGTCAAGGGCAGGGGGTATATGTTATGAAAAAACCCGCTTTCCATAATACCATCAGCTTCAGGCTTACCATGTGGTACACGATACTCATTTTCATTCTGGGCATTATGCTTATCGTCAGCATAAACCTGGCGATGCGGCAGGCAAGGAACGAAGCGCCGCGCTGGATAATGGGCAGCGGCAACCGTTCACAGGCAGAGATTGTAGAGATAGTAACAGACAGGTATATGTCTTACCTGCGTTTATATTCACTGGTAAGCTTCGGCGGGGTGGTTGTTATCGGCGGTGCCGGGGCTTATATCCTTTCAAGAAGGGCTTTTCAGACTGTTGATAACGTAACCCTGCTGGCAGAGCGCATTTCTACCACTAACCTCAGGGAAAGAATAAATTATCAGGGACCGGATGACGAAATGAAGCGGCTGGCGGATACCTTTGACGGCATGCTGACCCGCCTGGAGAACGCTTTTGAATCGCAGAAGCAGTTTATACAGGACGCCTCGCACGAATTGAGAACGCCGATTGCCATTGCCCGCACCAATATAGACGTGCTGGAGATGGACAAAAAGCCGACTGCAAGGGACTACAAGAAGCTGGTGGAAATCCTTAAGATGAGCATAGAACGTATGAACCGCCTTAATGATAAGCTACTGGTGCTTTCAAAAGAGAATCCTGATACAGCCGAATGGGCAGAAGTAAACATAGCCTTGCTGGTTGAAGATATGATTACCGAATTCAGCGCCAACGCCAGAAGCAGTCAGCTGAATTTAAGGCTGGCGAAAACGCAGGGGGGTTTAAGCGTCAGGGGAGACGCCTTTTCATTAAAGCAGGTTATAAGCAATCTTATAGAGAACGCCATTCGCTATAACCAGCCCGGCGGCAGCATAGACGTTTCCGCCGTCAGGCAGGGTGGCAAGGTGATTATCAAGGTGAAGGACAGCGGCATTGGTATCTCCAGAGAAGACCAGCGGAATATATTTGACCGCTTTTACCGGGTTGATAAGTCACGCTCTCGAGAGCAGGGCGGCAGCGGGCTGGGGCTGGCGATGGTTAAAAAGATAGTTGAAAACCACGGCGGCAGAATAACGGTTGAAAGCATATTGGGTGAAGGCAGTATCTTCAGTATAGAGCTGCCTGCGGCAGGAGGAAACTAGTAACCCTGCACACTAACCCCAAACTGTTTTGCAGGTTTACGCCCCTTATCTTTACCATGTCTTTACTATGTGTGTGCTATTGTTCTATTGTGCTTCAGGAAAGCATATATAAACAAAAAGGAGATAAAAAATGTGGAAGAGTAAGAAGTTCATTATTGCGGCGGTACTGGTGGCAGTGCTGGCAGCCGTTGGAATTGGCGGTGTGATTATGGCGGCAGACGAAGATGAAAGTGAAAGCCAGGGCGCGGTTACGGAGACACAACAGCAGGCAATGCTGGAAAGGGTTCTTGAAATCTATGAAGAGGAGACAGGCGTTGTCATAGAAGATGAAATCCTGAGGGATGCCTTTGCGCAGGCAAGAAGCGAGAGGCGGGATGTCAGAATACAGGAACGCCTTGACAGGCTGGTAGAAGAGGGCGTCATAACCCAGGCGGAAGCCGATGAAATGCTTGAGTGGTGGAATAGCAAACCGGATGTTGATGCCGGTATCGGTTTGGGAGAACGCATCCAGAACCGCATTCAGGAACGTATTCAGGATTGCGACGGGGAATGCGACGGTGATTGCGATGAGGAATGCACCCGGGAACAAACCCGGCAGCAGGTCCGTGAATGCACACAGGAATGCGTACAAGAGCAGTTTCAGGTATGTGACCAGGAATGCAGCCAGCAGCAGTCCCAGGCTAAAGGCAACTGCGGCAATGGCGGAAAATAGATAACAGATTATAAATTAAAGATTACAGATAACAGACAGTGTTATAAGCAAAAGAGAGGGGATTTATCCCCTCTCTTTTTGTATTTGTTATATTTATGTGGCTAATGTCTGTTTAGCAATATTTAGCCATCAATATCTCGTTGACCATTGGAATGCGCAGAAAGGCTTTTACAATATCCGGGTCAAACTGTTTGCCGGTGCACTGCTTGATTTCATCAATGGCTTGCTCTACGGACATAGCCTTGCGGTAGGGGCGTGGCGATGTCATGGCGTCAAAGGCATCCGCCAGCGCCAGGATTCTGGCTTCCAGCTGGATTTCCCTGCCCTTGACGGTCTGCTCCAGCCCGCTGCCGTCAAAGTGGTCATGGTGGTGTCTTATAATATCGGCTACCTTTTCGTTGGTCAGGGGTTTTACGATGCCAGGACCAACAAAGGAATGTATCATAACATGGCGGTATTCCTCTGGAGTTAGTTCACCGGTTTTATTCTGGATAGAGGAATCTACTGCCACCTTGCCGATGTCATGCAGCAGAGATGCCCACCTCAGGTCCTCAATTTCATCCTCTGCCAGCGAAAGCTCTTCGCCGATGGCGACAGCTATATCTGTAACCCTGCGGGAATGACCGGCGGTGTATTTATCCTTGGCTTCCATAGAAAAAACAAGAGATTCAAGGGCGCCAAGGAATACCTTTTTAGTCTGATTTTTCTGTTCATCAGCCCTTAATTTCAGCCGTTTCTTATATTCCTGCATCTCGATATCAGCTTTGTTTTCATCAATAAACCTTTCAGCCGGCAGCAAATCACCCTTAAAATCAAAGGACTTCAAGATATAATCATGGTCGCCGTCTTTCATGCAATCGGCGGCGGTTTTGGTAGCGGCGATAGATGAGGATATCACTACAGAAGTATCGGGATAGTCCGCTTTTATAACCGGCAGCAGTTCAACGCCGGCTTTACCCAGCATCTTAACGCCCATAATCACAAGGTTGGTTGGTTTTTCCTTCAGGATGTTGAGGGCTTCATTGGTATCAATGGCTTCATAGCAGCAATATCCCTGCCCTGCCAGTCCTTCACAAAGCGCCTTGCGGGACATATCTTCGTCATCCAGAACCAAGATACTTACCTGGTCAATTTGTGTAACCATTTCTTTTACCCCAAAAATTATTTAAAGTTAAAGCTTTTTTATAAGCTGTACTTCACTTTTGTTCCAATGCTCCATAGAAATTATAGATAAGCCGGATTGGCAATAAAATAGCCTGATATGCCTAATTCGGCTGGAAATGAAACTCATTCGTACTATAAAGTCCGGATGGATGGAAAACAATGACCTATTGTTCCTGGTTTAGCCCGGAAAAAAGTACTATGGCAGACGCAGCTATATTTTGGACTAATTGCTTTCTTTAGCAGCTTCTTCCGCCAGTTTCTTCAGGCTGGTGGGGATGGGGTTATCCTTAAGAACACCGGCGAAATAAACCAGGTTGTTAACCATATAGCGCAGCGTCTTGTTGGTATAGAGGTGCCTGTCTCCGCCGGCTTCTATATAGCTGGGCCCCGGCCCGGCGGGTCCCAGCCAATAACAGTCCACGTTGGGCGGAATGGTGCAACCCAGATGGGAAAGATTAAAGAGTGTATTGGAAGCTACGTTGTGGGCGCCGTCTTCGTTGCCTGTAATTATAACGCCGCCGACCTTGCCGTACAGAGGAAATTGCCCGGTTTCTGGGTCAGCTTCGTCATAGGTGCCGTCCAGCCGTTCCATAACACGCTGGGTGACAGAGGCGCGCACGCCAAACCAGATGGGAGAGCCGATGATCAATATATCGCAGGCTATTATTTTAGAAAGTATGGCTGGCCATTCGTCTTTTTCATCTTCTCTGGAAGAGATGCCGGGCGGCACATGGTGGTCAACCACGCGGATTATTTCGGTATTAACACCCTTTGCCTCAAACAGCCTTGCGGCTTTGTCTATAAGAGCCCGGGTATTAGATATCCGGGGCGATTTCTTAAGTGTGCAGTTAAGAAATAATGCCTTCAATTTCATAGCCTCCCCCCCCCATTGTTTAATGAAGTTTGTCGCAGATTGCCTTCATTTCAGCCAGCACCAGGTTTATTTCTTGCTGAAGTTCGCTGAACTCCTGCCTGGATTTTTCGGTAATGCAGCCCACCCCAATCTTGCGCATGCCCTCTATGGCGGTGGTTTGCAGCACCAAAAGCCGTTCGTGTGCCTGCAAATAGCGTTTATGCAGGGCAATGAAATCGCCTGTTATAGCTTCGGTTGCTTTCATATAGAGCCTCCTGAAGACCTGTATTCATTCTTTATGCTTTGATTTAACGCCTTAAATACCGCGGCGGAAAATACGCAAACCATACTTCTGAAAGACGACAGCCAGAATGATAACGCTGATGCCGATTACCCCCAATATCAGCGGGAAATAAGCAGTGTCTTCAAAATAATCAAAGACAAGCCTGAAAATATATATATAGAAACCGATAGCCCCGAAAACGAGGAAAACCGCCTCGCGCAGCTTGATGCTTATGCCGATGAAAGCAAGGTAGACCAGCAGGTAGAGCAATCCGAAAAGGGCATTTGGATTATCGGCGAACAGGCCCGTAAAGGCAATAAGCAATCCGGTTAAGCCAAAAAGCTTGAACCAAAAAGAGTATTGTTTATACCCCCGAAGTGTCAGCCAGATGCCGAAAAGGATAAAAGACGCACTGATGGCAGATGATATTTCAGCCGTCGGAAAACTCTCTCCGCCTATCATCTGCGCTATATCCAGGATTATAAAATGGAACAAACCGGCGGCTATAAGGGATATAAGTGAAAAGCGCGTCCAGACAAGCATACCAACGGTAGCGATAAGGCTGATAAGGGCAACATAAAGCAGCACAAACCTCAGGTCAAAGAATCCGGCGTTGTCAGGCCAGGAGCCAAGCAGCATAACAATGGTAGAAAGAAAGATGGGGAATATGGCTGTCGCCACGAACAAAAGAAGCCCGCCCGCCGTCTGGTATTTGTGGATAAAACGCAGCCAGACGCCCAGCGCGCCGATAATCAGCATCAGCCCAAGGGTTACGCTGAAACGCGCCCAGTCTGAAAAATCAGCCCAGTTCATGGCAATATAGAGGGTAAACGAAAACAGAGCCAGGAAGCCGCCGAAGTAATAGACTATGGTGGTCAGGTTAAGACCGGCTTTCTTTTCACCGGACGAGGGTTCGGTGTCTATATCTTCTTCGGCAACGATGGAGTTTACCTGTTCGGCGGTAAGGAGACCTTTCTTCTGCCATCGTTCCAGGTCGGTGATGCCAAATCTCTTCTGAGACATTTCCACCCTCTGTTTATGGCGTTAGCGCTATGCTGATTGTCGCACTTTTAAATTACAAAATCAATACCACAAGCGGTAATAACCCGGCTAAATGATTGTCAGCATAGCCAGTGCTGGTTAATAGTTGTTAAAATCTAAAAGCACTTTTATATTGTTACTTTTTCCTCATGGTTTTCTTTGCCGTCTTGATAAACCGCCCAAAGTTTCTGTCTTTTTTGCGCTTTTCAACGTATGATAGCTGGTAATGTTCGGATTCCTTCTTCAGCTTCAGATAGCTGTCATAGCGTGCCTGGCTGAGGTTGCCATTACCTACAGCCTCCAGTACAGAGCAACCGTCTTCGCTGGTGTGAGAACAGTCTTTGAAGCGGCATTCATGCGCCAGTTGTTCTATATCCGGGAACACCCCGGCAATACCCGAATCCACGTCTATATTACCAAACTCCCTGAGACCGGGGGTATCTATCAGCATCGCCCCGGTCTCAAGAGATATCAAATGCCGGCGGGTTGTTGTGTGCTTCCCCTTGCTGTCTTTTTGGCGGACAGATTTAGTGGCAAACGTATCGCTGCCGATAAGACTGTTAATCAGCGTGGTTTTGCCCACCCCGGAAGAGCCAAGCAGGCAAAAAGTCTTGCCCGGTTTCAACAATTGCCTTATCTCTGCCAGCCCGGAACCTGATTCAACGCTGTAGGCAATAACCCTGCTGTTGATTTTCGCCTCTTCTATGGCAGATATTATCCCATCCAGTTCTGCCTGGTTGACAAGGTCACTTTTACTGAGGAGCACTACGGGTTCTGCTTTGCCATCATGTATCGCTACCAGATACCGCTCCAGCCGGCGCAGGTTGAAGTTGGAATCGCAAGACTGAATAATAAATGCCGTATCAATATTGGCGGCAATCATCTGGTGGCTTATTTTCTTGCCAGCTACCTTGCGTTTCAGTATAGTCTTTCTGGGTAATACATGTTCAATAATGGCAAAGGTGTTTGCATCCAGATAGGTTACAAGCACCCAGTCACCGACTGTTGGCAGGTCGCCTTCGGATTCTACGGAAAATCTGAAACGGCCTGAAAGCTCGGCTAGAACTTCGGCATCTTCGTTTCTCACGAGATAATTATCTCTGTTGACGGCGGTGATACGGGCTATGCTGAAGCCATCATCGCCATATTCCTTTAACTTGCTTTGAAACCAGTCATCAAAGCCTAGATCTTTAAGTTCCATAAAACATCACCTTAAACAATATAATTATTAATATAACAGAGGTGTGTTAATTATACACTGTTGATACAGAAAGCCAAGAAAAAACAGAAATGCGGCAATGGGTGAAAATATAATCATTTTTTGTCACAAACCTGTATTTATCTGCTATTATAAACCATACATTTGTGTAAGGGGGTAAGAGATGAAAACCAGAATAGCCGGGTTGCTGCTGGCAGCGATTCTTGTGTTAACTTTTTTACCGGGTTGTGACATATTGGAAACAGAGGATTATATAGACGTGTATGTTAACGCTTTTGCCAACGTGAAGATTGGCAAATGGATTGACGGGCAGAACGTCGTCGTTCCCTGGCCGAATACGCAGGTGGAAATCAGCATTGTTAAAGCCGGCGGAGAACGTGTAGATGGGCTTCAAACCACAAATAGTTCAGGCATTACAGGCAGTATAACAGGCAGCTTCAAGCTATATAAGGAACAGAATATCCGTGTGCGTGTATCCGTTACTCCCAACAGCGCCATACCGGAAGAGGTGGGCGGCGGCGCCTATGATCCTGCCAACCATATCCTGAACAATGCCTGGGAGGATTTAACCTGGGCGCAGGTGTCTGCATCCAAAAACTTCGGCGAAACCTATAACTGGTACACAACGGTGAATGCCATAGCAGACGTAACCCCGTAAAAATATAATTTATCAAGGTGAGTTTTGATTAGATTAGAAAAGAAGCATATTGAGGCGGCGGTGCTGATGCTTTCGCGGGCATTCAAAGATGAGCTTAAAGACATCATCCCTGACCCGCAGGAAAGAAAACTGAAAGAACCATATGCAAATGAATACTATCTGCGCCGTGATTATGATTACAGCGTGGCTTTCATAACCTCGCCGCAGCTGGAAGGTATTGCGGTCTGGATGCGTTCGGACAGGAGAAAGCAGAGACCCTTCTGGCGCATACTGACTACCGGGGCTGTCTGGCAGGCAGCCAGGGTGGGAATCAAACCCCTGATGAAAATGAGGGCTTATGAAAGCTATATAGAAAAAAAGCACAAAGATCTGATGCCCGGCAGACACTGGTATCTGGCGGTGCTGGCGGTTGATCCGCAACACCAGGGCAAGGGCTATGCTAGCCGGTTGCTCAATGAAATGCTCCCGCTTATTGATAAAGAGGGCTTACCCTGCTATCTTGAAACGGAAGGCGAAAAAAATGTCTCTATGTATAGGCGCTTCGGTTTTGAAGTAACCGAGGAGTTTGTCGTGCCGGATACAAATGACAAGCTGGTAGCGATGATAAGAAAGCCCAAAACGGTATAGAAAAAACGGCAGATGGATTCGGCTTTAATAAAGATTTATGCAGGACGCTTTTTAGGTGTCTGCCTTATCTTCTTGACCCGCGCTATAAAATCATCAACGCCATAAGACGCTATTGCTTCACCGGCTAACGCCAGCGGCAAATCTTCCAGCTTTTTAAAACGCACGCACGATTTTGCCATATCCAGCCTTTTGCCGCTTGCTTTATAAGCCTCTATAAAGCTTTCTCTCTTATGGCCATCCATATAGATTGCGGTCAGATAAAGCGCCATGTGCTTTTTCTGGGAAGCCAGCGCGGCGTACATAAGCGGTTTTTTATTGTAGGTATCCGGGTAAACGGAAAGCGGCACCTGGTAGGTAATCATTCCCCAGTTCATCACCTCTTCGTATCCCGGCGACAGGTTATCAAGGATGACTTTTCGCACCGCCTCAATTGCCGTCCGGCGTTCCGGCGGCAATTCTGAAAGGTATTGCCCTACGCTTGCGGCTTCAGACCTCATCGGATTTACTTTTGTTTTCAGCGCAATAATATTCTATGGCTTTGGTTAAAAAATCAGGCAGGTCTTCGTGTATGTTCTGAAATACATCTATGAACTTCTGGTTCTGGCTGTAAGCCTGCCCCAGCCCCAGCACAGCTTCATCGGAATATTCGGCAAAGTTCTCCAGCCAGTTGCGCCACCTTACTATCTGCGCCTGCACCTCTTTACTATCATGCCCTTTCGGCATATTATCGCTAATGCATTCAAAGATAGCAGCGCCCTCTGCCTGAACTGCTTCAAAATCTTCTTTACTCAATTTGCTTATGCGGCCTTCATTGTAAGACAAGATATATTCACCCCATATCAAATATTTTATTATACTCTCTATTTTAGACTATAGCTTAACAATAGAAAAGGGCGGCGCATATAAAAAGGCGGGTAAAAGGTATCAGGCAGGCTGGATAAAAAACGGGGCTAATACTTGGAAGCGCCGATTTCCTGCATCTTGCCGGTAACCATGTAGACTATACGCTCGCAGATATTGGTAACGCGGTCCGCGCTGCGCTCCAGATTGTGCGCCACCCATATCAGGCGCGTCGCCCTCGTAATTGTTTTGGGATCTTCCGCCATAAAGGTAAGCAGTTCGCGGAAGACCTGGTCGTAAAGTTCGTCCACTTCATCATCTTCGGCGGCGATTTTCATGGCGGTGTCTTTATCTCTTTCTATAAAGCTGCCCAGGCTGCGGTGCAGCATATCTATGGTTTTTTCCGCCATGCGCGGAATATCTATAAGGGGCTTAAGCGGCGGCTCGTTGCCTATCATAAGGACAATTTTGGCATTCCCTTCGGCGTGGTCGCCGATACGTTCCACTTCACTCAAAATATTCAAAACGGCGATAATAGTCCGCAAATCTCCCGCCATCGGCTGCTGTGTGGCGATAAGTTTAATGCACTTTTCCTCAATCTCAAAGCGGGCGCTGTTTATCTTTTTATCGTCTTCTATTATGCGGTTGGCAAGCTCTATATCCCTTTCTTTAAGGGCTTTAACGGAATAGGATATAGCCTTTTCCGTCATACTGCTCATTGCCAGCAGGTCATTCTGTATCTGCCTTAGTTCCTTGTTAAAAACTGTTCTCATTTCCATCTTTGCTGCCTCCTTTTTCCTAGCCGAAACGCCCGGTTATATAATCTTCGGTGCGTTTATCCTTCGGGTTGGTGAATATCTCTGATGTATTGCCGTATTCCACCAGCACGCCTGCTCTGTCCTCTTCCATCATCAGGAAAGCCGCCAGGTCAGAAACCCGTGCCGCCTGCTGCATATTGTGGGTTACGATAATAATAGTATAATCCTTTGCCAGGCTTCGCATAAGGTCTTCAATTTTAAGGGTGGCTATGGGGTCAAGCGCGCTGCACGGTTCGTCCATCAGGATAACCTCTGGCTCTACCGCCAGCACGCGGGCGATGCACAGCCGCTGCTGCTGCCCGCCGGAAAGAGCCAGCGCTGATTGCTTCAGCTTGTCTTTGATGTCATCCCACAGCGCTGCCTGTTTCAGGCTTTTTTCCACGATTTCCTCTATCTCTGCACGGTTTTTTATGCCGTGGCGCTTCGGACCGTAGGCGATGTTTTCATAGATAGACATCGGGAAGGGGTTGGGTTTCTGGAAGACCATACCCACCTTTTTTCTAAGCTCCACCACGTCTATATCTCTGGCATATATATCTATATCGTCAAGTTTAACGTTGCCCGTAATTCTGGCATTTTTGATGAGGTCATTCATGCGGTTGAAGATACGCAGAAAAGAAGACTTGCCGCAGCCGGAAGGACCGATAAGCGATGTTATGGCGCACTCTTGTATTTCCATGTTTATATCCCTTAAAGCCTGAAAATCGCCGTAAAAGAGGTTGATATTTTCAGCCGTAATCTTGGTATTATGCCCCGTATTCGTCCTGTTGCCGAGAAGCTCTGTATTTATTTCCATTAGTTATACCTCCGCTGGCGAAACTTTAATCTGATGATAGTCGCCAGAATATTAAATGATAAAACCACCGCCAGCAGCACAAGGGCAACCCCCCAGACGGTGGTGTCAGAGACGCCGGGCACATGCGCTGCCAGTGTGTAGAGGTGATATGGCAGTGCCATAAACTGGTCTGACGGTGAAGCTGGCAGTCCGGGCAGAAGAAAAGCGGCGCCGACAACCAGTATGGGCGCCGTTTCACCGGCGGCGCGGCTCATTGCCAGGATAGAGCCGGTGATTATACCGGGCATGGATTGTGGCAGCACAATGTGTCTTATTGTCTGCCACCTGGTGGCGCCTGTCGCCAGGCTTCCCTCCCTGTATTCTTTGGGGACCGCCAGTATTGCCTCTCTGGATGTCGTTATTGTCATCGCCAGCGCCTGGCAGGAGAGTGTCAGGCTGGCTGATAATAGCGACATACCGAAATTGAACATCAAAACAAATATACCCAGACCGAAAAGCCCGTATACGATGCTGGGCACGCCGGCGAGGTTAGCGATAGCCATGTTTATAGCCTTGGTTAGCCAGTTGGCGCGGGCATATTCGGCAAGATAAATGGCTGCCATAACACCCAGCGGCAGGGCGATGACTATCGTTCCCAGCATAAGGTAAAAAGTTCCCACTATCGCTGGCAGAATACCACCAGATTTCCCTGCGTCCGAGGGCATCTGGGTCAGGAAATCCCAGCTTATGGCACCGCTGCCGGCTATTATGGTCTGTAAAATAATGACGATAACCGGAATAACCGTGATGGCAGTAGCCGCAACCAGAAAACCGAATGCGGCTCGCTGGGTCATCTGGCGTGATTTCAACCCCCTGATATTCATAACTATCTTTCAAACTTCCTTTTCTGGCGCTGCATAACCCTGTCTGCGATAATATTGACTGCCAATGTAAGCATAAAAAGTATCAGCCCGATGGCAAAAAGCGCCTGGTATTGCAAACCGCCCCGTACGGCGTTGCCGATGCCGGAAGCAATGGCGGCTGTCATTGGCATCATCGGCTCGGCGGGGGAAACAGGCACAGCCAGCGCCCCGCCGGCAACCATCAGCACCGTCATTGTTTCGCCGATGGCGCGTCCCACCCCCAGCATAATCGCCGCTGTGATGCCGGAAAGAGCCGCCGGTATGGAGACATATCTTATAGTCTCCCACCTGGTAGCCCCCAGCGCGTATGACGCCTGGCGGAACTCGTCCGGGACGGCGCGCATGGCGTCCTCAGATACGCTGACAATTATCGGCAGGCTCATAAAAGAAAGCATTATGCCGGCGGTAAGCCCGCTTAAGCCGGTGTTAAGATTAAAAGCGCTTTGCACCAGCGGCGAAAGCAGCATCAGCCCGATAAAACCCATCACAACAGATGGAAAGCCAGCCAGTATCTCAATTATGGGCTTGATGGTTTCCCTGACTTTGGTGGGCGCAACTTCAGAGAGATAAGCGGCGCAGGCAACGCCGACAGGCACAGAGATTATCGTAGCCACCAGCGTTACCCATAAGGTGGAAACGAAAAAGGGCATTATGCCGAAAGTGGGCGGGTCTGAAACGGGATACCAGCGGGTGCCGAAGAGGAACTCCCAGGGCGGAGTATAGGCGAAAACGGGCAAGCCTTCTTTAAGCAGCAGGGCGATTATGCCCAGAAGGACAACAACCGCCAGCAAACCGGATATAAATATCCAGCTTTCAATAAGCTTTTCACCCAAACGCCACCGCCGCTTCAATCCTGCTTTGCTTGCAGCTTCAGCGGCAGTGGCAAAGATTCTTTGCCTCAGTATATTCTCCTGTTATTTATTGCAGCGGCACGTAGCCGACATCTGTGACCAATGCCTGCCCTGCGGCGGATAGGCAATAGTCTATATAAGCCTTAATTGTATCTGTTGGCTCACCGTCTGTGTAGTAAAGCAGGGGGCGGGCGATGGGGTAAGTTCCGTCCAGAGCCGTTTCTAAACTTGGCAGGACACCGGTTGCATCGGCTGTCTGTTTTATTGCCAGTGGTTTGACGCTATCGGTAAGATAGCCAAGCCCCGGGTAGAAGATGGCGTTTTCATTCTTTTCAACCTCATCCACCCCTTCTTTGGTTGAAGGCAGCAGCAGCACATTAGTGCCGTATTCAAGGCTCTTGTCTTCTGTATCCAGCCCGCGCATCTGCACTACGTTCTCCTTGAAGAAGACGTGCGTCCCGGAATTGGTATCGCGCGAAAGCACAACAATTTCGGCGTCATTGCCGCCGACTTCACTCCAGTTGGTTATATTGCCGGTATAGATTGCCGAAAGCTGGGCTATCGTCAGTTCCGAAACCGGATTATCGGGATGCACGATAACCGAAAGCGCGTCTGTGGCTACTTGTATCTCGTAAGGATTTATCCCAACTGCCTGAGCCTGTTCTATCTCTGTTGTTTTTATCTTGCGTGAAGCCTGGCAGATATCGGTGGTGCCGTTGATAAGGGCGGCAATGCCCGCGCCGGAGCCGGGACCGCTGACGGCTATGACCACATCCGGGTTAGCCGCCATAAACTCTTCTGCCCAGACGGCAGAGAGGGGTGTAACCGTATTAGAGCCGATTATCTTGAAAGAGCCTGATGCGGTAACGGTAGCCGTAGCCGTAGCCGTTTCCGTTGTTGTGGCGGTATCGGTTGTGGTTTTTGTGTCGGTGACGGTTGGGCTTGCGGTGTTGCAACCGGCAAGAACAAGGCTTGTTGCCAGTAACACCATCGTAAAGAGCGCCGTGATTTTTTTACTTTTTTTCAATTATCTTTACTCCTTAAAGTCTGTTATTTATCTAGCAGGTTACCTTGTGCAATTCGGTTTCAGGAGCCGGTTTATCCGGGCTGTCTGTATCCTTTGAAAAATAGTTCAGGATAGTTTCAGCCGTAGCCATGTTAGTTGCCAGCGGCACGTTATGCACGTCGCAAACGCGCAGCAGGGCTGTTATATCCGGCTCGTGGGGTTGTGATGTCAGCGGGTCACGCAGGAATATGACGGCGTCTATTTCACCGCTGGTTACCAGTGCGCCTATCTGCTGGTCTCCGCCCAGTGGACCGCTTTGCATAAGCCTTACATTTAAGCTCGTTGACTGCATAACCAGCTTGCCGGTGCTTCTGGTGGCGATAAGCTCAAAGCTTCCAAGTTCATGTTCGTTGGCTTTTACCAGCTTCACCATATCCTGTTTTTTGCCGTCGTGGGCGATTATTGCTAAAGTTTTATTTTTCATCTTCATACCTCCTTTCATCTTTTCCACCATCGTAACAGACCAGTTTTAAGGTTGAATTAAAGCCGTGTTAAAACTGGGTAAAATTTTCTGTTTTTGCCGCATTTCTCTTAATCCCCAATAAAAAAAGCCTTAAACTACATGTCATAGTCATACACCAGTAGTGTATCGGCTGGCAGTTAAGGCTGGTTTAAAATTGTGTTAAAGTTTTGTTAAAACTTTGGGAATTATGATGAGCTTGGTTAAAGCGGCAGGCTGAAACTGAAGGCAGAGCCTTTGCCCTCTGTGCTTTCGGCTTGGATAGCGCCGTTGTGAGATTCAATGATATGTTTGACGATAGCCAGCCCCAACCCGGAGCCTTCCCCCGCCCTGGCTTTATCTGTTTTGTAAAAACGTTCAAATATACGCGGCAGGTCTTCGGCGGCGATACCCGTTCCGCTGTCGGAGATTTTCATTGTCACTGAATCTTTGGTGGCGGCGGTGGTTATTATTATCTCTCCGCCGGCGGGCGTAAACTTGATGGCATTGTGAAGCAGGTTTATTATCACCTGCAAAATCCTTGCCCTGTCTGCGTATATATGCGGCAGGTCTTTGGCAAGTAATTTTGTAATCTTCAGGTTTTTTCTCTTAACTTGCGGGCTTAACTGCGTTGCCACTTCTTCTGCCAGATGGTTAAGGTCCACTTCTATCAGTTTGAGTTCGGCTTTGCCTGTCTCTATACGTGATAGCTCTGTAAGTTCGGCTACCATCTGGGTCAGGCGGTCAACCTCTGCGTCTATCCTGGAAAGGAAATCGGTGGCGGCTTTTTTATCATCTATCGCGCCGTCTCGCAGTGTTTCCGCCATTGCTTTAATTCCAGCTAAGGGCGTCCTGAATTCATGTGATATATTGCCGATGAGTTCACGCCTGGTTGTCTGCAAGCCTTTAAGCTCGGTAAGGTCTTGCAGCAGCAGCAATACACCTGTCGGCTGGGCTTCGGCAAGGGGCACCGCAATCACGCTGAGGTATTTTCTGGAGGCGATGGTTTCAAATTGCACTGTCTGTTGGCTGCCGCTTTCGGCGCAGGCTTTGAAAACATCGTTAATCTCGTGTTCCCTTACCTCTTGCATAAGGCTTTTACCGTCAATATCCCCCGTAAGCTGCAAAATGTCTTTAGCCGCCCGGTTTGCCATAACCACATTGCCTTCGGTATCCATCGTTATAACGCCGTCTGCCATATTATCAAGGATACTTTTCAGGCTGGCTCTGTCGCTGGAGATGGTGTCCACAAGCTCCTTAAGCTTAAGAGACATCAGGTTAAAAGCATGGGCAAGCTCGCCGGCTTCGTTCCTGGTTTCTATTTTTATCCTTTGCCCCAACTCTCCTCCGGCGATTTTATCGGTGGCTCTGGTAAGCTGACGGATAGGACGCGTTGTTGTTCGGGTAACCAGCCAACCGGCGATGATAACAACAATGGCGGCCACCAGCATTGCGATTAAAATAACAACCATTGTCCTGTTTAGCAGGCTATCCACAGCAGAAAGCGGCAAAGAAACACGGGAAACACCTGAAACTTCTCCCTGGCTGGTTACAGGCACTGCTATATACAGCATTTTCTGTCCCAGGGTTGTGCTGTAGCGAGTGCTTTCTCCCAGCCCGCCCGCCAGCGCTGCCTGAACCTCCGGGCGGGAGGCGTGGTTATCCATAACCGCCGGGTCTTCTTCGGAATCAGCCAGCACTGTGCCGTCAAGGGCAATTATAGTAACCCTGGCTTCAATCTGACCACCTATCTTTTTAGCCAGATTATCCAGTTCTTCTGTATTTGCGGCTTCGTTTATAACCGGCAGGCTGGCTTCGGCGATGATTCTCGCCTCGTTTTCAAGCTGGATGTGCAGGCTGTTCAGATGAGAGTTTTGGAAGGAGTTTGCCAGATAGACGCCAAGAATACCCATACTTACCAGCACTATTATAATGAACGAAGCGGTTATGCGGAATTGAATGCTGCGGAACATCTTACCCTTTCAGTTTCTAGCCTGTGCCCCCGTATCATATTGGCTGGACACAGCGCATTATACTGCCTGAAAAGTAGAATGGCAACGGGCGGGTTTTAGGCGCATACCAGGGAAGGAAGGCATAATTCTATTGGGCGGTAGCTTTAGCCCTTTCTTCCTGAGACATACAGGCTAGTCTTTTAACCTCACCCAAATCCAATCCCAGCCCCTCAGCCACCCGGCTGCCGTATTCAGTGTCCGCTTTGTAGAATATTGCTGTTTGCCGCAGTTGAATTCTCTTTTGGGCATTGCAAAGGTGTGTTGTGATATTACCAACCAGATGTTCCCTGTCTTCATCCGTCATCACGCGGCGGTATAGTTCGCCTGCCTGGAAAAAATCGTCATTAGGATGGGTATAGGGCTGACGGGCTGCCTGCCCGGAAACATCAAACGGCGGCTCAGCGGCATCCGCCTGCGGTTCAGGCCCGCCGAAGCTGTTGGGATAATAATTCGGGGCGTTACCGCTGTTATCGCCATACATCATGGCGCCGTCACGCTGGTAGTAGTTAACCGCGTTCTTCGGGCGGTTGATGGGTAATAGCTGGTAGTTTGCCCCCAGGCGGTGCAGGTGTGTATCGTGGTAAGAGAAAAGCCGTCCCTGTAAAAGCTTATCCGGCGAAGCGGCAATACCGGGGACAAAATTAGCCGGGGAGAAAGCCGCCTGCTCTACTTCTGCGAAATAATTCTTCGGATTCTGGTTCAGCACCAAGCGTCCTATCGTCATCGGTGGAAAATCGGCATGAAACCAGACCTTGGTAACATCAAAGGGGTCAAAACGATACTTTTCGGCTTGTTCGGGTGTCATTATCTGCATCTCCAGCCGCCAGGACGGGCATTCACCATTTTCAATAGCCGTGAATAGATCACGCGTGGCATGGTCCGGGTCATTCCCCTTCACTTCGGCGGCTTCATCACGGGTAAGGTTCTGAATGCCCTGCTCTGTCTTGAAGTGATATTTCACCCAGTAGTATTCACCTTTTTCGTTATACCATTTGTACGTATGGCTGCTGTAACCGTTCATGTTACGAAAGGTTTTGGGTATTCCCCTGTCAGAGAAAAGAACAGTAACCTGGTGGATTGATTCCGGCGTCAGCGAAAGGAAATCCCAGAACATATTGGCGTCTTTGAGGTTATTCCCCGGATGGCGCTTCTGGGTATGAATAAAGTCAGGAAACTTAAGGGGGTCCCGGATAAAGAAAACGGGCGTATTGTTGCCCGTCATATCGTAGTTGCCTTCTTCGGTATAAAACTTAAGGGCAAAACCGCGCGGGTCTCTCTCCGCATCCGCCGATCCCTTTTCGCCGCCTACGGTGGAAAAGCGGGCAAAAACTTCGGTTTTCTTGCCGATTTCAGACAAAAACTTTGCTTTGGTATACTTGGTAACATCGGCGGTAACCTCAAAATAACCATGGGCGCCTGCCCCCTTGGCATGAACGACACGTTCCGGGATTCTTTCACGGTCAAAATGCCCCAGTTTTTCCAGCAGGTGGGTGTCCTGCATGAGGATAGGTCCGGGGTTTCCGGCTGTTTTTGAATTCTGGTCGTCATCAATCGGCGAACCGAAACCGGTTGTGTAGGTCTTTTTATCTTTTGGCATCATAAACCTCCTTTGGTAAGAAGCAGAAGATAATTAAACACCAGTAATTTGATTATAGATATGGGAAAAATGGCTGTCAATACATTTATTGATAATAAAGAGGAATGAATATAAATAAAGTAGAAAGGACAGGCTGGAATAAATCCGCCGGAGAGATATACAGGCATAACCCTGCCTGTTATTTTACGCCTGATTTGGCGGCAGAGACGCTTCTAAGCCTTTGTGAATAGGACAGCAATTTCTTCCTTAACCTGATATTCTTGGGCGTTATTTCCACCAGTTCATCCCTGTTTATGAAATCAATAGACTGTTCCAGGCTCATTTTCAGGGGCGGCGTCAGCTTGACGGCAATATCAGCCGTAGAAGAGCGGATATTGGTTTTCTTCTTCTCTTTGCAGACATTAACCGGAATATCCTGTGGCTTTGAATTCAGCCCCACAATCATTCCTTCGTATACGTAGGTGCCTGGCTCAATAAAGGTCAACCCGCGTCCCTGGGCATTGTTCAGTCCATAGGTATTGGCGCAACCCGGCTCTGAGGCAACCAGCACCCCGTTGCGGCTGGATATAATTTCCCCTCGCCAGGGTGCGTATTCAAGAAATATGCTGTTCATAGTGCTTTCTCCGCGGGTAGAGGTGAGAAAAGAACTGCGGAAACCAAGCAGCCCCTTGGTGGGTATCTGAAATACCAGGCGCACATTATCCTGCCCGTCATTATGCATATCAATCATGCGGGCTTGCCGTTTGCTCAGCATCTCGGTCAGAATGCCGATGTATTCATCCCTGGTATCAATGGTAAGCGCTTCCATCGGTTCAAAAATCTTGCCGTCAATTAATTTGGTGGTCGCTTCCGGTTTTGAAACCTCAAACTCGTAACCTTCACGGCGCATGTTTTCAATAAGGACAGCCAGATGCAGTTCCCCCCTTCCCTTGACCATAAAGGTGTCTGCGCTAGCCGTATCCTCCACCCGGAGGCTGAGGTTAAGTTCCAGTTCGCGGTAAAGCCGCTTGCGCAGCTGCCGTGTGGTGCAGAAACTTCCCTCTTTGCCGGCGCTTGGCGATGTGTTAACGCCAAAGGTCATTTCTACCGTCGGCTCGCCGATATCAATACGCGGCAGGGCTTCCGGCTGCGCCGGATCTGCGATGGTATCCCCGATACTGACCTCTTCAATACCGGTTACCGCCACAATATCGCCTGCTTCAGCATACTCTACATTCAGGCGTTTGAGCCCAAGATAGGTAAACACCTCGGCGATTTTGCTGGAATCCATGTTTTCTTTGGCATCTATCCTGATGACCGTATCACGGGGGGTTATACTGCCTTTCCATATCCTGCCGATGGCGATACGCCCTTTGTGGCTGTCATAGTCCAGGTTGGAAACAAGCATTTGGAATGGTCCGCTTTCAATATGGGGCGGCGGCACGTTTTTCAGAATGCAATCAAAAAGCGGGCTGATGTCCTTGCCGGGCATATCCGGTTCGGTAACCGCTATGCCTTCCCTGGCGCTGGCATACAAAACGTGAAAATCAAGCTGATTTGTGTCTGTAGCCAGTTCAAGAAACAGATCCTGGATAAGCCTGTTTACCTCTGCTATGCGTGAATTGGGTCTGTCTATCTTGTTAATGACGACGATAGTCGTCAGTCCCCTTTGCAGGGCATGGCGCAGCACAAACTTGGTCTGCGGCATAGGTCCTTCAACGGAATCTACCAGCAGCAGGCAGCCGTCTGCCATGCTTATAACACGCTCTACCTCACCGCTGAAATCGGCATGCCCCGGCGTATCAATGATATTTATTTTCACGTCCCGGTACATCACCGCCGTATTTTTAGCCATAATAGTAATTCCCTTTTCACGTTCAAGGGTATTACTGTCCATAATCAGCTCGCCTACCGCCTGGTTATCCCTGAATATCCTGCTCTGTTTCAGCATGGTATCCACCAGCGTTGTCTTGCCGTGGTCAACGTGGGCGATAATGGCGATATTCCTTATGTCATTGCGATGTTTCATTTTTACTTCAATCCTGTTTTTATATTCATTTTACCTGTTGTTTTGCCTCATGGTTTCAAACCGGGACGGCGCAGGCATATGCAAAGAGCCTGTTTAGCCTGTTGGGAGTGTCTGCGGTGATAAAACGCAAGGAGATTTATAATACCCGGTATCCCGCTAAAAAGGCGTCGTCAGCCTTATGCGAAAAAATCATCTTTGCGGAGGCGGTGAAGATGAAAATAGCTTGAAAGACAATATAACTGTTTCACTATAAACAGTATACACCAGTAAGGCGGCTTTATAAAGCGGCAGGCGTTAATTGGAGAAAACCACCAACCTTTTGGAAGAGAAAATTATTCCCACCATTGCCCAATGAAGAAAACCCTGCTGTCATCAGCCGAGAATATGGGTGTATGGCACAGAAGCTCCGGGGGAAAGTAGTCCGGGTTTATACAGGTGATACCAGAGCCGTCAGAGTTTATGATATACATATCGTATTTGCCTTCACCGTCTATCGCCCCCACCACAAACACCAGCCTGTCCCCAGAGTGAGACCAGCTTACAATCCCCTGGCTGTAGCCACTATCCGTAAGCCGGGTTTCGCCGGAGCCATCGGCATTGATTACGAATATATTATAATTACCGTGCGGCGAGGTATCGTCCTCAAGGCGCTCAAAGGCTATTTTCTGACCATCCGGGCTTAAACGGGGGTCGTAATCACCAAACGGCAGGTTGGCGTTGCCCCAAACGCCGGCATCTGGCGGGTGTGTTATCTGTTCTGGCGATGTCCCGTCATCATTCATAATCCATATACAGCTACCGGAGGTGAAAACGATGCTATCTCCCACCCAGTCTATATCCGCATCGTGGCTGCCGGAATCATACAGCTTTTGCTGGTTACTGCCGTCATTTTTCATTACATATATATCCAGGTCATCATTACGCAGGGAAAGGAAAGCAAGCCGGGCGCCGTCCGAAGACCATACCGGATAGACATCAAAGAGGCTGTTATCGGTTATTCTTTTGAATTCATCGCTGTTTATGTTGAATGAGCATATTTCCTCGTTCTCATTGGCGTTGCCGCCGAACTGCTGTGAAAAGGCAAATGTATCACCGGCTTTGTTCAGATTCAGAAACTCAAGCTTGGAGTCAGAACTGTAAAGCAACTCTACCTTTTCGGTATCAAGCTCAAGCGCGTATATTCCCCAAGCCTTATCTCTGGGGACTGACCGGGACGTATCAGGTATAGACGATGAGGGATTTTCGCCTTCACAGCCGGGTGCGCCAAATAACAGGCAAGCCATAAGGCTGGCAAACATAAGTCTTTTTATCATCCGGGGTAATCTACTCCCTGATACAGGTATTGTCAATTTTGTTTGTGTTCAGTTTTAAGAGGGTGGGTTGGGGAAAGATAGCAAAAGATTATAAGAATATCCCTTAATCCCTCTTAATTTTAAAATCCCTCTAACCTCCTTTGTGAAATCTCCCCTGACCCCTCTTTAACAAAGAGGGGGATAAAAACGTCTCCCTTTGTTAAAGGGAGACCGAGAGGGATTTCAGGAAATAAAAACGGAGGGGCTGGATATAAGCAGCAGCCCCTCTTTGGTAACAGCTATTGTAACAACCTTTTCTATTTACTCTTATCTTCCAGTATCGCCACCACCCTGTCCAGGATTTTGTCTGCCACTTCCCTCTTGCTCATCAGGGGCAGTTTTTCAGCCTTTTCGTCTTTGTCTATTATAGTTACTTTATTGGTATCGGCACCGAAACCGCTGCCTTCAGCCTTAACGTCATTAGCTACAATCAGATCCAGTTTCTTGCCTCTGATCTTTTTACAGGCGTTTGGAATTAAATCCTCGGTTTCGGCGGCAAAGCCAACCTTTATAAAATCACCTTTGGCTTCGGCGAGGATGTCCATGGTTTTTGTAAGCTCCAGCGTCAGGGTAGAGTTATCTTTTTTAATCTTGCTTTTCGCAGCCATTTTCGGCTGGTAATCAGCCACCGCCGCCGCCATAATCAGGGCATCGGCTTCATCCACCGCGCTGGTAACCGCCAGCTTCATGCCCAGCGCCGTCTCCACCGGGATAACGTCTATACCCGCCGAAGGCGGTATGGATAAAGCCGCCGTTATCAGCTTTACCTCGGCGCCGCGGTTTCGGGCGGCTTCCGCCAGGGCATAACCCATCTTGCCGGAAGAGCGGTTGCCGATATAACGCACCGGGTCAACCGGTTCGCGCGTGCCGCCGGCGGTAACAACGATTTTTCTATCCGCCAGGTCACCGTCCCTGCCCAATACCTGCTTGATGACGCCTGTTATCTGGCTGACTTCCGCCAGCCGTCCGATGCCAGTCGTGCCGCAAGCCAGCCTGCCGCTGCCGGGCTCTACGAATACAAAGTTTCTGGCTTTAAGCCTGTCAATATTCTCCTGTGTAACCGGATTAGTGAACATGTTATCGTTCATCGCCGGGGCGATGATTACCGGCGCTTTCGTTGCCAGTATAGTGGCGGTGAGGATATCGTCAGCCCTGCCGGCTGCCAGCCGGGCAATTATATCCGCCGTTGCCGGGGCGACAACCACCACATCTGCCGCCTGCGCCAGTGCTATATGCTCCGCGCTGAACTCTGAAGCCATATCCCACATAGTTGTTACCACCGGTCTGCCGGTGATGGTGCGCAGTGTCATCGGTGTTATAAACCTTGCGGCGTTTTCGGTCATTACAACCTTCACGCTAGCCCCATCTTTGGTTAGACTGCTGGCGATTCCGGCGGCTTTATAGGCGGCGATGCTGCCGCTTATCCCTAATATTATTGTTTTTGCCTTTAGCGTCATATATACCTCAAAGGGTTATATTACACCTGTTAATTACTGGTATCAAGTCTATCCTTAAAAAGCAGCCGTATGCAGGGATTATGCGCGGTTTATACTGTGAATAAGCTTCAGGCCGATGAGTGTAAGCTCCGGGTTTACTTCGTCAATTACCTTTGTTTCACCGGCTATAAGTTTTGCCAGACCGCCGGTGGCTATCACACGGCATTTTTCGCCCAGTTCACGCTGCAGGCGGGAAACCATTCCTTCCACCAAGCCTACATAACCGAAAACGATACCAGACTTCATGGCATCTATGGTATTGCTGCCAATAGCTTTTTGAGGGCGCGCCAGCTCTACCCTGGGCAGCATCGCCGCCCGGTGAAACATAGATTCGGCAGCGGCAGACATCCCCGGGGCGATAGCCCCGCCCATATAATCGCCTTTAGCCGATACGACATCAAAGGTGGTGGCGGTACCAAGATCAACTATAATAAGAGGACCGCTGTAGAGACTGTGTGCGGCGGCGGCATCCACCACGCGGTCAGCGCCGACCTCGCGCGGGTTATCCATGCAAAGGCGCACACCGGTTTTTACGCCGGCGTTTACTATTAGCGGTGATATTTTAAAATATTTCATGAAGATATCCTCAAAGGTGGTTGTCAGCGGCGGCACAACGCTACACATAGACACTCCGCATATATCAGAAGTTTCAATACTCTTGTTTTTCAGCAGGTTAATCAAAAGCGTAGCATATTCATCAACAGTGCGGTCTATGACAGTGGCTATGTGCCAGGTGGCTTTCAGGTTTTCTTCTTCAAAAACACCCAGTGTGGTTTCGGTGTTGCCGATATCAACAGCTAATAACATAATGCTCTATCTTTCTGCCGTTCCTCTTTGCTCTCATCTTCTTTATCATTTTCGGCAGCAGCAGCAGCAGGTCACTGGCAATCATGCCGCTGTCACCCAGTTCATCTTTTACCGCTTCGCCTGCCTTGGCGTGCAGCCAGACAGCCAGACTGGCGGCGTCAAAAGGCTTTAACCCCTGCGCCAGTATTCCGGCGATGGCGCCAGACAGGATATCGCCGGTGCCGGCGGATGCCAGCCCCGGATTTGCCGAAGGGCATATACGGCGCCGTCCGTCTGCGGCGGCAATAACAGTATATGCTCCTTTAAGGACGACCGTCTTACCCCACTCCATAGCTGTGTCTGACGCTATGCCGGTTCTGTCTGCTTGTATATCCTTTAACTGCATACCGGTAAGGCGAGACATCTCGGCGGCGTGCGGTGTAAGTATAGCGTTATCGGTAAGCTGCCGCCACCAGCCGGATGTTCCTGCCAGCGTGTTTATGGCGTCTGCGTCAAGCACCAGCGGCGGCAATTTGTACTTCGGTTGAAGCAGCAGGCAGCGATTGAAATCCATAGTCGCCTCGTCCCTGCCCAGCCCGCAGCCTACCAGCAACGCCTTGTAGTCTGTCAACAGCGGTAAAACTGTTTCTGCCGCTGCTGCGGATACTGCTCCAGGGTTGGATTCAGGCAGCGGCAGGTGGGTAGCCTCGGTAAGCTTGGTCGCCAGAATCGGGTGCAGGCTTTCGGCAGCCGCCAGTGTTACCAGCCCGGCGCCGACCCTCATAGCCCCGCTGCAGGCAAGATAAGCGGCGCCCGTATAGTTTCTTGACCCGGCGATTATCATAACCTTGCCAAAGCTGCCCTTATTGGCTTCCAGCGGGCGAACCGGCAGCGCAGACCTTGCCCAGTCATCGGTAATCAGTTCGGTGGTTACATCATTTGCCAGGTATTCCGGTATGCCTATATCAATCACTTTTATTACACCGGCGCGTCCTGCACCGGGCAGATTAAAAAGACCCGGCTTGGGGAAGCCGAGGGTAACAGTATGGCTTGCATGCAGGCAGGCGGTATCGCAACCGCCGCTGTCGGCATCCAGACCGGAGGGTATATCCAGGGCGATTACTTCAAGCTCTGGCTGGTTTTTAGCCGCTACAGCCACTGTTTCCAGCAACTTCTTGAAATCGTCAGCCAGCGGGCGGCTGCGTCCGGTGCCGAAAAGGGCATCTATTACGGCATCGGCGGATATAAGCAGCTCGCTTAGCTTTTCCAGGCTTTCATTACAGGTTATGTTGCGTTTCTTAACCAGCTTCAGGTTGTGGTCGTCAGCTGCCCTTTTGCCCGGCAGAAACAGGTTTACCTTGGCGCCCATATCGTGCAGGTAGCGGGCAGCCACCAGCCCGTCTCCGCCATTGTTGCCGGGACCTATAAGCAGCAGGACGTGTTTTTTATCAATATCGCCCAGTATGCGCCTGGTTTCCTCTGCCACCGCCTTGCCGGCATTTTCCATGAGCATATCGGTGGTAATGCCGAGCTTGGCGCACCCCTGCTCCACCCGGCGCATTTCGTCTGCGCTTAATACTTTCATATAAACTCCTGATTACCTACATTGCAGTTTAACAACAGGCTATGCAGGAATCAAGCCTTTATTATAGTATTTTATTCCTATGCAATATATCCATTAAGCGCCTCTTGGGAACGTGAAGCGTTCCTTCATCATCTTTCCAGCGTTTTATGGAGCTATCGGTTGATTCTATAAGCGGGCTTTCATCTGGATAGCCCAGCGCCAGCAGCATAGCGATATCATACTTTTCCGGTATTATTAACGCCTGCCGCAGCCTGTCCCTGTCCATTCCGGTTATGATGCAACTGCCCAACCCTTCCTCTAAAGCAACCAGCACCATGTTTTCCATTGCCAGGGCGGCGTCAAAGTCCGCGTTACGGCTGCCGCAGCCCCGTTCTTCTGCCAGTTCCCTGTTTATCAGGCTGACGATATAAGCCTGTGGCCTGTTCTGCGCTGACCAGCCCTCTTTTGGTCTGGGAACGCCGGACCATGATGCTACGGCATCCAGTACACGGGGCAAAAGCTCTTTATCGTCAACCACCAGGTATTCGCAAAGCTGGCTGTTCATCGCCGAAGGCGCCAGCCGGGCGGCATCAACGCATTTTTCAAGGGCGGCGGAAGGCACTGCCTTTTCCTTGAAGCGTCTTATAGAGCGGCGTTTAATCACTGTATCATATACATCCATAGACATTGCTCCCTTTGTGGTTATAACTTAATTTGTTTGCCTTCGTAAGCCGCGCTTATGTCGTTGCCCAGTTCGGCGGAGACTTCCGCCAGTTCCGCCTTTATTTCTTCTTCCAGCGGCGGATACATATGCACAGCCACCACCTGCGGCAGATAGCCCCTTATCTTTTTGAAAAGCAGCAGTTCTTCACGCAGCAGACCGGGTGTCATGTGCTTCTTCTGCCGTCCGAATTGCTCGTATTTGTTGGTGGCGGTAGTCTCTATGATAAGCAACCGGGGAGAAGCCTGCCGCCAGCAATACGCCAGCCCCGGCCCCGTATCACCGGCATAAAACAGCTCTTTGCCGTCAGCCGAAACGATTTTATAGCCGACAGACGGCACCGAATGCGCCACCGGTAGCGGCGTAATCTTGTAGCCTTCCAGTTCAAACTCTTCATCGGGCTTAATTACATGCATTTTAATTGACGGCTTACCTTGTGGCTCTTTTGTAAAATCCTGATAGATAGTGCCGCTGAATAAACTTTCTGAAACAGCCTTAACGACGGGGGCGGTAGTATAAACGTCCAGTGCGGCGTTATTAAGGAAGAATGTCATCCCCAAAAGCGGCAGGTCTTTAATATGGTCGTAATGCTGATGGGTTATCAGAACGGCTTTCAATGCCAGTTGCCGTTCAAAAGAAAGGCTGGAAGCAAGGCTGCCGGCATCAAGCGCCAGCGCGTCATCAATCAGCAGGCCGGCAAGGCGGGTGTCTTTGGATTCGGTGTTGTGCGCCCCCAGAAAGTCTATTTTCATCTTTACTACCCCTTAACAGCAAAGGGATTGAAGTTTGTCTGGCGGTCATAGATGTCAACATTCTCTTTTTGCTTAAGGTAGCTGACGGCTCTATAGGTCAGAGGTGTCGCCATGGTTTCAATGGCTATCTTTGCCAGCCAGTGATGCAGAATCATAATAACGGCAAATGAAGGCGTGCCGATAAAGGCGATGATTATAAAAAGGGCGGTGTCCAGCCCCTGCCCGACGATGGTAGAGCCGATAGTGCGTGCCCACAGCCAGCGTCCCTGTGTCAGCACTTTCATCCTTGCCATGATGAATGAGTTAACGAATTCGCCGACAAGATAACCGCAGAAAGAAGCCGCCAGTATGCGCGGGGCAAAGCCCAGTATGCTTTCATAAGCCGCCTGTTCGCCCCAGAAGCCCGCCGCCGGCAGTATTTGCCCAATCCAGGCAAATAAGACGAATATAAGGTTGCAGACAAAGCCCAGCCAGATAATCCGGCGCGCCTGTCTGTAACCATAGACTTCTGTCAGGATGTCGCCGAAGATATAGCTTATGGGGAAGACTATTATCGCTGCCGGAAGGGCAACAGAGCCGAAGCCTATAATCTTCACTGCGATTATATTGGCGGTTATAAGGCAGGTAACGAATATGGCGGCAATGATTACAAAACGATAAGAGATTTTCATTATAAACAAGCCCCTTGCGGCAATTGCGTTGCTTTTAGATTACCCGAATGCGGCGCAAAAATAACAGGACTCCGCATATGATTACGAACATTATCAGAGATACATATAACAGAGCAAGGTCAGATTCCATGAAGGGCAGGGGAATATTCATACCCCAGACAGTGGCGACGATGGTAACCGGCAGTGTAATGGTGGCTATAATGGTAAGCGTCCGTACTACCTCGTTAGTGCGGTTGGTAGCCAGCGAATCGTATGTATCGCTTAAGCCTTCTATAATCTCCTTGTATTCGTCCAGCCCGTCCCAGATTTTATCCAGATGGTCAACCACATCGCCGTAATAAACCGGCAGGTCTATATCGGTAAAGCGACGCACTTTCGGCTCCAGGCTGCCGATAACCGCCCTCATCGGCCAGATTATGCGGCGGAAGGCGATGACGTCACGCCGCAGGCGCGATATCTCGCGGATGGCGCCCCTCTGCCTGTAAGAGAATATGCGGTCTTCAACATCTTCTATACCGCTGCTGACCTTATCCAATATCGGCAGGCAGTAATCCACCAGCCTGTCCAGTATGCGGTAGAGCAGGTAACCCGGACCCTGTCCCATATACTCATGGCGTGATTCCTCGTCAATCTGGCATTCCTTAAAAAGTTTTACCAGTGGTTTCAGTTCACCATTGTGCATTGTAATCAGGTATTTTGGGCCGATAAACACAGCCACCTGGCTGGATGTAAGTACCTGATCCTGTTTTCTGTATATCGGAAAGTGAAATACAAAAAACAGGTAGTCTTTGTATTCATCTATCTTGGGACGCTGTTTTTTACTGAGTGTATCGTCCAGATCCAGCGGATGAAAGGGGTAGTTCTGCGAAAGGTAATCAATTTCTTTTGGAGTTGCCGGGGCGATATCAACCCAGCTTATACCCCCAAGGCTAATGGAATCCATATTTTTCCTGTCTTCGGTTTTGGCTTTAACCTTAGGTGCAGCCATAATGCATTACCCCTGTAGATATATTGGGCTTATTCTATCATATCCTTTACCCGGTAACACCCGAACTGATATACTGTAAACAGCCTATTTTACTCCAATATGGTGCAAAAATGAAACCCCCTTTAATAAACAGGATTATTCTGAGAATAAAAAAGGCGTTGGGAATGAATATATTACTGTGCGATAGTTGTAAGTGGAACTGGCGCAGCGCCTGCCGCAATCCAGAGCGACCTAATGCAACCTGGTGCCGGGAATATGAGAAACGCGGGCGCTGACATAAACCCATGAATAGATATTATTGACAACCCGACATCGGAAATATAGAATAGTTTTTGCATATATGGCAACGTAGCTCAGAGGCAGAGCAGGGGATTCATAAGCCCTTGGTCGGTGGTTCGAATCCACCCGTTGCCACCACTTTTTTATCAGCCTTGACCACCACACTTACTACAATATTTTTTCAGCACAAGGCCTGGTGGTGGCCTCATATCAACTTTCTCTTTATAGTATGTTTCGCCTATATTGATACTTTTGCCACATTCATTACAGGAGTGTTGAACCCTAGCTTTAAGCTTAACAAGATATTTTTCTCTATCGTATTTGCTCATTTTTATTTATACCTTTAATCTCCAAGTACTCTATTGATGTCGGCTGTAAATAGCGGAAACTCTTCTTTAAGTATTGTTTTTAGCTCAGTCATTGTTAGTTCCATTAACATCTCGTCTATCTCAAATGCTTTTTTGCCTAGTTGCCTAGTATATTTATCAATGACAGCTTGATATGTTATACCTCTTGCTTCAGCAACTTTTCTAGTAGCCTCTAATCTACTGCACCTCTTATTTTTCACTAGAGATAAAACCTGCAATATTTGCTCCAAGGCTGAGGGCACAGCTGGGCGAAATTCAGGTATGCCATCAATAGTCAGCGGTTTAGATTTGGTTTTGCCTAAAGATAACAATCTTCTTAACACCTTATTTGGATTATCAACAAACGGCTCAGCATTCTTTTTTAAGAAGTCGTAAACCTCCTTATCAACTTCTATTTTGTGCATTCTGTCAGTTTCCATTCTATTACTCCTTTAAGTAATTATTAGTGTTAATTAATATTATTAGCACTTTTTAGTATCTTTGTCAAGTACCCAATACCATAATCATATATTCTTGCTCCAAAACCTTCCCCACATCCCTATTGACCTTGTATGAGTTCTCGTATACTCTCTCACGCAACTAAACGAGAAGAAGGAGAGGTTCAATGTCTGTTAATGTTAAGCAAGCTATAGGTGACTTCCTGCTATCCTGTAAGGTAGAGGGTAAGGCAGATTAAACCTCTATAAAGCCCTCTATTTGTACAATTCTTAAAGCACAAATCAGTCACTTTTGATATTACCAATTGGATAATGAAAGCCTTAACCCCCCCCCAACGTTCACCAGATACAACTATGTTTGCCTGAGAGGTTATGGCGGAACTGATTAGGGTGTGAAAGTTCGCTTTATCATCCCGGTACCCACGTTACCCGGGGGACGCCGGTGGCTATGGTCGTTGATGATAGGGTGTGGCAGCCGGATGCCAGGCAGCCGGAAGCACGCCCTTCGTGATCTGCAGGATAAGTGTAAGGTTCTGGATGGCAGATGTTACATAGTGAATCATCTGTCTGCCCCGGATGGTTCTCAATTGACACCACCAAAGCGTCTCCGGAATCGGAAGCCGTGGTGGTTGCCGCAGGCGGTTGAATATTTGTGGTTTTCGGTTGTTGATTGGCGGCTTCGCGGCTATTGCAAGCAGCCAACGCCGGTATAATTGCCAATGCAACAGCCATTAATAAATAAAACAGTGTTTTTTTCATTCCCTGTTCTCCTTAAATATTTAGTGATAAACTACTTCGGTGTTGGTCATTCCTTGCTTGTAATATTAGTGATTTACCTTAAAAGTACTTTTAAAGAATTTTGATACAGAGTTCTGTATCGTTTTCAAACAATTCTCAAAAGGGTTTGATGGCTTGGAATTATTTGCCTGATAATTATTCCCCACCCCGGTTAGTTGTGTCAGCGCATCTATAACAGGGTTCAAGCCGGATGGATCACTGTCAATGCTGAGAATGTGTATCCCTTGCTCCTGATCCTCTGGGGCTGCATTTGCCGCCAGCGCATTATAGGCTGCTTCGGGCAAACTGAAGCGAGAAATTATATATGTCCCCAAATTCGGCTTAAGGGTTTCATGGTTTTGCTTTATCTGCCTTAGCTCATTTTCTTTCCACCATTCGTTCAACCCTCTGCATTCCAGAATTAAATCAGGTCTGCATATACGTTTGGCGTCTGCTACTAAGGCAATATTCAACGGATTGCTGTCAGCATATAAGAATATAGTGCTGCTGCTTAATGAATTCATGGAGTTTACGGGTAACCATTCCCTATCTGCGCTTACGGTCCATGCGTCAAATATGCTTTCACGGTATCCGAATCTAACAGCAACATCTGCCTTCAATATTTTAGAGTAGAATATGAAATCAGGCGTTAACAAAGGGTCAGCTTGCGGACGCTCGTAAACTATTTTATTGGTTTGGAATAGTTCCGGCACCGGCGTTGGTTTACCAAAATCCTTGTTGTCAGGATTTTTTGACAGTTGTATCCCAAGGATTTGTTTATAGGCAGTTTCGTTTTTGCGTGAAGCCTTCAAGCTGTTTGCATTTAATAAATGCATCAAGCTGAGGACCACGTATTGTTCAAAGCCAGACTGGATTGCCGCTTCAAAGAAAGCGTTAAGCTCATGGTATGCCTTTTTTTCAAATGTTTCTATGCTTATACTGCCGGTAATTAAGCCAAACAGGGGGTCAAACATAGTTTTTATTGATGCGTTTTCTGTGTCCGATAGGAATCCTCCCTTTCCGGACGTCTGGGATAAATCCACATCCAGGCGTTTCTTCAAATCCGTTACGGCGTTTTGATAATCACACTTGAGGGTATTTGCCTGTTCAAGAAAAGGCTGGAAATTGCCGGATAAAAAACTCAACCTGACCGCATCGAATAGTTCCCAGAAAGCAGCTTTATCGCTGGGGGGGATTTTAATTGATTTACCGCTTATTTCAATCTGTTTATTTTCAGAGATGAATCCACAGAGCTTGTCATACTCCTGCCGCCAGCCGGTTGAAATAAACGGTTTATCCTCATCCTTGCGTTCGCAATTATTCATACCTGCGCCTATTATACTATTATTCATATTATTCAAATCCTCTTGCACTAATTGCGCTATACATTAGCGTTAAGCGTTATTGCAGGCTTTGATGCCAAATATACCACGAAACAATGCCAGTATTATCAATATACTCCCTGCCGCATATGCTAAATAATAACCGGGCTGAAGGCTTGTCAGCACAGTGATAGAACCAACCTGTTCTATTAATGGAAATACAATCAACCCTTCAAGGGGTATCTGGACATAGGCGATGCGCTCGGAAACAACCTTAAAAATGGCAACAGCTACATATATGATATATGCAGCGCCAATGATTCCAGGCAGCAGTTGTCCCTTTTTGCCTTTCAGACAGGTGAAAAAAAGAGCCAACCCTGCGCTTAATCCTATATAAGCCCAGGCGAGCACAGTCTGATAAAATGGCGTGATATCACCCTGCACATATGAAGCCAGCCTTGTCAGATTATGGCGCAATCCCCAGCCGTATATATTAACTGCCCCGGCGCTTTGAGAATCAATACTGGTGACATCATCAGCAAATCTAGCTATCCACCAGGGCATAGTGAAGGATGTTATCATCAGTGCTATGGCGGCAATAACTAAAACGCGAAAGAGCCATATTCCCCAGTTGCCTGTTTCCAGTTTCATTCAGCTATCCTCACATTATTCAAGTTATATGTTCATTTAATACCAGTTATCGGGGGCGGGGGATATATAACAAGCCTCCCCACCCCCGAATCTAACCTATTGATTCAACAATTTTTAGTCTAATCTACGTTCTATTTACAGCCCAGTATCGCCCTCTTTATCATGGTCTTGGCTATCTGTATCTTGTAGTTGTTGTGCGCCAGTTTTGTAGCGCCCTGCACACCGGCAGCACCGGCGGCATCCGCACTGGCTTCATCTATCGTCTGTCCGGCGATAGCCTCTTCTGCTTTTGTTGCCCGGTAAGGATTGTTGTGGACAGCGTTAAGGCAGATACTGGCTTCTCCGTTGCCAATAGAAGCAGCGCAGTTGACAATGGGGAAATCAATTGTCGCCCTTAAGGCGAACTTAACAAAAGCGCTTTTACCGGCTGGTTCTGGTATCTGGATTTCAGTGACTATCTCATCATCATCCAGCACGGTTGAGCCGGGTATGGCTACATCCCAGAAATCATCAGCGGCGATATCCCTCTTGCTGGTTTTAATGGTGGCGTTAAGGGCTACCAGCGCCGGGGCGGTGTCACTGGGGTTAACGGCAACGCAGGCTTTAACCGCGCCGAAGATAGAGTGATACCTGTTTTCTCCAGCCATGGCATAGCACATATTGCCGCCTTTTCTGATGCAGTCAAACCTGTTGTCGTATTTACGGAAATACCAGCAGCGGTTAAGCTGGCAGATATTACCGCCGATGGTACCGGCTGCCCGGATATGCGGCGAAGCCGTCCGGTAAGCTGCCTGTGCCAAAGCAGCATACTTGGACTTAATAGTCTCGTTCTTGGCGATTTCCTCAAGCGTGGCGCATGCGCCAACTTTCAGCATGCCGCCTTCTTCTTTTATCTCATCAATACCGGGGATAGTCTTGATGTTGACTACCATCTCCGGATAGTCCCGCAGGATAGCGGTGCGGATTGTGCCCAGAAGGTCTGTCCCGCCGGCGTTTACTACCGCGTTGCCGCCAGCCAGCGCTGAGGTTGCTTCTTCTACAGTCTTTGCGTTTATATGATCAAAATGTTTCATTTTCTACCTCCTATGCCTTCCCCAACGCTTTGAGGACTTTATCAGGCGTCATCGGCCAATCCAAAACCCACTTACCGGTGGCGTTATACAGGGCGGATGTGATTGATTGTCCGGCGCAATCGGATTGGTTCTCACCAACACCTGTACAGCCATAAGCGCCATAGCCAAGCTCATTTTCCAGTGGATGCGCTTCTACAGTCTGAACATAATCCAGGGTAGGCCATTTGTACTCTATAAGATTATCGTTCAGCTTGACGCCGGTAGCCGGATCGTATATCGCTTCTTCCAGTATTTGCCTGCCAATGCCCATAATGGCAGCGCCGTATATCTGACCTTCGCAGGATTCGGGTTGAATAATCTTGCCTACATCGTTTACGGCGACAGATTTCTTAACGATAATCTGTCCGGTTTCAGGATCAACTTCTATCAGGCTCATGTTGCACATGCGAGACATTTCAGGTCTGTCATGTTCGTCTCCATAAATACCCTGTCCCTGGAAGGCGAAGCCGAACGGGATACCGGCATGCCTTCCGCTGGATACCGTTCCTGTCCTTGAAGCAACCAGTGCCAGGGGTTGTGCGTTGTCTGGATTGGCTTTTTCAAATACCATACTGTCTTTGATATCCAGATCCTCAGGATTTAGACCCGGGAAGAGAGAAGTCATCCTTAACGGCCAGCGGTCATATCCGTAAACGCCGTCAAGCTCTTGGCTGCCATCATTGGTTGGAAGCAGTGTGTGTTCAAGGCAGGCAAGTTCAAGTATTTGCGGCTTCAGCACGCGGGCAGCTTTCGCCACCGCATGGGTATTGACGGCACAACCGCCCGAACCACCTTGGTCAAAAAGATGAAAACTGTCATATTGGTGGTTAGGCCTCAGGTGAACATCCTCATATTTACAGCCCAGCTCTTCAGCCACAACGTGACAATAGGTGGTGTTGTGGTTGGACCCATATTCGTTCTGTTTACTGATGATATGCACCTTGCCGCTGGAATCCAGGCTTAAGCCTACATCCGAAGCAAACGCGGTGCTGTGCCAGTTAAGATATCCCCCTGAAAATCCTAACCCTTGCAGGTTACCATTAGGGAGGGTCTTGGCACCGGGTTTTGCACTCCAGTTGGCATCCCAGTCAATTGCTTCTTTGGCAGTATTGATACACTGTGATTGGCTGTCCACCCATGTAAAGCCATGTTCCTCCGCGTGGTGCGCAAGCCATTCCAGGTCATGCCCTTCAAAGCCATTGTTTTTTCTGGCAACTTCAGAGGGGTCCATCTCCAGCGCGGCGGCTACATGAGCTATTACCATATCGTATGTTGAGGTGTTGGGTCTCTGCTCTGATCTGTTGGGCAGGTTTATGGGTCTGTTGACATAAGCGCCGTTGTAGTTAATCCCTAAGTTAGGGATTTTCGTGCTGTTATGCAACCATTGGATACCAGATTGATAGGTGCGGTTAAAGTACCAGGGGTCAATCTGCACTGCAACTATAGTGCCATCGCTGTTGAAGCCGACCTTGCACTTAACCGTGCCTGAATCATCAGCGCAAAAACAATTGTGCGCTGCTCTGGGGGTTTGAACACAAATCACATTTTTGCCCGTATATGAAGCTAGCATTGGGGCAATACCAGAGGGTATAATTTCAGCCAGAAAACCGGCGCCAAAGTTACCGGGTCTATAGTTGTATAATTGTGTAACCGGACCTTCACTGCTCTGGTTATTTCGCATATTGCCCCAAACGGCAAGGCTTGCCCAGCAGGGGACAGCCGAAATATTTTCTTCCCGGCGCCATGTGAACTCAACTATCTGGTCAGAATTTTGAAATCCTTCATCAACATCACCGGGTAAATGCCAGTCTGTAAGGTACTGGTTGGCGCTGGTGCCCTTGAAATGGTTGGTATCCGCCGGCATTCCGGGCACCTTGATGGCATGGAAGTTTTTCAAAATGGGCATACCTTCTACTATAGAGTCTTCACACTCAAGCGCGAAGGGAAGAACCTGCCATTCTATTTTTACCTTCCTTAAGGCTTCCTCGGCTATATCTTCGGTGTCGGCAGCTATAGCTACACCCATCAGTTCACCTTCAAAATAGCCTATCTGGGCAACGTAAAACCCCGCTGCCGGATTCGGGTCATCATATCTCAGGATATAGCGCACGCCTTCCATGGCTTCAGCTTCTGAAGTGTCCATGCTTTTTATGACGGCATGGGCATGAGGGCAGGACAACACCCTGGCATAAAGCATTCCCGGTACAATAGTATCTCTTGGAAATATCGCCCTGCCGCTGGCTTTATCAAACCCATCTACAAGGCGGCAGCCACGCCTGCCAACCCAGTCATATTCCTTTTTGGCATGCGGGTCTTTGTCATATGGTATTTGGGCAGATACAATGTTTATATTATGCTGTAGGTTTGACATCTATTCTGAACCTCCTAACTGCTGAGAAGCCGTCCTGACAGCCGGTACCATTCGTGGATATGAGGTACACCGGCATAGGTTGCCTTTAAGGGCTTCAATTATCTCGTCATCGGTCGGGTTGGGATTTTGGTCTAACAATGCTTTTGCTGAAACCACAAACCCAGGCGCGCAGTAGCCGCATTGAAAAGCATTGTTAGTGATAAAGGCGTCAACAATCGGGTGATTAGATGCAGCAATTCCCTCTGAGTTTTCTATGGTCTTGCCGTCACATTCAACTGCCAGTGTCATGCAGGAAAGAACCGCTTTTCCGTCTATGATAACGCAGCATGCTCCGCAAGCTCCAACTCCTCCGCACATATCTTTAACACCGATGCAACCAAGTCTATCGTGAAGCAGATGCTTCAAATCCCAGCCGGGATCAACTGCAAGCGTAGTCTTGTGCCCGTTTATTGTTAGTGTTATCTCTTTCAAGCCGGTTGATGGAGCTGTGCCGTCTGCGGTCACTGTTTTGGTTACTTCATTTGTAACCGTTTTGGTTATGGTCTCCCCTGCGCCTGTTACTGTGGTGGTTACTTTCTCGGTTACTGTTTCTGTATCACCGCCACAGGCAGCCAGCAGAACTGTAGAGCCGATGGCGCTGCCGCCAACCAATAGACCGGCGTCTTTCAGGAACTCTCTTCTGGATATTCCGCCGGAATTGTTATTCTTTTTTTCAGTCATATCGTTATATGAACTCCTTTTCGACCTTTGTTAATTATGATTGGTGTTTAATGAGGCTAATCTGCTGACTTATAGACACCACCTCCATTCTTCGCTATATAAAAATTATTATTTATTCACTGCCGCTATGGTTTTTTCCCACAAGTCAACCAGCTGGCATATAAATCCGTCATAACATTGCCCTGGAGCCCTGTTCTTATCCAGCTTGGATTTTGTGGTTATCTTAAGACCGATGGTTGTACGTTCTTTATCCATTCCGTTATTATTGGCTCCCTCTTTTATTGAGATTGTCTTATGGTTTTCGTTCAATAGTTACTCCTTTTATTGTGGTTTTCTTGGTAAAGCAGGACGCTTGATGCAAGTAATCGTTTTTGGGTTGATTGTTAAGCAGATTATCTGGAATAATTGCATACAATTTTGCAAGAATACTAGATAAATACTGGGTATTTAAACACGGTTAACGGTTATAATGCAGTATATAGAGGTGAATAAGTGGTGACTATTTAGTGTCAATATAAAGGAAGTGCTATATATAGATATAATATTATGGAGATATAGGCTATTTATGAAGAATAAATCATACTGAATAGATTATTTAGATAGATAGTAGCCTATGCCTGGCTTGCTAAGTATAATGCGCGGGTTTTTAAAGTCATGTTCAAATTTTTTGCGAAGACGATATATATAGACCTTAATATCTTTTATGGCGTAATCATTCCCCCAGATAGCTTTTGATAAAGCTGATACAGTGACTACGTTACCTTTATTAATGACAAGTTGATACATCAGTTTGCTTTCTACTTTGGTTAACAATACGCAGGAATCGCCATAGTATAATTCCTGTAAAGTGCTCCCAAAACGCCAAGCCCCATATGCGGCAGACAGGTTTTCGCTGCCGTCTTCTTTCCGCCGTAGCATATTTTTCAGGCGGGCTAAGAGTTCAAGCTGGCGGAACGGCTTGACGACATAGTCATCTGCCCCCAATCCAAGCCCATCTACAATTGCAGTCTCGTTTGCCCTTACGCTTATGATTAATACCGGCACTTTAGAGAAATCCCGTATTTCTTTTAAAACTTCAAATCCGCTTATATCCGGAAGCCCCAGGTCCAGAATAACGGCATCTGGTTTCAATTCCTGAACAAGCTCTATTCCACGGGCGCCCAGATGTGTTGCCCTTACGTTCATGTCTGAAAATCCTACCCTTAGTATTGTTTGAATTAACTCAACAATGCCTTGGTCGTCTTCTATGAGTACTAACTGCATTAATTCTCCAAATATCTAAAACTATTTAGTATAAGAATGCGGTATAGTAAAAGCAACTCTTGTTCCCTGGTTCTTTTTGCTGATTACCTTTATTTCACCTTTATGAAGTTCCACAAGCATTTTACACAACGACAACCCGATTCCCAAGCCGCCTAAGCCGGTTGTGTCACTTCTGGCTGTCTCGTAGGGCTGAAACAGTTTTTGTTTAACTTTTTCATCCATGCCTATGCCGTTATCCGTAACCTGAAACAGCATAGAATTTTTGTTCTTCCTTACAATTAAGGATATTAATCCCCCTTCCGGAGTAAACCTGAATGCATTAGCCAGGAGATTTAAAGTTATTTGCTTCAATCTTTCAGAATCAGCATAAATCGTTTTTACAGAGCTTGGAAATTTGCAATTTACTTTCTGCTTACGTTTAGTAGCTTCAAGTGACATGTATTCTGAAATTTCTTTTAGTAAATCTAATAAATTAATATCCCGGCAGTTAAGCTTTAATATACCGATTTCTCCCTTGGCAACATCTAAAAGTTCATCAACCCTCTGCCCTAACTGCTTGCTTCCGTAGTGGATACTCTTGGCATAGCTTGCGTATGGTTCCTCCTGTAAATTGCTGGTTAATTCCTCTGCCGCGCATAAAATAGGGGTGAGTGGAGTTTTCAGTTCATGCACCAAGGCTCTGGTGAAAACAACGCGTTGCTTTGTTTGTTTCTCAAGTTGCTGGCGCAATTTACGCTCAGATTTATAAAGCTCCTCCAGTTTACTCTTAGCTTTTTCAATCTCCAGCGTGCGCTCTTTTACCATATCTTCAAGATGATTCCGGTAAATCGCCAGTTCATGTTCAATTTTCTTGCGTTCTGTTATATCTATATCCGCAGTAATCACTTTACCCCAAGTGTCTTCATAACCCGGCATAATGGAAATCTGCTGTAATACGTATTTTTTATGACCCGAAAGTGTTATGATGGGAAGCTCGCTACTTAGACTCTTTTGCCCTAGTAGTAACCTGATAATAAAATCTGAAAATATTTCAACGTTAAATCTATTCTGGTTAGGTGTTTCAGCATTTACTAAAGCCTTAATGTTCTCTTTTACTTGTGTAATATTGCCCCCCAGCAAACTTTCTGCACATCTATTCATTCTAATTATATGTTCTTTGCTTATAGCATATATTGCTTTATCCGGATTACTACGGAAATATTCAGTAAAATCTGACACACCTTGCCGGCTTAGCTCATCAATGTAGTCTTTAAGTTCAGAAGCATCATATTCAATAGTTGCTATTGGATTGTAATCAAATAGTTCTTTATAACCTTCTCTTTCAATACAAAGTTCTCGTTCTACTTTTTTACGTTCAGTTATATCTCTTATATAAACTACATTGGTTTGCTTACTTCTGTAACTGGTTACCGCACTGGTGACTTCAATGGGAACACTTTTATTATCCTTGCGTATGATGGTTAATTCAAAGAGGTCCGATATAGTCTTTCCAGACATCTTCTGCCGGTGTCTTTTTATAGAGAGGTCTCTATCATTTTTACTTACAAGGTCAAAGAAAGACATGCCTAACAGTTCTTTTTTAGAATAGCCTGTAATCTGGGGCCACTGGCTGCTTATATAGGTATGCATGCCCTCTCTGCCATCAATATCCTGGAGCATGATGACGGCTTCACCTATCTTGTTCCCCAGCTCAATAAGTGTGCGGTACCTGTCTTCTGATTCTCTTAGAGCTGCTTCTGCTTGTTTGCGGTTTGCCTGTTCCGTCTTTTCTTTTCTCTTTTGTTCTGTAATATCTCTGTGGAAACAGAAAGACAAACCTTTTTCCAGATATCTAAGGTTAACGGCAACGTCTATTATTTCCCCATTCTTGCATCTATGGCGGGTTTCAAGGGAAACTTCTCCGGTTTCTTCTATATCAGAGATCTTCCTCTGTATTGTTTCGGATTTTCCATCAAAGCCAATTTCAATATCTCTTATATTCATAGAGAGGAGTTCTTCGTGGCTGTAATCCAGCATATTGCAGAAGGAATCATTAGCATCAAGGATGTCTCCCCCCGGGTATTCAATAAGAAGGAAGCCATCGGGGGCATTTTGGATAACGGTTCTATCCCAGTGATTGGATATATTTATCTTGCAACCAGATGTAATCATATTATGTGGTTTGAATTTATCCATAGAATACCTTCAAAATAAGCTAATTCTATATCTAAGAAGAAATAGACTATTAGCAAGTGTATATATTCATATTATTACTTATATTGAATAGATGTCAAAAATACTAAGAAAAGTCAACTCTCTGATTATAGTAGAACAAGTAACAAGCCGATAAAAAGCGCAGCAGAATCGTTTATGAATTCGGTTTCTGAAACTTAGCTAACAGTTTAATGGCACTACTGTTTGCAGGTTCAAACCTACCCGTTGCCATTTGTATTTATGTCTTTCAATTATCTACTTCTGTTTACTAAAAATATGGGATAAAACTTCAATATCAATTGGAGCCTTTGCATGTATCTTATTTATTGGTTTCTTTAAGGTCATTGCTTTTTCATATTCCTTTTTCAGCATCGCTACTCTAACTATGTATGGGGTTTCTATTTCCATTATTTCATCATCAGCAACGACATGTTCGCCATCCGGATTCAATACAACAATACCAGAATTGACAATCAGGTTTTTATTTATCTTTCGGTCTTCACGTTTTTGCCAGCATACAAGCCTGCAATTACCACAAACCGTATTTGTGAACCAATCGGGATTGAACATAGCAGCTCGATAGTTGTCAAAACTGTTATCCTCAAGATGCATTTGCGGATCTGCTTTTTGCAGTCGTGTATTAAGGGAGTCCAGCTCGGTCTTATCCTGGGGTAATAAGTGGCTCAAACGGTATGGGCTCCAATTAGACCACTTTCCGTTTGGCGCGAGGCCCTGATAACCGGTGCAACCTATCCAGCAGCAGGTATTAGCTCTTTTCTCTGCAATTACCTCATCTATACCAGCAATTCTTACCTTTATTGTCTTCTTATTATGAATCATTTGCACCGGACATACAGCGGTGCAAAGTTTACATTGGTCACATGGATTATTTTCCATTAAAGGATCAGGCTGAAGTTTAGCTGACGTCAGCACTGTGCCTAACTCCACAAGTGCGCCATAATCAGGTGTCAGTACGTTACCACTCCAGCCAAGCCGCCCTATGCCGGCGGCTACGGCGCCATACCGATGAGAAAATTCAGGTATAAACTCTGTCATTTCAGTGACATCTTTGGCGCCTGGTTCGCGGCGAAAGTTATTATTAAGATCTACATAAATAGCTTCAAAGCCTTTGTTTTTCAGAAAATCTACCAGACAATCACCGATACTATAAAGTGACCTTGCCAGTTGTTTCCGTTCTTCGCAGTGGGATAACCAATCTTTCTTGCTCATAAAGTCTCTTATGGTTTTCTTGTCCAATGTTATTGCAAAAGAAATAATTGATTGTGTTGATGGTAAAAGATAATCTGGATTAGCAGACCGGGGAGCATCGTATAGCCTTTCCTTGGATGCTATCCCGACCAAAGCCGCTCCGGCTTCTTTAGCCATGTTTTTAATCTGGTCTTCCAATTTATACACTTACCAATCCCTAAAACTATTAATCCCCTGTTCTCAATATAGTCTATATGATAGTATGTGAAATTTCAAAAAACTACTTCTAAAACAAGGCTTACACCCCTATCGATTTTTTTGGTCCAGTTCTTTTTTGGCTTGTTCCAAATTTTCTTCAAGTTCTTCTAATTTTTGCCACATACTTGGCGGTGTGGAATGAGCCGGCCACTTAGCTTTTAGCTCAGCAATTGATTCTTCAATTTCTTTAATTCGTTCGTTTTCCATAAGGTAGCCCCCCTCGTTGCTGCTTTGTTTGTGCTAATTTATGGTTTTTGCTTTAATGATTATCACTAAACCATTTTTTAAATAATCTACCCTTTTCTTAACCAGGTGATGATTCTTTAAGATAGTATCAAGTCCACCGTTATTCATATAATCTTTGAAGTTTTGATAATGAGACCCGCCAGCAATGAATTCTATAGTCCTTGTAAATATAGCCCAGATATTTTTGGGTAATGGGACCTGGTAATCTATCAGGATAAGGGCTCCATCTTTTTTAACAACTCTCTTCATTTCGCTAACAATCTTACTCCTTATCCCGCTCCCTTTATCATGAATTCCAAATGATATTGAAACATAATCAAAACAATTATCACTAAATGGCAGGTTAGCCCCATCAGCTAAATAAAAGGAAGTGATTGATGAAGACTGTTTAGTTTTCTTTCTTAGGGCTGTATTTATCATGTTAATATCTGCATCAATCCCTGTAGCAATAATGTCACGTTTTCCATACTCAATAACTTGTGCTCCTGTTCCAGAACACACATCTAACACCCTGTCACCAGCTTTAATACCGGCAAAAACCGGTGTATATTGCCTTACATTTTCTAGTATAGGGTCTATAAAATTCTCATAGATAAAGGACATTGTTCAATTGTAATATATATTTAAAAATTATCAAATTCGGCTTTTCCGCCAAAACAAGTTTAACGCCACTATTTATCCCCCGGTTGTTGGTTTGAGCCTAATCGTTGCCAGTTTTTAAGTTTCCTTTTTCCTTATAATCCTGTATAATCATAGCTTAATCTACGCCGGCCCATAAACCGTTTGCTGGCTTACCCTGAAGAGGTTTTAACTGTTTCATGGCTTGCTGCCGGGTATGATAAAATCTCATAAACGGCTCAAAGTGATAAAAAATATAAAAAGGAAGTATAGAATGCTTGAAATAACTGATATGGCTAGAGATAAATTTACAGAGGTTCTTAAAGAGAATCCAGGTAAATATTTGCGTATTGTGATACAGGGCTCAGGCTGAGGCGGCCCCCAATTGGGATTGGCTCTGGAAGAGTCAAACGAGATTGATGGTGTGAAATCATATCAAATCAATGGTGTTGATATACTAATTGCTGATTCGGTTAAGCCCTTCGCAGATAGAAATAAGATTGACTATGTTGATTCACCGGGTAGAAAGGGTTTTGTTGTGATGTCTTCGGGGAATGGCCAGTGTTGATATTCCCGGACAGGCTTGTTTTCAAATAATGATTAACCTTTTAGAGTGCCGGTGCATCGCTAGACAGATACAATATTAACCCTTTTATACTAACCTGTGATTATTCCCAAAAGGTTACTCTCCTGCTGCCCTGCGAAAAATGGAACAAATTGAAAAAAGGTTCAGCCCCCCTAAAACGGCAGCTTGCGTGGCACTGCAAGAGAGACCGTGAACCCCGCCACTTATTACAATAAACGGTCCCTTTTCAACCTTCATGCTTGCTTTTGCCGGCACAGAATGACCAAGGGTTAAAGTATGGGCTTCATCCTGCAGCGCCATGCGCTTTAGATTAACCTGACCAAAACCCATAATGAGCGAAAGTGACTGTTAGTATCTTTTAGTGCAGTTGGTTGACTTTTGTCGTGGGTATATGCTAATATCTCAATCGCTAGCGCATATGTAATAAGCGTAGCTCTTCGAGTTGTTAGCCCTAATACTGGAAAGTTATGGATAACAACCGCTGGGTTGAAGAAACCCAGAGGGCGCAATGGGAAACCGCTGTGCCTCCCGTATTCGGAAAGGAGAGCCATGATAACCAGGAAGGTTACGCAATAACAGACGTTCCGTTAACTTAACGAGGCGTCTGTTTTTTTTGCTCTCCGAACACGGCAGGCACCCCATGTTACCCCTCTACAGATACCAGAGCTTGTTTGTTGATATCGCTTAAGGCCAAAGTCTGCAAAGAGCCATATATTTTGAAGGAGTATGCCGAAAATAAACGGTTAGCATATCTATGAAAAGATTTATTAAAACTATCAAAAATAACCGGCTAACGCTTGCTTTTATCCTGCTTGGGCTGTTGATATTTCTGTTTATTGTTGTGCCATTAGGCAAGATGATTATTTCTTCGGCTACTGATTTTGATACGCTTTGGAATACCATTCTGGACCCGGAAGTTACCAGCGCCATTGGGTTGACATTATACGCTGCCCTCATTGCCACAGCCATTGGTTTTGTTCTTGGGGTGCCTCTTGCCTACCTGCTGGCAAGATATGATTTCAGGGGCAAAAAGCTGATAGAGGGATTGATAGACGTGCCGATTGTAGTGCCGCATACCGCTGCCGGCATCGCGCTGCTTTTTGTATTCGGGGCGTAACTATGCTGTTGGCAAAGCCTTTGGCGCCATCGGCATAAGTTTTGTAGATACTGAAGCCGGTATTGTTATAGCCATGCTTTTTGTCAGTATTCCTTTTCTTATAGATTCCGCAAAAGAGGGCTTTAAGAAAGTAGACGTCAGGTTGGAGAAGGTGGCGCGCACATTGGGGGCTTCTCCCTGGCAGGCGTTCTCAAGGGTGTCCTTCCCGCTGGCATGGCGCAGCATTATGGCGGGCAGCATCATGATGTGGGCGCGCGGTATAAGCGAATTCGGCGCCGTTATAATTCTGGCATACCACCCGATGATAGCCCCGGTGCTGGTATATGAGAGATTTGAAACATACGGGCTGGATTACGCAAGACCGATAGCCGTAATCCTTATCCTTGTCAGCATTACTGTGTTTATCGCATTAAGGACATTAGCCAGCAGGGGTGAAAAATAATGATTGATGTTAAAAACCTTTGCGTGGACCTTGGCGAATTCATTCTTTCAGATTTCAGCCTTAGTATAAAAGATGGAGAGTATTTTATACTTCTTGGTCCAACCGGCGCCGGAAAAACTGTTTTACTTGAGTCTATCGCCGGGCTATATCCAATAAAAAGCGGTGAAATATGGCTTAGAGAAAAGGAGGTGACCGGAACACAGCCAGAAAAACGAAAAATCGGTATAGTTTTACCAGGACCATGTTTTATTTCCGCATTTAACAGTGAAAGACAACATTACTTTCGGCTTAAGGATGCGTAAAACCAAAGCAGTGGAAATAAGCAAAGGGCTTGAAAGGGTTGTTTCATTGCTGAAAATAGACAAGCTTTTGCACCGGAAGCCGGATACGCTCAGCGGAGGCGAAAAACAGAAAGTAGCACTGGCGAGGGCTATAATCACCCAGCCTGAACTGCTGCTTATTGACGAGCCGTTAAGCGCACTGGACCCCCAGACGCGCGAAGGTGTTCAACAGCAGCTTCGCCAGCTTCATAAGGCGCTGCGGATAACCATTGTGCATGTAACGCATGACTTTGAAGAAGCCATTGCGCTGGGTGAACGCATAGCTGTAATCGGTGAAGGTCAGTTGAGGCAGGTCGGCACGCCGCAGGAGATATTCCGCCGCCCGAATTCAGAGTTCGTCGCACGCTTCGCTATGACCAGGAATATATTCTCAGGAATAGCGGAAAAGGGGAACAACGGCGATACCTTGCTGCAAATTAACGGCACGCGAATTGTCATATCCGCTGATGTAAGCGGCGCGCATAACGCTTCCATACGCCCGGAGGATATTATAATTTCCACAGAGCCGATAAAATCAAGCGCGCGTAATTGTCTTTGCGGAACTATTACGCAGATTCTGGATAAAGGTTCTATTCTTTATATAACGGTAGATGCCCCCCCGGAGTTTTCCTGCATGGTAACACGGCATTCATTTGAAGAAATGGAGCTTCAGGAAGGGAAAAAGGTCTATATGACCTTTAAGGCATCTTCCGTTCATCTTTTTAATTAACCAAAAGGAGGTTTTTAATGAAACATAAGTTAAAGAATGTATTAACAATCATCCCTCTGCTTTTAAGCCTGATGCTTATCGGCAGCCTGTTTGCCGGTTGCGATAAAGACGAAACAGAGGAACTGTCCGGCACATTGCAGATATACCATGCCGGCAGCCTGACCGTTCCCTTTGCCGAGATTAACGATGCTTTTAACGAAATCTACCCGGATGTTGAGATATTCGCTGAAGGCACCGGCAGCGCCACTACCATACGCAAGGTTACCGAACTGGACAAAGAATGCGGCGTTATCGGCTCTGCCGATTATTCCCTTATACCGGAGTTGATGTATCCGGATTACGCAGACTGGTATGTAATCTTTGCTTCCAACCAGATGTGCCTGACATATACCGATAATTCGGCATATGCCGATGAAATCAACAGCGATAACTGGTATGAAATACTGCAAAATGAAGGCGTTACCTATGGACGCAGCGACCCGGACCAGGACCCCTGCGGTTACCGCACGCTGATGGTGTGGCAACTGGCGGAAATGCACTATGACGCCGCCGGGCTTTATGATAACCTGTTTGAGGCCGAAGACGATCTGATGAGACCCAAATCAACTGACCTTATCGCCCTGCTTGAAACCGGAGACCTGGACTATGCCTTTGAATACACTTCGGTAGCCGCCCAGCATGGCTTGAATTATGTTCCCCTGCCGGCTGAAATTAACCTGGCTGATGTCAGCTTCAGCGATTTTTATTCCCAGGCAGAGGTTGAAATTGCGGGCGCTGAACCCGGTGAAACAATAACTGTAACTGGCGGAGCTATTGTCTACGGCATAACCATACCCGAAGGTTTTCCGCGCATGGAACTGGCAATCGCCTGGGTGGATTTCCTGCTTAGCTCTGAAGGGATGGCAATCCTTGAAGCTAACGGACAACCCCCGATAACCCCGGCCGTTACAGATAATGCCGGCAACCTGCCGGAAGAACTGAAAAAATACGTGGAGTAACAAGGATCCTTCAATACAATGATTTGTTTCTAGATAGAGAACAGTAAGGCATAATCAGGGGAGCCGTTTGAAGGCTCCCCTGATTATTTAATAGTAAGCAGAACCCCTGATTTGGGGTGGTTTAAATATACCCTTCCCGTTGTTGCTACCTGATTTAGTTTATTGACTGCCTGCGTATTATATGGTAGTTTCAAACTATTAAAATCTGTGAGGTAATATTATGGTCAAGATATTGGTTGCATATGCCAGCATTACCGGAAATACCAAAAAAATGGCGCAATATATTGCAGAGGGGGTGCGTTTCAACGGGGCGGAAGCCATCGTCAAAGATATTACAACAATCAAGGAAGACGGTGAATTAGATGGATTTAATGGCTATATTTTTGGCTCACCTACCTATCACAGGGATATGGTAGGCAGTATGAAAAAGTTTCTCCTTTTTGCGAAAAGAGTAAACCTGGAAGGAAAATTAGCCGGAGCGTTCGGATCCTATACTCACAGCGGTGACGCCCCGGTTTTAATATTAGAGACAATGGAGTATGTTTACAAGATGGAGACATTTGAACTTGGCTCCTTTAACCTGAAAGAAGCTCTCATTGATACGCCGGACGGGATGCATGCCTGCCAGGATTACGGCAAGAACTTCGCTAAAGATTTACAATAAGCGGCTTGAATGCATTTGCCGTTTATTATTAATTAACGCCTATGACTATAAGAGAAATCGGTTGTTGCGGCGCTTATTGCAGGACCTGCCGTATGTCTGTTTCAGGCAGTCAGTGCCGCGGCTGCAAGCTTGGCTATGATACCAGAGAAAGAGACTTCTCAAAAGCAAAATGCAGAATAAAGCTGTGCTGTTTCCGTGATAAGAAGCTGGAAACCTGTGCAGATTGCCCTGATTTCAGCACTTGTGATATCGTTAAAAGTTTCTATTATAAAAATGGCGTGAAATACAGCAAATACAGGGAAAACATAGAGTTTATAATGGCAAACGGTTATGAAGAATTCTTTAGGCTGGCGGATAACTGGAAAGGTCCATACGGGAGACTGGTTTAGCCTTTAAATCAAAGTCTCCATTTCAAACCGCGCCATTATCATCCATTCAAAATATATCAGCTAATGATAAAACTTGTTGTATTAATCTGCGCCAATCATTACATTGGATGCTTTGATGATGGCATAGACTTCTTTTCCCTGGGCAAGGCAAAGATTATCGGCTGATGCCCTTGTGATGATTGATGTAATCTCTGCGCCACCGGCTAGTTCAATAATCACCTCGTCATTGACTACACCCGTTTTTATCTGTTTCACCTTGCCTTTGAGCATATTGCGCGCGCTTATCTTCATGATATTCCTCCTTTATAGTGATAGAAGCAATATGATGTATCGCCACAGTAAATCTAATCCCCTGTAATACTGATGTCAATACATAAAACAAAGAAAACCTTTAGTATTTACTGAAGGAAGAAATTATACCTCGCTATCACCCCAGTGGATTAAAGGTATGTGGAATGCTAAAATGTCTTATCCGTCTCGCTTTGAAGAGGAATGAATGACGCAAGAAAATAAAACACAGGAAGAAATGCCCAAAGCCTATGAGCCAGCCAGTGTGGAAGCCAAGTGGTATAAACACTGGCTGGAAAAAGAATACTTTAAACCGCAGATAGACCCGGATAAAAAGCCCTTTGTTATCATAATGCCGCCGCCCAACGTTACCGGCGAACTGCACGTAGGGCACGCTTTAACCGCCACACTGGAAGATATAATGATACGCTGGCATCGTATGATGGGCGAGCCTACGTTGTGGCTGCCGGGGGTGGACCATTCCGGTATCGCTGCCCAGGTGGTGGTGGAAAGAAAGCTGGCGAAAGAGGGGCTGGACCGCCACGAACTGGGGCGGGAGAAGTTTCTGGAGAGGATGTGGCAATGGGCGGAAAGCTGCCGCGGCACTATCGGCAAGCAGCACCAGCGCTTGGGTGTATCGTGTGACTGGAGCCGTGAAACATTTACGCTGGATAAAGGTCCCAGCAAGGCGGTGCGCACCTTCTTCTATAACCTTTATAAAAAGGGGCTGATATACAGGGGAGAACGCATTATAAACTGGTGTCCGCGCTGCTCTACTGCCCTCTCGGATTTAGAGGTAAACCATCAGGACCTTACCGGCAACCTGTATTACGTGCGCTATCATCTGGCTGATGATAAAAATGAATGTATAACCGTTGCCACCACCCGCCCCGAAACGATACTGGGAGATACGGCGGTGGCTGTCAACCCGGAAGACGACAGATTTAAGGCTTTAATCGGCAAAAAGGTAGTCCTGCCGATTATAAAGAGGCAAATTGAAATTGTGGCTGACGAAGCGGTAGATACCGTTTTCGGCACCGGGGCGGTAAAAATAACCCCCGCCCATGACCCCGTTGACTTTGATGTTGCCCAGAGGCAGGATTTGCCGCTTATAAACATTTTGAATAAAGACGCCACCATGAACGAAAACGCCGGGAAATACAAAGGGATGGAACGTTTTGAATGCCGCAAGGCGATACTGAAAGACCTTGAAGAAGATGGGTTGCTGGTGAAGACAGAGCCGTATGCCCACGCCGTGGGGCATTGCCAGCGCTGCCATACAATAATAGAGCCGATAGCCAGCCACCAGTGGTTTGTGAAGATGCAGCCGCTGGCAGAACCGGCGATAGAAGCTGTTACCGGCGGCAAGATAAAGATAATTCCGCAAAGATTTAATAAGGTCTATCTTAACTGGATGGAAAATATACGGGACTGGTGCATCTCGCGCCAGTTGTGGTGGGGGCATCGCATACCTGTCTGGTATTGCAATAAATGCGGCGAACTTACCGTCAGTGTAGAGGACGCCACTACCTGCCAGAGCTGTGGCTCAACAGATATTCAGCAAGACCCGGACGTTCTGGATACATGGTTCAGTTCCGGGCTTTGGCCGCATTCAACACTGGGCTGGCCTGATGACACCGAAGACCTGCGCTATTTCTATCCCACATCTGTAATGGAAACCGCCTATGATATCCTCTTTTTCTGGGTTGCCCGTATGATTATGATGGGCATTGAAAACACCGGTGAAATACCCTTTCGCACAGTTTATCTGCACGGATTGATACGGGACGAAAAAGGCGAAAAGATGAGCAAGACACGCGGCAATGTGCTTGACCCGCTGGATTTTCTGGAGAAATATGGCACGGATGCTTTGCGCTTTGCCCTGATTAGCGGCACTTCTCCCGGCAACGACAGCAAATTAACAACCACCAAGTTTGAAGCCGGGCGCAACTTTGCTAACAAATTATGGAACGCCACTCGTTTCGTTTTAAGAAGCGCCGCTGATTACAAAGGCGATATGTTAATAAAACAGGAAAACCTGATGCTGGAAGACCGCTGGATATTAAGCCGTCTGAACGCCACCATAACCAGCGCCAGCCGCCTGCTTAAAGACTACCAGTTTGGTGAGGCGCAGAGGCAGGTTCATGATTTTCTGTGGGGAGAATATTGCGATTGGTATATAGAGCTGGCAAAAACCCGTTTGAACAGCGCTTCGGTTGAATCTTCACCATTGCCTGTGTTGATAAACGTATTGGAAAAATCCCTGCGGCTGCTGCACCCGTTTATGCCGTTTGTAACCGAAGAGCTTTGGCAGAACATTAAGGCAAGCCTGCCAGAAGATGAGCATTTTGCTGATTCCATAATGATAAGCGCCTATCCGAAGGCGGATAAAAAAGCCACAGACAGCGAAGCGGAAAAAGCTATAGACGCGCTGATAGACATCGTGCGGGCTATCCGCAACGCCCGCGCCGAACATAATGTAGAGGCAAGCCGTAAGATAGATGCCCAAATATACGCCGCAGGGCTTAACAGCTTTATATCCCCTTACGCCGGGGCGATACAGACACTGGCGAAGGCAAAAGTGGTATTTATTAAGGATAAAAAGGAACAGGTAATTGAAAACGCACTTGTGCTGGTGCTTAAAGACAGTGAAATTGTTATTCCGATGGCGAGCATGGTAGATATTGATGCTGAAAAACAGAGGCTGCAAAAAGAGATAGACGCAATGCAGGCAGAAGTGAAACGCCTTGAAAAAACACTGTCTAACGAAGCCTTTGTAAGCAAGGCGCCGAAAGCTGTTGTGGATAAAGAAAAGGGCAGGCTGCTATCCGCCCGGGATAACCTGGGTAGATTGGAAGAACACCTGAAAAATCTTTAATCCTGTTAATCTGTAACGCGGGGATAGAACAAAAGGAAAAATCCGCAAAAAACGGCGTTAAGTACCACCACAAACCATATATGACCGAAGTCTATATTATCCAGGCGAAGGGCAAGCAGCGGGCTAACCAGCATTATTGCGGACCATAAGATGGCAAACCTGACCCCGCCGGCATTTTGCACAATATCAAGGGCAGTCATTATAAACCAGACACCGGCGGCAATGAAAGCGCCGCCAAGCAAGATTACAAAATAATCGGCGGAAGTTGCTGCTTCAAGTCCGTAGAATTCAGTTATCCTGTCTGGTATGATGAGTGAAATAATGCCGTAAACGGCATATATAGCTCCATAGAGAATAAGGGCTATCTTCAGGTTCAGATTACGCATCCGGGTTACCTCCTTGTGATTTAAGGTGGGGATTGCGGTTTCGTAATTCTACATAGTATGGTGGCAGGTGTCAACAGATATTATACAGACAATGAGCCGGTATTATTTTTAAGCCACCGGACAGCTTTTTTGGTATCGCTGGCGATGCGCGCCTTTTCATTGTGACAAAGCCGGTATTTGAAAAGCCAGTAAGTGAACTCCTTCAGTTCGGCAAGGCTTATAGACTGTTTCTGGGAATATCTATTCTCACTCCTGAATTGTTTCAGCAAATCCTGCCGGGTTTTTCCATAAATGCGGCGGTAGGCTTCATCCTCTATGCTCTGTTCATTGCTTTGCACGTTTAGCTGGCGTTCCTTGCGCACCTCATCTTCCGCCGTCTGGACAAGGGCTTCTTCAACGGTAACCCCATAAAAATAATTAAGGCATTGGTCGTATTTGCGGCTGCCGATAAGCTTTTTGAACTCTGCCGGGCTGCTTTCAAGCGGCGGTTTGTTGTGGAAGAGCAGGGCTGCCACTTCATCTTCTGGAAGACAGTTGTTTACCTTTATACACAGGCGTTCTGCCAGCAGCAGCCAGTCAAAGGCTTCACCGGCAATCAGGTATTTATAACTGCGCCCGTCCACCTCTTCTTCAGCTATGCGCCAACCCTCAATCGCTTTCAGCAGGGAAGTATACCAGTTTTTACCGGCAGCGATATCTTCCTTGAACTGCCGTATAACATCGTTTTCCGCCGGAGTTTGAGAACCGGGCTGTTTTTTAAGATTTGCATCCATAGGGGATATTATTTACCGCAGCATTTTTTGTATTTCTTGCCGCTGCCGCAGGGGCAGGGGTCGTTTCTGCCAATCCTTTTACTGCTTGCCTTTGGTGGTTGCTGGCTTGCGGCGGCGGGTGCAACGGCAGCCATTGGAGAGGGCGCCGGACGCGGAGGCGGGGCAACTCCCTTTTTAATACCAACCCGGAAAATGGTATGCACAACGTCATGCTGGATGGTAGCCATAAGCTCAGAGAACATCTCGTGCCCCTTGCGCTTGTAAGCCACCAGCGGATCGCGTTGCGCCATTGCCTGCAAGCCGATTCCCTGGCGCATATAATCAATAGCCGTCAGGTGTTCCACCCACAGGTTGTCTATAGTGCGCAGCATCACCAGCTGTTCCAGAATGCGCATATTTTTTGGCTCTACCTCAGCCTCTCGCTTTTCGTAAAGCTCTTCGGAATACTGTATAAGCCTGTCTTCAACCTCTTTCGGCTCCATCTTCGCAAGCTCAGCGGCGTTTATTTCCGAAGGCAGGGGGAAAATAGCAGACATATGTGAAAGCAGGCTTTCCGCTGCCTGGGCGTCTACCTCTTCTTCGCTAAGATAGTGGGAGACGCTGTTACAGATTTCATCACGGATAAGCGAAAGGATATTGGCTTTAAGGTTGGCTTCGCCGATAATCTTGCGGCGTTCGCCATAGATAACCTCTCGCTGCGCATTGATGACATCGTCATAATCAACAATGTGCTTACGTATATCAAAATGATAACCCTCTACCTTTGTCTGGGCGTTTTCAATAGAGCGGCTTATCATCTTGTTCTCTATGGGCGTGTTTTCATCAAAACCAGCCCAGTTCATAATGCCTTTTATGCGGTCACCGCCGAAGCGTTTCATAATATCGTCTTCAAGGGAAACAAAGAAGCGGGAGCTGCCGGGGTCTCCCTGCCTGCCGGCTCTGCCGCGCAGCTGGTTGTCTATACGGCGGGCTTCATGGCGTTCAGTTCCGATAACGTGCAAGCCGCCAAGCTCCAATACCTTTTTATGCGTCTCCTGCCATTTTTGCCAATCACCATCATCATCCCTGGGCGGCTCCTTGCCGCCAAGCACGATGTCCACGCCGCGCCCTGCCATATTGGTAGCCACGGTTACGGCGCCCGGCTCACCCGCCAGAGCGACTATATTAGCCTCTTTGGTATGTTCTTTGGCGTTCAGTATTTCGTGTTTGACGCCCCTTTTCTTTAACAGGTGGCTTAAAAGCTCTGATTTTTCAATGGATACCGTGCCGATAAGCACCGGGCGTTCTTCTTTATGTACCTGTTCAATCTCGTTGACCAGCGCCTTGAACTTGGCGTCTTCGTCCTTATAGATACGGTCCGGGTGGTCTATGCGCGCCAGCGGTTTGTTGGTGGGGATAACCACAACCTCCAGTTTGTATATCTTGTGGAACTCCTCGGCTTCGGTCAGGGCGGTGCCGGTCATGCCGGCAAGTTTTTCATACATTCGGAAGTAGTTCTGGATGGTGATGGTGGCGAAGGTGCGGCTTTCCTGCTGCACCTTGACGTTTTCCTTGGCTTCTATCGCCTGGTGCAGCCCCTCTGAATAACGCCGCCCCAGCATCAGCCTGCCGGTGAACTCGTCAACAATAATGACCTGCCCGTCTTTCACGACATACTGCTGGTCTTTTTTAAAGAACTCACGGGCGGTGAGGGCATTTTGCAGGTGGCGCATCAGGTCTGTATTCTCCGGGTCATAAAGGCTGGCGGATTGCAGCATTCCCTCCCGCTTCAGCAGATTTTCAATGTGGGCGAAGCCTTCATCGGTAAGCTCGGCGCTGCGCTCCTTTATCTTGATTTCATAATCCGTTCCCGGATGGAGGTGTTTTATAATACGGGCGAATATCTGGTATTTCTTGCCGGCTTCGGTATCCGGGGCGCTGATAATAAGCGGCGTGCGCGCTTCATCTATAAGCAGGTTATCAACCTCGTCAACAATGGCGAAGTTCTGCTGACGCTGGACGCAACGGGAAAGATCGGCAGCCATGTTATCCCGCAGATAGTCAAAGCCGAAATCGCTGGAAGTTCCGTAAAGGATATCCGCCTGGTATGCCTCTTTGCGTGGTATGGGCTTAAAATGCCGCCATGCGTCATTTTCCTTTTCGGAGTCATATTCAGGGTCATAGAGGCGGGAAGGATTTGGCTCATCCGGGTTTTGCATCGGGAAGATACTGGCGACACTGACTCCCAAAGCGTTGTAGATGGGTCCCATCCAGTAGGGGTCACGCCGCGCCAGATAGTCATTAACAGTAACCAGATGGCAGCCATTGCCGGTAAGTGAATTGAGGTAAAGGGGCAGCGTTGCCACCAGCGTCTTGCCCTCGCCGGTTCTCATTTCGGCAATCTTGCCCTGGTGCAGCACCATGCCGCCCATAAGCTGCACGTCAAAATGCCGCTGACCAATGGTGCGTTTGGCGGCTTCGCGCACAGCGGCAAAGGCTTCCGGCAGCAAATCATCAATTGAAGCGCCGTCTTTAAGGCGCTCCTTGAATTCGCCTGTTTTTGCTTTTAACTGGGAATCACTGAGATCCTGGAACTGCGGCTCCAGTTCGTTTATCTTATCTACCAGCGACTGTAATCGCTTTATCTCGCGTTCGTTAGAGTCCCGCAGTCCGCCCAACCACTTGAACATATAACCATCCTCGGTTCTTTGATAGATTTGTTAAACAGTATTACAGGGCATTCTGCTTAAGAATCACCCTCTGTTTTAATCAGTTCGGATGCCTTTTCGGCTTCCTCTGCCGCCACCATAATCCTGACGCCGCCCATACCGGGAACGAGAATATTCTGCAAAGAGCTGACGGCATGCGGCTGTAAAAGGCAGGTTATGCCGTGGCTTTCCAGCAGCCCCTTTATCACCTGCGCTTCCAGTTCGCCGTTAGCTGAATATACCTCTACCAGCTTCGGTTCATTACTCAAATAAAGCCCCCACAGACTGGCCGGTATGGATGCGGTGTATAGCCTCGCCCAGCAGCGGCGCTATGGGCAGGACGGTAATCTTATCCAGTTTCTTTTCTCCGTTAAGCGGAATGGTATCTGTAACCACCACCTCTTTTACCGGTGATTCGGCGATGCGGCTGATAGCCTGACCGGAGAATACCGGGTGGGTGCAGCAGGCATACACCTCTTTGGCTCCCTTTTTAATAAGTGTGGACACGGTGTTTGTAAGAGAGCCGGCGGTGTCTATTTCGTCGTCCACGGTGAGGGCGGTTTTGCCGTCCACGTCACCGATGACGTTCAGTGTTTCTATCTGGTCTTTGTTTCCGATGCGCCTTTTCTCCATAATCGCCAGCGGCGCATTCAGGCTGTGCGCCAGGTCACGCGCCCGCTTGGTAATACCGATATCAGTGGCAACCACCACCGGATTATCAAGGCACTTATGCTTGAAGTGGTCGCTTAATATATTCAGGGCGGTAAGCTCATCAACCGGGATGTTGAAGAAGCCCTGTATCTGGGCGGCGTGCAAATCTATCGTCAGTATGCGGTTGGCGCCGGCAACGGTTAGCAGGTCAGCCACCAGGCGGGCGGTTATCGGCACGCGGGGCTGGTCTTTCTTATCTGTGCGGGCATAGCCATAATAGGGCAGCACGGCGGTAACGCGTCCGGCGGATGCCCTCTTCAAAGCGTCCAGCATAATCAGCAGCTCTACCAGGTTATTATTTACCGGGGAACAGACAGGCTGGATAACAAAAGTGTCGCGGGAACGAACGTTTTCAAGAATACGCACGAAGGTGTTATCATTACTGAAATCAAAGACCTCGCATTCGCCCAGCGGTATTTTAAGATAGTCAACTACCGCTTTTGCCAAAGCGGGGTGGGCGTTGCCCGTAAATATCTTTAATTCATCCATCTGTTTTCCCCCTTCATATTACGCATAATTCTAATCATCAATACCCGGTACCGGGAAGCGCTGGCACATCTGGATGACCTCTTCCCGTATCTGTTTTTGTTTATTAACATCATCAATATGGTTGATAATATCTGCGATATAGGCAGCGATACGCCGCATTTTATCAGCGCCGAAGCCGCGGCTGGTTACCGCCGGAGTTCCCAGGCGGATACCGCCGGTTACCATTGCAGAGTGGGAGTTGGTAAAGGGAACGGTGTTGCGGTTAACCACGATGCCGGCGTTCCCAAGGGCATCTTCTGCCTGTTTGCCGTTAACACCGCAGTTGGCTAAATCAACCAGCACAAGGTGATTGTCCGTTCCGCCGGATACCAGGCGTAAACCCAGCTTTTTAAGTTCGCCTGCCAGTGTAAGGGCGTTTTCAAGCACCGCCTGCTGGTAGGAGACAAACTCTTTTTGACCGGCTTCCCTGAAAGCTACTGCCTTGGCGGCGATAACGTGCATTAAAGGTCCTCCCTGCATTCCGGGGAAGACGGCGGAATCCAGGGCTTTGGCAAAATCTGTGTTGCACAGCACGAAACCGCCGCGCGGTCCGCGCAGGGTCTTGTGTGTGGTGGAGGTTACCATTTCAGCATATGGCACCGGAGAGGGGTGCAATCCGGCGGCTACGATACCGGCGATATGGGCGATATCCGCTACCACTGCGGCGCCTACCTTATCGGCGATTTTACGAAAACGCTCAAAGTCTATAATACGCGGATATGCGCTGGCGCCGGTTACTATCAGCTTGGGCTTGTGTTCAAGCGCCAGCTTTTCAACCTGCTCATAATCAATTCTTTCTGTCTCCGGGTTCAAGCCGTAGCTTATGAAGTTATAGGATTTACCAGAAAAATTGACCCTGGATCCGTGCGTAAGGTGTCCGCCGTGAGACAGGTCCATCCCCAGCACACAGTCCCCGTAATTAAGCAGAACGAAATAGGCTGCCATATTTGCCTGCGCCCCGCTGTGCGGCTGGACGTTGGCGTGCTGGGCGCCGAAGAGTTTTTTGGCGCGCTCCATAGCCAGGTTTTCAATGCTGTCCATGTTTTCACAGCCGCCGTAATAGCGCTTGCCGGGATAACCCTCGGCGTATTTATTGGTTAAAAACGAACCCTGTGCTTCAAGGATGGCGCGGCTGGCATAGTTTTCAGAGGCGATAAGGTTTACGGTTTCACGCTGCCGTTTGTCCTCGGCAGCAATAGCACGCTTAATTTCAGGGTCGGTTTGATATAAAGAAGTCATTGTTCTCCTTGGCGAAAAAGTACGGAATTACAGAAGTATTTTACACTTGTTGCGGCGGCATATCAACCTGATTTTCGGCAGCAGGCATCTTTCTCCAGGGGCGGTACCAGTTGAATATACCGGTGCTGTAAGCGGTTATGAAGAACAGGATTACGCCCAGCGGTATAGACCACCACAGAGTAATAGGTGACAGTCTTATGAAGGCTACGATGTGAAAAATAATATAGAGCAGCGTTGCAAGCACCAGAAAACGCCGCAGCTTGCCCCGGCGGCGCGCCCTGGCTATATCCAGCAGTTTGAAAACGACGATAGCCAGCCCGATGCAGATACAGCCGATGGCAGGATAGAAATAGAAAAGATAGCTGGCGCGGTCTGTTATAAGGCTGGCGGGTATCCATATCATGTAAAGACCGAAAAACCAGGATAATAGAAACAGGACGGGATTGTCGCCCTTCATAGACCGCCAGATCATATAGAGAAACAAAGGCATAATGAATACCCACACAGTTGGGCTTATCATACCGATATAATGGGGCGTAAACCAGTAATTAAGTATAAGCGGCGCAAACACCCACATCCAGGGACGGGTGGCGATGCCGCCCGGCTCATAGGAAGCGAAGGTTATTTGTCCGGTGAGGTCCAGCATCTCCTGTATAAGTGTAACCGGGCTGACCCAATCCCCGCTTATTATAAAGTTAAACACCGGCATCATAGCCACGAAAAGTATGGGCGCGGAAAGCATGGAAAAAAGAAAGCGCCACTGGTGCTTGCGCCCGTTGAGAAACCAGTGCAGGCCAATAACCAAAAGAGCCAGCGCGCCGTTGAGCTTGGCGATGGCGCTTAAAGCCACCATCCAGCCGGAAAGCACATACCTCTCCTTAAGATAAAGCCAGAAAGCAGCCAGCGTAAAAGTCAGGCTGAAGACATCCAGCATGGCGATGCCGCCCTGAATAAAGGTAAGGTTTTCCAGCGCCAGCAGGAAGGCGGCAAAGTAAGAAACTTTTTTGGAAAGATTAAGGCGGCGGCAGATAAGATACAGCAGGACAATCCCTGCGGCGCTGAAGATTATTGAAAATATACGCCAGCCGAAGGGGTTGTCACCAAAGAGCTGCATACCGGCAACGATAAACAGCTTACCCAGCGGCGGATGTTCGGGGCGCTGGGTATAGTCGCTGTCAATGATAATCCTGCCGTCCTCAACATAGTGCAGTTCGTCAAAGAGGGGTTCGTTGGGCAGCATAATGGTAGCAAAATGCAGCACCAGCACAATAAGCACCAGCAGGCAAAGCCCGCTGTACTGCCATCGGCGGAAGCGGCTGAACAAAACCTTTATCGTCTCCATGTCCACCAGTTATTAAGCAGATAGTTCCATATCATTGCCACGCTGATAGCTATTGCCAGAGAGAATAAATCAAATAATCCGAAACCGATAGCCAGCAGGTTGGTTATGCCTATCTGAATAAGCGCACCGATAATGCATATCAGGTTGAAGTTAAGCAGGCGGCTTAGAAAGGCGGTAGCACCGTTTTTATTGCGGTCGGCAAAGGTGAAATAATTATTAAGGATAAAGTTGGTGATTATAGACGCTTCTATGCTTATCGTCAGCGCCAGATTACCGGAAAGAATATTGCCGCTGACCCCGTCATCCAGCGGGGTAAAACCGGCAAATCTGGTAAGCAGCCAGTAAAGCCCGATATTAACAATAACACCGCTGCCGCCCACCATGGCGAACTTTATAAAACGCATAAGCTCACCGCTGCGCTGCATCATGCTGAAGATATGCTTCAGGTAATCTATCTGCTGGCGGGCGTTGAGCTTGCTTTCGCCTTTCTGGCGGGTAACGAACATAAAAGGCACTTCTGTAACCTTGCTATAATTGCCGATAACCATAATCTCCATCAAAATCTTGAAGCCGGAGGGGTTAAGAGAAACGTCTTTTACAATATCTTTCCTAAAGGCAAAATAGCCGGATACCGGGTCCTTGGCTTTGCGTGTTGACGGCAGCAGCAGATGGGATAAAAGTATAGCCCCTTTGGAGATAACCCTTCTTACAAGCCCCCATCCCTGGCAGCCGCCGCCTTCAACGTATCTGGAGGCAATGGCTATATCTGCGCCCTTTTCAATGGCATTAAGCAGGTTTGGGATAACCTCCGGGGGGTGCTGCAAATCGGCGTCCATCACCAGCACGGTATCACCGGAAGCATGTTCCAGCCCGTCCACCACTGCCGAAGCCAGTCCCTTTTTATCCTTGCGCACGATAACCCTGACGGGATACTTTTCTTTAAGGGCTTCAACCGCTTCGGCGGTGCCGTCTGCGCTGTTATCGTCAATAAATACTATCTCGTAGTTACGGCCGTTAAGGGCGTCACTTATCCTGGGAACTAAAACGGCAATATTATCATGCTCGTTATATGTAGGTATTATCAGGGAAATAATATCATTCATAAAAAGCTGCTCTAAATCCAGCCGTTATACGCCCGGGGATAACGGCTTATCTATTCTAGCATATAAAACGCATTTTTTAGTATTTTGTTAGGAAAATATCAGGAAAATAGTTAAATTGACTTGATATATTGCCCGTGTTATTATGAGCCAAAAGGCAGGGTGTTAAATCACCTATTTATATAAACAGGAAAATATGTCGGCGCTAAGCGAGCTTTACGAGGAAATTACACACTGCCAGCAGTGTGAGATGGCGAAGTACCGAACCCGAACGGTACCGGGGGAGGGAGCCGAGGATGCTGACATCATGCTAATCGGCGAAGCCCCCGGCTGGAATGAGGACCAGCAGGGCAGGCCGTTTGTCGGTGCGGCAGGCAAGTTTCTTGACGAACTGCTGGCTTCCATAAATCTGGACCGCCGGAAGGTATATATCGCCAACGTCATCAAGTGCCGTCCCCAGAACAACCGCGACCCCCTGCCGCAGGAGATTTTAAACTGCCGCAAATGGCTGGAGCGCCAGATAGAGCTTATCAAGCCTAAGATAATAGTAACTTTAGGGCGCTATTCAATGGCGCTTTTCTTCCCTAATAAAACTATCGGCAAGATACACGGCAGCGCCGAAAAAAGAGATGGCATAATCTACTTTGCCATGTATCACCCGGCGGCGGCGCTGCACCAGCACAGCCTTAAAGAAACAATAAAGGCGGATATGCTGAAAATACCGCCGCTGCTGGCGCAAATGGAAGATATAAAGGAAACAAAAGAAGAACCACAGACAAAACAATTAAATATGTTCGAGGTATAAAATAAAGGAATGACAAAAAAGAGACTTAAAATAGTGCCCATCGGGGGATTGGGCGAAATCGGCAAAAATATGATGCTGGTTGAATACGGCAATGATATAATCGTCATTGACGCCGGGCTTATGTTCCCCAATGAAGAAATGCTGGGTATTGACCTGGTAATCCCTGATATAAGCTATCTGCTGGAAAACAAGGAAAAAATAAGGGGCATAGTCATTACCCATGCCCACGAAGACCACATCGGCGCTCTGCCGTATATCCTGCCCCAGCTTAATGTGCCGGTGTATTGCACCAAGCTGGCAAAAGGGCTTATATCAGGCAAGCTAAAGGAGCGCAAGGCGCTGGCGCAGGCAAAAATAAATGTTGTAATCCCCGGTACGCAGTTCAATCTGGGTGTGTTTAAAGTAGAGTTCTATCCTGTTTGCCACAGCATCCCGGATGCCGTCGGCATGATTATCCAGACGCCGGTGGGGACTGTGGTGCACAGCGGAGATTTCAAGCTGGACCATACACCTGTTAACGGCATACCAACAGACCTTTCGCGGCTGGCGCAGGTTGGCGGGCAGGGGGTATTGCTGCTGCTTGCAGATTCAACCTATGCCGAACTGCCCGGCTATACGCCTTCGGAAAAGGTGGTGGGTGACGCGCTGGAACAGATTATCGCCAAGGCACCGGGAAGGGTCATCATAACCACCTTCGCCTCGCTGGTTTCACGTGTGCAGCAGATAATCAACGCCGCCGCCAAAAACAATCGCCGCGTGTTTATAACCGGGCGCAGTATGAGTGATACAGCCAAGATAGCCACTGAACTGGGCTATCTGAAGATACCAGACGGCGTTTTAGCCCGCATTGATGATTTGCGCAACATGCCCAATGAAAAGATTGTTATAATAACCACCGGCAGCCAGGGAGAGCCGACATCCGGGTTGGTGCGTATTGCCAACCGTGACCACCGCCAGCTTAACATAATAAAGGGCGATACGGTGGTATATTCGGCATCACCCATACCGGGTAACGAATCGCTTATAAACCGCACAGTGGACAGCCTTTTCAAACAGGGAGCGGATGTTTATTACGGCAGGATGGCGCAGACCCACGTTCATGGACACGCCAGCCAGGAAGAGCTGAAGCTGCTGCTGAGGCTGGTTAAACCCAAATATTTTGTGCCGGTGCATGGAGAATACCGCCACCTGAACCTGCATGCGAGGCTGGCGCATTCGGTAGGCATACCCGCCGAAAACACCTTTGTTCTTGAGGACGGCGATGTCTTTGAACTTGCGCCCAACTGGGGAAAGGTAACCGGAAAAGTATCCACCGGCAACGTCTATGTAGATGGGCTTAGTGTTGGCGATGTCGGCGGTATAATACTGCGCAACCGCCGCATGCTTTCACGTGATGGCATCGTGGTGGTTATCATTGCCGTTAACAAGCAAACCGGCAAGCTGGTGGGGCGCCCGGATATAGTCTCACGCGGTTTTGTTGATATAAATGAATCCAAGGATATGCTGGATGAGAGCCGTGATCTGGTAGCAAAGCTGTTGGACCATGGCGGAAAACACACTGCTGAGTGGGGTTTCGCAGACAGCAAGGTGAGAGACGCCCTTAATCGTTTCTATTACGAGCATACCAAACGCCGCCCGATGATTCTGCCGGTAATGGTGAAAGTATAGTTAAATGCAAAAGAAGACGCCAAAAAAAGAGGATAAAAAGAAAAAAGTCAGGGCCAAACACCGCCACGAAGACCGCCAGCCAAAGGTGAAGAAAAACAGCGGTAGTGGCTTGGGGGGCTTTTTCCGTTTCCTGAAATCGGCGTGGTTGCGGCGTTTCGTGCTGCTGGCGGCGATACTGGGCGTCCTTTTCTGGCAGTGGGATACCGTGTCTTCATGGGTAAAAGATATTTCTGAAAGCACCTTTGGCGCGCTGGGCTGGGGGCTGATACTGATAGCCCTGGCTATCGTTATAATAACTGGCTTTATATTCAGGCGGCAGCTATCGGAATTCGCCAACCGCTGGAAGCTGTACCAGTGGAATAAGTGGCTGGGGGCGACAGCCCTGTTTTTCGGCGTATGGGGTGTTTTAGCCCTGTTTGAACTGGGCGGAAACTTCGGGCAGACGCTGGTAGGCAGCAATATATACATCGGTGTTTTAAGGGTAATCGGCTTCTTTTTACTGGCATTGGTGCTGATTGCGCCTATATTCTGCTGGCACTGTATTGTGCGTTTCTTCCGTGAACTGGTAAACCTGTTCAGGATGCCGCCGCCTCCCCCCAGGAAAGAAAAAGGGCACTTCCAGCCGCCGCTGCAAACGCCGGTATTTAGTAAACCGCCGGAGATAAAAGAGGAAAAAGTAAAAGAAGAAGTGCCAAGGGCAGACAGGATAAAACCGCCATCGGTGTTTGTGCCGCCGGAACTGCCCTTCAAAGAGCCGCAGGGTGTGACGGAAGAACCTCCTCATGAGGTTAAGAAACCGGTGATAAAAGAGCCGCAGCCAGACGTCAAACAGGTGGCGCAGGAGGTCTGGAATAAATATGGAAACGCAGCCTCGCTGGTTACAATTGACGGCTGGCAGTTGCCGCCGATAGACATCCTTGAAAAAGGGGTGGAGATTGAATATGGGAAGGCGGATAATGTCCAGCGCGCCAAGCTTATAGAAGACGCCCTCGCCAGCTATGGCGTAAGCGCCAAGGTAACACAGATAAACGTTGGTCCCACGGTTACCCAGTTCGGCATTGAACCCGGCTGGGATATTAAAACAAAAAAGGTGAAAAGCCGGGGCGATAACGGCGAAATTATAGATACGGAAGAAGAGGTTTCGCGCACCCGCGTAAAGGTAGATAAGATAACATCGCTGTCTAATGACTTGGCGCTGGCGCTTTCGGCGCCGACGCTGCGTATAGAAGCGCCGGTACCGGGTAAGCCGGTGGTTGGCATAGAAGTTCCCAATACGTCCTTCGGCACCGTCAGCCTGCGTGGTGTTATAGAAAGCAATCCATTCCAAAAGATACTGGGGCGTTCCAAGCTGGCGCTGGCAATGGGGCAGGGCGCTGGCGGGGAATCGGTATCAGGAGATTTAGCCAAGATGCCGCATCTTCTTATTGCCGGGGCAACCGGTTCCGGCAAGACAGTTTGTCTGAACGCCGTCATCTGTTGCCTGCTGATGTATAATACGCCTTTTGATACCAAGCTGATTATGATTGACCCCAAGCGGGTGGAACTGACGCAGTTCAACAGCCTGCCGCACCTGGCGGCGCCGGTTATCGTGGATACGCAGAAGGCTTTGAACACGATGCGCTGGCTGAATCAGGAAATGGATAAGCGTTATCAGGAGTTGGCATCCGCCGGATCGCGCAATATAGAAGGCTATAATAAAGATAAACAGGGCAAGGACAAGTTGCCCAACCTGGTGCTGGTTATAGATGAACTGGCAGACCTGATGATGGCTGGTTTTGATGAAGTTGAACACATCCTTTGCCGTCTGGCGCAGTTGGCGCGGGCGGTAGGCATACATTTGGTGGTTGCCACCCAGCGCCCCTCTGTGGACGTGGTAACCGGGTTGATTAAAGCCAACTTCCCCACCCGTGTAAGCTTTGCGGTAACATCGCAGGTGGATTCACGCACTATTCTTGACTTCGGCGGCGCTGAAAAGCTGCTGGGACGCGGCGATATGCTGTATATGCCAACCGAAGCCGCCAAGCCCAAGCGTTTGCAGGGCTGTTACGTTTCAGACCCGGAGGTAGAGAGGCTGGTCTATTTCTGGGGCAGCCAGAAGCCGGAGGATATGCCGGACCAATTGAAAATAGATGAGCTTTCGGCGTTTTCCGTCAAGCAGGACAAGCACCCCAAAGACCCGTTACTTGAGTCTGCGTTACAACTTGCGGATGAGCATACAAATATATCCACGTCCTTTTTGCAGCGTAAACTGCACATCGGCTACCCGCGCGCCGCCCGCCTGATGGAGCAGCTTGAAGAAGAACTGGATAAGGTTATGGATGATGGAGGGGCGGAGGTTTAGGGGGATTTATCTAGAAGGCTCAATAAATGTTCTTCTCCTTGTTTTGAAACACGAAAAACACTAGTTGAACCTTTCTTTTTTCCTTTAGAAACAGCAAAGATAGTTTTATTAGCCAATAAACGTCTTGCACATTCAGAAGGATTCGTTATTTTTATGCTCTGTTCTTTTAGAAAGCCATTAGAATCGATGGTTTTAAATGAGTTAACTTCAGATTTCTTTTGGCAATAATATCCTGCTACTAAAATATAATCATTCTGTGATATGCTTTTAGGAAACCTATTAATCCACTCACCAAAATTACTCGGTATGTCAGAAATATCTGAGGTGTTACTATCAGATTTTGCTTCTCGTTTAGTTTCTGGTTCAACATCCCTTGGTTTGTGTGAATGTGGTTTATAAGGAATAATCTCTAGAATAGTCTTAATTGTATTGGGTAGATGCAATAATTGCTCTTTGACAAACTCTTCGCTACCTTCGAATTCAATTTCTCCTGTATTCATATTGACTTTGAATCTTGTATCGTTAGGCATAATCATTCTCCTTTGCAAAAATTATCTAACCATTGGCCGTAGTTATCTTCAATGTAACGTATCCCTGTGGGAGATAAGGTGCAATTCCCATCTTTGGAATATTCGATAAGTCTATCCTTATGGAGTCTACTTAAATGATATGATTTATAATAACTTGGTTGTTTATATTCAATGCATTTAACTAATTCATTGTCAGTCATGGGGGTTGGATGGCTAGAATACAATAGTAATAAACCTTGGTCTCTAAAGGAAATTGTTGGGTCAAGCACACGTTTAATTTCACCAATTTCGAAAATCAGTGGTATTTTTATTCTAACCAAATTGTTTACTATTTCTTGAGCTTCTTCAAGAGGAGTAGTGAAAACGACACTGTAAATTTCAGCGAGAACCCAGTCAGCTACTGTAGCAATGATTGTTGCGTCTGCAAAATTCGGATTAACATCTCCGCTAAGATGCCCAACTCCTCTTTTGTTTCTTATATTGTAAATTATTAATAAAGCTCTCGGAATATGAATACGAAAAGAATTATTATTATCCTTGCTAGAGTTTTCAAAGTTTCTTAGTACATCAATTACATTAGGAATATGACTACCGATGGGGGTGTATGAATTAGTAAGTTCTTTTTGAAGGAGCCGTATACAAGCTTCAACGAATTTGCCACCACTTAATTCAGATGGTTCATGTTTCATTAAGTAATATTGTTCTTTGATGTTAACATACGAATTAACCAAAGCATCGCAGATATCCGAGGGATATTTCTTTTTTAAGTCAGCTTTTATTCTTTCTAACATTAAACAAAATTACCTATTTATTATTTCTATACCTGTAATCCTTCAACTTAAAACCAGTTTCTTAATTCTACCACCCTCGTCAACCCCGATTTCCCGTGATTTTCAGCCATTCGTCTATATCAATGCCGGATTCTTTAATGGCAGAGAGCATTATATACCCTGCCGCCTTGGCGTCTTCCAGAGCGTCGTGGTGGGCAAAATCATAGTTAAGCCGTTTGCACAATTTATCCAGCCCGTAACCTCTTTTGGCGCATTCTTTCCACGTTCGCCTTGCCACGCTGGCTGAATCCAGCCATCTGCAATCCGGTTCTGCAATTCCGTATTTCATGGAAGCCTGGCGGATAGCGCTGCGGTCAAAAAATGTATGGCAGACGGTAATGCGGTTGCCTAAATATTTATGAAGCTGGTCATTAACATCTGGCAGTATGGGTGAATTTATTATCATATCTTCACTAATGCCGTGAATACTTATATTAAAGGGCGAAAAATAATCTTCCGGGTTGATATATGACTTCCATTCATCTGCGAGCATTCCATCTTTATAAAAAGCGATTCCTATCTGGCAGATTGAAGATGTTTTTGAATTTGCCGTTTCTACATCAATTGCTACAAACTCCATATATTCACCTGTTTTAGCGATATCACTTATCCTCTTTTTTGCCGCGCAGCCTTTTTAATATGGCGTCCCGGTAGGTTTTAACCAGACCTTTGCCGTGTTTGTGGATACGCTCCCTCTTCTTCTCCAGCTTTTTCTGGCGGCGTTCTTGTCTTGTTTCTGATATGTTTTCGTCTTTTATATCACTCATTCCGGCAGCTCCGCTGTTAATATCTGGCGGCGCAGTTCAATAACACGGTCCCGCAGCAGCGCCGCTTTTTCAAACTCCATGTTTCTGGCGGCGGTTTTCATCTGCTTTTCCAGTTCTTTTACCAGCCTTGTTGCGGCTTCCGCGCCTTTGGGGGTAGCGTTATATGCCACCTTTTCCTCTGCGACAGCTTTCACCCGTGAGGTTATATCCTTAATAGCCTTGCTGATACCCTGCGGGGTGATATTATGCTCTTTGTTATAATCTTCCTGAATGTGGCGGCGGCGGTTGGTTTCATCTATCGCCCTCTGCATAGAGCCGGTGATGGCATCCGCATACATGATAACGTGCCCCTCCATGTGGCGTGCGGCGCGTCCCATCGTTTGAACCAATGCTCCTTCAGAGCGCAGAAAGCCCTCTTTATCTGCGTCCAGAATGGCTACCAGGCTGACTTCGGGTAAATCAAGCCCTTCACGTAGCAGGTTGATGCCCACCACCACGTCATAGACCCCCAGACGCAAATCCCGCAGGATATCCACCCTGTCCAGTGTATCTATCTCTGAATGAAGATATTGCGTCTTGACGCCCGCCTCAACAAGATATTCCGCCAGCTTTTCCGCCAGCCGCTTGGTCAGCGTGGTTACAAGGCAGCGTTCGCCCTTTGAAACCCGTTGCTTTACCTGGTGGATAAGGTCATCCACCTGTCCTTTGGTCGGTTTTATTTCAATGGTCGGTTCTAATAATCCTGTCGGGCGCACCAACTGCTCTACCACCTGCTGGCTATGCTCGTGTTCATAAGCTGAAGGGGTGGCGGATGTAAATATAACCTGATTTATATGTTGATAGAACTCTTCAAAATTGAGGGGGCGGTTATCCAGCGCAGAGGGGAGGCGGAAGCCGTAATCCACCAGCGTTCCCTTGCGCGCCTGGTCTCCGTTATACATACCGCGTATCTGCGGCAATGTCATGTGAGATTCGTCTATAACCAGCAGAAAATCATCGGGGAAATAATCCAGCAGGGTATAGGGCGGGCTGCCGGCGATGCGCTGGGTGAGGTGGCGGGAATAGTTTTCCACGCCGTTGCAGTAACCCGCTTCCGCCAGCATTTCAAGGTCATAATTGGTGCGCTGCTCTATGCGGGCGGCTTCCAGCAGTTTGTCCTCTTTTTTGAGTATTGCCAGCCGTTCTTCCAGTTCCAGGCGGATGTTTTCAATCGCCTTTGTAAGTTTATCCTTTGAAGTGACGAAATGCTTGGCGGGATAGATATCGGTAGAGTGAATTTCATCAAGAAACTCACCCGTTAACGGGTCTATAGTAGAGATGCGTTCTACTTCGTCGCCGAAAAATTCAATCCTGGTTGCCAGCTCTTCATATGCCGGTTGGATTTCCAGCGTATCGCCGCGGATACGAAACCTGCCTCTTGTAAAATCAATGTCATTTCTTTCATATTGCATGCCGACCAGCTTGCGCAGCACCTCTTCCCGGGGGTAGTTTCCGCCTTTTATGAGGTTAAGCACAAAACTGCGGTATTCCTCCGGCTCGCCCAGTCCGTATATGCAGGAAACAGAAGCCACGATGATAACGTCCCTTCGTTCCAGCAGAGAACGGGTGGAGGCGTGGCGCAGTTTATCAATCTCGTCGTTAATGTCCACTTCTTTCTCAATGTAGGTATCGGTGCGCGGAATATAGGCTTCCGGCTGGTAGTAATCATAATAACTTACAAAGTATTCAACGGCGTTTTCAGGGAAGAACTCCTTGAACTCTGCGTAAAGCTGCGCCGCCAGCGTCTTGTTGTGGCTGATAACCAGTGTTGGTCTTTTGGCGCGGGCAATGACGTTGGCAATGCTGAATGTTTTACCAGAGCCGGTAACGCCCAGCAGCGTTTGTCCTTTGTAGCCCTTTTCCAGCCCCGCCACCAGCCCATCTACCGCTTGAGGCTGGTCTCCGGTTAAACCAAAATCTGAAACGACCTTAAAATCAGGCATATTTATAGTATATAGTCTTGGTGTATTAGTTACAATTCAGTTTAAATCCATCCCCCTGACCCCCTTCCTTTGTGAAAGGAAGGGGGAAAAAGAAAGAGGGAAACAAAAACCTCTCCCTTTGAAAAAGGTAACTATACCTAGAGTTCACGTATAAAGCTAATCCTTTTGCTTTTTGTTGTCTTTTTCCCAGAAAGGTTGATAATGTGTGCGTTTTAATACTGTGGAACCATAATCAAAAGTGCTGGTATCCAGTTGACCCTCAATCCATACCTGATAACCAGTCCCTTCTAATATTTTGCGAGACTGCTCCATGTTATCCATCAAGCTCTTTATGTGCTGTATGTGGTGAAACTGAGTGCTATGAACATGGATTGAGTGTTGGCATCTCCCGCAAGAAAAATACTCTTTGTCCCCGATGTCAGGGGTTAGTATCACTTGTTTATGACAAGAAGGGCAGTAATACGAAATACGAAAATAATCAATAAAGGGCTTATCAATTTTAATGAGGGCTTCCATAACATACCTCCGTTTTGCTGTGATTATACTACTAAAGTAACAAGTGTCAAAGACAAAATACATTTGGGTAAGGGGGAACAAATAACCTCCCTCTTTATTAAAGAGGGAAATAAAAACCTCTCCCTTTGAAAAAGGGAGATTGAGAGAGATTTAATATAGACAAGGGGTAAAGAAAAAAGGGACTGCTCCCTTTTAAAGCCCGCTTATCAGAATGTAATTTACTGGTTACTTTTAACTGATCAATTGTTGAGGTTTTGTTTCATTCCTACTTCAAGCATCATTTCCTGAAGAAGGGCTTGCAGCCTGTCCCTGGTTAGATACTTGTTAGTAATAATAAGGTGTTTGCAGTCATACTCATCCCAATTTTTCGCTAGTATTTTAATACCCAGTTCATCCTTGTGTTCATAAAGATAGGTGCCGGGAAGGGGGGTGGTCATAGCCAGCGTTATAACTGCCCCCGTCTCCTTTAATTCCTTCATCAATGCAATTTGCATTCGTATAGTTTCCTCCGTATCTTCCGGGTGGGGAAACATAAAAGAACAGGTTGTCTCTATGCCGTAATCTAAAGTCATCTGAACAGTTTTTTTAACCTGTTCCAGCCTTATCTTCTTGCCGATTGAATCCAGTATTTTTTGGGAACCAGATTCAATGCCATATTGAATGCTTTGGCAGCCAGTTTGATGCATTTCTTTTAAAAGCTTATCATCCACAAGGTCCACCCTGGTGCCACACTGCCAGTCAAGCGGCGTAATACCAAAATGTTCTTTTAACATTTGGCATAACTCAAGGGTGCGGCTTCTATCCAGAGTAAGAGCATCATCCACAAAATTAAGCCTGCCCGTTTGGATTTGTTGTATATGAGACAGGTATATAATTTCTTCCATTACCTTATCGGGGCTTCTGAAGCGCCTCTTCCCTTTCCAGATATTATTAACAGCGCAAAAATTGCAGGCAAAAGGGCAACCTCCCCTGGATGTCAGAACTGTTGCCGGATAATCATATCTGTGGATGGGGAAGAGTTCACGGGCGGGAAACGGCAGGGTGTCTATGTCTGTAATAGGATCTCTGTCTTCTGTTACCGTTAATTCCGCATTATTAACGAAGGTAATGCCATTGATGTTTTTGAGCTTGCCTTTAGACTTAAGGTAGTAATCTGCCAGTTCAAGCATAGTTAATTCTCCCTCTCCTCTGACTACTACATCAACCTCCTTTTCGTGTGCTGCTTCTTCATGCAACACGCTGGCATGAGGTCCGCCAATAACAACTTTGGTGGAGGGGCTTAGTATTTTGACAAGCTGGGCAAAACGGATGCCGTTAGGGTGGGTTTCGGTATAGGTAGAGATACCCACGACAGGAATAGTATTGATGTCAAGGAACTGCTTAAGCTGCGCATCACTCACCGGTGTGGCATTCAGGTCTAAACCCTGTACCTGGTATCCAGCATTACGGAGCATTGCTCCTATATAGGCTAATCCAAGAGGCATCGCCCGTTTGGCATGAGGAGATAAGCGGCTGACCGGTGCATTAACAAGTAATATATCCATATCTATTTACCAGTTTTGATGAAGAGCCCTCCCCGGTTAATTATACCCGGAAGAGGGCTCTTCTGCTATTTCATACTTTCTACTTGTTATCCCAGATTATAGTAAATGTATCTAGCTGGGGTTGCCCAGTTTACCGGCTGCTTCAAGAGTGTCAGCAACATTATTAAGCCCCAACTCTTCAAGCGTGCTTCTGGTAGGCCAGCCGGTGGCTACATCCCAGCCTTCAAAGGCGTAGTAGCGGTCCTTAAATGTTTCTACGCCATCTCTGTCCATGAACATTGTGGCGCAGTCTTCGTAGATCCACTCGCCATCCCTTATAACTGATAGCGGTCCCATAACGGCGGTGATATAAGATGGTATTTTATCTGAGGGTGCATACATAAACTCAGCAAACTTCTCCATGTCACGGTGTCTGCCCTGCAGGATAAAGATAGCCCGGTTGAGGTTCCATATCTTGCGGCCTGCTTTTATGCCGTCCTCAAAGGTCATATTATTGCCGGTAATGGCATTTATGAACTTTGGTTCGTATTCCGGCGTCCAGCCACTGTAATCAGGCGTATTTGGGGCAGCAAACATTGGATAAACGAAATCACAATATCCGATGGATTCCTTATAGTACCTTGTATAGTACCGATGCCAGGCAATGAACTTGGCTTTATGCTCTGAATAGATACCTGTTTCCAATGCTTCAGCCATATCGCTGCCATCCGACCCCTGCCAGCCATAGTTGAACATCAGCGGATCATCAGTGTATGGAATCGTAGCTTTGCTCATATTCTCAACCAGTTTTGCTGCCGGGAGCTTTTCAGGGGTGATAGTATAGTTTACAAGCCTGAAGTTACCCTGCCAGCAATGCTCGTTGGTATCCCTGGTTCCAAAAAGAGATCCGTAAGCAAAGGATATCTCGGGTGTAGTCCAGTGCCAGTTATAGCCCCACTGCGGCTTGAACAACAGCCCGCTTTGCAAATCCTCTTCCATTCTGCCAAATGCCTCAGCCATCCTCATATCACCCTCAGCGAGGTACTTTCCGATTCCATCCCGGGTGCTGATGGCTCTTGCCAAAGCTTCGGTGAATATAGTTGTTCCATACTTATCCATAGGCAATGGATTGGTATCAATCTCTTTGCCCGGGCCGGCAACTCCAAGCATATACAGGCTAAAGAGGTAAGAAGTCCAGGCGCCTTCATACGCATTAAGGCCATACATTCCCAGGAAATCTGTTGCCGTGTTCACACCTATAGAATTGGCTGCTCCGCCAGCGTAGGCTTCGGCACATATTGAATCGTTGCCGATGCCTGTCTGGCTCCTGTACTTGCACGGGAACGGGCATGCCATGCATCCGGAAGCTCTGAAAGGTGCATTGGCAGGTATAGTGGTGCCTCCGTTAGGCCGGCAAGCAAAACCTGTAAATTCGTTCCTGGCATCAATAAGCGCATTGACGTCAGCAATTTTGACACTGCCAGTGCCGACTACGCCGATAGCCTTGAGGTTCTTGGCGCCCCAGACAGCGCCAAAGCCACCCTGACCGAAAGCCATTCCGCAGCCATGAGATACGGTGGCCAACCTACTGAGGGTTTCTCCGGCCGGTCCAATACACATGGTAGCCGGCCCCTGGGTGGTATCTCCGTTAGTAACCTTTATCCACTCGCCAAAGTTGTTCCTGCCGGTGACCTGCCGCCAGACCTCTTCCTGTGTGGCGTATGTGTCCATGCCCCACATCCCATCCGCGTCTTCAATAGTTACTTCACCGTCGATTATTTTAACCCAGACCGGACTGTCGGCTTTGCCTTCAATGGCTATGCCATCCCAGCCTGCCAGCTTGAGCATCGGCCCAACGAATCCGCCCATGTTACTACGGCTATACCATTCCGGATAGCAATATGGAGAAATGCCGGTCATCTCGATTCTTCCGGCTACGCAGGGAGCTATCGTTCCTGTTAATGGAGAGGTCATGACTGTAATAACATTTTTGGGATCAAAGCTCTCTACGGTTTTATCCTCGCAGAGGTCCCAGAAGACAGCTGCTCCCATTCCATAACCACCGCCGTATTCTTCATACGGTTCGGTGTCCATGGCGCTTGTGGTCCTATCTGTAAGATTTATTCTAAGAATTTTACCTGCATATCCATTTGTCATCTTAACACCTCACTCCTATACCGATTTCCCAAAAAATGGTGGATTGGGATTAGGGGCATCCCCAAGAAACACTTCGTAACCCGCTTCCCCAAGCTGAGATGGTACTTCCGAGACAAACTTGATTGCCTCTACCGGGCAAGCTTCAACACAAGCATGTTTGCCACTGGGCCCACCCTCTTCATTCCAGTACGGCGTATTGAGGCACAGGTCACACTTCATGCTGATATTCTTGGTATAGTTAAATGTAATTCTATGGGGAATATACGGGCAAGCCTGGATGCACAACTGACAGGCAACGCCCAGGCACTTTTCACCATCTATCACCCTGATATTGCCGTTTTCGGTATCTACGTGGCAGGCGCCGGTGGGGCATGCCTGAACACATAACGGGTTAACGCACTGGCGGCACTGGGCAATCTTGATGTCATCAGGATAGGTCTCCATTATGTTCTGCATCACCTGAATTCTGGACAGTGATAAACTGGACTCTCCTTCATGAACCATAGAGCATGTAAGCATGCAGCTCTGGCAGCCGCAGCATTTTTTACTATCTACTACGATATATCCCTCTGAAGCTGCGAAGACCTTCGGCAGTTCGCCTTGGTGCTCGTCTTCAGTGTGGTCTTTCAGGTCAGATATATTGTCAAATTCCTGTCCGCAGAAGGGGCATACAAAATTGTTGGCAATGGCGGTTGTGGTATCAGTAACTGTTGAGGTTACGCCATCTGCCGTAACAGTTGTGGTTACGCCGTCTGCCGTAACCGTCTTTGTTGCTGTTTCAGTGATTGTTTCTGCTTCTCCGCAGGCAGCCAGCAGCACTGTTGAACCGATGGCGGTGCCGCCAACTAAAAGACCGGCGTCTTTAAGAAACTCTCTCCTGGATAATTCCTTGCTTCTCTTTTTATTATCTTCAGTCATATTATTTATATGAACTCCTTTTCGACCTTTTGAATATAAAAGAATAGTTAATCAGCTAATAATTAAGTGTTTTAAAAAACAATAGGCGCCACCTCCCTCTAAATCTCCTTTCCTGAGAAGGGAGGCAGCGCCGTTTCCAGCTCTACCCTGCCGGCCAGTCCCCTTAGATTTAATCCTTAGGAGAGTAGGCTCGGAGATATCATTAACGGTTATATATAAATAAAACTACTATGAAATATTGCTATTTTCTTCTAATGCACCCAGATTGCTATATGTATTTTTGCCATTGGCTTTTTCCCATAAATCAACCAACTGGCATATAAAACCGTCATAGCACTGACCGGGTGCTCTATTACGGCATAGCCTTTCTTTGGTGCTTGCCCTTAAACCGATGGTTGTGCGATATGTATTCATAAAAAAATTAAATAATAACCCTTGGAAATAATTAGCATCTTTATATATGTTATTTTACAAGATTGGATATAAAGACTGTGTTGGGAATACAAAGTATATATAAAGATATAACAATAACAATATAAAAAAATCTTTATACCGTGTTGCTTAAAAGTAGAAAAAACGGCATGGGAATTTACTGCCGGTGAGCAGTTTTGTAAGAAACAAAAAAGGGAAGATTACAACGGTTTATGAGGAGGGCTGTTTTAAGGGTTTAGGCTCAATGCTTACTTGGATAAGTAATAGCCAACGCCTATTTTAGTCAGGATAATCTTTGGATTATTGGGGTTTTCTTCAATTTTCTTGCGCAGGTGGCTTATATAAACCCGTATACTCTCATCAGCACCGGGGTAATAATCACCCCAAACCGCTTCAGCAAGGCTATTATAGGTTACAACGTTTCCAGCACTTTTCATCAGAGTATAAAGGATTATGCCTTCGGTCTGGGTCAGATCTATACTCTTTCCTTTATAAAGTGGTTTGCTCATTGATGGTCCAAAGCGAAGGAAGCCGTAAGAAATGGGGGCTTGATCCATTATTTGTTGCTGTCTTCTTATCAGAGCCTGGGCTCTTGCCAGGAATTCAAGCTGTTTGAAAGGCTTGACGATGTATTCGTCTGCTCCTAATTCCAATCCATTGACTATATCATTTTCATCTCCGCTTACGGTTATCATTATTATCGGAACGCTGGAAAACCGGCGGATATTCTCCAGTACCTCAAACCCGCTTATATCGGGCAGTCCGAGGTCAATAGTAATTAAATCCGGGGATTCTGTTTCTGCCATTTCTATACCTTTGCGCCCCATATTCGTAGAAACAACATCGGCTTCGGGCCAGCGTATCTGGAAAGCCAGCTTAATGACCCTTATTATCCCGGCATCGTCCTCTATAACCAAAACCTTCATAACAATAATCTCTGCTTTTTTGGATTTACTTTTACAACCTGTTTTTTAATGGGTACTGTAAATATAAATGTGCTTCCGCTTCCATACTCACTTTCAACCCAGATATGCCCGCCATGCAGTTCCACCAGGGTTTTGCAAAGAATCAAACCCAAACCCAATCCGCTATGCTTCTGCGCCTTGGACCGATATTTTAAATTTGCCTTAAAGAGATTTTGCCGCCTATTGTCTGATATACCAAATCCCGTATCCTGAACTTCAAACTTGATGTAGCTATCATCCCGTTTAGCCTTTAGGGTTATTATCGCCTCTTTTGGAGTGAATTTCAAAGCGTTATCAAGAAGATTCAGGATTATCTGTTTTAGCCGTTCTTTATCAGCCTGAATAACCGGCAGGTTTTCAGCCAGCTCCAGATCCAGGCTTTTGCCTTCCCTGAAAAATCCCGCTTTCATATAGTTTGCCACTTCCTGGAGCATTAAGACAGGGTTAAAGCTGGCATATTTTAGCTTCAGGGCTCCTATTTCCCCCTTGGATATATCAAAAAGCTCGTCAATTCGCTTATTAAGGAGGCTGGCTCCGCTATATGCTTCCTTAGACAAACTCAGCAAAGGCTCTTGCCTGGATTCCGCAATCAGCAACTCGGTTGAGGCTAACAGAGGTGTCAGCGGCGTTTTCAGTTCATGCACAAGCGCCCGTATTAGATATACCCTTCTTTCCAGTTCCTGCCTTAACTGTTCGCTTAACTGCCTTTCTTTTAATAGCAGGTTATTAATATCCTCTTCCGCTTGCTTGGCTTTGGTTATATCAATATGATAAACCAAACCCCTCAGGGTATTGCTTGAGCCACCGGTGAAAAACGCGATTTTTACAAACAAATATTTTATATTGCCCTTTTGCGTTATAATTTTATGCTCAACTTCGTATTCATTTTCCATGGTTTTACACTTCAGGACATATTTATTGAAAATGAACAGGATAACATCCTTAGCCGATTGTTCTATATATTCAGACCAGATAGTTTCAACAAAACTGTCCATGATAGCGCCGGTGACGTCGCTTTTGTTTACCTCTGACATACGGAGAGCCTGTTTGTTTACCTTTGTAAGTTTTTCCAGGCTGAAGATACGCTTTATTTCATCCGGGCGAGATTCAAAATAGCTTTCCAAATTACTTATTCCCAATGATTTTAATTCACGCAAGTATTTGTAAGCGGCGCTGTAATCCATTTCCATTATAGCTATGGGAATATCGTTAAATATATCATGATATTGCTCTTCGCTTATTTTTAATTCTCCTTCTGTTTTTCTGTGGGCTGAAATCTCGCGCTCCAACTCTTTAGTGCGTTCTTCCACCAGTTCTTCAAGACGGTCACGATAATCTTTCAATTCATTTTGCATATGTTTCTGTTCGGTTATATCAATGATATACTTATTACTCTGGAGTAGTCTTTTTCGCAACCCGGAAGACAGACCATTTATGATGCAGGTGTTTTTCCTTGCCGTGGATTGTTTCTATACGACCGACACTTTCAACCATTGGTAAACCTTCAGCCGCGGCTACCATCTCTTGTATGGTTATATTTACCGCATCGCCGACCATTACAGTATTAACCCTCTTAACAGGATTCCAGCTAAACCATTCTTCCATATCCTTAAAGCCCCACAGGTTGACATAGGATTGGTTTAAGTCAGTAACCTTTACTTTGGAGAGGGCTGTTAAAAAAGTTTCCCGGTTGTTCCTCAGGTGATGCCTCAGGTCTTTAACCCCGCTTTTTAAAAGCTCGGCGAGGTATGGTTTGCAATCAGAGTAGTCCAATTCAGCTAATGCAATGGGCATCTCGTGGAAAAGCCCGTGATATCTCAGTTCGCCCTGTTCCGTTTTCCGATTGGTCTTTCCCAACCTTTCGGAACGTTCATCAATCAGCGCTTTCAATTGCGCATTGTTTTGCATTGATTCTTGAACATTACTCATAGATGCTCCAGGGAAAATAATAAAAAAAATAGATTATATAATATATTATTGCCTGTTATGGAGAGGGTGTCAATAATTACTTGTGGTACAGAAATACAATGCCCCAGATTTTGTTGCGGTTAACTGATTGCTGTGACAGATGCAGGGGTTTAGCCGGGATGTGGCTAATCTTGGGGTCAGGTCAGGGGGATATAAAAATAAAAGAGAGGGCAGAGAAGAAGGCAATAAGTAAACAGCTTATACTATTAATAAAGGCAGAACAAGAGGGAAATAAGGATTAAAGTCCTTCAATCTCTCTCATAAGGGCTTCTATGAAGCCGCCTTCCTGCACCACCCCGATTTTCTGCCCCTTTTTGAAAAGCACGGCTTTGCCTTTGCCGCAGGCGATGCCGATATCGGCGTCTTTGGCTTCGCCGGGTCCGTTTACCACGCAGCCCATCACCGCCACCTTAATCGGTTTGTTAATCCGCAGCAGCCTTTTTTCCACCTCGGCAGCCAGGTTTATAAGGTCAACCTCCGTCCGTCCGCAGGTGGGGCAGCTTACCAGCACGGGTCCTTTTTGCCTCAAATCCAGGCTTTTAAGAATCTCGTAGGCGGTGAAAACCTCTTCACGGGGGTGGGCGGAAAGTGAAACGCGGATGGTATCGCCGATGCCCATATACAAAAGAGGGCTGATACCGCAGGCGCTGCGGATAATGCCGCTTCTGGGCGGTCCGGCTTCAGTGATGCCGATATGCAGCGGGTAGGGGATTTTTTTGGCGATATCGCGGTAGGCTTCAATAGTCGTCGGCACGTCAAAGGCTTTCAGCGAAACCTTAATTAAATCAAAATCAAGCTCTTCAAGTATCTTTATGTGCCCCATCGCCGCCGCTACCATCTGTTGGGAGGTAGATAATTTCGGGTCGGATGTCTTCGGCAGGCTGCCGGCGTTCACGCCGATACGTATGGGGATACCCCTTTCTTTGGCGGCTTTGACGATGGTTTTAACCTTTGATGGCTGGCTGATGTTGCCGGGATTTAGCCTCAGCCCGTCAACGCCGGCTTCAATAGCCGCCAGCGCCAGCCTGTAATCAAAGTGGATATCCGCCACCAGGGGGATGGAAATAGCCTTTTTTATGGCTGCCAGCGCTTCGGCGGCTTCTGTATCCGGCACGGCAACGCGGATAATCTCACAGCCGCAGACTTCAAGTTCTTTAATCTGGCGGACCGTTGACATAACGTCTCTGGTATCGGTTTTGGTCATAGATTGAACTACGACGGGCGCGTCGCCGCCGATGGTTACGCCGCCGATGTTTAACGCCTTTGATATACGCCTCTGCGTCACGGCAATATACTTTCTCCGCTAATGATGCGTACTATATCCTGGAATGTAACCGCCAGCATAATCGCCATGAATATAACAAAGCCTACAAGGTGCACCAGCCCCTCTCGCTTGGGTGATATGCGCTTACCGCGGCGTATCCACTCCAGCATTATGAAGGCGATTCTGCCGCCATCAAGGGCAGGCAGCGGGAAGAGGTTAAGCAACCCCAGTATCAATGAAATAAAGGCGGCGAACTCCAGCAGTGGCACGAAGCCGTAACCGGCAATCTCTCCGGTAGCCTGCACGATGCCCACCGGCCCGAAGAAATCTGCCGGCGCCGTGCCTATAATGACGCCGATAATACCATTCTTGTAGAGAATAACCGTCTCATAAAGACCGACAAACCCCTTGGGAATCGCTTCCCAAAATGGATAAGACTGGCTGACGACACTTATGTTTTCGGTTGTTACCATCACCCCGATAGAGCCCTCGTCTTCCGGCGGCTTCCAGCGGGGGACAAGCTGGAAGTATTCAATGCTGTTGTCGCTATGCTCTATAGCCATAGTAATCTCGCTGCCCAGGTGGAGCTGGATATTGTTGCTGAGGTCTCCGTTGTTGTTTATAGGTTTATCATTAAGGCTGATTATAGTATCCCCCGGCAAAATACCGGCTGCGGCTGCCGGTGAACCGGGGGCAACCTCTCCCACAATAACATCGCCGACAGGCACATCCTGGGGAACCATAAATGTAATAGAGAACAAAACCAGCGCCAGCAGGATGTTCATTATAGAGCCGGCGCTTATGACCAGCAGTCTTACAGGGATGCTTTTTACCGCCAGACCGCTGGGAACTTCCGGGTCCTCTTCGCCGGCAAGCTTGTTAAAGCCGCCGAATGGAATGGCGTTCAGCGAATAGGTAGTTTCACCGCGTTTGAAAGACAGCAGGCGCGGCGGAAAACCCATCGCAAACTCTTCTACCTTTACCTTTACCGCCTTGGCAGAGATAAAATGCCCCAGTTCGTGCACCAGCAGAATCACTGAAATAACCGCCAGCCCGATAAGCAGGTCTAAAAGCACGGCTCGTCTCCCAGCGCCAGCCTGATGGCGGCATCTCTTGCCCAGCTATCGGCGGTATTTATATCCATAACAGTTGGGTTTGAGATAAATATTTCCTCGTGCTTTTCCATAACCTTCTCTATAAGCCAGGGGATGCCGCTGAATTTTATGCGCCCGGCAAGGAAAAGCCCGACGGCAATCTCATCGGCGGCGCACAATGCCGCCGGGCAGGTGCCGCCCTTTTTACCGGTTTCTATCGCCAATTTCAGGCAGGGAAAATTATCTATGTCCGGCGGTTCAAAATCAAGGCTGCTCATGCTTTTCCAGTCCAGTTTCGGCAGTTCCTTGTTGGGCAGCCTTTGAGGGTGTGTCAGGGCATATTGAATCGGCAGGCGCATATCGGGGCAGCCCATCTGGGCTTTGGCAGAGCCGTCAGCGAATTCTACAATAGAATGAATTATGCTCTGTGGATGCACCAGCACATCTATATCGTCAATAGGCATGTTGAACAGCCAGTGGGCTTCTATAATTTCCAACCCTTTGTTCATAAGGCTGGCTGAATCTATGGTTACTTTGTTACCCATCTGCCACGAAGGGTGCTTGAGCGCCTGCTCTGCGGTTACATCTTCCAGTTGCTCTGCGGTGTAGCCCCTGAATGGTCCGCCGGAGGCGGTTAGAATTATGCGGGCGGGGGGCGTTTCCTCGCCCGCCAGGCACTGCCAGATGGCGCTGTGTTCACTGTCCACCGGCAGGATTCTAGAGCCGCTTACTTTAGCTTCTCCCATAACGATACTACCGGCAGTAACCAGTGATTCCTTGTTAGCCAGGGCAATGTCTTTACCGGCGCGGATAGCGGCTATAGTCGGCTCCAGCCCGGAGCTGCCCGGCGTGGCGCTGACGACAACATCAGTATCCGGGGTGCGCCGCCATTTCATCCATTGGCGTAAAGATGCAGCTTTCAAAGGCAGGGCGTTCTTTGCCGCCCGGTATGTAAAAGACAAAACGCGGCTTGAATTCTGCCACCTGCTCTTTAAGCAGGGCGATATTGCTGCCAGCCGCCAACCCGATAACCCTGAACTTTTTCGGGAAAGCGCGCACGATATCCAGCGTTTGCCGTCCGATAGAGCCGGTGCAGCCCAGCACCGCCAGGTTTTTTATATCTTCTGCCATATAAACATTATCACATAATCAGGCGCATGTTGCCAGCTTTAACAGGCAGAAAGCGGTTAAGACAGGACAGGCGCAGGAAAAGGTTGGCGATACTTGCCGCAATGCGCTGTATAAAATATTGATTGGTTAGGTTAAATCTTTGATTGGGGCATTTGGCGCTTCATTTTTAACGGAATGAATACCATGCAATGCGTTTTCTTTCGTGGAATATCCCTCACCTGAATTAGCAATCATATTCCCGTTCTGATGAACAAGCCTCCACCTGAATTCTCCAGCCTTGTCTTTGTACAGCTCAAATGTAGATGCCATAACAACACCTCCCTGTAAGCGTTAGAAATACAGTAGTATCAGGCGAATCAGTTGTCAATAGGATGACCGGGCGTTTCTTGTTATTTATAAAATATTAATCTATTGACTTATATCAGGGGTAGTGTAAAATGGACGGGATAAAAAGGAGGTCATTATGGAAAAGCAGAAAGAAGCAGAAGAAACAGGCTGCTGCCCCCGTTTTAACCCCGAACCCTGGCAGGAAAAAGAGGTAACCTTTGATAACAGGCTGTTCCTTAAAGACAGCGTCAGGACATTTATGCATATACCGCTTAACTTCGGCGGTGTGATGACCAAAAATATGGCTAAGATAGAAGCTGCCGGCGCCATGATGCCAGAGCCGCTGGTGCTTTCAGATGAAAAATCAATGTGGAAAAGTGACCTCTATATCTCTGTGAGCAAGGAAGTTCCAGATGCCGAAACAGTAAAGCTTTCCGGCACCTTCCTTACCAAGGCATTTGAAGGCTCTTACAAAGATATGTCCAGGTGGATTAAGGCGATGCAGGAATTCGTTGGATTGCGCGGCAAGGAAACAAAGAAACTGTATTTTTATTATACCACCTGCCCCAAGTGCGCCAAGGTTTATGGTGAAAACTACACCGTGATATTAGCGCAGGTTTAGCGGAGACGCCACAAGGGCGATGTTAGAAAGAAAGTCAGCCGCCGCATAGCACCGCGGCGTAGTAATACACAAAAGCGCCGGCAAAGACGACACTGTCCATCCTGTCCAGAAAGCCGCCATGACCCGGCATAGCTTTTCCGGAATCCTTGACGCCAACGTTGCGCTTGAAGAGGGATTCAAGCAAGTCTCCAAGCTGTCCGAAGACGCTGACGGCTATCGTAAGCGGGATTGCCTGTATGTAGCTAACCGGCAGGTCAAGCATAAATATAAGCAACATGCCTATACCAACAGCGCCAATGACGCCGCCTATTGCTCCTTCCCAGGTCTTTTTGGGGCTGATGCCGGGAGCAAGGGAATGCCTGCCGAAGGCGCTGCCGATGAAGAATGCCATTGAATCTGAAGCAAAGGTAACGAACAAGGCAAAAAGCACCCAGTCCCGCCCATAGTCCAGCCCCCTTAAAGCCACTATGTGCCCCAGCAGCCAGCCGATATACAAGATACCGGCAGCCGTCCATATCCAGTCTCCAAAAAAAACCACCCTGCGCCGCAGCAGCAGCCAGACAAAGGGCAGCAGTAACGTCGCTGCCAGAAGTACAGGGCTAATCAGGCTGGTATCAAAGGACTTATCAAGGATATTCAGCAGCTCTGCATCACGGCTTATGATAAACAGCAGTGTCAGTAATAAGCCCAGGATAGTAACCGGCACAGCTTTTTGTGCCGAGGCTGAAACCGCCCGGTAGAACTCCAGGGCTGCCATTACTCCCCAGATGGCGGTGAATATCGTCAGCCATGGCAGCGGTTCGTCAAACCAGACCACCACCACCACCAGCGGCAGCAGGCAGAAAGCGGTAGCCAGTCTTTGTTTGAGCATTGTTTTTACAGCCTGCCGAAACGCCTCTGGCGCTGGCTGTAAGCCAGCATGGCTTTATCTACCTCTTCGTTATCAAAATCAGGCCACAGCACGTCGCTGAAATAGAATTCACTATAGGCGGATTGCCACAAAAGAAAGTTGCTTATACGCAGTTCGCCGCCGGTGCGCACCAGAAAGTCAACCTCTGGCAGCCCGGCAGTATAAAGGTAATCGCTGAAGAGTTTTTCGTCTATATCTTGTGGCGAAACGCCATCGGTAATAATTTTACGCACTGCGTTAAGTATTTCAGGACGTCCGCCGTAGTCAAAAGCCAGGTTTAACGTCATGGCGTCGTTGTTTTTTGTAAGCTCTACAGAATCATTGATAGCCTGCTTCAGTTTAGACGGCAGCCTTTCCAGTTGCCCCAGGTGGCGGATACGCACGCCGTTTTTATGAAGATCCTTTGTCTCTTTGGTGATAGAATTATCCAGTAAACGCAGCAGCCCGTTGACTTCAATTTTGGGGCGGTTCCAGTTTTCAGTAGAGAAGCTATAGAAGGTTGCGCACTTTATTTTATAATCACCGAGGCGCTTAATCACAGAGCGGGTGCTTTCCAGCCCGCGGCGGTGTCCTTCAAGACGGGGCAGTCCGCGTTTCTCCGCCCAGCGCCCGTTGCCGTCCATAATGAAGGCTATATGTTGGGGCAGATGAGTGATTTCTTTCATAACCAGCGCATAATACCTTTACAGGGATTGGCAGGCTCTGGCGAAGCTGTATATAAACCGGTTGAACATAATTGTTAAAACCGGATTATACCTCCATCAGTTCGGCTTCCTTTTTTCTGCCGGCTTCATCGGAAATGTTTACGAAGCTATCGGTAAGCATCTGTATCTTGGCGGAGGCGCGTTTGTTTTCGTCCTCCGATATTTGCTTGTCTTTCTCTATTTTTTTAAGTTCATCAATGGCTTCGCGCCTTGAGTTTCGTATGGCTATCTTGCCTTCTTCAACCCTCTTTTTAACCAGCCGGGTAAGCTCCTGGCGCCTGTCCTCGGTTAAAGGAGGGATATTAAGGCGGATAATATTGCCATCTGTATTGGGGGTTAGCCCCAGGCTGGATTTAAGGATAGCCTTTTCAATACTGGCGGTGCTGGTGGGGTCCCATGGCTGAATCAGCAGCAGGCTGGCGCCAGAGACGGAAATACCGGCGATATGCTTCAGCGGCATTATACCGCCGCCATATTCAACCTTTATATTCTCTGCCAGCGCAGGGGAAGCCCGCCCGGTGCGGATACTGGCAAGCTCGCGCTTTAAGGCTTCCACCGAAGCCTCCATTTTTGTTTCACATTCAAGCAGGATTTCTTCAATCATTTATATTCTGTTATCCTGTTTCTCGTCATTTATAAGTGTGCCGATGTTTTCGCCATTCAGGACCTTTTCTACATTGTCGTCATCTAAAAGTTCAAAGACGATTATAGGCAGTTTGTTTTCAAGGCACAGAGACAGGGCGGTGGGGTCCATTATCTCCAGGCGTTTGTTAAGGACGTCAAGGTAAGTAAGGTGGCTGAATTTTTCAGCATTCGGGTCTTTCTGTGGGTCTGCGCTGTAAACGCCGTCAACGTTATACTTGGTCATCAACAGAACATCAGCCTCAACCTCTATAGCCCTCAGCGCAGCGGCGGTATCGGTGGACATATACGGGTTGCCGGTGCCGCCGGCAAAGATGACAACCCTGCCCTTTTCCATATGGCGTATGGCTACCCTGCGCAGATATGGCTCTGCCACCTGTTCAACGACGATGGCAGACTGGGTGCGCGTAATCACGCCCAGTTTTTCAAGTGAATCCTGAAGGGAAAGTGCGTTGATAACGGTTGCCAGCATGCCGGCGTAATCAGCGGTAACACGGTCTATACCCGCCTGGGCGGCGGTAGCGCCGCGCCAGAAGTTGCCGGCGCCGACGACGATAGACACCTCCACCCCCATATCAACCACCCGTTTAATCTGCTTGGCGACACTGGCTACAGTAGGGGCATCGATGCCATAGGCTGTCGTGCCCTTAAAAGCCTCACCGCTTAATTTAATAAGTACGCGTTTGTACTTTACCGCGGACATATTAGCCTTACCTTACGCCCAGTTCGAATCTGGCAATCCGGCTGACTTTTATATTCTCTCCTGTTTTGGCTATGGCTTCAACGATAACGTCCTGGATAGTCATCGAGGGTTCTTTTATATAAGCCTGCTTCAGCAAACAGGCGGTTTCAATTTCCGTTTCTTCTTTATCGTCTTCCGGTATCTCATCCTCTGTTACATACAGCGGGCTCATGGCGGCTACCTGCATTGCCAGGTTGTGCGCCAGCTCCTTGAAAATATCGGTGCGGGCAACAAAATCTGTTTCGCAGTTTACCTCTACTATGGCACCAACGCGCCCGCCGATGTGTATATAGGCTTCAACCAGTCCCTGTTCTGTAACACGGTCAACTTTCTTGGCGGCTTTCAGGCAGCCCTGTTCTTTCAGGTCTTCCATGGCTTTTTCCATATCGCCCTCAGATTTAATAAGGGCGCTGCGGCATTCCATAACACCGGCGCCGCATTTTGCGCGCAATTCTTTTATGTTGTCTGTCGAGATTTTCAACTCTTCCCCCCGGTTTTAATTGTTTTCAGATGGCTGTGCGGCAGGCTGTTCGGTTTCAGTGGCTTCTTCGCCTTCTGCGGCTGCGGCAACAGGCATCTCGCCGAGTTTGCCTTCCATAACGGCATCGGCAATCTTGGTGGTTACCAGCTTGATAGCCCTTATGGCGTCATCGTTGGCGGGGATGGGGTAATCTATATCGTCCGGGTTGCAGTTGGTATCGACGATGGCGACTACCGGTATACCCATCCGCTGAGATTCAGCCAGGGCGATATCTTCTTTAACTGGGTCAACAATGTATATAACATCCGGCAGGCTGGTCATTTCCTTGAAGCCGCCCATGTTCTTGTTAAGGCGTTCTATTTCTTCGCCCAGTTTCAGCGATTCTTTCTTGGGCAGGCGGGCGAATTCACCCCTTTCCTGCTGGTCTTCCAGCCGCACGAGGTAATCTATGCGTGTCTGGATGGTGGAGAAGTTGGTAAGCACGCCGCCTATCCAGCGCTGGTTTATGAAAAACATGCCGCAGCGTTTGGCTTCTTCCTCAATAATACTCTGCGCCTGTTTCTTGGTGCCGACAAATAAAATCTTACCGCCGTTGGCAATCGTTTCTTTAACGAATTCACAGGCTGTAGCCAGCATACCGGCTGTCTGCTCCAAGTCAATGATATGTATGCCGTTGCGCTTGGTGAAGATATATCTCTTCATACGGGGGTGCCAGCGGCTGGTCTGGTGACCAAAGTGCGCCCCCGATTCAAGTAGCTCTTTAATATTGACTCCTTCGGGCAAATTATTCCCCCTTCTGAAAAAATGCTATAAATTCTAAGTTAACAGTATATCATACCCCATAGGGCGCAGCAAATAGGCGGCGGCTGTTATTTACCGGTTTTCCGGCGGGTTACAGCCTGGCGTCCGGCAAGCCTGTGTTTATCGTGCCATAAACGGATGGCATCGGCAACTTCATCCGGGTTGTCACAGATACGCAGCAGGTTGAAATCTTCCTCTGAGACATAACCTTTAGCAAGGCTGTTTTTACGCATCCAGTCCAGAAAACCCTGCCAGTAACCGCCGTCAAACAAGATAACCGGGAAAGGTTTTATCTTGAATGTCTGCATTAGTGTCAGCACCTCTGCAAGCTCATCCAGCGTGCCTAATCCGCCGGGCATTATAACAAAGGCGCTGGCGTATTTTACCAGCATAACCTTGCGTACAAAAAAATGGTTAAAGGTGTGCGAACGGGTGGTGTATTTATTGGCGTATTGCTCTTCCGGCAGGCTTATGTTCAGCCCGATAGACTTGGCGCCGGCTTCAAGGGCGCCCCTGTTGGCGGCTTCCATAACGCCGGGTCCGCCGCCGGTTATTATGGAAAAACCCATCTTGCCCAGCTTGAAGGCGGTTTCCTGTGTCTGCTTATACAGCTTGCTGGAAGGTTTAAGCCGCGCCGAACCGTAGAAACTGACCGCCGGCTCTACATCTGTCAGCGAATCAAAACCTTCTACGAATTCGCCGATGATGCGGAACATGCGCCACGAATCTTCTTTAGCCAGTTGGTTTATTTCGTAATCGTATTGCATAAGCCTCCCCTCCTGTTGCCCTTTTTATAATTAAAGGCTTTTAATCCACTCTACGGCGTTAACGAAAATCTGTAAACCATTTTGCTGTTTTTCGGCTTTATTATGCCAGTTCGGGTGCTGGCTGTTGTGGATGTGGCGTTCCGGGTGGGGCATAAGGGCAAAGACGCGTCCGGTGGCGTCACAGATACCGGCGATATCATTCATAGAGCCGTTGGGGTTATGTGGATAACCGGCTTTGTGTTTACCCTGTTTATCCGTGTAGTAAAGGGCGGCGTCAACTTCATTGAGGAAACCGGCATTGGCGACAATTTTACCCTCGCCGTGAGCTACCGGCAAATATAATTGCTTTATACCGGCAGTAAAAACGCACTTGCTGTCGCGGTTGGTTTCAAGATATACCCAGCGGCATTCAAAGCGGCTGGAATCATTGGTGGTCAGCGTCAGTTTCTGTTCGCCGGCAGTTCCGGGCAGTATGCCCGTTTTTACCAGCACCTGAAAGCCGTTGCAGATACCAAGAATCAGGCAGCCCTTATCTACAAACTGTTTTATATCCTCACCCAGCCTCAGCTTTATTTCATTCGCCAGCACCTTGCCGGCGCCCAGATCATCGCTGTAGGTAAAGCCGCCGGGGACGACCATAATCTGGTAATCAGAAAGTTTCTGCTGGCGGCAGATAAGCTGGTTGATGTGCACCAGCGCCGTATCAGCGCCCGCCTGCCGGAAGGCAAAGGCGGTTTCTTCGTCGCAGTTGGTTCCGGGCGCGCGCAGTATCAGCGTTTTTACCTTGCTCATAATCTCACCAGTCAAGCGGCTTGCGCCAGGCTTTCTTGAGTTTGTTTATCGTCATTTTTATAATGCTTTCCCCGTTCAACCCGTAAATATCCAGTTTGTCGCCGGAATTAACCTCGCCGATGCAGGCAAAGGCGGTTTCTCCCATCAGGCTTTCAAATTCGTCTTTGTTTTCAGGCGTTATTTCAGCCAGGAAGCGGCTGTTGGATTCGGAAAAGAGTATAAAATCTTCCCGGTCTATGGCTTCTCCCAGCGGCACATCCTTCAATCTGGCGGTTGCCCCCAGCCCGCCGGCAAAAGCCATCTCGGCAATAGCTGCTCCCAACCCGCCGTCTGATAAATCGTGGCAGGCGCTGACGATGCCTCTGGCAGTGGCTATGCTCAGCCTGTCCATCAGGTCTTTGGCTTTGTGCGGATTCACCCGCGGCACGCCGTTGCCGGTGAAGCCCAGCGTCTTGAAGTATTCAGAGCCGCCCAGTTCGTTAAAGGTATCGCCGATCATATAAATCAGGCTGCCAGCTTTTTTGAAATCCATTGATACGGCTTTTTTGCTGTCCGGCATCACGCCCATGGCTGAAATCAGCAAAGTGTCCGGGATTGAGATAAGGTTGCCCTCAAATTCAAATTCATTGTTAAGGCTGTCCTTGCCGGATATAAATGGCGTGCCATAGACAACTGCCATATCGTAACATGCCTGGCAGGACCTCACCAGCGCCGCCAGGCTCTGCGGGTTGTCCACGTTGCCCCAGCAGAAGTTATCCAGCAGTGCCACCCGTTCCAGGTTACCGCCGCAAGCGATAATCTGGCGCAAAGCCTCGTCTATAACCGAAGCCGTCATCCAGTAGGGGTCAATATCGCTGTATTTGGGGTTAATGCCGTTAGAAATAACCACGCCCATATCCGAATCCAGCACCGGGCGGAAAATGGCGGCGTCTCCGGGTCCGTGGCTGTCTTTGCCTACCAGTGGCTTCAGCACGCTGCCGCCCTGCACCTCGTGGTCGTACTGGCGGATTACCCATTCCTTGCTGCACACATTCCAGGCGCCGAGGACTTTAAGCAGGCATTCGCCCGGATTAGTAGGTTTAACATTTGGCTCTGTATTCTTCGGCGGTTGCCATTCAGCTTCAAGAACCCTCTGCGGCAAACCGCCGTGTAAAAACTCCATTTCAATATCACAAACAAGATTATCTTTGTAAAGCAACTTCAGTTTTTTATCATCTGTAAATTCTCCGATAACTGTCGCTTCAGTGCCTTCACCGGCGAACAATTCCAGTATCTCTTCGGCGCGCTCCGGCGGGACTGCCAGCAGCATCCGCTCCTGAGATTCTGATATCCATATCTCTGAGTAAGAAAGCCCTTCGTATTTAAGCGGCACTTTATCCAGATGCACGCGAACACCGGTTTCTTCAGCCATCTCGCCAATGGCAGAAGACAAGCCGCCGCCGCCGCAGTCTGTTATGCGGCGGAATAATCGGCGTTCCCTGGCTTGAAGGATGGTATCTATAAGCTTCTTTTCAACAATCGGATTGCCAATCTGTACTGAAGTGAAAGAGGTCTGCGTGGAATCCTGGCTGAGTTGTTCAGAGGCGAAGGTTACACCGTGGACGCCGTCTCGTCCCGTTTTGCCGCCGGCAACTATAACCAAATCTCCCGGCTGCTGCCGTCCCATTTGCGCTACCTCTTTAGGCATCAGTCCCACGGTGCCGCAGTAAACCAGCGGGTTGGCGACATAACGTTCATCAAATAATACAGCCCCGTTGATAGTAGGGATACCAAGGCGGTTGCCGTAATCTGCAACACCGGCGCGCACGCCCTTGAAGATGCGGCGCGGGTGCAGAACGCCGGGAGGTACTTTATCATAGTCTAAATCCGGCTGCCCGAAGCAGAAAACATCTGTATTGCAGACCGGCTTGGCGCTTAAGCCGGTGCCAAGCACATCCCGCACCACGCCGCCGATGCCGGTGGCTGCCCCGCCGTATGGCTCAATGGCGGATGGGTGGTTATGCGTTTCCACCTTGAAGCACAAAGCCCATTTGTCATCAAACCCTATGACGCCGGCATTGTCTTCAAAAACAGAAAGGCACCACGGCTTATCCAGTTCCCTGGTGGCTTTTACAATGGTGTTTTTTAATAAATTGTCTATGACGCTGCCGTTATAGCTTATCTTGCTTTTGAATGTCTTGTGGACGCAGTGTTCAGACCACGTTTGTGAAAGGGTTTCCATTTCGGCGTCGGTGGGGTTTCGCTCCAGCCCGGCAAAATACTTTATAATAGCCTTCATTTCAGCATCGGAAAAACCGAACTGGCTGGAAATTGTTGCCAGTTCTTCATCATTGGCGCCCAGAAGCTCAATATGTTCCAGTTTATAATTATATTTAGGGCTTTCGGGGAAGACCATGGCTTCCCCTTTGGCGACATGCTGGATAATGGGGTTCACCAGCAGGCGGCTGCATATCGTTTCAAGCTGCTTTTCACTGAGCTTGCCTTTTATAAGGTAGCGCTTGGCGGTTTTAATTGCTCGCACATTTTCTATCCCCAGGTCATCCACCGCCTTCATGGCCGTGGTCTCAATGGGGACAATAACACCGGCGTTGTAAGCCACCTCAACCGGATAAAAGCCGTCCTGCCGCCGGTTATCCGTTTGAGAATTGAAGTTATATTGCTGGCTTACAGGGTCTGCCAGCAGGTTTTTACAGATGAGTTCAAGCTCTTCGGTTTTTAGTTCCGCATCCAGCCAGTAAATATCCACAATGCGCACATCTGAAACGGTTTTTATGCCAAGATCACGGATATCACGCACCAGTCCCTGGCCGGCGGCGTCTGGCAAATCTTCCCTGAAGCGGACTTCTATTCTATGCATAAGGCAGCGCCTTTTTAAGATAATAAGAACAATAGGGCGCAGTAGAAACAGCTGGTGAAAACCCTCTTCTTACTACCATCCTCTTTGCGCCAGCAGTTCCTCATCCGGGATTTGCTTTATATCCAAGCCGGGCATGGCATCACCCAGCCCTTTGCTTACCTCTGCAATGATACCGGCATCCTGGTAATGCGTTACCGCCTTAACAACCGCCTTTGCCATTTTCTGCGGTTCAGAAGACTTAAAGATACCAGAGCCTACAAATACCCCTTCCGCCCCCAGTTTCATCATAAGGGCGGCATCGGCAGGTGTAGCCACACCACCGGCGGCAAAGTTAACCACCGGCAGCCTGCCGCTATCATGCACCTGCTTCACCAGTTCCAGCGGCGCCCCCAGTTCCTTGGATATAGCCATCAGCTCGCTATCACAGGCTGAAACAACCCGTTTAATATCACCCATAACCGTGCGCATATGCCTCACCGCTTCTACTACATTACCCGTACCGGCTTCCCCCTTGGTCCTCATCATCGCCGCCCCTTCCCCGATACGCCGCAGTGCCTCTCCCAGGTTACGGCATCCGCAGACAAAAGGCACTTTAAAATCATGCTTCCACACATGGTTAACCTCATCGGCAGGGGTTAATACCTCTGATTCGTCTATATAATCCACACCGATAGCCTGAAGCACCTCTGCTTCAACAAAATGCCCGATACGGCATTTAGCCATAACCGGTATGGTTACCGCTTTCATAATATCTTCTATAATCCTGATATCCGCCATCCGCGCCACACCGCCGGCAGCCCTTATATCCGAAGGCACCCTCTCCAGCGCCATCACGGCACAAGCCCCGGCATCTTCGGCTATCTTAGCCTGCTCGGCATTAATAATATCCATAATGACGCCGCCCTTAAGCATCTGCGCCAATCCTGTCTTAACCTTCCATGTGCCGCTTTCCATAGCTATATAACTCCTTATCCCCAGACAAGCCTATTTTACTCTCTGAACACCCCTGTTATCAAGCCGATATATACTAATCAGAACAACCTCTCCCCCTTAATCTCCCCTCTCCTTACTAGGATAGGGGAGATTAAGAAAAGGGGCTGCGCCCCTTTAGAACCTGCTTTATATATTTCAGGCGAAATCCCCTTATTTTATAAAATCTCCCCTAATCCCTCTTTAACAAAGATGGGGGATAGTAGCCTATCCCTTAAACTCCCCCTAACCCTTCTAAAGATGGAAACGGGTAACTTCTCCTTTTGTTAAAGGGGGAATGAAAGGTATTTTATTTAGAACAACCTGAACTTGCATTTTCAGTCAATTGGTTTAAGATATATTTATGCCCATACTGGAAATTGTAATAGTTGGTCTGTTATTGTTGTTTCTATACAGTACCGGGTGGCTGTACAAGATACTACAGATATTATTGAGCCGGCTTGTAGATTTTGGCAGGGCTTTCCTGTCGTCTCTTATTCAGGAACAGATAAAACCAAAGAAAAGCAGGAAAAAGTCTAAAAGGATAAAGTAGGGTGTTGGGGCAGGATTATTTTGAATCCGCCTCTCTGTTAATATAGCTCTTGTTCCTCTATTTATAAAATATTCCTTAATCCCTCTTTAACAAAGCAGGGCAACATAAACCTCTCCCTTCAGTAAAAGGAGAATGAGAGGGGATTTCAAAAACGAGAGATGGGGTTAGCAAATAAGCTATAATTAAGGCTATGGAAAAACAGCCTTTATTGAAAGTATTAACGGGGGTGGGAATTGCCTCCCGCCGCCGCCTCTCCGCCGCCATAAAAGAGGGCAGGGTGGAGGTCAACGGGGAAATTGTTGAAGGTTTCAGCCACCCGATAGACCCCGCCAAAGACAAGGTTTGCATAGATGGCAAAACAATTCACCTTGAAGCGCAGCCGTTTGTCTATCTGGCGTTGAACAAGCCGAAGGGCGTCTTTTCCACCCTGAAAGATGAAATGGGGCGGCAGACGGTGATAGATATACTGCCGAAAAAATACAGGAAGCTGAGGCTGTATCCGGTTGGGCGGCTGGATAAAGATACCACCGGGCTGATATTGCTGACCAACGACGGAGATTTAGCCCATAAATTGACCCACCCCAGTTTTGAGCATGAGAAAGAATATCTGGTAAAAGTCCGGGGGTTGCTGAAAAAGGGCGATATACAACGGCTGGAGCAGGGGATTAAGCTGGAAGACGGCAAAACCGCGCCGGCGAGGGTCAAGAGGCTGGCGGAAGGCGAATATAATTACAGCATCACCATCCACGAAGGCAAAAAACGCCAGATAAGACGGATGTTTGAATCCCTGGGGCACTATATACTTGAGTTGAAGCGCGTAAGAATGGGCAAATTAAAACTGGGGGACCTTAAAGAGGGTGGGGTTAGGGAAGTTAGGTTATAACATTTTTTCAGTATTGGCTTGTTCTTTGATACGAGATGCTTTTTCATTGGGTTTTCTGTTGGTGGAAGGTCAAAGTCTTTGCCGTTAAGAAGTTCTCCGACAGTGCGGATTTGTATACTGGGGAAAGATTTATTCCATAACTCAGATAAATATGGCTTGTTATGAACGGCAGACTCAAGCATACCTTTGGTCGGTTTCCTTAAAGTAATAAGGCAAGCCGATGGCTGCTCCCTCTTTTTCAACTGTTCCGATTAAATCCCGCACCATACCGGGATTAAGATTATCGCCGCCTTTAACCTGAACTACTATCTTGTGGAAATTCCTGTCTCTTTCAGTGAAACCGAATATGCCAATCTACGCCGCCGTCATATTCTCTTGATTGCGCGCCCACCAGACTTATTGCCCATATCTCAAATTCTTTCTTATCCTTTTTAGCAAGGGCTTCTGCCGATGCTTCGTCGGTTGGGTTGCCGTGTATTTCATAATTAGCCTTTATTTTATTGCCAAAGGCTTCCTTCAGCCTTTTATCTATTTTATCTATAGCCAGCCATGTTACATCTATGCCAATCCATTTTCTACCCAGATTTTGAGCAGCGGCAACTGTAGTGCCACAGCCGCAGAATGGGTCAAGCACAATATCATTTTTGTTAGAACTGGCTGCAATAATGCGTTCAAGTAAAGCTATAGGCTTTTGGGTGTCATAGCCTAAACGCTCTGCTGCTTGGGCTTGTACTGGTGAAATATCATTCCACATATCGTCAATAGGGTTGCCTTCTTGCTCGTCAAGATAGCGTTTTAGCGCAGGTACTTTATCAGGAGAACTTTGTAATATTAAACCTTTATCGTATGCTTTCATCATACGTTCTTTTGTCCAGCGCCAAACACGTGTAATACCTAGGAATTCGTAGGTTAAATTAGGTCTGTTTTTATTCGGATTGGTTAAATCAGCTAGACGATATACTCTTCCTGTTTCTGGTTCTGTATAACGATAAAACTTTTCAATATAATCGGGGTTGTGCTCCGTGTATTGTGGATTCCAAGTTATACTTTTTGTTTTGGAGTAGTGAAGAATAACATCATGATTGGATGCAAATCGTGTAAAAGCGAGACTTTTAGCGTTTGTCCTTCTCCATATAATCTCATTTCTAAAATTAGCTGGTTTAAAAATAAGGTCAAGAATTATCTTGAGGTAGTGGCTGGCGGTGGGGTCGCAATGCAGGTAAAGAGAGCCTGTAGGTTTAAGAACACGGTGAAGCTCTATCAGGCGGGTTGCCATCATAGAAAGGTAGGCGGCGGTGCTGGTGGATTTTTTATCCCCTCTTTTGCCCAGCCAGCTTACGAACTCTGCAACGTCTGGCACTTTTGCCGCCAGTTCTCTTAAGGCAATTTCAGAGGCTTCCTTTTCCCAGTGCCATGTGTCATCAAAAGCCTTTATCTGCGCCTGAGATTTTTTCTCTCCACTCGGTTCGGTAAAAATAACATTATAGTCAGACTTGCTGTTAAAGGGCGGGTCTAGATAAATCAGATCAACTGATTCATTCGGAAAGCAATCGTGGTCTCTCAACCAAATAAGGTTATCGCCATAGTAAAGTTTATTCTTCCAGTCAACCATTTATAATCCTTTATTTCTGGTTACAGCAAATCCAATAACGTGTGGCGGATGTTGCGCGAGCGCATCAGCGCGTCTTCAATGCTGTGTTCCAGTTTGTCCATCTCTCTCAACAGTTCCTTGGTAGCCTTGGGTGTTGGCACCTTGTCTCCCTGCGGCAGCTTGGAAAAGCGCGGCAGAAGTTCACGCATCTGCTGGCTGGCGGCGACATACTTTGCCGTCATCTGTTTATATTCACTGAAAAGATACTCTGATATTTTCATTTCTTACCTCTTAATAAATTTATTAAAATATATCACTCCCGGCTGAAACTCGCCAGCGCCAGCTTGATTTTATCCTCAAGATCAAGGGCTTCATCACGCGGAAGGGAAGACAGGGCGCCGGTGGCTTCGGCGGCGGAATAGCCGAGGGCTGTCAGGGCAGCCAGCACATCTGCATTATCCTGCGCCAGTTCCGAAGCCGGGGCGGATATCAAGCCGCTGCCGATTTTATCCTTAAGCTCCAGCACCAGGCGGCTCGCCATTTTCCTGCCGATGCCGGGAATGCCTGTTAATAAATCAGCGTTGCCGGAAGCGATGGCAATCATAAGCTGTTCCGGCTGCATTGCCGAAAGCATCGCCAGCGCCAGTTTGGGTCCCAGCCCGGTTACGTTTATAAGCGCCTTGAAAAGCTCCAGTTCACTGGTGGCGGCAAAACCGTAAAGGGAGATGTTATCCTCACGCAAATGCAGGTGGGTGTAAAGTTTAACGTCTCCGCCGATGGCTCCAAGGCTGCCGAGGGTGGAGCTGGGCATAAAAACCTGCAAGCCGATGCCGCCGACATTCACCACCGCCCATTCGCTGCCGATGAGTTCCAGTTTGCCTTTAAGGCTGGCTATCATTATGCCTCCTCCTGCTGTGCCAGTATAGCCTTAAAACGGCTCTGCCTCAAGTGGCAGATAGCCACCGCCAGGGCGTCTGCGGCGTCATTGGGGTGGGGGATTTCATCCAACCCCAGTTGCAGCTTAACCATTTCCTGTATCTGCTCTTTGGAGCTGGCGCCGTAATTGGCAACCACGCGCTTAATCTCTGCCGGGGAGTATTCAAAAACCGGGATTCCCTGCCTGCTGGCAGCCAAAATTGCGGTTGCCTGCGCCTTGCCGATTGCCAGCGCTGTTTTAACGTTCTTGGAAACAAAGGGTTGCTCCACGGCGACGGCATCCGGCTTGTAATCACGGATAACATCCGTAAGGCTTTCAAAAATAAAACACAAGCGTTCATTAACGGGGGATTTCTGGGAACAGGTGATGGCGTCGTATGTTACAAGGCTGATGTCATCTGACTGGCTGTCTATAATACCATAGCCCACTGCCAGCGTTCCGGGGTCAATGCCGCAAATCCTCATCAGCTGCCGGTTTAATCCTGGGCTTTGTATTTTTCCAGAACTTCATCAGAGAAGTCTATATTAGTGCAGACGCTTTTGGTATCGTCCAGTTCTTCCATTTTGTCCATCAGCTTGAGAACCTGGATGGCTGTGCTGTCGTCAAGCTGGAGAGTGGTCTTGGGTATCTTTGCCGGTTCGGCGGAATAGATTTCAATGCCTTCAGACTCCAGCGCTTTCCTCACATTTTCCAAATCTTCCATTCTGGTGTATATCTCAATATAATCAGATTGCGGCATAACGTCTTCGGCTCCGGCGTCTATCGCCTGAAGGGAAAGCTCGTCAATATCCATATCTTTTGTTTCAACTACAATCATTCCCTTCTGGTCAAAAAGCCAGGCAACGCTGCCGTTTTCGCCCAGATTGCCGCCGGCGCGCGCAAAAGTGCTGCGGACTTCCTGTACGGCGCGGTTGCGGTTATCTGAAAGCACCTCTACAAGTATAGCCGCCCCGCCGGGACCATAGCCCTCCAAAACGAATTCGCTGAGGGTAGCGCCTTCCAGCGTGCCTTCGCCACGCTTGATTGCCCGCTCTACATTATCAAGCGGCATATTGTTATCTTTGGCTTTCTGTATCGCCAGACGAAGGTGGAAATTTGTATCCGGGCTGGAGCCGCCCTCACGGACAGAAAGTATAATTTCACGCGTCAGCTTGGTGAAAAGCTTGCCGCGTTTGGCATCGGCTGCGCCCTTTTGATGTTTTATTGAAGACCATTTGGAATGTCCTGACATAGCAGTCCTCCTTAATGCGGCAATTTCACCCCAATTCTATCACTTATAGCGGATAAGTTGAAGTGGAAAATCCAGCGGGTTGTTTTATTAGTGTATAATAACACTATGAATGAGATAATACGTTTAATTGAAGTATTACTTATAGTATTAATTGTATTTATTATTGCAGTCATTGTTTTTATTTGTCAGCCAGGTATATCACCTTTCCAAGAACCGACATTCAAAGATAACTTAATCCCAATTGGAACACTTGTAGCTGCGTGGACTACACTTCTAGTTGCGTATGCTGCTTTTAAGACTATAAAGTCTACTAAGAAAGATATTATTACGGAAAGAGAGTTAGACCTTATAAATGACATTATAAATTGGGCCAAGAGTGTAATATTGAGTTTTAATGTGATAAGTAATAAAACTGGTTTTGAGATATTGCAAAGATATCAGGAAGTTGCTCTGGTTGGAGAATACATAACTGGTATTTCAGAAGCATTGGGCAATGAATATAGTCAGGATTTAATAAAGAAAGTAAAAATAATAGTTAGGCCTAAAGGGTCTTTGAATCAAATAATTGATTGTTTAGGCGGATTACCTGAAAAGTGGGCTGATGAACAGAAGCATAGGGATAATGTACAAGAATGCGTGGAAAGAGTCTCAAAACATGCCGGTGCTTTAATTAAGGAAGCAACAAAGGTAAAACTGAAGATAATAAGGAGAAAATAAATATTGTTTTATTTGCTTTCGCCGATGGCGCAGGCGACGGCGTATTCACGGCAGTGGGAAAGGCTTATGGAGATGCCATCAAGACCGATGCCCTCAGCCTGGTGCTGCGCCCTGCCATAGAGCCTGACATTTGGCTTGCCGGATGCGTCTGAAAGTATTTCTATCTCTTTTAAGCCGATGCTGCGGCAATCCAGCGCTTTTATAACCGCTTCCTTGCCGGAGAAGCGCGCCGCCAGAGAAGAAAGGTTTTTGGAATACAGTTCCAGTTCGGGGCGGGTATAAACACGCTCCAGAAAACCATCACCCCAGCGGTCAACCGCATTTTTTATGCGGCTTATCTCTACGATATCAACGCCTATATGCTGCATGACAGTTTTTATTATAGCTGCCTATTTACAGCTTTTCCACCCTGACGGCGCATACCTTAAGTTCCGGTATCTTGGAAAGCGGATCCAGTGCCGTATTGGTTAAAACATTGGAAGGGCTTTCGGCGAAGTGAAATGTCATAAAGATTACTCCCGGCGGCGAATCTGCGGTTACTTTGGCTTTGGCGGTTATTTCGCCCCGTCTGGATGTTATCTTTATGGTATCGCTGTCTTCAATGCAAAGATTGGCGGCGTCTTCCGGGTTTATCTCTACCTTTTCCTCGTCCATAAAGGCGTTAAGCCCTTTCACCTTGCGCGTCATGGTGCCGGTGTGATAGTGGAAAAGGCGGCGTCCGGTGGTTAAAACCAGCGGGTATTCTTCATCCGGCAGCTCTGCCGGCGGTTTGTATTCCAGCGGCATAAATTTGCCCTTGCCGCGGGCGAACTGCTGCGTGTGCAGTATGGGCGTGCCGGGGTGGTCTGATGTGGGGCAGGGCCACTGCAAGCCGCCATTTTCAATACGGGCGTAAGATATACCGCCATAGCTGGGCGTAACGGCGGAGATTTCATCCATAATCTGCGACGGATTTTCAAAATCAAAGCCGTTGGCGTCCATCTTTTGGGCAATCTGGCAGGTAATCAGCCAATCTGCCCGGCAGTTGCCGACAGGCTCAATCACCTTGCGGACACGCTGCACGCGGCGTTCGGTGTTGGTGAACGTGCCGTCCTTTTCGGCAAAAGAAGCTCCCGGCAAAATTACGTGCGCCAGTTGCGCCGTTTCGGTCAGGAATATATCCTGCGCCACGAAGAAATCCAGCTTAGCCAGCGCCTTTTTGATATGACCGGCGTCCGGGTCGCTTAATACGGGGTTTTCGCCGATAAGATAGAGCGCCTTTATCTTGCCTTGCTCAATAGCGTCAAACATTTCGCTTATCGCCAAGCCGTTATCTGGAGATAGTTTGCTGTCCCATGCGGTTTCAAACTTCTCTATAATCTTTGGGTCGGTTACCTTCTGGTAGCCGGGACAGACATTGGGCAGCGCCCCCATATCACAGGCGCCCTGAACATTGTTCTGCCCGCGTAACGGGTTGACGCCGCTGCCGGGCTTGCCGATGTTGCCGGTAAGCATTGCCAGGTTGGCGGTTGCCATTACGTTATCCGTGCCGTGGCTGTGCTGGGTAATGCCCATAGCATATAAAATAGCTGCCGGGCTGTTTTCGGCATACATGCGAGCGGCTGCGGTAATCTGCTTTAACGGCACGCCGGTAACTTTTACAGCCTCATTCAGGTCAAACGCCGCCAGAGATTCCTTAAAAGCATCAAAGTTTTCACAGCGCTGTTCTATAAATGCTTTATCATATAAATCTTCATCAAAGATAACCTTCATCATTGCCATCAGCAGGGCGGTGTCGCTGCCGGGTCTGTGCCTCAGCCAGATATCAGCAAAGCGCACCAGCTCTATTTCGCGCGGGTTGGCGACGATAATCTTCGTTCCCCGCTTTGCCGCTTTCTTGATGTTAAAGCCGATAACCGGGTGCGTTTCGGTGGTGTTGCTGCCGATGGAGAATATACAGGCGGCATCTAAAATATCATTGTTAGAGTTTGTCATAGCTCCGCTGCCGAATGTGGCGGCCAGACCGGCCACCGTGGGGGCGTGTCAGAGGCGGGCGCAGTGATCAAGATTGTTTGTCCCCAGCACTGCCCTTGTAAACTTCTGCACCACGTAATTATCTTCGTTGGTGCATTTGGCGGAAGCGATAACAGCAATTTCATCGCCGGAATAAGACGTCAGCTTTTCAGCAACCAGTTCCAGCGCTTCATCCCACTCTGCCTTTACGAACTCGCCGTCTTTTTTAATAAGAGGGTCTGTCAGCCTGTCTTCGTGCCGCACGAATTCGCTGATGCCGAAACGCCCTTTGACGCACAACCGCCCATTATTAGCCTGGCTGCTGCGGGAGCCCGTAATGGAGACAATATCGCCATTGCGCGTGCCTATATTCATCATACAGCCGACGCCGCAATACGGGCAGGTGGTTTCCACCTCTGCGGTTGGTATTATATTAACTTTGGGGGTAAGCGCCGCCACCGGGCAGCGGACAACACATTCGCCACAGGAGCGGCAGATGGATTCCATAAGCGGCTTGTTGCCGAATGTATTTACCTGGCTGTCAAAACCGCGGTTCATAATCTCTATGGCGTTAATGCCCGTAACCTCGTCGCAAGCGCGGGTGCAGCGCTGGCACAAAATACAATAATTTCTATCCAGCGTAAAGAAGGGATTGCTGTCATCCACCGGGCGCTCGGCAGCCGTGCGCGGCAGGCGTCTTTCTGTTATGCCAAGATACGCCGCTACTTCCTGCAGTTCGCAGCGATTATTCTTGACGCAGGTAAGGCAGTCCGTCGGGTGGTCTGCCAGCATCAGTTCAACCGTGTTACGCCGTATCTGGTTAATCTCTGCAGTGGACGTTTTAACTGTCATCCCGTAGCTGACTTTAGTGGTGCAGGCAGTGTGTAAGCCGCGCATATCTTCTATTTCAACTATACACAGGCGGCAGCCGCCGTACGGCTCCAGGTCCGGGTCATAGCATAACGCAGGTATATAGATGCCGTTTTCGCGCGCCGCTTCCAGCACTGTCATACCCGGCTTTGCCTTTATCTCTCTGCCGTCTATATTAATAATGATTTCGTGCATGGTTTCACCTATTTAACTTCAATTGCGCCAAGGCGGCAGGCATTATAACAGGCGCCGCATCTGGTGCATTTCGTTTCATCAATAATAACCGGTTTTTTCTTGCCGGTCAGTGTAATGGCATTCACCGGACACGCTTTGACGCACAATCCGCAGCCGGGGCATTTTTCGCTTATAACGGAATAGGTTAAAAGCTCCTTGCAGACGCCCGCCCGGCAGCGGTGCTGCTTTATATGTTCTTTGTATTCCTCCGGGAAATAACGCAGTGTTGTGAGCACCGGATTAGGGGCTGTTTGCCCCAGTCCGCACAGAGAGCCCTTCTTAATGGATTGAGACAGCTCCAGCAGCAGGTCAATGTCTTCCATTTTACCCTTGCCGCCGCAAATATTCTCTAAAATACCCAGCATCTGTTTTGTCCCCAAACGGCAGGGGGTGCATTTGCCGCAGGATTCAGACTGGGTGAAAGCCAGAAAGTAACGGGCAATATCAACCATACAGGTGCCTTCGTCCATAACCACCATGCCGCCGGAACCCATGATAGAGCCGGCTTTGGTAAGTGAGTCATAATCTACCGGCAGGTCCAGCAGGCTTTCAGGCAGGCAGCCGCCGGATGGCCCTCCGGTCTGCACTGCTTTGAATTGTTTGCCGTTGGGAACGCCGCCGCCGATGTTAAAAATAATATCACGCAGGGAGATGCCCATTGGCACTTCAACCAGCCCGCTGTTTTTAATCTTGCCGGCAAGGGCAAAAACGGCTGTTCCTTTTACCTTATCGCTGCCGATACCGGCATACCATTCGGCGCCTTTGGATATAATCGCCGGAACAGATGCCATTGATTTGACGTTGTTTATATTCGTTGGCTTGCCCCATAAGCCAGATTGCGCCGGAAACGGCGGGCGGGGACGGGGCATACCGCGTTTGCCTTCAATAGATGCCATAAGCGCCGTTTCTTCGCCGCATACAAAAGCGCCGGCGCCCTCTTTAACGTGCAGCTTGAAGCTGAAACCGGAAGCCGCTATATCTTCACCTAAAAAGCCTTTTTCTTCAGCCTCTTTTATAGCCAGTAACACCCTTTTAACAGCCAGCGGGTACTCTGCGCGTATATATATGTAACCTTCGCCGGCGCCAATGGCATAGGCGGCAATGGTCATTCCCTCTATTACGGAATGAGGGTCGCCTTCCATAATGCTGCGGTCCATAAAAGCGCCGGGGTCTCCTTCGTCTGCGTTACAGACCAGATACTTAGGCTCACTGATTGCATCAAGGCAGAACTGCCATTTCATGCCTGTTGAAAAACCGGCGCCGCCGCGTCCGCGCAAGCCAGAGTCTTTTATTTCATCTATAACCTGCTGCTGCGTCATGCCTGAAAGCACTTTTTTAAGCGCCTGGTAGCCATCGGCAGCGATGTAATCCTCAATCCTTTCCGGATTGATATGACCGCAGTTGCGCAGGATTATACGCACCTGGGATTTCAAAACCGGCAGCTCATAAAACGGAGAAATGCCTTCAACTGTTTCACTGCCTACTGAGCCAAGCGCCAGGTCCGGGCGCGGATTATCATTCAGAAGATAGTCTTTAACCAGTTCGGCGGCAGTCTCCGGCGTGAGGTTGCCGTAATAAATCTGTGGGCAGCCGGGCTTAACGATATCAATTATGGGTTCGGCATGGCATAACCCGATGCAGCCGACCTCTTTAATAACGGCGTCTATGCCGTTTTTTTTCAGCTCGGCGTTGATGGCTTCAAGCACGGCGTCCGCTCCGGCTGCCTTGCTGCAGCTTGCCATACCAATAGAAATATGGATTTTTTCACTGCTTTTCGGCATTATTTCATTCCGTCCTTGTCTGTTGTCCTAACTGTGGCTATCGGGTTTCTTCAGAATACGCTCGATTTTATCGGGCGTCATTTTTGCGTATACCTCATCATTTATGGTGATTACAGGAGCCAGGGCGCAGGCGCCTATACAGGCGACTGTCTCCAGGGTATATTCAAGGTCTGCAGTGGTTTCATCCGCCTTGATGCTGAGTTGCTCCTCCAGCTTGCGCAGTATTTCGGCGGCGCCGCGAACGTGGCAGGCGGTGCCTCGGCATACACGGATGACCTTTTTGCCCGAAGGCGCCAGCTTGAACTGGGTATAAAAGGTACTGATGCTGTAAACAGTGCTGCCCGATATACGCAAAAAATCAGCGATCTGCTGCATCGCCTCTTCGGGCAAATAGCCGAACTCCTGCTGAACCTGTTGAAGGATAGGAATCAGGCTGCTCCTGTCCCGTTTGAATTGAGATAGAATCCCGGCTGTTTTTTCTTTGAAATCAACCTCCATGCAAGCTCCGTAAGAGATATTTACGAATATAAAGGCTTAAGGGACAATTAACTTGGGAATTATAGTATATTTCGTATTGTTGTTCAAATCCTGTTGCCCCGCGCCAATTGGTATGATATTATAATGAGTTGGCACTTCCAGCCCTGGTCAGGGAAAAACTATTGAAAAATAAAGATAAATTAAATATGCTATCTAACCTGAAGAAGCGGGCTCAGGAGGGGGGCGGCAAGGTACGTATAGAGCAGCAAAAGGCCCGCGGCAAGCTGACCGCCAGGCAGCGTATAGACCTGCTGCTGGACGAAGGCAGCTTTGACGAACTGAGCAGCCTGGTTACCCACCGCGCAGATGACTTCGGGCTTGATAAGCAGCGGCATCCGGGCGATGCCGTGGTTTGCGGCAGCGGCAAAATAGATGGACGTACAGTTTTCGTATATTCACAGGATTTTACCGTCCTCGGCGGCTCAATATCAGAGGTCGTCGGACAAAAGGTAAGCCAGGTTATGCAGTTGGCGCTGGACAACCTGGCGCCCGTAATAGCCATATTTGATTCCGGCGGGGCGCGCATCCAGGAAGGTGTAAACAGCCTTTGCGGTGTCGGTGAGATGTTGCTGTATAACACGCTGTGTTCGGGTGTTGTGCCGCAAATATCCGTAATTGTTGGTCCCAGCGCCGGCGGCGCCGTTTACTGCCCGGCGATAACAGACTTTATATTTATGGTAAAAGACATCAGTCAGATGTATATCACCGGACCGGATGTGGTGAAAGCCGTTACGCATGAAAAATTAAGCCACCAGGAACTGGGCGGGGCTGAAGTTCACGCTTCAAAGAGCGGCGTTGCCCACTTTATTAATGATAATGAAGAAGAATGCTTCAAGGCGGTGCGCCGCCTTTTTAATTATCTGCCGCAGAACTGGCAGGAAAAACCAGTATCTCCGGAAACAAAAGATGACCCGCAGCGCAGCGATGAAAAAATGCGAAGCCTTATACCAGACGACACCAAAAGGGCATATGATATGCAGGGGCTTATAAGCAGCGTTGTTGATAAGGGCAGCTTTATGGAAGTGCACAAGCAATTTGCGCAAAATATAATCGTCGGTTTTGCCAAGATGGACGGCGGCACAACAGGCATAATTGCCCAGCAGCCGGCATATATGGCAGGCGTTATAGATATAGATGCATCGGATAAAGCCGCCCGCTTTATCCGTTTTTGCGATGCCTTTAATATACCGCTGGTCAGTTTGGTGGACGTTCCCGGCTTTATGCCTGGTTCAGCCCAGGAATATGGTGGTATAATAAGGCACGGCGCCAAGCTTATATACGCTTATGCCGAAGCCACTGTGCCCAAGGTTACCGTTATCACGCGCAAGGCATACGGCGGCGCTTATATAGTTATGAGTTCAAAACACCTGAGGGGAGACGTCAACTTTGCCTGGCCAACGGCGCAGATTGCCGTGATGGGAGCAGACGGGGCGGTCAATATAGTATCCCGCAAAGAGATTGCCGCTTCTGAAAATTCCCAGGAAACAAGGCAGAAACTGGTTGACGAATATGCAGAAAAGTTTGATAATCCATATATCGCGGCTGCCCGCGGTTATATAGATGATGTTATTGACCCGGCAGATACCCGCCCGAAGATAATACGGGCACTTGCCATGCTAAAGAACAAACAGCAGCCTAATCCGGCACGCAAGCATGGCAACATTCCTTTGTAAAGGGAGGATATCTAAATGGAAAAGAACCCACTTAAAATTACAGATTTAACCCTTCGTGATGGACACCAGTCATTGCTGGCAACCCGAATGCGCACCGGGGATATGGAGCCAATTGCCCCGGAAATGGATAAAGCAGGTTTTCACTCTTTGGAAGTCTGGGGCGGCGCAACCTTTGATGTGCCGACAAGATTTCTGAATGAAGACCCCTGGCAGAGACTGCGCACGCTGAAGAAACTGGCGCCCAATACGCCACTGCAGATGCTGCTTAGAGGGCAGAATTTGGTTGGCTACCGCAATTACGCTGACGATGTGGTTGAAACCTTTGTGGAACATGCCGCCAAAACCGGCATAGACATCTTCCGCGTTTTTGATGCCTTGAATGACGCCCGCAACTTCCAGACGGCGGTAAAGGCAATCAAGAAAGCCGGCAAGCATACACAGCTTTCAATAAGCTATTCGCTTACAGAACGCAAGATGGGCGGCGATGTATTTAACCTGGATTACTATCTTGAAAAAGCCAAAGAGTTTGAGGCAATGGGCGCAGACAGCCTGTGTATAAAGGATATGGCGGGGCTTATTTCGCCGGACGATACCTTTACACTTGTAACCGCCCTTAAAAAAGCGATAAATATACCCATCCAGTTGCACAGCCATTATACCAGCGGCATGGCGCCGATGAGCTTTATAAAAGCCATTGAAGCCGGTGTAGATGTTATTGATTGCACGCTGGCGCCTTTTGCCCTGCGCACATCACACCCGGCGGTTGAGCCTATCGTGGTGGCGCTGCAGGGGACAGAGCGCGATACCGGTATGGACCTGAAGCAACTTATGGAGCTGGGGCAGTATTTTGAAGAAATCGCTCCCAAGTACCGGGATTTTATGGCAACAACCAAGATGTCTGTAATAGATACCGGCGTGCTTATGCACCAGGTGCCGGGAGGGATGATATCCAACCTGGTATCCCAGCTTCGGGAAGCCGACGCGCTGGACAGGATAGAAGAAGTTTATGAAGAACTGCCCAGGGTAAGAAAAGAACTGGGCTATCCGCCGCTGGTTACGCCCACCAGCCAGATTGTGGGCATTCAGGCGGTGCAGAATGTTTTATTCGGCAGATATAAAGTCATATCCGCCTCAGGTGAAAGATTATGTTTACGGGCTTTACGGATGCCCGCCGCGCCCGGTTGACCCGGAGATACAAAAACTGGTACTTAAAGGTTATGAACGCGGTGAAACGCCAATAACCCAGCGCCCGGGTGACGTGCTGGAGCCAGAGATGGAAAAAGCCTTTGCGGATACCAAAGATATTTGCCAAAGACCTTGGAGATGTGCTTATATATGCACTGTATCCCACTACCGGTATGCGTTTCCTCAAATGGAAATACGGGTTGGAGACACCGCCGCCGGAAACAAAAGCGAAAACTGCGCAGGATATAAAAAGAGAAGATGAGCTTCTGGCAAAGGCTAAAGCCACTGTGATGCAGGAAATGGCAGCCGTAAAAGAGCCGGCGGCAACCCCGGCAACCGGTGAAGTAAAAAAGGAAGAAGAAAAGGAAGAAGATAAAATGGCAGAAGATAAAAAAACAGATGCAGAAATTGAAGGCACCGCCGTCAGGGCGCCGATGCCCGGTCTTATAATACGTTATGATGTTAAAGTTGGCGATAATGTGAAAGCCGGCGACAACATTGCCGTTCTGGAAGCTATGAAAATGGCTATAGACCTGCCGGCGCCGGTTGACGGAACAATCAAGTCTATAGAATTCAAGGATGGCGACAATGTTGCCCGGGAAGATATCCTGGCAGTTATTGGCTAGCTAACCATCTCCTTATCCATGTTCCGTTATAGTTTGCTGTAACGGAACATGACCCTATCCTGTATAATACAATCATCCGATAAAACGGATTTCGTGATTATGGCTAAAACACTTGCTGAAAAAATACTAAGCCACAAGGCGCAGGCGGATGCTTTTGCCGGCGATATCGTCGTGTCTAAAGTTGACCTGGCGTTTGTGCAGGATACTACCGGTCCGCTGGCGGTAAGAGAGTTCAAGAAAAGCGGATTTGATGCGCTGGCAAACAGCAAGAGAGCGGTGCTGTTCCTTGACCACGCCGCCCCCAGCCCCAACCGCCAGCTTTCTACCGACCATATGCTGCTGCGCGAATTCGCCCTGGAGACAGGCGCTACGCTTTCGGATGTCGGCGAAGGCGTTTGCCACCAGATAACGGCTGAATCGCTGGCAAAGCCGGGGGATGTAATCATAGGCTCTGATTCGCACACGGTAACCGCCGGTGCGCTGGGGGCTTTCGCTACCGGTATGGGGTCTTCGGATGTCGCCGTTGGATTTGCGTTGGGTAAAACATGGTTTCGCGTGCCGGAAAGCATAAAAATAAACGTGAGCGGCGCTTTTCAAAAGGGCGTCTATGCCAAAGATCTGATTTTGCACCTCATCGGGCTGACAGGCGCTGATGGCGCCACTTATCAATCACTGGAGTTTGGCGGCGAAACGGTAAGCAAAATGACGATGTCGGAAAGACTGACGATTGCCAATATGGCGGTGGAAGCCGGCGCCAAAGCCGGGCTGTTCCCGTCTGATGAAGTAACCAGAGATTACCTTGTAAAACAGGGGCGGGGTGATGATTACGCGCCACTGGCTGCCGATGAAGGCGCTGCCTATGAAAGAATTATAGAAATTGACGCTGCCAAAATTGAGCCGACGGTATCAAAGCCGCATACGGTGGATAATACGGCAACAGTGAAAGAACTTAAGGGGACAAAGATACAGCAGGTATTTATCGGCACTTGCACCAACGGCAGGCTGGAAGACTTTGCCGTGGCAGCGGCTATATTGAAGGATAAGAAACGCAATCCGCAGACACGGTTGATAATTGCCCCGGCATCAAAAAAGGTATTGATACAATGCATAAAAGCCGGCTACGCAGAGACATTTATTGAAGCCGGCGCTATTATATTACCGCCCGGTTGCGCTGCCTGTTTGGGTTTGCACCAGGGAGTGCTGGGAGACGGCGAGAGCTGCCTTTCCACTGCCAACCGCAACTTTAAGGGGCGGATGGGCAACCCGGAAGGATTTATTTATCTGGCAAGCCCGGCAACGGCGGCCGCCAGCGCCATAACAGGTGAGATAACCGATCCCAGGGAGGCGCTTTAAATGCTTACCGGCAAGGTCTTCAAGTTTGGCGACAGCATTTCAACAGACCATATCGTGCCGGGCAGGCTGGCTCACTTGCGCAGCAATCTGCCGGAGCTGGCAAAGCACGTTCTGGAGGACGCCGACCCAACCTTCGCCGAAAGGGTAAAACCGGGAGACTTTGTCGTCGGTGGCAATAACTTCGGGCTGGGATCCAGCCGTGAACACGCCCCGCTGGTTATAAAGATGTCTGGCGTAAGCGCGGTGCTGGCAAAATCAGTCGCCCGTATCTTTTTCCGCAATGCCATCAACCTGGGGCTGCCGGTGCTAGTCTGTGACACGGATAAAATAGAAGATGGCGACAGGCTTGAGGTTGACCTTGAGCAGGGAACCGTAAAAGATTTAACTAATGGTAACGAAATAAGCTTCAAGAAAATACCACCGGCAATGCTCTGCATTCTTAATGAAGGCGGGCTGATGCCGTATATAAAAAAGCACGGCGATTTCAAACTGTAACGTCAGCCGTGCCTCAAGGAGGACTTTTATTTGAAGATACACACTATTACACTGATACCTGGTGATGGCATCGGTCCGGAGATAACCGAAGCCACCAGAAGGGTATTAGAGGCTACGGGAGTGAAATTCAACTGGGAAGTGGTTCATGCCGGCACAGATGTTCAAAAGGAGTATGGCACACCGCTGCCGGAGCAAGTGCTTGAATCCATAAAGAAAAACAAGGTGGCTATAAAGGGTCCGGTTACCACGCCGGTTGGCTCTGGTTTCAGAAGTGTCAACGTCGCCATGCGTAAACAGCTTGAGCTTTACGCCTGCGTTCGCCCCTGTAAAAGTTACAAAGGCGCGCCGACAGTCTATAAAGATGTGGATATTACCATTGTCAGGGAGAATACGGAAGACCTTTATGCTGGCATTGAGTTTGAGCAGGGCAATCCGCAGACGGCAGAGCTTATAAAGTTCATCGGTGAAACCGAAGGCTCTAAAATCAGAGAGGACTCCGGCATCAGTATAAAGCCTATCTCGGTGATGGGCAGCCATCGCATTGTGCGCTATGCCTTTGAATATGCCCGCGCCGACGGCAGAAAAAAGGTAACGGCGGTGCATAAAGCCAACATTATGAAGCATTCAGACGGGCTGTTTCTGAAGATTGCACGTGAAGTGGCAGCCGAATACCCGTATATAGAGTTTGAAGACAGAATCGTGGACAATATGACGATGCAACTGGTCAAGAAACCGCAGCAGTTTGACGTCATCGTCTGTCCTAATCTCTACGGCGATATCCTGTCTGATTTATGCGCCGGGCTGGTCGGTGGACTGGGAATGGCGCCGGGGGCTAACATAGGCGATGAATGCGCCCTGTTTGAGCCAACCCACGGCAGCGCCCCCAAATACAAAGGGATGAATAAGGTTAACCCGATGGCGATGATGCTTTCAGGCGTAACGATGCTGCGCCATATCGGCGAAATGGACGCCGCCGAAAACCTGGAGCAGGCTATTGCTGATGTGGTTGCTGAAGGCAAGAACGTAACCTATGACCTCAAGCCGGAAGGTGAAAGAGACCAAGCCGTCGGCACCTCTCAGGTAGCCGATGCTATAGTAGAAAAGCTGAAAAACAAATAGCGAATAGTATTAAAAATCCATCCCCCTAGCCCCCTTCCTTTTGGAAAGGAAGGGGGAACAAGAAGAGGGGGGAGATAATTACCCAACCTGATATTAAAGAAAAACCTGCCGAGGGGGGGGTTGCTAAGTGATTGACACTCCTTCAGTGAAAAGCCCTGCGAGGGTGGGTTTGGGTGGGAAAGATGAGCAAAAGAGAACAGAGGGGTGGGGTGGAAAAGTGAGTAAAGAGGTAAGAAATGGCAAAGATTAGCGTAATCGGCGCCGGAAATGTCGGCGCCAGTTTAGCCCAGAGACTGGTAGAAAGGGATTATGCGGAAATCGTCCTGCTGGATATAGTAGAAGGACTGCCGCAGGGAAAAGCCCTGGATATATACCAGTCCTCTCCCATAGAAGGATTCAGTTCTAAAATAAGCGGCACCAACGATTACAAAGACACCGCCGGCTCTGATGTTGTTGTAATAACATCAGGCATCGGCAGAAAACCGGGTATGAGCCGCGATGACTTGCTTAAAATAAACGTTAAAATCGTCTCGGAAGTCGTTAAAAATGTAGCCCGGCAATCGCCTGATTGCGTAATTATAGTGGTTACCAATCCGGTTGACACGATGACACGGCTGGCGCTTAAGGTCAGCGGCTTCAAACCGAACAAGGTGGTAGGGCTATCCGGCGTGCTGGATAGCGCACGCTTGTCTGGTTTTATTGCCGCAGAATTAAACGTGCCGCCGGCATCGGTGAAATCATTTGCCCTGGGAGAACACGGCAAAAATATGATAATAATCCCTAGGCTGGCTACCGTTAACGGTAAACCGCTAACAGAGCTTCTGACGCCGGAAACTATAAAGAAGATATCTGCGCGCGCCGTTGATGGCGGCGCTGAAATCGTCGGGTTGCTGAAGACCGGCAGCGCATTCTATGCCCCCTCTGCCGCCGCCGCCCGTATGGCAGAGGCGATAATGCGGGATACGAAAGAAATCCTGCCTTGCGCTGCTTATCTGAACGGTGAATATGGCATAACGGACGGGGTTATTGGAGTGCCTGTGAAGCTGGGCAGAAACGGTATTGAAGAAATAGTAGAATTTGAATTAACGCCGCAGGAAAAAGAATCCCTGCAGAATTCTGCCGCCGCGGTGCGGGAACTGGCGGATTCTATCCTGGTAGATTAGGACATACAGGTGAAAAAGATAAGGACCTTTGCCTGGTTGGGGGTGGGGCTGATGGTGCTGGCTTCAGCCCTGTCTCTTTATTACTCCATAAACGCAGCCGATCCGGAATCCTACTACATAACCTGGATACTGTCTATTATTGGTGCTGTAATGTTGGCTTTCGCCGGATTTATCTCCCGCCCACGTTTCTTCTGGATGATGGCTATTGCAGTCGGTATTTTCTATATCGCTTCGCTTTACGGCTGGCTGGCGGATAACTCTGCCGGCTTTATGGGTCTTGTTATGGTTACATTGCCTGGGGTAGTATGTATTATAACCGGCGTGCTTATTAAAAGGACTTCCGCTGGTAAGAAGAAGTGATGTATTAAGTGGTAAAGGTAATTAAAAAAGTAGCAAAAGTTTGCTATTGGGCGGGAATGTGGTTAATGGGAGTATCTTTAGTTCATTCTTGCCTTGCCTTCATTTTAGCCTTACAAGCATTAAACGATTATGAAAGTGGTTTAGGGGCTATTATTGCTTATATAATAGCCTTTATTTTTGCAACAGTTGGTGCCCCTATTCTAATAATCTCAGGATTGATTACCAAGCTGTCTTATTCATGGATAATAACTATTGCGTTTGGTATTGTATATATCCTTTCTTTCATTCCTATATTAATAGCAAGAGCTGAAGATATAAATTGGTTTATAGCTATAATACCAGCACTGGTTTGTATCATTGGCGGCATTTCAATAAAACTAATTGCGGTAAAATATAGAGCGAGAGTATAAGAAATGAAAGAAATAAAGGCTGAAGATATAACCGCTGCGGTTGCCGAACTATTTAAAAAGGCTAACTTTGAACTGGGCGATGATGTGCTGGCGGCGCTTGAAGAAGCCTGCCGTGTTGAAGAATCGCCGATGGCGAAGGAAGCGCTGGACAAGATTATTGAAAACGCCGCCATTGCCAGCCGTGATAAGCTCCCCCTGTGCCAGGACTGCGGCACGGCGGTTGTTTTTCTGTATGTCGGGCAGGACGTGCATGTCATTGGAGGTGATTTGAACGCCGCCATAACCGAAGGCGTGCGGCAGGCATATACCGATGGCTATCTGCGTAAATCTATGGTCAGCCAGCCTTTTTCCGCACGTAAAAATACCGGCGATAATACGCCGCCTGTTATCCATACCGCTATAGTTCCCGGTGAAAACCTGAAAATAGTGGTGATGCCCAAGGGGGGCGGCGCTGAAAATATGAGCCGTCTGGGGATGTTGAAACCCGGTGTTGGCAGCCGGGGAGTGATTGAATATGTTCTGGAAACGGTTGAAAAAGCGGGAGGCAGCCCCTGCCCACCGGTGATTATCGGAATGGGTGTCGGTGGCAATGCTGAAAAGGCAATGATTATGGCAAAAGAGGCATTGCAGCGTAAAGTTGGCAAAGCCAGCCCGGACGCCGAGGTTGCCAAACTGGAACAAGATATACTGGCAGAGGTTAATAAACTGGGGGTTGGCACGCTGGGGCTGGGGGGCAGAATCACAGCGCTGGCGGTGCATGCCGAAACAGCTCCATGCCATATTGCCAGCCTGCCGGTAGCCGTCAATTTGCAGTGCCACAGCGCGCGCCACCGGGAGGTTGTTTTATAGTTAATAATATTTATAGGGGTGATATTCCCAGCTACCCAACCCCTTTTAGTTTTACTTCCCGACCCACCGCCCCATTTGTTAGAATAAGCATATCTTTCCCACCCACCCCCGCCCTCGGGAAGCCTGAAAAGAGATAGAATTACAAAGTAATATGTTAGAAAACAGTTAGAAAAGAAAAATGCTGAAATATGAAAGTATAGAATCGCCCTTTAGTGAAGAGGTGCTTGAAAAACTTAAAATCGGCAAGATGGTGCTGATTTCAGGTGTGATATACACCGCCAGAGACGCCGCCCACAAGAAAATGGTACAAGCGCTGGAAGAGGGCAAAGAGTTGCCCTTTGATGTTAAGGGGCAGACGATATATTATATGGGTCCTTCGCCGGCAGCGCCGGGCAGGGCTATTGGTTCTGCCGGTCCAACTACCAGCAGCCGTATGGATATTTATACCCTGCCGCTGCTGGATGCCGGGCTGAAGGCTATGATTGGCAAGGGCGAACGCTCGCCTCAGGTGAGGGAAGCCATTAAAAAACACAAAGCCGTCTATCTGGTAACCATCGGCGGCGCCGGGGCGTTGCTGTCAAAAGGGATAAAAAAGGCGGAAGTCATCGCTTATCCTGACTTGGCAGCCGAAGCGGTTATGCGCCTGGAGGTGGAAAACTTTCCGGCTGTTGTTGTCAATGACGCCTATGGCGGAGACCTGTTTGCCGCCAGCAGGCTCAGCTATAAAAGAGAGGTGATATAGATGGGAAACGGTGATTGCATATTCTGTAAAATAATAGCAGGGGAGATACCCGGTGATATCCTGTATCAGGATGACGATGTTATCGGCTTTCGGGATATAAAACCCCAGTCTCCGGTGCATCTGCTGGTTATCCCGCGCCAGCATTTCACGTCTGTCAAAGATATAACAACACAACAGGAATCCCTGATGGGGCATATGGTGTGTATTGCCAATCAACTGGCAAAGGATGAAGGCATATCGGAGTATGGATATCGGCTGGTTATAAACTGCGGTAAACAGGGCGGGCAACTGGTGCCGCACCTGCATTTGCATGTAATGGGCGGCAGGCAGCTTTCCAGCCAGATGGGTTAGGTTATTTTAAGGGATTTCAGGTATAAAAGCAGCCCGGCGATGCTTTTGGCGTCGTGGATGTCACCAGAATCTATAAGCCCTTCTATCTTTTGCAGCGGCACGCGTATCACCTCTATATCGTCTGTGTCTTCGGCGTGCAGGCTGTCCTCAACCAGTTCCGCAGCCAGGTAAACGTGCATATATTCGGTGCAGAAACCGGGTGCGGAAAAGAAGCCGCCCAGCTTTTTTATCTTGTTCGGCTTGTAGCCGGTTTCTTCACGCATCTCACGGCTGACAGTGGCTAAAGGTTCTTCTCCGGGGTCAACGCAACCTGCCGGCAGCTCCAAAATGGATTCCTCTACAGCTTTGCGGAACTGCTTTACCAGCAGGATATTATTATCCGCGTCAAGCGCCACGATGGCGACAGCATCACTATGCTCTATAATTTCGCGTTTAGAATGCCTGCCGTCCGGCATACGGACGTCATCAAGGCGCAACTTTAATACTATACCATCGTAAATGATTTGGCTGGATAGTGTTTCCTCCAAGGCTAGCCTTCTCTTTCAAACCTGTAGATAAGGGCGGATTCGTCGCAATCGGGGAACTTGGGGCAGCGGTAGCACTCACCCCATACCTTGTGCGGCAGCTCCTTCTTTTCCGCCAGCGCAAAGCCGCACTTGGCGAAGAAGTCCGGGGCATAGGTAAGGCAAAAAATGGTGGTGATGCCCAGTTCATTGGCTTCCTTGAGGCAGGCGTCAACCATCATATCGCCGATGCCCTTATTCTGGTATTCCCTGGTAACCGCCAGTGATTTTACCTCGGCGAGGTCTTCCCAGTTGACGTGCAGGGCGGCGCAGGCAATTACCTTTTCATCCTGCCTGACGACAAAATAATCCCTTATGTTTTCATATATCTCGCTGAGAGAGCGTGGCAGTACCTCTCCTTTGTTAGCGAAAGAATTAATAAGTTTATGTATCTGGGCGGCATCGTGGATGGTGGCTTTCTCTGCTTTATATGTCATATGATTAACCTTTCAGTTTTTGTTCCAGTGTAGCGTAATATGAATCACGCGGGCTTATCCTCAGAAAACGGGTTTTGACGGGGCTGTGTTTTATCTTGATGCTGTCTCCGCCGCCAAGCGGCAGGCTAATATGCCCGTCTATGCTGAATATCGCCTTATGGATGGCGCCTACCCGCAGTTCAACCTCAGCCTGCGGCGGCAATACGAGGCTGTTGCCAAAGCTGAGATGGGGCATAATCGGCACCAGAAGGAACTGTTCAGCCTGCGGATAAAGTATAGGCCCGCCGGCTGCCAAAGCGTAGCCGGTGCTTCCGGTGGCGGTGGCGGTGATAACGCCATCGGCCTTATAGGTTGTCAGCGGCTGCCCGTTAATTATGGTTTCAACGTATATAATTCTGGCTATATCACCGCGGGCAATTACAACATCGTTAAGCACAAAGAAATGCTGCGGTTTCTGTCCGGCGGCGCATAGCTCAACCTCAAGCATTGCGCGTTCATCAATCCAGCCTTCCCCATCAAGCAGAGCCGGCAGCTTATCTGCGGCTTCTTCCACGGTAAGTTCGGTAAGAAAGCCAAGGTTGCCCATATTGATACCGGTGATGGGGATGGCATGCGGCACAACTGCCTGAGCGGCGCGCAATATGGTGCCATCGCCGCCGATGGTAAACACCATATCCATATCGCTTACCTTCCGGCATAGCTGTTCATCTTCCCATGCGGAACAGAGCCAGCTTTGGACGCTGGCAGCTTTCAGTAATCCTGCCAGCTTCTGCGCCAGGGCAAGCGTGCCTTTGTTTAAAGGGTGATAAACAATACCGATTTTCTTCATAGATAAAACCTGTTTTCAGGATGAAATCTGCTTGTGAAACAGAATTGAGTGTAGCATTGGCTTATATGGGTGTCAAGAAAGAGCCGCAGCTGTTACTGTCTGCGCCGCCGGGACAGGAATATGGTTAGTATGCCGATGATAACAAGGACTATTGCGCCTACCGGTCCCCAGAAAATCCACTTGACCATACTGAGAGTGGACAGCATGACAACCGCACCGATGATAATTATAACGACGCCTAGTATCTGGGTGCGGCGGGATCGGCGGGCTTTAATTACCCTGTCGTCATCGTCTTCTTCGTCTTCTTCTTCATCCTCTTCCACATAGCGCACGGCGCGCCTCTTCTTTTTAGGCGGCTCGCCGAACATCCTGACGCCTATTATAACGATAGTAGCGACAATCAGTATAAGGATGATTTCACCGATACCGGGCATTCTCATAAGAACTCCAAAATAAGGGAATGTAAATAGAAAACAAGCCTGTATTTAGAAAGCATAACACATTCGGCGCAAAAGGTTAAGGCTGGCTGAAAATGGAAGGCTAAAAATCCGCCTCTGTTTGTCTTTGGCTTATGTAGCGTGGATATAAGAAGTAAAATGCCAGCAGAATTGCGCCGATTATAAACAGCACGATAGCCGTTATCAGTAGGGGTGTTGTGGAGCTTACGGAAAGCTGTACCAGCCATTGCTGGAAAGCGGCAGGAAGCTGAACATTTGCGTCACGGGCTGCCTGTGCTATCTGTGAGGCGGCAGTGCTGCGGGAAGGGATAATCATTATTATGTTGATAAGCCCATAGGCAAGGAAAACAATGCCCAGCGTGAGGCTGGCGCCCTTAAACTGGCGGTGGATAAAGGCTATGGCGGCAACCAGCAGCAGGATTAAGCCGATAACAATGCCGAAAACAAGATTAATCGCGCCGACGATGTCTCTGGATATGGTAAACGCTTCCTCAGCGTCATCCATAGCCTGCGCGAAATCTAGCTCTTCATCAGATTCAAGGTAGTCTGTGCTGATATTGAATTCAACCGGTATATCGGCGGCGAATTCGTCAAAGATTTCATCATATTTCTGCTCCAGTTCCGCTTGGTTTAACTCAACAAACTCTGCCGGAATCATATCCAGGAAGTCCTGTTTCAGGATCTCTTTAATCTCCTGCTTCAGGTCTTCCACCGGGATAATAATATCCGCCTGCTGGCTGAAGCCCAGTATATAGTCAAAGAGGGGTGGGATGATGGCGGTTACCTGCTGTTTAAGCCATGGTTCTGTTTCGGCGGCAAGCTGTTCAACGTGCGGCTCTAATGAAAGCCCGTAAGGCAGTTCGGCTTCGGAAAGCATATCCCTTATAAGCTCTTCTGAAAGGGGGGTGAGGTCTGCCTGGTTAACTATAGAAATGGCAAAATCTGGATCCATAACGGTATCCCTGAGCATGAGCGGCAGGTCTATCTGCTGGCTGCGTTTGTGCAAGTAGTCATATACAGTATCTATGGATTCACCGATACGCAGCTTGATTTCGGTTTCGTTTTCAGTAATGGCGGTTCTTATAAGCTCTGCAAGCTGCGGGTTATCCTCAAAATCTTCTTCAAATTCGGTTTCATTGACAAGCTCGTACAGGGGCAGGCTGTCAAGCTGGGATTTAACATAGCCGGCATTCAGGGCTGTCGTTTTTGCTGTGAATAACCAGCCGAAGATAAAAAGGCACAGGAAAAGGAACAGGCTTATGAAAACAACCGCGACAATCTTTGGCTTACTCACCTTTAATATCCCCATCCCTTGCGGAGGTTCAGGCTATAGTTCGTCAATACTACGTCAAGTGTTTACAAGCTGTCAAATATAGGCTGAAATAGTCTCTAAACCCCTTGACAAATAAGGCTGAAAAGTGATAACTTATAGGGTATTTAGCAATCTAACAAAGAGACTGCTAACGGAGGGTTACGTATTGCAGAGCAGGATGGCGGCGGTACTCAATTCAATAATAAGGCAGTATATATCGCGGGCGTTGCCGGTTTCATCAGCCAGCGTTGTTGGTGATTGCGGGCTGGATGTAAGTTCAGCCACCATCCGCAACGAAATGGCAAGCCTGGAGCAGATGGGCTATATAATACGTCCGCATCACGCCGCTGGCAGCGTTCCTTCGGACAAGGGCTACCGCTACTATGTGGCTACACTGGGAGAGATTCAATTACCAGAAGCAGAAAAGCGCCAGATAAGCCACCTCTTCTATCAGGTGGAAGACAACCTGGCGGACTGGATGGGGCTGGCGGTAACGCTTTTGGCGCAAAGGGTGCAGAATGTAGCCGTAATGACGCTGCCCAAGCCGCCGGCTTGCCGCCTGAAACAGATACAACTGGTATCGCTGCAGAAAAACCTGGCGCTGGCAGTGCTGGTGCTGCGCGGAGCTGTTTTGAGGCAGCAACTGGTGAACTTTGAAAAACCGGTATCGCAGGAAGAACTGGCGGTTATTGCCGGCAGGTTTAACGAGGCGTTTTCAGGCTTGACGGCATTAAAAATAGAATCCAAAAAAATGAAAACCTCGGCTATAGAGCGGCAGATAAAAGAGTGCTTGCTGAATATGATGCGCGGTGAAGACGAGAAGCAGAACGAACAACCATATCTGGACGGCTTGCATTTCCTTATGGGTCAGCCGGAGTTTAAGGCAGCGCATAGCATGACGAGCCTGGTGGGGCTGGTAGAGCAGCGCAAGCTGCTGGATATTATACTGCCGGAAAAGCTTGGCAGTTGCGAGGTACGGGTGGTTATCGGCAAGGAAAACAGGGAAGAGGCTATCCATGATTACAGCGTGGTTATCAGCCGCTACGGTCTTGCTGATGAAGCCGTCGGCACCATTGGCGTAGTTGGTCCTACCAGGATGCCCTATGCCCGCACCATATCATCTATAGGCTATATGGCATCTATGATGAGCCGGCTGGTAGCAGAGCTTTACGGCAGGGAACTGCCGGATAACAATTAAAGGAATACAGGAGCAGATTTATGCAACCGCAAGACGAACTTGAAGAAGAAGTAACACCGCAGGAAGAGGCGGATGGGATTGAGGATATTAAGGATACGGAATCACCCGAAGACGCCCTTGTAAAAGCCATGCAGGAAGCCGAAAAGAACCTGGAAAACTGGCAGAGAACGCAAGCGGACTTCATAAATTACAAACGGCGCAGCCAGCAAGAGAAGGAAGAGATAGGGCAGTATAGTAAATCTGTGCTGCTTTGTTGCTTGCTGCCCGTATTGGATGATCTGGAAAGGGCGCTGGAATCTGTGCCGAAGGATATGGCAAAAATACCATGGGTGGATGGCATCAAACTTATAGAGCGCAAGTTCCACAATATTATTGAATCACAGGGCGTTAAAGCCATAAAAGCCAAGGGCAAAGCCTTTGACCCAAACCTGCATGAAGCGGCAATGAGCATTCGGGGTAAAGATGGAATTGTAGTTAAAGAGCTTCAAAAGGGATATATGCTGGGTGAAAAGGTGATAAGACCCTCAAAGGTTGCCGTTGGCAACGGTGAAAAATAAACAAATAAAGTAAAAATAAAAGAAGCTGTTAAATAAAGGAGGAAAAATAAAAAAATGGCAAAAGTAATCGGAATTGATCTGGGTACTACCTATTCGGTAGTGGCGGTGATGGAAGCTGGAGAACCGACGGTTATTCCAAATGCAGAGGGCAACCGCACCACGCCTTCGGTGGTAGCCATCAGTAAAAACGGTGAAAGGCTGGTTGGGCAGGTAGCCAAGCGCCAGGCAATTACTAACCCGGACGATACTATTTTCAGTATAAAACGGCTTATAGGCAGGCGCTACGAAGAGGCTTCGGTAGCCAGTGATAAAAAACTGCTGCCTTATAAGATAGTAAAAGCCGCCAACGGGGACGCTGTGGTATCTATGGGCAACAAGGAATACAGCCCGGCGGAAATTTCGGCGATGATTCTGCAAAAATTGAAAACAGACGCCGAAGCCTACCTGGGTGAAAAGGTAACAGAAGCTGTTATAACGGTGCCGGCTTACTTCAATGACAGCCAGCGGCAGGCAACCAAGGACGCCGGCAAGATAGCCGGACTGGATGTATTGCGCATAATAAACGAGCCGACGGCAGCATCTCTGGCTTACGGGCTGGACAAGAAAAAAGACGAAACCATTGCCGTCTATGACCTTGGCGGCGGCACATTTGATATATCCATACTGGAGCTGGGTGAAGGCACCTTTCAGGTGAAATCCACCAATGGTGATACCCACCTTGGCGGAGACGATTTTGACCAGCGCATTATGGACTGGCTGGTTGACGAATTCAAGAAAGACCAGGGTATAGATCTGCGGCAGGATAAAATGGCGCGCTGCAACGCCTGAAAGAAGCTGCCGAAAAAGCCAAGTGTGAGCTTTCTTCCGCCCAGCAGACAGACGTAAACCTGCCATTTATTACCGCAGATGCCAGCGGTCCCAAGCATCTTAACATAACACTGACAAGGGCTAAACTGGAGCAGTTGGTGATGGAACTGGTGGAAAAGACGATGCTTCCCTGCAAGAAGGCGCTGGATGATGCCGGAAAGACCAAAGCCCAGATAGATGAGGTAGTGCTGGTCGGCGGGCAGACGCGCATGCCGCTGGTACAGGCAAAGGTCAAGGAGTTCTTCGGCAAGGAGTCTCACAAAGGCGTTAACCCGGATGAAGTGGTAGCCATCGGCGCCGCCATCCAGGCTGGCGTGCTAAAGGGAGATGTAAAAGATGTTTTGCTGCTGGACGTAACCCCGCTGACGTTGGGCATAGAGACGATGGGCAGCGTGATGACGCCGCTTATAAACCGCAACACCACCATCCCCACTTCCAAGACGCAAACATTCAGCACGGCGGCTGACAACCAGCCCAGTGTGGACGTCCATGTTCTGCAGGGTGAAAGACCGATGGCGGGCGATAACCGCACGCTGGGACGCTTTATGCTGGACGGCATACTGCCGGCGCCCAGAGGCATACCGCAGATTGAAGTCAGCTTTGATATAGACGCCAACGGTATCTTAAGCGTCAAGGCGGTTGATAAGGGCACTGGCAAAGAGCAGAAGATAACCATAACCGCCTCCAGCGGATTGAGCAAGGAAGAAGTGGACAAGATGCAGAAGGACGCCGAAGCGCATGCCGCCGAAGATACCAAGCGTAAGGAAGAGGTGGAAGCCAAGAATACAGCCGACACAATGGCTTATACCGCCGAAAAAACACTGCGTGATAATAAGGACAAAATTGCTGAAGACCTGACCAAAGAGGTAGAGGAAAAGGTAGCGGCGGTGCGCTCTGCGCTGCAAGGCAGCGATGTTGAGGCTATAAAACAGACTACTCAGGAGCTTAACGAGGTTATGCAGAAGGTCGGCAATGCCGTCTATGAAAAACAGCAGCAGGAAGGCGCCGCTGCGCCGCCGGAAGGTGAAGCCCCGCCCGAAGGCGAAGGTGAAACACCACCCGGCAAAGACGACGAAGGCACCGTTGAAGGCGAATTCAGAGAGGTATAAGGTTGAAATCCCTCTCAATCTCCCTTTAATAAAGGGAGAGGCTCCCCCCCCCTTTGTAAAAGGGAGAGGGAAGATTAAAAAGGAGAGGCTTTTCCCCCTTTGTAAAAGGGGGTTAGGGGGATTTTAATAATAAGAGGGATTTCAAAAAGGTAAAAATAAAGGAAAATCAAAGAGGGGTGAAACCCCTCTTATATACCCCTCCCCATCTCCTTTGAGGAGAGGGGGATAAAGGGGGAGTGGTAAACAGGGATTGTTGGCGGGCTTGGCTTATTCCACCCCGCCGCCCCTTTGTTAAATTAGCTTTTATTTCCCAACTCACCCACCCTTGGGGATAGGGGAAAGGGGTTGGGATTGACGTTAAGTGGAATTAATATAAAGGAAATTGCCGCCAAAACCTGACCGCCCGTAACAAAAGATGGGGAGGAAGCAGGGGAGTGGTAGAAAAGGATAAGTAAACGTATGGCTCAAAAAAGGGACTACTATGAGGTTTTAGGCGTCAATAAAAACGCCAGCGGCGATGAGCTTAAAAAGGCTTTTCGCAAGCTGGCTTTTCAGTGCCACCCGGACCATAACCAGGAAGACGGCGCCGAAGCCAAATTCAAGGAAGTAAACGAAGCCTACGAGGTCCTTTCGGACGGAGACAAGCGCTCTGCCTATGACCGCTTCGGGCATGCGGGCATAGACGGCTTTTCCAATCGTGGCTTTGAAGGCTTTGGTTTCGGCGGCGGAATGGGCAGCATATTTGAAGATTTCTATGATATATTCAGCGGCGCTGCCGGTAATGTCAGGCAGAGCCACCGGCGCGGTGATGATTTACACACAATATTAACGATTACACTGGAAGAAGCCGCCCTCGGCTGCAAGAAAGAGATAAAAATAGAGCGCTATGAAAGCTGTTCAGAATGCAAAGGCAGTGGCGCCAAACCTGGCAGCGAGATGAGAAAATGCCCCACCTGTAATGGCAGCGGGCGTATAAACAAGGTGCAGCAGAGCATATTCGGGCGCTTTAACAACGTGGCTACCTGTGCCCACTGTTTTGGCGAAGGCAAGGTTATAAGTGACCCCTGTAAAAAGTGCCGCAGTACCGGCAGAGAAAGACAGCAGCACGTTATGGAAGTAGATATACCGGCGGGCGTTGCCAACGGTAATGAAATGCGTATCAATGGCGAGGGGGATATGGGCGAAAGGGGCGGACAGTCAGGTAACCTTTATATAGAGATACGGGTACTGGCGCATAAACGCTTCAGGCGGGACGGCGTCAATATTCTTTATGAACTGCCGCTTAACTTTGCCCAGGCGGCGCTGGGAACGGAAGTAAAAGTGCCTACGCTTTATGGAGATGTCAAGCTGAAAGTGCCTTCGGGCAGCCAGTCCGGCAGGATATTCAGGCTTAAAGGCAAAGGCGTACCGCACCTGCGACGAAACGGCAATGGAGACCAGTTGGTTAAGCTGGTTCTGGAAACGCCGGAGAAGCTGAACAAACAGCAAAAGAAGTTGTTTGAAGAGCTGGCGAAGAGCTTTGAAAAAGAAAGCGGAAAGAAGTAGCCTTATCTTTAAGTTATTTTAATCATTATTGCGGCGGTGACGCCTGAATAATGAAAACAGCTTCCATTTTTTGCCGGTTAATTCATGCCTGCCTTTTATCCCCAGCAGCTCTGTTATTGTCTGGCGCGGGTCTGCGCCGTTATACAAAACGTGGTATATCTTTTCGGTAATCGGCATTTCCAGTTGAAGATTTTGGGCCATATCCCATACGGCGGCGGTAGTGCCTACCCCCTCGGCGACGCCGGTCATGGAAGAGGTGATATCCTCCAGTTTGCGTCCCTTTGTTAACTCTACGCCAACATAATGATTGCGGCTTAGCGGGCTGGCGCAGGTGGCGATTAAATCACCCAGACCGGCAAGCCCGGAAAGGGTCAGCGGGCTGGCTCCCATCGCCAGGCTGAGAGCAGACATCTCGGTAAGTCCGCGGGTTATAAAAGCAGCTTTTGAATTATCGCCGTATCCCATTCCGTCAACCATACCGGCACCCAGGGCGATGATATTTTTCAATGCCCCACCCAGCTCCACGCCGGTTACATCGCAATTGGTGTAAACGGAAAAATTTTCCGTTGTCAGAAGTTGCTGTGCTTTTTTGGCTATGGCATCGTTTCTGGCAGCCACCACCGCCGAAGCTGGCAGATCTTGAAGAATCTCCCTGAACAGGTTGGGACCGGAAAGGACGCAAATATTGGAGTGGAGCTCGGGAGGGATTTCCTCAGCGATTATTTGAGACATACGCTTGTTGCTGCCGATTTCAAGCCCCTTGGAGGCGCTTATTATAAGCATATTATCCTTGAGGCTTTTCCTGATTGCCCTGATGTTTTGGCGCATTGTCTGTGAAGGCACTACCAGCAGAACGGCGGAGGCGCGTGAAAGAGCCTTTGCCGGTGAACTGGTGATACGGAACTGGGAAGGGAAGGTAACCCCGGGCATGCGGTGTGAATCCGGTCCTTTTTCTACAAGGTGCCTGGCTTCTTCTTCGGTGCGTGCCCACAAGCTGACGCCCAATTTCTTCTTAGCCAGCACCATTCCCAGGGTTATCCCCCAGGTGGTAGTACCGATTATAGCAACCTTTGGCATATCTTACACTATACGTTTAATCAGTGGTACCGGCAACCTCTGGATTTATATAAAGCTAGGCGGGCAGCGTTGGCCCGGGCTTGTTGGAATTTTGGTTAATCTTGCGTTCCTTGCCGGAAAGCAATCGCTTGATATTTTCGCGATGCACAAATATTATAAGCAGCGTGCCTAAAAGAACATAACCCAGATACTCAACCGGGAAGCCGTAAATAATTGTAAGCGGTATGAGTATGGTATAGGCGCCTACCAGTCCCGGCGATTGAACCGAAGCGAAGCAAAACCGCTTAAACCGGCGCCGATGATAAGCACCTCACCGCCGAAGAGACCGGCTGCCGGACATAAAGCTATCAGGCCGCCGAGGAAAGTAGCCACTCCCCGTCCGCCCTTGAATTTAACGAATATCGGCCAGATATGACCGACGATAGCCGCCAGCGCGGCGATAACCTGTGCGAAACAGCAGCCCCATACCGGATTCACCCAGCGATATATAATCCTGGCCTATTATAAGACCGGCAAATACTACCGCCAGCGCACCTTTAGCTATATCCAGAGCGGCAACCAGCACGAAAGCCTTGCGTCCAAGCGTCCGCAAAACGTTAGTGCCGCCGGTTTTACCGGCTGCCGTAATCCCTGATGTCTATCTTGGCTTTTCGCCGGCTTATTATCAGCCCGAAGGGGATAGAGCCAAGAAGGTAGCCAACGATAGCCACAAGAATAAACTTGGCAATTATCATTTTTCACCCCCTGCTTTTAAAGATAAGGCGTAGCGGTGTGCCTTCAAAGCCGAAAGCCTGGCGCAGTTTGTTTTCAAGGAACCGCTGGTAGGAAAAATGCATAAGACGGGCGTCATTGACGAAGAAAACAAATGTCGGCGGCTTTATTTCCGCCTGGGTAACATAAAGGAACTTCATCAGCCTGTCGCCTTTTCGTGGCGGGCTGTGTTCAGCCAGTGCCTTACGTATAACGCTGTTGACTTCAGCGGTAGGTATGCGTTTAAGCCTTTCCTGATATATCCTGGTTGCCTGTTTTATAATCTTGTCCACTCCATGCCCCAACTCTGCCGAGATAAAAAGAATCGGCGCATAAGACAGGCAGAACTTAAGTTTATTCCTTATAAAAAGACTGCACTCGTCTTTATTTAAATCCATAGAAAGGTCCCACTTGTTAACCAGTATTATAACCCCTTTAGCCGCCTGTTGTATATAGCCCCCGATATGCAGGTCCTGGGCTGTTACCGGCTCTGTGGTGTCTAATAATAACAGGGACAACATCTGCCCTGTCTATAGCTTTAAGCGCGCGCAGCACACTATAGCGTTCAACGCCGCTGCCTATCCGCCCCCGGCGCCTTATACCTGCCGTATCAATAAGGGTTACATTTTGCCCGCCCACGTTAAGCTGCATATCTATGGCGTCACGGGTGGTGCCTGGAATATGGCTGACGATTGCCCTTTCACCGCCGGCAAATGAATTCAGCAGCGTGGATTTGCCGGCATTAGGACGCCCGACTATAGCCAGCTTCATAATATCGCTTTCATCTGGCGGTGGTGGCGCTGAAGGCAGAAGCGGGGCTATCCTGTCCAGCAGTTCGGCGATACCCTTGCCGTGGTATGCGCTTATGGCTATCGGATCACCCATTCCCAGTGAAAAGAAATCCACCGCATCACCTTCCAGGCGGTCATTATCGGCTTTATTGGCTGCCAGCAGGACAGGCTTTTGCGAAAGACGCAGCATATCTGCAATTTCAGAGTCTGCGGTGGTAACGCCGTCTTTGGCGTCAACCAGGAATATAAGCACATCAGATTCGCCTATGGCGGCTTTTATCTGGTCATTGACCGCCCCGGTTATGCCGGAATCCGGGTTAAACTCTAATCCGCCGGTATCTACAAGAGTGAATACCGAATCATTCAGGTGAACATCGGCAAACAGGCGGTCCCGGGTGGTTCCCGGCAGGTCGGCAACTATCGCCAGCCGTTTTCCGGCAAGACGGTTGAGCAGCGTGGACTTGCCGACATTCTGCCGTCCGATGATAGCCACAATCGGCTTAACGGTATTCATATCCGCTTCCGGCTCTGTGTTTATGTATTCGGTTTGAGGCATAATATCAGGTTATTTCTTTTTATATTTTTCATTGACAAGGGGTATGCCGGTAACGTTGTAAGCCATCCTGACGCTGGGCGGCTCTACCTCTGTTTTGGCAACCTGCTTAAGCTCGCTTATCGTTTCCTGGAACTGCTCTACGAAGCTGTTGTATTCCATGGTGAACTTGCGGTACTGCTCCAGCGTCTCCTCCGGCAGCGGCAGCTTTTCGGCAATCTCTGAAAACTGCTCTACGAATTCATAATAAAGCCCGTTCATAAGCCAAAGCTCGTTAAGATAGCTGCGCAGGTATATTGTAAAGCGCCCGGTGCGTGTATCCACTTCCAGGCGGCTGGTAAAGCTGGAACACCATGTATTCAAAACCCGCTGTGACATATCGCAAGCCCTTGCCCATTCCCACAGCTTGTGGTCATCGGTTTTGAAAAGGCTGTTTATTATGGCGAAGATGGAAAGCGAGGAATCGCCCATAAAGCGGCGGCAGAAATAGCCGGCAAGCTGCCTTAGTGTGTGTGATGCTTTTTCAAGCTCTTTCTCTCTGGCGCCGATAATAACGGATATCAAACCGGCGACAAGAATTATCCCCAAAACAGTAGCCAGTATCTCAATAGGCCATTCATAGACATAGCCAAAAATAGCCATTGCCACAAGCAATATAAGCGCCCAGCCGTTATAGATTATTGCCTTCAGGATATTCATAACTCTCTCCCTGTTAATATCTGGATAGCGGCATTTCCAGCCCGCCAAGCATAGAGGCAAGCAGGGCCTTTGCCACGTGCATCCTGTTTTCAGCCTGGTCAAATACAATTGAAGACGGGCTTTCTATAACTTCGTCTGTTACTTCATCGCCGCGATGAGCCGGCAGAGGGTGCATAAATATGGCGTCTTCCTTTGCCAGGGCAAACAGCTTGGCGTTTATCTGGTAGGCGGCAAAGACCTTGCGCCTTTTTTCGGTTTCTTCTTCCTGCCCCATGCTTGTCCAGACGTCCGTATAGACAACATCGGCATTGAAGATGGCTTCCTCTGCTTTATGCGTGCAGACAATCCTGGCGCCGCTGTCGGCGGCGTAACCTCTGGCTGTCTGTAATATATCTTTATCCACCTCGTACCCTTTAGGAGAGGCGATACGGCAGTTCAAACCGGCAAGCGAGGCCGCCAGCAGCAGGCTGTGGGCGACATTATTGCCGTCACCGATATAGGCTATGGTAAGCCCTCTTAATTCCCCCTTGCGTTCAAATATGGTGAACAGGTCAGTTAACGCCTGACAGGGGTGTTCGCGGTCTGAAAGGGCGTTTATAACCGGAATATCGGTATTATCCGCCAGTATTTCAAGGGTGGTGTGTGAAAAAGTGCGGGCAATAATGGCATCTACAAAGCGGTTCAGCACACAGGCGACATCAGCAACCGATTCACGCTTGCCCATCCCAACCTCTGCGGGGGATATGTAAATTGCCTGCCCTTCCATTTGCCTGATGGCGGTCTCAAAGCTGACGCGCGTTCGCAGAGACGGTTTTTCAAACAGGAGAGCCAGTGATTTACTGCTAAGCGTGGAGAGCCAGCCACTGGCTTTCATAACCATCGTATCCGATATCAGCAGGCTTATGTCTTCGCCGCTGAGATCGGATATTGAAAGCAGGTCTTTGCCTTTCAATTACTCTCCATAAAAACCATTATTATATATTATATCACGAATATAGCAGAAATTATATCACGAAAGGGCAGGCGGTAAACAGGGGCGGCATTACAAGCTGATTAAGGGGGGGGGTTAGTTACTTGACACTGCTTATCTGTCTGCCTGCTATAATAAATAGTAAGAGGTAAAGAAAAATGGCTGCAAAAGAGAGCTTTAAGGTATCCGGCAAAGAATTGGTGGAAAAGGTTAAAAAGCTTATCCACGAAGGCAATGTTAAAAAAGTGCGCCTGATTCATAAGGAGAAGACGCTTGTAGAGATACCGTTGACCATCGGTGCGCCGGCGGCAGCGGTTGGTATCATTGCCGCACCGGCGCTGGCAGCGGTGGCGGCTATTGCGGCGATGGTAACGGAATGCACAATAGAGGTGGAGAGGGAAGAAAAAAAGGATTAAACAGGCTTAAGATACAAAAAAACAGGCGGGTAGATTTCTACCCGCCTGTTTGCTGTTTGCGATTAGTTTACAGTATTGCCGTTGCGCCGCTGCATCAGTATATAGAGAATCATAATCAGGGCGATACTGCCGATAGCCAGCGAAATCCAGAGCAGTGTCAGCGATGAGCCTTCGGCATCTGCTCCGTCTGCACCGGCAGGTCCCTCAGGTCCGGCAGGACCTTGCGGGCCTTCTGGTCCCTGCGGGCCGACAGTGCCGCCTTCCCTCATATTTTCAGCTTCATCCTGTATGGTCAGCATGGAATTCTGCATAGCGGCATAGCCATACCACCACATGTAATCCGGGTTGTTGTGGAAGGCGCCCATGAAGGTGCGGTTGCGGTATTCAAGGAACATGGTGAAGAGTTCCTGTTCAATGCTGCTGCCGGTACTGAAGAATTGCAGCAAATCAGGACCGAAGTCATAACCCTCCGGTAATTCAAGGAAACCGTCTTCGTATAAACCCTTAACGATAAGAATGGCTTCTGCCATAATATCGTCCGCTTCTTTAAGTATCTGGTCGCTGGCAGCCATCTGGGCGGCAACATAGTCCTCTGAATGACACTCCTGGCAGACGGCTTCTATATCAGCGCGCAACATATTGAATTCATCTGCATCCAGCCGGGCGACCTTGGCGCCGGAAACAATATCAAGGCGGGCGGTGGGGTCTCCGTTATCGTCAAGAACACCCAGCGCCTGCAAGATGACAACCCTGTCTGCCAGCCATTCCTCGTCTTCTTCCGGCAGCCTCAACCCCAAAAAGCCCCAGGGGGTTATATTGGTGTGTGTGCCGTCAATGAGGTGGCAATCCTGGCAGGTGGGCGCTCTGTCGCTGCCATCCTCAATATTGTATATAACGCCGTGCTTGGAGCTGGACCACATCTCGTATTGCGGGTGGTCAAATCCCTGGTGGCAGGTATAGCAGGCTTCCGGTTGAAGAGCTTCTTCCTTGGAAAAGGAATGACGCGTATGGCAGGAATCACAACTGGCAGTGCCGTAATCAAGCCCCTCGGCGGCAATAACCTCATCTGACCTCTCGCCGATTTTATGGCAGCCGGAACAGCCTTTATAGCCTTCAATGTCCTGAATGCCGGTTGGCAGGTGTGACCATGCCGGCATAGCTTCCATAGCCGCCCAGGCGAGGGCATGCTTGCCATCGCGGTACTGGGCTACCTGCTCACTGTGGCAGGGGGCGCAGGTATCAGGGGTGGGGATAAGGGCTTCGGTTACATCGGTCTCATCCATGTGCGCCGAGCCGTGGCAGGCGGAACAATCCATACCAGATGACCCCATTGCGCCGGATTGCCACTGATTAACAATGCCGGGTGTTTCGTCCATATGGCAGGTAACACATTCACTGTCGTCAGCCAAGACCGGTGTTGCGCTGGCAGCCAGCAGGAGCGCTATGCCCACCACAAGGAAGAAGATAGCCGGTATCGCAAGTTTGAAAGATAACCTGTTGGTCATAACCCAACCCCCCCCTTTCAGCTCAGGTGAAGTAACAGTAAAGAACTGCAATCCCTACTATAGAAAAGATAAATATGATATTCTATGATATATATCATAGAATCAGGGTAATTATAATAGTAGATACTAAATAAACAGGGAAGCTGCCCTCCGGGGGGCAGATTGTAGAGGGTATAAAGGAGTAAAAAGTATTGCAGGATGTAAACAAAGCCAACCTTTTACAGCAAACGGAGATATTCAAGCCGCTGAATGCGGATGAAATGGCAGAGCTTTTTGCCCTCAGCATATATTACAGCCTGACAACCGGAGAGTTTGTGTATCAGGAAGGTGATAATGCCGAAAGGCTGTATCTGATAGCCAGAGGCAGGATAAAGCTTATGAAATATTCTTCAGAGGGCAATGAATTCATAATATCCTTTCTTGAACCGGGCGAAATGTTCGGGATTGCCGCCGCTTTAGCTGGTGAAGCATACTCATGTTCTGCTATAGCCGTAGAGGAAAGCGATGTTCTGGAGATAAGAAAAGAAGACTTTTTGCAATTGATTAAAGACCATGCACAAATAGGACTGGATGTTATAAAAAACCTGGGGGTACGGCTTATAGACGCACAGGAACGCATGAGAGAGCTTGCCGGTGAAAAGGTTGAGCCGCGCCTGCTTAAAACATTACAGCGCCTTTACCAGAGCAATGGCAGAGAGCTTTCCCTGACACGGCACGAGCTTGCCGAAATGACAGGCACCACCACAGAAACCGTTATCCGTGTCTGCGGGCATTTGAAGGAACAGGGAATAATTGAGTCCACGCGCGGCAGAATAAATATAATTAATCCTGAAAAACTGCGACAGTTAAGCGAAGAGATGCAAAAAACAATATAACAACGGGATATTGTCTGCTATAATTAGCGGGTGAAAAAACCGCTGCTGCTGCTGATAGACGGTAATTCCCTGCTGCACAGAGCCTATCATGTTATCCCGCCCCTTACAGTAAGCCAGACAGGTGAGATGGTGGGCGCTGTTTACGGCTTTGCCAGCATGCTGCTTAAAGCTATCAGTGAACTTCAACCCACGCATTACGCCATTGCCTTTGATAAAAAAGGGCCAACGTTTCGCCACAGGCTTTTTGATGAATACAAGGCGCACCGCCCGCCAACTCCGCCGGAGCTTATCGGTCAGCTGGGAAGGCTGCGGCAGCTTGTGGAAGCCTTTGATATACCCGTTTTTGAACTTGATGAATATGAAGCCGATGATGTCCTGGGCAGCCTTAGCCACCAGGCGGATGAGCAGGGAATAGACAATGTCATCTTAACCGGCGATGCCGATGCAATGCAGTTGGTTACACCGCATACAAGCGTTTTTTACCCCAAGCCCGGCGGCTCATTTTCAGACGCAATTATATATGACGCCGATGCTGTGGAAAATAAATACGGCGTTAAGCCGGAAAATATAACAGACCTCAAGGCGCTGGTGGGTGATAAATCAGATAATATCCCCGGTGTTGCAGGCATCGGCAGCAAGACGGCGATAAAGCTGATTCAGCAGTTCGGAAGCATAGATGATATTTACAGGCGTATAGAAGAAGTAACCCCCGAAAAACTGCAAATACGCCTGCGTGAAAACGAAGAAATAGCCAGAAAGAGCAAGGTGCTGGCGACTATCGTCCTTGAAACACCGGTGAAACTGGCATTGAAAGAGGCTGAAGCCAGCCGTTTCAACCGGCAGAAAGCCGCAGAACTCTTCCGTGAGCTTGAATTTGTCACCTTGCTGCCCCGCTTGCCGGATACAGGGGAAGCGGAAGCGGAAAACACGCCGCAGCAGATAGAGCTTGATTACAATATTGTCTGCACTGCCGAAGCGCTGGATGCATTGGCAGAACGCCTTAAAAAAGCCGGCGTATTCGCCTTTGATACCGAAACAACGGGTCTAAACACGATGATAGCCCAGCCGGTAGGTATATCAATATCCATGAAAGCGGGAGAAGCGTATTATATTCCGGTGGGGCATATCGGGCTGGAGTGGATTCAGCAATTGCCGCTAACAGATGTTCTGGGAAAGCTGAAACCGGTTTTTGAAGACGAAAAGATAGCCAAGATAGCCCAGAATGCCAAGTATGACATAGAGATTATGCTGGGGCAGGGGGTTGCGGTCAACAACGTAACCATAGATACGATGATAGCCGCCCACCTGTTGGGAGAGAAATCAATCGGTTTGAAAGCCCTAACCTTCAGCAAGCTGGGAATAGAGATGACGTCCATAACAGAGCTTATCGGCAGCGGGGCAAAACAGCTTTGTATGAACCAGGCGGAAATTGAACGCACCGCAGATTACGCCTGCGCCGATGCCGATATGACCTGGCGGTTGGGGGAGTTGTTCGCCAAAGGGTTGAAAACGCAGGGATTATGGCAGCTTTTTGCTGAAACAGAGATGCCGCTTATGCCGGTGCTGGTAAAGATGGAAAGAAACGGCATTTTACTGGATACGGAATTATTAAATAAAATGTCGCTGCGGATGGGGGAGAGGCTGGCGCAGCTTGAAAAAGAAATATATGAAAACGCCGGTCATGAATTCAACATAAAATCACCGCAACAACTGGGCCCCGTTCTCTTTGAAGAGCTTAACCTGCCGACGGGGCGCAAGACTAAAAGCGGCTATTCCACCAGCGCATCCGTGCTGGAAGAGTTGCGCGCCGTCCATCCCATAATAGAGCCGATTATAGAATTTCGCCTGTTGAGCAAGCTTAAATCCACCTATGTAGACGCCCTGCCCTTGCTGCTGGATAAAAAAACGAAACGCCTGCATACCAGCTTCAACCAGACGCGCACGGCTACCGGAAGGCTTTCCTCAAGCGATCCGAATTTACAAAACATACCCGTTCGTGGTGAGAAGGGCAGGGAGATACGCCGGGCGTTTACCGTTCCGTCCGGCTGCCATTTGCTTTCGGCGGACTATTCGCAGATAGATTTGCGGGCGCTGGCGCACCTTTCACAGGATGCGGCGCTGCTGGAGACCTTCCATAACGATGGCGATATCCACACCGCCACCGCTATGCGCCTGTTCAACGTGAAAGAGGATGAGGTTACGGCGGATATGCGGCGGCTGGCAAAGACGGTCAACTTTGGCGTTATATATGGAATGAGCGGCTACGGGCTGGAGCAGGCGACCGAGTTTTCGCGGGAGGAAGCTGAAAAATTTATAACCTCTTATTTTGAAAAATACCCGCAGGTACAAGCCTATCTTGAAGGTACCAAAAAACAGGCGCGCGAAAAGGGCTATGTAGAGACAATACTGGGGCGGCGGCGGGCAATCCCGGAAATCAATTCCCAGAATAGAAACCTGAGGGAAGCCGCTGAGAGAATGGCGATAAATATGCCGGTGCAGGGGACATCTGCGGATATTATAAAAGTGGCAATGGTTCAGCTTGATAGGGAAATGGCAAAGCAAAAATTGCAGAGCAAGCTCCTGTTACAGGTGCATGATGAACTTATCTTTGAAGTGCCGGAGGACGAAATAGCAGAGATGCGGCAACTGGCGCCGGAGATAATGGCAACCTCCATAAAGCTCAGCCTGCCATTGAAAGTGGATTTGAAAATGGGCAAAAACTGGGGAGATATGGAATAACGTTTTAGCTTAGAGCATTAGAGATGAATAATACAAAACTATTTAGCGCGGTTACTACAGTAATCGGGGTATTATTGATAATTCTCGGCATAATCATACTGAATACTCCATATATATTTGCTGATGTGTTTGGCGTTCAATCTTCAATTGCTGGTGCTGGCTTATTAATTTTAGTTCTGTTAATTCTATTTGTGGCATATATTACTGTTCATAACAGGTCATCAAGGGCGCAAAAAGGCATAGAAAGCTGTAAGGAGAACGGATAATTAAAAAAGGCGCACTGATGAAAGGTTTTTATGCCGTGATCTATGCCGCTTACCTGGCATTTTTTATATGGCTTTGTTTTGTTGCCGGGCGGGAGCAGTATCTGCCCGGTGATGTAAGTATAAGTGAATGGTTTCGCAGGTTGCACCTGCCCTTTGCAGAAGATGTAATGCAGGTATTTTCCGCCTGTGGAGAAACCATCAGCGTTGTGCTTATAGTGATGCTGATAATAATCACGCTGTGGTTTTATGGCAAACGGCTGGAGGCGCTGTTCATTGCTGTTTTGCCGCTTGTAAGCGGAGCCATTACCTGGCTGCTGAAAGAGCTTATAGACAGACCGCGCCCTGAAGCCATCGGCAATGCGGGCTTGAGTTTTCCAAGCGGGCATACCGCCAACACCGTATTATTATTCGGCTTGCTTTTTTACCTGCTGCCGCGCCTGGTAAATAAACCGAAGCTTGTCAAAATCCTGCGGGGTGTTATTGTATTGCACATAAGTCTGGTTGCCGTTTCGCGCGTTTATCTCATAGAGCATTGGCCCAGCGATGTTCTGGGCGGCTTGTTGTTGGGCTGCCTGATACTTATCCCCGGAATCTTCCTGTATAAACATTTCAGGGAAAAAGGGAAAGCGGAAAAGAAAGAAAAATGCCAGAGCTACCGGAAGTTGAAACTATAAAAAGAGAACTTTTGCCTTATGTCTGCGGTAAAAAAATCACCGGCGTTGAGCTGTTTTGGGAAAGAATGCTGCGCCAGCCTTCACCGCAGGATTTTCAGAAGCGCATAAAAGGGCAGAGGATATGCGATATTACGCGGCGGGGCAAGTATCTGGTGTTCAGCTTGGAAAGCGGCGAATGGCTGATAATTCACCTTAAGATGAGCGGCGCCTTGCTTGCCGGAAGGGGGCTTTCGCCAAAATACACAAGGGCTGTAATTCACCTTGAAGATGGCATTGATATATATTTCTGCGACCCGCGCAAGTTCGGTAAAATACAGCTTGTTAAAGATAAAAATGATGTTCTGGGAAAGCTGGGCGTAGAGCCGCTGGATAAGGGCTTTACGACTGAAGTATTAGGAAAGTTACTTGGGAAGCGCAAGGCGCCGGTAAAAGCGGTTCTGCTGGAACAGGGATTGATTGCTGGTATCGGCAATATGTACGCCGATGAAGCCCTCTTTGATGCCGTTATAAATCCGCTGAGGGTGGCGGGCAGCCTGTCTGCCGATGAAACAGAAAGGTTGCATAATTCAATAATAAAGGTATTAAAAGCCGCTATAGAGAGCAAGGGCGCCAGTGTTAGTAACTATTACCGCCCCGGCGGTGAAAAAGGCAGCGCCCATAATCACTTCAAGGTTGCGCACCGCAAAGGTGAAAAATGCCCCGTATGCGGCACGCCGCTGGAGCGTATTTCCATTCGCCAGCGCGGCAGTTGCTTCTGCCCAAGGTGCCAGAAGTAAGGCTGTATTTTGCTCTGGGGTTGAAAACTGGTATAATTAAAAACCACCTTAAAGAACGGGGATTAAAAAGCTATGACAGCTAAGGCAAGCGAAGAAAAGAAAAAAGACCTTCAGGATTTTATTGATAACGTCAATAAAAAAGAAAAGAAGCGCAACGGCTTAAAGATAAAGTTCGCCTTTACCAAGCGCAAGAGATAAAGCCGGACGTATCCGTTTCATAAGCCACCCGAAAAGGGTGGTTTTTCTATTTCAGGGGGATAACTATACGCGTCAGCAGTTCTTCTTCCGGCACTTCATCTGGTGCGTTATAGTAGTATTCATAAAAAACGCCCTGCGGCTGATGACCTTTTTCGCCAAACCATTTGAAAATCTCGTTATATACGGATTCCATGCCGGAATACGGACCCTTATACATATACAGGGCGGCTTTGCCTGCCAGCGTCTCGCCGGCTTTTATATCATCTTTATCAGGAAATGCTTTGGCAACAGGGAAGCCCATCTCTACATCCAGATCCTTCATATCCATGTTATAGTATGCGGTATAGGGGACGTCCGCCGGCTTTTCGCCAAGCTCTTCAAGATAGGCGGCTATTTTGTGGTAGCTGCCGCCGATGGTTTCAGGCAGTTTTTCAATAGAGGTCCTTGTCCTTATAGATAGTACGGGTTGCGCCTTCTGTTCAACAATCTTTATTTCCATAATTTGCACCCCCTTATTACGCCATTATTATACAATTATACAGACAGGTCAAATGGATGGTTTTCCCGTTCAAAGTCCGGCAGGTAGTGTTGATGCGATGCCATATCCTGTGTCCAACCATTTTCCAGCCCGGCTTCCTGCATCGCTTCTATAGCTTCATCGTATTCGGCGGGAGTAATGCGGCGGGCAAGCGGGTTGTGTTTATGGGCTTTGTGGGTGGGGTGATACTGCGACATCAGGCTGATGGTAACATTTGGCGATACCTCCCGCGCCAGCCAGTTAAGTGATTCCCTGCTGTCGGCGATGTTACCGGGCAGGATAAGGTGGCGCACAATCAGCCCTTTTATGGCGATGCCGTTTTCATCTGTTTGCAAATCTCCAACCTGCCGCTGCATCTCCCTGATGGCGTTGCGTGAATGAAAAACATAGTCTTTGGCTTTGGAGAACTTCTTTGCCCACTTATCATCTGCGTATTTAATATCCGGCAGGTAGATGTCTATAACGCCGTCAAGCTCCTTCAGCGTTTCCGGCGAATCATAGGCGTTAGTGTTATACACAAGCGGTATTTTCAAACCTAACGGTATGGCTTCAAGTAATGCTTTTAGTATCTGCGGCACGAAGTGGGAGGGCGAAACGAAGTTTATGTTATGGCAGCCGGTTTCGTTTTGCAGGCGCAGCATATGCTGAGCCAGGCTGCGGCAGCTTGTTTCATTGGCTTTTTGCTGTTTGTGGTTCTGGCTTATCTGGTGGTTCTGGCAATAGCAGCACATGAGGTTGCAGTTTCCGAAGAATATCGTCCCTGACCCCCGGCTGCCGGAAAGCACAGGCTCTTCGCCGTGGTGGTCACAAACAGAGGCAACAATGGGTGAATCAGTGGAATGGCAGCGTCCGCTTTTACCGTCAAGGCGGTTGACGCCGCACTTATGGGGGCAGATATCACAGGCTGCCAGACGTTGCCACAGCCTCTCCGCCCGTTTGGCAAGCTCACCTGAATTATAGAGTGATAGATACCCCATCATTCAAAAAACAAAAAATGAATATGCTATGCGCCTTCGGCAGTTTCCGGCATTTCCTTGAGGGTGTTAATTGCCTTCTTGACCCGCCTGACGCAGCGTTTTTGCCCCAGCACTGCCATCGTCTGGAAAAGGGGAGGAGCAACTGCCCGTCCCGTAATCGCCACCCTCAGCGTGCCGAAAAGTTGCCCTACCTTAAGCTCAAGTTCTTCTGCCAGCGGACGCAGCACACCCTCAATAGCTTCCTCGTCAAACTGGTGCATTCTTTTCAGCTTAAGGTATGCCGTTTCCAGGGCATTGAGAGATAGGTCCCGGTTCATTTTCTTGACTATAAGCAGCTCTGGCTGGTATTCAAGCTCTTCAGCAAAAAAGAAATCGGTAAGCCCCGCCACTTCATCCAGCCTTTTTACCCTTTCGTGGATAAGGGGCGTTATCCTGCTGACATATTCGGCAGATAGCGGACGTTCAATATCCGGTGGTAAATCCCTTTCCAGATAGGGCATGGAAACGCGGGTAAAGTCTTCCGGGTTGAGGTTACGAATATAGACGCCGTTCATCCAGTCCAGCTTTTCGGAATTGAAGATAGCCGCCGTCTGGTTGACACGTTTCAGCGAAAAATTATTGATAATCTCCTGAATGCTCATAATCTCTGTCTTATCGTCCAGAGACCAGCCAAGCAGCGAAAGGAAATTAAGCATGGCTTCCGGCAGGTAGCCCTGATCTTTATAATCTGTTATGGATACCGCACCGTGGCGCTTGCTTAACTTTGAGCGGTCTTTGCCCAGCAGCATTGGCAGGTGGGCAAACTGCGGCGGCTTGTAACCTAACGCATCGTAGAGCATCAGGTGGCGGGGGGTGCTGGAAAGCCACTCTTCCGCCCGCAGGACGTGGCTTATACCCATATTGTGGTCGTCAACAACGCTGGCAAGGTGATAGGTGGGATAGCCGTCTGATTTCAGCAATACAAAGTCATCTATGCAAGAGCTTTCAAAAGTAACATCGCTGCGGACGATGTCTGTAAATGTAATCTGTTTCTCCAGAGGAGTTCTGAAACGGACAACCCTTTTTAAGCCGGACATTACTTTAAGGACACTGCCGGTGGCTGACTTGTCGCGGCAGTGGCGGTCGTAACCTGGCGGTTGCTTCAGCCTTATCTGCTCGGCGCGCATTTCCTCCAGCCTTTCAGGTGTGCAGTAGCAGTAATAGGCGTCTCCCTGCTCTATCAGGCGCTTGGCAGCTTCTTTATACAGATTAAGGCGCTGGGACTGGAAGTATGGCGCGTAATCACCGCTGATGTCCGGGCCTTCGTCCCAGTCCATCCCCAGCCAGCGTAAACCCTCCAGAATGGCATCCACTGCTCCCTCTACCGTGCGGGCGGTATCGGTATCCTCAATACGCACGATAAAGCTGCCCTTGTGGTGCCTGGCAAACAGCCAGTTAAACAGGGCGGTGCGTATATTGCCCACGTGCGGATAGCCGGTGGGGCTGGGGGCATAACGCACCCTGACTTCTTGTTTATCTTTATCTTTTGGCATAATATAACTTTTCCTTTATCCTCCAATACTGGCTTTGGCTACCGGGGCAGCGATGGGGGCCCTGGGGATAATCACTACATAGGTTTCCGCCATTGTGTCATGAAAGCCCTGCTTGCGGTCATCAAAAGCAATCCAGATGAAGCCCAGAAGCACAGTTGCAAAGGATACAATATAGCCCAGACAGCGCAACAAGGCAACGCCGATGGTAACATCAGAGCCGTCTTCCCGTATTACTTTTATGCTTAAGAGCATCTTGCCGGGCGTTTGCCCCCGCCATACCCAGAAACCGACAAAGTAGGTGATGCTAACCAGAAGCGAAAGCACGTTTCGCCCGATGAGATAGGGCAGGGCGTTCCAGAAGTTTTCGTTAAGGGCTTCAATATCAAATCCAAAATTCCAAAGGTTGCCTAAGCCGGGCAGGTTAAGCGGCTGGAATATCAATATTATAATTGAACATATAACCGCAACGGCGGAAAGGTCTATAAGGATAGCCGCCAGCCTTCTCCAGAATCCGGCGAACTCAAGGGTGGAACCCTCCATTTTCTTGGCGACGATGTCTTCACGGATGTCAGAAATGTTGCCCATAAAAGATATTTTACCACTTGAAGGGGCAACAATCTAGGCAATACCGCTTAACGCCTGCTCCAGATCCGGCGGAAGCTCTGAGGTGAACTCCCTGTATTCATCGTTGGAAGGCAGCCGGAAGCCCAGGCGGTGGGCGTGCAGAAACTGGCGTGAAACAAAAGCCGATTTTACCCCATAGGTGGCATCACCGACCACCGGATAACCGATAGCCGAAAGGTGAACGCGAATCTGGTGGGTGCGTCCGGTTTCCAGCCTGACTTCCAGCAGGCTGCAATTGCCAACGTATTTAATAACCTTGTATTCGCTGCGGGCGTCCCTGCCTTTTTCAACTACCGCCATGCGCTTGCGGTTGCGTGGGTCACGCCCGATGGGGGCTTCTATAAACCCCTTTTTTGGTGAAAGTTTGCCCTTAACCAGCACCAGATAGATTTTTAAGACAGAGTGCTCCTTGAACTGGTCTGATAACATGGTAAGCGCCAGCCGGTTCTTGGCGACAATTATAAGCCCGGAGGTGTCCTTATCCAGCCGGTGAACAATACCGGGGCGCTTGGCATCTCCGCTTACCGGCAGATTCGGGAAGTGAGCCAGTACGGCGTTAGCCAGCGTATGTTTGGGGTTGCCGGGCGCGGGGTGGACGGTCATTCCGGCTGGTTTGTCTATTACCAGCAGGTCATCGTCTTCATAGACGATATTCAGTGGAATATCTTCGGCTTCCAGGTGGCTGGGTTCGGCAGGCGGGATAGAGATTAAAACATCATCGCCGCTTTCCAGTTTAAGGCTTGCCTTAGCCGCCTTGCCGTTGACGGTTATATAGCCTTCAGTTATAAGTTTCTGGGCATATGTGCGTGAAAGCTGCGGATGATTTTCGCTTACGAATATATCCAGCCGTATCCCCGCCTTTTCAACGATGAGCTTAAGCGGTTTTTGCATCGTCCTGCTCATAGTCTCTGGAGAGGCGGATTACAAGAAATGCCAGCAGAATGGCGCCGACTACAACTGCTGAATCGGCTATGTTGAAGGTAGCCCAGAAGCTGAAATCTATAAAATCCGTAACATGCCCCTGCCCGATGCGGTCTATCAGGTTGCCGATAGTTCCGCTAAAGATAAGCGCCAATGATATCTTGAAAGGCAGGCTGTTCAAGAAGGGCAGCTTCTTATACATAAAAAAGACAAGAAAAAGTATAAGACAGGCGCCGATGATATCAACAACCGTTAGTACCGTTGAATGGTTTTGAAATATGCCGAAAGCCGCGCCGGTGTTCTGGGTATGAATCAGGCGGAAAAAGCCGATATCCCAAATTGATTCACGGGTCAAACCATACGGAGACAGGTTAGACCTTATCCACAGTTTGCTGAGCTGGTCGGCGGCAATTACAATGGCGGCGATGATGAAAAAAAGCCCATTGCGCCGCCAGATATCCTTGATATAAATATTAAGCTTCTGCATCCTTTGCCTGTTTAGCCTTGCAATCCATACATAAGGTAGCCTGAGGCAATGCCTCCAGACGGGCAGGATCTATAGGTTTGCCGCAGGATTCACAGGTGCCGTAGCTGCCCTTTTCAAACTTGTCCAGCGCCTTGTCAATGTCAGCGATCTGGTCAAGAACTCGTTTTTCAAGAGCCATGCGGTTTTCAAGTTCGGCGGTTTCGGTAGCTTCTTCCTCTCTCTTGCCAAAGGGGCTGCCCTCACGCCTGTCTTCAGAGGAGTTGCCGTCTCTTATTTGCTCCAGCTGTTCAACCAGGCGTTTACGGTCATTCTCCAAACGAAGGCGGATTATTTTTTTAGTTATCGTCACCTTTATTTACCCCCCGCTCCTTATAAACTTTATACTAGGCTGCATTCATCTTTCTTGAGAAACTGTGAGAAGTTGCTGCGTTTGATGGCTGATTTGAAAAGATGTAAATGCCCTGGGTGGCTACCCCTGTTGTATTTGTGTCAACCTGAATATCCTGTTACAGCATAACGGCGGCACCGGAAGAAACTTGAGTTGATTCAAGTGCCCTCCAGATATACCATATCTAATCATCGTATTTATAACAGGGATACTCACAGTCCAAGTGTAGCCTATTTATTTGAGATAATCAATACTTTAATACGGGAAAATAGTTTGTATTTAAGTAAAAAAGCAAAAAATACTCACGGGGAGGGTTGTTTCCCCTCCCCGTGAAAAACTTTTATAGATAGGTGTTAAAGCTGATTAATCCCTTTTGAAAAGCCCAACACCGGCAAGAACAAAACCGGCACCGGCAATTATCTCTAAAATAGCGGTGTTCCTCAGGAACTTAATTGTCCCGACATTGGATTTAGCAAGCCCAAGCGAGCCTTTATCCAGCCGGGCATCCTGAATTTTTTCAGCGTCACCAGACTGCATAGCTTGCCCTAAAGTTGCACTGGCTTGTCCATAGGCGGCATGAACATTGCATAGTTCAACATTATATGCCGCAAGTTCTTCTGCTACTTTGTCCTCAGATTTGCTGGCTTCCATAATACCCATGATTCCGAAGACGATGGCTACCACCCCCACGATGGCGATACAAAGTGCACTCATTTTTAAACCCACTTTTTAGACCCTCCTTCTTGTTTATAAACCCGTTCAAGGTTAATAAAATTGACGCATTTTACAATAAAGAGAAAGCATTTGCAAATGTTTACAATCAAAAAGTTGTCTCTGCGATATATATCGCCTATAATTCGTGTTGGAATTATATGGGAAATGCAATGAATCTTGGCGTTCAACTGGCGCCGCAAAACAAAAATGGTTTACTGCTGGCTAATCCGGTAATGACGGCTTCCGGCACCTGCGGCTATGCTGACGGCGATAACAGCCTGTGTGACTTTCAGCGGCTGGGGGCTGTTATATGCAAGGGAACCACTCTTGAACCCAGGGAAGGCAATATCCAGCCGCGGATTGCCGAAACAGATGGCGGTATGCTCAATTCCGTCGGGCTGCAGAATATCGGCGTTGAAGCCCTTGTTAAAGAAAAAGCGCCGCTCTGGGCAAAATGGCGGGTGCCTGTTATCGTTAATATAGCCGGCGCCACACCGCAGGAATATGCGGAGATAGCCGCCAGGCTGGACGGAGTGGCTGGTATCGGCGCCCTTGAAGTTAATATAAGCTGCCCTAATGTGAAAAAAGGCGGCGTTGAATTCGGCGCCTGCCCTGAATCAGCCGCCGCAGTAACAGCGGCAGTCAGAAAAGCGACAGCATTGCCATTGATTGTTAAGCTGACGCCCAATACCGGTGATATAACCGGCGTGGCTAAAGCGGTTGCTGCTGCCGGCGCCGATGCCGTTTCGCTTATAAACACCCTGAAGGCGATGGCTATAGATATAGAAAAAAGAAAACCGCTGCTGGGTAATATAAGCGGCGGCTTGTCAGGACCGGCAATTAAACCGGTGGCGCTGGCAATGGTATATGAGGTTGCCGCGGCGGTTGATATACCGATAGTTGGCTGCGGCGGAATCAGCACCGCAGGCGATGCCCTGGAGTTCATAATGGCAGGGGCTACTGCTGTTCAGGTAGGCACCGCCGCACTGGTTAATCCGCGCGCCCCTCTTGATGTCCTGGAGGGTATAGAGCATTATATGGCTGAAAACGGGGTGGATGATATAAACCAGCTTATTGGCGCTGCCGGGTGATGACCAGCCAGCAAAGAGAAAAAGCCTTAAGGGGTTAAATGGACAGTGACAGGTAGAATCGGCTTTATTCTCCTTTTACTATTATGTATTGGTTGTATTGTCTTAGCCGGATGCGGCAGAAATACCGCCTTAAAAAGCGGCAAAGTATCATCACTGCAAGCCGTATCTTCCTATCCACAGTTAGAAGAATACATTAACCAGCAGATGGAAGCCGATAATATCCCGGGGATGGCGGTGGCGGTTGTTCAGGGTGGTGAGGTAATCTATCTGAACGGTTTCGGCGTTTCCAGCCTTAATACTCAGCAGCCGATGACGCCGCAAACTATCTTTGATTTAGCGTCTGTGAGCAAGTCTTTTACCGCTATGGGGGTACTTCTGCTGAGGGAAGACGGTTTGATTGAACTGGACGCATCTGTGCAAAGATACCTGCCTGATTTTATGCCTGATGATTCGCAGGCGGCGGATATTACGGTGCGGCACCTGCTGAACCATACCAGCGGCTTGCCGGGTGAGTTTTCAGCGCCTCTTATATTTCAGGACGGGGCGGACGCCATGCAAAAGATTGTCGCTAATGCCAGCCGCCTGAAGCTCAACAGGGAGCCGGGCGCTTCTTTTGAATATGCCGATATTAACTATTGCCTGCTGGGGGCGCTTATAGAACGGGTAAGCGGCATGACCTTTGAGGACTATATGCAGCAAAAGGTGTTTGACCCGCTGGGGATGGCAAATACTACCCTCTATCCTGATATCGCCGCTTCACTGGACAGGGCGGACGGGCACCAGCCTTTATATGGCGGTATTGTCGTCAGAAATCTGCCTGTTTACAGGGGGGCTTTGCCGGCGGGCTGGGTGATGTCCTGCGCTGAAGATATGGCAAAATGGCTTGAAGTCCACCTCAATAATGGTTATATAAACGGAGAGCAGGTCTTACCGGCGGCAGCCGTAGAAGAAACTAAGGCAGTGGCAGTGCTGTATGAAGAAGACGGCAAGGAACTGGGCTATGGCATGGGCTGGCTGATAGATAGCAACAACCCGGATACATTACTTGTCTGGCATGGCGGAGACACGCCCAACTTCACGGCGGATATGCTGCTGTTGCCGCAATATGATACCGGTATCGTCGTCCTTGTAAACAGCCAGGCATGCACAAGCGGGCATAATATTGCTCCCGGTGTAGCAAACATTGTGCTGGGGCTGGAGCTGGATACGATGACCGTTCCCTGGTGGGCGCACTGGCAGAGAATTGACACAATGGCTACTTATGGGCTTGCATTTGTATCACTGCTGCTGCTGGCGATGATTGTTTACATAATAAGAATAGCGTGGCAGTTTCAGGTTAAAAAGCGGCATTTCTTCAAATCCGCGCTGGCTGCCAACAGAATGCCGGCATGGCAGATGGCTTTATATGTTGCCCCCCTGGCGCTGATTGTGATGTTTATCATTGCCGGGTATCTGGTGGTGCAGACGCTTTTCGGCTATAACCTCTTTGAAGTGGCGGTTCTCTTCAGGCTGGGTGTTCCCGCCGGTGTTTATACAAGCGGGGTGTCGCTGATAATAGTTGTCTTTTTATGGATGTTATTACTGGCATTTACAGCCCTGTTTACACGCAGCGAGGTAAAACAGGTCAGCCCGCAACCAGTTTCTGCCCGGCAAGATAAGCCTGATTAAGGGCTTCCGGCTGTCGGCTTATTGCGTCAATATCATCTGTTCCGGGGAAGACCAGCTTACCGCCGTATTCAATGTCAAGGCTGGCGAACAGGGCTTTGACGGTTACAAGCGCCGCATCAAAGAGTTTATCCACGCTGCGCCCGCCGGCAGAGACAAACAACCCTTTTCGCTGCCGTTTATCACCCAGAGGAGGTATTTCAAGGATATATTTGCGTGCCCATAAAGCCTGGCAGCGGTCTATCATTGCCTTTGCCTGGGCGGTAACGCCCATAAAATGCAATGGCGAAGCCAGCACGATTCTATCTGCAGCCGCCAGTTCTTTATAGACTATTTGCATATCGTCATTGATAACGCATTCACCGGCGGCAAAGCAGCCGTCGCAGTGGCGGCAGGGGGATATATCAAGTTGGCTCAAAAAAACAGTATTTACAACTGCGCCATTATCAGACGCGCCGCGCAAAACTTCTGCCAGCAGCTTGTCTGTGTTGCCGCCGCGTCTTGGGCTGCCTGCGATTCCCAGAATCTTCATTCCAGCGCCTCCTTCAAAGAACGCAGTATCTTGTTTTGCTTTGTCTCCATTATATCCGCTTCCGCATCTTCCATGTGGTCATAACCCAGCAGGTGTAAAACACCATGAATGACCAGCAGCGCCAGCTCTTTTCTAACGGGATGATTATGCTCTTGCGCCTGCATTTCTGCCTGCGGATAGCTTATTATAACCTCCCCCAAATGTTTCAAGCCATCCGGCGGTGCGGAGAAAGCGGTTTCGGCTGCATCGGCAAGCAGGGCAAAGGAAAGCACATCTGTCGGCTTGTCCTGATTGCGATAGGCTTTATTTAACTGTTGTATTCTCTCTTGCCCGGTAATAAGCAAGGACATTTCAGCGTTATCATCTGTCTTTTCGGCAGCCAGCGTTTTTTCAGCTATAGCCTGAAACCAGCCGTCATCGGGGCAGTTCTTAAAATCACCATCAAAGCTGATATTGATCTCCATATAATCCATAATAGCACAGCCTGAAAGCGCCCTCAATTAATGGGAAAGATAAAAGAGATAGAGGCAGAGATTAGACGAGGTTCATGTTTTGTTTGACCTCTTTCAAGGTCTGGCGGGCAATTACGCGCGCCCTTTCAGCGCCATCGGTAAGCACCCTGTTTATATAAACGGAATCCTCTGCCAGTTCAGCGCGGCGCTGCCTGACGGGTTTCAGGGCTTTATTGATAGTCTCTGCCAGCAGCATTTTGCAGTCAACGCAGCCGATATCGGCTTTCTTGCATTTAACGGCAATATCCTTGGTTGCCGAATCATCAAAATAACCCAACAGTTTGTAAACATTGCATTCGGTGGGGTGTCCCGGGTCAGAGCGGAGGCGGCGGGCGGGGTCTGTATAAGCTGTCTTTATCTTTTTAATAGTTTCCTCTTCAGTCATGGCGATTTCAATATCATTACCGGCTTGCTTGCTCATCTTGCCCTTGCCGTCCAGCCCGACAACAGAAGGATAATTAGTCAGTTTGGCTTGAGGCTCAAGCAGGGTCTGTCCGAAGAAGCCGTTAAAACGGCGGACAATCTCTCTTGTAAGCTCCAGGTGGGGCAACTGGTCTTCGCCGACAGGTACTACTGTGGCTTTATAAAGCAATATATCCGAAGCCATCAGCACCGGATAGCCCACCAGCCCGTAGTTAACGTTTTGCGGCTGCATCTTCACCTTTTCCTTGAATGTCGGCACGCGCAGCAACCAGCTCAGCGGGGTTATCATACCGAGATAAGTATGCAGTTCCGTAACCTCCGGCACTTGGGACTGCACGAACATCATGCTTTTTTCAGGGTCAAGACCCACTGCCAGCCAATCCAGAATCATTTCGCGGATGTTTTCCTGCAATTTGCCGGTGTCTTCCAGGGATGTCAGGGCGTGGATATCAACAATGCAGTAAACACATTCGTAATCGTCCTGAAGCTGCACCCAGTTCTGAAGTGCGCCCAGGTAATTGCCGATATGCAGCCTGCCGGTAGGGCGGGCGCCGGAAAATATACGTCCTTTTTTCATAGCTGTTCAAGGGGAAGTTTAGCATAAAGGCAAAGGTGATAACAAACGGGAATGCCTTATAAAGCCGGTGATTCAAGTTTGGCGACGACCTCGTCAATTGTCTGTTCGTCTGTGGAGGCGCCGGATGTAACACCGATGTTTTGCCTGCCTTTTAGCCATTCGGGCTTAATGTCTTCAGCCGTCTGGATAAGATAGGTTTGGGCTAACTTGGAGCATAGTTCTACAAGATGGCGGCTGTTGGCGCTGGTTTGCCCGCCGACAACCAGCACTAGGTCTGATTCCTCGGCAAGTTTAAGCGTATCAGCCTGGCGGCGGCGGATGTCGTGGCAGATTGTGTCTATTATGCGCAGCTCGGCGTCTTTCACCAGCGCAGTATCTATAATATCTTTGGCAAAGCGGGAAAAAGCCGCCGGTATCTGGGTTGTCTGGGAAAGCACGCCCACGCGGCGGGGAGGATTATCCAGCCTGCCGAATTCGGCGGCGTCCTGCATTGCCATTCCCTTGCCGTTGGTCCAGCTTAATATGCCCTTGACCTCCGGGTGGGCGGCATCACCGAAAACAATGGTAAAAAAGCCGGAATCAGCCAGCTTGCGGGCGGCAACCTGCGCGCGCTTGACGAAGGCGCAGGTGGTATCCACAACCTCTATATTGCGGGATTTTATCTGCTCTATAATATGAGGTCCGACGCCGTGTGAGCTTATCACCACCGCATCTCCCTTAAGTTCATCAACGCTGTTTACCACTTTCACGCCGATATCAGCCAGGCGGCATAAAACCTGCTGGTTATGCACCACCGCTCCCAGCGTTTCCACGCCGCCGCGCTGGCGGGAGACATCTTCAAGGATATCTATGGCGCGCCGCACGCCCATGCAGAAGCCGATGCCGGCTGCCTTTTTAACCTTCGGCGGCATTTGAATCCCTCCCGTTGTAGTAACCGCGGTATTTCGCTGGTAGCAGGTCTGTTATATGTTCCATTATAACATCCGTCTGGCGGGAAAGCTTGGTTTTGGTGCGCCGTCCTTCTATGGGCGGCAGGCTGAAGGGTTTGCCGATGTTTATCTTAAGGCGGGGGCGGCGCAGAATCCAGCCAAGCCCGCGTATCTGTTCGGTGCCGCTGACGCCTATCGGCACGATGGGAACGCCGCTGCTGGAGGATATGAAAGCCGCCCCGTGAAAGGCGAGTTTTATCTTGCGGCTCTGGCTGCGCATTCCCTCCGGGTAGATAAGCAGTGCCTGTCCGTCTTTAAGAAGCTGCTGCGCCTTGGATAGCGCCTGCCTGTCGGCGCAGCCCTTTTTTACCGGGAAGACGCCGAATCTGGTCATAAAGAAGGAGACTATTTTAGAATCAAAAAGCTCGTTTTTAGCCATAAAATAGACGCGGCGGCCAAGGCTGGTCCACAGCAGCGGAGAATCTGCCAGCTCAAGGTGATTGCTAACGAAGATTACCGCCCCTTTAGGCGGTATGTTCTGACGGCCCTTTATCCTGCGGCTGGTGAGCAGGAGGAAGAGAATTCTTATTACTGAATGGACAATATAATAAAGCAAGGCGCTACTGTTCCCTAAAAATTGCAGCCCAATTATAACGCCTGCTTGCTTTTAAGACAAACGCCGGTAAAATAGAAAGGAAAAGCAGGGGAAAGAGGGGGGGAGAGAAGCTAGTTTAAGCCGTTGGAGTGATAGGCTCCCTTGATTATGGTAAGGATTCCGATAACCGCGCGCTGCACCTCTATCGGCTCCTGAGACAGCATCCATGATACATAGGGGTCTAGTTTAACGCCATTAAGGAGCGCCTCGTTTTCACTTGTTCTGCTGGATTGAGGGGGCAGGTAGCCAGCCATCACAAAAAGTTCGTTTACGTTGAATTTCAGTGGTCTGGCAATCTTCTGCAAAATACTGGCGGACGGCGAGCGTTCGCCGCGCTCCATCCGTCCCAGGTGGGACGGAGAGACGCCGGATTGGGAGGCAAGCTCATGCAGCGTCATAGGGATCATTACCCTTTGTTGCCGTATAAGCCGCCCAAAGTTGTTGTCTTTTACTGCCCTGTTCATTTTTAGAATGTTAAATCTACTGTGTTAACCACTGGTCAAAGTCATCAACAACCAGCGGCTGCTTTAGTTCAATACCTTCCTCGTCGGTTACTGCCTCGCTTTTATGCCCGTTGCCTTCTGCTTTTACTTCGGTTGAAACATTGTCTTCAGCTATAGGCTCTTCTGCTTTGCTTTCGTCTGCCTGTGCTTGCGGTTGCACATCTGCCTTCACGTCATCACCGTTATTGTTTTCTGTAACGGTAGTTGCAGGTATTGCCGGCGCTATTTCGCTGGCGGCTTCAACCTCCATTTTGCGGCTAAGTTCACCGGCGCGGATGTTAAATTCAGCGGCGACATTGTTTACAGCTTTTGAGGAAGCCTGCTCTATACTGCGCATAATGGTATCGCTGAGGCGGCTGGCGATATCAGCCCGTTTTTGCCTTGGTATCTTCCCTGATTTTAAGCACAATCTGCTTGGTCTTTCTTTCGTATTCGTCCAGAATGCGATCAAGCTCCTGCTTTGCCTCTCGGCTGGCAGCCTCGCTGGCTTCAGCGATGACCCTTTCTGCCTCACAACTGAGTTCGGCTATAACGTCAAGCCCGTCTGTTTCAGAGGCTTTGGTTTCTTCCTTGTTGTTTTCAGTTGCCCTTTCTTTGGTTGCCTTTGATTCAGTCATTTTAATCACCTGCCTGCTATTTTATCGTGTTCAGGTATGTCCAATTATTCCCGACTATTTCCCGACACTACTATTTTCGGTCAGATGGGGTGTAAATACAATGACCCGAAGGTACCCGGAGCATGGTAAAATAGTAATCTCTGAACGAATGGTTTGCAGAGTGAATAAACGGTAGAAACAGGGTTATTCTGATTTGGCAGCCGGCAACGGCATCGCCTCTACGACAAAGTCCATCATTGATACGATTTTGATGTCCATTTCGTATTTTTCATTGAGATCTCCCAGTTGCAGGCGGCAGTTCTCACAGGGGGTAACCACTGTTTTGGCTTTGGTGGCTTTTATCTGTTCAACCTTTTTAGCGCCGGTCTTGATTCTCAGATCTTCCATGTCAGGCTCTGCAACCAATCCGCCGCCGCCGCCGCAGCACCAGTTTTTCTCGCGGTTGGGTGTCATTTCACGGTAATCTTTAGCCGCCAGCTTGACGATATATCTTGGCTCTTCGTAGAAGCCGGCGTTTCTGCCTACCTGGCAGGGGTCGTGGTAGGTAACCGCTTCCTTAGCAGAACCTTCTTTTATTTTTATCTTGCCTTCTTTTATATAGCGCGCCATAAGCTCTACGATGCCGGTAACCTTGTAAGGCATCTTCTTCTTTGACCACGCCTCATAGAGGAACTTCATAACCTTGTAGGCATGACCGCACTCGCTGATAACCAGCTCCTTGACCTTCAGGCGGTCTGCTTCGTCTATTATACGCTGGGCGATGGCTTTAGCCTGCTTTGCATCGCCCAGAAAATAACCGTAATTAGAGGCTTCAAACATTGATAAAGACCAGCTTGCCTTTGCCTCGTGAAAGATAACAGCCGCCGGCAAAATGGTATGCGTGCCTGCCAGCGCCACGTAGAGCATCTCAGCGCCTTCTTTATCAATCGGCAAAATGGCTTTGGGATCGCCAACCTTTTCCTGAAGCTCTTTTTCGGTATCTTTAAGCATATCTATAATCAGGTCTTTGAACATATCTATGTTTTCGCCCTTGGAGATGGAAGCCGCCGCCAGCTCTCCCAATATCTTGCATTCACGCCCGGCGGCAAGCAGCATCGCCTTGGCTACCCCCAGAAACCAGGTGGTATCTATGGAAAAGGGGCAGTAATACATACAGCGGCGGCAGCCGGTGCAGGCATAGGTGGCCTGGTAAAGGTCATCCAGCAGCTTTTCATCAACTTCCATACCCTCTACGATAGAAGGCAGGAACTTGCCGGTGGTTGTAAAATATTTTTTATAGACGCGGCGGATAAGCTCGGCGCGGTAAGCCGGCAGATAGAGGACGTCTCCGGTTGAAACATACTGGTGGCAGGCGTCCTTGCAGATAGAACAGCGGGTGCAGATATCCAGATAATAAAGCAATTGCCGGTTCATCCCTTTTTCAATTACAGATGCCAGCTTATCTTTTTCTTTGTTTTCCAAGGCTAATCACTCCTTATCATATTGCCGGCGAAAGAGCCTATAAAATGTACCAGCTTGCTGAAAGGGAAATATATAAGCAGTATGTTGGTAAGCAAAACGTGCGTTGTCAGCGACCACCTTGTAGCCGAAGCCGCCAGCTCTTCCGGGAAAGCGGGCTTGAAAGCCAGCAGGCTGTGGATGTATTCGCGGTATTCGGTTACATGGACATCACCGAAAAAGCGCAAATGGTTGCCCATTAAAACTATAAGCAGTATTAAAACAAGCAGGAAATAATCTTCTGGTATGGAAAGGTCTTTATACGGAGACTTAAAACGCCGTATAAGCAGGTACGTTATAGCAACTATAAGCACGATGCCCACAGTGCCGCCGGTTATGAATGAAAACTGGTTCATGCCCTCTTCGCCGAGGGGATTGGCAATAAATGTAAACTCCTGAAACAGCCGCAGATGCCCCACAAAAGCGACCACGCCGCCAAGGTGCAGCAGGATAACGAAAAACCACATCCACTTGTCAACATCCAGCACCTGCGGGAAGAGGAAGTTGTCCTTTACCATTTTAAGCGCGCGGTTGCCGCCGCCCTGCGGCTTGGGGAACAGCCCCAGCCGCACGCTGCTCTTGGGCACTTTGAACCATTTATAGGCTTTATAAGCCAGCCCCAGGATGAATACAGCAAGGGCGATATAAACAAGCACACCGGCTGCCAGGAAAGAGAACCAGTTCATTGTTATTTAATCCGCTTAACGAAGAATATAAGATTCTTGCCGTCGCGTTCTGTTTTTACAACTTCGTTACCGGTAGTCCTTGCCCAGGACGGGATATCCGCCAGAGCGCCCGGGTCTGTAGCCGTCGCCTTTATAACGCCGCCAACAGGCACCTTGCTTATATTCTGGCTGACCCTGACCATTGGTAACGGGCAGAGCAGACCCTTGAGGTCAAGCTCCATATCAACCTTGATTTCTTCTTCTGCCATTTATAGCCTCCTTAAATGAATAATGTAGTTTCGGATTGCTGCGATTGCTCTATAAAGAAGCCGACGCCGACAGGCTCTTCAGCCGTATCAATCATTGCCTCTTTCGGAATCTCCATAACATCCATACTCATCTGACACCCATACATTTTAACACCCAAGTCAATACATAACTGCCGCATTTCCTCAAGTGAAGAGACATTCTTGTCTTTCATCATCTTCTTGAACATCCAGCGCCCCATACCGCCAAAGCCGTATTTACTGGGATTGGCTTTGGTGATATCGCCGCCGTTAATCAAGCCCATCATCCTTCCCAGCAGCCCCTTGCCGGTGTTGACGTTTTTCTTGAGGGCTTTAAGCCCCCAGAAGGTAAAGAACATAGTTACATCCATGTTTGCCGCCGCCGCCCCGCTGGCGACGATGAAGGCAGCAAAGAGTTTGTCCATATCCCCGCTGAAGACAATCATTGAAAGCTTTTTCTTCTTTTCCTCCGCCATTTTCCGAACCTCCTGTAAAATATTTTAGCTATTTGGGACGAAGAAAATCTACAAGTTCGTAGTTTTTCTCCAGGTTTTCCAAAAGCATTTCTCTTACCAGGTCACAGGCTTCGCCGATTTTTGAACTGGCAAGGTGATAAAATACTGTTGTTCCATCACGGCGGGGGATAACAATGCCCCGTTTCCGCAGAATCGCCAGGTGCTGCGAGGTATTGGCTTGCGTCAGAGACAAGCTGGCAGCCAGTTGACCAACCGAGTATTCGTCATTGCGCAGCTTGTGTATAATCATCAGGCGTTTCGCATCAGCCATAGTCTTGCAGATTTCCGCCTGCTGTTTAAAAAGCTGCTCCTCTTTTTTTGCGGTCAATATAAACTCCTGAATATAATATAATTCTAATATATGCATATAATATAATAACAGGGGTGTATTGTCAATAGGTTTTGCAGAAAAATAATAAAAAAGCAGAGAAATAAATACCGGTAATATAACTAAATCGGCAGGAAATATTATATATGAATTGTATTGCCGGTTACCGGCAGGATAATATCAATGCCGCTGCTTTTGAGGGCATCCTGATACAGGTCTGGATTTTCACTATGAACGGGGATGAGAAACTGCGGTTTTATTCTCCTTGCTATCTCCAGCAGGTCTTTACCGCAGGCATGCCCCGATGCGTGCAGACCTTTTTCGGCTTCCGGTACCGGCCACTCTCCGTCTTTTTCAACGGGCAAACCATATCCCCTGAAACCGAAATGGTTGAGCCACTGGTGCAAGCGGCGGAAATCTATCTCCTGCTCTTCGTCGTGCGGCTCGCTGGAGCTGAAGACATAAAGGCTGCCGGGGGAGGGCTGAAGGCTGGGCAGTTCGTTGATATCAAAGAAACTGAAGCACAGGATATATTCATTCTGCGCCGCGTTTATATCGGCGGCTAGAACAACTTTATCATGATAGTCTTCGTATATCTTTTTCTGCCAGTAATCCGGGTAGCGGCTGGCGGTGGTCTTCTGGTAAATGACGATGCTGTCATCGGCGGCGATATCCGGTATGCGCTTATCCAGCAAGCCAACTGTTTTAAGCAGGTAAGCGTCCTTGGGCAGTATCGCCAGCTTGCGCTTGGTGTCTCTGGCAATTTGCAGGAAGGTAAGCAGGCGGTCAACGTCCCGCGGTGAAAAATCGGCGATTACCAGTTTATCCGAACCGCTGACGGCTTTAAGGGCATTTTCATATACCTGCTGCTCGCTGACATTATCATGGCTGAAACTTGCCTCATCTCGCAGATTTGTACCTTCCAGTATGAGGGCTTTTGGTTTAAGGGCGGCTGCCTGTTCTATAAACTGCTGCGTAAGGTGCGAACGCTTGCCGTGCAGCCGCAAGTCTCCGCTGTAAATTACCCAGCCGTCGCTTGTCTCAATTCCCCAGGCGCAGGCGCCGGGGATAGAGTGGTCAACCGGGAAACACTTTATATTGAAACAGCAATCGCAGTGGCTCCCCAGTTTTGAACAGATTAACTCCGCCTGATTCTTTGTTCTTTCCCAGAAGCCTTCCTGCCAGAAGCGGTTTGCCTGCTGGCTGAGGTTTAACTCGCCGTCTTCTATGCAGAAGCGGCGCTGTATCTTTTTCTTTTCACTTAAATAAGCCTCCTGCCGCCAGCCGCCGGGGCAGCCGTAAGAAACGGGGCTGTAGTAGCAAACCTGCTGGTCAAAACCGGCTTTGCCGGAATCCTGGTTGGCTTTGGTTATAAAGGCGGTAACGGCGGTAGAGAATATCGGGATATCATCTTTAAGAAAGGATATATAACCGGTATGGTCAGCGTGGGCGTGCGAAAGCAGCAGCGCGTCAACCTTTTCTATTTTTCGGTAAAGGGGATGGCTTCTGAAACGCTGCCACAACCCGGGTGTTTCAAGGTCATCACGGTATAATCCTTCCAGCGGCGGCAGTAAACCCATCTCCAGCGGGTCAAGCAGACCGGCGCCGCCGCGCGGCCTCAGGTATTCTTCGTAGAACTGCTTGTTGCCTTTGAAGGGGAAGCCGAAATCCAGCAGCAGGCTGCCTGTATCGTCTTCCAGCAGTATCTTGGTGCCGCCGATTTCATTAACGCCGCCGTAGAATGTTAAATCTGCCATAGCTTTACCCCTTTTATTTACAAGACTCAAACTCCAGGCTGAAATCCATCCCCTTAACCGAATGAGTGATAGCGCCGACTGATATATAATCCACGCCGGTCATCGCCACCGCGCGAACATTATCCAGATTTATGCCCCCTGAAGCCTCCAGCATGGCTTTACCCGCCACCAGCTCAACAACCTGCCGCATATCTTCAAGATTCATGTTGTCCAGCATTATCGTATCAGCGCCGGCGCTGGCGGCTTCCAGGGCTTGCGGAACCGTATTGACCTCTATTTCTATCTTGGTGCCTGCCGGGGCGTTCTGTTTAGCCTTTACTATAATATCTGTGAGGCTCATTGCCTGCTGCCGCATTGCCTCTATATGGTTATCTTTTATCAGGATGCCGTCACCCAAATGCAGGCGGTGATTTTGCCCGCCGCCCATTTTAACGGCGTACTTTTCAAGCAGGCGCATCCCAGGGGTTGTTTTGCGGGTGTCCAGTATGACGGCATTGGTGCCTTTAACTTCGGTAACGTATCTTGCTGTTTTGCTGGCGATGCCGCTGAGGCGGCTTAAAAAATTGAGGGCGACCCGTTCAGCTTTAAGTATGGCGGCTGAGCTGCCGTTTACGCTGATTATATTATCCCCGGTTTTTAATTTTATGCCGTCTTTTTTATGAATAATTGTTTTAATTGATGGCTCTGCTTTGTTGAATATCAGGGCGGCTATATCAACGCCGGCAAGTATGCCGCCCTCTTTGGCGATTATAAAAGCCTTTGCCTGTTGCTTCGGGGGGATAAGCGCATGGCTGGTGATATCTCCGTAAGCGCTGTCTTCAGCCAGCGCCAACTCAATAATAGCGTTTACATGTGGACTATTCAGCTCTTTATTATCCATATATTATCTGCCTGCCTGCACTAATCCGATGACATTATAATATGTTTCAGCCATTCGTTTGAGTTGGACGGAAAGTCAGCGCGGAAGTGCGCGCCGCGGCTCTCCTGCCTTAAAAGGGCGGCTTCCAGCATAAGGCGTCCGGCTATCAGGAGGCTTTCCGTTTCATAAGAGCGGCGGTTATCCGGTTTTGGCAATGCCTGCTGCCAGCCGGTGAATGTCTCCAGCGCCTGTCTCAAGCCTTCTTCTTCGCGGATGATGCCTGCCTTGTGCCACAAAATATTCTGTAAATCCGAAAGCTGCGGCGGGGGCAAAGTTATGGCTGCTTTCTCTGGTTGAACCAGCAGGCGTGTAGATGCGCCGTTGCCGTTTTCCTGTGGCGATGTTGCATCCGGGTTCAATGTCCTCTTTACTATACGCTTGCCGAAAACAAGCACCTCCAGCAGGGAGTTGGAAGCCAGGCGGTTGGCGCCGTGGGCGCCGGTACAGGCAACCTCGCCGGCGGCAAACAGCCCGGCTACGCTGGTTTCGCCCCAACTGTTGACCCTGATGCCGCCTATCATATAGTGGGCTGCCGGCGCTACCGGAATCCAGTCTTCGGTGATATCAAGACCGTTTTCAAGGCAGAAACGGTATATCTGCGGGAAGCGCGCCTTTACGATATGCGCTTCAATATGGGTAACGTCAAGAAAGACATTATCCTGCCCGGTTTTATCCATTTCGCGCAGGATACTTCTGGCAACCACATCCCTGGGCGCCAGTTCTGCCTCGGTGGCATAGTCCGTCATAAAGCGGCGGCCATCTTTGTTGCGCAGTATGCCGCCCTCCCCCCTGACAGCCTCTGATATAAGAAAGGCGGTTACGCCGGGGATACACAAAGCAGTGGGGTGGAACTGGAAGAACTCCATGTCCGTTATCTCGGCGCCGGCTTTGAAAGCCAGGGCAATGCCGTCGGCGGTGGCTACTTCGGGGTTGGTGGTAAAGCGGAAAAGCTGACCGGAGCCGCCGGTTGCCAGCAGCAGGAAGCGGCAGCCGAATTTCTGCTTGCTGCCGTCTTTGCAGTTCAGCACCTCTACTCCGCTTACCCTGTCATTATCTTTGATGATATCTGTTGCCAGGCAGCCTTCAAGCACTTTTATACCGGAAGCACGCACCCTGTCGCTGAGGGTTACTTCAATGTGTTCACCGGTGGCGTCGCCGCCGGCATGCAGAATACGGGGGACACTGTGGGCAGCCTCTAGGGCGAGGTCTATTTCGCCGTCAAGGGTATCAAATGGCACACCGAAGTTTATAAGGTCTGAAATCCTGTCCGGGGCTTCGTCAACCAGTATGCGCACCGCCTGGCGGTTGCACAGCCCGTCACCGGCGGCGATAGTATCGTTGAAATGCATCTCCAGGGAATCATCGCAGCCGATGGCGGCGGCAATCCCGCCCTGGGCAAAGCGCGTGTTGCAATCGTCAATACTGCCCTTGGTAACAAGCAGCACGCTAGCCTTTTCCTGAGCCAGCAGGGCGCAGTATAACCCGGCAATACCGCTGCCGATTATAACGTAATCATAGTGGTTTATAAGGACACCTCCGGGTGCGTATTAAAGAAAAGAGGCTGTAAAGCAGTTTGAATTACTGGACGCTATCATCCTGTTTTCCGGCGATTGCGCTGCGCATAAACCTTATCGTCGTCCCGGATTCAACCTTAAGGATAACGCTGTCTTCACGCATGCTTTCTATCCTGCCGTAGATACCGCCGATGGTGATAACCTTGTCTCCGGGTTGCAGGCTGGCGATGATATCACGCTGCTCTTTCTGCCTTTTGCTTTGAGGTCTGATTATAAAGAAATAGAAGACACCCGCCAGCAATACCAGAAAGACAACCATATAGATTGTGCTGCTGGTGGTATCACCGGCATCCTCTGCCGCGCAGCCACCCAGCAGTAAAACGCTTGAAACAAGGGTTAATAGCAATCCCATAACAAGAGATATTTTCTTTAACATATTTCCTCCTTGGCTATCTTGTTTAATCTGATATTAGCTTCCCCTGTAAAGACCAGGGGCTTGTTTTTGTAATGCTGATATTTACCGTTTTTCCCGTAAGGCTTTCGCTACTGGTGGTGAATACCAGTTTACCACTTCGGCTTCTGCCATGCCACTTGCCCTTTTTCCTGCCTTCTACCAGCACCTCCAGCGTTTCATCAAGAAGGCGGCCGTTAATTTCGGTGGCGATATCCGCCTGCTGCTTTTCTATGGCAGCTAGCCTTTGTTTCTTGACCTTTGCAGGCACATTATCTTCGTAATCACGGGAGGCGGCGGTTTGTGGGCGTGGGGAATAGGCGGCTACATGAACGCTGTCAAGGCGCAGTTCCCGCAGCAGTTCCAGCGTTGCCTCAAACTGCGCGCCGGTTTCAGATGGAAAACCAACGATAATATCTGTGCTGAGGGCGATATCCGGCATTTGCTTTCTTATCCTTCTGACAAGCTGGCGGTAATCTTCGGCGGTATAGCCGCGCTTCATTGCCGCCAGTATATCATCGTCTCCCGCCTGCACCGGCAGGTTCAGATGCTCACAAACTTTATCCAGTTTGGCTATGGCTTTTACAAGTTTTTCACTCATATCCTTGGGATGGTTGGTTAAAAAGCGTATGCGGGCAAGATTTTCTATGCCGTTAAGTTTATACAGCAGGTCTGCCAGATCCGGCTTATCCGGCAAATCATGACCATACGAATCCACGTTCTGCCCCAGCAGGGTTATTTCTTTTACGCTACGGCTTACAAGCTCTTTTACTTCGTTTACAATACTATCCACAGGGCGGCTTCTTTCCCGTCCGCGGCGGTAAGGCACTATGCAATAGGAGCAGAAGTTATTGCAGCCTTGCATAATATTCACATAGGTGCAAACAGATGGCTGGTTGGGGAGGGGCATTCCGGCGGTGGCTTCTTCCAGCCATGGAGGAGCTTCACCCGGCTTAAAAAAGTAGTCAATATGCGGAAACCTCTTTTTTAATGGTTTTGTGTCAGAGCCAACTAGACAGCCGGTTAAAGCCAGTATCGCCTTTGGATTGGTTTTTTTCCATTCACGCAGCCTGTAGAGTTTGTTTATAACGCGGCTTTCGGCGCTTTGGCGCACCACGCAACTGTTAAGCACAGTGAGGCTGGCTTCTTCGGGGGTTTCGGTTGACTGGTAACCAAGCTGTTCAAACAGGCTTGCCAGCCGTTCAGATTCCGCCATGTTCATCTGGCAGCCGATGGTCCAGATATGATATTTAGATATATTTTGACTGTTTGAAATAATAATCCTCTTTAGGGGAGTTTTCCGGTTTGGATGGCGGAGGGAGAGGGATTCGAACCCTCGACCCCGGTTTCCCAGGGTAAGCACTTAGCAGGCGCCCGCACTAGACCACTATGCGATCCCTCCCCGCCGTAGATAAGGATGATAATTACTCCATTATAATATCATACTGCAGTGGCTGGCTCAAAGATTTTAATATAGTCAAAACCTCTTTCAGTCTCCCTGTTGTGAAAATTCCTCTTCTCCCTTTATTAAAGGGAGAGGTTATCTATCTCCCTCTTTATTAAAGAGGGATTAAGGGAGATTTTAGAAAAAGGGGGATTTTACAATAAAGGGATTAAGGAGATTTATAATATGGCTAGGGCGGATTTCAGGATAAAAGGGGATAAAACGAGAAGAAGTAAGGCAGACAGGTTAGCGATGCCTCTTAACGAAACGCCCGATTCTTTTCAGCGCCTCTTCTATTTCCTGCAATGAAGTGGCGTAGCAGCAGCGGATATAGCCTTCACCGCATTTGCCGAAGGCGTTGCCGGGGACAACCGCCACCTTTTCCTCTACCAGTAACCCCTCTGCGAATTGTTCAGACGTCATGCCGGTGCTTTTTATAGACGGGAATGCGTAGAAAGCCCCCTTCGGCTCAAAGCAGGATAATCCTATCTTGCGCAACCCGTTAACCATAACACGGCGGCGGCGGTTGTAATCTTCCACCATTTCCATAACACTGTCATCGCCGGATTTAAGCGCTTCAATAGCCGCAACCTGCGCCATTGTAGGGGCGCTCATTATCGTATACTGGTGAATCTTGGTCATATTGGCAATAATTTCCTCACTGGCGGCGGCGTAACCCACGCGCCAGCCGGTCATGGAATAGCACTTGGAGAAACCGCCCAGCAGGATGGTGTTTTGTTGCATACCGGGCAGGGCTGCCATACAGGTATGCTCTGCGCCGTAAATCAGGCGGGCGTATATTTCATCTGAAATAACCAGCAGATTATGCTTCCGGGCAAGGGCGGCTATATCTTCAAGTTTATTTTTAGGCATGACGGCGCCGGTGGGGTTTGACGGGTAACCCAGCAGGATAGCCCTGGTTTTATCTGTGATTTTGGCTTCAATGTCTGCGGCGCTGATTTCAAAGCCGTTTTTTTCGTCTGTGCATACCATAACCGGTACACCGCCTGAAAGCAGTACGCAGGAATCATAGGCGACATAATGCGGGTCTGGCATAATAACCTCGTCACCGGGATTTATAACCGCGCGCATTGCCAGGTCCAGCGCCTCGCTGACGCCGACAGTGATTAAAAGCTGGTTTTCGGGGTTGTAATCAATTTTATAGGTTTCACTCAGGTAACGGGAAAGCTCTGTCCGCAGTTCCGGCATTCCAAGATTAGAGGTGTACATGGTAACACCTTTTTCTATGGAATATATGGCAGATTCGCGGATGTGCCAGGGGGTGGCGTAATCCGGCTCACCGACGCCCAGCGAAATCACCCCGTCCATAGACGCCAGCAAGTCAAAGAACTTTCTTATCCCCGAAGGGGAAAGCCTTTTTACCCTTTCTGAAACGGGCGATGTATAGGCTGCCTGTTTATCCGCTTTCATAAAAATCTCTTGATAACTAAATGATTAAAGCACCATTGGCTGCCGTTTGTTGCCGTCTCCTTCTTCCAGTATCTCTCCGTCTTCCTTGTATTTCTTAAGCAGAAAGTGGGTCATTGTGCCGTATACGCCTTCAATAGGGGCGAGTTTCTGGGTTACAAATTCGGCAATTTCATTCATCGTTTTACCCAGTGCGATGACGGCAAGGTCATAAGTGCCGGATACCAGATATACGTTGCGTGCCTGGGGGAAGCGGTAAATGCGTTCGGCAATGGAATCAAAACCGACATCTCGCTGGGGGGTTATCTTGAGCTCTATAAGCGCGTATACTTGCTCCTTACCTGCTTTTTTCCAGTTTACAAGGGTCTTATATTTCACGATAACCCGCTCATCCTCTGCCTTTTGTATGACCTTTTTAACTTCTTCCTCAGATTTGCCGGTCATGGCGGCTATCTGTTTGGGGGTGGTGCGGGCGTCTTCCTCAAGTATTTTTAATATTTCCTTCGGCATTTTACTGCTCCTTAGCGGAATATTTAATTTATGGGCCTTATTATAGCAGAGATTCAGGAAGTAGTAATCCTGTTAGTGAAAACCCCCCTTATATCTTAAAAATCTCCCTTAATCCCTCTTTAATAAAGAGGGAAATATAAACCTCTCCCTTTGTCAAAGGGAGAACGAGAGGGATTTTAACAAATAAATAATGAGGGGGAATTTTAACAATATAAGGTCTTGACACGGCAGTGAATATGTAGTATGTTAGAAATAAATAACGTTAGAAATTTACAACAAGGAGGCAAATAGATGAAGAACAGATTGATGTTAATAATAACTTTAATAATTGCTTTTGCAGTGTCAACTGTATTTATAGTTTCAGAGATGTATTATATTGCCGCCGCCATTATCGTAGGATTTGTGGTTGTGGGACACCAGGAAATATGGTCTCTGCTAAGACACGGGAAATTGCTGCCGATTGATGAACGGGTAACGGGCAATATGGGCAAAGCAATACGCAACAGTTTTCTATCCCTGATAATATTATTAGCTTTAATACTGTTATCCGGTGGAAGTATGCGCGGTATGCCGGAGTTTTTTCTTGGGGGTATTCTGATACTGGTTGAAGTGGTTTATTTGATAACTTATCTTTACTATGAGTACATGGAAGCCACCCTTGACGGACGGGCATTAAAAATACTGAAAGCGTTTCTGCTGCTATCTGCGATATCGGTGTTTATCTTTATATTCAGTGCCTACTTCTCTAACATCATATATCCTGATGCTGCTACAGCAATAAAGTATAGGATGGTGCATCTATCTATATTCATTATATCTGCCATTGGGTTTGTTGTGGGAATAGTGGGCAGCTCAGTTTTGTTTATAAAAGGATTATTAGCACGGTCTTCACATATAACGTTGGGTTAGGATATGGAAACAAAAATGAAGGAATACAGGGCAAGGCTAAACCTGACGCAGGAAAAGCTGGCAGAGATAGTAGGGGTCAGAAGGGAAACGATTATCTTTTTGGAGAAGGGAAAATACAACCCATCATTAAAACTGGCTTATAATATATCCAAGGCTTTGAATGCCGGTATAGAGGATATATTTATATTTGAAGACCTGTCTTGAAATCTCCCTTAATCCCTCTTTATTTTAAAATCCCCCTAGCCCCCTTTGGAAAATCTCCCTTAGTCCCTCTTTAATAAAGAGGGAAATATAAACCTCTCCCTTTGACAAAGGGAGAACGAGAGGGATTTAATGGATAGGGATTTTAAAATCTAAACCCCAGCCCCTCTCACGTGCCAGTCCGTCACCTGCTGGTAGGCGTGGGCGATTTTGAGGATGGTTTCTTCGGCGAAGGGTTTGCCGATAACCTGCAAGCCTATCGGCAGCCCGTTATCAAAACCGGCGGGCACGGAGATAGCCGGAAGCCCGGCAATATTTATCGGCAGGGTGCAGACATCACTTAGATACATCTGCAACGGGTCGTCTGTTTTTTCACCAACCTTGAAGGCAACAGTGGGGGAGGTGGGGGTTATCAGGGCATCGTATTTTTCAAAGGCGGCGTCAAATTCCCGCCGTATCAGTGTGCGCACCTTCTGCGCTTTTACATACCAGGCGTCATAATAACCGGCGGATAGGGCATAGGTGCCAAGCATTATGCGCCGCTTGACCTCAGCGCCAAAGCCGTGCTGGCGAGTCTTTTCCATCGCTTCCCACATAGTGCCTGCTTCTTTATATGAAAAGCCGTATTTAACGCCGTCATAACGCGCCAGGTTAGCCGAAGCTTCGGAAGGGGCGATAATATAATAAACCGCCAGCGCGTATGGGGTGTGGGGCAGGGAAACATCCCAGTCAACCTTCGCCCCCAGTTCTTCCAGTTGGTTTATAGCGGCTTTTACGGATGCTTCTACCTGTGGCTGCATTCCTTCCACGAAATACTCCCTGGGGACGCCCAGCCGCATTCCCTTTATGTCTCCGGTGAGGCATTTTGTGTAATCCGGCACGGGTATATTTACAGATGTAGAATCTTTATCATCATATCCGGAGATAGCGTTAAGTACCAGCGCGGCGTCTGTAGCATCACGGGTTAATGGCCCTATCTGGTCCAGCGAACTGGCAAAAGCTATCAATCCGAAGCGGCTGACACGCCCGTAAGTAGGCTTTAGCCCGGTAACGCCGCAAAAGCTTGCCGGTTGGCGGATACTGCCGCCGGTATCAGACCCCAGCGCATAAATAGCTTCACCGGCAGCCACCGAAGCAGCAGAGCCGCCGCTGCTGCCGCCGGGAACTCTGCTTGTATCCCAGGGGTTGCGGGTGGTGAAAAAGGCAGAGTTTTCAGTGGAAGAGCCCATGGCGAATTCGTCCATATTGGCTTTGCCGACCATCACTACGCCCTGTTTGTTCAGCTTTTGCATAACGGTAGCGTCATATGGCGGCACGAAGTTTTCCAGCATCTTTGAAGAGCAGGTTGTTCTAACCCCTTTGGTGCAGATGACATCCTTTATAAGCGCCGGTATGCCGGTAAGCGGATTGCAATCTCCGGCGGCGATTCTTCCATCGGCTTGCTTTGCCTGTTTCAGGGCAAGCTCTCTGGTGGCGGTAACAATCGCCTTTATACCGGGTTCCTGTTTTTCTATTGCTTTCAACGATGCTTCGGTAAGCTCACAGGATGAAACCTGTTTGCTTTTAAGCATCTCATGCGCCTGGTGAATCGTAAGGTTATTAACTTCTGCCAATCTAAAACTCCTTATTCCGCCGGTTTGCCTACCGGTATTATATAAATCGGTTTCTCTTCTTGAGGCAGCTCTAAAACTTTTGCTACCTCGTCTTCATCAAAGGCGCCGACAACCACCGTCCCCAGCCCCAGCCCTACCGCCTGCAAGCCGACGTTCTGGGCGGCGTGTCCGGCTTCCATATGCACATACATTACGCCGCGTTCGCCGTATTTGTCTGTTGTTCTTTTAAAAACGGCGGCAAATACCAGGCTGAATGATGCCTGTGCGATAGATTGCTGCCCAAGAGCCGCCGCCGAAAGCGCCTGCCTGAAATCACCGTCCTGCATTTTTATAAGGCGATGCCGTAAATCGTATTTATAGATGCCCCTGTTAATGCCCTCTACATTGCCGATGATGATATAGACCTCCAGAGGGTAAGTGCTTCCGGCAGAAGGCGCCGTCCGCTTGCCGATGGGGGGTTTAACCCCCTGTGCCGCCCATAGAAGCTGGGAAAACGTCTTTATATCCACTTGTGTATCGGCATATCGCCTCACGGATTTAAGGCGCAGCATTGCTTCTTCCACAGAGACGCTGACTTTATCCAGGGGGGTGGGCAGGTTTATTGTATTTTCGGCAGATTGTGCCATAATTTAATCTTCCTCTCCAGATTCGTTAAGTGCTTCCCAGCCTTCACGGAACAGAAAAACCACTATTATAAGCCCTACAATCGGGTCTGCCTGCCAGAAGCCGAAAAGATAATTCATCCCCAGCCCCAGCAGCAGCGCCACCGAAAGAAAGGCGCAGGCAAGTGTTTCCCTGGAATCCGCAATCAGCGCCTGGCTGTTTATTTGCTTGCCTGTTTTGTATTTTTGCCACATAAGTATCGGCATAATGATTATAGACAATACGGCTATTATTATACCCGGCAGTGAAGGCTCTGCGATTTCGGCGCTTGCCAGTTTGTCTATTGATTCAAAGAGTATATATGTGCCGAGGATAAAAAAGGTGACGGCAACCAGTTTTCTTGCTTTTTCTTCTATCCTTTCTTCAGCATCGGCTGAAACCCTGCCGTGATGCCTTAAACGCCATATTAAAATTAAACCTGAAAGAGATTCCACTACACTGTCCAGCCCAAAGCCGATAAGAGCTACGCTGCCGGCGATACTGCCAAAGACAATAGAAGCTGCCGCTTCAAGAACGTTATATGCAACCGTAAAGTATTCAAGAAGAAGCCCTTTTTTGTATAACCTTTCCGTATTATCCATTTCAATGTGAAGAACAAGCGGTTAAATGCCTGCCTTGATTATTCCAGAACAGCCTTTACCCGGAAGAATTCTCCGTCTTTTTGCGGCGCGTTAGCCAGCACTTCATCCTGAGGCAGTGAAGGCTTGACCTTATCCTCCTTCAAAACGTTGCAAAGCATATTGGGTTGCGCCGTCGGCGGCACACCATCGGTATCCACTTCCTGCAAAACCTCAAAGCTTTCAAGTATGTGTGAAAGCTGCTGGCTGAGCTTGTCCACTTCTTCATCGGTAACGCCCAGCTTGGCGAGGCGGGTTATGTGCAATACTTCTTCCCGGTTTAATTTCATATATTACTCCCTTGCTTTTTGTAATTGAATTATAGCACCCGCTTTTTAGTATCAGCAACAGAAGCTGTTATAATGGTGTGGCAATTAATATGAACGGCAGATTAATACTGGCGATAATAAGCACAATACTGGAGGAGGCGGCGCTGGCGGTTATAGTGCTGGTGGGCTTGCCGAATCTGGGTATAAATATACCTGTTTTCGTGCTGATAACCATGATGGTTGTCTGGGTGGTTGCCGCTGTTATGATATACCGCGCCGGCAGCCGCGCCCTGGAAACAAAGATGGTTAAAGGCTTTGAGGATATGACAGGCAGCTGCGGCAGGGTGGTGAAAGAACTGAAGCCTTTGGGAATGGTCAGGATAAATGGAGAGCTGTGGCAGGCGCAGGCGCAGCAGGGCGGGATAGCTGAAGGGGAAGAAATAATAGTATTAGCCAGAAAAGGCAGCAGATTAGTTGTCCAACCGGCAGAATAAGCCATAACGGTTTAATTGTTCAGCAGTCAATATAGGTGTTATAATTCAAGTTCAAAGTTGATTAAAGGCAGGAAAATGGAAGTAATACCGGCGATAGACTTAAAAGACGGCAGGTGTGTGCGCCTCTATCAGGGTGATTTCAACATGCAGACAACATATTCAGAAGACCCGATGGAGGTTGCCCTCAAGTGGCAGTCTCTAGGGGCTACCCGGCTGCATATCGTTGACCTGAACGGCGCAGATTTGGGAATACCGCGCAATATGAAAGCCATAAATAACATCAACGATGCTGTCTGGATACCTCTGGAACTGGGCGGCGGCATTCGTGAGATGAATACTATAGAGAAGTTGCTTAAAACTGGTATAGACCGCCTGATACTGGGCACGGCGGCGGTGGAAGAGCCGGAATTGGTAAAGGAAGCCTGCCGCCGTTTCGGTGAATCCATAGTAATTGGCATAGACGCCCGCGATGGCAAGGTAGCCACTCATGGATGGAAAAACGAGACCGAACTTACCGCCGTTGAGTTTGCCATGTCTATGGTGAAGCTGGGCGCAAAGCGCTTTATCTATACTGATATAAGCCGTGATGGCACGCTTACAGAGCCGAACTTTATGGCTACTTTTGAACTGGTGGATGCTATACGTTATCCGGTTATCGCCTCTGGCGGTGTTTCTTCGGTTAAGCATATAAGGCTGCTTAACCGGATAGGGGCAGAGGGGGCGATAATAGGCAAGGCGCTTTATACCGGAGACATCAATCTTGAACTGGCGATAAAAGCAGTCGAATAAAAAAACAGGAGAAAATATTGGTTAAAAATCTGAAACTTGACGATAAGGGACTTATACCGGCAATAATACAGGACGAACAAAGCGGAGAGGTATTGATGCTGGGCTATATGAATGAGGAATCGCTGGGGCTTACACTTTCAAGCGGCGAGGTCTGGTTCTACAGCCGCAGCCGCCAGGAGCTTTGGCACAAGGGGGCTACATCCGGCAATAAGCTTACTGTATGTGAAATATGGCTGGATTGTGACCGTGATACCGTGCTGGTAAAAGCCAAGCCGATGGGACCCGTCTGCCATACCGGCGCAAGGACCTGTTTCTTTCAGAAGCTGCCGGAAGAAGATTAAAAGCGCAGTTTAAGAAGCAAACTGTTCTGCTTCATCACTATAAGTATTAATGCCGTCGAGCGCCAGTGCCTTCTTAAGGGCGGCGATGGCGACTTCTATCTGTTCGTCATCCGGCTCTCTGGTGGAAAGGCTTTGCAGCCATAGACCGGGTGACATAACGGCACGGGCAAGTATATTGTTCATATGGCGCGCCCCGAATTGGGTTATCTCATATCCGATGGCGGCGATAACCGGAATCAGCAGAACACGTGACAACACCATCAGCCATAACGCCTGCTTGCCGACAAGGGCAAAGACGAGAACAGCCAAAACCAGCACCACCAGCAGGAAAGCGGTGCCGCAACGGGAATGGGCGGTGCTGTATTGCTGCACGGCTTTGGGAACCAGCGGGACGCCGTTTTCATAGGCGTTAATGGTTTTGTGTTCTGCCCCATGGTAGCTAAAGGTACGCTTTATATCCGGCATCATGCCGATTACCTTCAGGTATATAAGGAAGATAGCCAGCCGAATAACCCCTTCCACAAGGTGAAAAAGCAGCGAGGATTCAATATAGGGTTCAAACAGCTTGGTAAGAAAGAGCGGCGCAAGGAAGAAAAGTGCCACCGCCATTGCGAAAGAGAGAAGCAGTATCAGCCAGGTTGGCGTGCCGGAAATCTCCTCGCCTTCTTCCTCAAGGGCTATATTGGCGGAAAGAAAAAGACTGCCGATACCAAGTGTCATGGCTTCAACGAGGGCTATAAAGCCGCGTATAAAAGGCGTTTTACGCGGCCAGCCGGTGTAGATGGGTGAAAGCTTTTTAACATCGGTAAACAGTTCGCCGTTGGGACGGCGCACCACGGTTACCGCCGAATTCTGCCCCCGCATCATCACCCCCTCCATAACCGCCTGCCCGCCGTAATGAAACTTTTTTGCCATTATAAAACACCAATAAAAAAGGAGCGGGATTAAAAGCCGCTCCTTAACCTTATAATCCTTTTTAAGATTAGCCTTTCATTTTGTAGCGCTGCTTGAACCTCTCCACGCGGCCGGCGGTGTCCACCATGCGGTGTTCGCCGGTGAAGAAGGGGTGGCACTGGCTGCAAAGCTCTACCTTAAGCGTTTTTCTGGTGGAGCCAATGGTAAAGCTGTTACCACAGGAGCAGGTTACCTGGGCATCTGGATAATACTTGGGATGGATTTTTTCTTTCATGTTATTCTAGTTAGCGTAAACGCTGACCTTCCTCTTGTCTTTTGTCATTGGCTCAAACTTAACGATGCCGTCTATAAGGGCAAACAGGGTAAAATCACGACCGATACCGACATTGTTACCTGGATGAATGCAGGTGCCTTTCTGGCGGACGATAATCGTGCCGGCGTTTATTTTCTGCCCGGCAAATATCTTTACGCCGCGCATCTTGGGCTTGCTGTCACGCCCCAGCCTGGTAGAGCCGCCTCCCTTTTTATGCGCCATCCTGAACTACCTCTTTCTTGGTTCGCCGGGTTGTTTTGGGCTTGGCAGCGGCTGCGCCCGGCGCTAATATACTGTCTATTGTCAGCCTGGTATATGACTGGCGGTGGCCTGTCTTTTTGCTGTAACGCACCTTGGGCTTGTATTTAAAGACGACAACCTTTTTGTCTCTAAACTCTCCCTTGGATGTAGCAACCACTTTGGCGCCGTCAATAACCGGCTGCCCGACGGTAAGCTTTTCATCATCGGCAATAAGCAATACCTTATCTAACTCTATAGCTTCGCCCTCGGTTATGCCCAGACGCTCAATATTTATAGTCTGACCGGGTGCAACCCGATACTGCTTGCCGCCGCTTTCAACAATCGCGTAAATAACAGACCTCCAGAAAATGAACAAAATATATTCTACCAGTTGCTGACTGGGGCTGTCAAACTATAAACCCTGCCATAATTGCTCCACTTTCAGCTTAAGCTCACCAATGTCGCAGTCGTTGTTGATGACCACATCCGCCAGTTTGAGGCGCTCGCTGTCGTTTATCTGGGAGTTAATGCGCGCCATAGCATCATTATAAGAGATGCCTTTTACCCCAAGCCGTTCAATTATAGTCTTTTTGGGGGCGGTGGTAACCCAGACCTCGTCGGTGATTGTAGTCCAACTGGTTTCCAGCAGCAGTGGAGCTTCTATCACCACTACCTTTGCCGCCTGCTGACGGCACTGCTCAAGAGATTTCTGAATAATGCTGAATATTGCCGGGTGCATTATAGAGTTGAGTTGAGCGCGGGCTTTTTCATCATAAAATACTATGTCGCCCCAGCTTTTTACGGTCTACAATGCCGTCCGGGGTGAAAGCCCTCTGACCGAAAGTTTTGAATATTTGCTGCTGTATCTGGTTGTTGCTTTCCAGCAACTCATGACCGATTTTATCGGTATAGACAATAACAGCCCCTAATTCAGCCAGGAAGTTAGCCACTGCGCTCTTCCCGCTGCCGATACCGCCAGTAAGACCGATGATTTTCATCATATATTAGCAATGCAAGTCTACTTTCTGTAAACCTCATAGTCAATAGTATTTAGGCATAAAAAGGCTTATAAAAACGATATATAAAAAGATATAATAAACTGGGAATTAAGAGAGGTTTGCAAGAAAATTGTTAACGCCTTGCCCTTTTAGAATAGCTTTCCTATAGTTTCCCGCAAGCATTCATTTTATATTATTTTACTGTTATTTTGAAATCCCCCTCATTTTCTTCCTTATAGAAATCCCTCTCAATCTCCCTTTGTTAAAAGGGAGAAGTTATTATTCCCCCTCTATGTTAAAGAGAGGCTAGGGGGGGTATAAAAAAAGGGGGGGGTCAGGGGGCGGATATTTTAGATTATAAACTTTCTTTTTTTATCTACTCCCGTCCGTCGTCTTTGATGAGTTTCCTGTTTTATTTAACGCTTGGGAAAAATATTGATATCTAAAGCGTCAAGGTTTTTCTGGGGACAGACAATAGTGTAAACTTGGGTATTAAAACAGAGGAGATTGCCGTTTATGATAGATTGGGTTAGCCTGGCGATAATCGCTACGGTGCTAATTGGGGTAGTAAATATCCTTGATAGCCACCTGATAACCAGGCGCATGCCCGGACTGCGTGCCTTTCTGGTGCCGGTGAGCATCGGCATATCCAGTCTATAGCCTGGTTGCGCTTCTGTTGTTTCCGCTGCCGGCAGGCATTGAAGCCTGGCCGGTGCTGGTGGCAGTAGGCTCCGGGATAGTAAGGGCTATATCCATAGTAATTCTGCTTTATACCCTGAAGACGGAAGAGGTGTCCCGGGCTATCCCTATATTTCATACCTTTCCTGTTTTCGTTGCCATTCTGGCGATGCCGCTGCTGGGGGAAGCGATAGGCTATCTGCAGTGGCTGGCGATATTCATTGTTGTCGCAGGCTCTATCCTGGTATCGGTGAAAAAGGGAACAGGCGGCATAACAAGCTGGCTGGGCAAACCTTTCTTCTTTCTTTTCGGCGCCAGCCTGCTGACCGCCATAGCTAACATATCCGGTAAATACGCGCTTGAATATATGTCTTACTGGAATATATTCTGGATAAGCACTTTTTGTATGGCGGCTGTATATCTCCTTATTTCACTTCGCCCGGCGGTTGTAAGGCAATTGATTAATATGCCGGGTAGGAATTCGGCGTTGTCTTTGCTGGTGATTAACGAGATACTGGCAATGACGGGGATGCTGCTGGCTTACCGGGCAATGGAAGAGGGTCCGGTGTCACTGGTTTCCACCATAACAGGCAGCCGCCCCGTAGCCGTATTTTTTTTAGTGCTTCTGGCAAAGCGTTTTATGCCAAAACTGCTCATAGAGGAAGAGGTTGGCAGAGGGTCAATGGTGGTCAGGCTGGCAGCTACCCTTATGATAGCCGGGGGGATAGCCATTATTTATCTGGCATAAGTATTATTATTTCCAACCCCCTATATCTATCTTCAATTATTCTTCCCCGCCAACCCGCCCTCGGCAGACTTTTCTTAATGAAATCCCTCACCCTTTATCCCTCTCCCTTTGTCAAAGGGAGAGGGATGTAATCATTTTCCTTACCTTTACGCTTTATAGATATAGCAGATGTATTACACAAAAACTTTACTAATTCGCAGGGGATATAAAGGGAGCTATGAAAAACAGATGTAAAGTTAAGGGGGGATAGCAACACTAAAAGGGGAGTTTAAGAAGGGCGCAGCCCCTCTTTTTAATATCCCACTTCCTTTCCCAAAGGAAGTGGGTCAGGGGGATGGATTTTATAAAATTGGATCCCTCTCAGTCTCCCTTTGTCAAAGGGAGAGGCTATTTATTCCCCTCTTTTACAAAGAGGGGTTAAGGGAGATTTCACAATAAAGGGTCAGGGGGAGGTTTTATAAAATAATTAGAAAATATAGTAGCAATATTACCTATAGAGGCGCCTATAACTGGAGCTTTTCTGGTGTTATAATTATATGGTGATTGGTTATGCATAAGGCGTTGCTTGCTGAAAACCTGCCGGGTTACAGGGTGCGTTGCAATATCTGTCAGTGGCGCTGCGTTATAAACCCCGGCAAAACGGGTGTTTGCAGGATGTATCAGAACAAAGAGGGCGCCCTGTACAACATGAACTACGCCCAGGTATCTTCTGCCGCCGTTGATCCCATTGAAAAAAAACCGCTTTTTCATTTCTATCCGGGCAGCCTGGTTTTTTCAATGGGTGGTTGGGGTTGCAATTTCCACTGCCGTGATTGCCAGAATTGGGAGATTGCCTGTGTGGACCTGCCGCAGACGGGGAATATCATCCAGCCGGAAGAAGCGGTAAGAATGGCTAAAAAATACAACTGCGGCGGAATTGCCTGGACATATAATGAGCCAACGGTCTGGTTTGAATATACACTGGAATGCGCCCGGCTGGCGAAAGAGGCAAACCTGTACACTGTATATGTAACCAACGGCTATATAACAACCGAAGCACTGGATAAAATTGGTCCATACCTGGATGCATGGCGGGTGGATATAAAGGGTTTTAATGATGATGTCTACAGGAAGCTGGCAAAAATAAGCCGCTGGCGCGGCATTTTAGAGGTTGCCAAACGGGCGAAGAACAGGTGGGGAATGCATACAGAGGTGGTTACAAATATAATTCCCGGCATCAACGATGATGAAAAGCAGCTTGGGGATATTGCCGGTTGGATATATAAAGAGCTTGGCGAACTGACGCCGTGGCACGTAACCCGTTTTCACCCGCAGCACAACATGAAAGACCTGCCGCCGACTCCCGTATCAACGCTGGAGCGCGCTGTTGATATCGGCAGTAAAGCCGGGTTGAAGTTCGTCTATATCGGCAATGTTCCGGGGCATGGCGGCGAAAATACGTTTTGTTATAATTGCGGCAATAACAGCGTGCAGCGTCACGGTTATGAGGCGGAAGTTAAAGGTATTCGCGGTTCAAAATGCCGCTATTGTGGGGCAGAGCTTAATTTCAGGGCAGATAAGGGGGGTGGTGCAAGATGATAAGAGAGGCGATAGTCGCCGGTAAGTTCTACCCGGATTCGCCAGCAAGGCTGAAAGAAATGATAGAGGGTATGGTGGATGAGAGGGCAAAGAAGGAAGATGCAATCGGGTTGGTTTCGCCGCATGCCGGCTACGTATATTCCGGCAGTGTCAGTGGAGCCGTAGTTTCACTTATAAAGCTAAAAGATACATATATCATAATTGGTCCCAACCATACCGGTATGGGCAAGCCGTTCAGCATAATGACGCAGGGTGCCTGGAAGACACCGCTGGGCAAAGTGGATATTGACACCGAACTGGCTGGACGCATTTTGGCATCCTCCAGATACCTTGAAGAAGGCAGCGAAGCCCACCGCCTGGAGCATTCTATAGAAGTCCAACTACCATTTTTGCAATATTTCGGCAAGCAATTCAAACTGGTGCCGATTGTGCTTTCGTATGCTGATATAAACGTCTATAAGGAAATCGGGCAGGCAATCGCCGTTGCAATCAAGAGCATTAGAAGAAAAACGATAATTATAGCCTCAAGCGATATGACTCACTACGAGACACAGAACTTGGCAAGAGAAAAGGATAATCGGGCGATTGAAGCCATACTGGAGCTGAATGAGGACAAGCTGGCGAAGCGTATTAAGGATTTTAATATAACCATGTGCGGCTATGCGCCGGTGGTTAGCCTTATAACGGCTGCCAGGGAACTGGGGGCGGGCAAGGCGGAATTGGCGAAATACCAGACCAGCGGTGATGTCAGCGGTGATTACAGCAGCGTGGTGGGTTATGCCGGCATAATAATAAAAAAACACCGGATATCACCGGTAGCCAAACTGGCGAAAAGGGCAGTGGAAACATATATTAAAACTGGAAGCGTTATTAAGCCGCCGTCACGGCTGGCAGCGGTTATGAAAAAGGAAGCCGGCGTATTCGTCTCGCTGCACAAATACGGTCAACTGAGGGGCTGTATCGGCACATTTGAGCCGGCGCATAAGAATGTGGCTGAAGAAATCATTGCTAATGCCATAAGCTCGGCGACGCGTGACCCGCGCTTTCTGCCGGTCACCCCCGGAGAATTAAAAGATGTTGAATACAGTGTTGATGTGCTTACCCGCCCAGAACCCGTGAATGATGAGAAGCGGTTAAATCCCAGAAAATACGGCTTGATAGTGGAAAGCGGCTTTCGGAAAGGTCTGCTGCTGCCGGACCTGGAAGGCGTGGACAGTGTTGAGCAACAAATCGGCATTTGCCGCCAGAAGGCGGGCATAATGCCTAATGAGCCGGTGAAGCTGTATCGGTTTGAGGTTAAAAGGTATAAGTAGGGGGTAGAAAATATTTCCTGCCACGCCCCCTTGTTTTATGCTTTTTTCTTGACCCAATTCGCCTCATTATTACACGTTATACTTTTTCCCCACCCTGCCCGCCCCCGGCAGGCTTTATTATTGAAATCCCTCTCATTCTCCCTTTGATAAAGGGAGAGGCTACCTGTCTCCCTCTTTAATAAAGAGGGAGACAGGGAGATTTTAAAAATAGAGAGTGAAATAAAGGGTATTTCATAAAATATGAAGGAGTTCAAGAGGGGTGAAGTCCTTCTTCTCTAATCCCCATTCCTTTGCAAAGGAAGGGGGATAAAGGGGGATGGATTTATAAGAATAAGGATATCCTGCATATGAAAATGAAACAGGGGATTTGCTTTTAATCTAGATACAGCTAAAAATATTTGAAATTTGCAACCGGTAACGGGTAGAATGAAGTAGCCCATTGCTATAAGGAGAATATGAATGCAAATGGATGTGAATAAGATTAAAGAGCGGATAAAAATGCCGGAATTGAATATAGGCAATCTGAAAGCCAGAATACCGATTATCCAAGGTGGTATGGGGGTTGGCATTTCCCTTTCCAGGTTGGCTTCGGCGGTTGCCAACGAGGGTGGCATCGGCGTCATTTCAACCGCTGGAATAGGTATGCTGGAAGCCGATTTTAATAAGAACTTCAGGCAGGCAAACCTGAGGGCTTTACGCAGCGAGTTGCAAAAAGCGCGGCGGATGACGGACGGGGTTATCGGGGTGAATATCATGATAGCTTGTTCGGATTTCAATGACCTTTTGAGGGTTTCAATAGAAGAAGGCGCCGATGTTGCTTTTCTGGGCGCCGGTCTTCCGCTGAAAATACCAAGGGAAATACTTCTGGATGAAAACGGCAGGGTTAGAATAAAGATTGTGCCTATCGTATCCTCCGCCAGGGCGGTAAAAGTAATATTCAAAAGCTGGCAGAGGAGCTATGGCTGCGTCCCGGATGCTGTTGTCGTAGAGGGTCCAATGGCAGGCGGACACCTCGGTTTCAAAAGAGAGCAAATTGATGACCCCGAGCATACATTGGAAAAGATACTGCCGCGGGTAATCGCCGAAATCAAGCCCTACGAAGAGATTTCTGGAAGAAGCATCCCGGTGATAGCCGCCGGCGGTGTTTACAGCGGAGCGGATATTTACAAGTTTATCCAGATGGGGGCGCAGGCGGTGCAAATGGCGACCCGCTTTGTTGCCACAGACGAATGCGACGCCTCTGAAAAATTCAAACAAGCCTATGTAGATTGCAGCCAGGAAGACCTGGTTATAATAGACAGCCCCGTTGGGTTGCCGGGCAGGGCTATAAAAAATCGCTTTCTGGAAGAGGTTTCAGCCGGGCTTAAGAAGCCTTTCAGTTGTCCATGGCAGTGCCTCAAAACCTGTGATTTCAAAATATCTCCATATTGCATTTGTATTGCATTGACGAATGCCAAGAAGGGATATCTTGAAAACGGCTTTTCTTTTGCCGGGGCGAATGCCTACCTGGTGGAAAAAATTGTTACCGTAAAAGTGCTTATAGAATCTCTTATAGCTGAATATAAGGAAGCGGCACTTAAAGCGGGATTACTGGCTAGCCGCAGCCTTAAACTAAATGGCGCCTGTAATACTCAGTAAGCAGGGATATTGTAAACGCTGTTTACAGGTGATAATCTTTAAACATTTGTAAAGGATTATCTTATGGATGAAAACCTGTTACTGGGGCTGGCAAGCATTATTGTTCTGGGCATAGCCGCTTTGTGGCTTGCCTGGCGTCTGCGCTTGCCATCTATATTTCTATTGCTGGTTTTCGGCTTTCTTGCCGGTCCGGTAACCGGCTTTATAAACCCGGACGAGATTTTTTGTGATTTACTATTGCCTATTGTGTCGCTGTCGGTAGCGATTATTCTCTTCGAAGGTGGCTTGAACCTCAGCCTTACCGAACTTAAAAAAAGCGGCAGAGTTGTTTTCCACCTTATAACCATTGGCACGCTGGTTACCTGGTTTACAGGCGCCGCCGCTGCTTATTTCATATTGGACATGGAACTGGAAATGGCGGTGCTGCTGGGCGCTATCCTGGTGGTAACCGGGCCAACGGTTATCCTTCCGCTGTTACGCCACCTGCGCCCCAGTGGCGATGTTGGCAGTATCCTCAAATGGGAAGGCATAATCATAGACCCAATCGGCGCCATATTGGCGGTTATCGTCTTCCAGGTGATAATCGCCGCAGAGGGGCAGCCGGCAGTTTCAATTGTAGTCTTCAGTTTGGCTAAGGCCGTTATAGGCGGTGGTTTAATCGGGGCGGCAAGCGCCATAATACTGGTGCAGATGCTGAAACGCTTCTGGGTGCCGGACTATCTGCACAGCATTGTATCGCTGGCGCTGGTGATAGCCGCCTATATCGCTTCTGATTACATACAGCCGGATTCCGGGCTGATAGCCGTAACGCTTATGGGTATCGTTGTGGCTAACCAGAAAAGGGTTAATGTGAAGCACATCATAGAATTCAATGAAAACCTCAGGGTTCTTTTGATATCCAGCCTGTTTATAATACTGACGGCGCGTTTGCAGATAGATGATATAACCGGCGTTATTTACGGCGGACTGGCGTTGTTGGCGGTGTTGGTATTGGTATCCAGGCCACTGGCGGTGATGCTTTCAACCATAGGCTCCAGGCTAAAGCTAAACCAGCGTCTGTTTATAAGCTGGCTGGCGCCGCGCGGTATCGTGGCGGCGTCTGTGGCCTCCGTTTTTTCACTGCGGTTGCAGGAAGCCGGTTATGCCCAGGCTGAAATGCTGATGCCCCTGACGTTTGTCATCATCGCCGGCACGGTAACTATATATGGGCTGACGGCATCTCCGGTGGCGAAAAGGTTAAAGGTAGCCGAACCGAATCCGCAGGGCGTTATGATGATTGGAGGGCAATCCTGGGCGCGGGATATAGCGGCAGCTTTACATAAGGAAGGTTTCAGAGTGCTGGTAGTGGATAGCAGCCGGGTGAATATAGCCGCCGCCCGTATGCTGGGGGTGTCTGCCTATTATGGCAATATCCTTTCACAGTATGCGCTGGACAGGATTGACTTAGGCGGTATCGGCAGGCTTGTCGCCCTGACCTCGGACAATGAATACAATTCATTGGTAACATTGCAGTTTATAAATGATCTGGGGCGCTCTGAAGTTTACCAGTTACCCGCCGGCGGCGAAGAAACAGAAACTAAAAAAGCAGTATCGCAGCATCTAAGGGGGCGGTTGCTTTTCAGCCCGGATGCCACCTATAACCACCTCGCCGGGCTTTTTGAAAACGGGGCGTCGGTTAAGACAACCGATATTACCGAAGAGTTTACCTATGATGACTATAATAAACACTATGGTGATAACGCCTTGCCTCTGTTTCTGATTGATTCAGACGGCAAGCTGATGGTGATAACGGCGGATAGCCAGCCCAAGCCAAAGCCGGGGCAGAAGCTGATTAGCCTTATAAAGGCAGACAGGAAGAGAAGGGGAAAGAAGTAATGCGGCAGTACGACGAAATCTACAGCGAAAACGTCCCCTTCAAGTTCATGAAATATATAATATTGCTGATGGGCGGAATAGTAATAGCTTTCTTAATTTTGTATGTATTGCAGCTAAACGGCAGCCTTGGTATAGAGGATGAGTTGCCTCAGTGGTACTTCCTGCTTATGGCTCTGATTATGTTTGTTATTGGCGCTTTCCTCTATAACCTGAGGAGTATGCATATAGGCGTAACCGATGATAGCCTGCGGGCTTCGCTGGGCTTTATAAAGTTTTCAGTGCCCCTTAGTGATATAGAAGAAACCTGCATAGATGAAAAGAGCAGCATGAAATATGGCGGCTGGGGCGTTCGTATAAGCAGGTATAAAAGCGGTTGGGTTCTGGCATACACGACATTTAACTATAAAAGGGTGGCGGTTGAACTTAAGGAGCATAGATACAGGCGATTTGTATTTTCAACGGCGCATCCGCAGGAGGTTATAGATAGCATAAAAAAGCAGAAACGATAGTTGATATTATTATTCCCATTTTCATCCCCCTTAACTTATCTTCTGCTCTTCTTTTCCACGCCACATTGTTCTCCTGTTAATATAACTTTTCTTTCATACCCCGCCCCCCGGCAGGCTTTTTTGAAATCCCTCTCAATCTTCCTTTGCCAAAGGGGGAGGCCGTTTATTTTCCTCTTTATAAAAGAGGGATTAAGGGAGATTTCACAACAAGGAAGGGGGTCAGGGGGATGGATTTTGCAGAAAAACCGCTATCAGCAGTAATATTTTGTAATAATATCGTCGTCCTGCCATACCACAAGGCATTTGAAGGGGATATAATGTAGAGATAAAAGGGGAGGGGGTAAAGGGGGAGGCAAATAATGGATATGTTTGAGCAGCAGTTTGAAAAAGACAGGTTGGCAGAGGCTCCGCTGGCGGCGCGGATGAGACCCGGCAACCTGGAGGAATTCGTCGGGCAGGAGCATCTGGTTGGTGAAAAGCGCGTCTTCAGAAAAGCCATTGAATCCGGCAATTTGCCTTCAATGGTCCTTTGGGGACCGCCGGGCAGCGGCAAGACCACGCTGGCGTATATAATTTCAAACACTACGGAATCGCATTTCAGTCCGGTTTCGGCGGTCAGCGCCGGCGTGGCGGATTTACGGCGGATAATAGAAGAAGCCAAAGAGCGCCGCAAGCTGTATCGTAAGAAAACCATCCTGTTTATAGATGAGATACACCGCTTCAATAAGGCGCAGCAGGATGCCATTTTGCCCTTCGTGGAAGACGGCACGGTAATATTGATAGGGGCGACAACGGAAAATCCGTCCTTTGAGGTTAATTCACCGTTGCTTTCACGCAGCCGGGTGGCTACCCTCAAACCGTTGACAGCCGAAGAGCTGCAAATAATCATTTTCCGGGCGATGAAGGACAGGCTGCGGGGCTTAGGCTCTATGAAAGCCGAAATGGATGACGGCGCTATGGAATGCCTGATTTCAATGTCCAACAATGATGCCAGAACAGCCCTGAATATTCTGGAAACTTCGGCGCTGGCGACATCGCCATCTAAGGATGGAAAGAGGCATATAACGCTGGAGACGATAGAAGATACCATTCAGCACCGGGCATTGCAGTATGATAAAAGCGGGGAGGGGCATTTTGATACCATTTCCGCACTGCACAAGACTATGCGCGGTTCAGACCCGGATGCCGCCCTGTACTGGCTGGGGCGTATGCTGGAAGCCGGTGACGAGCCTCTGTATATCGCCCGGCGTCTGGTGCGGTTTGCCTCTGAGGACGTTGGCATGGCAGACCCGCAGGCGCTGGTGGTGGCAATGGCGGCGCAGCAGGCTGTGCATTTTGTTGGTATGCCAGAGGGCGAATTGGCGCTGGCAGAGGCGGTGGTTTATCTGGCGACGGCGCCCAAAAGCAACTCTCTGTATGCTGCCTATGGGAAAATTAAGGAAGAGGTAAAAAAAGGGTCTAACGAGGCGGTGCCGCTGCACCTCAGGAATGCGCCTACTGCCCTGATGAAGGAATTGGGCTACGGCAAGGGCTATAAATATGCCCATGACTACCCCGGGCATTTCGTGGAACAGCAGAACCTGCCGGATTCGCTTAAAGATAGAAGTTTTTATACTCCAAGCGACCAGGGATATGAAAAGCAGATTGCCGAAAGGCTAAAGAAATGGCGCCCGAAGAAAGATAAAGAAGAGAAGTAAACTGCTGTTAAAAAAGCCCCTGTTGCAGCAGACAGGGGCTATCCTGGTATAGTCAATGGGTTGGCTTTTATCCTTGAAGTATATTCAGGAATATTTTAATACTTGTGCAGTGCGGAAGCCGCCTTTATAAGTTGACGGGTATATGGCTGCTGCGGCGCGGTTACTATCTGGCTGACCAGCCCCTCTTCCACTATGCGCCCGGCGAACATAACTGCCATTCTATCGCTTACCTTGCGGGCAATGGCTATGTCGTGGGTGATGTAAAGCATGCTTAAGCCGCGCTGCTCCTGCAGTTTCAAAAGAAGCTTGAGAATCTTGGCGCCCATGCTGGCATCAAGGAAGGCTGTCGGCTCGTCGGCTATGATAAGTTCTGGATCCAGCACCAGCGCCCGGGCGATGGAGACACGTTGCATCTCGCCGCCGCTTAAATGATGTGGGTATCTATCAAGAAAACTATCAGTCTGCGGGAGGCCCACCTCACTGATGGTATTAATCGCCTTCTGTCTTCTCTCTTCCGGTGTGCCCACCAAGTGGATATTAAGCGGCTCTATCACAGCCTCCAGCGCCGTCAGGCGATGGCTGAGCGATTCACCGGGGTTCTGGAAAATCATCTGCACCCGCTTGTAAAAATGCTGTCCGCGTTTTTGTATCTCTTCCCCCTTCAGATAAACCCTGCCGCCATCTGGCGGACACAAACCCATGATAGTGCGCGAGAGGGTGGTCTTGCCGCAGCCGCTTTGCCCCACCAGCGTCAGCGTTTCACCGGCTTCAATGCGCAGGTTGACACTATCTACCGCTTTCAATGCGCCGTAAGACTTGGAAAGGTTTTCGGTGGCAAGCAGGGTAACGATGCCTCCGCGGTGGCAGGCAACTCCCTGCCGTTCATAATATTTAAAATCAGGCAATTTATGAGAGCAAATGTCAATCGCCTGGGTACAGCGCGGGTGGAAAGGGCAGCCGCTTATATTGCGGCTGAGCCTGCCCTTAATGCTCTGCAAATCTTTGGCGCTGGTCATATTGGGGTAAGAGCGAATGAGCGCCCGCGTATAGGGATGGCGTGGCTTTTGCAGCACTTCCCGCACCGGTCCTGTCTCTACAATCCTGCCGCCATAAAGTACTGCCAGCTTATTGGAAAGGCGGCTGGCGGCATCAAGGTCGTGAGTGATAATAAGCCTGGTGCAGTTTTCGCCCAGGTTCATGATATGGCTGCCCAGCTCCTCACGGCTGATTACATCCAGCGAGGAAAGCGGCTCGTCCAGAATTAAAAGCTCCGGGTCATTGGCTAAAGACATCGCCAGCATCACCCGCTGTTGCTCTCCGCCGCTGAGCTGGTGTGGATAGCTTTTGAAACGCTCTGGCGACAGCCCGAAGCGCTCCAGCAGATGCATGGCTTTCTCTTGGGCTTCGGTTTTATTCATCAATCCATGCTCTATCATCGGCTCGGCGACCTGATGCAACACATCTATAACCGGATTGAGAGAGCTGTTGGTGTTCTGAAAGACCATGGCTATCCGGTTTCCCCTCAATGCCTGCATATCCCTGTCTGGAAAGGTGAGGATATCTTTATTGTCAAATATGATGCTGCCCTTTACATTACCCTCGGTCAGGCGCATGATGCTCAATCCCAGCGTAGTCTTGCCAGCACCGGACTCGCCGATGATAGCCAGTGTTTCACCGCGCTTCAGGCTAAGGTTCAGCCCGTTAAGTATGTTTTCCTTTCCGTAGCTTACGTGCAGGTCTTTAATATCAAGCAATTTCGGCACCTCTCAATCTGGGGTCAAGCACTGTCTCGGCAGCATGGCTGACAAAGGTCAGCCCGATTATTGTCAGCGAGAGCATAACGCCGGCGGGGATGAGCCACCACTGCCAGACATCCAGATAGCTGAACTTCATGGCGTCTCGCATCATCACTCCCCAGCTTATAGACATCGGGTCACCGATGCCCAGGAAAGCCAGCCCGGCTTCCATAAAGACAGCCCGCCTGACACCATAGATAAACTCTACCAGCAGGATGGGTCCCAGATCCGGCAGGATATGGCGGCGGGCAATATACAACCAGTTGCCACCGAAGGAGCGGGCGGCGGCGATATGCCCCCTCTCCTTGAGTGAGAGTGTCTGTGCCCGGATGATGCGGGCGCCTTCCTGCCAGCTAAGCGCTGAAAGTATCAGTATCAGCACTGGTAAATTGGGTCTGGCATAAGCCGCTATCAGCACTACCACTATTACCATTGGGATGATGATAAAGGCATCAATAACCCGCATTACCACTTGTTCGTAAATACCGCCGATAAGCGCCGCCGAAACACCGAAAATAAAACTTAAGAACAAGCTGATGATACTGACGCCAAAGCCGACCATAAGCGATGTTCTGGCTCCGTAAAAAAGCTGGCTCAGGATGTCTTGCCCCACCTGGTTGGTGCCCAGCGGATGGCTGGCGGAGGGCGATAACAGTGAACCGGTTGATTGTTCAAGAGGGTTGTAAGGGCTTATCAATGGGGCAAAGAGGGCAACGAATATTACCAGCGCCAGGATTATGACACCGGCACGCCCGATACCGCTTTGCCTAATCTCCCTCTTGACGTCAATATGCATAGCTCACCCTTGGGTCCAGCCTGGGGGACAAACAATCCACGGCAAAATTCACCAGCAGCACCGATACGGCTACAACCAGAAAGATACCCTGTATCAGCGGGTAATCACGGGAAAGCAGTGCCTGGTAGGTCATGTAGCCAATGCCCGGGTAAGCGAAAACCAACTCTACGAAAAGCGTGCCCGTAACCACTTTGCCCAACCGTATGCCGGTCATGGTGATCACCGGCAGCATGGAGTTTCTGCCGGCATGGCGGTATTTCAGCACCCGCTGGGGTAACCCTTTGGCTCTGGCAACCAGCATAAAGGGAGTTTTTAATACTGTAAGCATACTGTTGCGTGTAAGCAGGTAACCGCCGGCAAGCTGCGCCAGCGTCAGGGCGGTTACCGGCAGCGCCATGTGCCTCATCACGTCCCATGCCAATGCTAACCCGGTGAGACCGGAATAGGGGGTGAGTGCCCCGGAGAGGGGGGCTATCCCCAGCAGTACGCCGAAGATAATCAGAAGTATCAACCCCATAAAAAAATCAGGAAAGCCATTGATGTACATCAAGCCGGTAAGCAGTGTGCGGTCAGTGCGAGAGCCGCGCCGCCAGCCGGACTCTATACCCAGAAATATACCCAGCAGGGTGGACAGAACCAGCGAAACGCCAACAATAAGCAATGTCCAGGGCAAACTGCCCATTATGACTTGCCACACCGGGGCATTGTAGGAATATGAATAGCCCATATCTCCCTGCAGGAGATTCAGAAAGTAGGCGCCCAATTGCTGCCAGATGGACAAGTCTAAAGCGAAACGTTCCACTAGGCTGGCTTTTAACTGCGGCGTCATGGCTATCATGGCTTCATCTCCATAGATTGCCGTCAGCGGGTCGCCAGGCATCAGCCGTGGCAGCAGAAAATTCAGCCCCAGGATGATTAAAAAGGCAATGCCATATGTCGCAAGGTTGCGCCTGGTGTTTACTCTCATGTTTTCACCCTGTTTTAGAGTTTTATAACGGGATTAATCTAACCCCTGATGTATCTGTTGCATCCAGTCAGGCAGTCTGACCTTACCGCTGACTTTATGGTTGGGGTTAAATGGCTTGATATCCAGCAGCAGGCTGCCGTCCAGCGCATCCAGTCCCGTTACCTTAAGTACGTTACCACGGCGCTCCAGCAGGCGCACAGTAGTTGCCAGTATGGGGTTGGGGCGCACCGGGCTGCGGGTGGCAAAGATACCTACCAACGGGAAATCCGTGTTGCCCAGCGGGTGTATCTGTGTCAAGCTTCGCTTCTCTTCCGGTACCTGGTGCGGCCAGAAAAAGACCGTCAGGTGAGAGAACTCCTCAATGCCGTTGAGAATGCCCTCCAGGTTTTTGTCCACCACTATTTCCGAAACTTCCGCCCGGTGTTCTTCCATTCTGGCTATTTTCTCACGCCATGGTAAGCCGGAAAAATCCGCCTCCCAGTTATCAATCTTAGAGCCGTTTTTTATGACGCCTGCCGGTTTCAGCCGTATGCCGTTGTTATTAAAAGATTCGTTACACAAATTACACGCCCCTGCCTGTTTATTTTTTAACGAAACACATCCTGTTGAGAGGTATGGGCACGCCGATGGAAATACCATCCACGGTGTAGTATAAGCCAAGCGAGCCGTCGTGCGCCCAGTGAGACTTTGGGTAATACAGGGTTATCGCCGGCATATCATTGGCATATATCTCCTGTATCTGCATTACGAGGTCTTCCCTGGCGGCGGTATCCATCTCTGAAAGCTCCTGCTGCAAAAGACTGATCAAATTAGTATCTTCGTGATAGCGGGCACTGTTGAAGCCTTCTCCGATAATGCAGTTTTCAAGAAAAGACGGCTCATAAAGCCCGCCGTGCCCATAGAGGGAAAGCTCAAAATCCCAGGCTTCAACTTTGGTATCAACTGTCTTGCCTTCCATTGTCTGGAAGTCTATCTGTATGCCTATCAACCCTAACTGCTGAACGATGAACTGCCCTAAATCTTTATAGTCCGCCGCCCCTATCATACTCAGCACCAGTGGCTTGCCGTCTTTGGCCATAACACCGTCTTCCAGTTGATAGCCCAACCCATCCAACAGATCAATGGCTTTATCCGGGTTGTATTCAAACTGCGGTGTATTCGGGTTATACCAGACACTGGCAGGCGGTACGATGCCGGGGCTGCCGGGCACGGCTTCACCGCGCAACACTATGTCCACCAGTGATTGCCTGTCAATGGCATATGCAAGCGCCTGGCGGAATTCCTTGCTGGAAAGTGGTTCTATCTGGTGGTTGATGGTCAGCTTGGCGTTCCATGACACGGGAGCATCCAGGATACTGAAACCATTGGCTTTAAGCTCGTCCATCATCTCAGCGCTAATGCTGGCGGCATTGACCGTGCCGTCTTTTAAGGCTGCCATAGCCATCTCGGAGCTTATCTTGACGAATCTTATCTCGCCCGCTATTGGGTTGCCCAGATAATAGGCATCGTTGGCGGTATAGAGGTAAGTTCCGTGTTCTTTATTGTAATCAGTCAACTTGTAAGGACCGGTGCCGATGACTGCCTCTGGTTGCTGAAACTGCTCTGGCTCAGTGATTCCTTCCCAGATATGTTTGGGCAGTATCGGTTGGGCGCCGACGACATCCTGAAAAAACGGGGCGTAGGCTTGGCTTAGGTAGAGCTTAACGGTATAGTTATCCAATGATTCTACGGATTCAACTATGCTGTTATCCACCCACTGGTAGGGGTATCCTTCGGTATATTCATAAGTGAAGACTACGTCTTCGGCAGTAAAGGGGGTGCCGTCGTGCCAGATTACATCCTGGCGCAGTTTGAATGTATAAGAATTTTCATCTTCGTTATATTGCCACTCGGTTGCCAGTTGCGGTACGAATTTATCTTCATCTTTCCACGCCAGCGTCTCAAAGATAAATTGCATACGCACGTAGCCGGGCCCTCTGGAGTAGTGGGCGTAGGGTGATGGATAGCCCCAATCACCAGTTGAATCGGCAATGATATAGGTTTCTATTTGATAGTCTCCAACCGCTGTGCCGTGATTGTTGCTGCATGCCGCCAACCCCAGCATGGCTACCAGCAGTAAGATAAACAGTGCTTTTTTAAATATACTTTTAGACTTCATTGCAGATTACCTTTTTCCGGTTTAAGTATCAGGCTACTACTATTTCACGGACGGGATAACGGTAATGCCGTCGCCAGCGAGCTGGTAGTAAGCTTCTCCGGCGCAGGGCAGACAGACGGGTTTGCCATCTTTTAAGCGGACACGTGGTTCCATTATGCTTTCGCCGCAGATGGAACAGGTGTTGCTGGCGAAAATATGGGCGTAATCCGGCATCTCTATCTTTACTTTATTAATGACAAGGACTTCTTCATCGGGAATATCAAGGATTTTGAAAGATAGCTCTGCCCATAGTTCGGTGAGCCGTTTGCTCTCGTCATCGCTGCCGCGTCGCTTTACTATTACTTTTTCCCATAGTTCGGAGACTTCGGGGGAGCGTTCCTTTGTAACACGGTCAAAAAGAGCCGATATTCTTATCCCTTCCCCTGTCCTTTTAGACAAAGTGAAGGCTGTTTTACCATAATCACGATAAATCAATGCGTTATTGCCGAAAGAACAACCTGTTACCATCTGGATTCCATCACTGAAGCAGCTATTAGTCTCCACGATGGCGACAATTTTCTCCATGCCTTTTGATTTCACTCCCAGTTCTTTTATAGCCCTCGCCGCGGCTTTTACACCCATAGCCGAGCCAGGGCAAAAATGCCCATGAAGCATACCATTCAATAATAGAAGTTTGCGGAGATCGCCAGTTGCAAGGGCTTCTTCAATCTCCTCCCTGGGATTTTCTCTGCTGATTATAGGCATAGACATTATCTCCTTTTGATAAGTATTGCAATTAGTTGCAAATGCTAGTATTTGCGCCATATGGTTAAAAGAAATAATGCAACTCATTGTTGTTGCAAATACTCGCATCAAGTATAATATGCAATAATCTGATTGTCAATGGGTAATGATAAATAAAAACCGTTATGGGTTTGCGTTTCGTGCTGTGGGAACGGCTTAATAAACTGCCCGGGCAGTTTATTAAAAACACGTGTAAGTGAAAGTGGGGGTTTACCTGCATGATACCCTATTTATATCACCACAGAAAAATATGGCAGACATATAAGTGAAATACCCACGTAGAACCAACACGTCATTGTCAGGTTTTTACCTTGACACTTCATCCCGCCAATGCTTATAATTAAATGTAATATTGGCGCGGGGTGGAGCAGTGGCAGCTCGTCGGGCTCATAACCCGAAGGTCGTTGGTTCGAATCCAACCCCCGCTACCAAGAAGAAAACGAGGGAAGCTTATAAGCTTCCCTTTGTTTTTATATAGTTACATTAGTTGCTGATTATCCAATATTATCATTTATCCATTTAAGGGTCATTTCTAATCGTTCTTTTAACTCATCTTGTGAAGCAACATTGGGTAGAAAGAATTCATATTTAGTCTTCTTTGCATAAGCGGCTTTATCTTCTACGACTGCTAATCTGTGGTCTTCCCATTTCATTACTTTGCCCCAAGACTCCTTCCACTCATTAGCGAAATATAATCCAGGAGTCGGCGTATATGGCCGTTTCTGGAGAGCTGTTGTATAAATATTTTTATATGAGATATGTATTATGGTACTTTGTTTTATGCGTGACTTGATTTGAGCAGTTACTCTACCAGTTCTCGGTTTATATGAGGTATATTTAATTTCTGAGAAATAATCAATTTTACCTCGGGAAAAGGGTATTGTATTCCCTTTCACATTCCAGGGGTACATAATAACGGAGAATTCACTAATTAGGCTATTTAAACTTCTAATAATTGCAAATTGTTGCCGTTGGCTACTAAGGTAGGTTCCTTGGATAGAACGATAGTCTTGAAAGCCAGCTTTTTTTGCTACATTCTTTAACATCTTATACATAGCTGGTATTCGTTCATCATGGCTAAAATCAATAAGCTCATCTACTATGTGCCTAGATGATTTGATTTTCTGCCGCGCAACTTCACTGATTCGGATAGCTGATAAAAACATTTCTCTTATTTCAGCAAATGAAGCCTCTTTGTTTGCTGAGGCGCGGCGTGTATAGAACATATGTTTTTTTAGAATACCGAGGTTTCTTTTAGGCCAATGTGGTCGTGATTTACTAACAGGGATATGTATTAGAGCACATCTATTTCCTTTGTAAGATAACGGGTAGTATTCGAATTGTATTGGTTCTTCGATGATGCCATTAACAATTGACTCTAGTATTGAGCTATCATGATGACTATCGATACCGACTACTAATCTTGGTTGACCCTTGTCGCTTTTAACACCTAAAACAATATAACCGTCATCTCCGGGTGAATTGGTTATACATAAAATATCCTTAATGAATTTTGATTTTAAGTTTTCATTATTTAAGAGATATTGGTCTCTTTTGTAATCAACTTTTCTAACCTCTGTTGCCTTTAGAAGCTCAATGAACTTATCCTTAGGTATAATTGCCATTTCGCAAGTATTCTAACTCATATCGGGTATGTTATTCCATATATAATGAATTTAATTGTTTATTATTAAATTTAATTTTACCCCCGCTTATAAACCAACAACCCCGTGGCACAATCCGCAACATAAGTAATTAAGATAAGAGTTGCCTCATCGAGGGCAAATGTCCTAGGATAGCATCCGGGGGATTAGTTGTATAAATGTTAAGTAGCACTCAAAACAGTCACGCCACGACAGGCTCAGATGGCAGGTGCAATTTACTCAACCGTAATACGGCAGCTTGCCCGCTGCTTCAAGTTTATCAGCTAGTTCTTTTTTTCCCATATCCTCCAGCTTGCCGCGGGTGACCACGTTCAGCTTAAGTAGCTTTTCAGCCAACTGCTGGCAGTAGCTGCACTTGTGACATTCTCTGTCGCATGTGGTTATATGGCTGAAGAAGCCGCTCTTCCCCAGCTCGGCATTATCGATGTATGCCCCATAGGTTATACCGAATGCGTGCAGGCTGCTGCATATTATATCTATCAGATTACCCTCGTAGTGCTGGCTCATATAGGCTCTGGCGGCACGCAACACCATATTGTCGGACCTGGCGCGACCGACCATTTTGAAGGAGGTGGTGATGTCCTTATAGCTTTCCAAATCCTCAGGTCTTACCCAGCCTGACTTGAATATCTGGGAGTGGTCTTTCTGTGTCACCGTCATGCAGTGCTCGAAAAAATCCTTGCCCTCCATGCTTGAATGCCCCAGCTCCTTGGACCAATGGGAGACGAAATTAAAGTGGAACTTACGAAAAACGCAATTATACAGGCAACCTTCGTTCACCATAATCTTAATCCTGGCCCCGGTGGCTTTCTTGATTTCCTTAAGGAGATTGATACACCGGTTTATATCGGCGGCGACGGTTATGGTGTCGGCGCCAAACTCGCGTACCAGCATAGCCCTCTTTACAGAATCCACATCGCTAAGCACAGAAGCACAGACTTCTATTTCAGGCAGCCTCTGCTTAACCAGACCGATATAGATTGGATTGGCGATGGTAACCGCCTCTATCCCCTGCTCGCGGTGCATCGTTTTCAAGAAAGACAATATGGAGTTCTTTTTAGCAGATGAATACCAGTCAGCTCCTTGACAGGTTGTATTGAGCACCAGGTTTACCCTGATACCTTTGCTGTGTATCAGCCCGACAACCTTTAGGAATTTGTCCGCATTGGTTCTCGGCATTATCCTTCCCGAGCCCGAATGCTCCTGCGGGCTGGAAAGATAGATCTCTGAAATGCGATTCCCGCCAAGACCCTGCAGTTTAAGAAGCTCTTCCAGGGTCTTGAGATCGTTATTGTAGGGCATTGAAAAATCAAGACCGGGCATATCAAATACTACCTCTGAGGGAAGGTATACTTTCCCTCAAGACTTTCAGTTGCCTGGATTCTGTATTAACCATGAGAAGCCAGCATATCGACATACTGCTCAAGCCGGCTGAGATCCAGGCCGATGTTGGCAATCTGAACTCCTTTTATGTCCTCTTCCCCACCCTCTTGGGTTGAAAGGCTCTTCAGCACCTTATTGAATTCCAGCTTCTTGGATACCTCTTCGGGAACCTCCGGCCTGGAGGCAATATGCAACCCCAGCTTCGGATTGAGAATATCCTGGGTGAACTGTAACGAATGCCAGTCTTTTCTCGTCTCATACCAGTCGTCAGCCTCACGGCAGATCAGCGCCAGATCAGACCGGGCAATCCTTTTATTGTCCCTAACCAGGGCAATATCCTCCAGTTTGTCACTGGTGCTGACAAGCACCAGTTCAGGCATCAACGGCTCTTCTTCTATATCAATCCACTCTACGTTTTCACTGGCATTATCGGCAGTCCAGGTTGCTTGAGCGGGCTCTGCCTTAATGGAAACCCATCGGTTTATTCTGGCGGAACGTATCATGATATCGGGAACTATAAATATATCAGTATCGTAAGGGTGGTGTTTCAGCGATATTATATTAGTTTCTTGCGGTTCCCTCACCGGCTTTACTTCAGGTCCCAATACCGACACAATAGCCTGTGAAGATTCGCCGACAGTAAGATCAACGGCATAAAAACTCTCTGGTTTCAACAGATTGGCCAGAGATATAACCAACCAGTATTGATAGCTCAGGGTTGCTAGTTGATTGTTGCGAGAAGGGATAAGTCTATGACCAAAGCTGGCAAACTGCTCGATGCTAATTTTGTCTTTGAGAAGGTCATACAGGCTGTCATATAGCTCCCGCCGCAATCCGTCTACCGGATCAGAGATAAACCACCGTACGTCGGGAGGCAGTTTTATCTCAGACAAAGCCGGGTTTTTTTTAATCTCCTCTTCAGCCTGCAGATAGCTCTGGCAAAGGGGCTTTGCCCGTTCAAGTAGTTCCGGAAACTCCTCTTCCACAAAGGCTGAAATGGTTATATAAAATCTGCGGAGAAACTCCGGCTTGTATTCTTGCGGAATTGCAACACATTCCCGCTTTATCTCAACCTTCGGATTATTAACCACGAAATCCTTCAGCTCTTCATATCTGTCACACCATTTGTTGGGCATATTTTTATCCTTTCATTCTTTGGGTTCATTTTTAACCAGTATTTTGTCACGCAGTAATGCCAGTATCAGGCATAACAATCCTGATGCATAGGCTAAATAATAACCGGGGTGAAAACCCGTTTGTGTTATAGATTCCCCCTCCGTAAACACTTCTCCCTGCAGGGGTACACTATAAAAACCGGTACGGTCAATTATCAAAAACAAGGCAACCACGGCATAGATAATATATACCGTGCCTGTTATACCCAGCAGCCATCTGCCCTTTCTGCCTTTAAGAAACATGCTTAACAATATTAGCGCAATGCTGACTCCCATATATACCCAGGCCAGTGTAACCTGATATGAAGGTGTTATATCAGCCCTAAAGTACTCCCGCGCAAAATTGTCAGGTATTCCGTGTTGATAAAGCGATACTGTAAATGCATCAATCCCGCTATGCGCATGAGCCAGTATTTCAGTGCTGGAAGTCCACCAGACCATTACAGCCGACAAAAGCATAATTGCCGCCGCTGCCAGAACCAGAACTCGGAATAACCATGCCCTCAGGAAGGCCATTACCCATCTCCTTATATAGAATACGATGTATTACTAAAAATATATTAATCTCACTTAAAAGATATGTCAACGCTAACCCGGGGAGCCGGAAGCTTCCGGCTCCCCGGTAGTTACCCTCTTCCGTTAATACAAATACGGGAGATAAGGGCTACTATGCACAGGCGAGTATTGCCTTCTTAACCATTGCCTTGGCAATCTGTATCTTCCAGGCGTTATTGGTAAGAGGTACAGTACCCTGCCCGGCAGCAGCAGCCGCAGTTTCGGCGCTGGCTTCGTCTATAGTCTGGCCAGCGATTGATTCTTCAGCTGCCGTCAGCTTGACAGGCTTGTTATAGACTGCGTTCAGGCATATGCTGGCTGAGCCACTGCCAATAGCGGCGGCGCAGTTAACAACGGGGAAGTCTATTGACTTTCTAAGGGCAAACTTGACGAAAGCGCTTTTGCCGGAGAAAGCCGGCACCTGGATTTCGGTGACGATTTCGTCATCGTCCAGTACCGTTGAGCCGGGTATGGCAACGTCCCAGAAATCTGCCGCGGCGATATCCCTTTTGCTGGTTACTATTGTAGCTCCAAGGGCTACCAGTGCCGGGGCGGTATCACTGGGATTGACGGCTATACAACCGCCGACAGCGCCGTATATGGCATGATAACGGTTTTCGCCCATCATGGCAAAGCACATGCCGCCGCCTTTCCTCAGGCAGTCAAACCTGTTATTCTCTTTGCGGAAGTACCAGCACCTGTTTACCTGGCAGATGTTGCCGCCGATGGTGCCGGATTCCCGGATATGGGGTGAAGCCGTCATGTGGGCGGCTTCCGCCAGTGCCGTCCAACCGTCTTGGACTACGCTGCTCTTGGCAATGTCCTCAAGCCTGGTGCAGGCACCTATCTTGAGGGTGCCGCCATCGTCCTCTATATAGTCAAGGCTGGGGCTGATGGTCTTAAGGTTAACGATGACGTCCGGGTCCAGGCTGTCGGGTAAGCAATGGAATCTCAGTGTACCGATTAAGTCAGTACCACCACCGATTACCGCTGCATTGCCGCCTTGTAGAGCGCTGACAGCCTCGTCAACTGTGGTTGCGTTTTTATGCGTAAATTCTTTCATCTCATAACCTCCTATATCTTCCCCAACGCTTTAAGGACCTTGTCCGGAGTTAACGGCATCCTGGAAACCCATTTGCCAGTGGCGTTCCAGAAGGCGTAAATCAAGATCGTAGAATTGGTTGCAGCCAGGCTCTCGCTACAGCCGTTGAGGCCATAAGGCCCATACGACATCCCGGTCTCAACTAAATTACAACTGAAAGGCCCGGGCATATCGTTAAAACTGAACCACTTGTAGTCAATGAGGTTGGTGTTAAGCCTGACGCCGGTGGCCGGGTCGTAGACTTCAGCTTCAATCAGGTTGTGGCTAAGTCCCATAGTGCTGCCGCCATACTGCTGCCCCCAAAGCGTATCAGGGCTTACTATCTTGCCAACGTCATTAACGTCAACTAAATCATTTAGGATGATTTCTCCGGTTTCCGGGTTTACTTCGATATCTATGAAAGAGCATTGCCTCGTCAGATAGTGGGTATCCCAGGTAACTCTCGTTATGGCATGGTTGGCGGTGATGGACGGATATTGCTGTCTTTGATAACTCTCCGCCTCCCTGAAGGTCTTTACATTTTCCGGGTTGGCTTTTTCAAAGATCGTGCTATCCTTAGTGTCCAGGTCATCAGGGGTAAGCCCTGGAAAGAGAGGGTCACAATCATTAGCGCCTCTTGCGCAGCACCTTTCCAGTAGCATCTGTTTAGCCTTGCGGGAAGCTTCAACCGCAATCACGGCTGTTCTGATAAATCCAGCGGAGCCTTCGCCGTGGGCTGCATCTTGACCGACATCGTCAAAAGGCCTGTATTCAATGTCTTCGTATGCAGCGCCCAGCTCATCAGCAACTATCTGGCAGACGGATGTTTCATGGTTCCAGCCACCGTCTGCGTGGCGAGCCAGGAATCTGACATGACCATCACCACGCTGGATGGCTACAGTGCCCTGGAAATTTGCAAGGTACTGATTCGGGGTATTTGCCCAGCCTACACTCCACACGAAGCCGACGCCGTGATAGTTGCCATTTGGCAAAATCCTCTCCCCCGGCCCATGGTAGCGATTATCCCAGTCAAACTTCTGCTTGCCGATGGTTATCACTTCCTGAAGGCTGTCCCTTTGGGGCATATCTTGCGGTTTCTTGATGTTCTCCATCACCCAGTCCATGTCATGGCCATCACAACCGTCGTTTAGAAGCGCTATCTCGGTGGGATCCAGACCGGTTTCGACCGCCACTTTAGCAAAAAAGTTGTTCATCAGGGCACACGAGCGCATGCCGTGCCGGTAGCAGACATTTCCAGCTCTGTTGAAGTGCGGGCACAAGTGCATACCATTAAAATTCGGGATTTTGGTGCCGTGCATCATCTTGGCGTTGAATTCAGGTGCTGCCGAGATGACAAGTTGCTCACAGGCATTGATGGTGCCGTCCATGTTGAAGCCGCACTTTAGATAATAGACACCATTCTCATAGCTGCGGTTGTGCCAGTACATCTGATCAAACAGGAATTTAACCGGTCTGCCGGTCTTCTGGGCGCAAATGGCTGCCAGCATGGTGAAGGTCTTGTAGCCGCCCGGGAATATCCAGTTGGCAAAGCCGAACTGGCCGCCCTGGTACAAGCTGTGTACGTTAATCTTTAAAGCGCCACCGAAATACCTGTTGATGGTTTCTGTCGTCGTTAAAGGTACCTGATTGTGAGCATAAAGATCCAGATACTCACCTCTCCATACGGCTACGGCAACGCCAGGTTCCGCAGCTGCCGGAGTCTCTTCCTCTTCACTCCAAACCCACTCTATAACCTTGTCAGACGCGTCAAACCCCGCCTGGACATCACCCATAACATCTCTGCTGCCACCTTCTCTCGTGTCAATCCTGATGTTGGTATCGGGATTTACGTCTGGCTCAAGGATGGTTGCACCGGGTTCAATGGCTGCCTCGGGATCAACGTAGAAAGGCAATACATCCCATTCTATTACGGCTAGCCTCAATGCTTCGTCGCATATGTTTTCGGTATCGGCTACCACGGCAAAACCCATCCTGTTGCCTTCGAAAAAGCCCTCTTGTCCTAAGAGGTCGTCATACTGGGCTCCCCATCCATAGCTGGCATTACCCCGCGTCCAGCCGTTTTCTGACCACCATGGGTCGTCATACCTTAGTACAAACCTTACCCCAGGATAGGCTTCGACTGCACTGGTATCCAGGCTTATGATTTTGCAGTTGGCATAAGGACTCACAAACGGCTTTGCAATCAGCATACCGGGGAAGGATACATCCCTGGTGTATAGCCCGGTACCACTTGCCTTTTCATAGCCGTCCTTGCGCCTTACACCCTCTTTGCCAATGTAGTTGTATTCTTCTCTTGTCTGATATAATGGTGCCATCTTACATACCTCCTAACTGTGCAGCTGCTTCCTGGACAGCCGGAATATGCTGTATATAGGTAGCGCAACGGCACAGATTGCCTGCAAGCGCCTCTCTTATATCTGCTTCCGTGGGATTCGGATTGTGGTCCAGCAAGGCTTTGGCTGTTACTACAAAGCCTGGTGTGCAGTAACCACACTGCATGCAATGGTTCTTGATATAAGTTTCAATCAGTGGATGGTTGGCTTTGGCAATTCCCTCGGATGTCTCAATAACCGCGCCTTCGCATTCCAAAGCCAGTGTCATGCAGGACAGGATTGGCCTGCCATCCATGATAACAGTACAGGAGCCGCAGGCCCCATAACCATAGCACATGTCCTTAATTGAGGTTAGTCCAAGCTGTTCGCGCAGAACAATGCGCAGTGTATCCCATGGGTTAACCTGTAGTGTTTGCTGTTCCCCGTTTACAGTAAAGCTGACTACATTATCAGCTGCAACTCCCGGGCCTGGAACTTCAACAGTTTTGGTAATGGTTACCGTTGTCTCAGTGCCTGCAGCCGTATTGGTAACCGTCTTGGTAACCTCACCGGCTGTTATTGTAGTTGTGTCTCCCGCAGCCGTACTGGTAACCGTTTTGGTGACGGTTTCTCCATCGCCATCTCCACAGGCAGCCAGGAGAACTGTAGAGCCAATGGCAGTGCCGCCAACTAAAAGTCCGGCGTCTTTAAGAAACTCTCTTCTTGATACTCCGCCGGATTCATTCTTTTTTTCTTTTTCAGTCATATTCTATATGACCTCCTTTTTCGACCTTTCATTTTGTTTAATCTATACCTGTTTGGTTATAGCGTTATTACTATAAGCACCACCTCCCTTGATAGTATTTATGATATAAACTCACTTGAAGTTATATTTTTCCCAAAAATCAACAAGCTGGCAGATAAAGCCGTCATAGCATTGCCCCGGAGCCTTATTTTTATCCAGCTTGGACTTGGTGCCGATTTTCAGACCGATAGTTGTCCTGTTTGCAGATGCATTGTTTTTAATCATAGACACCGCCAGTAACTTTATTAGAAAGAAAAATAATTAATAAAGGGTATGCAATAGTGCAAGAACAATTACATATAATTTTATAATATAAATATTAATATAGCTATAAATATAAAGTTAAATAATAAACGTTAATATGTTAAATAACAGGCATTAAAGTATTAATAGATATTAATGTTTATTTAACATGGGCACAGGTAACACGGATAATGATGGCATGGACTAGGCATGCGGGTAATAAGGCAATGTTGCTGGTTATCCGGGCAGGTTTATAGAGGCATGGTTAATGAGAGGCGCATAAGGAGGATTAAAAAAACTGAGAACAGAGAATTGGGATTAGTTGGATTTCTTAAGAAAATAACCAAGGCCAGCTTTAGTTTGTATTAATTCCGGTTGGTTGGGATAAATTTCAATTTTCTTTCTTAAGCGGCGGATATAAACCCTTATCGCATCGCTTGAACCGGGGTAATCCAAACCCCAGACAAGCTCGCCTATTTTTTGGGTTGTTAGAACTTTGCCCGCGTTCTTCATGAGATGATAGAGTATAAGTGATTCTGTATTGGTGAGGTATATATTCTTATTATTGAATAACAGCAGGCGTGTAGAAAGATTAAGCTTAAGGAGCCCGGCGGAAACGGATAGATTATCATAAGAGACATATTGCCTGCGTAATAGTGCATGAATGCGAGCCATAAGCTCAAGCTGGCGAAAAGGTTTGATTATATATTCATCTGCTCCCCATTCAAGCCCCCGGACGATATCACTTTCAGATCCCCTTACAGTAAGAATTACGATTGGTATCTGGGAAACAAGGCGTATTTTCTTCAGAACATCCAGCCCGTCTATATCGGGAAGCCCCAGGTCAAGGATTATTAACTCCGGGGATTCTTGTTCGGCCATTTCAATGCCCTTTAAACCTAAGTTGGTGGAAATTATATTGGATTCAGGCCAGCGCATTGTTAATGCAAGGGAGACAATCTCCAGAATTGATGCATCATCTTCAATAATCAGAATTTTCATCAGATTAATTACAGCCCTCTGGTTTTTTATTTTTCAATTCCTTTTCAACGATGGGAAGTGAAAAACAAAAGGTGCTGCCCCTCTTCCCGTCACTTTTTGCCCATATCTTGCCATTATGCAGTTGTATGAGTGATTTGGCAAGGGTAAGCCCAAGGCCGAAACCACTTATATTTTTGCCGACTTTTGCCTGGCTGTAGTAGGGCTTAAAAAGCAACTTCTGTTTAGCGGCGATTATGCCGCAGCCATTATCCTGTATTCTAACTGTAATTATTGAGCCTGTCTTTTCAGCGCTCATTATTATCTTGCCTCTATCCGGTGTGAACTTAAAGGCGTTGTCCAGCAAATTCAGGACAACCTGCTGCAGGCGGTCCTGGTCTCCCCAGACAATATACTTTTCAGAGGGAAGGTCTGTGATTAGTTTCTGTTTCTTCTTGGCAGCTTTGGGGGCAACAAATTCAGAGACTTGTTGCAGAAAATGAACTATATCAATACAATTGCAGTCTAACTGCAACATACCTACCTCGTCTTTTGCAAGGTCAAGTATGTCATTGATTCTCCTGTCCAGATTCAACACACCTCGCTGGATATGTTCTGCAAGGACCATCAGGGATTCATCTTTAATGTTTTCAACAAGAAGGTCACTTGATGCCAGTAAAGTGGTAAGCGGGGTTTTTAATTCATGTACCAGTGTCCTGCTGAATTCAAGGTTTTGCGCTATCTGCTCCTGCAGTTCGTTAGTACGCTTTTGCACAAGATCTTCCAGGTGTTCTTTATAGTTGTAAACAACTTCCTCTGCTTCTTTGCGCGCGGTAATATCCTGCGCAAAGCCTATCAAGCCATTGGAAGCGCCATACTTGTCAAAAATCGGGATTTTATCGGTTTGCACCCATTTAATACCGTTTATGGATTCATATTGCTCTACTATGTTTAACTTAGGCTGTCCTGTTTTTAGAACCTCCTCGTCATCTTTTGTCATACTTTGTGCGATATCTGCTGAATAAAGGTCAAAAACCGTCTTTCCGAGCAGTTTATCTTCAGTCATATTAAGTGCTTCGGAAAAAGATTTGTTAATGCGTATAAACCTGCCGTGCTTGTCTTTGTAAAACACTATTATCGGTGATGAATCGATAATAAGGCTGAGTTCCTGCAAGTCCCTTTCTTTTTCCTTTTCCATTTCTTTTCTCTGAGTTATATCCCTTATATAAACCACGTTAGTTGGTTTGCCTTTGTGCATGTTTATAGCGCTGGTAATCTCAACAGGCACCAAAGTACCGTTTTTGTGCGTTATGGACATCTCAAAAAGATCAGGTATTGCCTTGCCGGATGTCTTACTGCGGTGTCTTTTTAATGAAAGCTCACGGTCATCCGGGCTTACAAGTTCAAAGAAAGACATTTCCAGAAGCTCTTTTTTTGTGTAGCCTGTTATCCTGGGCCACTGGTCGCTGGCAAAGACATGCATGCCTTCTTTGCCATCAGTATCCTGAAGCATTATAACGGCTTCGCCTATATTTGTTCCCAGCTCAATTAATGTTCTGTATTTGTCTTCAGATTCTTTAAGCTTTTGTAAAGTTTCCTTTTGCTTGGTAATATCCGTATGAAAGCTGAGGAATAGGCCTCCGCCGATATCAAGATACTTTGAGCTGACTAATACATCTATTATTTTGCCATTTTTACATTTATGACGTGTTTCAAAAATAGCACCGCCGGATTTCTTATGCCCTTCCACAAGTTTAATATAGTCTTCATGCGTGAAATTTTCGTCGCAACCAAAACTATATATTTTTTTATGGAGAAGTTCCTCACGGCCGCAGCAATGCATCTTGCAGAAGGCTTCATTTGCATCCAGAATATCACCCTCAAAACTTAAAATTATAAAACCTTCTAAAGCGCGCTGGACTATGGTTTTATAGAAGTCATCACCCATATTCTTCTGGCTCAGGATGCTATCTGTAATGAGCGGGTTATTGACTTGCTGTTTATTAGCCTTGTTTACTTTGGTTTTTCCCATAATTACCTCGGTATAACGGAGCAGTATATCAATTACAGTAGATAATAACATATTATTACTGTTTATACAGAGTGTCAATAAACCAGCAAAGATTGCGTGGCCTTTGACGGTTAGTTAATAAAGGTCTAACAATATAACTTGTCTGTTTCTTCGTTAGAATTAAAAACCAAACGGTATAGACAGTATAATAATCACCAGCTTATATTAATAAGCTGTTAGCTGTTAGCCATTAGCCATCAGACCTTTTTCTTTGTTAATGCTGGGTATCGCAGCCCGGGATTTACTGATTATAAGATAAACCGCCACACTGGCAAACGCTGCGAAAAAGCACCAGACAGATGTCAGATAATATGCAAAGAATATAAGCGTAACCAGATATGATATCAGGATAAGAATACCAAAAAGCCACATCCGTTTGACAGAAGAGATAAAAAGAGGCGTGATGGTTGAGGCTACATAAAATAAATATGCAATATCCACGGGGATACGGGGAAATTCGTCAATGTACTGTATATGAAAGCTGTTAATACGCGGGGTGACATCGTAAGAGATAAGGCAGAAAGCGTAGAACAGTGAAACCATTGCACCTGTTACTATTAAAACGCTTAAAATTCTCTTTCTATTCTTCACCTTTTCCATAAACCACATGGATAAGGGCACCATCACGGGCCATATAACAAGAGCCGTTATTAAAAAGATATAGGTGGCGGCACCTTGAAGCCAGTTCTGTCCACCGGAGCTAAGTGTAACCCACAATACTCCCTCGGCAAACTGCTGGAGACCAAATATAAGCGGAATTGCCGCAAAAAGCCTCTGGCCAGGTTTTTTGGATTTCGTTACGCTGGCAAAGCCAACTGAGGATAAAACTGCCCCTGCTGCGAAACTTGCCCCGGCTGAAAAACACATAAATGCCTCCCGGTGTGACAATCGGTTTAATTGGGATGATTATAATAGCATAGAAATATAATGTCTACACCTGTTTTTAGAATACAATCCCGGTTGCCAATTATAATATAGGTTGAGGGAGCGCTTTTTGTTTTCTAATAGTCTCAGTGATAAAATATTAAAGCCTGTGGTATCCATATTGGGGAGGCGCAATGAGGGCTGAAAAAAAGAATCCGGGGCAAAGATATAATGATTATTGGGATTGGATATTAACAGGTTGGAATCCTGTTTGGATTGTAAGCATGGTTTTTGGCTATGCGTATTATCTGTTAACTACCTATGAGGTCTAGGCGGGCAAGCCCTGGCATCGGCAAAAGCGCATTTCTATTTAGATAGAATGTGATTTAGATTACATACAGCAGCAGATTTGAATAATAGAATAAGCGATATAAATTATGTAGTTGGTTGAGGAGGTTATTGAAATGCCGATATATGAATATGAATGTGAAGAGTGCGGTTATGTTTTTGAGATATTCAGGGGGATTAGCAGCGATGATAAAAACATTGAGTGCCCCATGTGCGGGGAGACTCATTCGAAACGTATATATTCAACATTCAACAGCGCTAACAAATCTAATTGTGCGCCAAGATTCAGCGGCGGCTGAGGGTTTTAAAGGCAGGGCAGTTTGCCTCGCGGAGATAATAAAAGAATAATGCACAGGCATAAAATGCCTGTGCATTATTCTTGTCTATCATTCATTACAAATCATTACAAAACAGGAAATTAAAGTTTTATTTATGCACAGTTACTGTATGGTGAGAGTGGGTAATGGTGGGTTAATATAAGATAGGTAATCTTGACACTAAATAGGATTATTCCTAAAATAAAGCACCGTGAAAAATATTGATAAAGAGGAGGAGAATGATTGCGTAAAATAATAAGGGTGGCAATGGTGTTAACTGTCATAGTTGTGCTTTCTGTGGCTACAGCAGCGCCGGCAATGGCGGCTAAGGGTGGAGATAAGGGCCCGCCGGAAAAGACAACAATAGTAGCCCCGACTGTAGGAGGACAGGAGGACGGAACTGTAAAAGCCCCGGTGGCTATGGTGCCGGATAAGAGTACGCACCCTGTTTTCGAAACGAATCCGGCTTTTGGCGGGATATACCCCGGCGAAGGCGCGCCCAGTGAACCGGGAACAGTCTTCTGGATTGAAGATGAAGGCGGACCACAGGGTTAGTATTAAAACTATATAACGAATAATAGCTTATGCGTTATATCAGGGGAGGAACTTGCATAGTTCCTCCCCTGATTGTTTTTTCACTATAGGCTTAAAGCGAACTGCCTGAACCAGAACAAAAGCCTAAACAGGCGGTAATCATAACAGAAGGCAATCCATCCCCTCCTTTGCGGGAAAAGGATGGCATAGTAATTATGCGGTATAAACCAATAAAGAGAAGAACCTAACAAGGCATCTATTTATTAACAGGGCTGACGTTTCTTATGGCTTGTTTTGGCTTATATCAGCTTCAATCCCTGTTACCACTTGCCCATTTCTTTCAGCATCTGGACAACCACCCAGAGCCAGGCGTTGGCGGAAGTGCCGCCTATGGAGGTTGCCACTGAAGCCGCTTCTATAACTTCAGCTTTGGTGGCGCCGGCTTCTACTGCCAGCTTGGTTTGGTAAGTAATGCAGCCGGGGCAGCCGGATTTAACAGCTATCGCCATTGCCATCAGCCGCTTTGTTTTGGCGCTGAGAGCGCCGTCTTTAAAAATGGTTTCACGGAATTCTTTCTGGAGAGCATATGCTTCCGGCAGTTCTGCCTTGAATTCATCTGTGGCCCTGTTGACTTCTTCAAAATATTTAAGCTGGCTTTCCATATCTTACCTCCTGTTTGATGATGCAGCTAAGTCTAGTGAGTAAACACAAGGCTGTCAAAAAGCGGATTAGCGGCTTTATGACAAAAGTTACATACAGGATTAAAACGCCGGTATAGAATGGATTTGATGAAGGGGATGTGTTATACCGACAGGGCTTCTATAGCTTGCCAAAAAGCCGATAGAAGCTCCTCTTTTATTACTTATTTCATTAGTTAGTTCAACAGATTAAATATATATGAATAAAAAACCGTGTAAGACCAAAACCTGCTATTTCCTGGGGCTTGCAGGTATCGTGGGGGCGGCGTTTTTTCTTTTTACGATGCTGTCTCTTGATATAGTTCAGTCCGGCACAAACCCGGTGCTGAAAACTATCAGTGACCTGGTGCATGGCTCATACGGATGGATGCAGAGCCTGGCTTTTGCCCTGGTGGGTTTCTGGTTTTTCATCTTTGTTCACCGTTTATATTCAACGACTGTTAAAAAGCTAAGCTCTCTGACGGCGGCATCCTTCCTGGGGGTAACGAGTATTGGTTTTCTCCTGATAGCCATATTCCCTTCGCAAACCGATGCTTTGGAACAGACAGTTCAGGGGATAATACACAATTCGGTTGCCGGTTTGATAAGCTCTTCATTTATTATCGGCTGTCTGGCTTTCGCCCTTTATTTCAGGAAGGACCCACGCTGGAAACGCTATTGGACATATACCACCCTGACGGTTATAGCCTGCGTGGCGTTTGCCATGTTATGGGCTTTGTTGCCTGCTGAATGGCAGTTGAGAGGACTCGGCGAACGGCTGCTGCTGACAAGCGGTTTCATATGGGTGGCGGTTATATCAGTAAAAATATTAAGGCTATGCAGGCAGCCACAGGAAATAGAACCGGATTAGACAGTTGGGCAGATGGAAAGAAAATAAAACGGAGGGCTTTCAAGCCCTCCGTTTTTAATGCCCGCTTATTCTTTTGTTACTATTTACTTGCCGTTGGGTGAAGCGACGCCGATTGTGTCCGTTCCGCTTAAAACGCCGCTGGCGGTTTCAACGGTCAGCGCAAATACGGCCTCGGCGGCGCCTTCCGGGATTACACTCTTCAGCGTATCAATATTGCATTTGACGACAAGGTCTCCCCTGTCATCGGCGAAGGTGTAGGCGATGGGGAAGTCCTCACCGTCAACGGTAAGGGAGGTGCCTTCCACCAGGCTGTAGTTGATATCCGCGTGCAGTGATACACTCCCCCCGTTGGAATTGAGGGCAAGCATGTTGGGCGATACCACAAATTCAAGGTTGTCCTCCTGGGCCAGGACAGCGGTCGGGAAGACTGCGGCAAGAAGGGCTGCCGTCAGCATTATTCCCACAATCAATCTGGTTGGTTTGCGCATTTTGTTCTCCTTAAAAAAAAATTATCCAGGTAAAACCCAGGCGGTATATCATTATTTATATTACTTTTGATATAACCGAATATCCAGATAACCCGGAAGGCTGCAATTCTACTATAAATACGAAATCAAATGCAATAGCCAATCCGTACTGCCGGATTGGCTATTGATAAAAATATAGAGATTATGTTATACGGTTACGAACAAAGCGGTACCGGTTATGACCAGAGGGTCTGTTGTTTACATTACTAAAATACCGCAGAAATATCAGGCGGCGTTCTTATCGTCTTGCCACAAGCCGAAGGCGTTGCCCTCGGTATCTATGCAATTTGCCATATATCCCCAGCCGGGGACGCTTATCTTTGGCACGACGACAGTTCCTCCCAGTTCCCTGATTTTAGCGGTGTAGGCTTCAAGTGAATCCACACCGAAATAACAGGTTATTTTCTGGGAAGGGTCCATTCGTTTGCCCAATCCGCCGCCGACACTGTCTTTGCCTTCCAGGTCTTTTGTTCCAACCAGATAATAGCCCTCCATTCCGGGCGGGCTTGCCATTTTCCAGTCAAACAGGGACTGGTAAAACTTTTTGGCTCTCTGCGGATCTTCGCTGGCGATATCAAAATGAACAATTGTTGGCATCACATTCCTCCTTTGGCTTAGTTATATATTTATGAGAAACCAATTCTAGTTTGCCGTTAAGGGGCTGTCAATACTTTTGAATAAATAAGGCTATTGCAAATATGAAATACTTATATATAATAATTATGGCTACCACAGGCAGGCGAGGCAAAAATGGAAAAAGAAGTATGGATTATAAAGGCATCCGGGGAAAGAGAGCTGTTTTCGGTTAATAAACTTAGGAGCTCGCTTAAAAAAGCCGGTGTATCGCCGCAGATTATAGAAGAAGTGGTGAGCCATGTTGCTGCTGAACTTAAAGACGGCATGAAAACATCGGCTATCTACCGCCACGCCTTCTCCTACCTGCGCCGCAAACAGCCTTTGGCTGCCAGCCGCTACAATATAAAAAAGGCGATACTGGCGCTGGGTCCCACCGGCTATCCGTTTGAAAAGATAATCGGTGAAATCCTGAAAACGCAGGGCTTTTCAATAGAAGTCGGCAAGATACTGCCGGGTTTTTGCGTTACCCATGAAATAGACGTAATCGCCGAAAATAAAATGCGCTTTGTAATGGTGGAGAGCAAGTTCCACAACCAGGCGGGCTACAAGACGGATGTTAAGGTGGCGCTTTATATAAAAGCCCGCTTTGACGATGTTAAAAAACGCCTGCCAAAAGACGGCAAGCCAGCCGAAGCCTGGCTGGTTACCAATACTAAAATGACCTCTGACGCCATAAAATACGCCGATTGCGCCGGTATAAAGACCATTGGCTGGAATCATCCGCCGCAGGGCAGCCTGCAGCAGCTTATAGAGCGTTCCGGGCTGCATCCGCTTACCTGCCTGACAAGCCTGACCGTTTCCCAGAAGAAACAGCTTGTCGCCAGGGGCGTTATCCTGTGCCGTGAAGTAATGGAAGACAGAAGCATACTGGCTGCCATCGGTTTGAATAAGGAAAAAGCTGCCAAAGCTATGCAGGAAATAAAAGGGCTGTGCCGCCTGCAAAAGATGGGCAATAATGAAGCTGCTGCAAACTGAAATCAAAGAGATATACCTCTTTCTGGAACGCAACTACAGCTTGGTGGTTATAATCGGTGGCGCCACCCTTTTCCTGGTATTGCAGCCCTATAACATAATCTGGAATCACTGGTTCAGCAACCTGTTTTATTATTTTATGCTGCCGCTTGCCGTTATCGTATTGCTTTTAAGGCGCAACCCTCTGGATTTTGGCTTCAGGCTGGGCAACCCAAGGATATGGGGAGTGCATGTCGCTGTGGTAATAATCATCGGGCTGCCGGTGCTTTTCGCGGCTTCACGCTTTCACACAGTCCGTGATTACTATACAATGGCGGACTTTAATATACTGATATACTCACTGGAAATAGCCGTTATACTTTTTGCCTGGGAGTTTCTCTTTCGCGGTTTTATGCTCTTCGGGCTGAAGGAAAAACTGGGCGAAGCCAGTATCATTGTGCAGATGATACCCTTTGCCTTGTTGCATATAGACAAGCCGGAGATAGAGGCGCTCAGCACAATCATAACCGGCATCTATTTCGGTTATATTGTTTATCGGGGAGGCTCATACTGGCCTGCGTTTATTATTCACCTGTTTATAAATCTGGCGCTGGTGTATTTTGTCAATCTCGTATAGTTATCATTGTGCAAAGAACAGGCTTGCGGTAAAATTATAAAAAGACCACACATGGAGGAAAGAATTGAAAAAGACGCTTGAGAATCTGCAAGCCGCATTCGCCGGCGAAAGCCAGGCTAATAGAAAATACACCATATTTGCCGAAAAAGCCGAAGAAGATGGCAACAAGCGTGTGGCGCGGTTGTTCCGGGCGGCGGCAGATGCCGAAGCGGTGCATGCGCGCAATCATTTACAGGCTATGCAGGGGATAAATACGACGGCAGAAAACCTCGCCGAAGCCATAAGCGGTGAAAACCACGAGTTTACCGAAATGTACCCGGAGTTTATAAAACAGGCAGAGGAAGACTGTGAAAGCGAAGCCATAGGCAGTTTCAAGATGGCTAACAAAGTGGAAAAGATACATCACGGGCTATATAAAGAAGCGCTGGAAACGCTGCAAAAAGGCGAAGACTGTGAGCTAAAACCTTTCTACGTATGCCAGTATTGCGGCAATACGGTTGAGGGGGAAGCCCCGGACAGATGTCCCGTCTGCGGCAGACCCAGGAAAATCTTCAAGCTGGTGGAGTAAACGCCTGGATGGAGGAGAAGGGCTTATAAGCCCTTCTCTGCCTCTTCTTCCATCTCATAAAGGCGGGTGTAATAGTCGCCGAATTCATTAAGGTGCGCCAGCGTAATTTTACCTGTCATTATGGGGTCGTCATTGGTAACGTTGGTATGCGGGTCAACCAGCCCGTGTTCAAGCTCTACATCCAGCCCCATGCGGAACTGCTCAACATCAAAATTGCTCCAGTCTATGCCCAGTTTCTCGCCGATGTCCTTTGCCTGATCGGTGGTGAAAACCTTTTTTGTGGTCATTATATAAATGTCTCCTTTCAAGTGACTATACTTAAATTATAAGCCAGAAAAGCATACCCGTAAAGTAATAAGCTGTGTATATTAAGACTGTATGTTAAAATAAAAATAAAGGGAGAAAAATTCTTGAGTGAAACAGTTGCTATTGATGAAGAGAAATGCACCGGCTGCGGGGCTTGCGTTATGATGTGTCCGCAGAAAATACTGTATATTGATAAGGAAACAAACCTTTGCAAGGTTACAGACCACAACAAGTGTGACAGGCTGCGCGGCTGTGAAAGAGTTTGCCCGGTGGAGGCAATTAAAATCAAATAGCAGGCAGGGAGGTATGGTTTGAGAAAAGACAGGTTTATTGCGGGTTTATTATGCATTGCGCTGGCGGTATGGATGTTTGTTTCCGGCTCTGAGGACGGTTTAACCGTCCCGGCAATCGCCATTACTATTCTGGGCATTATAATGATAGCCATATCCAGAAAAAAGTAAAAACACCGGAAAGTTAAAGATGAAGAAAATCTGTTACTGCTTCGGCTATACGGAGGAGGATATCATAAAAGATTGCATGGAGAATAACGGCGATTCGGCTATCCTGAAACAGATAAAAGAAGCCAAAGAGAACAATACCTGTGAATGCGAAACAAAGCATCCGCAGAAAAAGTGATGCATTAAAGATGTCTGCCGTGTCGTGGACAGAATCAGAAAACGTATTAAAGGCTAGGAATATGAAAGAAGAGCCGGGATATTTAAAGCATATAATGGACAGGCTGTCTCCGCTGGGGGAAATAAGCAGCAAATATATGTTCGGCGGCTGGGGCGTTTTTACCGAAGGGCTTATGTTTGCTGTTTTTGCCGGTGACAGCCTCTATTTCAAGGTGGATGACAGCAACCGTCAGATGTATGAAAAAGCCGGCAGCACGCCTTTTCCGCACGGTATATCCTACTGGGAGGTGCCGGAAGAGGTGGCGGAAGACGATGAAAAACTGCGTAAATGGGCGCAGATATCAATAGATATCGCCCGCCGCAAGGCGGCAAAGAAGAAAAAGAAGTAATACGGCTGCAACTTTTGAATAACATAAATACGCGCACAAAAAGGGAAGGCGATACGGTGGCGCTGATGATAGAAATGTATTGCCGCCGTAACCATAAACAAACAGGGCTTTGCGAAAAATGCAATGAACTGTTGCAATATGCCCTGCAATGCCTTGAAAGATGCCCCTTCGGTGAAGGTAAGACCACCTGCGCAAAATGTCCCGTTCACTGTTACCAGCCGCAAATGAGACAGCAAATCCGCGCAGTGATGAGATATTCCGGTCCGCGTATGGTTTTAAGACATCCCCTGATAACAATCAGGCATCTGCTGGACGGCAGGAGAAAAAAACCCGTAAAGCTCGCAAAATAAAGAAGGCTGTTATGGAAATGCCGGAAACACTGGAGTTTGCAAGCAGTAGTGAATGGCGCCGCTGGCTTCAGGCAAACCATAAAGAAGCGAAATATGTCTGGCTTACGCACTTTAAGAAGGCAAGCGGAAAAACAGGGCTTACCTATAGCGAAGCCCTGGATGAAGCGTTGTGCTTTGGCTGGATTGACGGCGGGATGCGGAGTATTGATAAAGACAAATATAAGATTCGTTATTCACCGCGTAAGAAAAAAAGCGTATGGTCAAAGAAAAACAGGGACAGGGCAGAGGCGCTTGTAAAAGAAGGCAGGATGACGCAAGCTGGTATTTATAAGATAGAAGAAGCCATGCAAAACGGTTTGTGGGATATCGCTTATACCAGCCGGGAAAAAGAGGAAATACCGCCGGATTTACGGGAAGCACTGAAACAAAACAGGGAGGCTGATAGCAATTTTCAAAACTTTGCCAACAGCTATCGCAATAATTATATCGGCTGGATAAATAACGCCAAAACCGGGGAGACGCGGCAAAGACGTATAAAAGAGGTTGTGAAACGCTCTTCTGTGAACAAAAAGCCGGGTATGTAAAAGATGGCTTTAAACAGGCCTCAGTGTGCCGGCGAATACCTGCCATGCGAGGGCGGATTTAGCCACCAGGCTAAGCAGTATATATACCTTCTCTCCGAAAAGATAATCCCGCCAGGGTCCAACCTTTTTATACTGTAACACCATATTAACAGCGAAGCAGGAGAAGAAAACAAAAAGAGTGGGCAGAATGGCGTAAACGAATGTCGGGACTGAACCCTCGGCGCTTGCCAGGGAACCGAAGAAATAAAAGGCGATGGCAGCCCATGGGAAAATAAGGGCGATACAGCCCACCACAAAAGATATCCAGTTGGTTTGGGTGGTGGCTTGGTTGTGTATCTCCATAATCAAACCGCACAGGTTCATCACCGCTATCAGTCCGAAAGCCATAAGCAGGGCGGCGAAGTCATAAAGCCCGCAGAGCATACCTATAAGCACAATCATAAGCGAAGCGCTGAAGGAATATTCATACCAGCGGGCATAGTTTATACCCTGTTGAAGACCATTTTTGTATTTGCCGAACATCAAAGGTGAGGCTACGCAGAAATGCGCGATGGCGGACATAAGCAGAAAAACTGCCACCATAGGACCCAGCGGCAGGTTTATAAGGGTTTCGGTAACCGGCTCCAGTTTGCCGGTTGCCTCTGAAAATTCAACGAAGGATGTCGTAACCGGCAGGGTAGTATTGTTGCTTATGAAGAAAATGAAAGCTGCCTGCGCCAGGTGCAGAAAGCCCATAAAGATGTTGTATAACCTCAGGCGGGTAAACTGAGATTCACTATACATAGCGCACCTCCGTAGTAGTACTTCGGTTAATAGCAATTTTAGAAGCAGTTTATTGTATTGTCAATAGGATATTACAAAAGATGATAATATTTACCATAATCTTGGCAGCAGGGCTTTGCGTTCGGCGGGGTAATCGGGGAAGTTTTGCAGGTACCAGCTATGGTGAGCCCGCGCTCTGGGAGCAAGGTTGGCGGCTGTCCAGATGGCAAATGCCAGCCCGGGCAGAGACCAGGTGGCTATTGCCCATCCCGTCCATATCATAATCTCACCGAAGTAATTGGGGCAGGATACCCAGCGAAAGAGACCTTCATTTGAAACTTTGTAGCTGCATTCTTCGGGCAGGCGCATACGGCGCAGGGTGTTGTCCGCCTGCCGGTTAATGCCGAAGCCGATGATAAAAAGAGTTAATCCGGCGATAAAGCGGGGGTCGGCAAGCCACTGGTTGTCATAACCGCCGGAGAAGGCGAAAATATAACGCCCGTTGAGATAGCCGTTGACGCCGTTAAAAAAGATTGCCGAGGTGATAATAAAAAGCGGCATGCGGCTGCGGTTATTGCGCAGGCTGAAGGGATATATAAAAGCGCGGTGTATGTAATGCGCCAGCCACATAGTCAAAAACAGGACGGAGGTAACACTTATACCGGTATCACCGATAAAAAACATGGCGATAAACACCAGCGGCGCCGGCGCTTCCATAATTATCCAGCCCAGACGGTTGCTGATAGAAGTCCCCCAGCCGCGGCGGGAGTGGCGTCCGTAGGGGGCGGTAATAAAGAAAAGGACAAAGAAGATTAAAATCGCCAGAACAAACCAGCCGATGAGCAGGAAGTTGAAAATATCCTGCTCGTTCATAGCTGTTCTGCCTTTATTGGCACGGGGATGGATTTTACATAACCGTTTTCAAAAAACCAGCGGGCGGCATCGGCGATTGATTCTTCCGCCGGACGGGCGGCAAAGCCAAGCTGTTTAACCGCTTTCTCAGAGCTTATATCGGAATTACTGTGAAGCACATCTATAGAATAGGAGGTAAAGCGGGGCTTTTTGCCGCTGAGGCGGTAGTAATACGGTGTAAAGCGGGCGGCAAAGCGCGCCAGCCATAAAGGCGCTTTCAGGCGGGGCATTTTAAATCCGCTTGTTTCGTGCAGTATTGATAACAGCCGGTGGACACTTATCTGTTCGCCGGAAAGTATATAACTTTCTCCCCGGACACCCTTTTCGCCGGCGAGGATGATGCCTCTGGCAACGTCACGCACATCCACGAAATCATAAGCTCCGTCTATATATATCTTCATGTTGCCGTTAAGAAAATCTAGTATAAGCTGCCCCATTTCAGATATGCGGTAATCAAATGGGCCGGTTACGCCGGTGGGATATGTTATCACAGCATCCAGCCCCCGTTCCACCCCTTCAATTACCGCCGCCGTAGCCAGGGCTTTGCTCCTGCCGTAGCCATTGGCTATGGCATTCGGGTTGCAGCCTGTGGTTTCGTTTATCATTGTGCCGCAGGGCGGCTCTTCAACGGCGTGGATAGAACTGGTATAGACCAGTCTTTTAATACCTGCTTTAAGACAGGCGTCAACCACATTCTGCGTGCCGGCGGTGTTTACCTCGTAAAGCATTTTATTATTCCCCGGCATTATAGAGATTACACCGGCAAGGTGATATACAATATCACAACCATTAAAGGCCGCCAGCAGGGAAGAGATATCACAGACATTACCTTTGACCATATCTATATTAAGACCAAAGACAGGGGTTATATCCTCGGAATTGTGGATAAGCACCCTTACATCTTCGCCCTTCGCCAGCAACTGGCGAACAAGGACGTTACCTATATGACCGGTGGCGCCGGTAACGATAACCATATCAGTCTTAAATAATAGTGATAATTAAAAAGTTTGGCAAGCCTGTTATATAAGACGGCAATAAAACAGGCAGGATTATGCTATAATCCCACCGAAGCTAAAACAGGAGGAAAAAATTGAAGATAGTAGCCATAAATGGCAGCCCGCGCCTTGACGGCAACACCAGTTACCTGGTGGATGTGGCACTGGAAGAGGCGGCGAAGCTGGGGGCGGATGTAGAAAAGATAACCGTCAGCCAGCATGATATAAAGCCGTGCCTGGGGCATGATGATTGCGCCTCTTATAAAAAATGCCTGCAAAACGATGAAGGGGCGGCAATATTGGAAAAGTTCCGCCAGGCGGACGGGGTTATTCTGGCGACGCCTGTTTATTACTATAACGTCAGCGCCCAGATGAAAACCTTTATAGACAGAAACTATTTTATCTATAAGAAAGAGCAGAAATACAACGCCAAGACCGCCGGCATGATTGTTGTTGCCGAAGAGGAAGGGATAGAAAAGACGCTGGTTACGCTGGAGCTTTTTGCGCGGGAGTTCGGTGTTGATAAGGAAAACCTTTTTATTGTCAGCGGTTTTGCCAACCGGATAGGAGATGCCAGGAAAAACCAGAAGCTTATAGAAGACGCCAGAGAAATGGGCAGGAAGATGGCACAAAGCCTGAAAAACGGCGGCTGAAAAACAGAAGAGAGACCGGAAAAGTAAAAGAAAGCAAAAAAGAGGCTGGCTCTTGAGAGCCAGCCTCTTTTAAGTATCTGTGTTATTTAATTACCTGTAGCGATAGAAGAAATACCACCACCAGGGATATACCGGTTCCGGTTCTGGTTCCGGTTCTGGTTCAGGCTCCGCCTCAACTACTTCTGGTGTCAGCAGTTCAACCAGGGCATCATAAGCCGGTTTCGCCTGATACGATTCGTCAAATATAAGCGGGGAGCCGGAATCAGGGTGGTTTTCAGCGCTGTTGAAGTAGGTATAGCGGTCGGTAAAGCCCCACATAACGAAGGATTTACAGGCGTCATTATCAAGGCATATCTCCATTACGGCGCGGTAGATTTCCGCCTGTTCTTCAAGCTTTTCCTGGGTGATTTCGCCATCAATAGAGACATCCATCTCGGTTATGTGGATATCAAGACCAAGGTTTGCCAGCCGCTCTATATTGGAGGTAACTTCACTTACTGAAGGCTGGTATATGGAACTTATGTGCATTTGTAAGCCAACGCCATGCACCGGTACTCTAAGGGAGTTTTTAAGGTACTTCAGACCGTTATAGATAGCGTTAGATTTTTTGTTTATCCCTTCGGCATAGTAATCGTTGTAGAACAATAATGCATCCGGATCAGCCTGGTTTGCCCACTTGAAGGCATAGCTTATATAACTCGGTCCGATAACACGATACCAGATACTGTCCGTGTAGCCGCCTTCACCGGTTATGGCTTCGTTGACGACATCCCAGTATTGAATGCGCCCCTTATAGTGAGAAACAACAGTGGTTATATGATCATGGAGGATAAGGAGAAGCTCATCTCGCGTCCAGTCTCCTTCGGTCAGCCATTCGGGCAGTTGCTTGTGCCATACCAGGCAGTGACCTCTTACCTCCATATTGTTGTCTTCGGCGTATTCAACTATAGCGTCTGCATAGGTGAAGTCATATACGCCTTGTTCCGGCTGGAGAAAGCTGAATTTGAGTGCGTTCTCTGGTGTCAGGATATTGAATTCATCTGCCAGCATATCATTATAGGTAGAATCGCCCAACAGCGGCGTTACAGCCACGGCAGAACCGATTGTGATGCCCTCGGCTTCAGCCAGCTCACGCAGAGTCTGATCTGAAGTTTCGGCGGCGCTTATGGATACCGGCATTATAGAGAGCGCCAGCAATAAGCCCAGCAGGGTTGAAATAGCTATCTTTTTCATGATTTTTTACCCCTCTTTATCAGGATTTTAAACAATCCCAGAAAAAATCTTCGGTTATAAAATGAGAGCTTCTGAAGTCCCTTCTTTAGCTCACTAAAACTTATAAAAAATATCTATAATTAGGCTATCATCACCTATATATACACACAAGTTACTAAAGTACAGTTTTAATCAGATGTTAGTACTGGGTAATATGTAAGCAAGGCAGCCATGGGGCGCCGTACGCTATGTGATTTCGTGATGCGCTTTGATGGCGTAACGGGATAAAGGCTGCTAATAAATGCAGGGAAAGGGATTAGTGCTGGTGAGTTAAAATGAGGAAAGCACAGATAATTATAGCATAAGATAGGTTATAAGCAAAGCCAGCCAGCATCAGGCGTGGATTAGTGACTGTTGGCAGAGACTGGCAGTCAGTCCTTTTCAACAATAAGCGGTGGTGCCCATTTGGGCGGAATTGGCAGGTTGTCACCGCAGCGAATCCAAAAGTATTCATCCATAAATTTAACCAGAGACTTCTGGCAGCCGTTCTGGCTGTAGCCCAGCTTTTCAGAAAGAAACTGCCCCGGTGAATCGCCAAGACCCTGCTTGTTGAAGTCTTCAGTGACCTCCTGCATATTCTGCTGGGTTATCTTGAGCCATTGTATAAGGCTGGTATTACCCTCCAGCAACTGGAAATGATTGGATATATCCAGATTCAGCAGCGCAAAAAGATTGTCGTTAAGCAGGTGAGCAATTTTTGATACGCCGGTCAGCCATAAGCCGTTTATGGAATAAAGCGCCTGATAGACCTTGCTTATGCTTTCTACCGTGGCGTTGTCTGAAAGGTTGCACTCCAGAAGGGTGTCATCTTTAAAGGCGGTTATCTCCGGCATCAGCCTGACGATTTCAGAAAGTACGCTTCTTGCAAGGTTGTGACCGATAAGCAGATCGTAGTTTTCAATATTTATATGGTTAAGGATAACCTTTTTTTCAAAATCGGTTACATTTATATCCATTGGCTTCTGCCTGAGTTTGGTGATGAAATCGGTATCACTCATAGTGTTGCAGTATTTGTAATCGCCGGCAGACCTGTAATAGAAACACAGAGCGCCCCAGGCAAGCTGATTGAAGTTCATAATATAAATGTCTCCCTCTTTTATTATCTACAGATTTAATATTATACGCTGTGCGGCTGATTATGCAAACAGCTAACCATAAGCCCGTCTGTGAGAACTTACCGGTATTATATATAACCTGTATGCTGTTTATTTTAGCTTATTTTATAGTTGACAGCTTGTATATAGTGTAATAGTATGGTGGCAGCAGGAGGATACGATTATGGCTAAAGAAAAGGCAAAGAAAATCGTTATCTATTCCGTCCCCAAGTGCCCCATCTGCAAACGGGCTAAAGCATATCTGGACAAAAAGGGAATGCCATACGAGGATATAGACATTTCTGCCGATGAAGAAGCCGCCCACGAAATGATACACCGCTCCGGGCAAATGGCAACGCCGGTTATTTTCGTTGGCAACCGGATGATGCTGGGCTTCAACCAGAAAAAAATGGACCAGATGCTGGCAGGTTAGGACAGCTTGCTGTCTTTTAAGACCTCGGCGATTTTGTACATATTATCATAAGACTTGCCGAAGTCCGGGTTGCTGTGTTCCAGCTTTTTCCTGATGCCCTGCATCCGTTGCACAAATCCCTGGCTGTCTTTCTGTTTTACCATTTCAGCCCAATCCGTACAGTTCTGCTGGAAGCGCTGCTGGAACTGCGGCAGGTGCGGCAGGCTCATCTGCAATGAGGCATACAGCTCTGCGTCTTCAGAGATAACGCTCTCCACAAGCGTCAGAAGCACCTTGTAGGTAATGCCGCCGATGGGTTCCATATCCTTAAGACGGTTAAAAGCCGAAAGGCTGTCTGCGGAGACGATGGCGATAAAGTGCGCCAGCCCCAGTATGACCGCCATCATTTCGTCGTGTTCATCCGGCGTCATAAGGCTGACTTTAGCCCCCCTGCTTTCCAGATAACTTTTCACCCTTTGCGCCAGAATGTTTTCCTGTTCGTTTGTGGGCGTCAGCACGCAGTTCTGGTTAGCCAGGCTCCTGGCGCCGGGACCAAAAACCGGGTGCGTGCCCAGAATACGCCCTGTCTTTATATGCTTGTGCATGACATCTATCGGCAGTGTTTTTACAGAGGTAACGTCAAGTATAATCTGCTGCGGATGGGTGTGAGGGCTGAGCTTCCTTACGGTTTCCTCAAAGTGGTTTACCGGCACAGAAATTATAACGGCATCGGCTGTCTTTGTGTCTGAAAAATCGGTAGAAACAGAAGCCTTGAGGCTGCCCAGAGATTTCTCCAGCTTCTGCTGATTGCGGCCTATAAGCAGGATGTCTTTGCCTTCAGCCGCCAGCAGGGAAGCGAACCAATGACCCATCCTGCCGGAGCCGCCGATGATGGCTATCTTCATATTACTCTCCGGTTGCTGTTCTGGCTTTGGGATAAGAGCCTAGAACTTTTATAAAGATAGCATAATCCTCCAGTTGCTTCAAAGCCTTTATAAAGGATTCATCTTCGCGGTGTCCGTCTATATCCATATAGAAGTTGTAATCCCATGGCTTCTGGCGCGTAGGCCTGGATTCAAGTTTGGACATGTTTATATTATTATCCGCCAGTTTGGAAAGAAACTGGAACAAAGCCCCCGGTTTGTGCTTGACGGCAAAGACGACTGATGTCCTGTCGTTACCGGAGGGCGGCGCGCCGTGTTTTGAAAGCACGAAGAAACGGGTAAAGTTGTGCGGGTTGTCTTCTATGCCGCAGTTGATTACGTTCATATTGTAGATTTTAGCCGCCCGCGCGCTGGCGATGGCGGCGCCATCGGTGATGCCCTTTTCCTTTATCATCTTGACGCTGCCGGCGGTGTCGTATGTGGGTATAAGCTCACAGTTCAGGTGTTTTATAAACGCCTGGCACTGACCCAGCGCCTGCGGATGAGAATATATCTTTTTCAGAGAAGATAGCGTTACGCCGGGGTTGGCAATAAGACAATGAGATATTTTTAGTTCTATTTCGCCGCACACATTCAGGCTGGAATCCAGCAGCAGGTCATAGCTCTTGCTGATGCTGCCCTCCAGAGAGTTTTCCACAGGCGTGATGCCGAACTGCGCTTCTCCCTGTTCTACCGCCCGAAAGACATTTTCAAAGCTTTCATACGGCTTAACCTGCACGCCGGCGCCGAAAAAGCTGGCGGCTGCCGCTTCGCTGTAAGCCCCCAATTCGCCCTGAAAGGCGACTATGGCCCCCTGTATGCTCTTGGAGGCGGTGAATATACGGCGATAGATTTCTTCTATATCCGTCTGGTTGATACCCTTGCTTCCGGCGATAGCCTTGATATGATCCAGGATAAGCTCTTCGCGGTGCTTGTCCTCTATCTGTCTGCCGTTCTGCTTTTTAATGCCGCCGATTTTTTCAGCCAGCCTCAGCCTTTCGGCGATAAGGCTGATGATATTGTTATCAATGTCATCTATTTTTACTCTTAAATCTTCTATATTCACTATATTGTCTCCGCTATAAAACCGGCTCTCAGGGCTAAATCACACAGCGTAAGCGCCATCATGGCTTCCACAACGGCTGCCGCCCTCGGCACGATGCAGACATCGTGCCTGCCTTTTATTTCAAGCTGCGTTTCCTGCATTTTCTGCATATCCAGCGTCTGCTGGGCGGCGGCTATGGAGGGTGTTGGCTTTACCGCCACCCGTACCACCAGCGGCATTCCGTTGCTTATGCCGCCAAGGACACCGCCGGCATTATTCGTCTTGGTTATAATCCTGCCGTTTTCTACGCTTAACGGGTCGTTGTTTTCAGAGCCTTTCATCCGGGCGGAGCCGAAACCGGCGCCGAATTCAACCCCTTTGACCGACGGTATGGCGAACAGGGCTTTAGCCAGTTCTCCGTCCAGGCGGCTGAAAACAGGCTCGCCCAGCCCCACCGGCAATACCGGGGCAATCCCTTCAACAATACCGCCCAGGCTGTCTCCAATACGCCTGGCTTCTTCTATTGCCGCCGCCATTTTAACGGCAGCTTCTTTATCAGCGCAGCGCAACAGATTACTGTTAATATTCCTCTTTATTTCTTCATAGCTCATCCTGCCGGCGGCTATACCGCCAATCTCTACGGTGTGCGCTATTATCTCTACACCGATAGTTTCAAGCAGCTTGCGGGCAACAGCCCCCGCCATAACGAAGCCGGCGGTTATCCTGCCGGAGAACCTGCCGCCGCCGCGGTAATCGCCGTAGCCGTTGTATTTAATATAAGAGGTAAAATCGGCATGCCCCGGTCTGAATATGTTCTTTGTTTCCTCGTAATCGGCGGATTTAACGTCTTTGTTCCAAACCGCCAGGCAGACAGGCGCGCCGGTGGTCCTCCCGTTCATTATGCCGGAAAGGATATCGGCTTCATCTGCCTCTTTTCTGGAAGTGGAAGCCGCTGTTTGCGCCGGCTTGCGTTTATCCAGTTCCTTCTGGATATCCGCCTGGTTTATCTCCAGCCCGGCAGGGCAGCCGTCAATAACAACACCGACAAGCCGTCCATGGCTTTCGCCAAAGCTGGTTACCCTGAAAAGTTTACCCAGACTGTTAGCCATCCAGTTTTACCTCACCGCCCAGATTTTGAAATACATCCCAGTAACCGGGGTAGGTTTTGGATACGCATTCGGCATTGTTTATCACGGTATCACCAACCGCTGCCCCAAGCACGCTGAAAGCCATTGCGATACGGTGGTCGTTAAAGCTGTCAATTGCTGCGCCGGACGGGCTGCCGCCACTAATAGTAATGCTGTCTTCTTCTTCAATAACTTCAATACCCATTCTATTAAGCCCGTCTTTAACCGCCATAACGCGGTCGCATTCCTTTATCCTGGCGCGGCTGATGCCACTGAAACGGCTTTCGCCTTCAGCCAGCGCCGCCAGCACTGCCATTGTCGGCAGCAGGTCAATGCAGTCTGCTAAATCCGCCGTAATCGCTTTCAGGTTTGATTTATGCGCGGTAACAGAGTCTTCTTTTAATTCTATGTTTGCGCCCATTTGTTGCAGTAAGTTTAGCATTATTCGGTCTCCCTGCAAACTGTCGGTTTTCAGATTATTGACCTTAACCTTGCCGCAGGCAGCCCCCAGCGCCAGCAGGTAAGAAGCCGAAGACCAGTCTCCCTCAACTGTGTATTCAATGGGCTTGTATTGCTGCGGCATTAAGCCAAACATGGCAAGGTCGTTTGAAACTCCGCTATCAATGCCGAATTGCTGCATACATTCCAGTGTCATTTCAAGATAAGGCTTGGAACGGGGTGGGGTGGTTAATATAATGAACACATTATCCTTTGCCATAGGCGCAATAAATAGCAGGGCAGAGACAAACTGGGAGCTTATATCCCCCGGCAGTTCAACAGTGCCGCCATTGACACAACCGCCTTGCACTATAACCGCATTGTTCTCAACAGAGCATTTTATGCCAAGTTGGGCTAAGGCTGAAGGCAGCGGTTCTATTGGTCTTTTAGACAGAGAATCACCGGCAGTCAGCCGGCAACCGCCCGGCACTAATGAGGCTATGGCTGTCATAAACCTTAAGGTGGCGGCGGAATCACGGCAGAAAAGGTCTGCTTTCGGCTGGTGAAAACTGCCGCCCAGTATTCGCCAGCAGTCTTTATCTTTTATAATAGAAACGCCGATTTGTGAAAGCACCCCGGCGGCAGCTTCGGTGTCGTCTGCGGTGAGGGGGTTTAATATATGGCTTTCACCATTCGCCAGCGCGGCGCACATCAGGGCGCGTATGGTGTAGCTTTTGGATGCAGGGGCGGCGGCTTCTCCATGCATCCCGCTTTTTTTAATTAAAGCCTTCATAGTTCCTCGTTCGCTTAATAATAAGTTCAACAGTCTCTTCGGTATCTAAATCCGTAGTATCTATAATAATATCGGCGCTGCTTTCATAAAGGGGCTGCCTTATCCACATCATGTCCTTAACAGTTTGCAGGCTGTCATCGCCCTTGAGCAGCGGTCTGTCTATCTTTTTGTTGATTATGCGGTTGTGTAATACCTCCGGGGCAGCCCTGAGGTAGATAATGACCCCCTTCTCTTTGAGCCTGTCTGTATTGATTCTATTCAGCACGATGCCGCCGCCGCAGGAAATAACCTGGTTATCCTTGGCGGCAATTTCTGCGGTAAGTTCAATCTCAAGGCGGCGGAAAGCGTCTTCGCCATCTTCACTGAAGATGTTGGCGATGGATTTGCCTGCCTTAAGCTCTATCAGCTTATCAAGCTCTGCCGCCTGCTTGCCCAGCCTTTTTGCCAGCAATCCGGCGATGGTGGATTTACCGGCGCCCATAAAGCCCGTCAGGGCTATGTTAGTCTTCATTACTTATTAACGCTTTCAGGGCATTTGTCTTCATTATACCTATGGGGGCTTTAACGCCGGTCCACAATTCAAAGGCTAAAGCTCCCTGCCATACCAGCATATCCAGCCCGCTTACGGTTAAAGCTCCGGCGTTTTCAGCTTCCGTTAAGAGTTTTGTTTTCAGGGGATTATAGACGGCGTCAAAAACAGACAGCCCGGGCTTAAGCATTTCAGCCGGTACCGGGGAATGATTTACGTTAGGGCTCATGCCGACACTGGTAGCGTTTATCAGTATATCGGCTGAATCCAGCGCCATCGCCAGATTATTGTTGTTAAGCTCCAGCGCTTTGACATCTTTTTTGAAACAGCCTGAAACAGCGGCGGCAAGCTCTACCGCCCAGGATATTTCCTGCTGCCGGTTAAGGATTACGATTTCAGCGTCCCTTTCCGCCAGCGTGAAGCAGATAGCGCGTGAAGCGCCGCCCGCGCCGATGACAACTGCCTTTTTATTGCGCGGCTCCACACCCTTTTCCAGCATGGCGTTCAGGAAGCCACTGGCATCTGTGTTGCAGCCTTTCAGTCTGCCGTTATCGTTTACGATAGTATTAACGGCGCCGATACTTTCAGCCAGAGGTTCCAGTTCATCCAGCAGGGGAATAACGGCAACCTTGTGCGGAATGGTAACATTCAGCCCGCGCATATTGAGGGCTTTTATCGCCTTAACGGCGTCTGCCAGGGCATCATTTTCAACGCGAAAGGGAATATAGGCAAAATCCAGCTTCAGGCTGGCAAAAGCGGCGTTGTGCATCGCCGGAGACATGCTGTGTTCTACCGGGTTGCCGATTAAGCCGCAGATTTTAGTCTTACCTGTTATCATCGTTGCACCAGATTGTATAGATTATGCAGCTCGTTTGCCGTAAGCTGCCCCGGGGCGGCTTCGGCGCCCTTTTTAACTGACGCATAGGTTAGAAAGCTGCCGCAAAGCGGGCTTAAAATACGGCTGGATAAACCCAGCGGGCCCATAGTGAAAGCGATTATATTTGCCTGCGGGAACTGCGGGATAAGGCTTAAAACAGTGAGGTTATCGGCGGCTTCGGTGGCGGTGGTAACCAGCTTGCAGATATCAGCGCCGGCTGCTATCTGGCGTTTTATAATCTTCTTCAATTCATCAGGCGGAGGAGTCTTTTCGGTGTCATGATATGAAAGCAGGCACTTTGCCTTTTTCTTAATCAGCGGCACGAAATTAGCAACGTTGGGGGTTGTAAGCTCTATATCTATAATACTTGCCCCAAGCTGTATGGCTTTAAGCAACTCTTCCTTGCGCCTGGCTTCATTACCCTGCCATTTACCGCCTTCAGAGGTGATACGGTTGCAGGCTATCCAGGGCTTGTTAAGCTGGCGGGCGGTTTCTTCCCAGCCTTCGCCGATGAGGTCTATACGCACCTCTAAAAAATCAACCAGCGGCTCAATCTCAGAAACCGCTTCAATATCCTTATTTATAACACAGGCGCAGATTGATGGCTTTATCATTTAGTTTTTTAATACCTCCTCTATGAGGGCGGGGCTGACGTCTTCGCTGATGAAAACATCGCCTATCGCTTTGGGCAGAACAAACTTGATCTTATCGCTGGTAATCTTTTTGTCGTGCCTCATAGCCTCTATCATTTTATCAGCGTCAAGATTTGGCATCTCAGTTGGCAGACCGGCGGCGGCTATTATCTTTTTCAGGCGCGACAGCTCTTCATCGCTGAAGAAGCCGCTTTTAAGGGCGATGGCGGCTTCCGCCAACATACCCAGAGCTACCGCTTCGCCGTGGCTTACCCTGAAATCAGAAACAGTTTCAACAGCATGACCGACAGTATGACCGAAGTTCAGGATATTGCGCAAGCCGGTGTCCAGCTCGTCATTAGCGACGACATCTGCCTTGATGCCGGCGGCGCGGAAAACCATTTCTTCAAACGGGATATCATCATTCGCCTTCCTATTATATATACTGTTTTCAATAAAAGAGAAGAAAGCGGTATCACGGATGACGGCGCTCTTTATGACTTCCGCCATGCCGTTGGCAAACTGCTCCGGCGGCAGTGTTTTCAGCGTTGCCGTATCGGCTATCACCAGCTTTGGCTGGTAAAAAGAGCCGATTTCATTCTTAAGCTTGCCGTGGTTTACCGCCACCTTGCCGCCGATACTGCTGTCCACCTGCGCCAGAAGCGTCGTTGGTATCTGGACGAAAGGAATGCCGCGCATGTAGGTTGAAGCCACGAAACCGGCAAGGTCCCCGATAACACCGCCGCCAAGCGCCAGAACAGGCGTCGTGCGAATGGCATAGCTATCGGCAAGCTCTTTATACAGCCTGCCGGCGCTATCCAGTGATTTGTTCTCCTCGCCGTCGGCGACAGATAAAACGGTTACCTCAAAACCTGCGGCTTTAAGGCTTTCTGCCAGAACATCGCCGTATAGTTTTTGCACCGGCGGATTGGTTATTATAACAATCTTGCCGGTAAAACCCCTGTCTTTAAGCAGCCTGCCGGTTTCAGAAAGCAAGCCGCCGCCGATTAGAACGCCGTAGCTCCTGTCGCCCAGATTGACGCTGATTTCTTTCATCTATGATACTCTAGCCTTTTTACGCGCCGGTGTCACTGTCTTGTGGATATTTTTACAGGTTTCTATCAGGTCTTTAAGCTCTGCCGGCGTTATCATTTGCTGGGCGTCCACTATCGCCTCTGCCGGATTATAGTGCGCCTCTACTACCAGCCCGCTTGCGCCGATGGCGATGGCGGCACAGCTCATATCAAAGATTAAATCGCGCCTGCCGGCGGCGTGGCTGGGGTCAACAATCACCGGCAGGTAGCTTTCGTGCTGGATAACCGGCACCGCCGCCAGATCCAGTATATAGCGTGTGTAGCTGTTGCCCTTGCCGACGGGGACAATACCGCGCTCGCACAGGATAACGTCCTTGTTGCCTTCGGCGACGATATATTCAGAGAAAGAAAGCATCTCCTCAATGCTGGCGCCAAAATGCCTTTTAAGCAGCACCGGTTTGCCAGTCCTGCCGACTGTGCCAAGCAAATCCTGGTCATACATATTGCGAGAGCCTATCTGGAGGATATCAGAGTATTCGGAAATCAGGTTTGCCTGAAGCTCTCCTCTGACCTCTGTCATAACCGGCATTTCATATTTGTGCCCGGCTTCCTGAAGCCAGCCAAGGGCTTCCCTGGCTTCGGTTTCACCGAGGGAGCCAAGCCCCTGGAAGGAATGCACTGAGCTTCTGGGCTTGAAGACGCCGCCCCTCAATACATGTGCGCCGGCGGCTTTAACCTCTTCGGCAATGCGAAAGAGCTGTTTCCTGCTTTCAACGGCGCAGGGACCTGCGATGAATACCGGCTCGCTGCCGCCTATTTCTACACCGTATCCCACATTCACAGCGCGGCTTTCGTCCTTGTCTACAAACAGTTCACTGTATTCACGGCTGATGAGCTTGTATGGTATTTCCACCATACGCGCTTCTTTTACACCCGGCATAACCGAAAGATGGGTAAAGGATGCCTTGCTTTCATCTCCCACAAGCCCGATAACCGTCCTGTATTCGCCCTTGGAGACGTCAGCCCTTAAACCGCGCTTTTCAATTTCATCAATGACATTCCTGATATCCTCTTTGGTTGCCGATTTCTTCATGATAATCATTTTATCCCCCTGATATTTTATTTCCCCTTAAATTAAAAAATCCTCCACCGGGAGGATTTATATTCAGCGCCTGTTATCTGGCTTAAGATTACGTGTCTATACCCCCCGTACGCGGCTGATGCCGCCAGGAAAATGTAAAGTAATAATAGTTGTAATACGCGTAATCGACAGCTTTAATATTTTTAAGCATTTTTACATTGCCTTCCAGAAAAAAAGATAACACGCAGGCGTATGTTTTGTCAAGCAGCATAACAAGTATAAATATTACATCAATATTTTACTTTGCAAAGCTGGAGATTGTTGACATCCAGTCTTAATATATGATAAAGTCTGCATTGAGATTTGTTAGTTCACTATAAAGAGAACTGATTTAGCAAATACACCAGATGGGTTGAACAGTTCTTGTGGCTTGCAAAGGATGAGCCTAGGCTCATCCTTTAGGTTGTTATCTGGTAAAAAGGAGGCGATGTGCCAACAGTAAACCAGCTTGTAAGAAAAGGGCGCAAGACGGCTGCCAGGAAAGCCAAGACGCCGGCGCTGCGCTTTAACTATAATGCCCTTAAAAACCGGATGATACGTGAAAAAGGCTCGCCGCAGAAGCGTGGTGTATGTGTTCAGGTAAAGACGACAACACCCAAGAAACCGAATTCGGCGCTGCGCAAGATTGCCAGAGTGCGCCTCAGCAACGGTATGGAGGTAACGGCTTACATTCCGGGAGAGGGGCATGAATTGCAGGAGCATTCGGTAGTTCTTATTCGCGGTGGGCGGGTGCCGGATTTACCTGGTGTCCGCTACCATATTATAAGGGGTGCGCTGGATGCCAGCGGTGTTGCTGGCCGCAAGCAGGGGCGCAGTAAATACGGCGCTAAACGCGCCAAAAGCACGCTTAACAGCGGCTAAGTCCGGGAGGAAAAATGCCAAGAAGAGCAGCGGCTAAAAAAAGAATAATGGCGCCGGATTCAAAATACGGCAGTGAAACTGTAGCAAAGCTGATTAACAAGGTAATGTTAAGCGGCAAGAAGACGACTGCTGAAAGGGTTGTTTACGGTGCGCTGGATATAATGGAACAGACAGAGAAGAAAGAGCCAATCAGCGTATTAAAGCAGGCGTTGCGCAACGCAACCCCCTTGCTTGAGGTTAAACCCAGACGCGTTGGCGGCGCTACATACCAGGTGCCGGTGGAAGTCCGCGCCGGGCGTGACAGCGCGCTGGCTATAAGGTGGCTGCTTAAAGCCGCAAGGGCAAGGTCTGGACGTTCTATGGCTGAAAAACTGGCAGCCGAGTTTTTGGATGCCGCCAAGGGGCAGGGAGCTGCCGTAAAGAAAAGAGAAGATACACATAAAATGGCAGAGGCTAACAGGGCCTTCGCCCATTATAGATGGTAAGGGGACTCCGATTAGCACTGCAAAAATTATAGAAAAAGGGTCACAAACTAAAATGCCTAGAAGTTTCCCATTAGAAAAAATACGTAACATAGGTATTATCGCGCATATAGATGCCGGTAAGACCACTGTTACCGAACGCATACTCTACTACACCGGCAGGACATATAAAATCGGCGAAGTGCACGAAGGCACAGCGGTGATGGACTGGATGGAGCAGGAGAGGCAGCGGGGAATTACCATAACCGCCGCCGCCACCACCTGTTACTGGCAGGATCACCGTATAAATATTATAGATACGCCGGGGCACGTGGATTTCACCGCCGAGGTAGAACGAAGTTTAAGGGTTCTTGACGGCGGTGTTGTCGTATTTGATGCTGTCGCCGGTGTTGAAGCCCAGTCTGAAACAGTATGGCGACAGGCTGACAAGTACGGCGTGCCGCGGGTATGCATGATAAACAAGATGGACCGGGTGGGAGCGAACCTGAAACGCTGCATTTCAATGATAGAAACACGCCTGCGCGCCAAACCGATACTGGTGCAATTGCCGATAGGCAAGGAAGAAACATTCAAAGGCATTATTGACCTGATAGAACAGAAAGCCTGGCTTTTTGACGGCAAGATAGATTCGGCAGCCAAAGAGATAGAAATACCGGAATCAGAGATAGAAAACTGTGAAAAATATCGCCAGATTCTTATAGAAAAGCTATCCGAAGAAGATGATGCCATAATGGAAGCCTATCTTGAAGGCAAGGAAATAAGCGTTTCCGAAATAAAAGCCGCCCTCAGGAAGATTACCCTGGCAAACAAGGGCATTCCTGTTCTCTGCGGCAGCGCGCTTAAGAATAAAGGCACCAGGCTGTTGCTTGGCGCTGTTATAGACTACCTGCCATCACCGCTGGATATGCCGCCGGTAACGGCAGTAAGCGTTAAAAGCGGTGAAACAGTAACCCGTAACGCCAGTGACGAAGAGCCTTTTGCGGCGCTGGCTTTCAAGGTGGTTTCAGACCCCTATGTAGGGCGGCTGGTATATTTAAGAGTTTATTCCGGCAGGGTAAAAGCCGGGGCGCAGGTTTTCAATTCAACCCGCGCAAAAAGAGAACGCATCGGGCGGCTTATGGTTATGCACGCCAACCGCTATGAAGAAGTGAACGAAGCCGATACCGGGGCGATTATCGCCACCATGGGGCTTAAAGATACATTTACCGGAGATACCCTTAGCGAAGCCACCCAGCAGATTGTGCTGGAATCTATACGCTTCCCGGAACCGGTAATCTCGGTGGCCATTGAACCCAAGACCAGGGAAGACCGGGATAAAATGGGAGAAGCCCTGCAGAAACTGACAGAGGAAGACCCCACCTTCAGGGTGAATTATAACGAGGAAACCGGGCAGACTATAATATCCGGCATGGGCGAGTTGCATGTAGAGGTTATTGTAAGCCGCCTGCTGGGTGAATACAAAGTAATAGCGAAAGTTGGCAATCCGCGCGTGGCATTCAAGGAAACTATAAAAGCCGCCGCAAAAGCCGAAGGCAGGTTTATAAGGCAGAGCGGTGGACGCGGGCAGTACGGACACGTAAACATTGAAGTAGAGCCGCTGGAACATGGCGAGGGATTCAAGTTTATTGATAAAATAAAAGGCGGCACTTTGCCCAAGAACTTTATCCAGGCTGCCGAAGCCGGCATAAAAGAGGCTATGGAAAACGGCGGTACCGCCGGTTATCCGGTGATAGATGTCCAGGTTACACTTTACGATGGCAGCTTTCACGATGTTGACTCTTCGGAAATGGCTTTCAAAATGGCTGGCTCTATGGCGTTCAAAAAAGGCTTGAATAAAGCCAATCCGGTTATACTGGAGCCTGTTATGAAACTGGAAGTGGTTACGCCGGAGCAGTTCATGGGAGATGTCATTGGCGACCTCAGTTCAAGAAGGGGGCAGATAGAATCTTTAGACACCAGCGAAGGAACATCAACCATAAATTCACTTCTGCCGCTGGCTGAGACGTTTGGATATACAACCAGCCTGAGGTCATTGACCCAGGGCAGGGCAACCAGTTCAATGGAGTTCCATCAATACAGAGAACTGCCGGCAGAGATGGCTACCGAGCTGAGAGATAAAGCCACCGGCAAATAATAAAACAAAAAAGGTCACAAATGCAGAAGCAGAAAATTCGCATAAAACTAAAAGGTTTTGACCACAAAATACTTGACCAGGCGGCAAGGCAGATTGTAGAAGCGCTGGAAAGAACCGGCGCAGTGGTTACCGGCCCGGTGCCAATGCCGACACACATTAAAAAACTGGGTGTTATCCGCTCGCCTTTCATAGACAAGGATTCGCAGGAACAGTTTGAAATACGCACATACAAGCGCCTTATAGATATAGTAGAGACCACATCAAAGACGATAGACGCCATAACAAACCTTAACCTGCCTTCCGGGGTGGGAATAGATATAAAATCATAGGTAAGAAAAAAGAGTAGATAAAGATAATAATTATGATTAACGGAATTATAGGTAAAAAACTGGGAATGACACAGTTGTTCCGCGAAAACGGCAAAGCGGAGGCGGTAACCGCCGTTGCCGCCGGTCCTTGTGTTGTGGTGCAGCTTAAAACCGATGATAAAGACGGCTATAACGCCGCCCAACTGGGCTTTGGCGAGGCCAAAAAAATGAAGTCTCCCCAAAAGGGGCAGGTAAAAGATTTGGGGAACTTCCGTTACCTTAAAGAGTTCCGCCTGAATGACGCCAAGGGCGTTAAAGTGGGCGACAGCATAGATGTAAGCATGTTTGAAGCCGGTGACCTGATAGACGTTACCGGCATATCCAAAGGCAAGGGTTTTGCCGGTGTAGTCAAGCGTTATAACTTTGGCGGTGGCCCTAAAACACACGGTCAGTCAGACAGGCACCGCGCCGGCGGCTCCATTGGTGCATCAGCCTCGCCATCAAGGGTGCTGAAAGGCACGCGTATGCCGGGCAGGATGGGCAATGACCGCGTAACGGCGCGCAAGCTGGAGGTTATCAAGGCAGACAAAGAGAAAAACCTGCTTATTGTAAAAGGGGCTGTCCCCGGCGGAGCAAACGGAATATTATTAATAAGGAAGTCGGCTTAATACGATGCAGTTTTCTGTATATAATAAAAACGGCGAAGTTGTAAAACAGATAGACATTGATGACGGTGTTTTCGGTGTAGAGCCTAACGCGGCAGTGGTTCACCAGGCGCTGGTAAGGCAGATGGCGAATGCCCGCCAGGGTACCGCCTGCACCAAGACGCGCGCAGAGGTTGCCGGAAGCAAACAAAAAATGTATCGCCAGAAGCACACAGGACGCGCCCGTGCCGGAAGTGTCAGGTCACCACTGAGGCGTGGCGGCGGCGTTACTTTTGGCCCCAAGCCGAGGAGTTATCGCCAGGCAATGCCCAAGAAGATGCGGCGGCTGGCGCTGCGTTGCGTGCTTTCAGCCAAGGCAAAGAGCAAAGAAATGATGATTATAGATGAGCTTAATATTGAAGAGCCAAAGACAAAGGATATGTTAAAGATAATAACTGCGCTGGGGATAGAAAAATCAGCTTTGATCGCCGTCAGCGGTGCAATGCAAAACGTGGTAAAATCAGCGCGTAACCTGCCGGATGTAGATACTACTCCGGCACAACTATTAAACGTAGTGGACCTCACCAGTCACAAGATGCTGCTGATAACCGAAGAAGCGCTGCGTCAGGTGGAGCAATTGTGGGGCAGGGAGGCGGCTTAGATATGAACGTATATGATGTTTTAACCCGTCCGCTGGTAACCGAAAAGAATGTGCAGCTTCAGGAACTGGGGAAATATGCCTTTGAGATTGCCCCCAAAGCCAACAAGCACATGGTAAAGCAGGCGGTGGAAACAGCCTTTAGTGTGGAAGTAGCCAAGGTTAATATAATAACTGTGCATGGCAAACAGAGGCGCATAGGCAGGCAGCAGGTATTAACGCCGTCCTGGAAAAAAGCGGTCGTAACCCTGAAAGAGGGCAATAAAATAGAATTATTCGAGGGAGTATAGCCTCTTAAAAAGGGGAGATATTATAAATAATGGCACTTAAAACATACAAACCAACATCACCCGGCAGACGGGGAATGACAGGCTCAAGCTTTGAGGAGATTACCAAGAGCAAGCCGGAGAAATCCCTGCTTAAGCCACTAAAAAAGAAAGCCGGACGCAATAACCAGGGGCGCATAAGCGTCAGGCATCGCGGGGGCGGCGCCAAGCGGCAACTGCGTATTATTGATTTCAAAAGAGATAAAGAAGGCGTGCCGGGCAGGGTGGCTTCCATTGAATATGATCCTAACCGTTCGGCAAACATCGCCCTTATATTTTACGCCGATGGCGATAAACGCTATATACTGGCGCCGTTGGGGTTGAATGTGGATGATACAGTGAAAACCGGGGCAGATGCTGAGCTTAAAGCTGGCAACGCAATGCCACTGAACCAGATACCAAGCGGCACAATGATTCACAATATAGAAATGGAAAAGGGCAGGGGAGCCAAGATGGTGCGCAGCGCCGGCGGTGCGGCGCAGCTGATGGCGAAGGAAGGCGATTATACGCTGATACGCCTGCCGTCCGGCGAAATGCGGCGCATACGCAGCGAATGCATGGCGACTATCGGTCAGGTAGGTAATACCGACCACCAGAATATAAAACTGGGCAAAGCCGGAAGAGTGCGCTGGATGGGAAGAAGACCGCAGGTGAGGGGTTCGGCAATGAATCCGAACGACCATCCGCACGGTGGCGGTGAAGGACGTTCTCCGGTAGGTATGCCGGGACCGAAAACACCTTGGGGCAAACCGGCGCTGGGATACAAGACACGCAAGAAAAAGGCTTCGGATAAGCTGATAGTTAAACGCAGAGGTAAATAGATAGAATGTCAAGATCTGTAAAAAAAGGACCGGCAATAAATGCCAAGCTGATGGCGAAGGTGGAAAAGGCGCAGAAGTCTAACCAGAAGGTTGTTATAAAAACATGGGCGCGCGCCTGCACTATCCTGCCGCAGATGGTGGGGCTTAATATAGGCGTGCATGATGGCAGAAGGCATGTGCCGATATTCATAACCGAAAATATGGTCGGTCACAAGCTGGGAGAGTTTGCCATAACCAGGACATTCAGAGGGCATGTAGGCAAAGGCGAAAAGGTCAGCCAGGTAAAGAGGCCTTAGCAGTCTTTCAGATAACAGCAATTATAAGGAATAAAAATGGAAGTTAAAGCAGTAGCCAGAAACACAGGTATATCGCCGACAAAGATACGCCCACTGGCGGATATGGTAAGGGGCAGGAAGGTTGAAGAAGCCTTGAACATGCTCAGGTTTTCACCATCGCCGCTGGCAAAGACGGTCGCAAAGACGGTAAAATCGGCGGCGGCTAACGCAGAGAATAATTTTCAGATGACGCCGGCGGATTTAAAAATTGTTAAAATCCATGCCGATGAGGCGCCGTCAATGAAAAGGTTTCGCCCGCGGGCAAGAGGAAGGGCGGGCAGCATAATAAAACGCTCTAGTCATATTACGGTTATTGTAGAGGAGCAGGAGGACTAATGGGGCGCAAGGTTCATCCAACCGGATTCAGAATAGGTGTCATACGGGACTGGCAGGCAAAATGGTATGCCGATAAGCACTACCCGGAGTTCATCCAGGAAGATGTAAAAATCCGCAAGGCTATAAGGGAAAAGTATGCCGAAGCCGGTGTTTCGCTGGTGGAAATTGAACGCCAGGCAAACAAGGTGTCTATAAATATAAACACCGCCCGCCCCGGTATTGTTATCGGACGCGGCGGACAGCGGGTAGATGAAACCCGCCATTATCTTGAAGACCTTATAGGCAAGAAGATACAATTAAATATACAGGAGATACGCCAGCCGGAACTGGACGCCTATCTGGTCGCAAGAAGCGTAGCCGAACAGATGGAGCGCCGCATTGCTTATCGCAGGGCAATGAAGCAATCCATATTCCGCACCATGCAGGCAGGCGCCCTTGGAATGAGAATAATATGCTCTGGCAGGCTGGGCGGAGTTGAAATTGCCCGCCGCCAGATGATGCACCAGGGAAGGGTGCCGCTGCACACGCTGAGAGCCGATATAGATTATGGCTTTACAGAGGCGAACACCACGCTGGGGCGAATCGGCGTAAAGGTATGGATATATCGCGGAGACATACTGCCGGAGGTTGAGGAAAAACCGCTTGAGGAAACACCGGTTGAAATTGCAAAGGAACAGCCTGTAAAGACAGAGCCGGTTGAAGCTAAAAAAGAAAAGAAGGCTGAAAAGGCAGAGGTTGCAGCAGAAGCTGAAGCCGTGCCAATAGAAGAAGAGAAAGAAAAGCCTAAGGCTAAGAAGGTTGTTAAGAAGAAAGACGTAAAAGAGGAAGTTGCCGAAGAGGTTAAGGAAGAGGTAAAGGCAGAGAAAGAAACCAAGCCAAAAGCCAAAAAGGCAGCACCTAAAAAAGCGGCGGCAGAGGAAGCGGAAAAAGAAGTAGAGAAAAAGGTAACGGCAAAAACCAAAGCCGCAGCCGTAAAAGAAGGAAAAAAGACAGAAGCCAAGGCAGAAAAAAAGGTAACGAAAGCCAAAGCCGATAAGGCGGAAACGGCAGATAAAAAGACAAAAGCAAAAGAAACAGCCAAAAAGACAAAAACAAAAAAGGCTGAAGAAATAGAGGCAGGGAAGACGGATGCTACAACCGAAGAGGGTTAAATACCGCAAAAGCCACAAGGGGCACCGCCGAGGCAAGGCGCTGAAAGGGGCAGACATCAACTTCGGCGATTATGGTTTGAAGGCGATGGAAACATATTGGATGACCAGCCGCCAGATAGAAGCCGCCCGCCGGGCTATTGTGCGTTACATAAAGCGCGGTGGAAAGGTATGGATACGCGTGTTCCCGGACAAGCCGGTCACCAAGAAAGCGGCTGAAACCAGAATGGGCAGTGGCAAGGGCGCGCCGGACCACTGGGTAGCGGCGGTAAAGAGGGGCAGGATGCTGTTTGAGCTAAGTGGTGTGGATGAGGAAACAGCCAAGGAAGCAATACGGCTGGCATCACACAAACTGCCGTTCAAGACAACATTTGTGGTCAAACAGGCAGCCACTGTTGAATCTGCCAGCGAAGGAGCCGGTGCAAATTGAACGCTAAAGAAATAAGAGCGCTCAGCGATGAGGAATTAAAGAAGCACCTGGAGGAGGCGTACCAGGCGTGTTTTAAGATGCGCTTTGAGGCCGCCACCAAGCAGCTTAAAAATCACAGGGAGATACCAAAAACAAAAAGAACAATCGCCCGCATAAAAACAGAGATGAGGCAGCGGGAACTGGGTATAAGGCAGGTTAAATAATCATGAAAGAGAAGCGCAAGACAAGGGTTGGTTTCGTCGCCAGCGACAAAATGGAAAAGACGGTGGTTGTTGCTGTTGAGACGCTCAAGCGCCATCCTATATATAAAAAGACCTTTAAGAGGGTGATAAAGTACAAAGCCCACGATGAAGGCAACAAGTGCCGCGAGGGCGATAAAGTAAGAATTATAGAAACACGCCCGCTTTCGCGCCAGAAACGCTGGCGCATAGACGAAATAATTACACGGAAAGAAGTTGTGGAGATTAAACCACAGGAAGTTGTATAAAGGCAGTAAACGGATATGATACAAACCTATACCAGATTAAAAGTGGCAGATAACACCGGCGCCCGTCAGCTTATGTGCATAAACATACCCGGAGGCACCGGTCGCAAATACGCCTATATAGGCGATGTAATTGTAGCTTCTGTAAAAAGGGCTACGCCGGAGGCGGTGGTCAAGAAAAAGGAAGTGGTGCGGGCGGTAATTGTGCGTTGCGCCCGGAAATACCGCCGCCCGGACGGCTCCTACATATGTTTTGATGAAAACGCAGCCGTTATACTTGATGATAAAAACAATCCCAAAGGGACACGTATATTTGGTCCGGTGGCGCGCGAACTAAGGGAAAAGAACTTCACCAAGATTATTTCGCTGGCGCCCGAGGTACTTTAATTATGAATATAAGAAAAAACGATACTGTAATGGTTTTAGCCGGCAAGGACAAAGGTAAAAAAGGCAAGGTGCGCTTTGCTCATCCTAAAGAAGAAACGCTTATAGTGGAAGGCATCAACTTCATAAAAAGGCACGCCCGGGCAACCGGACAGGCAAGGCAAGCCGGTGTGATAGAACTTGAAGCGCCGTTGCATGTTTCCAAGGTTATGTATTTTTGTGATAAGTGCAATAAACCTGTCCGTATCGGTTTCAGATTTTTGGAAGATGGTAAAAAGGTGCGTTTCTGCCGTGCATGCCAGGAGGTGGTTGACTAGATGCCGCAGCTAAAGGAAAAGTATAAGAACGAAGTTGTTCCCGGGCTGATGAAGCAGTACGGCTATAAAAATGTTATGCAGGTGCCGCACCTGAAAAAGGTAGTGCTTAATATAGGTGTCGGCGAAGCAATTACAAATGCCAAGGCGCTGGAATCAGCCGAAGCTGATATAACCGCCATTGCCGGTCAACATCCGGTAACCACCCGTTCCAGAAAGTCAATAGCGGCTTTCAAGTTGAGGGAAGGTATGCCGATTGGTTTGAAAGTGACGCTGCGTGGTGAAAGGATGTATAACTTTCTGGATAAGTTGATGAATATCGTTTTGCCGCGCATAAGAGAGTTCAGCGGTGTTTCGCCAACAGCGATGGACGGCAACGGCAACTATACATTGGGAATCAAAGAGCAGACGGTATTCCCGGAGATAGACTATGACAAAGTTGATAAGGTACGCGGATTTGAAATATGCATAAACACCAGCGCCCGCACAGATGAAGAAGCCAGGCATCTGCTGGAGCTTCTGGGGATGCCTTTCAGCAAGGATTGAGGTAGATATGGCAAAGAAATCAAAAGTAATAAAATCACAAAGGCCGACAAAATATAAGGTGCAGCAGCACAACCGATGCCAGTTATGCGGAAGGCCGCGCGCTTATATAAGGGCTTTCGGTCTGTGCAGGATATGTTTCCGCAAAATGGCGCTTGACGGGCATATACCGGGCGTAAGAAAATCAAGCTGGTAGATTAAACAAAATATAAAGCAAGTAAATATTAAAGAGGATTAAGAAAAATGGCTTTTTCAGATCCAATAGCGGATATGTTAACCAGAATACGCAATGCCATTATGGCAAGGCATGACAGCGTGCTGGTGCCGGCATCCAGGATGAAGCTCTATATAGCCAAGATACTGCGGCAGGAAGGCTTTATAACGGAATACGAGGTGCAGGGAAATGCGCCGCACCGGCAGATTAAAATTATACTAAGATACGTTGATAATAACAGGTCCATAATAAGCGGGCTGAAGAGGGTCAGCAAGCCCGGTCTGCGGGTGTATGTGCAGCGCAACGAGATACCGCGCATCTACGGCGGACAGGGTATTACAGTTGTTTCCACCTCAAAAGGGGTTATGACAGGCAGCAAAGCCTGGCATCAGGGTATCGGCGGCGAGTTATTATGCTACGTCTGGTAAAAAAAGATTTAGGAATTATAAATGTCTAGAATAGGAAAATCACCTATAGAAGTGCCGTCCGGGGTGACGGTCAATATAAAGGGCAGACAGGTTGATGTCAGCGGTCCCAGGGGGGAGTTAAGCCGCAAGTTCAACCGCGATATGTCCATCAAGCTGGAGGATAATATACTTACGGTCAGCCGTCCCAGCGATGGCAAAGAGCATCGTTCACTGCACGGGTTGATGCGCTCTCTCCTAGCCAACATGGTAAAGGGAGTTGACCAGGGTTTTGAAAAAGACCTGGAAATTGTGGGCGTCGGCTACCGGGCAGAGAAAGACGGCGAAAAGCTGGTGCTGCGCGTTGGCTTTTCACATCTGGTTGAAATGATGCCGCCGCAGGGCGTAACCGTAGAAATAGAAGGAGCCAACAAGATTAAGGTTAAGGGTATTAATAAAGAGAGTGTCGGCCAAATGGCGGCTGAGATACGGGCTGTGCGCCCGCCGGATTCATATAAAGGCAAGGGAATCCGCTATGCCGGCGAGGTTGTCCGCCTTAAGCCGGGTAAAGCCGGCAAGGCTATAGGTGGTGCAGGGTAATGGGTAAAGATAAAAAGAGAATCGCCCGCAGCGGGCGGCACGACAGGGTGCGCCAGAAGGTCAAGGGAACGGATGTAAGGCCGCGCCTGTGTGTCTACCGCAGCTTGCAGCATATATATGCACAGGTTATAGATGACATACAGGGTCACACAATGGCGGCAGCGTCAACCCTGGATGCAGACTTAAGAAGTGAAAAAAACGGCAAGAACAAAGCCGCCCAGTCAGAGCTTGTTGGCAGTTTGATAGCCAAAAAGGCTAAGGATGCCGGTATCAAGCAGGTTGTTTTTGACCGCGGCGGCTATAAATATCATGGCCGGGTTAAAAAATTGGCTGAAGCAGCCCGCAAGGGCGGATTGAAGTTCTAGGGGAAAGGTTTCAACAGTGGCAAAAAAGCTTATAAAAAGCAAAGTGGATCCGATGGATCTGGCGCTAAATGATAAACTGGTTTATCTAAACCGCGTTTCCAAGGTGGTAAAGGGAGGGCGAAGGCTGAGTTTCAGCGCCCTGGTAGTTGCCGGAGACGGCAACGGGCATGTCGGTATAGGCATTGGTAAGTCCAATGAAGTGCCGGAAGCCATAAACAAAGCTGGTGCCGTCGCCAAGAAGAACCTCATAGAGGTAAAAATGGCAGGCAATACCATCCCGTACCAGACAACGGTGCGTTTCGGAGCTGCCAAGGTGCTGTTGAAGCCGGCAGCGCCGGGAACAGGAATAATCGCCGGCGGCAGCGTAAGGGCGGTGGTGGAAGCCGCCGGAATAAAGGATATCCTTACCAAATCTATGGGCAGCGCCAACCGCGTGAATGTCGCCAAGGCGACTATCCTCGGCTTAAGCCAGCTCAGGGATCCTAAAGAAGAGTTGGCAAAGCGCAGAGGCATACAGCCCAGGGCGGAGGAAGCTGCCGGTGACTAATCTGCGTATAACACTGGTGAAAAGCGGCATTGGATATGCCGAAGACCAGAAAAGGACACTTAAATCCCTCGGTTTGAAAAAGATGAATCAAAGCGTCGTAAAAGAGGATTCAGACAGTCTGAGGGGTATGATATTAAAGGTAAGACACCTGGTAAATGTGGAGGAAGCCAGCTAGTGAAACAGCATGAATTATCGGCGGCACCGGGAGCCAAGAAAGACAGAAAGCGTGTCGGACGCGGCGATGGCAGCGGTAACGGCACATATTCCGGCAGAGGCTGCAAAGGACAGAAATCACGTTCCGGCTACCGCATCAGGCCTGGTTTTGAGGGCGGTCAGTTACCCATAATCAAACGCTTGCCGCGCCTGAGGGGTTTTACCAACATATTTAAGAAAGAATATACTATTGTCAAGCTGTCTATGCTTGATGTTTTTGAGGCTGGCAGCGAGGTATCGGCAGAAGAAATGCTGAAGGCTGGTATTATTAAAACAAAAAAACTGCCGTTAAAAGTGCTGGCGGAAGGTGATATTAAAAAAGCGATTACCGTAAAAGCGGATAAGTTTTCGGCGGCAGCCAGGGCAAAGATAGAAGCCGCCGGCGGCAAAGCCGAGGGGGTGGAAAATAGCCAGACCTAAGCTTTTGCAGGCGATGGTAGATGCCTTTAATCTGCCAGACCTGAGGCGGCGCATACTTATAACCTTCGGCATCCTTGTAGCCTTCAGGCTGGTGGCGCATGTGCCGTTGCCCGGTGTTGATCCGGAAGCATTGCAGGAACTTTTTGAACAGAACGCCCTGATGGGCATGTTTGATATGTTCAGCGGCGGGGCGATGAGAAACTTCAGTGTAGCAGCCATGGGAGTTTATCCCTATATTACGGCTACCATCGTTATGACGCTTATGACACCGGTAATCCCCAAACTGCAGGCGCTTTCCCAAGAGGGTGAAGCCGGCAGGAACAAAATAAACCTGATAACCCACTGGCTGGTGATACCGCTGGCGGCGTTAGCCGGTTACGGGCAGCTTACGATATTACGCGCAGAGGGAGCGGTTGCAAGCTCTGACGGATTGACTACGGCGGCTATAATTATGGCTATGATAGCCGGCACAATGTTTATAATATGGCTGGGAGAGCAGATTACACAGTATGGCATTGGCAACGGGATTTCAATTATAATATTCGCCGGCATCGTTGCCGGGCTGCCGGAAATGATAGGGCGCGGTTTTCTGGCGCAGGAGCAGGGGCAGCTTATGGGTTTGCTGGCGTTTTTGGTAATAGGGCTGGCTACTACAATGCTCATAGTGATATTCACCGAAGCTCACCGGCGTATTCCGGTGCAATATGCCAAAAGCGTGTTCAAGGGCGGCAGGATGTATAAGCAAGCGGGTTCCACGCATATACCTTTAAGGGTAAATACTGCCGGAATGATACCGCTGATATTCGCCATGGCGCTGGTTATATTCCCCGGTGTAATCGCCAGCTATTTCGCCAATCCCACTGGCGCTGACCCCAATTTTGCCAATCATATACAGAACATATTTAATCCAAATGCCGGTATGCCGCTGGGGCTGGTGTACTGGGGATTGTTCTTTGTAATGGTTATTGGTTTTGCCTTTTTCTATACCAAGATTATATTCGCCCAGCAGGATTTGCCCGGAACATTACAGCGGCAGGGCGGTTTTGTGCCGGGGATAAGACCCGGCAAGCAGACGGCGGCTTATCTGGATGGCGTAATAAACCGCATAACCTGGGGCGGCGCGCTGTTTTTGGCGTTCGTGGCTATAATACCCTTCATTGCCCGCGAGATTACCAATGTTGAAGTTGTCCAGATGTCCAGTTTCGGTATGCTTATCGTGGTGGGCGTAGTGCTGGACACAATGAAACAGATGGAAGCACAACTGGTGATGCGGCGCTATGAAGGCTTTATTAAATAGATATAAAAACCAGCATCTTTTTGAAGGTTTGAAACAGGAATAAAAAGATGTATATTGTTGTTTTAGGGGCTCCCGGGGCAGGCAAGGGCACGCAGGCTGTAGCCATCGCCAGGGAGATGGAGATGGCGCATATCGCCTCTGGAGACTTGTTCAGGCAAGCTGTAGAGAGGGGCGACGAACTGGGCGTCAGGGTAAAGGGTTATATGGCAAGCGGGGCGCTGGTACCGGATGAGATAACCATAAAGATGATTATGCAAAGGGTAGCGGCGGCGGATTGTGATAACGGGGTAATACTGGATGGTTTCCCGCGAAACTTGCAACAGGCTGAAGCGCTGGATGCAGACCTTAAAAAGAAGAATAAGAAAATTGACAGGGTGCTTTATATTGACGTGCCGGAAGAAGAGCTGGTCAGGCGTTTGATAGGACGGCGGGTGTGCCGGGATTGCCAGAAGCCCCACTGTAACAGCAATTCGCAAAAGAAGCCGGAAGGCAAATGCCGTTATTGCGGTGGTGAGCTTTACCAGAGACCGGATGATAACGCCGAAACGGTGGCGAAAAGGCTAAAGGTTTATTTTGCCGAGACAATGCCGTTAATTGAATATTACCGGCGGCAGGGGAAACTGGCAGAGGTGGATGGGCAGGGAAGCGTAGAGGATATAACAGAAAAAATGCTGGATGCCATCGGCAGCGGGATTATTAAAAAATGAGTATAATTATAAAATCTGAACAGGAAGTTGCTATAATGCGGCAGGCTGGTCGGATTGTGGGTGAAATACTAGAGGAGCTTAGTATTAAAGTTAAAGCGGGAATGAAAACAAAAGAGCTGGATAAGATTGCCGCCAGCGGGCTGGAAAAGCGGGGCGCCAAGCCTTCTTTTCTGGGCTATCATGGTTTTCCGGCAAACCTGTGCGTTTCTATAAACGAAGAGATAGTGCACGGCATTCCCGGCGAGCGGATTATAAAAGAAGGTGATATAGTGTCCCTTGACCTGGGGTCAATTTATAAAGGTTATCAGGGTGATGCCGCTATATCGGTTATAGTAGGGGAAGGCAGCCGCCAGGCAAAAGATTTGCTGGCAACTACCAGGGATTCCCTTAATGCCGGGATCGTCGCTGCCAAAGACGGCGGCAGGCTGGGAGATATATCAGCGGCGATTCAGAACTATGTTGAATCAAGGGGATATTCGGTAGTGCGAGAATACACCGGGCATGGCATCGGCAAAGAAATGCACGAAGACCCGCAGGTGCCCAATTTCGGCAGAGCCGGTGAAGGGATAGAGCTTAAAAAGGGAATGGTGATGGCGCTGGAGCCGATGGTAAATACAGGAGACTGGCGCACACGTGTGGGGGATGACCACTGGGTGGTAATAACCGCCGATGGTGGACTTTCAGCCCACTTTGAGCATACAATTGCTATTACTAATGGGAAGGCGGAGGTGCTTACCGCTGTATAAGCGGTGTATTATGTCTAAAAAGGAAGCTATAGAGGTTGAGGGGACGGTGGTTGAGGCTTTGCCTAACGCCACTTTTCGTGTAGAGCTGGCTAACGGGCACAAGGTGCTGGCGCATATATCGGGTAAAATAAGGGTTCACTATATAAGGGTTTTACCCGGGGACAGGGTGTTGGTGGAGCTTTCGCCCTATGACCTCAGCCGCGGAAGGATTACATATCGCTTTAAGTAGGCGTTAAAAGAGAGAAGAAAATGAAAGTAAGAGCATCGGTTAAAACAATCTGCGATAAATGCAAGATAGTAAAACGGAAAGGGGTAGTCAGAAATATCTGCCCCAATCCGAAGCATAAGCAGAGGCAGGGTTAACCCTGTGTTCACCAGGAGGATTAAATGGCACGTATAGCTGGAATAGATATCCCTAAGGAAAAACAGGTCTGGGTTTCGCTGCAGTATATATATGGCATCGGCAGAACTACCAGCTTTAAGATACTGGAACAGACCAATATTAAAGCGGAAACCAAGGTCTCTGCGCTTACCGAAGAAGAGGTTAACCGCCTGCGGGAGGTTATAGACAAGGAATATCGTGTTGAGGGTGAGCTTCGCAAGGAAGTGGACCTGAATATAAAACGCCTTATGGATATTGGCAGCTATCGTGGCTTAAGGCACCGCCGGGGTTTGCCTGCCAGAGGGCAGCGCACGCGCACCAACGCCCGCACCAAGCGTGGCACGCGCAAGACGGTTGCCGGCAGAGGACAGCGCCGCGGTATGTCCAAGAAGTAAAAACGGGAGTAATATATGCCACAGAAGAAAAAAGTTAAAACAAGGAAGCGGGAGCGCAAGTCTGTCCCTGAAGGCAGAGCCTGCATACAGGCGACCTTTAACAACACTATCGTTACCTTGACAGATCCCAACGGCAATGTTCTTGCCTGGTCCAGTTCCGGCACCGCCGGTTTCAAGGGTTCGCGCAAGGGCACGCCTTATGCCGCACAACTGGCAGCCACCAATGCCGCCCGAAAGGCAATGGAGCATGGTCTTAAGCAGGTTGAAGTGGTTGTTAAGGGACCCGGCAGCGGCAGAGAAGCTGCCATCAGGGCTTTGCAGAGTTCCGGGCTTTTTATAACAAGCATCAGGGATGTAACGCCCATTCCGCATAACGGGTGCCGTCCGCCTAAAAGGCGAAGGGTGTAGGAGAAGATATGGCAAGATATACAGGAGCAGTCTGCCGTTTGTGCCGCCGCAGCGGTGACAAGTTAATGCTAAAGGGAGATAAGTGCATAACCAAATGCACGCTGGACAAACGTCCAAAACCCCCCGGACCGCAATTGGGAAGACGCAGGCGTATTTCAGACCGCGGGCAGCAACTGCGGGAGAAACAGAAAGTCCGCAACAGTTACGGTATGCTTGAAAGGCAATTTCGGCGTTTCTTTGCTGAAGCCGGCAGGCAGCCGGGCATAACGGGTGAAAACCTGCTGGTGCTGCTGGAGAGGCGGCTGGATAATGTCGTCTATCGCCTTGGTTTCGCTGATTCGCGCGCTCAGGCGCGCCAGATAGTGCAGCATGGGCATATACTGCTGAACGGACGCAAAACGGATATTCCCTCTTGCCTGATAAAAGAGGGTGACAAAATAACATGGCACGAAAGAAGTAAAAAAAGCGAATACTATAAACAGAGAGCAGAAGCCATTGGCGGGCAGGCGATACCCAACTGGTTGAGCCTGGATAAGCAGCAGCTTACCGCCCAGGTATCATCATTGCCGACGCCGGACGATGTTGAGGCGCAATTTGATGTCTCCTCTGTTGTGGAATACTATTCAAGGTAGGTAATAAGGAGGTTGCATTGGCTACCCTGGCAATACCAAGCATAGAGTGTATTGAGAGTGCTGAAAACTATGGGCGTTTCCTGGTGGGGCCGCTTGAAAAGGGTTTTGGCACGACCCTCGGCAATGCCATGCGGCGGGTTTTACTCGGCTATCTTACCGGAGCGGCAATAACGCAGGTGAGAATAGAAGGGATTCAGCACGAGTTCACATCTATTCCGGGTGTGAAGGAAGACGTGCTGGAGTTCCTGTTGAATGTTAAAGAGATAAACATAAAAGCCCTTGCCGGTCAACCCGGCAAGATGACGCTGGAGAAAAGCGATGCCGGTAAAATAGACGCTTCGTGCATAGACACGTCGCTGGATTTTGAAATTGTAAACCCGGAGCTTTATCTGGCAACACTGGATAACTCTGAAACCGGGTTGAACATAGAGTTCAGCGTGGAACTGGGCACCGGATACAGGACGGCGGAATCCGGAGACGGGATGCCGGCGGGAACTATACCGGTGGATGCTATTTTCGCACCGGTGCGCAAAGTTAACTTTACAGTGGACCAGGCGCATGCCGGGCGTGAAACCAGCCGTGAACAGGTGTATATGGAAGTATGGACCAACGGTACTATAACGCCGGCGGATGCCATAAGCAGCGCCGCCAGTATATTGATAGAGCAGATAAACCCCTTTGTTGATTACAGCCGCGTTTCACAGATTGCAGAGGAAAAAGAGGCGCTGCGGGCGGCTATCTCTGATGATGTCTATAATATGCCGGTAGAGCAGATGAATCTTTCGGTGCGTGCAATAAACTGCCTGAGGCGCAGCGGCATAAACACTGTCGGTGAGCTTATAAGCACGGATATAAATGAACTGCTTTCACTGAGAAACTTCGGACAGAAATCAAAACTGGAGATAGACGAAAGACTCAGGGAAATGGGGATTTCTTTCAGCCCGGAGATTGCAGAGGTAAAGAAACCGGCAAAGAAAAAGACAAAAAGCAAGAAAAATGAAGAAGCCGAAGAGACGGCTGAAGAATAATATAAAATAGCGGGAATAAGAAATGAAACATAAAGTAGCTGGAAGAGGATTAAGCCGGTCCACCGGTCACCGGAAAGCATTGTTCCGTAATCTGGTAACCGATTTGCTGGCATATGAAAAAATCAGGACAACCGAAGCCAAGGCTAAAGAGATACAGGCTCTAGCGGAAAAAATGATAACGCTGGGCAAAAAAGACGGGCTGGAAGCCCGGCGGCAGATGCTGGCTTATCTATATGACAAATCGCTGGTGGATAAAGTCATTAAGGATATCGCTGTCAGATACGCCGAACGAACCGGCGGCTATACACGCATAACCAAGCTGGGACCAAGATTGGGAGACAACGCCAGCATGGCGCAAATAGAGTTAGTGAAATAATGGTTGATGCTATGACGATGGCAAAACCGGAGACGGCATTCCATGGGAAATCCCCAAACGTTGATGCAGAAGATGCTGCTGAACTGGGAAAAACCACCAGGTTGACAGTGGCGCTGGAGTATAACGGGCATCGTTATCACGGTTTTCAGCTCCAGAAGGGGCAGCCGACAATCCAGGGAGAGCTGGAAAAAGCGCTGAAAGCGCTTACCGGGGAAAATATACGTGTGGCGGCTTCCAGCCGTACCGACAGCGGTGTGCATGCAGAGGGGCAGGTAGCCAGCTTCAGGACAGATTCAAAACTGGCAACTTCTGCCTTTACCGGCGGTTTGAACTATTATCTGCCGGATGATATTGCAGTTAAGGCGGCTTACAGGATGGCAGAATCCTTTAACGTAAGAAAAGATGCCGTCAGCCGCGAATACAAGTATCGCATACTTAACAGGCAAATGCGTTCTCCGCTGTGGGACAGCTATAGCTACAGGGTAAGCAGCGATCTGGACATTGAAAAAATGAACGAAGCGGCGGGACTGCTGGTTGGGCAGAAAGATTACGCTTCGTTTGCCAGCAATTTGGGGGACGATGTAAAAAGTACCGTGCGCCGGGTAAGTGAAGCCAGGTTTGAAAGAAACGGGGAAATGGTCACCTTCCATATGGCTGCCAACGCTTTTTTAGCGCATCAGGTAAGGAATACCGTCGGTGCGTTAGTAAGGGTCGGAATGGCAAAGATGACTGTAAAGCGGTTTCATAGTATAATGGAAGCCAGGCGGATGGGCTTGGCGGGACCGGCGGCACCTGCCTGCGGACTATGCCTTATGAAGGTAAATTATAAAAAGAATCTAGAGGAATACGATATTGAAAACCTATAGTGTAAAAGCCGGAGAAATAAAGCGCGAATGGCATGTAATAGATGCCAAGGGACAGATATTGGGCAAAATGGCGACAGAGGCTGCGCGCCTGCTTATGGGAAAACACAAGGCGATATTCAGCCGTCATCTGGATACCGGCGATTACGTGGTTATTATAAACGCCGCCAAGGTTAAGTTCACTGGTAATAAAGCCAAGCAGAAACTGTATTACCGCCATTCAAATTACCCCGGTGGCTTCAGAAGCGTTGCCCTGGGGGATATGCTTAAAAAGAAACCGGAATGGGTGATAGAGCATGCTGTTAAGGGTATGCTGCCGGGAAATCGCCTGGGCAACAGCATGATAAAGAAACTGAGGGTCTATGCCGGAGATTCACACCCTCATCCGGTAAAGACAGCCGAAAATAAATAGTCTGGAAATACGAGGCATATATTGAAGAAGAAAGAATATTCTCACGGTACGGGTAAACGCAAGGAAGCAGTGGCTCAGGTAAGGCTGATGCCGGGCAGCGGAGCTATCACGGTTAACGGTATGCCCTATGAAGAAAGGTTCAACCGGGATGCGCATCGCCAGATTATAATGAAACCAATGGAAGTTACAGAGACCGTCGGTAAATACGATATCATAATAAAGGTTGATGGCGGCGGTATCGCCGGTCAGTGCGGCGCAATATCACATGGGATAGCCCGCGCGCTGCTGGACGAAAACGAAAAGCATAAGCTGCCGCTGCGGCAGGGTGGATTACTCACCCGTGATTCGCGTGTTAAAGAGAGGCAGAAACCCGGCTTGAAACGCGCCCGCAAGGCACCGCAGTACACCAAGCGTTAGAATAATAAAAAATAATAAATAATAGAAGAAAATGAAAGACAGGGGCTTAAAAATCCCTGTCTTTCTTATTTTTGGACATTTCGCTTTTCAGGAAGTTTATCGCATCTACCGGCGTGGGGTCGGTATTATTGAGGATTGCCAGATAAAAGCTGACATAGTCTCCAAACAGCACCAGACACATAACCTGTGCCAGTGCGCTATTGCCTGACCCATTTACCATATGAACACATATATCCGCCTTATCAAGCAACTGAGAGGTTATATCGCAGCGCAAGGCAACAGGCGGCGGCAAATGGCTGGATTTAAGCATCACCACGGCTGTATTTGAAGACATTTCCTGCGGGAAGCAATAGCCAACGATAGCATTGTGGTTAAGTTCAGGCAGGGCTTCATGAAAAGCCCATGCCTTGCTGTTTTCGTTTAGCTGGGTCTTCCAGCGGTGGGCGACCTCTGCGGTTATACCGGCGCCGTATATAACCGCCAGCTTGCCGCAAAGATTTTGCGCCAGACGTTTAGCTTTGTTAGATTCAACCGGTATTATTATGTCTGTTTTAGAAGATAACTGTTCCATCGCTGCTACCATTTCAGATACATCCGTGGAAATATCTTGTATAAAACCCAATCTCTGCATAAAGTTGAGGATAGGCAGCAGGCTGAAGGGTAGGGCGGCGCGGGGCTGGCAACTGTAATCAAAGCAGAAAACGGGTATATTCTGTTCTTCAGCAAGGATTTTCAGTTTACCGCCGGTGGTAATAACCAGCTTCTTGGCCTTTGTATCCAGGGCTTGCCTGAAGGCGCAAAGCGTTTCCTCGGTTATGCCGGAATAGCTGGAGGCGATGACAAGTGTGTTTTCATCAATGAAGGCGGGTAAATCATAGCCCCGGTGGACAATTACAGGCACTTTAGATTCATCTGCCACCAGACTGGCTGCCAGGTCTCCGCCGATGGCAGAGCCACCCATCCCCAGCACCACCACCTTGTTTACGGCAGAGTAATCTTCAGGCAGGATGAAAGACTCTGCCAGTTGCCACGCCCGGCGGCACATTTGCGGCAGGTTACGGATATGGTCAAGCATGCCTTCTTTATCAAGTTTATTATAGATATTGGGGTCGTCAAGATTTATCATTGGCTATATCCCCACCATATCACTGCCCAGTTTCAGCAGCTTTTCAACCCGTTGCAAGCTGTCGCTTTCAGCGTATATACGCAGCAGCGGCTCTGTGCCGGAAAAGCGTATCAACAGCCAGGAGCCGTCCTTCAGTTTGAAACGAAAGCCGTCAAAATCATCTTTTTTAACTACCTCAGAGCTATCAAGAGATTTGGGGCAGCTTTCGCTGACCCGTTTTATAATAACCTGTCGCTGTTCTTCGGGGAACTCTATATCAAGGCGGTTATAGTGGTGTTCGCCTGTTTTATCATATAGATACCTCAACAGTTGAGAGGGTTTTTTACCGGTTTTAGCCATAAAGTCTATGAAATACAATCCGGCAAGCAGGGCATCCCTTTCCGGCACATGGTTACGGAAGCCATAGCCGCCGCTTTCTTCGCCGCCGATGATGGCGTCCTCTTTAATCATCATCGGGGCGACATATTTGAAGCCGACCGATGTTTCAAAGACAGGCACGCCAAAGATTTCGCCCAGGCGGTCCAGCATGACCGAGGTGGTAATTGTTTTAACAATAGCGCCCTTCTGTTTGCGCACCTCCAGCAGGTAAAGAGCCAACAGGGCATAAGCCTGAAGCTGGGTTAGAAAAACGCCGTTTTCATCAAAGATACCGATGCGGTCTGCGTCGCCGTCAGTGGCGATGCCGATATCAGCCTTTTCCTGTTTAATTCTGGCGGGCAGTTTTTCAAGGTTCACGGCAATCGGTTCCGGCTGGCGCATACCGGGGAAAGAGGGATTGCGGTGGTCGTTAATCTCTATAATTTCAATGCCGGGGCTGTCTGCCAGCAGCATTTTGAAATAGCCGATACCGGCGCCATACATTGAATCCACCACTATCTTCAGCTTCTTGTTGCCCAGGCTTTGTGTATCCGCAAGGTTTTTAATCTGTTTACTATAAAGAGGCGCTGGGTCAAAGTATTCAACAAGCTTCTGTTTTTTGGCTTCGGCTAAAGTGATGGATTTAACACTGCTTTTGCCGATGTTTTTCTCTATCTGGGAGACCACTTCAACCGGGGCGCTGGCGCCGTCTTCGGATTTGTATTTAAAGCCGTTCCACTGCGCCGGATTGTGGCTGGCGGTAATAACTACCGCCCCGCCGGCTTTTTTGGCAATGACGCTGTAGCTTATAACCGGTGTGGGTGCGGTATTGTTGCACAGAAATACTTTGATGCCGTTGCCGCAGATAACCTCTGCGGTTGCGCGCGCAAAGTCTTCAGAGGCGAAGCGGGTATCGTAACCGATGACCAGCCCGTGTTCGGCAAGACCGCTTTCTTTAAGATAAACGGCTACCGCCTGGGCGCATATACGCACGTTTTCAAAGGTAAAATCTGCGGCGATTATAGCTCTCCAGCCGTCTGTGCCGAATTTTATTGGGCTATTATCCAACATATTTATTATCCTTATATTTTATCAATCCCATCTCCTGCATACCTTCCATCTTTACAAGAAAAAGGAAGGTTGTAATGAGGGGCTTCGATATTTATCTCAATAAGTTCATCTTTGGGATTATACCAAATATAGTGTAAGGATTCACGATTGCGGGTAGATTTGGGATATATATTTCAATTTAAGGCTAATTTATGGATGCTTGTTTGCCAATCCCCCGTTTTCTTGATGTATGCCGTTGCGGTCGCCGTGAACCTTGTGGTTGTTGCGGTCGCCTTGGAGGACGATGCCCGCTATCCGGCGCGGGCTTGGTATAATCAAACCCTTCAAGCGTAAGCCGTTCAAGAGGAGCCTTTAGAATCTTCTCCAGGGCAAGAACTTTGTCTGCGTCGGCGCCGGTTACCAGGGTTATGGCGTCACCGCTTTTTTCAATCCGTCCGGTGCGTCCGATACGGTGAATATAATCCTCTGTGCTTTCGGGCATATCATAGTTGATGACGTGGGAAATGCTCAGGATATCAATACCGCGGGCGGCGATGTCGGTAGCCACCAGTATCTTGATAGAGCCGTTACGGAAGCCTTTGAGTGCTGTTTGCCTTTGGTTCTGGGACAGGTTTCCCTGTAGTGAAGCCACGCGGTAGCCGGACCTTGTAAGCTGCTGAGCCACACGTACGGCTCGGTATTTGGTGCGTGTAAAGACAAGCACTGAATCCGTCTTGGTTTTATTCAGGATACCCATGAGCAGGGTTGTTTTAAGGTGCTGTTTTACCGGATACAGAACGTGCGATACTGTCTTTGCCGGCAGTGTGTGCCCGATCTGAACGGTAACCGGGTTATGCAGAAATTCACGCGTCAGGCGGCGGATACTGGAAGGCATGGTGGCTGAAAAAAGCAGTGTCTGGTGCTTGTGCAAAATGCAGCCCAGGATATTATGGATATCAGGGATAAAGCCCATATCAAGCATGCGGTCGGCTTCGTCAATAACCAGAACTTCAAGGCTGGAAAGGTTGATTGACCCTTTCCAGAGATGGTCAATCAGGCGGCCCGGGCAGGCGACAACTATATCAGGGCTGGTGTGCAGGTTTCGGATTTGCTGCTCCATGTTTACACCGCCGTAAATGGTAACGCTTTTAAGCCCGGTATATCTTCCCAGCCCGTTGATAACATCGCTGATTTGTTCGGCAAGTTCACGCGTGGGCGAGACGACCAGCGCCCGCACAAATCCTCCCTGTGAGCCTGATTGCAGACGCTCAAGAATGGGCAGCGCAAAAGCCGCCGTTTTGCCGGTTCCGGTTTGGGCTAAGCCGATGACATCCCGTCCCTGCAAAATTGGCGGGATTGCCTGTGATTGTATCGGTGTGGGGGCAGTGTAGCCGAGCGCACGCACACCTTTCATTATGCTCGGGTTAAAGTTGAAGGTATCGAAACTCATTAAACTCCTTTTGGTATTGCCGTATAACTGAACTATATTATTTAGTTAATTATTTATTTTCTCTATTTTTTATTTAACCCCATCCCCTGTATCCCCTTTACCAATTAAATCCCCCTGACCCCCTTTTCCAAAGGGGGGATAAAGCCTCTCCCTTTAGTAAAGGGAGAAATAGAGGGATTTTAATGAGGGGCTTTGCCCCTCAAACTCCCCATCTATCTTATAATTCCTCTAATCGTTTATTAATTATCTCCTGAATTACAGGAATCCTCCTTTTTATTTTCAGGGACATTTTTTCAAGTTCTTTAAATTCCCCTTTTAACTCCTTAGAAGCCAGATTCATTACAAGAAGTACCACATAGTCATCTTCAATCTCACCCATTAGTTTTACCAGTTCCTTGTCGTACTGTAGATATCTAATTGATAGGAACTCTTCACTTGTCATATGATTACGTAAGCCTTCTTTTACCTGTTGTACCTCATTGTTCTCCACTTCTTTTGAAAGGTTTAATAACTTTGTATTAATTACTAACCTGTCTAACCTAGCTGCCATGCTGGCTAAACCATCTCTTAATTTAAGTAGTGGTTCACCCCTGACTTCCCATCGTCTTTGCCTAGCCTCTACTTCTCTTGCTCTTTCAAATTCCTTTTTAAGGCGGTTGTCAGAGTGGTTTATTTGCATTTTTGTAATACAAAATGTTAGGAGAGAGGAAATAAGACTTGTGCCTAGAACTAGTGTAACAATCGCCCACGTTTCCATCGTTTTAAACCTATAAACTAAGCTATTGCCTTAAAGCCCTGCCTCTTTTCTTAAAATATCGGCTTTGTCGGTTTTCTCCCAGGGGAGATCAATATCAGTCCTGCCGAAGTGTCCGTAAGCCGCCGTCTGCTTGTAAATGGGACGGCGCAGCTTGAAGTAATCTATTATCGCTGCCGGGCGCATATCAAAATGCTTCTTAATGAGGTCTTTTATCTTCTGGTTATCTATTTTAGCGGTGCCGAAAGCTTCTACTGAAACCGAAAGCGGATGCGCCACACCGATAACATAGGCAATCTGAATCTCCAGCCTTTCGGCGATGCCGGCAGCAACGATATTCTTGGCGATATAGCGCGCCATGTAGGAAGCCGAACGGTCAACCTTGGTGGGGTCCTTGCCGGAAAAAGCGCCGCCGCCGTGGCGGGCAATGCCGCCATAGGTATCTACGATTATCTTGCGTCCGGTGAAGCCGGTATCCGAAACCGGACCTCCGATAACAAAGCGTCCGGTGGCGTTTACATAATAACAGGTGTTGTCATCCATCATAGCGGAGGGAACAATTTTATTAATAACGTTTTCAATAATATCCTGCCGTATTTGTTCCTGTGTTACATCAGGATTATGCTGGGCGCCGATAACCACGCTGTCCACCCTTACAGGCTGGCCGTTGTGATATTCCACCGTTACCTGTGATTTGCCGTCCGGGCGCAGGTAGGGCAGCGTGCCGTCTTTCCTTACCTCTGCCAGCCGCCGGGCGAGCCGGTGAGAAAGGGATATGGGCAGGGGCATAAGTTCCGGCGTTTCGTTGCAGGCAAAGCCGATCATCATTCCCTGGTCTCCTGCGCCGATTTCATCGTAATTATCCGCAGACTGGCACTCTTTGGCTTCCGCAGACTTGCTGACGCCCAGGGATATATCGGGAGACTGTTCCGTAATAGAAACCATCACACCGCAGGAATTGCAATCAAAGCCGTATTCGGGTTTGGTATAGCCGATATCACGCACCGTATTGCGTACTATCTGCGGCACTTCCACGTAACATTTGGTGCTGATTTCACCCAATACCAGCACCATGCCGGTATTGGTAGCCACCTCGCAGGCAACCCTGCCGTTGGGGTCCTGTTTCATAATAGCGTCCAGGATGGCGTCTGATATCTGGTCGCACATTTTGTCCGGGTGCCCTTCGGTTACAGACTCCGAGGTAAACATATAGTTTTTAGAACTTTCAAAACTGTTGCTCATATTTCTCCTTTCTAGGTTCCTTCTTGCCAACTGCTGAGGTATATTTTTTGTTCTTCCGTAAGGGTATCTATTTTAACGCCCATAGCGTCCAGTTTTAAGCGGGCAATCTGCATATCTACGGCTTCAGGCACGCCGTAAACCCTGTTCTCAAGCTGCTGCATGTTTTTAACGATATATTCAAGACACAATGCCTGGTTGGCGAAGCTCATATCCATAACGCTGGCGGGGTGACCTTCGGCGGCTGCCAGGTTAATCAGCCTGCCTTCGCCCAGCAGGAATATCTGGCGCCCGTCTTTAAGCGTGTATTCATCTACGAACTGCCTTATGCGGCGCTTCTTAACCGCCATCTCTTCCAGCGAGGGGATGTTGATTTCAACATTAAAATGCCCGCTGTTGCAGATAATTGCGCTGTCTTTCATTACTTCCATGTGGTGCTTATCAATAACGTGCTTGTCTCCGGTAACGGTTACAAAGATGTCACCGATGCGGGCGGCGTCCATAATAGGCATAACGCGGAAACCGTCCATCACAGCCTCTATAGCCTTCAATGGGTCAACCTCTATTACTATTACATGCGCCCCCATGCCCTTGCCCCGCATGGCGATACCGCGCCCGCACCAGCCGTAGCCGCTGACAACCAGCGTCTTGCCTGCCAGCAGGATATTGGTGGCGCGGATAATGCCGTCCAGCGTGCTTTGCCCGGTGCCGTAGCGGTTATCAAAGAAGTGCTTGGTGCAGGCGTCATTGACTGCCAGTATGGGATATTTAAGGTTGCCCTCTTTTTCAAGGCTGCGCAGGCGGATAACACCGGTGGTCGTCTCTTCTGTGCCGCCGATAATGTCTTTAAGAAGCTCTGTTTTATCCTTGTGTATGATAGCCACCAGGTCTGCGCCGTCATCAACGGTGAGTTGAGGCTTGTGCGCCAGGGCGGTGTCTATATGCTTGTAATAGGTGGCATCGTCTTCGCCTTTTATAGCGTTGGTGGGAATACCGTAATCCACCAGCGCGGCGGCGGCTTCATCCTGCGTGCTAAGAGGGTTAGAGGCGCAAAGCACAACGTCAGCCCCGCCCGCTTTAAGCGTAAGCGCCAGGTTGGCGGTTTCGGTGGTTATGTGCAAACAGGCGGCAATACGGATGCCATTGAGGGGTTTTTCTTTGGCAAAGCGTTCACTTATAAGTTTAAGCACTGGCATTTCACGCCCCGCCCATTCAATGCGCTGCCTGCCGTCTTCAGCCAGGGCGATGTCTTTAATATCAAAGTTGTTCTGCGTTGTCATAATTTGCTCCTTAATAGATAGTATCCAGAACCTGTTTCACATTATCATTTATCGGCTGTTCGTTATTAATTATAACACGATTGTCTAAAGGGGCTTCAGTGACGTCTTCAAATATATTCTTTTGCATCTGGTATATATCCCATCGTCCGTCTGATACCGAAGCCTGCTGCTGCCTTTGAAAAAGTCGTTGGCGGGTAAGCTCTTCTTCAAGTTTGCATTCAAGTATAAAGAAGCGGGCGCCCGTTTCTTCTGCCAGCGCCTTTGCCTTTTCCCGTTCGGCGGCTTTTATAAAAGAAGCGTCCATAATAACAGAGCCGCCTTCATTCAGGGCGCGTTTTGCTTTTGAAAACATCGTATCGTAGGTTTTCCTGGAGAACTCCGGGGAATAGATACCGGTATTTGCGCCCTCAAAGCGCCTTTCTTTTATCCATATATTTGCCAGTTGTTTGCGGGTAATATCAGAGGATATATATACCAGCCCCAGCCTCTTTGCCAGCGATTGAGCCAGTGAGGACTTGCCGCTGCCAACCAGCCCGGTGGTGATAAAAAGTGTCTTGGGCAGCTTTACATAAGCATAGGCAAGGTCAAAATATCCAATGGCGTCTTGCAGCGCTTTAGCACGTTCTTCAGCCGTTATATACGGGTCATCCAGCTTAAAGCAGGCGACTTTGCCCCTTACATAAGCGCGGTAGCACTTGTAGAAAGTAAGCAGTTCTTTAAGTTTTTTATCGCCGCTGAAAGAAATGTATTCATTAACGAAACTGCGGCTGAGGTTTGCCTGTCCGTGATGATCCAAATCCATCGTCAGAAAAGCTACTTCAGAGCCAGTGTCACCGTAGCGAAAGCGGTCATTAAACTCAATGCAGTCATAGATACAGATGCCGTTTTCAAAGCAGATGTGGTTGGTATGCAGGTCTCCGTGGCAGTCTCTTATATATCCCTCTTTTACCCTGTTCTCAAACAGGTTTGAGTTATCACGGATAAAGCTGCGGGTGTATTCAGCCAGCAGGTCAAACTGCTTTTGGGATATTGTCCTGCCGATGTAATCCTTTGTCTGGCTGAAGTTTTCATCATTATTGAGGTTTATGCTGTCTATGCTGCCGAAAGTGTTTATCTCATCACTGCTTGCAGCAGATTTATGAAAGGCGGCAATCTTTTGCGCCAGGCGGCTTATCATATTTTCGGAAATGCCCTCGTCTTCAAGCAGGGTGTCCATCATGCGGCCGGCGGGGAGGCGGCGCATCTTGACGGCATAATCCACAATTTCGCCTTCTCCGTTTATTGAAAAACCGTCTTTCCGGCGTGTTATATTCACCACCTCAAGATAGGCGTTGCCGCACAGGCGTTGGTTAAGCTCAAGCTCCTTACGGCAGAAGTGGAGGCGTTTTTCAATGCTGCTGTAATCCAGATAACCCAGGTTAACCGGCTTCTTGATCTTATAGGCAAAGTTATCGGTAAGGAAGACGAAGGACATCTGGGTTTGTTCCAGCCTGATCCTTTTTGTTGGTTCAGGATAGGCTTCCGGCTGCATTAAACCTCTAACCATATCGGGCAGCTTGGGCATTAAGACTAACTTTGCTCCTCGTGGTATTTTGTCATTGCCTGTGTGCCGATTAAATGGCACACCCAGATTGCGCGGATGTTGTTTATATCCCCCAATGTCGCCGAGTCCAAAATGGCGCCGGAACGGGTTATCGGCTCCATTGATTTTATGGGGAAAGTTACCTTTTCCATGTCCAGGCTTTTATGCCCGCAGGCTTCACAGGCTTTCGCCAGCAGAAAAACCTTGAAATGGGTGAAATCACTTTTATGGTCTGTTTCGTATTTGAATTGTGTATCCAGAATTGCGAAATCCCGGATTGTATCATCTGAAAAATCCCCGAAGAGCGACAATACCTTTGTAATAGCACCCATGCTGATGGCTGAATTTCCACCCTTTTCATCATTGGCGTCCTCAAGCCAGCGGGATGCCTGTGAAAGCATCAGCATGGTGCCCAGCCTGGTTAATGCCATGGCTTTGGCCGCGTCTCCATCTGCCCAGAGTTTCTTGATACCGTCACACAGGTTGACAATAGCGTTTGCCGTTGTATAGCCTCCTGTAAGCAGGGACGCAAAAAAACGCCGGGTGCCTTCATCTGTGGCAATACTATTAACCCGGCTGCTGGTCTGGCTAAAAGCTTCTTTAAAAAGCGGATGGATTTCAAGTTCCTCTAATTCGGCAGATGTCATAGTATAAATCTCCTCTAATATAGCTATTATTAATAACAACAGTATAACGCATAGCGGTATATATGGACAACTGGCATAATATTAAAGCATAGCGAAAGCCTGTTTGTGCTATGCATGAGTAAAAAGTGAAGGTAGTATAATGCACAGTGCTATAAGTGGTCAATAGGCTATTTGTTTTGCGAAACATATTCGGCAAAACGCTTGAAAGAACGGTCAAAAGTCTTTTCAATGTCATCCGGGAAGGCACAGGCGGGCAGCTCGTTGAGCTTCAGGTGATAGGTGATGCATTCGCAACACTTGCCCTTACGGGGGCAGGGTTCGTAGGTGCAATTACATTTAGCTTTATTGGCGTTTATATTGCATTCCATAAAAAACTAACCGCTAGGAGTACTTTATTCTTATAGCTGCCGATAAATCCGCCAGCAGCTCCAGCGTGCGGGCGGCGGCGTCTTCGCTTATGTAAGACAGGCTGCAACTGGGTGTGACAAGAGCCTGCTCTATAAGCTGTTTGAAAGGGATTCCGTTTCTTGTAAAGGGGGCTATCGCTTCTTCCAAGCGGTCTTTAAGGCTGGCGGCGGTTTCTTTTTTAAGGCTGTCTTCGCTGTTTGGCACGATACCCCAGGCGATAGCTCCGCCCCTGTCCAGATATCGTTTAACCTCTGCAGGATAGAGAGTCAGGCTTTCGGCGTAATTATAGGTATCAAAGCTCAAAATATCCGTGCTTGTGCTTAAAATTAAAGACCAGTCTGTGTTGCCGCAGCAGTGGATGCCGCTGATGCCCTTAATGCCCCCAAGCACCTCTTCCAGCAGGCTTATGACATTCTCCTTCGGCAGGGAGAAAAAAGCAGAGCCGTAGGAAGCCATTGAAGGCTCGTCAATAAACATAATAGTCTTATCGGATAGTTTGGAAAGCATTTTCTCCTGCCAGCCGGCTTTCAGGCGCAGCAGTTTGGCGGCGGCGTCTGATAGTATTTCGTCGTAGAGAACAGCCCGTTTGTTTTCGTCTGTAACGCTTAACCCCCAGCTTATGGGTCCGGTAACTTGCCCCTTGACCGCCTGCGGCTTTAAATCAGTGCGCGAAACCAGTTCATACAATCCGGTGGCGTATTCTTTGCCGACGGGGTATTTATCAATATCATTATCCAGATATGCGTTATATAGCGCTTCTAAAGGCTTATCAATATCCAGAGAGCGGTCTATAAAAATGCTTTTTTCAGTTTCAACGATGCCGGGGAAACCCTGCCCGAACTGTATCGCCATACCCTCTTTGCAAGAACGCAATGGCAGTTGCGGCCAGGCGGGAATATCCTTCAGGAAGCGTGTGATTAAATCACATGCCTTTATGGGGTCTGTGTGGGGCATACTGCCGATAATCGTCGGCAGGCAATTAAACCTGGTGTCTTTCAATTCAAGCCTCTGTTATATATTTACCTATAATAAGTTCCAGATTGGTTTTGGTATCCGGCGGCATGGCGTAAGGGGCGGTGATAATCGCACCTTGCAAGGCATTTGGGCAACCGCAGGACGGCAAACCGGCTATGCGCGGCGCGGTAAGCTTTATGATATCCTTGCAAAGCTCTTCCTGTTTGCGCATCGTCTCCAGCACTACTTCCACGCCAACATCCTCTTCGGTTTCATGCCAGACGTCATAATCGGTGGCACAGGCAACAATAGCGTAGCAGATTTCGGCTTCACGCGCCAGCCTGGCTTCCGGCAGGGCGGTCATGCCGATAAGGTCTGCCCCCCACGAACGGTGCAGATGAGATTCAGCCTTGGTAGAGAAAGCAGGTCCTTCCATCACAACATAGGTGCCTTTGGCGTGGGCATTTGCCCCCGCTTCTATGGCGGTATCGTAAAGCAGCTTTCTTAAAGAGGGGCAGAATGGCTCTGCGAACTGGATATGGGCGACGATACCGTTGCCGAAGAAGCTGTTTACCCGGTTTTTGGTGCGGTCTATAAGCTGGTCTGGTATAACCAGGTCTCCCTGTTTTATTTCTTCCCGAAGGCTGCCGACAGAGTTTATGGCGATGATGCTTGAAACCCCCAGTGATTTAAGGGCGTATATGTTCGCCTGTGAAGGGACTTCGGTGGGGATTATGGAATGACCCCGCCCATGCCGAGGCAGGAAGGCGACGCCCACCCCGCCCAGCTTGCCGGTTATAATGCTGTCGCTGGGATTGCCGAAGGGTGTATCCACAACGATTTCATCAACATCTGTCAGCCCCTCCACATCATACAGCCCTGTGCCGCCAATCACCCCGATTTTAATTTCTTTCATTTAATACCTCCTTGGTTTATTGTTTATTTATATAAACCGTTAGAATTCCCTCTTGGGTTTCAGCCCAATCACCATATACTCTGTATTTTACATCAAGCTTTTCAGGGTAATTATGATAATCGTTATGAGATAATTCTATAGGTAAGAGTCCAATTGTTTTAGGCATATTTACAAACAAAGGATCATCTGCATCATTACAGAAAAAGTATGTTGCCTTTTCTTCTTGATCACGTATTCTAAAACCAGTTTTTGTGGCAGCTAATGCAAGAGGTTGGTTTAAAAGTTTAGGCACATCAATATCTATTTGAAAGCACCTTGCTACTGAATTACCATTATTGTTGACCCATATTTCTAATTCTTTCTGGTTACTCCTATCTTTTAGAAGATCTAGGGTGGTCTCTAATAATTCATCCTCACTGAAGGTTACATTTATAATTGGTTTTGCCATAGTTTTGTTTAGTTGTAATAAGGATGTGCGTAAGGTATAAATGGAAATGTGTAAAGTATATATAATAAAAACTAATGCTAATACACTAAAAATTGCTTGTGCGAAGGTTATTGTTTCTAAAAAAGTAGTATTAAATATAAAGTAAGTTATGAGAGGAATTCCAACAGCTGTTACTGTAATCAATAATGTTGCCAGTTTAACATTTCTTAAAATCATCTTAACCACCTCACCCCCTGTATTCCCCTCTCCTCACAGGAGAGGGGGAGGGTTTTGGAGAGGGGCTTCGCCCCTCTCACTGCACTCCCCTTTTATAATCTCTTATTCCCCCTTCCTTTAGTAAAGGAAGGGGGTTAGGGGGATGGATTTATATCTTCCAAATCCTCCCCCCTTATAATATTCAATTAAATCCCTCTTAATCCGCCCTCCCCCGAAATCCCTCTTAATCTCCCTTTAATAAAGGGAGAGACTTTTATTCCCCCTTTGAAAAAGGGGGCTAGGGGGATTTATTCATTTTATCATTCCCCTTCCTTTAGCAAAGGAAGGGGCTAGGGGATGGATTTAATCCCCTCTTCAAAAGGCTGCCTTATTATACCCTTTTCGGTGATGATGGCGGTGATGTACTGGTTGGGGGTTACGTCAAAGGCGGGGTTTATAACTTTGACGCCTTCGGGGGTGATGCGCACGCCGTTGATGTGCGTAACCTCCTCCGGGCTGCGCTGCTCAATAATAATCTCCTCACCGCTTTTAATAGAAGCGTCTATGGTTGATGTGGGGGCGGCAACATAAAAAGGCACGCCGCTTTCCTTTGCCAGCACCGCCAGCGTATAAGTGCCGATTTTATTAGCCGTATCGCCGTTAGCCGCAATGCGGTCCGCGCCAACGATAACGCAGCCGATTTCGCCGCGGTGCAGTACATAACCTGCCATTGAATCTGTAATCAGCGTGAAAGGCACATTTGCCTGTTTAAGCTCCCAGGCAGTAAGCCTTGCCCCCTGGCAGCGGGGGCGGGTTTCGGTGGCGAAAACATGCAGGTGTTTGCCTTGCCTGTAAGCGCGGATGATAACGCCCAAAGCGGTACCGTAACCGGCAGTGGCTAACGGTCCGGTGTTACAGTGTGTCAGCACGCCGGAATTGTCCTCTACAAGTTCGGCGCCGAAACGGCTGATGGCTTCGGAAGAAGCCTCCTCTTCATTGTGTATGCTGATGGCTTCGTCTATAATATCCTGCCGAACTATGGCGGCGTCTTTGCCCGAAGCGGCAATACGTTTCATCCTTTCAGTAGTGCTGAAAAGGTTAACGGCGGTGGGGCGTGTGGCAGCCATTAAATCTATAATATCGTTAAGTTCTTTTAAGAAGCTCTTGTTATCGCTGGTTTTTATTTCAATAGACCCAAGGGCGATGCCGTAGGCAGCCGCCACGCCGATAGCCGGCGCGCCGCGCACTGTCATATTACTGATGGCTTCGGCTACCTGATGGTGGTTTTTAAGCTCAAGGTAAACCTCTTCGGCGGGAATAAGGCGCTGGTCAACAAGCCTTAACTTGTCACCCATCCATTCAATAGCTTTGAAAGACATATTAACTGCGCATTGTCCGGCTGAATAATACCGTGCCGATTATAAAGATAATCACCGCCCAGCCTATCAGGAAGAAGAAATCTCCGCTTATGGCTTCAAAACCGACGCCGCGGGTGATGACCGCCCGAGAGGCGTCAACGGCGTGGGAGAAGGGGAAAATGTCAGCGAAAGTCCGCATAAAGGGCGGCATAAACTCAGAAGAAAACCAGACGCCGGAGACGATAGCCAGTGGCATAGAAAACAGCCAGCTTAAAGACTCTCCCTGATTTTCAGATTTTGAAAGCGAAGCCACCACCATACCGATGCCGATGCTGCATATAGCCGTAAGCAGGAATATGGCGAATGCCAGCATGATATTGCCGATTATATCCATGCCGAACAGCCAGCCCAGCAGGACAAATATAAATATCTGGACGGTAGCCAGCAGCACCATGCTCAGCGAATAACCGGCGATAAACTCCCAGGGTTTGGCGGGGGTGGTCAGCATGCGTTGCAGAAAGCGGCTTTCTTTATCCCGCAGCATTATGCGCCCGGCGGTGGGTATCATAATCAGCAAGCCGAATATGATTATACCCGGGCTTATAAAGTCTATATTGGTTATCTCTGTTTCTATGTTGATGGGGTTTGCGTTGATGGTTATGGGTATTTTAATACCGGCGAAGGTGCGGGTGGCAGTGTTAACGCCGGAAATAATCTGCTGAGATACCTGCAGGTCGCTTTCGTCGTAGGTTATATCCAGCGAAAGGTTGCCTTCGCTGCCCTGTATAACATGCAAAGCCTGTTCGCCGAAGCCCTCCGGCAAGACGATATAAGCGCTGATTTCGCCCAGTTTAAGTTCATGCATGGCGTCATTGGCATCATCAAAACTGCTGACCTCAAGAATAGTAACCGCGCCAAGGGCTTCGCTTATATAGCTCTGCGAAAGCTGGCTGCCGTCGTTATCTATAACGCCGATGTTGTAGCTTGGCACCGTGTCGCCGCCGAAGGCAAAGCCGAAAAGCAGCATAAACATAAGCGGAAACGCCAGCAGAAAGCCCAGTGCAAGCGGATCACGGTAGGTTTCTTTGAGGCTTCTTATAAAGAGCTGCCAGAATCTCATGGGCGCAGCTCCTTGCCGGTAATATTAAGAAAGACGTCTTCCAGCGTAGGCTCCTTGAAGTGAACAGAGCGGATAATAACCCCCAGAGAGTGCAAATTATCCACGATGCTTTTCAAATCTGGTTGCTTGCCGCTGATTTCAATGGTGCCGTTGGTTATTTTAACATCGCTGTATATCTTGCGCATTTCCAGTATTGCCTTTTGGGTGATGTTCCAGGCGTAAACCACCAGCGTATGCTTGTCTATCATTTCTGTTTTCAGGTCTGCGGGGGCGCCCAGGGCGGCGATCTTGCCGTCATCAATAATACCGATGCGGTCAGCCAGGTAATCCGCCTCTTCCATATAATGGGTGGTCAGCAGTATCGTCTTTTCGCCCTTGAGGCGGGCGATGTAATTCCAGACAGCCCGTCTTGCCTGTGGGTCCAGCCCCAGTGTCGGCTCGTCCAGAAAAATAACCGGCGGGTCATGAATTAACGCCATGGCGATGCTCAGGCGGCGCTTCATGCCGCCGGAGAAGTTACGCACCTGGTCTTTTGCCCGTTCGGCAAGACCCATTTTCTCCAGCATAATCCCGGACCACTTGTTCAGCTTTTTCGGCGGTATATTGTGCAGGCTGCCGATAAGTTTCAGGTTTTCCATGGAATTCAAATGCTCTGAAAGGGTGGTTTCCTGCGGGGAAACACCTATAGATTGCTTAACCTTATAGGTTTCGCGGTTTATATCATAGCCGCAAATACTGGCGCTGCCGCTGGTGGCTTTCAGCAGGCAGCAGAGTATATTGATGGTGGTGGACTTGCCGGCGCCGTTGGGTCCAAGGAAAGCGAAAAGCTCTCCCTTCTTAATCTCAAGATTGACGCCATCCACGGCAACCAGGCTGCCAAAAATCTTGGTCAGATTATCTGTCTGAATAGCAGGGATATTATCGGTTTTGTTTTCAGATGCGAAATCTTCGGCGGTCATAGCAGCCTCTTACCTAAAACTGGTTGCATTATAGCACAGTTTTCGGGATATTAAACAGGTAACGCCAGGCTGTTTTTCTTGACACCCACATCCATACTAATATAGACTTTTAATCCCATTTGTTTAAATACAGGCACAGGAAAAAACGAGATTGGCTATTAGCGAAAAAGATATAGGAGAACTTGAAAGCAAGGCTGGCATTAAGGGCAAGCCATTGCTTTGTGAAATTGAAAAAGGGCTGATAAAGCGCTTTGCCGCCGCCGTGGGTGATGAAAACCCGTTGTGGCAGGACGGGGAAATCGCCCCGCCCAACCTTATCCTGACGATGGGCTTCGGCGGGTTACTAAAAAAGTATATAGAAGACCCGGATATAACCGTATTGCACGGCAGCACAGAACTTGAATGCCATCAGACAGTGAGGGCAGGGGACGTTATCAGCGCCGTATCCAGTGTTAAGAACGTGCGGCAGCGGCAGGCGGAAGACGGCGCGATGCTGTTTGTAACCTTTGATATAGCTTACAGCAACCAGAAAGAAGAAAAGGTGGCGGACTGCCGCCAGATGGTAATAATCTACTAAAGATAAGCCAATGAAAAAACAGTTATACTACGAAGATATAGAAGAAGGGATGGAAGTAACGCCGCTGGTTAAAGACCCGGATACGAAACAACTGGTGATGTGGGCTGGCGCTTCCGGTGATTACAATCCCATTCATTATGATAAAGACTACGCTATAAAACAGGGGCTGCCCGGCGTTATCGTCCACGGGCAGTTAGCCGGCAGTTTTCTGGGGCAGATGATAACGGACTGGATTGGTGATGAAGGGGAACTTAAAAAGCTGTCCCTTTCCTACAAGGGTAAGAACCTGCCCGGGCAGAAACTCACCTGCCGGGGTACGGTGGTTAAGAAATCAACAGAAGAAGGTATTAATCTGGTATCTTTAAGAATCTGGATTGAAAATCCGGCAGGGGAAAAGACGCTTACAGGCACAGCCAGCGTTTGTCTGCCTTCAAAAAGCTGACATCAAGGCTTAATTCTTGGCTTTACGGGTTGTTTCCATTCACTGTGTTCTGCCGGCAGTTGTTACGATGCAACTCCATAAGGATGTAACTGTTGCCGCCGATAACAATCTGCCCGCACGCAGAAAAACCGCACTTGGCAAAGCATTTTTGCGCACGCTTGTTTGAAGCCAGCGTCTTGAGGTATATGCGTATAATCCTGATGTTAGAGAAAACATGATCTACCAGGGATTTAACGGCATCCGCGCCGTAGCCTTTATCCCAGTAATTGCGGTCACCGATGATAATGCCTATTTCCGTCTCCCCCAGAGACTCGTCGATATTGTAGCAGGTGCAGTTGCCGATGTGTTTGCCGTCTTGCGTTTTGATAGAAAAGCTGTATTTACCGGGACGGTTGTAACGAAGCTGGCATTTGTATTTTGAAAGATAATCTGGAAAAGCTATTGAAAGAGGATGGGTGGCTGTAAGATGCGTAAGTTCCGGGTCTGTTTGCCAGGCATAGTCATTGGCGGCGTCATCAAGGGTTTTTTCACAGACGACAACCTTGCCTCCGTTAGTCATTCAGTTCTCCGTATTCAATATAATTGGCAGACAGCGGCTCTACTATAACCTCAAGCTCATGCAGGGCTTGTGCCGCCGCTTCACTTACAGCTTCACTTCCGCTTTCAAGACACCTTTCAAGGTGCTGGCGGGCTTCGCTGCCGCCGATTTTACCCAGCGCCAGGATAGCAGCCAGTTGAACTTCAATATCACTGTCATCGGTAAGCTCAACAAGTTGGAAAACGGCTTCTTCTTCACCAAGTTCACCGCAGGCTGTCGCTGCTTCGTAGCGCAGCAGGGCATCGGCAGATACAAGCTCTGTTGTTAAGAATGGCAGCCAGTCCGGGTCGCAGTTTCTGCCCATGGCAAAAATAGCGCTGGTTTTAAGCAAGATATCACCGCTGCGGTAAGCCTTTGTGATTGCCTGGTTTACAGATGGCAGGCTCAGCGGGGCAACCGCTTCCAGCGCCCGCCGCCGCACTTCAATATCTTTGCCATTTTCGCTGAAAAGGGAAAGTAGTGCCTGCGCAAGAAGAGGCGTATAACCGGCGTTTATTTTGCGGTATTCCGCCAGCATGGCAAACCTGCCCAATGCCGAAGCCGCCGCCGCCTGAACTTTTACAGAGGCGTCATTCTGCATCATATTTATAAACGTATCTATAAGTGATGTTTCCTCGTTTTCCCACAGACCTTCAATAGCGGCATGGCGTATCTCTTCATCTTCATCGTCAAGGCGGTGCTTGAAAATGGAATCAAAATTAAGGCATACGTCGTCCTCGGCAAGTTGAATCAGGCGCTGCAAAATCTGAAGCCGCATGGCAGCTTCAATATGCTTAAAAGTATCATTCAGCAGGTCAAGCTGTTGCGGTGTCAGGTCTGAAAGGTCGGCAAGCCTGGCATTTAAAAGCGACTGGTCGGCGTCCACCAGTTCGGCAATCGTCTGCTCTACGGGTGTTATATCTTCCTGATTGTTATTATCGTTGATATCATTCATCTTCGTATTCATCTTCACCGCGTTCCCAGATAGGTTCGGTAAAGAAGTCAATGTATTCTTCCATTGCTTCGGCAGCCACCTGCTTCATTGCCTCTCTGGCTTCGCTGGCAAGCTGGGAAAGCTCTTCGGTGTTTATTTCAATTTCAAGGATAGCCGTTAATTTTTCCAGTATAGCCAGTGCAGCAATCGGGTTGTGCATCCTGGTGGCGTATGTCGGCACTTCTCCCAGCAGGCAGACGCCATCTATACTGCGTTCTTTGGCTGTTCCCAGCAGCAAGCCGTTCAAGCCGGATATATGAATGTTGCCCGAACGCACCAGCCCAAAGTCTTTAAGCTCTTTGGCTATCTCCTGGTTAGTGGCGGCGCCCCAGACCTGTGGTTGTTCGGTGTGATGAATTCGGGTTAAAGCGGCGGCGCAGGTATAAACCCTTTTAACCTTGAATCTCTGTGCCACATCAAGGATACAGTTAGCCATATCGTATTCCTTGGTGTTGGGTTGCGCGTCACCTATAAAGAGGATAAGGTCACTGCCCAACTTGTTTTTAAGGTAATAGAAGCGGCTTTGCGGAAAATGAGGATCCTCTACAACGTTATCCCTTACCAATACGCCGGTGGGATTGAAGAAATACGATGGTTGCAAATCTGCCAGCGGTTTGAATTCAAGCTTGCGCTGAAGATAGCTGGCGGTAATCATAGCGACATTGCTTATGCCAGGCCAGGCTGCCAGCATATTGGGCGTTTTGAGCCTGGGGCGGGCAAGGATGCGAATTAAATCCTTTGAAGCAATAGCATTACACCTCTACAGAAAAATGAAGGGTTATTGTTTATCCTTTTACAGATACCGAAAGGTTCGGACAATAAATGGACGGGCTGTATAAAAAGCCGCCTATCCATCTGGCATCATTGCCGATGGCGGCGATTTCTTTCAGCACCTTATAGACATTGCCTGATACCATAGTATCCTTAACCCTGCCCTTTATTTTACCATTTTCTACCTTATAACCCAAAAGAACGTTACCGGAAAAATCACCGCCAAGCACATTGCCCTGCCCGGCGCCCATAAGGTATTCAACTACCAATCCCTCTTTTATATCCGCCAGCATATCATCAAAAGATGTTTCACCTGGCGGGATAATAAAGGCGTTGGCTGAAGGCGATGGCAAACCGCCGCCGCGGTGTCCGTTGCCGGTGCTTTGCTTTCCGGCAAGGGCGGCTGTCTGCAGGTCATAGAGGAAGTTTAACGGCACGCCGTTTTCAACAAGAGGAGTGCGGCGGCTGGCGATGCCTTCGTCGTCAAATGGGTGGCTGCCGGGGCGGTAGTCTATAGTGGCATCGTCAAAGATGTTCAGCTTGTTATCAAAGACGGGTTTGCCCAGGCTGTCGCCTAACGGAGATGCCCCCTCCAGGACGGTCTTGCCGTTAAAGGCGGACATAAGCGGGCTTATAAGGGCGCTGGCGGCGCCGTTGGCGGTGAAGATAACCGGCATCTTTTTAGTTGTTGCTGTAGCCTGCTCTTTTGCCCAGTCCAGTTGCTTGAGGACGATATCTATTATACCTTTTATATTCGTCAGCGGGCGGCAGGAGCTTTCGCCTTCGGCGACAAAAAGCATATCTGTGCCGCGTATCAGGCTGCCTTCTATACCAAGGCTAAAGATGCTTTTGCTATATTCAGCGCTGTTGCCAAGTGAATTAATTATGCTTATGGAAACAACATCTTTTGATACGCCGGCTTCGCATATTATATCCCTGGTATGCCCCTTGACGGCGGCAATCATTTCCTCGCCGAGGGATATCATTTTTCCCAGTGGCACTTCATCTACTTTTGGGTCATAGATATTAACCTTCTTATATGTGGTGGGGGAGGGAAGCTCAAACTCTGCCTTCATACCGAATTCGGCTGTTTCCACCGCCGCCCTGACAAGATTATCAACATCATCCGGGTCTGTGGAGACGCTGTAACCGATACGCCCGTTTTTGATGATACGCAGCGCCGCAACACAGCTCTGCTTGCTCTGGATGTGCTTTAAGCGGTCAGCCTCAAATTGCACCGGCGTTTCTTCAGATGTAACACTGAAAACCTCGGCGCTTTCAGCAACTTTTTTAGCCTGTTCCAGTATGCGCTGCATTAAGCACCTCCTACAAGGCAGTTTTGTATACGGATGTGCGGGCTGCCGTTGGAAACCGGCAGCGGTGATTGTTCTCCCTTGCCGCAGCCGCCGCCTTCGTTCATATCCAGGTCATTGCCGATGGCGTCTATATTCTGCAGGGTGCTAAAGACGTTGCCGCTAAGCACAACCGGGCGCATAAGCCCGCCGATTTTGCCGTTCTTAATCATATAGGCTTCGGCGGCGGAAAAGGTGAACATCTCCATGCTGGTGGTGCCGCCGTACCAGTTCTTGGCGTAAACGCCTTCCTTAATATCGGCTATCATATCCTTAAAACTGGACGAACCCGGCTCTATATAGGTATTGGTCATTCGTACGATGGGCGGATAGCGGTAGCTGACGGCACGGGCGTTGCCGGTGGGTTTTTCGCCCATCCTGGCGGCGGTTTCACGTGAATGCAGCCGCCCCACCAGTTTACCCTCCTTTATAAGGTAGGTCTTGGTTGCCGCTACGCCTTCGTCGTCGTATTTATAACTGCCGCGCAGATTCGGCACCAGCGCGCCGTCTACTATATTAAGGTGTTTGCCGCCGAATTGCTTGCCAAGCGTCATAACCTCTCTCATCCTTTCGTTTTCATAAACAAAATCAGATTCCGAAAGGTGTCCGAAGGCTTCATGCACGAAGACGCCTGCCAGCACAGGGTCTAACACAACAGTGTATTCGCCGCCCTTAACCTGCGGCGCGGCAAGAAGGGCTACGGCGCGTTTGGACATATCTGCAATTTCAGCGTGAAGGTTTTGAATGCGGCTGAAATCGCCGAGGCTGCCCAGGCTCATATTCGCCTGCTGCACGTCGCTGCCGTCTGAAGCCACCGCCGAAAGGCGCAGGCTGACATCTGCCCTTTCCTGCTGGATAAAGCTGCCCGCGGAATCAATAAAGATAGATTTTCTGTAGCCATCGCCATAGCCGATAACAGAGGTTTGTAGCTTGGGCGTTTTCCAGATGACGGCGTTATATTCATCCAGAAGATTCTTTTTTTCAGACAGGGGAATATCTATGGGGTTTACTTTTATACCGGCGGAAACCTTATCAACAACCGGCGCTTTTTTAGCCAGCCAGCTTCTGCCGTTACCGGCAAGCCTTGCCTGTTCAACCGCCATTTCTATGCGGGAGGGAATGTCTTCAAAGCTGTTGAAACTGGTAAAACCCCAGCCGCCGTTAAGCTGGACACGTATATTGCCGCCGGCGCCGCTGCTCTTGCCGATGGATTCCAGCTTCTTACCGCGATAGGTAATATGGCTGGAGACAGATTGCTGTATATGGGCTTCAATATGGTCTGCTTTGTGTTTTTTTAGCTCTTCCGCTATTTTACGTCCGATGACTTCAATATCCAAAAGACTTCATCTCCATAATATTTATTTAATTATACAACTAGTTTAATGATATATCCGCCGTTGTGTCAATGCGTGCCTGAACGGGAACCCCCCGTGTTGACAGGCGATTCGTATTTGTGATACTATTTCTTTTACACAAGACGGCGCATTTGCGCAAGTCAGCACCTTAACAACTGGATAGCGGAAGGAAGGTTTTTACACACGTAAACAATTAATTTACTCTTTATGTTTTGAGAGTTTGATCCTGGCTCAGGATAAACGCTGGCGGCGTGCATTATGCATGCAAGTCGAACGGTCTTGATTTATCAAGATAGTGGCAAACGGGTGAGTAACACGTAAGTAACCTGTCCCTAAGTGGGGAATAGCTCCGGGAAACCGGGGGTAATACCGCATGTTGTGGTGAGGGTAATGCTTCATCACCAAAGCCTTCGGGCGCTTGGGGAGGGGCTTGCGGTCGATTAGCTAGTTGGTAAGGTAATGGCTTACCAAGGTTACGATCGATAGCTGGTCTGAGAGGATGATCAGCCACACTGGGACTGAGACACGGCCCAGACTCCTACGGGAGGCAGCAGCAAGGAATTTTGCGCAATGGGCGAAAGCCTGACGCAGCAACGCCGCGTGGGGGATGAAGGTCTTCGGATTGTAAACCCCTTTTCTCAGGGAAGAAAAAAATGACGGTACCTGAGGAATAAGCCTTGGCTAACTACGTGCCAGCAGCCGCGGTAATACGTAGAAGGCAAGCGTTATTCGGATTTACTGGGCGTAAAGAGGGCGTAGGCGGCCTTTCAAGTCGGATGTGAAATCTCACGGCTTAACCGGGAGAGGTCATCCGATACTGATGGGCTAGAGGACAGCAGGAGAAAGTGGAATTCCCGGTGTAGTGGTGATATGCGTAGATATCGGGAGGAACACCAGTGGCGAAGGCGGCTTTCTAGGCTGTTTCTGACGCTGAGGCCCGAAAGTGTGGGTAGCGAACAGGATTAGATACCCTGGTAGTCCACACTGTAAACGATGGATACTAGGTATAGGGAGTATCGACCCTCTCTGTGCCGAAGCTAACGCTTTAAGTATCCCGCCTGGGGACTACGGTCGCAAGACTAAAACTCAAAGGAATTGACGGGGGCCCGCACAAGCAGCGGAGCGTGTGGTTTAATTCGATGCAACGCGAAGAACCTTACCAAGACTTGACATGTCAGAAGTAGCAAACCGAAAGGCTAGCCACCTGTAAAATCAGGAACTGTCACAGGTGCTGCATGGCTGTCGTCAGCTCGTGCCGTGAGGTGTTCGGTTAAGTCCTGCAACGAGCGCAACCCTCGTCGCTAGTTGAATTCTCTAGCGAGACTGCCCTGCAAAACGGGGAGGAAGGTGGGGATGACGTCAAGTCAGCATGGCCCTTATGTCTTGGGCTACACACACGCTACAATGGGTGGTACAATAGGTAGCGACAGAGCGATCTGAAGCCAATCCCTAAAGCCATCCTCAGTTCGGATTGTAGGCTGAAATTCGCCTGCATGAAGTCGGAGTTGCTAGTAACCGTGGGTCAGCACACTACGGTGAATACGTTCTCGGGCCTTGTACACACCGCCCGTCACGTCATGAAAGTTGGCAACACCTGAAGTCGATGGGCTAACCCGGTTTACCGGGGAGCAGTCGCCGAAGGTGGGGCTGATGATTGGGACGAAGTCGTAACAAGGTAGCCGTAGCGGAAGCTGCGGCTGGATCACCTCCTTTCTAAGGATAGAACGGGCTTTTAAGCCCACTATTCCAGGTCGGTCTTCTGGATTTATCCAGAGGAAAATCTTCCTACCTTCCGCTATCCAGTTGTTAAGGTTTTTTATTTAGAGAAAATCCATCCCCTGATCCCTTACTCATTTTATTAAAATCCCTCTCATTCTCCCTTTAATAAAGGGATAAGCTCATTTATGCCAACTTTACTCTTCGGTGAGTTTCCCCCTTTGAAAAAGGGGGATTAAGGGGGATTTAGACTCTAACCCCTCTTTTTCCCTAAAGAGCGGCGGGTGGGATAAGATAAATAGAAATGGCGGAGTGGCAAAGAAAAGATAAAAGCAGGGCGGGGAAGATACAAAGCAGCTTGCGTTATTATCAGCTATGTTTTAGAATAAAGGCTGTTTCCAGATAAAGAAAAAGGTATGAAAAACCAGACGCTTAGAATTGTGGCATATTGCCTGGGGGCTTTGACATGGCTGGTGCTGGCTATTGGCATTGCAGCCACCGTAGTAATCGGTATAGCGGCGGCGACGTTAACAGCCAGAATTGGCTTTGTGCTGGGGGGGCTGGTGATTACAGCCATAATGGCTGCATCTATGCTGGCATGCTCCCGGCTGATATATTTGCTTATTGATATTGAAGAAGACCTTTGCGAGATAAAAACCTGCCTCAAAGAAAAATAGAAACAAAACAGGGAATAAAAACAGACGCAGCCCAAAAAGGCTGCGTCTGTTTTTAAGCGCTTGATTTTAGAAGGCTGTTAGCTTAAAATTATGGGGTTGGTTGGGGGCCATTAGCTCAGTTGGTTAGAGCACAGTCCTGATAAGACTGGGGTCTCTGGTTCGAGTCCAGAATGGCCCACCATACTGTTCAAAAGGCAGAACTCCCAAACTCTCCTCCCTTAGACCCTCTGGCAGCAAAGAAATCGCATATATCAGTTTTACTTCTCGCTTTGTCACAATAATATCTTTAACAAAGCTCCTTATGAAAGCCCTTTCAAGGGTGTTACCCCATGTTGGTCAGCAAACATATATTCAGATGGGTATAAGATTATACTTTTCAGTATAGTGGTATTTAGAAAAGGACGTACCCCTCTTCTGATAGAAATTTGAAGAAAGCAATACATTCGTTTTCTATAAGAACCCTTGTGGCATCGTATTTGTCGGATAGTTCATGCGCGATCTGCTGCACGCTTCTTCTGCCATCACAGAGGGCAAGAATATCTTCCATTACCGGGTTAATACGGTGGATCTTATTGGAAGCAGGTTCAATAATTACAGATATTGAGCCAGGGTATGCAGCCACATCTTCATTACTGTAGATTTTATCTGTAATATCCATTATGTTGAACTTAAGTTTTTCTGATACTACAGCGTGTTTTATCATTGGTACTGACTTTCGCGTGAGCTGTTTACTGGGTTGAATTTTTGTAATTTTATCTTCTGTTGCAGGTGCCAATAAGCAAGAGCCGCTGCCTTCAAAACGGGACAGATATAAAAGTGTATCCTCATAGTATAGTTTGAAGAATTTTTTCGTCTTATACTCCCCAGCTATCTTTTCCTGGTAGTAATTACTTAACTCCAGGGCTTTACCAGAAGTTAAGCCGGAAGATACAGTATGGTTATATGTAAGGCTAAAGTCAGTATCTGCCCCGGCGTCAAAGCTACTAATGCCATACACCCCGGGGTGTTTCATTATTGCCGATCCTTTGCCAAGGACAAAACTGCCGATGTAAAAAGACTTTATAATATTCTTGTTGGAAAGCAGAAAATCAATGGTTTCCTGGGCTTCTGCTCGGCTCTCAGTTGGAAAGCCAAAAAAAGCGTATACATGACTCCAAATGCCAGCGTTATGGATATTCCTGAAAACCTCGGCGGCTGTCTCTTTAGTAATTCCTTTGCTCATGTGATTAAGAATACGGTTACACCCTGATTCAAGACCGCAATAAAGTAGTTTGAAGCCGGCTTTAGACATTTTATTACAAAGCTTCAGTGTAAATTGACGCTCCATTCTAACATTAGTGGAGCATTTAGCCTTCACTCCCCTCTTGATAAGCTCATCTGATAACTTACTGATTGAACTTGGGGATATAGCCTCATCAGAGAAGGCGAAGTGCGCCACCCCGTGCTTTTTGGATAATTCTTGCATATCATTAACAACTTTAGCTGCTTCCCGGCTTTGATAATGCCATCGGTAGGATTCATTATGCGAACAGAAAGCGCATTTGCTCCAGTAGCATCCCCTTGATGAAAGGATAGGAAGAACTGGTTCTGGGCTTAAATATAAATTAAGTGGCAGGTCATCGAAACAGGGGGTTGGTAGTGAATTTATATTTTCAGGTCTTAAGACCTCGTTAACGCGTATTTTACCATTATCAATATAAATCAGGTTTGGCACATCCTTCAAGGTTTTGCTATGCGAAATACGCTCTACTAATTTCAATAATGGACGTTCACCTTCGTAAATCACGGCGCTATCAAAGAATTGATGAAATAGCCCCTTATGTTTTATCAATACGTCTGACATCAGTGTGATTACATTGCCGCCAACAACTACATGGATATTCTTATGACGTGACTTTATTAACCGTGACATGGTAAGAGCTGGAAGCAGTTGGCTGTCGCTAGTAATTGAAATACCGATTATATCCGGATTTTGCTCAAGTATGAATGGGAGTAAATGGCACTCATAAAGTTCTATAAAGGGGTTTTCGTCTTTGTTTTGGGTGAGCTTTTTAACATCCTTTAGAGACCTTTGGGGCTGCATGCCGATAGGCTGCATCAAATCCTGCCCTTTAGGAGAATACACTAATGAAAAGATAGCCTGCGCCTGTTCGAGGATGCTCCTGGCGTTAGACAGTTTATCGATGTCATAAAAAGCCTGCTTGTCACTGAATATGCCTCTAGCTTCCTCAATTCTTTCGGCTATATATGCGATACTGGATTTTGCTTTAAAGAGGTCAAAATAGTACAATTGTTCAACACGAGACGTTAATCTATCTTTTGAATCCAGATCATTAAACTTGCTCTTTAACCGTTCGTCCAGCCTTTCCAAATAATTCTTTGACAGGAGCAGGTTGTAGGTTTCTATATTGAAGTCTTTTTGAACCACATTGATGCCATTACTCTTTAGATATGCGCTAAGCGATGGCAGGCTTAAATATGGTCTGTAGGGTATCCACAATGGTGGGAAAACAAGAAGTACCTTAATATCATTCATCTTTCTGGCCCAAGTTTAGCTTGCTTATCACAACTTTAACCATATATTCAGCCTTTGAGGTTATTTTTACAAGGTTATCATGATAATCGCTTCAATAAATAGCCCCGCACGGAAATTCGTTTAGATTATTTTGGTCAGTTTACCCGTATGCTCCAATTCCTTGATCATTCCTTCGCTATATCCGAGGTCTTCTAGTTTAGAGCGTGTCAGCATCTGCAAACGAATCAGCTTGTCAGCGAGCTCCTGGCAATAATCGCATTTACGACAATCATGACCGCAAGAAGTAACGGTATTAAAAAAATCATGGTTAGCCAGTTCTTTGTTGTCCAAACAGGCATTAAAGAAGAAATCAAACCTCTTAGAGCCACCGGATATTATATCCAAGAGATTCCCGTCCCAACTCTCCTGTAGATAGGCCTTAACTGCCCTGAGGATTGCTGTGCTGCGGAAAGACCTGTCCACTATCTTGAAATAGTTTGTAACCTCAATATATTTCCTGGTATCCCCCGGCCTAATCCAGCAGGATTTAAGTATCTGAGATTTATCTTTCTTGATTACGCCAGAGCATGCCCCAAAGAAGTTGCCGCAAGAAATGTCTATGCCTTCACCCTCGTTTGTTTCCTTTGATATATGTGAGGTGAGGTTAAAATGAAACTTTCGGAACGGACATTTATAGAGACAGCCCTCATTAACCAATAGTCTGAGCCTTGCACCAGTGGCCTTTTTTATCTCCTTGAGGAGCTCTAAGTCCCGGTTGATATTGACATCAGGGGTTATTACATCGGGCTCTGCCTGCCTGTGTATCTCTGCTCTCTGTAAACAATCAACTTCAGCTAAAACTGAAACACAGATTTCAAGATCTTTGAACCGCCTGCGGGCTTCCTGAAGATATAAGGGATTAGCTATAGTTACCGCTTCTACCTCATACTCTTCATGCATACGCTTCAGGTATTCCATCGTGGAATCCATAGTTTTTTGGGAGTACCAGTCAATACCTTCACAAGTTGAGTTAAGAACCAAGTTTACCCGTATCCCCTGATTGTGTATCTTTTGCACAACCCTTAGAAACTCATCGGCGCTTGTTTCAGGGGTTATTCTTCCCGAGCCACTAAACTCCCTCGACCCCGAAAGATAGATTTCACTTATCCGGTTGTTACTGATATCTTTTAGCTTGAAAATTCCACTTAATAATCCAGGGTCATTATTGTAAGGAACGGAAAATTCAAGAGCTTCCATGGTGGCACCACCCTTCTGAAATATACCCGGTAAGCCTCTGTCATTGATAGTATAACTACCATCAGGACTTTTCAAGTTCTCCTGGCTGCCTGCTCTAAAACTCAAATACCAAGAGCAGGCAGCCAGGAGAGTTAACCTATTAGGTTTGGCTATAGAAACACATAAGCCTATCCGGGTAATCTGCCCATTGCTTCAAGCTCATCAGCCACATCCTTTAGGCCATATTTCTCCAAGCAAGCTCTGGTTGGGTTGCCTGTTACTTTGTCAAAACCCATAAGCTCAGAGTACATATCGTAGCCTTTTTTAAGCTCGTCCTTGGGAATTGTAATGCCGTTTTTATCAGGGCGGTTGTGGATAATATCGTTGAAGTAGTCGTCTTCCCTGGTGCGATTATTATCACGTACAAGAATTGCCCTTTCCAGCACAACACACCTTAAACCGTCTTCCAGTAATTCCTTCTCGGTCTTTTCGATACCGGTTACAGCACTGTAGAATCTTGCGCCGAATCCCATATCGGTCATCGTAGAAGGATCATAGATGGTGTCGAGCCATGGAGATTTATCATCCATGCCTAATTCGGCAAGCGCTGTTTGGGTGTTTGTTACGCCCTGACCACCAGCAATACAGGGGAATCTCCAGTCACAGTAGCAAAGAGAGTCAGTTTGCATACCAGTGCCTCTGGATATCCTCAATGCCTCTGGCGCTCCAACGGTGAAATTAGGCTTTACCGGCGTGCTTTCTTTAAGGTCAAAGGTATAGTAGGTATCTTTTTCGGGCGAATCCAACTGGTTTTGAAGCAAGGGATTGCCGTCAGCATCTAGGTATCTAGCACCTGCTTCTTCACTGCCCCAAGTTGCTTTTGAGTACGCACGTGTGCTTCTGTGTCCAATATCATCCTGTATACAATGGAAAGAGTGGTGGTTTGACATGGTATCGCGCGTACCTAACCCCATAAGCATTTCGGTAACCGGCGATTGCATGACATCCCTGATATCATAACCGGGATGCGCACATGAGGGGCGATAGAAGTGGTGTTCAACCGCGTAGTTTGTGGGATACACCCGTTGGTAAGCTTCCCAGACAAATTGACCTTGCGCAGCAGTAAGCCCATATTCAACCGGATTGTCTCTTATCTCCATCGCTGCGCGAAGAACGCCCTCAGCCAGCAGCTTGCCAAACTTGCCTTCCCTATAGGTTACCTTACGTGGCGCGGACTGGGCAAATTCAATACTGCCAGGCTCTCCACCCATTTCATCTACTACCAGCTTTAAAAATTTACCTTCCATGATAGGATCATGGCATATTGCCATAAGCCAATTACCGGCAGTCCTCATACCAAGCATGTCATATCCGGAAATACCATACAGATCCATTGACTTGGCATAAAGACCAGCCCATTCGTCTATTGAATATGGCGCCTTAGGCTCGTTGTAGTAATCGCCATACTCTGTCTTTTGCCGCTCACACATACCAAGAAATGTAGCCCTGGACCAATTATAAGCAATATACCAGCCGCAGGAGCTACCACCCTTAGGTTCTGTTGGCGGCATCATAAAACTACGGCATGGGGAATCACATCCAAAGCAGGCGCCGCCGCCTTTATAATTTGGATAGGCAGTTCTACCTTTAGCCTGGGCTGCTCTCGTGTCACTGCCTAAAAATATATCAAGGTGTTTCTTCTTATCTGCGAGGATGGCGTCCAAATTAGCTACCGGCACCCCCCCGTGTCCACGAACGGCAATAGCCTTTAGTTTCTTGGAGCCCATGACGCCGCCGCCATTTTGCCCGGCGGCGTGACACGTATCGTTCAAAATGCAAGCGCCACGCAACATGTTTTCACCAGCAGGTCCGATTTTCATGATTCTTATGCCGGGGTCATTCCCAAGTTCCTCGCGAATCGAATCCTCGGTTGTGTAGGTATCTTTCCCCCAGATACTGCTGGCATCTTTTATCTCTATTTCGCCGTCATGAATCCAGAGGTATACCGGGGTTTCGGAGGCCCCTGTGACCACCACACCGTCAAAACCGGCAAATTTAAGCTCCGGTCCCCATGCGCCTCCAAATCCCGAGTGAGTCCAATAACATTTGCCGGATTCTTGAGCTGCATGTTTAAAAGCAAGCAGCGTTCTGCCATTTGTAGGTACGGGGGTTCCAGATAACGGTCCTGTCATGAATATTATAGGACTTTTTGGGTCAAAACCATCTTCAACTTCAGGGTTGCCGAACTCCCACTGAAGCCTTAGCGCTATGCCTTTACCGCCGATGTAATCAGTATAGTCCAGTGTGTCGAGAGTAGTAATACTGCTATCTGTAAGGTTAACAAATAGAATCTTACCTACGTATCCGCCAACAGCCATTTAAGCACCTCCTTTTATCGGGTTGACCAGCGTCAAACATGCTTCTCCTGCAGTACAATGCTCTACACAGAGAGGGTTTCCACCACACAGGTCGCATTTAAAACACGTATTGGTTTTTGGATTATAGACTACCGCATCAAACGGACAGGCGTTCTGGCATTGCCGACAGCCAGTACACTTGTCCTGGTCTATAACTCTGGCACCAGTATTCTCGTCTATGTACATTGCATCAAACATGCATGCTTGCATACAGCTGGGAGCAGCACACTGGTGGCAGGTGTTTATTGTAACCTCACCATTCATCCGGTTCTGGGTGATTTTAATGGCACTTAAAGCCGGATTTGATTCACCCCATGCGCGCGTTGAACAGATGGCTGCACACGTTGAGCACGATGCACAATAATAGGGATCAACCTGCACCATCTGCGATGCAGGGGCGTATTTTACCGGTTCACCTGCCGGATGAGCAGCCGCAATGTGGTCTTTTAATTCACTAAGGGTATCAAATTCTAATCCACAAGTTGGGCAGACAAAGCTAGGGACCTTTTGTGTAACTGTTTCGGTAACAGTTTCCCCATCACCGCAGGCAGCCAGAAGAACGGTTGAGCCGATGGCGGTACCACCGACTAAAAGACCGGCGTCTTTAAGGAACTCTCTTCTGGAAACTTCGCCGGGTTTTTTCTTCCTTTCTTTTTCAGTCATATTTCTATATGACCTCCTTTTCGACTTTTTAGGATATATTATTTCCTTGTTTATATAAGACCTGTATCAAATAAAAATAGGCACCACCTCCCTTAATCTTCTTTCCTGAAAAGGGAGGCAACACCGTTTCCAGTGATACCCTACCGGCCATCCCCCGTGGGTATTACCTTTAGGGGAGCAGGCTCGAAGATACTATTCTTTATTCTTAAAAGTAATAATTACTGTTTCTTATACCAATGAATCCAGGACTTTATGGTTATTCTTCCTGACTAACTTATTGTATATTTATTGATATTGCTTTTGCTTCTTTCCCGTAAATCAATAATCTGGCGTATAAAACCGTCATATTAAAATTACATAGATAAGCATATATGATTGTAATAATAAAATAATTAAAGGCAGGCAATAGATGTGTAAGAAAAAAATAAAACTATACTAATAGAATAATTAATATGATTTTGTAGAGGAAGGTTATTATTAGTCAGTAAGATTGTTTAGCCTTAAACATACTGGGGATATCATCAAGAAATGGTAGTGACTTGCCCCTCAAAAAGTAGTCCAGTCTTAATGTTAGGCTAGGGCTTAATGATCTGCTCCTTTTTCAGTACCAACTACGGAGAGACTTTTCTGAGTTTTGGACCAGCTCTCTGGTCTTGACAAACTCCACCGGGGTTAGGTTTCCCAGAGCACAATGAGGTCGATACCTATTATACTCTTTTCTCCACACCTCTACTTTCTCCCTGCCATCCTCCAGGGACCAGAACCAATTTTCATTCAGGCATTCCTGCTTGAGTCGACCATTAAAGGCTTCTATAAAAGCATTATTTGTCGGTTTCCCAAAACGGCTGAAATCCAAAGCTACACCATTCAAGTATGCCCACTGGTCGGTTCAGTTTTTGGGTGAGGGTCAAACAGCCATGGGACTCTAACCCGATATGCAGTTAATTCGGGGGGGGCAAGTGATAAATATTATTGTTTCCATTTATATGGCTTTAATGCATAAATGATGCCATTGTCAATAATCGTTTAACACTAATTGTCTTTGAGCGATATGAGTAATTTCACTCGGTTTTATTTAGGTAAAATCTAATCTTAATCAGGATATGCTAACGGAATACTTTCACAGAAATTGACGCTATAGGGAATCCTCAGACAAAACCGAGAAAAGTTATGCATATAAACGCCTTAACTGGCAGATCTAACATCTTGGATCATATCATCGAGAAGGTCTTTTAATCGCTCCTCAGATAAATATCTTGTAGCAATACTTAGATGCCCAGCATCATACTCATCCCAGTTATCTGCTAGAATCTTGACACCAAGCTCATCTTTATTTTTATAATAGTAGGTTCCGGGATAAAGCGTTGTTGAAGATATAGTTGTTTCAACCCCCATCTTAACAAGTTCTTTCATAAACTGCTTCTGTTCACGAATGGTCACCTCGGTATCTTCGGGGTGTGGAAACATGAAGAAGCATACAACTTCCATCCCGACACTAATTGCCTTGCTCACTGCATCTCTAACCTGCCCAAGTGTTATTCCCTTACCTGTGGAATCTAATATTTTCTGAGACCCTGCTTCAACACCAAATTGGATACTGTAACAACCGGCTTCATACATTTTCATGAGAAGCCCCTCATCTACCAGGTCAACTCTGGTGGCGCATCTCCAGCGCCACGAAAAGTCTTTTCCTACATTCTTTAACAGGCTACAGAGCCTAATCACATGCTCTCTATTTAGGGTAAATGTATCATCGGCAAAGCTAATCTCTTCCAGTTGAAAATTGTTAAGGATATAGAGGATCTCCTTTAATACATTTTCCGGACTCCTGTATCTACGCCCACCTTTCCAGATATTATTAACCGCGCAGAAATGGCAATTAAAAGGACAGCCACCCCGTGACATTATGACCTGGCCTGGGATTTCATATAACGGGATAGGGAACAATTCTCTAGCTGGAAAGGGAAGCTCGTCAGGATTCTCTATGAATGGCCGTTCTGGAGTTTTTTTAATTAATCCTTCTTCTTTGTATACCACCCCGTTTATTTTGGCAAGGCTGCCCTTATTTCTTATTAAGTAATTGGCTAGTTCAAGCATTGCATACTCACCTTCCCCCCTCACAACCACATCAATACTTTTCTCTCTCATCACTTCTTCATACATTACCGTTACATGCGGGCCACCCATTACAACCTTTATATCTGGATTTACCTGCTTTGCAATTTGCGCAAGCTTTAAGCCGCTTAAGTATGTCCTTGTGACCGAGGAAATACCTAAAACCTGGGGGGACTCGTTCTCAAGCACCCTCCTTGCTCTAACAAGATCAAAACTGCTAGCATTAAAATCTATAGCAGATACGTCATACCCGTTTTCAAGCAGAACAGAGGCTATATATGCCAGCCCCAAGGGAAGCGCCAAGCTGGCTTGCCTGGTTACACTCTTTACCGGTGCATTTACAAGCAATATGTCCATATAATCCCCTTTTTATGTTTGATGTGTGATTCTATTATAGCTTAAATGATTGGGGCAGGGAGTTCTCATTCCTGCCCCAATCATTTCAAGTGTTAGACAGATATCTCTGGATAAGAGTAACTGATGCTTATTATAAAACCCCTCTCGCTTCCAGATCATCAGCAACGTCTTTGAGGTCAACTTCTTCCAATCTGGCTCTTGTAGGTATACCGTCGGCATTCCAACCAACCAGTGCATATAAATTGTCAAGCCCTTTTCTCATCACTTCCATATCAATGCGAACGCCGCTTCTATCAATAGATGCTGAACTATCGGTACAGAAAGTCTCTTCGAATTCATCGTCGGTGCTTCGCCGTCCTTCTCTGCAGGCTATTGCCCTTTCAAGCATCCACAGCTTTTCACACTTTTCCCAGAGCTTCTCTTGTGACCAATCTACTCCTGTTACAACGTTTAGCATCTTACTGCCAATTTCCATGTCCCCATAACCATCTTCGGTATACTGGCTATAATACGCTTTCGTCCCCTGAAACCAAAAATCACATATTAACAGCGAATCATTTTCCCAATGAACTTGTTCAAACCACCTTACAGCCTTTTCCACCTCTTCAATACCAGGGGGCATGGCAGGTTTATCTGTGCCTGCATACTTATTCATAACCGTCATTAGCATTTGCGCCCATTCGGGGCTGCCTATTTGAGCTGGCGGGCTGTACAGAAAAGAGAATGGAATGTGCTTGGTTGAAGGGTCTCTGGTGGCAATAGCCCAGTATAAGAATTCAGGGTAGTAGTGCGCAATCATTTTCCCAGGCATATGGATCAGGTATCCACGGAAGTTGCCGGCTTTAGGATACATTAAGCTTAAGTAATACCATACCTTTTCTCTGTTTGGGCCGAATTTAGGATCATTTGCTATATGTTCTGCAGCGCGAAATATCCCATTAGCCCAGATGTCCCCGAAGCCCTGCCTGTAAGCAACATCCTTGATAGTCTGGATGCCAAACTCTATACTGCCGAATTTGTCAACAGGCCAGCCGGTGTTTTCTTCGGTAAGGATACCTTCTTTTATCAATTCATTTAAAAGAGATTGTGCTCCAGCAGCCGAACCTGAAGCCCTGCCGTCTGGGACTTCGTAAACATTTATTCCAAGCTCCTGTAACAGTTGAGTCCATTTCCATGTTTCCTCTGGGGAGATATACGCACCAGGTTCATAGAACCATTCATTAACTTTAGCACGATCAGTGATTTCATCACACATCGCTGCTCCGCTGGGAACTGACCTATTTGGGAATTGCACTCCCATTTTACAAGATTCAGGACACAAACCACATGCAACGCCCCTTGTTTTTACTAATGCCTTTTTTTCATCCTCTATTAAACCCAAAGCTCCTGCATAATACGAGGTATTGGGGTAAGACCCAACGATTTCTTGTTCCTTATAACCTGTCCTGACCTCTCCTGGCTTTGGATTGTGCACCAGGGCGTCCATATACTGCCTGAGCTCTAGTGCCTCGCCCGGCTTTGCCAGCTCAATGGACCCAGTTCCATATGCTGCAATAGCTTTCAAGTTCTTTGATCCCATAACACCACCAAACCCACACTGGCCAAAAGCCGCCCCACTATCAGTTAGTATAATAGCGCTTCGGCATTTGTTCTCCCCGGCCGGGCCTATTGTGAAAATTCTTGTTTTCCAGCCATGTTTTCTCCATATTTCTTCCTGGGTGGCAAAAGTAGTCAATCCCCATAGGGCATTGGCATCCAGTATATAAGCTTTCCCGTTGTATATATATAGATACACAGGTGATTTGGCTTTACCTTCAACGATTATTCCATCGTAGCCTGCGTACTTCAAATCCATAGCGAAGAAGCCTCCGCAGTTTGAGTCAGATATGGCTTCAACCGGATAAGTTTGGGGTGACTTGCTTACGAGAGCCATCCTTGATGATGGGAAAATAGTACCCTGTAGAGGTCCTGTCATGAATATGAGTTTATTCTCTGGATCAAGTGCCTCAACTTCAGGGGGAACTTCTTCCCAGTATATCCTTGTAGCTACTCCTCTGCCGCCGATGTACTCCGGCACGTATTTCTCGGTTGGTATATCAGAAACCTCAGAAGTGGTTAGATTAACCCTGAGTATTTTACCAGCAAAACCATATAACATTTAAACTCCCCCCTCAGTAGGATGCCCTGTCCAGGCTATCCCTTCTTCATCGTATATATATTTCAAAGCCTTTTCCGGGCAAAACTTTACACATTGCGGGTCACCACCGCAAAGGTCGCATTTAAAAGCCCTTCCATTTGCATTAAACTTTATGCGTGAAGGCGTATACGGACAAGCCTTTTCGCAGGAATGGCAGCCAATGCAAAGCGCTTGATTAATTACCCTGGCGCCGGTGGTTTCGTCTGCGCTTATAGCTCCGGTAGGACAGGCCTGCAAACAGGGGGCATCAGCACATTGCTTGCAGACCGCTGGTTTAAAGACAAAATCCATTGTGTTTGGGTCTAACCAATCTTTTACAACGATAACTCTTGACTTCGAAGGGCTTATGGATTGGCTATGAGTAAATGAACAAATGCTTTCACATATCCTGCAACCAACGCATATTGTTTCTTCGACAGCAACGACTCCCTTACTTGGCTCAATTACTGACCAGGGTTTGGCAGATGCCAAGCCTGCGGACCCGGTATTGCCTTTTTCGCCCTTTTCACCCTGTGGCCCCTGCGGGCCTTCCGGCCCCTGTGGTCCTTCCGGTCCTGCTGGTCCCTCTGGTCCTGCTGGTCCAATTGCGCCAATTGCGCCTTCCGCACCGGCACAACCGGCTAAAGCAGCGCTGCCTGCAACGGTAGCGCCACCTAATAGATAGCCGGCCTTTTTGAGAAATTCTCTTTTGGTATTCTTATCTTTTTCCTCAGCCATATTGTTATATGACCTCCTTTTACGACCTTTAATATAAATAGTATTTACTATTCATTCAGTTATTTATTAAGATTGCTTATAATAATAAATAGGCACCACCTCCCTTATGCTCTTCTTTCCTGAAAAGGGAGGCAACACCGTTTCCAGCGATACCCTACCGGCCATTTCCCCTGGATACATTGTATCTTTAGGGAAGAAGACTCGAAGAGGTTATTACTTATTGTTCTTAAAGTGTCAGATGCTTATATACTCTTATCCTCAATTAATACATCCATGGCTTTATGGTTATTCTTGCCATTGGTTCTTTCCCACAGGTCAACAAGTTGGCATATAAAACCGTCATAGCATTGCCCGGGGGCTCTGTTTTTATCCAGTTTGTCTTTTGTAGTTTGTTTTAAGCCAATAGTTGTACGGGAATTATTCATAGGCACTCCAAAACGCCAGCATTAATCTGCATACAAGTTAAATGTGAAATATGGTATAAGCTGGCGTAAAAGTAATTAAACTTCTCACACTTATATTTAAGTGTATATTAGTGTAATAAAGAAACAATTAAAGGCAGACAATAGATATATAAGAAAGAAATAAAAGAATACTGGGTAAATAATGAAGAGGACTTTACAGAGGGATGGCTAACCAGCTAGGTATTAGTCGTATTTATTTAGATAGTACCCAACACTAGCTTGGTTTAGGATAATGTTGGGTTTATGCGGGTCCTTTTCTATTTTATTACGTAAAGAACGTATGTATACGCGTATACTATCGATGGCATTATAATAAATGTTTCCCCATACAACTTCAGCAAGCCTGTTATATGTAACCACATGGCCTGCGTTTTTCATTAGCTCGTATATAATGAGACCTTCAGTGCGGCTAAGCTTTATATTCTTACTCTGCAGTATTAGGTTGCCCATTGTGTGGCTGTAATGAATATCTCCAACCGAGATTGGGAGCTCTTGCTGCGGGCTATTATGCCTCCTAAGCAGGGCTTGAATCCTCGCTAGCAATTCCATTTGGCCAAAAGGTTTTACAACATATTCATCTGCTCCTAATTCAAGCCCTTTAACTATATCCTTTTCATCATTTCTAACAGTAATGATCATTATAGGTACCGTAGAGAACAAACGTATATCTTTTATAACATCAAACCCAGTTATATCTGGAAGACCTAAATCCAGAAGCACTATATCTGGATTCTCCTTTTCCGCTAAATCAACACCATGTTTGCCTTGGGCCGCAGAAATCGGCTTGGCTTGTGGCCAGCATAACTTCAAGGCAAGGCAAACCGTGTCTATTATATTTGAATCGTCTTCAATTAAGAGTAATTTCATTTATAACTCTGTTAGATTTTCTACTGAGTTCTTAAAAGGTATAGAAAAAGAAAATGTGCTACCTTTGCCGGGCTTGCTAGTTAACCATATTTTGCCTTGATGAAGTTCTATAAGACTTTTACACAGAGCTAAACCCAATCCCATTCCGCTTAAATTGTCATTCTTATCATCCACTTTAAAATAAGGCTGGAAGAGATATTTGCGATCTTTAACAGGAATTCCTTTTCCTGTATCAATAACCTCGACAGTTAGAGATCTATTATTGCTTGTTGCCCTTAATGTTATGAATCCACCTGAGGGGGTAAATTTAACAGCATTATTAAGAAGATTTAGAATTACCTGCAATATCCGCTCTTCGTCTAGATATATACTATTCAGACGATAGGGTATATCGATTGATAGTACAATGTCTTTTTTACTAGCTTCGGTAGTTATTAATTTAATGGCTTGCTCTATAAGTTTGGCAGGGTCAACTTTTATGAGATTCAATTTCAGCATACCAATTTCACTTTTAGACAGGTCAAATAACTCACTAATCCTATTGTCAAGAGTAAGTGCCCCTTTATTGATATTCTGGGCCAAACTACGCATATCTTCATTTTCTAATTTAATCATTAGTATTTCGCTGGCAGCCCTTATTGGTGTTAATGGTGTCTTCATCTCATGTGCCAATGTTCTGGTAAAATATATCCTGTTCTGAATCTCATTTTCTAGTTGTTGTTTTATCTTTTTTTCATGTTCAAGCAATTTGCTGATTTTTTCTTCGGTTTCTTTCATGGCAGTTATATCCATTGATAAACCAACCAGTCCAATAACTTCTCCATTTTTGTTCTTATGCGGTATTCTGCTGGTGCTTAACCAGATATTGTTTACATGATCAACTTTGTTGATCATGTCTTCTCCGCTTATTATTTGCCTCATGTCTAGGGCATGCCTCTCTTTCGCGGGATAACCCGTGTTCATTAATGCTTTCACATTGTTAAGTTTTTTGCCAATCCACTTCTCTTTTGAAAATCCGCCCTCTGCCCCCTTATTGATATACACATATCTTCCTTCTTTATCTTTATACCAGACATATGCTGGCAGAGAATCTAAAATGAATTGCAGCTGTTCTTTGGTGTGTTTATGTTCATTCATCTGGCATATAGCTTCATTCGAGCGTTCCTTAACCAGTTCCTCAAGGTGCTGCCGGTATTGTTTTATCTCTTCCTCTGCTTTTTTTCTTTCACCTATATCCCTTATATACACAACATTGGTTGGCTTTCCTTCATAATTGGTTGCGGCACTAGTAATCTCAATAGGTGCCTCTTTGCCATCTTTGCGGATAATTGTTAGCTCGAAAAGGTCCGGAATTGTCTTTCCAGACATCTTTTTCCGATGCCTTTGCATCGAAATCTTTTTATCCCTTGAGCTAACAAGATCAAAGAAGGACATACTCAATAGTTCTTCTCTGGAATAACCCGTAATCTTTGGCCACTGGTCACTGACATAGGTATGCATACCTTCTCTGCCATCAATATCCTGAAGCATTAATACGGCTTCACCTATTTTATTACCAAGCTCAATAAGAGTGCGATACCTGTCTTCGGTTTCTTCAAGTTCAGCCACGCGCTGGCGCAGAAAACTGTTTTCCTTTATAAGCTCATCTTTATTGTTTCTTGTATTAACCTTATGCATAGATACCTTCAGAATAAGCTAATCTGCACATAGAAAGTGAGGTATTAGTAAGTATATACTTTTATATTATTCCCTAAGGATTGTTTCTGTCAATTATGAACTTTATAAAAGGTATAATAACCCATCATTTCGGTAAATATTTCGTTATTTTCGTTTAGGTAATTATTAATTGCTGTGCCTTACTTGTTATTTTACAGTCTTTTAATTCCCTTTTCCGCCTTTTCTTTTGCTCTGTAATATCCCGGTGGAGGCAGAAGGACAGGTTTTCATCCAGATGACTAAGGCTGATAGCCACATCTATTATCCTGCCATTTTTACACCTGTGGCGGGCCTCAAAAGAAGCCTCTCCGTTTTCTTCAGTATCGGCGACCCTTTTTCTGATTGAATCCAGAGATTCGTCAAAGCCAATTTCTATATCCTTGATGCTCATAGATAACAGCTCTTCACGGCTATAGCCCAGCATATTGCAGAAGGCATCATTAACATCCATGATATACCCCTGCGGGTGTTTCACAAGAAGGAATCCTTCATGGGTTTTCTGGATAACAGCCTTGTAACATATACTATCTACTTCAGGACAGAATAAAGCACCAATTCCTGTTCTGGGATTCTGATCTTTTTTCCTTTTAACAGCGTTTTTTACAGTTTTACTCATTGGTGTCCTCTATAATCAAGGGTGCTATTTACTAATGGCTAAGATGCCATAAGCGTATAACAATGTATTATTGCCTGTTATGGGATGGGTGTCAATAATTAAGAGGCTTATAGATATTACGCTCCCAGTTTAATAGGCAGGCACCATGTTATCTATATGGGTTTGCTCAATTGAGTTCCCGGAACGCAGAGCGGCGTCTCCCTGTCTGCCCTGATGCAATTATAACACCTCCTATATCTTATACTGCTATCGGCGTTAGTTCTGGTCTTGGAATCTGTTAATAGGTAAACTGGTTGATAAAGCGGAGGGGGGGCTTCGGCTGGTTGTAAGAGGGAAGTGTTTACATAATATATATGAACAATGCAACACAAGAGTCATTGTTTCTCTGTCTATAATTGACACCATTCCTGCGACCAGTAATAATATATATTGTCATATATAGTTATTTCAGCCAATAGTGAATATCTTTAGGAATGTCTATGGATAAGATAAGCAAAAAGAAGCCAAAAATAACAGTGAATGAAGCCTGTCAAAACAGAAACGAGTCTTCAGGACACCTTGATAAGAATAGCACATGGTATAAAACTGTAACCCAAGGTTCCCTTGATGGCTTTCTGCTCATAAGGCATCCAAAAGGGGATATGCTGGATGTTAACGATGCCTTTTGTAACATGCTTGGTTACAGCCGTAATGAGCTTATTTCCATGAATATTAAGGAAATAGAAGTTGACCTTGACGAGAAGAAAGCAAGATCTGTAAGAAAAGTATCTGCAGGCATAAAAGAAAGCGGAAAGGCTTTATTTGAAACCCGCCACAGGTGTAAAAATGGCAGGATAATAGATGTTTCCGTTAGCCTGAATTATCTGGATAAAGGTCTGCTGGCTTGCTTCTGCAAAGATATTACAGAGCAAAATAAACTACGAAACAAATTTAAACAGGCAGAAGCAGCGCTTAAAGAAAGCGAAGACAGGCACCGTACCTTAATTGAACTGGGCGACAAGATAGGCGAAGCCGTTATCATGCTTCATGACACCAATGAAAAAGAGGGTGTTCATACCTATGTTAGTAACCAATGGACTCAGATTACAGGTTATTCCAGGGAAGAACTGCTGGATATGCCCTTCTTTGACCTTGTTAAACCCGAGGACAGGCAGCTTTCAATAAAAAGGCATCGCCAGAAGATGGCCGGAAAAAATATCCCGGACCTTTTTGAATTCACCATTATACACAAGAACGGAAAAGAAGTGCCGATTGAGATAACCAGTGCGGTTATCAGTTATCGCGGCAATAAAACCAATATTGTATATGTTAGAGATATAACCGCGCGTAAGTATGTAGAGAAAGAACTGGAACATGAAAAGGAAAATTATAAAAGTATCTTTGATAACATACCTGTAGCAGCTGTCGAAATGGATTACTCAAACAGCAAGCGCTTACTTGATGAGTTGAAGGCTCAAGGAATAACCGATTTTGATACATATTTTGACGAACATCCGGAAGCTATATTTAAATTTCAGAACAAACAAAAAATCGTGTCCACGAATAAAGCGTGGTATGAACTATATGAAGCAGATACATTAGAGGAGTTTAGCAAGCTTGAAACCATTGAGCTTAACGCACTAAAAAAGTATTATAGCCATGGGCAATTAAGCAACATCATCAAACATAAGAAGACAGCGCTGTTACATATCACCGGAGTTCAAAATCAAAAATCATGCATTAGTTCTATTATCACGGTAAAAGGGAATATAAGAGATGTCCAGTTCTGGCGTTCAGTTGCGCCTGGGCACGAACAGGATCTTTCCCGTGTATTTATCACGATGGTGGATGTTACCGATCGTATCAAAGCTGAGAATGAACTAAAGGAGTATAAAGACCACCTTGAAGAAGTTGTTGAAGAACGGACATTTGAATTAAAGGGGTCTCTTAAAAGAGAGCAGAAACTTCATCAAACCGAGCAGAAATTGCGCCGTGAGCTTGAAACTAACATCAAACAGCAGACCGAGGTTATCAGGCGGCTTATCCATGACTTTAAGACACCACTGTTGCCTATGATGGGTACCAGCCAGATGATGCTTGATCATGTTCAGGATGAAGAAATAAAGCGCATGGCGCTGAACATTAACAGGGGAACCCAAAAACTGAACAACAGCGTCAATGACTTTATTGATGTGATGCGTGATGAGATTGGCATACTGCAGCTTGAAAAACGTGAAACAGACTTGGCTGAATTACTTGCCGAAGTAGGCGAGTTCTTCATTTATGAAGCGGGGAGAAATAACCAGACTCTGAAGCTGCAATTAAAAAAGAGTCTGCCTACTATCTGGGCTGATCCGGAACGGCTAAGGCAGGTTGTTATGAATCTACTTGAAAATGCCATTAGATATACGCCTTCCGGCGGCACAATAATCCTTAAGGCAACACAGAAGGGCTTAAGTCTGGTAGTTGAAGTAATTGATTCCGGGCATGGAATAAAAGACAAAGACCTGCCTCATTTATTTGAGCCTTATTATTCCGCTGAAAAAGGCGGCAGGCGTGTTGCCGGCCTTGGGCTTGGTTTGCCGCTTTCTAAAATCCTGATAGAACTGCACGGCGGTAAAATCTGGGCAAAGAATCAGCCGGGCAGTGGAGCGAATATTGGCTTCTCTATACCTATCAAAACTAAATTAGACTAAATTAGGGTATGATTAGGAATGACAACGAAGATACTGGTAATTGAAGACGATCCTGATATCAGGGAGTTTGTTTCCATCGCATTAAAGCTGGGGTTCTCTGATTCTCATATGCTATCTACTCATCTTGGGAATGAGGGTATAGAGATAGTTAAGAATGAGAACCCCGATATTGTCCTGCTGGACCTTGAGCTGCCCGATATCAGCGGGTTTGAAGTCTTGAGGGAAATCAGGGCTTTTTCTAATGTACCCATAATCATTGAAACCGTCAGAGACACAGAAGCCGACACGGTAAGGGGATTAACCCTGGGCGCTGATGATTATATCGGCAAGCCTTACAGCCAACTGGAATTACTGGCCAGGATCAAGGCTGTACTTAAAAGAACCGCCAAAGATAATTCCAGCAAACTATCCTTCAGGGACATGCATCTTGATATCTCCCGCCGCACGCTTTCGCAAGGATCTGCGTTAGTTCGTCTTACGCCCACTGAAACCCTGATAATAGAAGCGTTAATGAAAAGTGATACACAAAGGCAAACCTTTGACGAGCTTGCCCATGTAATATGGGGAACAGATTACTCCGGGGCAAATGATACTATACGGGTTTATATCCGCAGGCTTAGAAGCAAAGTGGAATCCGTAACCAATGGCACAGTAAGTATCAATTACAAGCGTGGCACCGGTTTCATATTAGATTACTGTGAAGTAACCACCAAACTTTTCGCCAAAACCTGAACGCATTTCTGTTTATACGCAGATAAATCTTTCATCTAACTATCTTACTATATTACACACTTTTTCTTACTTTTTTGTCCCCTTTTTTGTCCCGTGCTAGGCATATTGTTGTACGGATTTTCCATAGCAACCGTTATACAATTTAATAAAAGATGGTGCAGATTATTTACCTTCTCTCGTTGGAAACGATAAATAATATAGTGATTTTACAGTTGTTCCCGCACCAATTTTTTAACAGCGCTTACTTTAACCATCGCCATAACCATAATCAGGATTTCAGCATGACTTTGAATTCAATTTGTGAATTCTGAAAATAAATAAAACAAATACCTAAGGAGAAACAGATAATGAACGGGAGCCAGCAGGCAGTATCAGTTAAAGAGAGGGAAAATAGCAATATGTTTACCAGGGCACGCACAACCATCGGGCTTAAAGCAACTACCAAGAACAAACTGGATGCAAACAGAGCCCAGGCCAGTGTTATGACGGTTTTTATCTATCAGTTGGTGGACTTGTGGGAAAGAACCAACGGTAACGGTAATAAGTAGGCAGACAATGAGCCTAATGAAAGGCAATCACTTTATAGAAGAAAAAAGAGTAATTATACAAGGATAATAAATAATATCTTCGAGCCTGCCCCCCTAAAGGTAATACCCATGGGGGATGGCCGATAGGGTAATACTGGAAACGGTGTTGCCTCCCATTTTCGGAAAGAAGATCAAGGGAGGTGATGCCGTTTAATTTATACAAATCCTGTAAAACAAAATAATAATATATAAATATTTTACAAAAGGTCGAAAAGGAGGTCATATAACGATATGGCTGAAGAAAAAGAAAAAAATACCAAGAGAGAATTTCTCAAAAAGGCTGGCTTTCTCTTGGGCGGTGCTACCGTTGCAGGCAGCGCTGTTTTAGCCGGCTGTACTGGCGCGGAAGGCGCAATTGGAGCAATTGGACCAGCAGGACCAGAGGGACCAGCAGGACCGGAAGGACCACAGGGACCGGAAGGCCCGCAGGGACCACAGGGTGAAAAGGGCGAAAAAGGCAATACCGGCTCCGCAGGCGCTAACGCTTTCAAACTGCCTGTCTCGGTAGAGCTATCCAAAGGAGTTCTTGTTGTGGACAAGGAACTCTGCTATGGCTGCGCTGATTGTATGTTAGCATGTTCCCTGGCTAACGAAGGCGTAGGCTCTCTTAAACTTGCCAGAATACAAAAAATTTCATATTCCAACTATGTTTTTGATGCGTATGTAGAGCCATGCCTGCAATGTGTTGACCCGCAGTGCATGCGCTACTGCCCGATAGGGGCAATAAGTGTAGACGAAACAACCGGCGCCAGGGTTATCAACGAAGCGCTTTGCTTGGGTTGTCAAGAGTGTATAAAGCACTGCCCTTATAATCCGCCGCGTATTATATACGATGAAGCAAAGAGAAAAGCCAAGAAGTGCAACCTGTGTGGCGGAGACCCCGCATGCGTAAAAGCCTGCCCCAGCGGAGCTCTTAAATACTACGTTGATCCAAACGGCGTAAACTCCGGTTATACCCAAAAAGGAGGTGTATAAGCTATGGCAGAACAATACGGCTATACAGGTAAAATACTTAAAATTGACCTGACCAACAGACAGGTCACCGAGATTCAAAGCAGTGATTATCTGCCCAAGTATTTCGGCGGAAGAAGCTTAGCCGCTAAACTTTACTGGGACGAAATGCCGCCTGAGGTTGGCGCCCTTGATCCTGAAAGCGCCCTGATATTCACGACGGGTCCACTCACCGGTACCGGCGCTTCCATGGCTTCGGTAAGCCAGTGCGCCGGAAAAAGCGCCCGCGCTTTATCCTTCGCAAACATATCATTGCTGTTCGGCAGCAGGTGGTTGGGGGCATGCAATGAAGTATGCCGGTTACGATGCATTTATCATTAAAGGCAAGGCTGAAAAGCCGGTTTACCTCTGGATAAATGACGACAAGATAGAGATAATGGATGCAGGCAGTCTTTGGGGGCAAGGCACCCGCCAAACCCGTTTCGAACTGTTTAAAATCCACGGGGATGAAACCCAGGTGGCATGCATTGGACCAGCCGGTGAAAATCTGGTTATTCCGTCTGTCATCACTGTTGATAGCAGTACTGCATATGGTATGGGTGGTTTTGGCGCCCTCATGGGATCAAAAAACCTCAAGGCTATTGCAGTCCTTGGAACAGGCGTTGTCCAGGCAGCCGACCCTGTCAAGCTTGCGGAAATTAACGAGGTTTTAAGACGGGTTGAAAGCATCAGGGACGGAGAAGCCCGCACGATAAACGGGAATGAAATTGTCGGCTCTGTAGATCCGAAAACAACACTCTTTCAAAGGGATCCCGCGCGGGCAGAGTTGATTGAAAGCGCACTTGGCAAAGCAAGGGTACGCAGGGCTGCCTGCCCCGGATGCGTCATAGGCTGCAAAAGTAAGCGGGAATACACTGACGGTTCTTTGCCGACCGGCTCAGCCGAATGCGGCGAACTACAGATGTGGACTGAACAAGAGAAAGCATACTACAACGACGAGCTTCCATTTGGCAGGGTGTCCTGGCAATGGACTATGCTCGTTGATGATATGGGGCTTGATGCTTTGCATGTCGGGTGTGCCAATAGAGGATACCCTGTTAAAATTGAAACTACGAGTCACGGCGCGACAAGTATAGGCCTGGATATGTGGCGGGTAGCCTACGAAAAGGGCATCCTGACGGAAGAGAACACCGGACTGCCATGGTCTAAATTCGGCAGCCAGGAGTTCCTTGAAAAGTATATTTATATGTTTACCTACAGACAGGGCTTTGGTGATATTCTTGCAAGGGGTACAGGACCGGCAGTGGAATATATAATGGCGCATGAGGAGTTCGGCCCCAACAGAGGCGAGCTTGAATATATGTACCAGAAAGAATACCCCAAAGCCGGCGTATTCGGCGGAACATTAAGACATACCCTGTTCCATGGATACGGATACGGCAGCGCTGCTCCGGCTACTACCTTTTACACTGCGGTCGGAAGCCGCCGCGGCAGAAAACCACTTTGTTATGGCATTGATTATCCTTCTCTGCAATATGCTTTGATGGGTAACTATCCTGATGACTTTTCTGCGGTGTACGGTGAATGGCAGAAAAAGGTATATGGCACTAACAAGGGGCTTGATCACTCTTACTGGGGTGAGGAGCTTGTTCAGGCAGTTATTCGCCAGGAATACTATGCCAATGAATGTGACAGCGCTCCCAGGTGTGCCTTCACAGGTATGAGTTTTGGAAATGAAGAAATGAGCACGATCATGCAATATAGCCAGTACTTTGCTGAAGAATATCTCAGCGCTATCCTCGGCGAAGGAAATTAACCAGGAAAAGCTGTTCCTAATGGACGAAAGAAATATCAACATGGAAAGGGCTATCTGGGTCCGTGATGGCTATACCGATGGCGCAGTTGATACCTTCAACGACGTTATTTTTGAGGAAACTGATGGTGAAGGAAACATTCTGATTCCAAAAGATAAGCTTGAAAGCGCACTTGAAATTTACTACCAGCTAAGAGGCTGGAAAGCGGGTGTGCCAACAAGGGCTAAACTTGAAGAGCTTGAACTAAAAGATGTAGCTGATGAACTTGAAGCTCTAGGCAAATTACCAGTATAAAGTGTTATTGAGAATATACCTGCTTGTCTCGTTTATTTAGATAGACAAATATAGAGGCTCTCCCAAGCAAACTGGGAGAGCCTCTTCTTTTTGCCTATCTGGTTGCACTAAACAGCTGGCTGTTACCTCCCTTATGCCCTTTATTGACATCGCTCTTTGCTGGTAATATTATATGGCATCATATGTTTTTAGCTTATTAACCTATATAATAATCCCCCCTACATAATAATCATGGTATTTTTTTAATAAAGAGGGTGTTTATGGCTAAGGCTTCAGCAAGCAAAGATAATGGAAAGTGTACAGAGAGCCTCCCTGTTAAAAACAGGGCTTTAAGCAACCTTGGGGTAAATGACATTTGGTACAAAGCTATTATTCATAGTTTTCCCGATGGCCTTCTTCTTATTAAGCACCCCGGGGGAGATATCCTGGATGTTAACGACGCCTTTTGCCATATGATGGGCTACACCCGCGAAGAACTCCTCTCCATGAATATAAGAGACATAGAAGTAGGCTTTGATGAAACCTCTGAAGCAATACCAGGAAGATATTCTGATAGCAAGGAAACCGGGGAAACTGCCTTTGAAACCTGCCACAAACTGAGTGGCGGCAAAATTATAGACGTTTCAGTTCATCTGAGATATCTGGAAGAAGGGTTATTCCTCTGCTTCTACCGGGATATTACGCAGCAGAAGAAAAAACAGGAAAAAGAGCTTAGAAATCTCAAACAAGCCAAAGAGGCTTTAAAAGAAACAGAAGACAGGTATCGCACTCTTATTGAACTGGGCACCAAGATAGGTGAAGCCGTTATAATGCTTCAGGATATAGATGGCAGAGAGGGCATACATACTTATGTTAGTGACCAGTGGATTGAAATCAGCGGTTACTCCAGGCAGGAACTGCTGGAGATGTCTTTCTTTGACCTTGTCAGCTCTAAAGATAAAAATATTTCAATAAAAAGGCATCGCCAAAAGGTAACCGGCAAGACTATCCCTGACCTCTTTGAACTGGCCATTATTCACAAAGAGGGCAAAGAAATACCCGTTGAGATTACAAGTGCGGCAACTTGCTACCAAGGTAAACCGACCAATGTGGTTTATATAAGGGATATTACAGATCGAAAAATCACAGAGAAAAGACTAAAAGAATATCAGCAACACCTTGAGGAACTTGTTGAAAAGCGCACAAATGAAACTATACGCCATATGCATGAATATAAACAAACAAAAGAACAATTGCAATTTATTATTGATACCGTACCGGCATACATCGGATATAAAGACAAAGAATTGCTTTATCAGTTTGTAAACCAGGCTATCGTAGATAAAAGTGGGATACCTAGACAGAAACAGCTAGGCAAAAGTGTACAAGAGATTCACCCGGATAATCCCAAATTATGTGATGATGAAATAATAGATGACTTAAAAGTGCTGCATACTGGATTGCCGGATATACAGGTAAGCAGATATAAATATAAAGGCGCAGAAGAGGTATGGGTAGAGCGCAGCAGGGTTCCCCATAAAGGTGATGACAGCGAAATAAAAGGTCTGGTGATTTTGACTATAGATATAACAAAGCAAAAACAGGCGGAATTAAAAATAAAATCACTATATAGAAAAGAAAGTATATTAAGGCACAGGCTTGAAACAGAAATGAAGCAAAGAGTTGAGTTCATGAGAGCCATTGTTCATGAATTGAAAACTCCGCTTACCCCATTGCTTGCGGCAAGTGATGAAATGCTTGGTATTACAGAAAAAGGGAAATTTCTGTCTTGCGCAAAAAGGATTAACGCAGGCACCCTGGATTTAAGCAGAAGAATAGATGAGCTTATGGACCTTTCGCAAGGCGAATTGGGCTTACTGCGGTTGAATTATTCTGACTTTGATGTGTATAAAGTAATCCAGGATATCACTGGCAGGTTCAGCGCGCAGACCTCAAAGTATAACCAGAAAATAGTGATAAATCCTCCGGCAGGGTGTTTTCCGGTACAGGCTGATAAAGACCGTATAACCCAGGTGGTTTTTAATCTGTTAGACAATGCCTTAAAGTTTACCCGCCGTCAGGGTAAAATTGATATATGGCTAGAACCAAAGCACGAAGGAACCATCATTCAGGTTCAGGATTACGGACAAGGCATTGATCCTGAATTATGCGATGTGCTTTTTGACCGCGACAAACGGACAAAAATACAGCACGAACACACCGGCGGACTGGGGTTAGGGCTGGGGCTTTGCAAGCTGTTTATTGAGCTTCATGGCGGTAAAATATGGATAGACAGCAAACCCGGGGAAGGCTCTACTTTTAGCTTTTGTATACCTGATACCAAATCCAACCTCAAGGAAGCAGCATGAAAGTTTTAATCATAGAGGATGACTACAGAATAATAGAGGCGGTTTCACTGGCTTTTGAAGTAGGCTGGCCAGAGGCAGATATATCGTCTACCAGGCAGGGTGGAGAAGGGATAGAATTGGTTAGCCAGGAGCAGCCGGATATAATTATTTTAGACCTTGGATTGCCGGATATAAGTGGCTTTGAGGTAATTAAAATGGTGCGTTTATTTAGCACAACTCCTATAATTATTCTTTCAGTAATGGCAGATGAGCAAAGCCTGGTAAAGGCGCTTCAATGGGGAGCAGATGACTATATAATTAAACCATTCCGCCAACTTGAATTGCTTGCTAGAATCAAGGCATCGCTTAGAAAGCACCAGATGGCGTTCGAAACACCGATTATTATAGGAGAGGTCAGCTTTAACTTTTCCAGTAATGAGCTAAAGCGCGGCAATTCAAAAATACACCTGACGAATACTGAATCACGCATCCTGTTAAGTTTATCCCAAAATGCCGGCAAGGTGGTTACTTACGATAGTTTATCAAACACTCTTTGGGGGATAAACTACAGGGGCATGTCAGATGCCATTCGCTCTCATGTTAAGAACTTACGTCACAAAATAGAACTAAATCCAAATAAACCAAGTTTGATAATAACAAAGTCTGGCATAGGATACTTCCTTAAAAAAACCTAACCCCTTTTTAAATTACAATCTCCTTTAATTAGCTGATTTTTAATTCCTTTTAGCAAAAAGGTCTATTTTATTACCAAATTTCTATCTGTGAATTATTTTACACACTATTGTGAATATCATTCCATATTTTCAGATTGATATACACATATTTCTACATATTATAGTGCTATATTTCAAATATTAATGTGCATCCTGTTTATCATTCCATCACATTTTTTTAATGTGATTACTGTTTCTCTTAAATCTAACAAAGGGCATTCAGTGGATTCAAGGTAGCTCATGTCTTCTGGTTGTTACTAACCAGCATGAATAGTTGGGCTTTCCCATCTTGCAATTAAGCGTGGGTAAAGACGAAAAACCTGTAAATATCAAAACATTATTAATATCGGCAGAAAAGGACAAGGGGTATAGAAGATGAACACGGATAATTCACGTACAACCATTGGCTTAAGAAAAACTACCAAGGAAAAGCTGGACGCAAACAGGGCCCCCGGTCAGTGCTATGACGGCTTTATCTGCCAACTGGTTGACCTGTGGGAAAAAAGCAACAGCAATGGCAGATAGACGGCATTAGTTATCTGCATCCTGTAAGAGGGGGTGATGTCTATAGCTTTAATTTCTTAATAACCGGTTTATTGAAAATTATTAAACAAAGGTCGAAAAGGAGGTCATATAACAGTATGACTGAAAAAGAAAAGGATAATAACCCCGGCGGAGTATCAAGGAGAGAATTCCTTAAAGACGCCGGTTTACTGGTTGGCGGCACTGCCATTGGATCTACAGTGCTGCTGGCTGCCTGCGGCGACGGGGAAACGGTTACTGAAAAGGTAACCACTACAGTAACAAGCACAGGAGCAACGACAACCAAAACAGTTGAAGTTGGAGAAGTAACCAAAACAGAAACCATTACCCAGCAGAAATTCGTCTGCCCCATTGATAGTATGGAGTTTGACAGCCTGGCAGAACTACAGGCTCACTTTGAGGCTGAGCATGGCGGCGAGGCGCCGGCAACAGCATTAAACGTTGTAAAGCTCACCATCAATGGATATGAATGGGAAGGACAAGTTGAGCCTCAATGGAACCTGAAGGATTTTCTCCATGACCGTATGGGCCTGATTGGAGTTAAAAGTATGTGCGGCGGATATGGAGCCTGTGGCTCTTGCAGCGTAATACTTGATGGCAAGCCGGTTCTTTCCTGCATGGTGCTGGTTATAGAATGTAATGGCGCCGTCATTGAAACCTCTGAAGGGATTGCAGCTTCGCAACACCCGATAATTGACGCTTACATTATGAACAACGCCATGCAGTGCGGCTATTGCACTCCTGGTTTTGTGGTTACAGCCAAAGCCCTTCTGGACAGAAACCCCAACCCCACAGAAGCCGATATAAGGGAAGCCCTTGAAGGCAATCTCTGCATCTGCCCCAGTTATTATGCCCATGTACCGGCAGTACTGGCAGCAGCTGAAACATTAGGAGGTGCTTAAGATGTCTATGGTACCGGAAGGAATGCCAACAGAACATAACTGGGAAACGGAAGATAAGATCTTAGACATACCCTTGAGATTTATGGTAATAAATCGCCGCCGTGACCCGGATATTCCTGAATCATACAATGTCATAGGAAAACCCGGCTATCGCCGGACAGATGGCTGGGATAAAGCCAGCGGAAAAGCAAAATATCCACGTGATATGTCCAGTCATGGGATGCTATATGCCAGAACCCTTGCATCACCATACGCTAATGCAATCGTCAAAAGTATAGACTCAAGCGCAGCCGAAGCCTTACCGGGCGTAAGATATGTGCTCAAATGCGATGACTCTGACTTCATGGTTCAATATGTCCTTACCGCCCACCCCTTATTTGATGGCGAGCCGTGCGCAGTGGCAGTAGTGGCTGATAGCGAGGAGATAGCCGAAGAGGGGTTAAGGCTATGCAAGATAGAATGGGAAGAATTACCCTTTGCTGTAACTGCCGAGGAATCATTAAAACCAGATGCTCCCTCTGTCCTCAACACACGGCATCCTTACAGAGATCGTTCTCAAGACCCGACAGTTAATGAAATAAACGGGACTTTTGCCGGTTCTTATTGTGAATTCGGTGAGATTGGTGATATAGAAGCGGGCTTTCAGGAAGCTGACCAGATAATTGAGTACGACATCAGCAGGGAGGAAAACATAGCCAGTTGTCCGTCCCGCGCCAATTTGCAGGTTTGGGGCATAGAGGGATCAAGCCAGACGCCAAATGGCGGACCATTCAGCATTTCAGAGTCCTACCAGTCTTTCTATGGTGGCTTTGGCGCTATGATTCAGCACGTACCATTTGGGTTACTTGGACCTATCCTGGCTCAAAGAACGGGCCGGGATGTCCTGACGGTAGCGACTGCGTCACAGGATGGCTTTTATGCCTGCGCAGATGACTGCGGCAATCAGCATTTCAAGGTAGGATTCAAGAATGACGGGACTATAACCGCGGTGCAATTGGATACTTTATATAACGGTACAGGCTTCCAGACCGGCATAGCCCACATAGCAGGTTTCACCAGCATTAAAAATACCCTTTGCAACTATAAATCTGCATGGACGAACAGGTCAATTATGGGGCCTAACCGTTCTGAGCTGCGGTTTAACACCCAGGCAATGGCCATATTGTTTGGCAAGGTAGCGGCTGAACTGGATATGGATCCTGTAGAGCTTTCGCTGATGAATAATGGCTATGAAGGGCATGATGTACAGGCTCTTATGCAATGGCAGAAAGACCACGGGCATCCGGAAAGAGACAGCCTTCAGGAATGCGTAGACGCCGGCAAGGCAGTAATGGACTGGGATAACAAGTGGCATGCACCCGGCGCAAAACAGCTTGAAAACGGCAAGATGCATGGTCTGGGCTTCTGCTGGGACCACAACTGGTCCAGTATCCACGAGAATAGCAATGTAAGCTTATTCCTGCAGGTGAACGGTAAGCTGAACATCACAGCTCATCATGCTGAACACGGGTGTGATGCCCTGACAACCATGTGCATGCTGGCAGCCGAGGCAACGGGTTTGAAGTACGAGGATGTTTATATTCGGCCTGCCCATAACTACGATGGGTTTGCACTTCGGAGTGGTGGCGGCTCTGCGTCCATGTCAACTAACGCATGGTCCATACAGAGAGCCGGCAGGGAACTGAAGCCGCAGATTCTCAAAGCGGCTGTCGCCGAGCATGCGCTGGAGCCAACGTATGATGGCATGCAAAATCCAGAGGAGGTTGTATTAACATCAGCTTTTCCGGGGTTGGAATGGACAGACCTTGATATCAAAGACAGCGTAGTCTTTGAAAAAGCCAACCCGGATAACAGTATGACGGTAGCAGAGGTCATGGGGAGAACGAGCACTCAACCTACTGGCATGTATGGTGAAGCCATTGGTCCTATCCATGCCTGGGGCTGCAATACCAGCGGCATGTACGGCGCAGAGCATGACCGCCCTACTTTGAACAGGCAAGCCATGTTTGTTGAGGTGGAGGTGGATACCGAAACCGGAATGGTTGAATTGCTTCACGGGTGCGCCGTTAATGATGTCGGCAGGGTGATACGTCCCGAAGGGTGTTATGGCCAGCAGGTCGGCGGTTACATAATGGGCATCGGCAGAAGCCAGATGTATGAAGTTATCTATGACCAGGCAACCGGCGCAAGGCTTAACACCAACCTTCTGGATTATAAGTACCCCACAATGAATGACTTCACCAATATAGACGCCGTAGCCATAGAGACCGAAATGGGATTTGGCGCTTATGGAGTTGTTGGAGTTGGTGAAAATGCCTGTGACCTTATGTCTGCACCGGTGGCTAACGCCATTTACAACGCCACGGGCGTGTGGGCTCTTGATTTCCCGCTCACCCCGGCCAAAGTCCTTAAAGCGCTGGGAAAGGCATAGGAGGTAGGATAAGATGAGAAAGTTTAAACACATAGACGCAAAAACAGTGGATGAAGCAACAGCAGCTTTAGCCAGTGGCAGGGCTATGGTTAATGCCGGCGGAACGGACCTTTTAGGCACACTGCGATTTATGGTGCTGCCGGATTCCATGTATCCCGAGACAGTGGTCAACATCAAAACCATCCCGGATATGGACTATATCAAGGAAGAGGGGGGCATGCTTAAAATAGGCGCCCTGGCTACTCTGGAGGACATCGCCAAAAGCAGTGTCGTCCATGACGGCTGGACAGCTCTGGCTCAAGCAGCCCACAGGACAGCTTCTCCCCATATAAGGGAAGTGGGTACTATCGGCGGTAACATCTGCCAGCTTAACCGCTGCTGGTTCTTCCGCAAACCGGATAACAGGTTTGACTGCATCAGAAAAGGCGGCAATATGTGCTATGCCATGGCTGGGGATAACCGTTACCACTCAATATTCGGCGCGGTCGGCGCGTGCCTGGCGGTCAATCCTTCAGATACCGCCCCGGCGCTGGTAGCCCTTGATGCTACCATTGTTACCAGTAAGCGTGAGATTGCAGCCGAGGACTTCTGGGGCGTAGCCGTACCCGGCTCAACAACCCTTGATGACGACGAGATAGTTACTGAAGTACAGGTGCCTGCCTTTTCCGGTAAGAGCGCCTTTATCAAGTTCGCTGTCAGGAAGTCCATAGACTTCCCGATTGTTAACTGCGCTGCTGCCATAAACGGCAGCTCAAGCCGGATATGCCTTAATGCCGTCCACAATAACCCCTACCGGGCAACGGCAGCCGAAGAGGCAATGGCAGGCAAGGATATCAATGAAGAGAATGCCGAAGCAGCCGGAGCTGCTGCTGTTAATGGCAATAACGCGCTGCCGATGAACAAGTGGAAGGTGCAGATTGCCAAGACAATGGTAAAGAGGGCTATACTGGCTTGCGCCTAGTCTCTTTTGCTCTTCTATTTGAGCGAAAAGGCTTGTAACAACAGATAAAGATTTCGGGGTGCCGGGTGACATTCATTAAAAGCCCGGCACCCCGAAATGGAATCGGAGGCGCATTATGACAGGATGGAATACTGGCAGTTGGAGAATCTGGTTTTTCCGTGGCTTAGTAGCTGTTGCCGCAAGTTTAATGGTGACATCATTCGCCATGCCATGGTGGATTGCCAACTTTTCAAATGAACTAGATGCGCCGGGAACAGGCAATATCTGGATCTACGGCTGGGGGCTTCGCCATAACCTAACCCAGCTATCTTCACATATAGCCGATGACGTAACCCCGTTCTATCAGACCGTACTCGCCTGGGTCTATGTGGCTGCCATTGCCGGGCTGGCGCTTCTCAGCACATGGCTCAAGGGGTGGAAAGGCAGGCTGTTGCTTGGAGGCATCGGCATTATACATATCGCCTATGCGGCTATAGCAGCCTTTATAGTAATCGCCAACCGCACCGGAGACTTTGGCATATCACTGCAGGGGCTGAGCTTAATTACTTACGGTGGAGCTGGGGTTGATTTCACTGTCTTTTATATAAATGCCAACCTCCAATTCTGGTACTGGCTGGCTTATGCTGCCGGAGGTATGTTTATAGTCCTGGCTTTGCTTAGAGGTATAATAACAGGTAAAACAAAACCCTGTGTCCATACTGAATTCTAATTTTGCAGCTATGGTGAATAAGGTTATAATAAACACTAGCAGTGTGTATAGTTTTCCGGGATAGATTGAAGGCTAACTAGCTTAAGAAGGAGAGATAAACACATGTCTGATAAATGGCAAGAGGAATACCGGAAGCTCAGTGAATTCGTTGCTGCAAACCCACAGGTTAAGATAACCAAGAGTTCAGTAAGTATCCCCGAAGACGCCAAGGCTGAGTTTTGGAAGCTGTTTGACGAAACCAGAAGAGCGTTTATAAAGGAAAGGTTTCCGTCACTAATCAGCGACGCTGAAATCCTCAGCCGGAATTACATGCAAGCCGCAAAAGATGTCAAAAACCTTCTTGGACTGGATGATATATCAACGACACCCGGCAGGAACAGGTTTCTGTGTGATCCAAAAGACATGTTAATAAGAATACTGCACGACAATCTGTTTGATTTATTGAAGGGCAAAACGGATATCAACGCCTTTGAGCAAAAGGCATCAGGCAACTTGGAGGTATTTTTCAAAGATGTTTACCAACACGCATACAGCCAGTGGGTGGCGCTTTCCCTGGTGCAATTGCTCCAGGCAGATAAAGGTTTGGGCGCTCCCCGTATTAATCTTAACTACAAGGCAATAATGCGCAAAATGCGAAACACTGCGCAAACGGACCTCCCTCAGGAGGCGAATAAGGCTCCCCTGCAAACGGCAGAGACTCCTCGCCTGAAGCAATTAAGCAAAATAGAGTTTGCCCCCCAGGGGATGAGCGACTTTACAGTTCCAGATTTTATAATTCACTCGCCTAGATTGAATAGATACGTTGCTGTGAAAATGGAATTTACAGTGTCTATGCATATTGCAGCTAACGCTAGTGACCATAGAGAATGGTATCCGATAGAAACAGCCGCGCTTCTGGGGCGTGATACAATCCTGGTCTACATAGCTGACGAACCCGGCGATATCGCCCTGGTTGCAGACTCAAAGAAGGTATGCAGGCCGGACTTAATTTTGGAATGCAGAGGGTTGAGAAAATGGTATGAAAAAGACGGGGGGAAACAGATAATACGCAACTTTGAAGCTCTTAAACCAAATCTGGGAACCTACGTCATTTCTCGAGACACCGTGCCGGAGCTGGTTTCTAAAGAACTGGCTTCAACGCCGGTTATTGAGGCGGCTATACCAAAGGAAAACTCTGTCTGCCCTGCTGTAGCTGAGCCAGAGGCGGAAACCCCCGTGCAACAGGCTGGCATACATATTGTCATCAATGACCTTGACCAGTCCATGCTTCAGCCTGTTATGGATACTTTTATGCAACTCAAGAGGGAAATGGAACCCCCGGCAACCGATTCTCAAGAAGCCAGTGGTACTGGAAACATCCTGAAGCGTATATACAATGCCATATTCCGTAAGTCTTCAGCAAAGATGATAAACAATTGAGAATTTTATTGATGACCTCTATCTAACTTTTTCTTGTTACAAGATTTAACGAAATATTGTTCAACAATCCAGAGGGCGTTAGCTACCTATTAAACTGGAAGAGTAATAGCTATAAGTCCCTTTATTGTTGACATCTCCACTAACCGGTAATAGTATATGGAGTTGTATACATACTAGCCATTATGCGCCACAAGGTTAATTCTATTCATTGAGGATACCTATGAGTAAAACTAATACAAGAAGCAAGGAAGAGGAACTCATTAAAGAACTGGAATCCCTGCGCAAGCGTGTGGTTGAGTTGGAAGAAACCGAAGACAGATATCGCACTTTAATAGAGTTGGGCAACAAGATAGGTGAAGCCGTAATTATGCTTCAGGATATAGAAGATAAAGAGGGTATGCACGCCTATGTCAGTGACCAGTGGCCACAGATTACAGGCTATTCTAAAAAAGAACTACTGAATATATCCTTTTTTGACCTCGTATGCCCAAAAGATCAGGGGATTTCTTGAATCACAATACATGACAGAAATGCAGCAGAGCATCTCAAATTTCTTTGATGAGGGCAGAAGACAAGGTTGCATAAGTCCTGAAGTTACGAACGAATCTATTATACGTTTCACTGAAATAATGCGTAAGGGGATAAATGCCGAAGCTGTCCTGTCCACAGATCCTGATTATACTATCAGACTAATACACGAGATAACTCCAATCGTATTATATGGAATATTTGGAAGGACGAATAAATAACATAAACAGGAGAAAAACGTATGAATAACCAGTTTGCTATCCACACAGAAGGGTTTACCAAGCATTATGGGGGTGTCCACGCGCTGGTAGATCTGAATATTGACATCAAAGCCGGAGAGATATTCGGTTTCCTTGGTCCAAATGGAGCCGGCAAAACAACCACTATCCGAACACTGCTGGATGAAATTAGACCAACTGCGGGGAAAGCCTCGATTCTGGGGCTTGATACGCATAAACAAGCCGTGGAGATAAGAAAACACATTGGCTATCTGCCGTCAGACTTGGCTTTATACCCTAACCTCACCGGTAAGGATACGCTTACCTTTTTTGCTAACCTGCGAGGCGGGGTGGACTGGTCATATGTTAACAGCCTTGCCGAGAGGCTTAACGCAGATCTGTCTAAAAAGGTGGGGAACTTATCGTCAGGCAATCGCCAGAAGATCGGCCTGGTTCAGGCTTTCATGAGCAAACCGGAAATCTTTATATTCGATGAGCCCAGTTCAGGGCTAGACCCGCTGGTACAGCGTGAGTTCCAGAATATGATGCGTGAGGTGGTTAAAAAAGGCTCTTCTGTGTTTCTCTCCAGTCACACGTTATCTGAAGTGCAAAACGTGGCAGACAGGGTTGGCATTATCCGTCAGGGGAAACTGGCTGCTATAGAATCCATTTCGGAGCTAAAGTCAAAAGCAATTCGGCGGATAGAGCTTGATTTTGATGCTCCGGTAGAAGCTTCCGTATTTGAGGCTATATCCGGGGTAAGAGATGTCGTGTTGGAAAATCACCACGTTGTGCTTTCATATGACGGCAAGATAGAAGATATGCTCAGAGTGGTGATGGACAAGTATGAATTGCTGGATATCCGCACGCAGGAAGCAGACCTGGAAGAAATATTCCTCGCTTATTACCGCAGAGAGGGAGCAGCAGCATGATGCTGTCCAATATTTTCACAAAGTCTGTGCGTGACAGGTGGAAGGGAACGGCAATTGCTTTCGTTAGCCTAATGTTGCTGCTCCTCTTCGCAATGTCTATTTACCGCAATATTGATATAAATATCTACCAGGAGATGCCGGAAGCCTTAAAAAGCATAATGGGCATTCCAGCCGGGGTGAATGCGGGCAGCCTTGCTGTAAGCGTGTTTTTATCAGGCGCAGGAGCCTGGGTGCTTGCCGGTCTGACGATAGCATCCGGTTCGGCATCCATCGCCAGCGAGGAAAGCAATGGCACAATTGGCTTGCTCCTTGGTAATCCTAAAAGCCGCACGAATATACTGGTTTCAAAGGCTGCCGCAATGCTTTTGCTAATGGGGTTACTGGTTACAGCCTCTTGGGGGTGCACATATCTGATAGCGGGAATGCTAGGGGTGAATATGGGAGGTATGAGCGTGGGGGCTCTCTCACTCCACCTGTTTAGTGTTGCTATCTTTCACGGTTTTCTGGCAATGGCTATAGGCGCATGGACTGGAAACAGGGGCACAGCCGCAGGAATTACAACCGGTGTGATGATAGTATCTATTTTTGCGGTTGGTTTGTTGCCCCTTATAGAGGGATGGGAAAACCTGGTGAAGATATTCCCCTGGTATTACCTGAACGGCAGTGAGCCGCTTTTTAACGGCATAAACTGGGGGCACATCGGCATTCTGTGGGCTGGTATTGTGCTTTTCGCTGTTATTTCAGTAATTGGCATGAACAGACGTGATCTCAAAAGCCAGAACGTTGGTGTTACCCTTTTAGACCGTTTACGCAATTACCCGATGACGCAAAAAATTGCAGCAAGGCTGGCAGGCTCTGCACGGGTATCCCGTATATGGATAAAAACATTTACAGAGCACCAGACCCTTCTTGTAATAACGGGGTATGTAATGCTTCTGACGGGCATGCTGATAGGAGTGATATATCAATTTATGCCCATAGAAACAATGGCGAACCTTTTTGAGGAATTTCCGGGAGCAGAAGTAATTATCGCTGCAATCGGCGGGGGCGGTGGTTTCAGCACACCGGAGGGTTTCTTTCAGCTTGAAATCTTTGGCTTGATGGCGCCTGCCGCCCTTATGGTTGTTGGCATTATGGTGGGGAGCAGAGCCCTCTCAGGAGAAGAATCACGCCGCACTATGGGGTTGCTGCTTGCAAACCCGATACCGCGCTCAAAAATAATCATAGAAAAGTCTCTAACAATGGTAATATGTGCCGCAGTTACGGGAATCGCCACATTTTTGGGTGTATGGTTAGGCTCCCTGTTCGGCGGGTTGGGAATTGATGTTGGCAATATTGCAGCAACATGCCTTTTGGTAACACTGCTTGGCTTGGTCTTTGGAGCGCTTGCTCTTGCCTTAAGCGCTGCCACAGGGAATGGAAGGGTTGCTGTCTTCGGGAGCATTGGCATTGCACTGGTCTCTTACATGGCGTCATCCTTTCTGCCATTGAGTGAAAACCTTGCCGGCTTTGCCAAATGGTCTCCGTATTATTACTTCCTGGGCAGTGACCCGCTTTTTATGGGAATGAACTGGGGGCATGTGGCAATTCTTGGCGGGCTTGCGCTGGGGCTTATTGCCCTCTCTGTGCTTCTTTTCCAGCGGCGGGACCTGCGAGATGGTGGATAACTATCATTATAACTGTTGCAACTTTGTTAGGAATGTTAACTATGGAGGCTACGAAAACTCAGATATCTTTTGGTGTGAAGAGTAAGGTTGCATTGGCTTGGCTGCCACAGGCTTATTCTTTGGCGGGGGTATCCAAACGAAAAAAGTGATATTGTTTTATATTATTATCTGCCAGCCGTAGCTTTGCTTGAAGGTGACAAAAAAGATAAAACAATATCAAAAATAACAAATAATTAATTGTAAAGAACTATATAGAATTAGCAGAAAAACTTTAAAATCGGAATACTGAAAGAACGCCTCCTATTGTATAGGAGGCGTTCTTTGGCATAAGCTACTTTACTTATAATCTATCTGGGGAGTCTCCCTATTGCTTCAAGCTCATCGGCAACATCTTTAAGCCCATATTTTTCAAAACAAGCCCTGGTCGGATTGCCGGTATCTTTGTCAAAACCCATAAGATCAGAGAACAGGTCGTAGCCCTTTTTCAGTTCGTCCTTGGGGATAGTTATGCCATTTGCATCAGGCCGATCGTGTACAATGTCATTAAAGTAGTCATCTTCTTGGGTGCGGTTATTATCCCGCATATGAATGGCTCTCTCCAGAAGCACGCATTTCAACCCGTCTTCAAGAAATTCCTCTTCAGATTTTACAATACCGGTTACGGCGCTGTAGAATCTTGCGCCGAATCCCATATCGGTTGATTTAGCCGGATCGCTGATAATACCACTATAATCCGTGCTTTCAGCGCCCCCGTCAATTGTTCTGGAATGTGATTCAAGTGAAATCTGGCCGCAGGCAATTACCGGGAAGTACCAGTCACAATAACAAAGAGAGTCAGTTTGCATACCGCTGCCGAGGGATATCCTTAATGCCTCTGCCATTCCAACTGTGAAGTTAGGCTTGACGGGTGTGCTTTCTTTAAGGTCAAAGGTATAGTAAGTGTCCTTATTCGGTGAATCAAGCTGGTTCTTAAGCAACGGTTTACCGTCGGCATCCAGATACCTTGCACATGCCTCTTCATTACCAAAGGCTGCTTTTGAGTGACCGCGCGAATTATAATGCCTGTTTTCATCAGTCAGATTATGGAATGAATGATGGTTAGACATGGTGTCACGCGTGCCAAGACCAACAAGCATTTCAGTTAAAGGTGACTGCTCAACATCCCTTATGTCCCATTTGGGGTTGGCGCAAGAGGGGCGATAAAAGTGGTGCTCTATGGAATAGTTTTTGGTATAGTTTCTGTCATACGCATCAAGGCAAAACTGCCCTTGCTCGGCAGTCAGTCCATATTCCGATGGATTATTTTTCAGCTCCAAAGCAGCGAAGCAAATACCTTCAGCCAGCAGTTTGCCGAGTTTACCTTCCTTGTATGCCACCATTCTTGGCAGGTTTTGCGCAAACTCTATACTGCCGGGAGGTCCGCCGGCTTCCTCTACCACCAGCTTCATAAAAGAGTCTTTCATTACATCGGGATCATTGCAGATGGACATCAGCCAGGAACCCGATGTCCGAAGCCCCAACTGGTCATAACCTGCAAGGCCATATGCGTCAAACTCTTTAGCCCACCTTGTGGCTACAGGGTCTAGAAAAGTGAAATTCGGGAGATTTTTTCAAGGGGTGGATCCTGGTAAAAATCTCCGTATGGCGTTTTCTTGAGCGTACACTTACCCTCATGTACTGTACGAGCCCATGTGTACGAAAAATACCAGCCGCAGTAGTTTCCACCACGCGCTTCCATCCCGGGGGCGAGGAAGCTATTACACCCGGCAACATCACAGCCGAAACAGTTAGAGCCAGCTTTATAATGTGGCCAGTAGGTTGCGCCCATAGCACGGGCTTCCCTTGTTGAATCACCCAGGACCATAGCCATATGTTTCTTTCTTTCCGCAAGGATGGTATCCAGGTCAGCCACTGGGACACCCCCGGTACCGCGGACGGCAATAGCCTTCAGTTTTTTAGAACCCATAATACCGCCGCCGTTTTGTCCGGCAGCATGCTTAACATCGGTTAGAATGCAGGCGCCGCGAGACATATTTTCACCGGCAGGCCCAATCTTAACCATTCTGATGCCGGGGTCGTTGCCAAGTTCCTTGCGGATAGCATCATCGGTGGCATAGGTGTCTTGCCCCCAGGTCCTGCTGGCATCCCTGATCTCTACTTCGCCATCATGAATCCAGAGGTAAACCGGGGTTTCGGAAGCCCCTGTAACTACCACTCCGTCAAAACCGGCGAATTTAAGCTCTGGTCCCCAGGCACCGCCCATGCCGGAATGAGACCACCATTGTTTGGGGAAATTGGCTGCCTGTTTAAAGGCGATTAACGTTCTGCCATTTGTAGGTGCAGGGGTCCCGGATAAAGGTCCTGTCATAAACATAAGCAGGCTTCTTGGGTCAAAACCGTCTTCAACTTCAGGATTACCGAATTCCCATTGAATTCTTAACCCCATACCCTTGCCGCCGATATAGTCTATATAATCCAGGGTGTCAAGATTGGTGATGCTGCTATCCGTCAGATTAACAAACAAAATCTTGCCGATATATCCTCCAACAGCCATTTAAACACCTCCTTTTATCGGGTCAACCAGTTTCAGTGCCATTGTTCCCGCTGTGCAAAACTCTGCACACAGGGGCTCTCCGCCACACAGGTCGCATTTGAAACAGGTGTTTGTTTTTGGGTTATAGACCACTGCGTCAAACGGGCAGGCGTACTGGCATTGACGGCAACCTGTGCATTTATCTTGGTCTATAACGCGGGCACCGGTGTTTTCGTCAATATACATTGCGTCAAACAGACAAGCCTGCATACAACTGGGGGCAGCACACTGATGGCAGGTATTTATTGTAATCTCGCCATTAATACGGTCCTGGGTGACTCTTATAGCGCTTAAAGCCGGGTTTGACTCACCCCAGGCGTGTGCTGAACAGATAGCTGCGCATGTTGAACACGATGAGCAATAATAAGGATCAGCCTGCACCATTTGTTTTGCTGGCGCATATTCTCCTGGGACTTCTACTGTTTTGGTGACCTCTATTGTTTTAGTGGTTTCCTCCCCGGCGCAGGCAGATAGAAGAATGGTAGAACCTATAGCAGTGCCACCGATTAGTAAACCAGCATCTTTAAGAAACTCGCGCCTGGTCTTTTCGCCGGACCTTTTTTTCTTTTCTTCAATCATAATGTAAGATATTTCTCCTTTCGACCTTCACTAATATATTCCTAATTTAGACTGATATTAATAAAAATAGGCATCACCTCATCTCTTTTAAGTTATGCTAATTATTTATTACTATCGGCTCTTTCCCATAAATTAGCAGGCTGGCATACAAAGCCGTCATATAGCGTTGCCTTGGGCTCCGCTTTCACCCGGTTTGTAATTGGTGGTTGTTTAATGCCGATGGCTGTGCGGCTAGCCTTTTTTGTTTGACTAACAGATACCCCGAGAAGATAAATTACGGGCGTCCTTTGCAGATAACATAGATCTACCTTCATCAGACCCTTCGTTTTTCAAAGCCAGCACAGCTGCGAAATATCTGTTAACTTATACGTGATGGTTATAGTATTAATATAATGTGTATAAATATTTATTAAACAAGTATAGGATATAAAAAATAAGATATAGTCAATAAAGACTTTGGAATAGACAAAGATGTTTAATAGAAGGACAAGAATAGTTAATAATTGAATGCCTGCAAAAGATTGAGGGATTGGGTTAAAGCATTCTTGATAATGTATTACGATGAAAAAAGTGATAGTAGCTGGAGCATGGTGAACAGTAAGAATCAGGCGTAATATGCACTATTCGGGTTTTACTATAGAGTACCCCCGAACCGTAATTATTGTATATCAGGCGGGTATTACCGCGTTCAATCTTGTTGCGCAGGTTTTGAATATGCACCTTTAAGCAATGAGATGAATCATGGTAGTCATCACCCCAGACGTTCCTTGACAAGGCAGAATAAGTTACTATATTTGGGTTGGCTTTTATTAATTGATATAGGATTGTTGCCTCAGTAGCAGTTAGTTTAATCTCAACGCCATTATAAATGGTTTTATGTTGCTGGTAATATAGTGTCAACTCCCCCAATTTCAAAGGAAATCCTTTTTCACTTTCAAATCTCTCTCTTAATATGGCTCTTAATCTGGCAATTAATTCCATCTGGCGGAACGGTTTAAAGACATATTCATTAGCGCCAAGCTCAAGCGCCCTGACTATATCCTCCTCTGCAGTTGAAACAGTAAGGACCAGAATCGGGACTTGTGATAGCAGTCTAATATGTTCGATAACTTCAAATCCACTTATATCAGGTAAGCCCAAATCAAGTATAACTACATCAGGTGATTCATCTTCCAGTAATTCCAGTCCTTTTAAGCCACAGTTGGATGATACTATTTCCATGTCTGGCCAGCTTATTTTAAAAGCAAGCGATATTGCCGATATGATTTTGGGATTATCTTCTATTATCAGCGTTTTCATTTTATTATATTCACTGATTATGACTGTGAAGCCAGGGGCAAAGAGAAGCAGAATGCGCTTCCTTTCTCTTTCTGCTTTTCATACCAGATTCTGCCTCCATGCAACTCTACGAGTATCTTTGAAATGGACAAACCTAATCCAAGACCGCCAACTCCACTCTGGTTCCCGGCTCTTTTATAAGGAATGAATATCTGATTTTGCTTAGATAAGGGAATGCCACTCCCAGTATCCTCAACTTCTATTACAACATTTCCTTCCTTGAAGTAAGTTCTTAATATTATTATGCCACCGGTGTCAGTGTATTTAAAAGAGTTGTCCAGGAGGTTCATTAAAACCTCTTGGATACGATCCTCATCGGCGTCTATATATATCTTCTGAGTGGGTAATTTTACAAAGAATTGCTGACCCTTTGATTTGAATTGATGTACCATGAATTGGCCAACCTGTTTTATAATCGGCAAGATATCAATTTGCTTTTTGTTCAATCTAAGCTGACCCATTTCACCTTTTGCGATATCATAAAGCTGGTTAATTCTCTTATCAAGATTAATAACACTATTGTAGATTGTGTTGGCGTATTCTTTCCAGGGTTCTTCTTTTATTCCTTCGGATAATAACTCGCTTACCAGAAGAAGTGGCGTTAGTGGTGTTTTTGCTTCATGCACTAAAGCTCTGGTGAAGTATATCCTGTTTTTAATTTCCTCTTCCAGCTGTCGTTTCATTTGTAGTTCTTGCTTAAGTAACTTATTAATCTTTTCTTCCGTTTCCTTTAAAGTAGTTATATCATAAGTTAATCCAACCAGTCCGATAACCTCTCCTTTCTTGTTCTTATAAGGCATTCTGCTGGTGCTTAACCATTTCCCATTTATATAATCAATAGATTTAATAAGTGTTTTTCCGCTTTCAATAACCCCCATATCCTGAGAGTGCCTTTTATACCAAAAGCCTGTTTTCCCATTACCTTCAATATCGCAAATTCTTCTACCTATCAGGTTTATTCCGCATAATGACCATTCTTTGCGGATAGCTTCATTGGCATATAGGTAGTTTCCTTTGTTGTCTTTATAGAACACATAAGCTGGTATGGAATCCAATATAAATTGTAGTTGTTCTTTGGTGCGCTTATGTTCGTTCATATGGTTTATAACTTCATTTGTGCGTTCTTCCACTAGCCTCTCAAGATGTTTCTGATAGTCTTTTAGCTCATTCTCCAGATTCTTTTGTTTGGTTATATCCCTTATATACAAAATGTTTGTAGGTATATTTTCGTAATTATTGACGGCACTTGATAATTCAATTAAAACTTCTTTGCCATCCTTGTGAATGATGGCTAGATTGAAATGCCCGGGTACCGCCTTGCCTGACATTTTCTGCCGGTGTCTTGCCAGAGAAGCCTTTCTATCCTTAGGGCTCAGCAGGTCAAAAAAGGATTTATCCAGTAGTTCAGCCTTGGTATATCCCGTTATTTCTAACCAGGTATCGCTGGCGTATATATGTACCCCTTCCTTGCCATTAATATCCCTAAGCATGACAACCGCTTCTCCCATATCTTTCCCCATCTGGATTAGAGCATGGTAGCTATCCTCTGGGGATTTGAGATTCTTTTTAGCGGATTTTGCAATCACGGTTTTCGCGCGCATTGCTTTTAGCTGCTGTTTTTTGGGAATCAGAATACTGTTATTAAATAATTGTTTACTCATTTAGTATTCACCGATAACTATAAGTGAAACCTAATGGTTAAATAACTTAATAACTTTAGATTTTAAACTATGAAAACTGCTATAACAAGCCATAAACGCCTTTTATGCAAGCTGTTCTTGAAAATAGCCGGGCTTTAAGAGATGGGCAATCTTGTGTGTGGGGGGGGGTATAAGATTGCAATGTACGTATAATGGGGAATTAAGCCCCAAACCGCTGCATTGTTGGTCCAACAAAAACTTCAAAAAGTTAACCAAGCTTATTTAACGGCTATCTGCCTGTAAGTTCTCCGGCCCCAAACTTAATTAGCTTGTCAGCCAGTTGGTTGCAGTAGTTGCAATCAGCACATTCCATGTTACAGTTGGCAACTTTTTCAAAAAAGTTATATTTATCAAGGCTTTTGTTATCAAGGTGGGCGCCATAGCCTTTACTGAATGTCTTCAAGCTGGAGCATAATATGTCAAAAAGGTCTCCATCCCAGTTCTCTTCCAGATAAGATGTGATGGTTGTGATGAGAGCGTCAGTTTTGACCGTCCTGCCAACGATTTTAAAGTAATCGGTAATCCCCTCATATCTATGGGTATCCTCTGGTCTTATCCAACCGGATTTTAACACCTGTGAGTGATCCCAGTTGGTAATACCGCAGCAATTGCCCAGAAACAGGTTATTGTTAGCAACATGCTCGTTCCAGTCAATGTCCGTGTTTTTTGACCTGTGGGCGATATAGTTGAAATGGAACTGCCTGAACGGGCATTTGTACAAGCAGCCCTCATTAACCATGAGTTTTATCCTGAGCCCGGTTTTGGATTTGATTTGCCCAAGCACCTCCAGGTTACGGTTGATAGATGTGTCCGGGGTGAAAACACTGGCTCCAGAGGCATGAAATATCATTGCCTTCTGCAGGCAATCAATCCCACTGAGCACAGAAGCGCAGATTTCAATGTCCGGAAACCGGTTCCTGACCTCCTGCATAATGATTGGGTTGGCAATAGTCACGGCTTCCATCCCGTGTTTCTTGTGAGCCTGCTCAATGAAATCCAATAATTGGCTAATGCTTTTATGGGTGTACCAGTCTTCCCCTTCGCAGGTGGTATTTAGTATCAGATTGACCCGCATGCCTTCACTGTGGATTCTGTCAACTATGGAAAAAAACTGCGAGGGTTTGATCTGGTAAACCACCCGCCCGGAGCTGGAATATTCCTGGGGTCCGGAGAGATAGACCTCGCTTAAATCATTTTCACCTGTTCCTTTAAGCGCAAACAACCTGTCAAGAAATTCGGGCTGGCTGTTATAAGGCACAGAGAATTTCAGCTTTTCTGCCATACTGCACAAATCCTTATTTAAGAAGTATTTACTATTGTCCCGGTGATTAATTTAGATTAACACGGTTTTCATCTGGAAGCAAACAATATCTACCTCAACGCAGGCACCAAGGGCAAACGCGCAGGCTGCTTTATCTGCTAGCGCTCCTTACCGGCAAACTGCCTGCAACAGCCATTAACCGCATACCCCGGTAATCACCGCTTATTAACTTTTAGCCTGTAATATTATTGGGAAGCCATGTATTTCTACACTGACGTTACCGAATTGTTTGCTGATGCTTTGATAACAGGATAGAGCCAACTGTAACCAGAAAGGCATCGCAATAAAATTAAGGCAGATATCAACGTATTAAAAAAAGAAAGACACTGGCGATGATTATACTGTCAGAATTTTAAGTATATCACTGTTTAAAGCTGCTAAGATATCCTTATCTCCTCCCCACCACTCCTCTCATAACAGCTAGCCCCAGCCATATTCCACCGGCAATATATGCCATGGTATGGGCGGATTGTAATGCGGTGTATATGCTGATTCCTTCACCGACCGCAGAAAACCCTTCAATCGCAATGCCAAAGACCGCCAGACGGTTGGTTATGACCATATGAACAGCCACAAAGGCATAGACAATCAAACCAATTCCAACTATTCCCAGAAGCAATGAGCCTTTCCACCTGCCAAGCTTAGTACTAACGAGCGCCAGCACTACGCTTAGCCCCACATATATCCAGGCGATTACCGTCTGCCATATAGGGGTTACGTCGTCTGCTACGTAATTAGCCAGCGTATTCAGGTTATGGCGTAATCCCCAGCCATAGATGTTTATCGCCTGTCCGCCATCAAACCTGCCAATCCACCAGGGCATGATAAAGGAGGCTATCATAAGCCCTCCGGCAGCAGCTACCAGCAGGCGAAAGAGCCACATTTTCCAGTTATCAATTATGCTTATAAGATTCATATCAACACCTCTGTATATCGGATTAGCCCCTTCAGGCAAAGAGGGCGGGGCATTATTATAACACCCCGCCCTCTTTGTTTCTAGCTAATTCTTATAGCCCTTACAGCTATTAAGCTTTTACTGGCAGGCCAGTATAGTCCTCTTAACCAGTGTCTTGGCTATCTGTATCTTGTACTTGTTACCGGGGTTAGAGCCATTAGCCGGAAAACCGGAGGCGCCTGTCACAGCCGCTTCACCGGCTGCTTCTGCATTGGCTTCGTCTATAGTTGCACCAGCCATAGCTTCCTCTGCTGTTGTTGCCCTGACAGGCAGGTTATAGACGGCATTAAGGCATATCCTTGCCTCTCCCCCGCCAACCATAGCTGCGCAGTTTACCACCGGGAAGTCAATCGTCTTCCTGATGGCGAACTTAATAAATGCGCTCTTGCCTGCCGGTTCCGGTATCTGTATCTCGGTGACTATCTCGTCTTCGTCCAGTACCGTAGAGCCGGGTATGCCTACATCCCAGAAGTCATCAGCGGCAATATCACGCTTGCTGGTGACTATGGTGGCGTTAAGCGCTACCAGTGCCGGTGCCGTATCCGAAGGATTAACAGCTATACAGGCCTTAACCGCGCCGAAGATAGAATGGAAGCGATTATCACCCATCATGGCATAACACATACCGCCGCCCTTCCTCAAGCAGTTAAACTTGTTATCCGGGTTACGGAAGTACCAGCATCTATTCATCTGGCAGATGTTACCGCCGATGGTGCCCATCTCCCTGAGGTGAACAGAGGCTGTCCTTGAAGCTGCCTGAGCTAAAGCGGTGTACTTGCTACTCACTACATCACTATGGGCGATTTCATCAAGTAAGGTAAGGGCGCCTATCTTTAGCATTCCCCCCTCTTCCTTGATATAATCCAATCCCTCAATGGTCTTAAGGTTAACCACTACCTCGGTATAATCCGGCAGGATGTTGTCCTTAAGCGTTCCAAGGGCATCGGTACCGCCGGCAATCGCCATAGCGCCGCCTTTAGCCAGTGCTTCCGAGGCTTCCTCTACTGTTGTTGCGTCTACATGTAAAAATCTCTTCATCTTCTTCCTCCTATGCCTTTCCCAGCGCTTTAAGAACCCGCTCTGGTGTTGGCGGATAATCAACCCATACGCCAGTGGCGTTATAGACGGCAACAGGTGTCAGTGCGCTGCAGAAAGTGGTGTTGTCTTCGCCAACTCCGGCGCAGCCATAAGGGCCAACTCCCATGCGGCTCTCAAGTATTATAGCTTCTACGTTAGGGATATCAGGCATGGTTAATATCTTGTAGTCTATGAAGTTGGGGTTAAGTCTTACTCCCGTGCCAGGATCGTAAATCTGTTCTTCAATACCGCCGGTGGAATAACCCATGATAGCGGCGCCGTATATCTGCCCTTCGACTGTCTCCGGACCAATTGCTATGCCGACATCATTTACGGCAACGGCGTTGACTATCTCCACCCCGCCGGTCTCCGGGTCTACCTCAACCTCAAGAATATTACAGGACCTATGCATATACCATGAAGCTGGAGTTGGTGACCCGGGTAGATTCATTGATTGCCAGTCTGCTTCTTTAAGGGTTTGTGTAAGTCCCTGTAGAGCTCTTGCAAGTGATGCCACAGGTGCAAGTACTGTGGAAGGATCATCCTTCATAACTACATTACTGTCAACAATGTCTATTTCATCGACAGATTTTTGGAGCGCCCCCGCTGCGGTAGCCAGCATTTTTCGCTTTAAGCCTGTGGCAATTACCCAGAATTGCCAGCAGTTACCCGTCATAACTACTGAACCACCTCCGCCTGATAGATACGTATGGGGCTTGGAGTCCATTGATTCCTGTTCGTGGGTGTATAACACGTCGTTGATATTCATGCCGGTCTCTTCGGCGACGACGCGGACATAGCCTGTCCTGGCATCCGTGCCAACATCTCCCTTATGAGCCGTAATGAAGATTTTACCGTGAAGAACGCTAACCATTATTTTGGAGCGGGAATACTCATCCTGAGCGAAACTGCCGCCGTTGCTAAACTCGTGCATTGGTGCCATACACATACCGTGCAGTTTGCCGTTAGGCAGCAATTTTTCACCCGGGGCATGGAACTTATCGTCAAAACCTGAAGCGTCCTTGCCCGCTTTGATTACCGCAGACAAACTGTCGACATCAGGTATCTGGTTAGTCGCCCTGTATTCCTGAACGTAGTCCCAGCCATGACCGGCTTTTCCCTCGTTTGCTATAGCAATAGCACCTTCATCTACACCAAGAGCAGCGGCTACCCGAGAGTAAACATGCTGCTTGAATTTGGCGGCAGGCTGTTGCTCGCAACGATGGGCAGAAGCGCCGTGCTTGTTTACGAACAACGTGGTAGACATACCATGCAGGTTAGGAATTCCGGAGGCGGTAATAAGGTGGCCGGGGCCTGCGGTATCAGGTAACATGGAACTCATATCCGCCATCTGTGCAAATATGCCGGTGGTTTCAACGGCGGTGATAGTTCCGTCATTATTGTAACCTACCTTGGCGGTGTATTTGCCTTCATCCATCTCTGAAAATGACGCGTCGTGCCGTCTCATAATCATCTTCACTGGCGCATTCGCTTTTTTAGCAAGCAGGGCAGCAACAGGAAGTATTGAGTGCTGTGGATACATATAGATGGTCCATCCACCGAAAGAACCGCCGCCGTATGGGGTGTGTATGTGGAACTTTTCCAAAGGCAGACCCAACATAATGCTGTATACTCCAAGGATCTTATGGGCGCTATCCTGGAATGGTTGCCAGATTTCCAGTGAACCGTCATCAATCCATCGGGCTACAGTACTGGGGATCTCTGGGCTGAACGCCTGATTATCGGTTCTTTTGAAGGTGAACTCCATGATATTATCAGCTGCGGCAAAGCCGGCTTCCATGTCAGAGTGCGGCATGTTGTAGAATACCTGCGCTTTGACGTTATTGGCGTTCTCTTTGCCTTCCCAGCCGGGTGTATATTCGAACTCTTCATTTTCAGGTGTACAGCTTATATTATACCTGTTGTTATATACCCATGTTGGTTCATAGGCATCCATGTAATCGTAAACGTGAGGCGCGCCAGGCTCAAAAGCCTCTTCGTAGCCGATAACAAATGGTTTTACTTCCCATTCAATTTTGACTAATCCAAGGGCCTCATCGACTATATCCATTTTATCGGCGGCAATAGCTACACCTACGGGTGCTCCCTCAAAATATGCTGTGTCGCCGAGAACAGTGGTGGGCAGGGAGTAACTGCGCGTAGTGACGATATACGCAAGGTCTGGATCCCAAGCCTGGAAAATGCGTTTATTAACTTCAGGGTCGTCGTATCTGAGAACTGCCTTTACACCGGGTAGTTTCTCAGCTTCGCTGGTGTCCATACTTTTTATTCTGGCGGCGGCATAGGGAGAAGGCAAAACGCGAGCATAGAGCATGCCATTCAGCTTGACATCTCTGCCATACATTGCTTTACCAGTTACTTTGTCATCAGCATCACGGCGTATGATACCGCGTTTACCGATCCATTTGAAATCTTCTGTTTCTTTTCCTAGCCAATACTTATAATCTGATGCTGGCATTTAAGCACCTCCTAGTTTCTGAGCCGCTTCCAAAACTGCCGGTATATGCTGGGGATAAGTGCTGCAGCGGCACAGGTTGCCGGAAAGGGCATCCATTATTTCTTCCTTTGAAGGGTTGGGGTTCTTGTCCAGCAGCGCCTTGGCTGTTACTACGAAACCAGGTGTGCAGTAACCACACTGCATACAGTTGTTATTCTTGTAGGCTTCAATTAAAGGATGGTTTGCATGGGCTATACCTTCGATTGTTTCTATCTTCTTGCCGGTGCATTCAATAGCCAGCATCATGCAGGATAGAACGGGTAGCCCGTCCATGATAACAGTGCAGGAGCCGCAGGCGCCGGCATCACACCATTCCTTGGCGCCAATGAGGCCTAATTCGCTATTAAGTACCTGCTGCAAAGTCCAGTTGGGGCGTACCATAACGGTATAATCGTTGCCGTTAATATCCAGCTTTATGATAGCTTCGGCAACCTCACCGGCTTCTGTCTGGGAGGTAACTGTTATGGTGGGACCGGGTACGGTGGCTGTTACCGTTGATGCGCCTCCGCCTACCGTGGTAGTGACGTTGTTTGTAACCGTCTTGGTTACTGTATCAGTAACCGCTTCTCCATCACCACCGCAAGCAGCCAGAAGAACGGTTGAGCCTATGGCAGTGCCACCGATTAAAAGACCGGCGTCTTTAAGAAACTCTCTTCTGGAAACACCGCCGGATTTTTTCTTTTCTTCAGTCATATTATTTATATGATCTCCTTTTCGACCTTTTTATTATTCATTCATTAACCGGTTTGTTCTTTCAAACTCACCTATAGGCACCACCTCCTTTATTAAAGTGATTATCAGGTTATCCGTTACAGTTGGTCTTTTCCCAGAAGTCAACCAGCTGGCTGATAAAGCCGTCATAGCATTGACCGGGGGCTCTGTTCTTATCCAGCTTGTTTTTGGTTATTGCCTTCAATCCTATAGTTGTGCGCGGATTACACAGCCCGTTGCCGTTGCCATTCTCTTTAACTGATACTACTTCGCGGTTTCCATTCATTAAGTGTTTCTCCTTTAATATTTGTATTGGTTTATTCACTATTTATCAGTATTGCTTCTGTATAAGCTATAAATATGAACTAACAAGGGGTATGGTGATGCAAAGTTCAGATTAAAATAAAAGTATTTTGCTGTTTCTTGCCTACTCCTTATGTAAGAAACGAAATGACAAGCTCTCAAAAAACCTTGTTTACACGAGTGCATTAAAACTACCGTCAACACACCAGTCTTTGACAAGGGTAACCATATTCGGGCATTTACCCTTGTGATTTATAGACAATACATATAAACGTGAATACAATCTTAAATAAGTATAAGGTTCAGGGGTTAAAAAGAGGTTAAAAAATCAGAGTGTAAGGTTAAACAAAGTTAAATATAAGTTATAAATAATTATAATTAGAAAGGGTGGGTTAAGGCTTGATAAGGGAGTAACCAACCCCAATTTTGGTGAGAATAATCTTTGGGTTACCCGGGTCCTTTTCTAATTTTTCACGAAGGTGTCGTATATGCACTTTGAGGGAATTGGCTGCCCCTTCGAAATCATCCCCCCAGACAGATTTTGCCAACGATGAATAATTAACTACATAGGGAGATTCTTGCACGAGTTTATAGAGAATCTCGTTTTCAATACAACGCAGATTTATAATTTTATCTTTGTAGTGCAGGCTGCGCCGGCCGTAATCAAGGGTGAATTCTCCGAATATAACCGGTGAACTAACATCGGTTTCCAGCCGCTCCAGGGCAAGCCTTTTAATCCGTGCCAGAAGTTCCATCTGTCTGAAAGGTTTAAACACATAGTCATTTGCCCCAAGCTCCAGAGCTTGAACTACAGTAGCTTCGTTTGTATCAACTGTAAGTATAAGAATGGGGATTTTAGAAAACATCCGTATACGCTTGATGACCTCTAGCCCGTCTATGTCAGGTAAGCCTAAATCCAGTATGACGACATCAGGATTTGCAGTTTCAACAAGTTCAATTCCTTCCTGCCCCCACTTTGCTGATATGATTTCAACATTAGGCCACCCAAGTTTGCACGAAAAACTGATGGCGGTAACAATTTTACTGTCGTCTTCTATAATTAGCAGTTTCATGCGTTTACCCGGCTCTTTAACGGTAACAGGAAATAGAAAATACTTCCCTGATTTTCAGCATTTCTAATTCCTATCTCACCGCCATGAAGTCTTATTATCATTTTAGCAAGCGTTAGACCAACGCCAATTCCTGTATGGGAATAGTCTGACTTTTTCCTTGAATAATAAGATTCGAAAATTTGCTCCTTTTCATTATCGGGTATTCCCAAACCGTTATCTTCAACTTCAAAAAGCAGGTTATCTTTACAGCTCTTGATTCTTAAAATGATTCTACCGCCTATTGGTGTAAACTTGAACGCATTATCCAGAAAATTAACAAGGACCTGCCTTATGCGTTCAGGGTCAACTTCAATAATATTATCGGTTGTGTCAATTTTCAAAGCAAGGGTTTGATTTCTGCTCCTGAAAAGATATAGCATCTCGTCCGATATTTTTTTAACCAGTTTAATGATATCGCAAGGCTCGGTCTTTATATCAAGCATTCCAATTTCTCCACGAGCTATATCCAGAAGTTCATCAACTCTTCTATTTAAGGCGCATGCTCCTTCGTAAAGATTTTGGGAAATAATTTTAAACTCGCTGTTCTTCTGATGTGTAAGGACTTCACTTGCGGCAATCATGGGCGTAAGGGGGGTTTTAAGTTCATGCACCAGCAGTTTGGTGAATTCAATTCTTCTATCAATCTCTTCACTTAAGTTTGCTGTCCGTTCCTCAACCATTTTTTCAAGTTGCTCTTGATACTCTCGTAATTCCTTTTCTTTATTCTTGAGATCCGTTATATCGAAGTAGTATATGAAAACTTTTGAAAGCGTATCCTCATAACCAGGCGCAACGATAATATGTTCCTGGGTAGTCATCATATGACCTTTTATAGTGCTAACCCGTGTTTCTCTTGACAATTGAGTTCGCCCCTCGGCAAGGTCAACCATGGTCCTTTTACAGCTTTGCCAGTATTCATTCTTGCTCTTGCATGCATGTTCCAGGCGGTCTCTCATTTCAGATACGTTCTGAGCTCCCTTTATCTCAAGAAGTTTTGGATTTATATATGAAGCCATTGGGATAGTGTAGCATGAGTATATTTTGTAAGGATTCTTTTCGAAATATGCTGAAAAGTCTTTAACGCCTTGTTTCTTTAAATCGTCAAATATCTTCTTGGCGCCTGAATAATCCGCTTCGCATATGGCAACCGGGGCATTTTCAAATAGAGTGTGATATCTTTGCCCGGATTCCTTCAGGGCTTTATCTGCCTGTTTTCTATCTGTAATATCCCTTATATATGCTACATTGGTCAGTTTGCCTCTATAGTTAGTTACTGCACTGGTCACTTCAATGGGTATTTCCTTGCCATCTTTATGAGTTATAGTTAACTCAAAGAGGTCCGGTATAGTCTCTCCGGACATCTTCTGGCGATGCCTTTTCACTGAAAGCCGCCTGTCTATAGTTCTGATGAGGTCAAAGAATGACATTCCCAAAAGTTCTTCCCTGGAGTAACCTGTAATCTCTAGCCACTGGTCACTGACATAGGTGTGAATACCTTCTTTGCCATTAAAATCCTGAAGCATAACCATGGCTTCACCAATCTTGGTGCCAAGGTCAACCAATGTACGATACCTGCCTTCAATCTCTTTAAGGGCTTTTTCCTTTTGCTTAAGGTTTGCCTGTTCCCTCTTCTGCTTATTCTTTTGCCTTGTAATATCTCTGTGAAAGCCGAAAGCAAGCCCTTCATCCAGATAGCTTAAGGTAACGGCAAAATCAATTACCTTGCCATTTTTGCGCCTGTGACGGGTTTCAAAGGAAACCCTTCCCGTTTTTTCAACTTCAGAGATTCTTCTCCTCATTGTATCTGGTGCTTCATCAAAGCCAACTTCAATATCATCTATTTTCATAGACAGCAGCTCATCAAGGTTATAACCAAGCATGTCGCAGAAAGTATCATCGGCATCCAGGATATTGCCTTCGGGGTGTTTTATAAGCAGAAAGCCATCCGGGGAGCTTTGTATAATAGCCTTATACCAGTTGTCTCTTAAACAGGGGTGGCTCAAAGTATTTCTCTTGGGTGGACAGGCTTCATTCTTCGCATTATTCCCCTTGTATTCCTTAACTTTATCCATAAATACACTCTATTAAAAAAAATAGCTTGCTTTAAAACAAGATAATTCGGAAACACACGACATTTTATATTATTACTTGTAATGGATAAAGTGTCAATAATTATATGATATAAGGCAAAATCTCCGTGATATTGAAGCTGATAACTGGTGGCTGTAATGATGCCTAAAGATGTCAGCTTATAAATTGATCAAGCATTAATCAGGCGCGCAATCAAGAAAGGCTTTTTTAATTACATCAACAGTGGCTTGGGTTTCAACCTGGCTGTGAGCCGCAGAGACAAATGCAGCTTCAAACTGTGAGGGTGGCCAATAAATGCCATTACTTAGCAGGTAATTAAAGAAACGGCTGAAGACGGCTGTATCAGATTTGCAGGCAGATTCATAGTCTGTTACCGGATTGGCAGTGAAGAATATTGTAAGGAAAGAAGCGAAGCCGGAAATATATACGCCGCAATTACAGGATGCCGCTGCCTCTGCGATGCCCTCTTTAAGCTGTGCGGCTGTTTGTTCCAACTTTACATAAAAATCAGGCTGTTTTAACAGTTCAAGTGTTGCAATACCGGCTGCCATTGCCAGCGGATTGCCGGAAAGTGTGCCTGCCTGATACACCTGTCCTTGCGGAGCAATCATCTCCATAATTTCTTTTTTACCGCCGAACGCGCCTACCGGCAACCCCCCTCCGATAATCTTTCCCAGGCAGGTAAGGTCTGGTTTTATATTAAAAACAGATTGCGCACCGCCATAAGCAGCACGAAAGCCGGTTATAACCTCATCAAATACAAGAAGGGTGTTGTTTTCAATTGTCAGCTTGCGCAGATTTTCCAGAAAGCCGGGCTGCGGCAGGACGACACCCATATTGGCTGCCACCGGTTCAACAATGACGGCGGCAATTTCACCGGTGTATGCTCTGAAAAGCTCTGCTACAGCTTCGGTATCGTTATAAGGCGCTATCAATGTATTCATTGTATAGCTTTCAGGCACGCCGGGAGAGCCTGGCAAACCCAGGGTTGCCAACCCGGAACCGGCTTTAACCAGCAAGCCGTCTGAGTGTCCGTGATAGCCGCCGGCGAATTTTATTATTTTGTCCCTGCCGGTGAAGGCGCGCGCCAAACGCAAGGCAGACATTGTGGCTTCTGTGCCGGAATTAACAAAACGAACCATTTCTATTGAAGGAACGGCTTCTGTAACCATTTTAGCCAGCTTTATTTCTGCTTCTGTGGAAGCGCCGAAGGTTGTGCCGTTTGCGGCAGCTTCCTGGATGGTGGCAACAACAGATGGATGCGCGTGCCCCAGTACAAGTGGTCCCCATGAAGCAACATAATCTATATATTCGTTGCCGTCTGCGTCTGTTATATGGCAATCTTTTCCTTTTTTAATAAAAGGCGGCGTGCCGCCCACTGCCTTAAAAGCGCGCACCGGGCTATCTACACCGCCCGGCAGGTATCTTTGCGCTTCTTCAAAAAGTTTCAGGGAATGCTTTATTTCCATTTAATAATTCCTTATTCCATACGCAGCCATTCAGCAACCTGTTTGGCGTGGTAGGTAATTATAATATCGGCGCCAGATCTCTTTATGGCTGTCATCGTTTCCATTACCGCCTGTTTTTCATCCAGCCAGCCTTTTTGTGCAGCGGCTTTTATCATTGAATATTCACCGCTGACATTATATGCAACCAGAGGATAATTAAAGCTGTTCCTTGCCTGCCGTATCACGTCAAGATATGCCAGCGCCGGTTTTACCATAACCATATCCGCTCCCTCTGCAATATCCTGCTCTATTTCCAGCATTGCCTCCCGTAAATTGGGCGGGTCCATCTGGTAACTGCGGCGGTCTCCGAATTGCGGCGCGGATTCGGCGGCGTCACGGAAGGGTCCGTAGAAAGCAGATGCGTATTTAGCGGAATAAGCCAATATCGCCGTATCTTGAAAGCCGTTTTCATCAAGCGCATGGCGGATTGTCTGCACCCTGCCGTCCATCATATCCGAAGGGGCAACAATATCAGCGCCGGCTTTGGCGTGAGAAACGGCTGTTTTAGCCAGCAGGGGCAGTGTTTTATCGTTATCTACGCACCCACCCGCAACCACGCCGCAATGCCCGTGATTCATATATTCACAAAGGCAGACATCTGTTATGATGATAAGCTGTGGGGCAATGTTTTTAATAAGGCGGATTGCCTGCTGGACAACGCCTTCCGGATTATAAGCTTCAGAAGCGGCTTCGTCTTTTTCCTGCGGTATGCCGAAGAGGAGCACTGCCGGTATCTTAAGTCTTTGTATCTCTTCTATTTCCGGCGTCAGCGTATCTGCAGAATGCCTGAAGATTCCCGGCATAGAGTTTATCTCTTCTTTTATCCCCTTCCCCTCCACGATAAACAGGGGATAAACCAAATCACCGATGCTAATGTGGTTTTCACGCACCAATGCCCTTATCGCTTCCGTGCGGCGTAAACGGCGCAGGCGTAATTGAGGAAAACCAGCCATTTAAGCCTCCCCCCTGAAATATTCTTCAATTGCCTCAACAAGCCCCGGAATCGTCTGTTTTTTGGCTAAAATATCTACATTTAAGCCTGCTTTGACGGCGGTTTCTTTTGTTTTAGGACCAATGCAGGCAACCTTCGCTTTGTTTATATCCGGTTTCTGCTCTCTGGATGCCGCCACAAGATTGGTTACCGTAGATGAACTGGTAAAAGTTATAATATCAATTTCTCCGGCGGAAAGCATGTTAACGGCTTCGGCTGTTTCTGTGGCGGGGGCAACTGTGCGGTAGGCAGCCACTTCATCTACCTCTGCCCCCATGCCAATAAGTCCGTCCACCAGTTCATTATCCGCGATATCGGCGCGGGGCAGTAAAATACGCTTGTCATTTATATCATAATTCTTCAGGCCTTCTGTAATACCTTCGCCGGTATAAACATCCGGCATATAGTCTGCGGTTATGCCTTTTTCTGCCAGAGCTTCTGCCGTAGCCGGACCAATTGCCCCTACTGTGAGATTGCCAAGTTTACGGCTATCCATTTTAAGGCTGGCAAGCCGCTGCCAGAAGGCTTCCACGCCATTGGTGCTGGTGAAGATTACCCACTGATAATCTGCCAGTTCTTTAATAGATTTATCCAGTTCTTCATAACCGGCAAGCGGCTGGATATCAATTGCCGGAAGCTCAACTGGCAAAGCGCCGCGTTCAGCCAGCAGGCTGCTTAATTTGCTTGCCTGGCGGCGTGAACGTGTAACCAGAATACGCTTGCCAAAGAGAGGCTGGCTGTCAAACCAGCGCAGTTTATCCCGCAGCGAAACCACCTCGCCAACTATAATGACAGATGGAGCGGTTATGCCCCCCTGCTTTACTTTTTCTATAATATTGCCCAGGTTACCTGTAACCATTTCCTGTTGCGGGCGCGCGCCGTTTTTAATTACTGCCGCCGGAGTATTATTATCCCTGCCGTATTTAACCAGCTTTTCTACTATCAACGGCAAGTTTTTGATGCCCATCAGGAAAACCAGCGTATCCACCCCGCTCGCCAGCTTTTCCCAGTTTATGCTGGAGCTTGCCTTGGTTGGGTCTTCGTGCCCTGTTATAACGGCAAAGGAAGAAGCTATACCGCGATGGCTGACAGGAATGCCGGCGTAAGCAGGCACTGCCACTGCCGATGTTATGCCGGGTATTATTTCAAAAGGAATGTCATTATTGGCTAAAACTTCGGCTTCTTCGCCACCCCGCCCGAAAACGAAAGGGTCTCCGCCTTTAAGACGAACCACTGTTTTGCCTTCCCTCGCTTTATCCACCAGCAACTGGTTTATTTCAGCCTGCGGCAAGGCGTGTTTTCCGGCAACCTTGCCGACATATATCTTCTCTGTATCCGGTGAAGCAGCTTGCAGCAAAGATGTGTCTATCAGGTGGTCGTAGACAATTACATCAGCTTTTTTAAGGCACTCAACGGCTTTTACCGTTATCAAGCCCGGGTCACCGGGACCGGCGCCCGCCAGGTATACTTTAGCTGTTTTCATCTTCACTTACCTCGGCGACAAATTCATTTCCGCCCATGTTTAAAAGTTTCTTTGCCAGCCCGATGCCGATATTCTCTGCGTCTTCTGCATCGCCTTCTTCAAAACTTTGCAGCAGCCTGTTTCTGCTGATACTGCCGACCATGCCCTCAAGTCCCAGAAAGTTACCCGTTACCGTGCCCAGCGCCGCAATCGGCGCGCGGCAACCGCCACCCAAAGCCTTCAGAAAAGCCCTTTCGGCGGTTATGCTCTGCCAAGTGGGTATATGATTCAGGGGAGCGATAGCGTTTATTATCTCTGTATTGTCTGAACATACTTCTATAGCCAGCGCGCCCTGCCCCACCGCCGGCAAAAATTGCTCTTTAGATAGATATTCGTATGCAGCAGTTTTCATATTAAGCCGTTCCAGCGCCGCCGCCGCCAGTATCGTGCCGTCATATTCAGCATCGGTAACCTTGCGTATCCGCGTATCAATATTACCCCTGATGCTGCATATTTCCAGATCAGGGCGGTATACTTTAAGCTGAATGGCGCGCCGCAGGCTGCCGGTACCTATTCTGGCCCCGGGTGGCATTTCCCCCAGGGTCTTGCCGCGGGATATAAAAACATCCCTTGAATCTGCCCTTTGCGTAACCGCCGTCAGGGACAGTTCCGGCGGAATCTCAGTCGTCATGTCTTTAAGGCTGTGCACTGCCATGTCAATCCGCCCGTCCAGCAGGGCTTCCTCCAGCTCTTTGGTAAAAACGCCAAGCCCGGCTATATTTTCCAGTTTGACGGTGCTTTCGCGGTCTCCCCTTGTAACCACTTTCCTGACGCATATTTCCATATCGGGGTATAGCTGTTTTATCATAGCCGCGACGGTTTCCGTCTGAACCATTGCCAGCCTGCTGCCACGGGTGCCGATAACTATTTTTTTCATTTATTTACTTCACTCAGTTGGAATAATTCTTTCAGCGTTTCCGCAAAGCTATCATCTTCATGCCCGTTGGCTTTAATGACCTCAATGGGGTCTTTCAGTATTTTTGTAATTATCGCCCTTGTCATCCTGTCCATATGATACTTATCTTCATCTGATAGCGATGGCATTTTATTCATCGTGCGCTTTAATTGAGCAGTGCGTATCTTTTCCGCCTTGCACATCATGGCGCGCACCAGTGGCCTAGTCTTATGATTATGCCACCAGACAGCAAATTTATCTATCTCTTCCGCCACTATTTTTTCGGCTTTGTTTGTTTCCGATTCCCTCTGGCGGCGGTTCTGTTTGTGGATATGGTAAAGGTCATCAATATTGTAAAGAATAATACCCTCTACATTCGCCACTTCCGGCTCAACATTACGGGGGACGGCAATATCCATAATAACAAGGGGGTGCCCGGGGTTGTTTTTCACGATTGATTGCATCTGGCTGGATGTAAGCAGGTTGTGGGGAGCATTGGCGCAGGTAACGATAATATTGCAATTGCACATTTCCTGCATTGCTTCATCCAGACCGACGGCAGTACCGCCCAGCATTTCCGTCAGGCTTGAAGCCCTTTCCTGCGTGCGGCTGGCGATAACAATCTGGGATACGCCCCGGTCTTTAGCGGCTTTGGCTACCAGACTGCCGGCTTCACCAGCGCCGATGACAAGCATTCGTGAGCTTTTCAGGTCACCGACGGCTTTAGCCGCCAAATCCACTGCTAAGGAGCTGACAGAAAGGGCGTTTTTGCTGATGCCGGTTTCTTCGCGCACGCGCCTGCCGGTGCGGATTGCGCTTTGAAAAATATGGCGCAATGGCAAATCAACCATCTGCGCCTTTTCGGCAGCTTCCAGCGATTGCTTTATTTGCCCTAATATCTCATATTCACCGATAATCATTGAGTCAAGTCCGCTGGCAGTGCGGAATAAATGCTCTACCGCCGCATCTCCATCCAGGCTATATATATGCTGATGCAGTACATCATTTGATGCCCCCAGGCAATCTTTCAGAAAATCCAGGCACGGCGCATTATAATCGCTGGCAGAGATAGAACATATCTCGGTGCGGTTACAGGTGGAGATTATTACACCGTTGGGTGTAAGAGGGTAAAGCAAAGCCAGGGCATCATCCAGCTTGCCGTTTCCAATGGCAGCCTTCTCACGGATAGCCAGCGGCGCCGTGCTGTGGTTTATTCCAACCAGATTTATGTTATTCATATTAAGATTACATTTATATTATTGGCTTTAGTCTATCCAGCAGTAAGTTTTTGGCTTCTTCTACTTTGCCTTTTTTGAGCATGGCGGTAAGGCTATCAATATCAAGAGCCTGATGCCAATCCTCAGCGTTAACTTTAATGCCCTTTTTCTTAAGCTCTTCACGAACCTCACCGATGACATTAGCCAGCAGCGCGTACTCGTCACCAAATTCGGATTCCAGCTTCAGGCGCAACTTTCTTGCCAAAGCCGGGCTTTTGCCGCCGGTTGATACGGCAATGGTAATATCCCCCCGCCGCAGGCAGGAAGGCACAATAAAATCAGACTTTTCGGCATCATCCACCACGTTTATCAGCACAGACTTCTCTCTTGCTTCGCAGAATATCTTTTTGTTGGTTTCGTTATCATTAGTAGCTGCAATCGCCACAAAAGCGCCCTCTAAATCACCATTCTGGTATTTTCTTTCAACAACACGAATGCTGTTTTGTCTGCCAAGTTCCGCCAGTTCGGCGCAGACGCACGGGCTGATAACCTTAACCTCCGCGCCATAGCCAAGCAATATTTCAACCTTGCGCAGGGCAACTTCTCCCCCGCCGATTACGACGCATTTTCTGTTTTTTACATTCAGAAACAGGGGGTAATACCCGTTTTCTTTATTGTTCATACCGAATATTTAATCCTTGTTTTCTTTATTTCCCGGGTGCTGAAAAGCATTACGCAATCCGTAATTCCGGTTTCAGAAGATATATTTTCCGCCGTTTCCCGGCACTCCGCTTCGCTGTGCCCGTGAATCATGGCAAAAAGGTTATATTGCCACAGTGGATTTGTTTTTCTCTCATAACAGTGGCTCACCTGCGGCAGCAATGCCAGTTTATTGCCTGTATCATCCACTTTTTCCGCAGGCGCAATCCAGCACGTCATAGCATTTGCCGTAAAACCGGCTTTGCGATGATTCAGTGCCGCCCCGAAGCGGCGCATAGTTTTACGCTGTAACAATGAAGCACAACGTGATATGAATTCACCTTCGTCCAATCCCGCCGCAGCCGCCATCTGCTTAAACGGGTGGCTGACTAAAGGCAAATCCTGCTGAACTGCATTGATTACCAGCCTGTCTTCAGATGAAAGGCTGCCCTGCTGTTTATAATCCGCGGGGTTATTGTTACCACCGCTCTTTTCGCTGTCTTTTCCCATTATAAAAAGGGCGCGCAGCTTAAACGTCTTAACCGCCGGCAGGCTGAAGTACTGCTCTGCCCCCGCTGCTTCCGCCAGCTTTGCCAGTTCTGTATCAATATCTGCGGCGGCAGCCAGCGTAATCCATAGGTTAAAGTCATTATCACGTTCGTAGGCATGGCTTATGCCTTCGTGTTCCCGGATAACTTCGGCTGCTTTCCCAATATTATTCCGGCTTACCTTTAATGCCGCCAGCGTGGTTTTATAGCCTAAAGATTTGGTATTGAAAACGGGGGCTATCAGGCGGATTATTCCCTCCTGTTTTAACCTCTCGATAGCCGTAATAACCTCTTCTTCACTGACGCCCAGCCTTGATGCAATATCGGCATACGGCTGCGCAGTCAGCGGAAAGGATAGCTGCAACAGGTCAAGAAGTTCCGTATCGGTGTCGTTCAGAATCATTTTTATCATACCCCGGGCTGATAGATGCAATACGGCTCAGATTCCAGGTAATCACCGGTGGCTTCATAAGCTCTTGCGCGGCAGCCGCCGCATATTCTCTTGTATTCACACCCGCCGCATTTCCCCTTGAGGTTAGCCAGATTGCGAAGGCTTTGAAAGAGGGGGGAATTATCCCAAACCTCTGCGAAGCTGTCTTTTTTAATATCCCCGGCTTCAACATCAAAATAACCGCACCCTTTTACCTTGCCTTCGGCAGAGACAAAACAAAATCCTGTCCCCGCCAGGCAGCCGCGGGTTATGCGGTTTTTTGCGTTGCCGGACATTTCTTTTTGTGGCTCTGCCTCGCATTCCTGCTTTTGCCTCTGTTTTACAATACGCAGGTAATGCGGGGCATCGGTTGGTTTGAAAAATATCCTGTCCCCAAGCTGTTTCTGTTTATCGTATATCCAGTTCAGGGTTTCTTCATATCTTTGCGGCGAAAGCTCTACAGCTTCCAGGCTTTTGCCTCTGCCGGTCGGCACAAGCATAAAAGGGTGAAAAGCCACCGCTCCAACCTCCAGCGCCAGAGACAAAAGGTCTTCCAGATAATCCACGTTTAACTTTGTAATGGTGCTGTTTATCTGCACTTCTATTCCCGCTTTGCGGGCGGCTTCAATGCCCTTCATGGCGGCAGCATAAGCGCCTTTTTTGCCCCTGAAATCATCCTGCAATTCCGCTTTTGGAAAATCCAGGCTTATCCCTATACGTGATACTGGTATCGTTTTCAGTTGAGCCGCCATATCATCGGTTAAAAGCGTGCCGTTTGTGCCCAGCACCACCCTCAACCCCTTGTTTGCCGCATATTCGGCTATCTGTAGAAAATCAGGGCGGCAGAGAGGTTCGCCGCCGGTGAGGATAAGAATTGGATTGCCTGCCTCTGAAATCTGGTCTATAAGGTTAAAGCACTCTTTTGTGGTTAATTCGCCTTCAACACAATCAGAAGTGGATGATCCGCGGCAATGGGCGCAGAAAAGATTGCATTTTGATGTGATTTCCCAGGCTACCAGTTGCAGCCGGTGGGGGATAATTTCCTGAGACTTTAAGCTTTCAGTTTCTAATGTCATCAGCTTATGCCGATTTCTTCATCTGTGAGATAACAGGCAGGGTCTTCAGCCCAGACATCCCCGTATTTTGACTCTGCGCGAACCCGTAAGTTTCCATTACACATATCAAGGTGCTGGCATTCGGCGCAGCGTCCCTTAAGAAGCCCCTTGCGGTCTTTTAAGCCTTTAAGAAGCGTGTCTGAGGTATCTGTCCAGATATCGCCGAATTTTCTCTTTTTAACATTACCCAGAGAATAGTGCCACCAGAACTGGTCCGGGTGGACATTGCCACGGTCATCAACACAGCTTATCCTGATGCCGGAGTTATTGCCGCCGTTAATCTGCATCAGCTTCTTTACCTCTTCAGCGCGCTCGGGATTTTCTTTTTTAAGTTTCAGATATAGATAAACACCATCTGCGTGGTTGCCTACCGTCAGGATTTCTTTGTGTAAGCCGCGCTGGTAAAGGTCCAGTGTATGATGAATAATAGTATCCATAACTTCCCTTGCCTGGGAATGGTTTATGTCTTCATTTTGCAGGCTGCTGCCCCTTCCGGAATAAGCCAGGTGGTAAAGGCAGACACGCTTTATACCTTCTTTTTCCACAAGTTCAAAGATAGCCGGGATATCCATGTAATTGTGGCGGGTGATAGTCAGCCTTAAAGAAACCCTTATCCCCAGGGCGATACATCTGCGGATGCCTGTAAGAGCGTCTTTGAAAGCGCCTTGCTTGCCACGGAAGTGGTCATTATGCTCTCCGATGCCATCAAGGCTAATGCCTACCTCCCCGAAGCCAAGGTAGTTCAAATGACTGGCAACCCTGTCTGTAATAAGTGTGCCGTTGGTGGAAAGCCCTGTTTTTAAGCCGTATTCACGGGCAAGGCTTACCATTTGAAACAAATCCCCCCTCATCAGGGGCTCACCGCCGGAAAAAAGAATTACCGGGACACCAAAATCCGCAAGGTCACGGATAAAAGTCTTTCCTTCACTGGTGTCCATTTCATTGGTTGATCCATTGTTGCCGGCAGAGGCATAACAATGGATGCAGTTAAGGTTGCACTGGCGGGTACAATTCCATACAACAATCGGTCTTGGCGCACCCTTTTTTTCATAGCGAAGGTGATCGCCGGGACCCGCTTCATCGCATAGCAGGCGTGTTATAGATATCATAATATTTTCGGTATTGTGAGGTATTTAATTGCCATTACGGTACTTCTGATATGTAGCTACAAGGGCGACGAGAGCCTCATCCATGACGTATGTAACCATTGGTATTTTTTCAATGACATGCCCGGTGACGGACTCTCTTTTTTTAAGCAAATGGGTTACGGCGTTCATAATCGGCTCGCGGTGCAGGATAAAGGCTTCAACGGATTCATTAAGAGAAAGCCCCATTTTATAAAGGATTTCTGCGTGGTCCCTCCCGACGCCTCTCACCAATTCAATCGTTTCTTTGCGGTTGCCGGGTTCGGTGATATACTTGATAATCAGGTTAAGCATTCGCCTGCCAAGGTTAGCAAAATGCCCTTGCGCTTCCTGCCCCAGTTTGCCACGCATACCCTTGAATGGAATATGACCAACCTCGCGGTGTTTGGGGGCGGTTTCTTTAAGCTCTGCAACCAGATCTTTCATGCCAAGCATTTTGGGATGTGTTCTTATGAACTTCTTTAAATCCGCTTCGTTATAGCGGCGATGTCCGCCCGGAGTTATGAAAGCCTCAAGCAGTCCTTCATCAGTCCACTGGCGGAGCGACCCCTCGCTGACACCCAGGATATGGCTTGCTTCACTGATATTAATTAATAACTTTTCAGGCATAAGTGAAAAACTTCATACTTGCTAATATCTACAAAATCTAGTAAAATCTACAGTAGTTTATCTTAAAAAAGCAGCCTTGTCAATATATCTTATATCAGTAACAGCCATTGACGGTGTTTATATATACATCTGACAGACAGGAGACGCGTAATGACATTCATCCCGAAGCAGGTTAAAGAAAAGCTGAAAAATGACGAGATTATAGAGAAAATATTCAAATTAAGAAAACGTTTTTCGCCATTGAGTTGCAGCGTATATGCATCAAACTCACGGCTTATTATACAGAAATACGGAAACGTTATCGGCATACCTTATGAATCTATTGAAAGCGCGGATATAAAACATAAAAGAAGAACACACCTTATAATACTGGGTATTATACATTCCATAGCCGGAGCGCTGATATACTGGACAAAGGGGGAGGGATATTCCATATTAATGATACCTGCCGGATTTCTTATCATATACTCAGGGTATTCCCAAAATAAGAGCATTGAATTGAATATATCAGGGAGATTAAAACCCATGGAAATAAAAGGGCAGGCTCAAAACCTCAGTTCGTTAATGGATATAATCAGGGATAAAACAGATAGTGAATAAATTGGATTACATATATAGCTGTTAAACATACCATTGCAGTAATACGGCTGTTATTTAACCGCTGCCTTCTGACACGGTTTTCTTAAAAGATGACCACGCTTTTTTCAGGGATAATCCTAATATACAGGTATTATACTAATATGATAATGAAATATTAGTATATGCAGCATAAGAAACAGATTAATACATAAACAAACCAATTGATTGAGCCGTAAAAACCAGCCCTATTGTTACCATGGTTACACCGGCAATCCTGCGTATTCTGTCAATTCCCAACCGGCGTCCCAGAAGGAATGATAGCCCCCCGCCGGCAGCTCCGATTACCAGCAGAAAAAAGGAAGACACCAGCCAGAAGAGCAGGATAAAGATGCTCATTTCAGCAAAGCCAGGCAGGGTAAGCATAAAGGCGATGGCGGCAATTAGCGGCCCGCAAGGTTTGATGCCGGCTAAAATGCCGAGATACAAAGGGGACCTGACGCCGGACATATGACGGCAGAGAAACCTGCCGGGAAATGATGGTTGATTAAAAACGCCGAAAGCCGCCAGTCCGCTGAGTAAAAGAATAATACCGCTGATAAGGGTGGCTGTGGCTACTACAGTTGAACTGACGTTTATTATTTCCTTTACTGCAAGGAAAACCAGAAGCAAGGCGGCATAGGAAATTAACCTGCCTATGGAGAAGGTGAATGCCGAAACAAAACCGTTGCGGATAGAAGGATTTGCTGCCGTAGCCGTATAAGGGATAAGCATTGGCATGCAGGTTGCCATACAGCCGAGGCTGGCGCCAAAACCCATAACTAAACCGGCTGAGATAGCAACAGACATCATCCCACCTAAAACAAACCGAAAAATTTATCGCATACAGTAACTATAAACCACATATACCAGCCTAAAACAGCGATAATAGCAAGTGATATGAAAAGCCCCCTGGCTTTCTTGAAAGTTCCGAACCAGTACATATCTATAGCTTCTTCCGGGCAAGCCTCAATACAGCGTCCGCAACGGATGCAATTGGCATTGGGTTTTCCATCTCCTTCAACATCATCTGGGGTTATGGCAAACATGCGGCACTCTTGAACACAGTCAAGGCATTTTATACACTTGTCCTTGTTTATCCTGACGCGGAAGAAGCTGATTTTATTAAAAATGGAAAGGACAGCTCCCATGGGGCAGATATGGCACCACCACCTATGCTTAGTCATAAACGGCAGTATTATGGCAAAAACTACAAGAATACCGATGACTAACCAGAATACGGGAATAACTGCCAACCACAGCGCCGGGCAGAATATGCACAGGACTGGAAACGACAGGAAAACAGAAAGCAAAACCAGAGCCAGCAGAATGCCATACTTGGTGTCTTTGACCCATTCCTTAAGTCCGGCGTAGCGAAGCCCACTGCTTGCAACCCTTGATTTCTTGAGAAAGTTAAGCCGCCACCTTTCCTTTTTACCGGTAACCATGGCTTCATTAAGTCCACCAAATGGGCATATCCAGCCGCAGAAGCCGCGGCCAAAGACCAGCCCGGTTACAATGAAAGGTACTGTTAAAAGCATCATTTCGTTGAAAGTGGTGGGGAAGGATGCTTCCCAGACTCCTGCATCGGGTATATATGACGCCCGCCCAAAAAACGCCTCTGGGATAATACGGGCGCAGGGAAAGGAAAGCGTGCCTAAAGATTCGCTTGGTTTGTAGTATTCAATCCATTCATAATGTTCGGGAGCCCAGTCCAAAAGACCCTTTACTCCCCAGTCGCTTAAAATAACAACCAAGGTAGAGCCAAGAACAACCACAAATATACCTATGTAAAATACACGGCGGAGGCGTTCCATACGCTTGGTGGTGAGAATAAAATAAGTGAATACGCCACTGATAAGAGCCATAACGACCCCCAGCCAGGGGAATGGCTTGATATACCACCACAGGGCAAATCCTCCCACCAGAAATGCCATCAATATAGCTTGTTTATTAGATCTCACCGCCGGTTTCATGCCGTATTCCTCCAGTCAATCATACTCTTCTACCTAGCCGATGGTTTCAAGGAAAGCCTGTATCTGGTAATCCACCTTTTCTGCGTTTTCATTTGGGAAGGTTGTCTCTATAGAAAGCACGGGAACACCAAGTTCCTCTTTTATGACATCTCTGAACATCCTTTCAGCCCCGGATATATACCGCGAACCGACGACACTGCTTATCATAACGGCGTCGGGACGCTGTTTACTGATTAAATCCAGTTCACTCCTGACGCGTTTAGCCGAAGGCATATTACATGGCATGCGCCAGATCCATTGCGCCAGGCTGTCAAGGGGTGATTTGGCTTCATCAATAACATCATAATAAAGCGGCAGCCTGAAATCACAGCCCACCATGACACCGCCATAGTTTTCAATGGAGTTGAATATGCACAGTTCCTGAGATTCATCCCCCATTAAATAGACCCGCACCGGGGAAGATGATATTCCGGGGGCGGTTTCTTCTTTGCCAGCCCTGATTCTTAGTTCGTCTATGAGGTTGCGGTAGTGAGTATGCAAACCTTCCGGGTCCTGGGCATAGTCTCCCATCATCATCTGGACCAGATAATACTCCAGGGCGGCTATTGGGACTTTGGGCATAGCAAGATATGTATTTATCTCTGCCATATCCTGCCGCAGCAGGTTGCCAAGATGGATGGAACGGCGTAAATCCCCTTCTGTTACTTTATTTCCAGTATATAATGCCAGCCAATCAAAAAGCTGTTGCAGTTCCTTTTTAAGGTAGGTCAAAGCAAAAGTTTCCGCTTCCGGATTATAAAATGGTATTTCCCAGAAGTGCAGCGGGGAGGAGCCAGCCTGCGCCATAACCTGAAAGCTTTTAGTTATCTGGTCGTCCAGGTTGCTGCTGGCGGTGGAGTAGGCGTCAACAGGTAAAAGCGCCTTACCGGTAAGTGTAGCTCCGAGCATGGCAAGGCTCCAGGGGCTGAAGTCCGGGCTCATACCGGCAGCAGCCGCTTCCGGTCTTAAATCAGTGCGTCCGTTAAAAACAGATTGCACCATGCTTTCATTTGTAGCTATATCATAGGCAACAGCATTAGCGGCGTATATAAAATCCACCGGAGACAGCGGACCCTTGGCGATAACCTTTTTGCCTGTAGCGGCGACCCTCTGCGGGGCGTTAAGGTAAAAGGAAATAAGTTTATCAAAAGACTTAAGGTCAGAATCAAAGCGCAACCCGGCTGTACCGCTGAAACTCTCCAGTTTCATCAAACTCCTCTCAACATCTCTATAAAAGCCTCGGCTTTGGTTTTTATAACGCCAACATCCGAAGATGAATATTCAGATTCCAGCAGAAGGGACGGGACTTTCAGTTTGTCATTGAGATAGTTTTTTATAATAGGAAACTCTGCCCGCCAGCTATCGCAGTATTTAAGGTTGTAATAGATAATGCCGCTGACATTGTAATCGCGGGCAATCTTGGCAATCCGGCTGAGCCTTTTATCCAGGTCTGTCATACAGGGGCAGGGGATATTATAAAGATAGCGTTCTGCCAATGCGTCAATGGGATTGCCCATAATGCCGAAAATGGTGACGTTCTTACGGGCGAACATAGAGCCGGTGCAGACGGCATCCGCCACGATATTGCCGCCGGACTCATTTACTATATCCAGAATCTTGTGGTCACCTACGGCAAGAACACTGCCGGTAATCATCAGGCGAACACGATTATCTTTGACGCCTGAAGGCGGCTTCTTTTCCAGCTCCTGCGTTAAATTATCAAGTTCGGAGAGATAATCATTATGCTCAAGGACGAAACCAGCCTGCGTAATGCGGATGGCGTCACGCCATTCAATTGGAGAGGAAGGTTCGCGCGGATATTCAAATAGAAGCCGCAGCTTTTCCCTGATGGAATTGCTCAGTTTTATTGAATTACGGATTGCGCTGCCTTTTATCGGTTTGCCGGCAAAATCGCCCAACCTCTGCCTGAACAACTCAAGCTCCTTCTTAAAATATTCCAGCGCCTGGGGGCGGGAGCGGGAGGCTTCGTGGGTGTGGGGCATTCCTATAGAAAACACCGGAATACCCAGATACTTTTCGTAATACTCTGATACCCGTTTCATATTCTCGCAGGTCTGGGCAACGCAGATGGCGTCAAGCATGTTAAAATATTCGTTCTTGCCCTCCAGTTTATAGCCCAGGCAGCAGCGGGCGTAAGGGCAACTGTATGACTTAAGAAACTCCTCACCGGCGGTTGCCGGTTCCAGCTCCCCGCCGAATGCCAGGCGTATGGGAATCATGCCGGCAGCCAGGATGATTTCTTCGGGAACATAGGGGCAGAAATAACCGATAACCTTAGCGCCGTTTTTCTTTGCTTCGGCTATGCGTTGCGGCTCTTCGGAAAGCCTGTTTTCAAGCCGCCTGATTACTGAATCCTGTGGTTCCGGCACCATTCCAGAAATAGCCGCCTCCTTTACTATCCGGCGTCACGGGCGATAAGAGCTGCCCCAAGCGCGCCGACAAGCTGGGAATCAATATCCGGGGGAAGCACGATGTCAACCCCCAGTTCTTGCTGTAAAGCTGTAACAACTCCTGAATTTTTGGCTACACCACCTGTCATCATAATTGTCGGCTTAACGCCGATTCTTTTAACCATATTGCCCACCTTGCTGGCAATAGCGGTATGCAAACCGGCAACGATACTCTCAACGCTGTCACCCGCCGCCAGAAGAGAGATTATTTCCGTCTGGGCGAAAACAGTGCAGGCGCTTGAAATATTAGACTTGCTTGTGGCTTGAGCGGATAGACTGCCGAGGTCTTCCAGTGGAACGTGCAGTACCAGTTGCGCCGCCGAATCAAGGAATCTCCCCGTGCCGGAAGCGCATTTGTCATTCATTAGAAAATCTATGATATTCCCCTGATCACCAAGACTGATTGCTTTGGCGTCCTGTCCTCCTATATCAATAATGGTTCTGACAGAAGGCTCCAGGAAGTGAGCGCCGCGGCCATGGCAGGTAATCTCTGTTATCGTCTTGTTGGCAAAATCTGCGGAAACACGGCCGTAGCCGGTTGCGATTACATACTCTACATCATCTATAGAGTGCTGGCTCTGCTGTAGCGCTGCCTGAAAAACTTCCTTGCCGGCTTGAGGGGGGCTGGTACCAGAGGGCTTGATGGCTGTCCACATTTGCCCGCTTTGATTAAGCACTACGGCTTTAACCGTGGTGCTGCCAATATCAATACCGGCTGTAAGTGAAAGCATGCCCGCTAAAAATACTTCCCTTCTTTAGCTTATGCCCCGTGATTAAGGTAGTATTCTATACCAATTATAAAAATCTGTCCAATCATAATATTGCAAGGTATTTACCGTGAGTATTTGCTGCATATTACTATCAGGCTATTTACATATATATTACGGATACTGAATAATAAAGCGTCTTTAACCATTAATGTAATGCATGCTGGCATTACAGGGGCTGGAAGAAGTTTAAATAAAGCAAAAGAAGGCAGGATATAAAAATGGCAAGTAAATTGAAACGCAGCAGTGAGCAGGTTGCCTGGGATATACATATAACCAGAGCCAAAATGGCCGAACGCCGCAAGGTTGTGGAAACACTTAACAGGTATCTGGAACAGGATGAGCAGAAACTGGAAGAACTGCTGAGCAGCATTGACGCCTAAAGCCAAACACGCCAAACAAAAGGGTAACAACACCCCCCCCGTTGTAAAAACATATTGACAGCCTTATGACTTCAGAGTAAGCTGGACATAGGATTAAAAAGCCGCAATCCGGTTCGTTACAGGTTGTATGGAGGTGGTCATTATGGAGAAAAACATAGACAATGCGACCAAGCTGAAACCAATAGTAGAGAAAGCTGTCAAAGCTCTTTATGGTGGGGCGGTCAAGAACATCAGGATAATGAAAGCAGAGCAGTTTCCTTTGTTCAAAGAGCCTAAAGAAGGCTGGCTGGTGCATACAGAATTTGACGATGAACGATACGAATATAATGTTCAGATAGATATCCAGATGGCAGACGGGCGCATAACCCGTTCTGTTGAGTTGCACCGTTTGCCTATATGCTGATAAATCAACAGAAAACCCGCCTTGATACACAAACCGGCAACTTATTGAAACAGTAAGACGCAAGGCGGATTCCACAGCGCAAAGAAGCGGATATGGGGGTAAAATAATCCCCGAACTTCAAAAAAAACCTCTTGACACAATATGCCTGTGAAACTACACTATGGAAAGCCTTATACGAGGTATAAAGTTATGATATGTCCTGCCTGTAACAGCGATATGATAGATATAGAATACGAGCGCATTGAACTTGATTATTGCCTGAAGTGCCACGGCGTCTGGTTTGATGCTAATGAACTGGAATTGCTGTTTGAAAAGATGGGCGCAGGGGAAAACGGGCTGACGCTGGATGATGTGCTGTGTCTGAATGAAACAGGAACAAAGGAAAAGGGGAGAAAATGCCCCATTTGCGGCAGGAAAATGAAAAAGACTGCCACCGGAAAAGGGAATGGGGTAATGATTGATGAATGCACACAGGGAGATGGGTTGTGGTTTGACGGCGGCGAAGTGGGGCAGCTTTTAAAACATGTAAAGAGACCTTCGGTGGAAACAGAATCCCAGAAAAAGGTGTTAGAGTTTTTGGGGGAAGTATTTAAAGCCGAAGAATAATATAGAAAGAGAATTAACAAAAACGGAGGTAAACTATGTCAGGAGCGATGATAGCACTGTGGGTAATTCTGGGAATAATCGGTGTTTTTCTGGTGGCGTTTATAGTCATATATAATGGGCTGGTCAGGCTGCGTAATCAGGTTAAAAACGCTTGGTCGCAGATAGACGTTCAGCTTAAAAGGCGCTATGACCTTATCCCTAACCTGATGGAAACCGTCAAGGGGTATATGAAGCATGAGCGCGAGACACTGGAATCTGTAACCAATGCCCGCAATATGGCGCAGCAGCTTTCGGGCGGCAGCGTTGGCGCCCGTTCCAAGGCGGAAGGGGAATTGGGTTCCGCGCTGGGCAGGTTGCTGGCGGTGGTGGAAAACTATCCGGACCTTAAGGCCAACCAGAACTTTCTGGCGTTACAGGAAGAGCTTACATCCACTGAAAACAAGATAAGTTTTTCGCGCCAGTTCTATAACGACTCGGTGCTGCGGCTTAACAACCAGACACAGATATTCCCATCAAATATAGTAGCCGGTATGACGGGTTTCAAGGCAGAGGAGTTCTTTGAGGTCAGCGCCGCCGAAGAGAGAAAAGCGCCCAAGGTGAATTTCTCTTAACCGGGGGAAATAAGAGTTTATGTGGGAACAGATAAGATCCAACCGCATAAGGACGGTGGGGTTGGTGGTTGGGATGGGTTTGCTGCTGCTGATCCTGGGGTATTTTCTGGGGCTGGCTTTTACGGAAAGCGGCATCGCCGGGCTGGTAATCGCATTGGTGATATGGGTAGTGATGAGCCTGGTGGGGTATTTCCAGGGAGACAGTATCCTGCTGGCGACGGCGGGGGCAAAGAAGATAAAACGGTCAGACCACCAGCGCCTCTACAATATAGTAGAGGAAATGACAATCGCCTCCGGGTTGCCGAAAATGCCGGATGTTTACATAATAGATGACCCGGCGTTGAACGCTTTTGCCACCGGCAGAAATCCGGAAAAGGCGGCGGTGATTATAACCTCCGGGCTGCTGCAAAAACTCAACAGGGATGAGCTTCAGGGAGTAATTGCCCACGAGATGGCGCATATAAAGAACAAGGATGTGCTGTTGATGGCGATGACCAGTGTATTGCTGGGAACAATTGTTATACTGGCGTGGTATGGCTCACGGATGATGATTTTCGGTGGTGGTGGCAGGTCCCGCCGCGATTCTTCGGGCGGCGGCGGAGGACAGGCTATAATAATGGTGATTGCTCTTGTATTGGCAATACTGGCGCCACTGCTTGCCAATATGATTTATTTCGCCATATCAAGAAAACGTGAATACCTGGCAGACGCCTGCGGCGCTTCATATACCCGTTACCCGGAGGGCTTGGCTTCGGCGCTGGAAAAACTGGGAGCTTCCACCGGGCAGCTTAAATCTGCCAACCAGGCGACGGCGCCGATGTATATAACCAATCCCTTTCGCAAAAAGGGAAGGGCGGCATCTGACCTTTCCAGCACCCACCCACCCATTTCAGAAAGAATACGTATTCTGCGTTCTATGGGTGGAGGCACGTCATTTGCTGATTACGATACAGCATATAAGCAGGTTCATGGCGGCAAGGGCGGCGTTATACCGGCTTCGGCAATGGGGCTGGCTGGGGCGACATCACAGGCGGTAACTCCGCCGAAAAGAACGCCAGAGCCGGATAAGATAACCCGCACCCGCGAAACGTCTGACTTAATGTGGAAGATGGGCAACTATAAAGAAATAGACTGCGATTGCGGCGCCAAGCTGCGCGTGCCGCCAGGCTTTAAAGAGACAAGCATAAAATGCCCCCACTGCGGCAGAGTTCACAAGGTTAAATAGCCTTCCTGTATTATGAATAAAAAGCCGCCCTTTCCGCTTATAGAAGAGATAGACATAGCCCTTTCGCCGCCGGAAGTCTTTGAAATATACAAGGAACGGCGGCACAGCTTTTTTCTGGACGGCGGTATGGACCCGCATCGGCTGGGGCGTTATTCATTTATCGGCGGAAGCCCCTTTCTGGTAATGAAATCTCGCGGTGATGACATAACCCTCAGCGGCATTCATAAAAGACAAAATATAAAGGGCAACCCCTTTGATATTCTGGCGATACTGCTGGATATGTACAAAATGGAAAGCCATGATTTGCCGGTGCCGTTTAGTGGCGGGGCGGTGGGTTATCTGAGCTATGACCTGTGCCATTTCATTGAAAAACTGCCAAAAAATGCCGTAGATGACCTTGAGATGCCTGAATGTTACCTGGGATTTTATGATGCTGTTATAGCCTTTGATAACATGCTGGCTAAAACCTATATAATATCCACAGGATTTCCGGAGACCGATGAGCGTTGCCGCATGGAGAGGGCGAAAAAGCGAATGGCGGTGATAAAGAGGGATTTGAAAAACGCAAAGAGAGATGGCGTGGATGGGGAGGCGGAGGAAACAATGACGGCAGAAGGCAAGGTAGAATTAAAGACCGGCTTCAGTCAAAAACAGTATATTGAGGCGGTGGAAAAAGCGCGTCAATATATAATAGAAGGGGATATATTTGAGGTAAACCTGTCGCAGCGCTTTGAAGCAGAACTTGACATAAAGCCATACGAGTTGTATAGGAGACTGAGGCAGATAAACCCGGCGCCGTTTGCCGCTTACCTGAACTTCAGCGGCATATCTGTTGTAAGCGCATCTCCGGAGAGGTTTATCCGCAAGCGGGGGGATGATGTGGAAACAAGACCCATAAAAGGCACGCGTCCTCGTGGTGATAATCCGCAGCAGGACGAAGCGCTGGCAGGCGAACTCCTTAAAAGTCCCAAGGACAGGGCAGAGAACATAATGATAGTAGATTTGGAGCGTAACGATCTGGGAAGGGTTTGCCGCTATGGATCTGTAAAAGTAACCGAACTGGCTATCCTTGAAGTGTACCCGACGGTTTTTCACCTGACGTCAACGGTAGTGGGGGAGCTGAACGAGGGTAAAGGAGTTGTTGACCTGATTAAAGCCACTTTCCCCGGCGGCTCTATAACCGGCGCGCCCAAGGTGAGGGCAATGGAGATTATAGACGAATTGGAGCCGACACGCCGCAGCGCCTATACGGGATGCATCGGCTACATCGGCTTTAACGGAGATATAGACCTGAATATTGCCATACGTACGATAATAGTAAAAGGCAAAAAGGCTTATTTTCAAGCGGGCGGTGCCGTAGTATACGATTCAGACCCCGAAACCGAATATCAGGAAACGATGCATAAAGCAAGGGCGATGATAGAAAGTCTTAATGCGGCAGCGGGTGAAAGTTAGGTTATGGTAATTGTAATAGACAACTACGATTCTTTTGTCTATAACATCGCCCAGTATATTGGTGAACTGGGCTGGCAGCCGCTTGTCTGCCGCAACGACAGCCTGACGCTGGAAGATATAGAAAGAAAAGAACCTTCGCATATAATAATATCGCCGGGACCCTGCACACCGCTGGAAGCTGGCATCTCAAACGATGTTATCCGCCATTTCGCCGGAAAGATCCCCATTTTGGGTGTATGCCTGGGGCATCAGTGCATCGGCTATGTTTATGGTGGGAAAATTGTGACGGCGGCAATGCCGAAACACGGCAAGTATTCGCTTGTATACCACGACGGCAAAACGGTATATAAAGGCTTGCCAAATCCGTTAAAAGCGGGGCGTTACCATTCGCTGGTTATACAAAAAGACAGCCTGCCGGAAGAACTTGAACTGAGCGCTTATACCAGCGAAGGTGTTATTATGGGGGTGCGGCATCGCCAATATGTCGTTGAGGGGGTGCAGTTTCACCCTGAATCAATAATGACGGATACGGGGCATGATGTGCTGGCGAACTTCCTGAATAATATGCGCGCAAACAGGAAAAAGGATTAACTAAATGGATGATATTGTCTATCTGAACGGCGAACCTGTCAGGCGCAGCGAGGCAAAAATATCGGCGCTTGACTACGGCTTTTTATATGGCTTTGGTTTGTTTGAAACAATGCGCGCTTATAATGGAATTGTGTTCAGGCTGAATGGGCATATGGAACGGCTTGAAGAGGCGGCGGAATTGCTTGATATCCCCGTAAACGGGGTGGAGATAAAAAAGGCGATATTGGAAACAATCAGGGCTAACGAACTGGCGGACGCCCGTGTGCGGCTGGCGCTTTCACCGGGGGAGGGTGCTATAAACGCAGACCTGAAGAGCTGCCGGCAGCCCACTGTATTTATAGTTACCGAAGAATACAAACCTTATCCGCAAACGATATACGCAAGAGGATTCAGGGCGGTAGTTTCAAAAATGCGGCGCAACAGCATGTCTTTTATATCGGGGTTAAAGACAACCAGCTATTTACAGAACGTGCTGGCAAAACAGGAGGCTAAGGGTGACGGCGCGGATGAAACCATTTGCCTTAATGAAAATGGCTTGCTGGCGGAAGCCAGCATGAGCAATATTTTTCTGGTGGAAGGCGGTGAGATGAAAACACCTCGGAAAGAGAACGGCATTTTGCCCGGAATCACGAGGCAGGCGGTGATGGAGATGGCTTTTACAATGGGGGTTAAATGCAGCGAATGTGATTTGAAGCCGGGCGAGCTTTACCGGGCACAGGAAGCATTTCTGACGAATTCGCTTATGGAAATAATGCCGCTTACAATGGTAAATGGCAAAAATATAGGCAATGGTGAGCCGGGAGAGTTAACCCGGAGGCTTATGATTACCTATAAAGAAACGGTTATCCGTGAAAACAGGGGCAATGCGGATTAAAAGTTACCTTTACTTTAAAGAAACCTGAATTTCATCGTTCTTGCCGGAAGCCTCTTCAACCTGAGACATGTCAAGCAGTATCTTTAAGAGAGGGGCTTGTTTCTTTATGGAGACGATAATCTGCATGCCGCCATCCGATGCCCCGCCGACCATAACAAGGCTCAAGTCTTTTGTCTGGCGAAGCTGATTCTGAATATCCTTAAAATGGCTGGAATTAACCGGCGGCTTTATTTGAATCTTGACCATACCCCCGAACATTTCATGGCTGGTCTTTAATGCGTTTTCATCAAGGTTATCTGGCTTTACGCTTTCCTGACTGTTATCTAAAATTTCTATTTCAAAGGATTCTTCATACGATTCTTTAACATCAGTTTTAATATCAGTTTTAATTTTATCCTCGGCTTCACGTCTGGCTTTCTCTTTGGCTTCTATAGCTTCCTGCTTAGCCTTCTCCTTAGCCACCCTCTCCGCCTCTTTACGCGCCTTCTCCTCGGCAATCTTTGCCTCCCTGGCTTCCTCGGCTTCACGTCTGGCTTTCTCTTTGGCTTCTATAGCTTCCTGCTTAGCCTTCTCCTTAGCAACCCTCTCCGCCTCTTTACGCGCCTTCTCCTCGGCAATCTTTGCCTCTCTGGCTTCCTCGGCTTCGCGTCTGGCTTTCTCTTTAGCTTCTATAGCTTCCTGCTTAGCCTTTTCCTTAGCCACCCTCTCTGCCTCTTTACGCGCCTTCTCCTCGGCAATCTTTGCCTCTCTGGCTTCCTCGGCTTCACGTCTGGCTTTCTCTTTGGCTTCTATAGCTTCCTGCTTAGCCTTTTCCTTAGCCACCCTCTCCGCCTCTTTACGCGCCTTCTCCTCGGCAATCTTTGCCTCTCTGGCTTCCTCGGCTTCACGTCTGGCTTTCTCTTTAGCTTCTATAGCTTCCTGCTTAGCCTTTTCCTTAGCCACCCTCTCTGCCTCTTTACGCGCCTTCTCCTCGGCAATCTTTGCCTCTCTGGCTTCCTCGGCTTCACGTCTGGCTTTCTCTTTGGCTTCTATAGCTTCCTGCTTAGCCTTTTCCTTAGCCACCCTCTCCGCCTCTTTACGCGCCTTCTCCTCGGCAATCTTTGCCTCTCTGGCTTCCTCGGCTTCACGTCTGGCTTTCTCTTTGGCTTCTATAGCTTCCTGCTTAGCCTTTTCCTTAGCCACCCTCTCCGCCTCTTTACGCGCCTTCTCCTCGGCAATCTTTGCCTCCCTGGCTGCTTCCACTTCTCGCCTGGCCCTCTCTTTAGCTTTTATGATATCCTGTTTAGCTTTCTCATTAGCTGCCTTTTTAGCATCTTTAAGTGCTTTTTCTGCGGCTTTTCTGGCTTCCCTGGCTTCAGATTTAGACATTGGGACAGGAACCTTATCTGCCGCTTTATTTTTCTTTCTATCCATTTCCCTAGATTCGCGAATAGCCCTGTCACGAATCTCTTTTGCCTGGCGGACAGCTCCGGTATCAGAAGTGTCGTTATCGGCATTTTTATTTATAAGATTATCATCTTCCAAGATAATTTCCCCCGATATAGCAATTAAAATTAACAGTACCTATCGGCTGTGGTTGCCGAAATGTACTAAAAGAGACAAACAGTACGTAGTTATAGGAGATAGAATAAAGCTATAGTAGTATAGCATAGTTGGCAATGGTGTCAATTATAAAAAAGGCAGAAATATGTAGAACAAATGAATGAAAAAAGGGCGTTTACGCTTATCCGGCGGATGTGCTATTCAATAATATTATCTATTACGTCCTGATAGCCGCTTTCCAGCAAGGCTATTGCCTGCAACAGAATTGGTTTAAGCGAATCCGGCGCTTCATCCAGCAAGCTGCGCAGCCTGGCTGAATTGCTGTTGCCGTTTTCAAACATCAGATTCAGGAATTCGGTTACATCTTCAACTTCGCCACCTTCGGCTGTTGCGAAGTCGCCCAGAGATACATAAGGCGGCGGGCTGCCGACGATAACATCCGGCGGAATTGGTGTTGTTGGTGTTGGGGTTATAGGGTCAGGCCTCTCCCCAGTTACTATTGGAGGCGGGAGTTTTACCGTGCCGCCGGCAATTGTTGTTACGCATAAATCATATTGTTCAGTTGCATTAGATACTGTTTTTTGAGCGTCCTCACTGGTAGAAATAGATTCCCATTTATGTTCCGATGTAAGGTCGCCTATCATAACCAGTTGTTCGCCTAATCGGTTTGTGGCGGCTTCGGCAAGTTCTGCATTGCCAGCTTCCGCCATGTGTATAATCTCTTCCACGCGCCTGTCTGAGAATTGTGAATACAGCTTTGCCTTGCCGATATCTGAAAAAGTGAGGTTTATCCGCACTTGCTCTACCGCCAGCTTGACGGAATAGAGGGGGCTGTCCGGCATACTGGAAGAGGCGGCGGCTACAAGGCTGCCGCTTGCGATAACCATAACCAGAACGGCGGTTAAAGCTGTTGTCGCAAAACGGAAACGCCGCAGCAGGAAGGGGCGCTTTTTGGCAGTAAAGGTATCGTTGAGTTCAGTATAAAACTGGTTTCTGGCCCTGGCTTTGAATTCAGGGCGCGGTATAAGGCTGTCGCCAGTTTGCTTGGCGCTCAAAGCGGTTATCAGCAGGGGTTTAAGCTCATCGGCGTGCTGAGGATATGCGGCAAGGCAGTTTTCTATAGACTCGCCGTTAAAAAGCAGCCTTTGCAGGCAGTCTTCAAAAATGTCTTTAATTTCTTTTTCAGCCATTATGCTTCACCGCAAACCATTATTTTTCTAAGCGCCAGAATGGCGCTGTGCTGAAGGGCTTTTACAGCCCCCTCGCTTTTACCCATAATCCTGGCAACCTGGGCGATGGGCAGTTCTCCATTGAAACGCAGCAGGATAACCTCCTGTTGCGCCGCCGTCAGTTCTTTGGTAGCTATCATAAGCTGTTCAATGTCCATCTTTTTTTCAGTTGTGCTGTGCGGATTATCACCGGAAGCCATAAAAGACTCGTTCAGTGTAATAGCCGGTTGCCGCGTCTTTTTTCTCAGGTAATCCACCACCTGGTTATGGGCTATGCGAAACAGCCAGGCGGAAAATGGCGAACCTTTCCATTTATACGAAGAAATGGAGTGAAGGGCTTTAACAAAGACCTGTTGTGTCATATCTTCAGCCTCAACTCTATTCCCTATTTTAAGGGCAATATAACGATAGATTTTATCGAAATACTCCTCATATAATTCGGCAAATGCCTCCTGGTCGTGCTGCTGAGCGCGCTGCACAAGGCTCTGCTCATCTTGCACCCGACAACTCCCTGCCAGCCAAATATAAATATGGCTATGTCATTGTTGTTCAAAAAACTGGCAACCGATGTTACCACGTGCATAAATTATAACGAACGAAAGTCTAAAAAGATAGGTTTGTGAAATATAGATATTGTCTCAGAATTGCGCAAAAATGACGCATTAAAGGAAAATGTAGGTAAGGATAGGATAATGCAGGACTATTTACCCATGACTATTTACCATAGAAATAGCCGCTTTAGGGGGTTGGATTATGAGCTTAAATAAGGTATAGTGCTAATCCGTGAGGAAAAGTTAGCTTTAATAAGGAAGGTAGCATGGTAAGTTATAATGATCATATTGATTCTATGCTAACGACAAGTGAGGTTGCCCGGATTCTCAGCGTTCATATCAATACGGTAAGGCGCTGGAGTAATCAGGGAATACTTAAATCGTATCGTATAGGTTCACGCGGTGACCGCAGATTCAGAAAAGAAGACATAGATAACTTTTTTTCGAAGGAAAGCAAGATTAAAGAAAAAAAGATTATCGACTAACACCCTTGAAAAATTAATAAACAAGAATGATGTGGAGGAGTAAAAGTGGCTAAAACAAAGGTTATGATAATAGACGAGCAGGCATTTTTCAGGGCTGGCGTAAGACAGGCTTTATCGCAACAGGAAAATATAGAAGTGCTGGAATGCGATCCGAACAACGACACCATCGGCGCTATAGAAGCCAGCCTGCCGGATGTAACCCTGCTGGGTTCTGATTTGGCGACTCATAGCGGGCTTGACCTGGGGCGTAAGATTGCCAGGAATTTTCCTAATACCAGGGTTATAATACTTAGCCCCGAACCCAATGACGAAGACCTTTTTGAAGTTATAAGGAGCGCAGCCGTTGCCTGTCTGCGTAAGAACAGCTCTCCGGAAGAACTTCTTGAAACGGTAAACAGGGCGGCTCATGGTGAATACCCGATAAATGAAACTGTTATGACCAGGCCTACGGTGGCAAAACACGTTTTGGAACAGTTCAAGGATATGGAAAAGCTGGGAGATAAGATGGAAGCAGTGGTGGCGCCGTTAACCCAGCGGGAAACGCAGATATTAAACTATATTGCCGACGGCAATACAAATAAACAGATTGCGCGCATATTAAGCATAAGCGAGCAGACAATAAAAAACCATGTCAGCGCTATTCTTAGAAAACTTAATGCCAATGATAGGGCGCATGCCGTTGTACTGGCGATAAGGCGCGGCTGGATTTCGGTGGATTAATAACAAACAGACAAATAATATGCAAGAGGGTCTAAGAATGACACCAGGTGAAATCGGACAGGCAGAATCCGGGAAAAAAGTGGAGAACAGGGTTTTAAGGTATCTTGAAAGCCAGGGATACCATGTGAGCATTGGCGCACAGCGTCAGGGCAAATCCGGGATTATGCATATATTTGACATGCTGGCGGAACATGACGATGGAATAACCACCAAGATTATGGCTATCTGTATTGCCGAAGGTGGTAACAAAAAGGAAGAAGCCAAAGCCATTTTCAATTTTGCCAACAAGGCGTATGATGCCGGCATAAAAGACAGAATACTTATCGCTGTGCCGCGGGTAAGCCCGGAAACAAAGCAGATTGCCGGCATACAGCGCATAAAGGTTGTTGACGAAGAAAAAATTGAATCACTTATTGTACAGATAAAAGAACAGGCGATAAACACCGGCAAAGCATTTACTTTTGAAACAAAAACGCAACTGGTTGAATCGCTTACCAATCTTGGCTATGAAGTTGAAGAAAGAGCAAAGATAAAGGGGCGCTCCGGGATAGAATATGAATACGATATATTAGCTCGTGGCAACGGCAGCCGCATCGGTCATGTGCTGGGAGTGGATATTATGAGTGGTGGAGACAAGATAGGATTGGAAAAAGTGTCCCTTTATGATACCAAAGCATATGATACATCAATTGATGATAAGGTGATTGCCCTTATGAATGCTGAGCTGACGCTTGAAGCCAGGCAGTTTGTGCAGCACCAGGGGATAAAGATACTTGAACTGGGCAAAACACATGCCAGTGAAGGGGAGGATAAGGCAGAAGAAGGTAAAGTTGGGGAAAATGGTGGAGAAGGGAAAACAGATACAAAGGAAGAAAAGAAGGTAAAAAGGCTTCTGAGAAAAGAAGTGAAAACTGAAGCAGTGCAGCTAATACCAGAGGTGCTTGCCAGGAGATATAACGCCATACCGATGACAATAAGCGGCAAGACGCTGGAAGTGGCGATGGCAGACCCAACCGATATTCTTGCACTGGAAGCCTTTGCAATACAAAGCAAAATGCGTATCAAGCCGATAGCCGGTGACGCAAAAGAAATCAGGGACGCCATTGATGCCAGCTATAAAGGCTATGGAGAAATTGAGAAAAAGATATCAAATATTGCTATCGGTAGTGATATAACCGATGAAATGACGGCGCTGGACGCCGCTATAGATGCGCCGCTGGCGCAAGCCCTTAACCTTATAATAGATGAAGCTGTAAAAGCGCGTGCGTCAGATGTTCACATAGAGCCGGAAGAAAGCCGCCTGAGGGTGCGCTATCGTATTGATGGCACACTACAGGATATGATGTCATTGCCTATGGATATCCACGCCGCAATAGTTTCACGCATAAAAATATTATCCAACATGAATATAGCTGACCACCACCGGCCCCAGGACGGGCAGTTTTCAACTGTAGCTAAAGGCAGGGAGATAGATATCAGGGTGGCAACAGCGCCTACAGTATATGGTGAAATGGCAGTGTTGCGTTTGCTGGATAAATCAACAGCGGCGATGGATATGTCGGAACTTGGTATGATGGCGGGAAGTAAAGAAAAATATGAAAAACTGCTTAAGATTCCATATGGAATGATACTTATAAGCGGACCTACAGGCGCTGGTAAAACGACAACGCTATACGCTTCCATTAGTTCTCTGGATACGATGGGCAGAAATGTTATAACCGTAGAAGATCCGGCAGAATACAGGTTTCCGGATATAAACCAGATTCAGGTAAATCCGCAGGCAGGTATAACCTTTGCCAGTGGCTTGCGCTCCATATTGCGTCTTGACCCGGATGTAATACTGGTTGGTGAGATACGTGATGCTGAAACAGCCAATATTGCTGTTCAGGCGGCTTTAACCGGACATCTGATGCTTTCATCCATTCATGCCAATGATACCGTAGGGGTAATGTTCCGGCTTATTGACCTTGGCGTAGAGCCGTATCTCATAGCATCGGCGGTTATCGGTATAGTGGCGCAGCGCATGGTGCGCCGCATTTGCCCGGACTGTATGCAGGAGATTGAAGCTCCGCTGGTAGAGCAGTTGGCGTATGAAAGGGAAATTGGCGAAAAAAGGAAAAAGTTCGTATATGCCGCCGGTTGTCCCACCTGCGCTTATACCGGCTATATAGGAAGGATAGGTATATTTGAAATAATGCCTATGAGCGATACCATACGCCGGATGCTTATAAAAGGGTTAGGCTCTGCGGATATCAGAGACCAGGCAATAAAGGAAGGCATGGTAACAATGATGGGTGACGGCATGACAAAGGTAAAAGAGGGCATGACGACACCTTCAGAGGTTTTGCGCAGCGCTTATTCTGTTGAATCAGTAGAACAAATGTAGTAAAGGTGAAATGATATGGATTACTCTTATGTAGCTTATACAAAAGAAAAGAAAATGGTGAAAGGCAAGCTTTCGGCTACCAGTGAAGAAGCTGCCATGAACCTGCTTAGCTATGGCGGTTATCAGGTTATAAAAATAAAGCAGTACACACCCATTATAAACCTGGGCAAATTGTTAAATATGTTCAGGCGGGTAAATCAGAAAGAGACAGTAATGTTTTCGCGCCAGTTGGCGTTGCTTTTGGAATCAGGCACAGATATTGTTGCCTCTCTGGAACTGTTGCAGCATCAGGTAACAAATAAAATCCTAAAAAAGGCAATAAGTGAGATAGTAGATGACATTCGCAGTGGCAGTTCATTATCGGTGGCATTAAGAAAACACCCTAACGTATTTTCTCAGGTGTATGCAAAGGCAATTGCGGCTGGCGAAAAAAGCGGTAATCTGGAGGTTGTGCTGAGGCAAATGGCTGGTTTCATGGAAAGAAGCGTGATAACCGAAAAAAAGATTAAAGGCGCTATGACGTATCCCATTATAGTTGTATTTGTGGCGATAATTGTTGTAGTGGTGATGGTTACATTTATTTTGCCTTCTTTCACTGTGCTTTATACATCATTTGGCTCTGAACAGCCAACGGCAGTGAAGGTTCTTTTGGGCACGACCGATTGGTTGAAAGCTAACGGAATATATTTATTAGGAGGAGTTGTTGCCGCGGTTGTTGCCATCGTATTATATTTTCGCACCCCGAACGGTCAATATATGCGGGATAAGATTTTATTGCGAGCTCCCATACTGGGGCGAATTCTGCAACTGGGCGAACTTTCACGGAGCTGCCGCACCATATCTTTGCTCTTCCATGTCGGTTTGCCCTTGCCGGAAATACTTACCCTGGCGATTCAGGGCAGCGGCAACAAGGTTATCGCTGAAGCATTCACTGAGGTGCAGCGTGAATTGATAAGGGGTGAGGGATTATCCAAACCGATGTCAAAGAGAAGTGTGTTTCTGCCGCTTATGGTGCAGATGACAAATGTCGGTGAAGAGACCGGAAATCTGGATAGCACGCTTATAACCGTAGCTGAAAGCTATGAAATGGAAGCTGATGACCGCACTAGCAGCGCCATAGGCATGATCCAGCCGGTTATAACTGTAGTAATCGGTATAATGGTAGGATTTTTGGCAATGACACTGGTATCAGCTATGTACTCCGTCTATGGCGGATTGGAATAAAACAATGTTAAAGGAAATTAAAAAAAGTGAAAGGGGCGTTTCGCTTATAGAAGTGCTTATAGCCTTGGTTATACTTGGCGTGGTAGCAGTTGGCTTTTTGGCAGCTTTAAACAATTCCGGTAATTCAGTTTCAATGGCTGATGAAAGAGCTACGGCGGAAAGCCTGGCAAGGAGCCAGCTAGAGTATGCCAGGCAACAGATATATCTGCCGGCGCCCCTTGACGGTGAGACGGAATACCTGAAAGTGGATATGTCTGCTCATCCCAATTACGAAATAAAAAGTGTAACCCGCAGCGGAAGCGAAGAGGTCAATAATCTGGCTGATGAGGTTATAGCTGTTCCCTGGGACAGCGAAAACAACACTGCGGAAAGCAGTGACATAGGTTTACAGAGGATAAAGCTTGTTATCCTGCATAACGGTAATATAGTCTTGATGATGGAAAGCTATAAAACAAACCGTAATTAAAGAGTAGAAATATGTTTAATAAATTATTAAAAGTTTTAAGGATAAAACACAATAAGCAGCAGGGCTTCACATTGATAGAGCTGATGGTAGCGCTGGCTGTATCCTCAATTATATTAAGCGGCATTACGGTGACTATATACCAGATAGTCAGTATAAACGCTTTGGCATCAAACAGGATGTATGCAGTTAATCAGGTGCAGAATGCCGGTTACTGGATAAGCAATGATGCCGAAATGGCGCATGCCATAGACGTTAATGATGATATCGGCACCCCTGATTTAGAGTTAGTTACCATAGATTGGGTTGACTGGGACGGGAATACGCATAAGTCAGTTTATACTCTGGCTGGCGGTATTATAAAACGGTCTTACATTTTAAATCTGGGAACGCCGGTTGAGACGATAATAGCTCAAAATATTAACCCCTCTACAAGCTGTGTATTAGATGAAACATATTATAAAAGGCTTATTGTAACGCTTTCGGCAACCGTAGGCGGCTTCAAGCCGGTAACGGTTAACAGGATATATGAAACTATTCCAAGACCAAGTGTATAAGGGGGAGTGGGGAAAATGAAAAGCATATTAAAAAAGATAAAAGACGAAACAGGGCAAGCATTTATTCTTGTGCTTATATTGCTGGCTGTGGGTGGGGCTATCCTTACGCCGCTGTTATCGCATATGGGGACAGGGATGAAGACCGAAATTCTCTATGAAGAAAGGGCGGACGAATTTCATTCCGCCGATAGTGGGGTGGAAGACGCACTGTGGCAGATAAAATATGATAACCTGGCAAACAAGTTCACATCGCCGGCATACAATCCATATAATTACGACATATTCGGCGGCGGATACGCATATGATACCCCGCTGGACATAAACAGCAGGGATGTGGATGTTACCATAACAAATATATGGATACCAAAAATAGACCCGGATCCCGTAGCACAGGGATTTACCAGCGGCAGTATGCAAAGCATTGTAGAGGCGGGTAATATCATAGTAGCCGGTACGATAGCCGGGCCGACAACTTACCAGATAAAGATAAGCTATACACCCTTGCCAGGGGAGACTTTGCGTGTATCGGATATTGGTATATGGCTGCCAACCGGTTTTACTTATGTAGAAGAGTCAAGCAATCTGGAAGAAAACGAGCTTTTTACATATTATCCCTCAGATGTAGATATAACTTCTCACGCTGGCGGACAGGCTATAATCTGGCATTATGATAATCCGGGCATACTTTTCAACAGCCTGCCCGAAGTTGAAACAAGCACAACGCCATGGCTGGCTGAGATAACATTTGAATTTGATGGACCGCCGGGAAGGGTTCCGGAAGCGGTTGCATGGATGGTAACCTCGCCGGCCAGCATCAGCGGCGCTGAACAAATACAACCCTTTGCCTGGGATGCCGATGTTAAGGTGTTTCTTATAGAATCTACCGCTGGCAGTGTTGATATTGATGCTTATGCAATAAAAAGTGAATTAAGAGAGGTTCAGGGCGCTATAGCCGGGGATTACCGCGCGGTTGGTAACAGCCTGATGGCCGCCTCTTGGAATGAAAGATATCGGGATACATTGCTTGACGATAGTTCGGCTACGGTTAGCGATATCCCCGAAGACGCAAACGTGGCAGCCGCTTATCTATACTGGTCAGCCTGGATGCAGGGTAATATAACGCTGCAGAAAATCGGCGATTCTATATGGGAAGACGATTGCGACGAGTTCGGCACATTTACATCTATATGGTCTGACGACTGCTCTGCATATGGTACATATACCCCGGTGTGGTCTGATGACTGCTCTGCATATGGTACATATACCTCGGTGTGGTCTGATGACTGCTCAAGCCTGGGGACATGGAATTCAATATGGCAAGAAAACTGCTCAAGCTTTGATGATGCGGCATACACCTGGAGTGATGGTAGCCAATGGATAATCTATGGCGGTGAATTCAGGGGGCAGGGTGGTGGCATTTCAGGCAGCAGAACGCTGACACTGGCGCAGAATATTGATTTAAGCGCCTACGCCGGGCAGACGGTTAATATAAGCTGGGATCAGGATGCCAGTAATCCTGTTGACTGGAATGATTACCTCTACTTCGCTATTTCAAATGATGGCGGCGGAAGCTGGAGCAGCGACATGGAAGCCTTCCATGATGATGATCCGCTAAGCCCCTTCATCTATACCATCCCCCAGTCATATCTGACCAGCCAGTTCCGAATAAGGTATTACTGGGCAGCAGGAAGTTCTAATGAATACTGCTATCTTGATAATATAGGCATATCCGCCCTGGTTAGCAGCAACTGGTCAGCAGGCAGCCATTGGACAGTAAACGGTGGACAGTTCCAGGGGCAGGGTGGCGGCACCACAGATGACAGGACGCTTACCCGTATAACAGATATAGACTTAAGCGCCTATGCCGGACAGACAGTAAACATAGGCTGGGACCAGAGTGAATACGGCTATATAGACTGGGATGATTACCTCTACTTCGCTATTTCAAACGATGGCGGCAGTAGCTGGAGCAGCAATATAGAAGCCTTCCATGATGATAATCCGTCAAGCCCCTTCAGCTATACCATCCCCCAGTCATATCTGACCAGCCAGTTCCGCATAAGGTTTTTATGGAGCGCTGATAGCACCAGTGAATACTGCTATATAGATAACATAGAAATAGGCACACTGACGGGTGACTGGTCACCCGGAGCCAACTGGACTATCTCCAGCGGACAGTTCCAGGGGCAAGGTGGCGGCACCACAGATGACAGAACAGTAACCCGTGTGACGGATATAGATCTAAGCGCCTATTCAGGACAGACAGTAAACATAGGCTGGGACCAGAGTGAATACGGCTATATAGACTGGGATGATTACCTTTACTTCGCCATATCCAATGATGGAGGCGGCAGCTGGAGCAGCAATATAGAAGCCTTCCACGACGATAATCCGTCAAGCCCCTTCAGCTATACCATCCCCCAGTCATATCTGACCAGCCAGTTTCGCATAAGGTTTTTATGGAGCGCTGATAGCACAAGTAAATACTGCTATATAGATAACATAGGAATAGGCACACTGACGGGTGACTGGTCACCCGGAGCCAACTGGACTATCTCCAGCGGACAGTTCCAGGGACAGGGTGGCGGAACAACCGATGACAGAACGGTAACACGTATAACGGATATAGACTTAAGCGCCTATGCCGGACAGACGGTAAACATAGGCTGGGACCAGAGTGAATACGGCTATATAGACTGGGATGATTACCTCTACTTCGCTATATCCAACGATGGCGGCAGCAGCTGGAGCAGCAATATAGAAGCCTTCCACGACGATAATCCGTCAAGCCCCTTCAGCTATACCATCCCCCAGTCATATCTGACCAGCCAGTTCCGCATAAGGTTTTTATGGAGCGCTGATAGCACAAGTGAATACTGCTATATAGATAACATAGAAATAGGCACAATGTCAGGTGACTGGTCACCCGGAGCCAACTGGACTATCTACGGTAGTGACCAGTTTATGGGGCAGGGTGGCGGCACAACTGCCCAGAGAACGCTGACGATGATAACGGATATAGACCTGAGCGCATATTCAGGCAGTTCAGTAGCTATTTTCTGGAACCAGCGTGAAACAGGATACCTGTGGCCAAGCGAAGGGCTTTACTTTGCCATCTCTGGCAACGGTGGCAGCAGCTGGAGTTCCAATGAAATAGCCTTTACCGGTGAAATTGGCAGCACGGCGCAGGAGTTCAGCTTTATAATACCGGAGGTTTATCTTACGGAAAACTTCCGCATAAGGTTTTTCACGCAAGACAGTGATTCAGGGGATGCGGTCTATATTGATGACCTGGCTATATATGAGATAGAGGAGCCAACGATAGCCGACCCCACCGCCAAATTGTGGATAGACGGCCAGCAGGTATATTTTGACGGAGATGGCAATCCGGCAGAAGGTAATGACGTTCTAAACGCCGAGCTGATACAGGTAATAGAAAACACCAGTAGTGGTACTCCGCACGGTTATTCATATTCCTGTAAGCTGGATGTAACTGACCTTATACTGGAATATAGCGCCGAAGTCGGCGGTGGTTACCGTCCAGGCAATGCAGTATATACCGTTGGAGATGTCTTTGGAGATGCCGCCGGTACCGGTACTGTTTCACCTTATGAAGAATGGGCTTATGCCGGCTGGTCGCTGGTAATCATATACACCAGCCCGGAAACTGCCGGACACCGGATGTACCTTTACGATAATCTGGTCTATTGCGATTCTAGTACCAACCTTGATTTTGACGCAGACGGGCAGCCCGGCGGTACTATAACCGGTTTCCTGGTGCCGGAAATGATTACCGGCGAAGGACCAACGGATAATGCTGCTAAAATAACCTGCTTTGTTTGTGAGGGGGATGATGAGTACGACGGTGATTTTATAGCCTTGAATGCGCCCGATAATGATCCGCCTGCAAGCATATCCGATGCCTATAAGCTGTGGGACGGGACAGGCGGCAGTTTGAATGATGTATGGAACAGCAGGTCAATCGGGTTAAGCGAAACAGGTGTGGATATAGATACCTTTAACGTAACCTGGGGCAGCGGGCTGATAAGCCCGGGGGATACATCCGCCCAGATAGATATGTATACCAATATTGATATCTGGAATTTCATTTACATAATTATGTCCTTCCGCAGTGAAACAGCGACGGGGGGAACAACAACCTATCTTATATACTAAAAAGAGAGACAAGGTTTTATAAATAACTGAACGGGAGAAAAATATGAAGCTAAGCAAGATATCATGGCTGGTTATAGGCATTGGGATATTTGTGGTTGCAACAGTTGTCATTTACTTTATGTATCAGAGTAACGTAAATGAAAGAAAGGCAGCCGAAGAAGCCAAAGCCGAAGTTGAAGAAGTGCAACTGCCGGAATTGGAAGGGAAGAAACAAATCCTGGAAGACGAAATGGCGCAAAAAGAGGCTGAAATAGCGCAGTGGCAAGCCGAAATAGATCAACTTGTTGAGCAACTGAACCAGGTAGAACAGGAAGTTGGTCAGGCGCAGCAGGGTTTTCCCGTCTCAATAGACGGTATTGATTATAGCGAAACCTTGTTTGCCTTTGCTGATGCCTCTGGCATATATATAACCGGGCTGGATTCATCAGAACCGTCTCATCAAGACATGAACGAAAATACATATACGGTTACTTTGTTCAACCTGAGGATGCAGGGAGAGATAGCCGATATGCTTGAATTCCTGAAAATGATAGTAGATGATGAAGAATTCAAGACGGCTGTTATAGAGCCGGTAAGTCTGTCTGTGCCGGCTATATTGACCAATGAGCAGATAGATGAAATTAGAAATGCCCTTGAAAAGGAAATGATGGCAGATGCCTTGCAGGAAATTACAACACAACAGATATTGGATTTCGTATTGGAAGCTATTGCAGAAGTAACAGGGGTGGACATTGAAACGCGGGTGGCTGAAGATATGGCTGAAACCATAAAAAACCGGATGCAGGAATCACTGGCAGGTGATTACAATGAATTACTATCCGGAGAGCTGGCAGATGTAATAATTGAATATATAACCAATTCAGTGGTGGGCGAAGTAATAAAGCCACTGGCGGAGGATATTGCGGCGCTCATAACACCAATGGAAGAAGTTCAAATAAGCACAATGATGAAAGACTGGTCGCCCGGCGCCAACTGGACAATCTATAACGGGCAGTTCCATGGAAAAGGCGGGGGAGGCATTGCTGAAAGGACGCTCACCCAAAACATTGATATAGATCTGAGTGCTAATGTTGGACAGGAAGTAACAATAAGCTGGGAGCAGGGTGAATCCGGACATATGGAATCTGGCGATATTTTGTACTTCGCCATTTCCAATGACGGAGGAATAACCTGGAGCGATAACGAAGAAGCCTTCAGCGACGATAGCCAGTATGCCCCATTCAGCTATATCGTCCCCCAGTCATATCTTACAAACCAGTTCCGCATAAGGTTTTACTGGGCTGCAGATGACACCAGTGAATACTGTTTAGTGGAAAACATACAGATAAGCATACAGGAAGGCGGAGACGGTTTCCTGTATAATGCTTTGGTAGAGCTGCTGGGAGAAGATATTGCGGCGCTGCTGGGCGAACAAATAGCCAACTCAATGCCGGGAGATATAAACAGTATATTGACTGAGTTTATCGCCATGCTGGTGGAAGCCAAGATGGAAAGCTCGGTTTCCGGGCCAATAGATGCGGCGATAGAAGGATTAGTGGAACAACAGGTTGAAATTGCACAGATGCCAGAAGTTGATATAGAACTGGCTGTCTATGCATACCAGGAAGAGGGGGAATAGAGATGGCTAATAAAGTAACAATATATATAGAAGACACAGATATAAAGCTTCTGGTTACCAGCGGGAAAAAGGTTGATAAATGGGCTAGCTTATTATTGGAGCCAAGCCTTGTTCGGGATGGCGTTATTGTTGACGAGGAACAAGTCGCCGAAAGCGTAAAAAACCTGCTGAAACTGGGCGGAGTAAGCCAGAAAAAGGTTACTGTGGGCTTAAGCGGTTTGAATTCAATATTCCGCATTATTACACTGCCTGAAATATCACAATCGTTGCTTCCGGAAGCGGTAATGAATGAAGCGCGCCGGGTAATACCTGTTCCTCTGGATCAGGTGTATGTGTCATACCAGCAGATACCATCTTCAAAAGGAGAAATACGCCTTTTCCTGGTGGCTCATCCGCGAAACTCAACAGATGTGCTTGTAAAAACAATGATAAAGGCTGGTCTTAAGCCGGAAATATTGGATTTGGCGCCTCTGGCGCTGGCGCGTTGCAGTAATGAAAGCCGCTCTATAATCATAAACTCATGGCAGACATATATAGACATTATAATTATGAGCGATAATCTGCCACAGGTGATTCGCAGTATGTCATTGCCAACAGAAGCAGTGGCGGTTGAGGAAAAGCTGCCGTTTATCGCAGAGGAACTTGCCAGGACGGTTGCCTTTTATAATTCAAGTAATCCGGCGAATCAGCTGGATGCGGAAGTGCCGCTTTTCGTCTGCGGTGATCTGGCAGATGTGCCGGATAGCTGGGAATCACTGGTAGAAAGATCAAAACACAGCGTATCTACGATGGTGCCGCCGATGGAATACCCGGAAACCTTCAGCCCGTACAGCTATATGGTAAATATAGGGCTGGCGCTTAAAGGGCAGCTACCTGGTGGGGCGGAAAACCATTATTCTATAATAGATTACAATGCCATGCCGGAAGTGTACCGGCCGGTAGGTATAAGCATGGTGCGGATATTGACACCGGTGGCTATAGTGATCGGTCTATGCGCTTTGGCTTGGGGAGGATTGCTTGTTAAGGACGTCGCTGATGAAACAGCCAGGATAAAAAACCAAAAAATGGTCCTTGAATCACAGGCAATTATGTTGAATGGGCAGGTGATGGGGTTAATCAATGAGATTAATGATGTTGATGCTATAATTGAAGCATACCCGGATCAGGTGGCGCAAATAACAGGACAGATACAAACAATGAAGAACATTGATATAAGATTTGAAGAAACGCTAGCCGGGTTAAGCGAAGGACTTAACAAGACGGATGCAGATATAAACGAGGTTATAGATTTGCTGCCGGCGATTATAAAGCTTAACGAGATGGATTATAGCAATGATGAAATAAGAATAATGGGAACAACACAGCAAGAAGATGATATCATCGCTTACGCTAAGACACTGGAAAACAGCGCATACTTCAGTGAAGTTACTATATTGTCAATAAACGAAACATACAGACAGGAAAATGAGCAGGAATACAAGATGTACAATTTTGAATTCCTCGTAAAATAAAGGTGGTGGCAGGTTATGGATGTAATTGAATTATTACGCACATCAAAAGAAATGGGGGCATCAGATTTACACCTGGTGGTCGCCAGCCCGCCCCTGATACGGGTTAACGGATCATTGGTATCTGTAAACGGTGCAGGTCCACTGACGGCAACAGAAATAAATGAGGGTTTTTTGCAGATTACCAGTCCGGAAGAAAGGGATAGTTTCCACCGGCAAATGGAGCTTGACTTTGGTTATATACTTTCCGGCGTGGGGCACTTTCGCTGTAATGCCGCCATGCAGCGCGGCGCTATAAGTCTGGCAATCCGATTGTTGCCGCCAAAGATACCGACAGTAGAAGAACTTGAGCTGCCGCAAATCTGCAAGCAGCTGATTATGAAACACAGGGGTTTAATAATAGTTACGGGTCCAACCGGCAGCGGTAAAACCACCACGCTGGCGGCAATGATACAACATTTAAATACAAATGACAGCCGCCATATACTTACAATAGAAGACCCTATAGAATATGTGCATCCTTCAATAAACTGCGCTATAACGCAACGTGAGCTGCATAGCGATACGCATTCCTTTGACGAGGCTCTGAGGCATGCGCTGCGGCAGGACCCGGACGTAATACTGGTAGGTGAGATGAGGGATCTGGAAACGGCGGCATCTGTGCTGAGCCTGGCGGAAACCGGGCATCTAATTATAAGCACCGGTCATGCCCCCAGCGCCCCGCAGGCAATGGAAAGGATAATAGACCTGTTTCCGCTTCACGAGCGTAATCTGGCGCAGTCACGCCTTGCTTCATTGCTTATCGGCGCTCTGTGCCAGACATTGGTACCAAGAGCCGATGGTAGCGGCAGGATAGCCGCTGTTGAAATAATGATGGCTAATTCAGCCGTCAGGAACCTGCTGCGTGAAGGTAAAACATACCAGTTGCCCAATGCCATAAAGACGCATCGGGATGAGGGCATGATCTCACTGGACGAAGTGCTGGTTGAGCTCTACCTGAAGGGATTAATTACCGGGGAATCAGTGGTTAGCTATTGTAATAACCGCCAGGAAGTGGAAAGGCTGATTGGTAAGCTGGAAGTGCAGGGAGTCTAGCCTTACTATAAGCAAAGATTATATTAGGCATTATATTAGGCATAGATAGAGGGAGCCTCAAGGCTCCCTCTATATTATATTTTACTGTATGAAAGCTATTCATTAATGGTTACTACGCCGTTAGTGGCGATGTCATACGATTGCTTAAGTGGGTACTTGCCACCCATCAGGTAATCACGCAGACTGCCGGTGCTGGGGTTGCCATCATCCAGTTTAGCCCTGACAAGCAGGATATCTGCTTCTTCCTGAACATCGTCATATACAGTTACCAGTTCATCGCTATCGTTGTCAAACATAAGAGAGATAACCGCTGCCTGAAAGTTATCGCGTTCGGTGTTTCTGGCTTCGTCATCTCCTTCGTTCATAAACCTTACAACGTTTGGTATGACGATGCCGGCTAATAAGCCGAGTATGGCAATAATTACCAGGATCTCAATAAGGGTGAAGCCCTTTTCTCCGAAAGTAAGTTGCCTTGGGAAAGCCTTTATACTATCAAACATAAATCATCCTTCATAAGCCATCCTTAAATAAAGTAATACCTTTTGAAAGGCATAAAAAACTGCAATAACCAGAATTGCAACAGCTATATAAAGCTATACTGCATGCCGGCTAACTTAACACAGAGCCTAAAAACACAGAGCAACTCACCGGCGGGTAAACTTCATCTGCCGGTGAGTTACTTCTATATACAAATTTCTGTAAAATAAATATATTTAATTACATAGATACTATCGTTATTCTTATTCCGCAGTTACCGAACCGTCCGTGGCAATGGTATATGATTGTGTAAGTGGATATTCGCCACCCATAAGATAGGTAGTCAGGTTGTCGCTACCGCCTGTTGCCATAACAGCCTGGCATTCTGTCTCTGAATCTACGCCGGTGTGGCTGCTGGTTAAGGATGTGGCTCTATTAGCAAAAAGCAGCGCTGTTACGGCTGTCTGGACGTTAGCCAGTTCTGTTTGTGCGGCTTCCTCATCACCTTCACCCATAAAGCGGGTTTACGTTGGGGATGACAATGGCTGCCAGTGTTCCCAGAATCATAACCACCACCAGTAACTCGATAAGCGTGAAGCCCTTCTCTCCGTAACGGAAACTTTTCATTAACCTCTTCATCTTCATTATTTCCTCCTTTCCTTATTTAATAGATTAAATAAATAATGATAAGTGATATAAGGTATGATTTAGTTAGTTTTGATTATATTAGGGATAAGACTTAAGGTCAATAGCTTAAAAGTCATATATGGAATAGTACTTACGTACCTTGTTAAAAACAGGCTGTTTACAGAGGGGGATATGGTGTAGATTACTGCTTGTTTTCAAGTTGGCGCACATTAAAAACTTTTATCTTCTGGCGGCGGGCAAACTGCCGGGCTTCGGGTGAAAGGCCAGGCGAAGCGATAAAGGCCTTATCAAGAATGCCGATGTCATAGGCTTTATCATCAAATTCAAAGATGCGCTCCAGCGGGACAGGCTGCTTGCCTTCTGCAATACCAATGGCGATATGGTGAGTAATAATACCATCGTCCTTGGTAGCAAGAACATCTATAGTGTGCCGGGCGCCCGATTTACCCTTTATCCTGGCTTTCTCTTTTACCTCGTATCCGTATTGCTGAAGGTGCTGGATTAGCTGCGTCTTGGACCTGAATTTAAAAGGCAGTTTTTCACGCTTCTTTTTGGACGGCGCTGCCACAGCGGAAAGCACTGTATCCAGATCACGCACTTCAAGTACCTTGATTCTCTGCTGGTTGGCAAACTGCTCTGCCTCTCTGCCAAGCTCAGGGACAACAACCAGAATCTTGTCATGAATGCCGCTATCGTAGGCTTTATCGTCAAATCAAATATCTCGCCCAGCTCTATCTTTTCGCCGGCAACCTTAATGCCGATGGCAATAGTATAGCTATAGCTAACGATGCCATCATCTTTGGTTGCAGCAGGTCTATAACATGGGAAGCCCCGGAGCGCCCTTTGACACTGGCATTTTCAGTCACTTTGTAGCCCTGGTTTTAGAAACTTGATAAGCTGCGGTTTGGGTTTAACTTCAAACTCAAGCAGGCTGCGCTTGGCTTCGTTCAGCCAGTAGTGGAATATATCTGTCTTTATAATTTTGTCCTCGGAGGAAATGGTAAAACACTTAAGGCAGTGCCACTTCATAACAGGCATGCCTAAAATTTCCTTGCATTCGCGGCATTTGTAAAGGACGCCCATACTGCGGTAATCGCCATTGACAGAACTCAGTGTTTGATGGCATTTAGGACAGATGAACTTGCCGTTTATAAGAAACTCGTCTTCAATACCCATATAATTACAGGAAACATGCTCCATTATCCTGCCGCGCACGATATCTCCGGAGCCGCATTTGGGGCAGTGGAATATAGGCCTGAGGTTAATTGACTGGCATTGCGGGCAGCGCAACAACCTGTCAAAGAACTTCTTTTCCAGCAAACCTTCGCTTACCAGAGATTCCAGGATAGGCACAACCTCGTTGTCCTTCACCTCCAGTACCTTTGCCACTGAAGGGTAACTGAAACCGTCTGTGCTGGCAAAATCAAGCTGGGGGCGGATATCAAGTATATTGCCATCCAGCATTTCCGCAAGCAGTTTCATAGGCTTGCGGTTTAAAAGAAAACCCTTTATCTGCTGGAAACCAACGTGCTGTTTCTGCATTAGCCTTCATAATGCGCCTCAACGTATATGATAATGCGAAGTATAATCGCAGAAAAAGGCGAAGTCAATATGCCGCAAAGTAACTTTAATACAATATAGATAACAATAATGCGGCGATATATGGCGCATAAAAAAAGCGCTATTGACTGAAGAGGTAAAAAAGGGCAAAATAGGTATCTATGGAAGCTGTATATATAGCTGTCTTTGCCCTGCTGGGGATGGCTGTGGGCAGCTTTCTCAATGTTTGTATAGACCGCTTGCCCGCAGGCGGTTCGCTTGTATCCCTCCTTCGCACTGCGATGCCTGTAACAAAAAGATTTCGGCAATAGAGAACATTCCCGTTTTAAGTTATATCTGGCTGCGGGGGCGTTGCCGCCACTGCCGGGCGGCAATCCCCCGGCGCGTGCTGCTGATAGAAATAATCAGCGGGATAGCTTTTGCCCTTATCTACTGGCGTTACGGCTGGAGTGCCGAGACGGCGGTAGTTATCTTCTATTTCTGCCTTTTTCTGGTGATTATGGTTATAGACCTTGACCACAAGCTGATACTCAACAAGGTTATATATCCGGTTGCCGTGATAGCGGTAGTAATAAGTATATTTATGCCGCAGTTTGATTTAGCCCCAGGCATCATATTGAATACACAGGCGCCAAATATAACATTTGCCCCCGGACTTGTAAGTGCCCTGCTCGGCGGCATCGCCGGGATGCTGCTGTTTATATTTATCGCTATAGCCTCACGCGGCGGTATGGGTTGGGGAGATGTTAAAATGGCGGCTCTTTTGGGGTTGGTATTGGGGTTCCCGCTGGTGTTTGTGGCGATATTCGTGGCGGTGGTAGCCGGGGGGCTGGTGGCTATAGCGCTGCTGATAGCAGGAACAAAAGGGCGCAAGCAGGGCATTCCGTTCGGTCCGTTTTTATCACTGGGAGCTATGGTTACCCTTCTGTGGGGTGCCGGAATGTTTGACTGGTATATGGGATATTTCTGATTGCAGGTATAAAAAGTCCTGAAAATCACGCCTGACCTATTGACATGTCTAGTATAATAGTAATAGTATAATGGTCATGGGTAGGCATAAATGCAGTTAGACAAACGCAGGTCAAGCATAGAGATAATAGCCGATATGCTCAGGCTCGGTGAGGCGCATAAAACCGAGATAATGTATAGCGTCAATATGAGCTATTTTCAACTGCAGAAATACCTGGACTTTATGCTGGAGCGCGGCTTGATTGACAAGGTAAGGCTGGGGAACCCTTCGGTAACCTATCGGGTTACGGCTAAAGGGATAAAAGTACTCAGAAGCATAGACTCGGTTCTGGAATGCCTGGAGCTGAGGGGGCAGGAAGAGGAATAAATACCGGTTTTATATTATAAGCCGCAAGGAAAAACGAAGGAGATGTTATGGCAGAGAAGTTAATGTTGATAGTACCGGCAGACCTTATAACTAAGATTGACGCCAACCGGGGGGATTTGAGCCAGGCGGAGTTCATTAGCTTTCTGATTGACAGCATACTGAAAGAACGCACAGATGAACAAAAAGGCGCAAACAAGGAAGAACTGGAAGCTATAAGGGCTGACCTTAAGAAACTGATTGCCAGCTATGATGAAGCCAAGAAAAAGTATGCAACCAAAGATGAATTTCAGGCTTTCCTGCAGGACAACAAGAAACTGCTGAAAAGCTTTCTGGATTTTTTCATCGGCTACGGGCTTGAAATGGGCAAGAAATCATCCAACGGCGAACTGGCGGAAATAACCAGCAAGCTTCAGGGATTGGAAGAAGAACTGGCGACAGAGAATGAGGGAAAAGAAGGCGGCGAAGTTAAAATAAAGTGGAAATAGCATAGCCCGAAACAAAAGCCATAAACAAAAACAAAACCCTCTTGAAAAAGAGGGTTTTTTGTTATCCAAAAAGAAAATTCAGCCTTTCTACGTTCAATAGAACATTGTTCTAGTATACAAAACCTTCCCATAATCTGACTCCTGTGCAATATTCAAGTAAGACAGTTTGTTGTATGGCAAAGAAAAGGAGCCATAGCATAGCCTTACAGAAAAGAAAAAGGCTATGAAAACAGGAGGAAAGATAAAATGGAAACACCGGTAGAATTATTCCAGCAGGGCAGACATGAAGAACTGTGGCAGAGGTGTTGTGGTTTCATTGACCTGAGTATGGATGAGTTTATGAGAATACAGCGAAGGCTGCTTATGGAGCAGCTGGAGCTTTTGGGCAAATGCAGGCTGGGGCAGGTAATAATGAATGGCGCCAGGCCGGAAAACATAACCGAGTTTCGCCGTTTGGTACCGCTTACGACATATGATGACTATGCGCCATACCTGCTTAAACGCCGCATGGATGTTATGCCCAAAAAACCGATATTGTGGCAATGCACCTCTGGCAAATCCGGTGAATACCCTTATCGCTGGGCGCCGGTTACAACGCGCCAGCTGGATGAACTGGAGCCGCTTATTTTCGCCCTTATGTTTTTGTCCAGCTGTAAGAAAAAAGGAGAGATTAACCTGAAAGAGAAAGACAGGTTTTTCTATGGCATGGCGCCGCCACCCTATGCCACCGGCACGCTGACGCGCGTCTTTCCTTATAACCTGTTTGAAACGTTGCCTTCAGTGGAAGAATCAGAGACAATGTCGTTTGAGGAAAGAACGGCAAAGGGTTTTGATATGGCGCTGGAAAAAGGGCTTGATATGAGCATAGCGATGTCCAGTGTCGCCGTAGCCATTGGCAAGCGTTTCAGTCAGCAAGGGCAGAGTGAGACGAACATAAAGACATTTATGAAGAAACCGAAAACTATGCTGAGGCTTATGAAGGGAATTGCCAAGAGCAAGCTGGCGCGCCGCCAGTTGATGCCCAGGGATTTATGGTCAATGAAGGGCTTGATTACCTTTGGTATAGACGGCGCCACCTATCGGGAGAAAATAAATGAGATGTGGGGCAGATACCCGTTGAATTTCCACGGCTGCACAGAAGCCACCATAATCGCTATGCAGACATGGGATTACAGCGGTATGACTTTTGTGCCCAACCTTAATTTCTTTGAGTTCATACCGGAGGCAGAGGTTATTAAATCCAGACAGGACAAGACATATCAGCCATCCACACTACTGATGGATGAAATAAAGCCGGGTAAATACGAACTGGTGATAACCAGCCTGCATGGAGGGCCATTCATACGCTACAGGCTGGGGCATATGGTTCAGATAACCGCATTAAGAAATGAAGCGTTGAACATTGACATTCCCCAGATGGAATACCTGTCACGCGTAGATGATCAGATAGATATTGCCCGGGTTCACCAGGCTATCTGAAAAGGTCATCTGGGAAGCGATAGAGAAAACACGCATAGCCTACAAGGACTGGGTGGTGCGCAAGGAAGTAGATAAAAAGCCGATATTGCACCTGTATATAGAAACAAACGGCAGCGGCGAAAAAGCTGAATATGTAAGCGAAATGGTTCATCAGGAATTGACCAAGCTTGATAATCCATATGCGGAACTGGAATCTTTCACTGGCTTAAAGCCACTGAAAGTTACGCTGCTGCCCAGAGGCGCTTTCAATGAATATAAACTGAAACAACAGGCTGCCGGCGCGGAAATGGCTCACCTAAGCCCGCCGCGCATCAATCCATCCGAGGGAGACGTAAGAATTTTAATAAACGCAGGCGCAGGGGTGGCAGAAGAAGCGGCAAGCAAAGAGAAGGTGGAAGCGTAAGCCTGCCTGTAATCTGAATCAAGTGGTAAAAAGTTATGATATATATAGGTATTGGTATTCTGGGATTCATAATAATACACCTGTTTGACATAGTGTCTATCAAAAGGATTCCATTCGGTATGAAACCGATTGTGTGGGCGGGCGGATTTGCTATCCTGTTTTTCTCTCTGGCAAGAATGTGCCTGCTTTCGGACAGCTTGCAAATGCCGGGCTGGGTGGCATGGATGGGTTGGGCTATGTTTGCCGTATCCGTGGTGATGATAACCCTGGCTTTGTTTGTGAACCTTCCCTTCCGCAAGACATATATTGAACCCGGTGTGGGCGATAAGCTGGTGAAAAGCGGATTATATGCATTAGTGCGCCATCCGGGAATATACTGGGTAGCCCTCTTTTTCTTCTCGCTGGTGTTTATCTCAGATTCGCACATAATGCTTATAGCGGCACCAATATTCGTGGTTTTAAATACGTCGCTGGTAGTATTCCAGGACAAGTATTTTTTCCCCAGGATGTTCAAGGGCTATGACCAATATCAGAAGGAAACGCCGATGCTGGTGCCCAACAGGCAGAGCATAAAGGCTTTTATAAAGTCGTTGCAGTAACGTAAAACTAAATATTCACAAAAAGGAAGCATTTGATATGGAAAGTCAGTACAAGGAGATGTTTTCACGCAATATAGGCATCTTTACAGAAAAAGAGCAGCAAAAACTGAAAGATACCACCATAGCTATTGCCGGCGCGGGTGGCGTTGGAGGCTTGCTGGCAGAAAGGTTGATAAGGCTGGGAATTGGTAATATCAAACTAACGGATAACGGAACATTTGAAGAGAGCAACCTCAACAGGCAATACGGCGCTACAATTCTTAGCTTGGATACGTATAAAGCTGAAACAGTCTGCGCTGATTTAAGAAAGATAAATCCAGAAGCCAATATAACCTTTGACAACAGCGGTGTAACATCTGAAAAAAAGGCTAATGAATTTGCGGATGGCTGTGACTTGGTGATAGACGAAATGGACTATGGCGCCTGGAAAGAGTCTATACTTTTGCAGCGCGCTGCCAGAAAAAGAGGGGTTTATTACCTGTTTTCCGGGGCGATAGGCTTTGGGGCATTGCTGGCTAATTTTGACCCGCAGGGAATAACACTTGAGGAATACAATAAACTGCCGCCGGATGTGGATCTGGATAATATAGGCGAACAAGCGGTATCCACCGAAAGGGTGATGCCGGTAACGCCGTCTTATACCGCCGCTGCTATGTCTATGGATATGATACAGGCGATAATCGCCGGCAGGATGCCGGTACCAACATGCAGTGTTGGCGTGGGGTTAGCATCAATCCTGGCGGCTAGTGAGGCAGTTAACATAATAATAAAAAGAAAAGAGATAGTAAAAGCGCCTGAATACATCTACATTGACCTTCTTGACAAGAAGTTCATAACTGGGGCTTTATCTTGATAAGGCTGCCGTAAATCCAGAGATCCGGTAAAGACAAGCAAAGGCTGCAAGGTAAAAAATGCAGCCTTGTTTATTACCCGCGAAGGCTATGAAAGTACTATCGTACTACAAATACCAAATACAGTAAGTTTTGCAAACCTTATATTTTGTTGACAAGGATATAGTCATAATACATAATTAGCCTGAATATACATGATTATACTCGGGAGACTTCGAGATGACAGTATGGTCAATAATACCACTGGTAACCTGTAGCGCTTATTTAGTATTGCTTATATTTGCCCTGCAACAGGCGCATAACAGGGCAAACCGCATGTTTGCTGTTTACCTGGGAATAGCCGCCTTCTGGAGCTTTACAGCTTTTATGCTGCATATGGACGGCGTTCCAGCTTCACAGACATTGTTCTGGAACCAAATGCTGGTGGTTGCCCTGGTGGGAACACTTATCGCCTATTATCATTTCGTGCGTGCATATACTAATAAACCGGGTGGTATATGGCTGTATGCCGGTTATGTCCTGCTGGCGGTTATCACAGCGCTTTCATTTACTGGCAACATAGTAGAGTATTCATATGTTGAAAACGGCGTGCTGGTGCATGAACTCGGCATGTCTCTCTATGTAATTATGACAATAAGCCTGACATATACGGCGGCAGTTTTATATCAGTTTATCAGGAAGTACCGCACTTCAACAGACCCGATAGAAAGAAACCGGACGATGTATCTGATTACCGGTTGGGTAATGCTGGCTATTCTTACAATGACCAACGCCTTCCCTAAGGCAGCTCAATTGCCTCTGGACCATATAGGCAGCCTGATTAACGCCCTGATTATAAGCTATGCTATTTCAAAGTTTCCAGTTGCTCAATATAAGGTGGGTTTTGCGCCGGGGGCTGTTGCTTCTGTTATTGTTTTTCGTTGTGATAGGGGCATCTGTTGGCACTGTAATGATTGGCTCCATTTTCATAGAGGGCCAGTCTAAGCTACTGGCTGTCTTGTTCTACACCCTGGTTGTGCTGATGCTGATTATGGCAACACGTCCGTTGGGGAGATGGGCTGAACAAAGCATAGACCGGTTGTTCTACAGGAAAACCTATGACTACCGCTGGCTGCTGATGAATTTCAGCGATAAAATGAGCAATATCCTTGACCTGGATGCGCTTTCCAAGGAAATGCTGCCGGCGCTGACCAGCGCACTGAATATTACCAAAAGCGAAATGATGTTTCAGGATACGGACAGCGGGGACTTCAAAGCGCAGTATATACATCCAGAGCCCGGAGAGAAGACGGAAGATGATGTATTCAGTTTTAATCTGGATAGCCCTATAATAGCCCGGCTGAATAAACTGACAGGCCCGCTTTACCTAAAACAGATTGACAATATCGCCGAACTCAAGGGGTTGTGGCAGGCAGAAAAAGAAAAACTGGCTAAATCCGGATTGGGGAATATTATATCCGCTGAAAAGCAGAGGCAAACTGATTGGCATATTGGGGTTGGGAGAAAAGCAAACCGGCAGCCCTTATTCACATGAGGATATGCAGATCGTAGCCGGAATTGCCAACCAGGCCGGAGTAATAATAGAAAATGCCCAGCTTTATAAGCGGGCGAAAACAAGAGCCAACACCGATGAATTGACAGGCTTGTATAATCACCGCAGCTTTCATGAGCGCCTGGAGGAAGAGATTGCCCGCGGCTCACGTTTTGGTGGGACCTTCTCCCTGATCATGATGGATATAGATCTGTTTAAAGCATATAACGATATCTATGGGCATTTGGCGGGAGACCAGGTGCTTAGAAAAGTGGGGCGTTATCTACAAACCTCCATAAGGAGTATAGACCTTGCTTTTCGTTATGGCGGTGAGGAGTTCGCCGTAATTCTGCCGGAAGCGCGCCTGGATGACGCCTACAAGGTTGCCGAACGAATACGCAAGACCATAGAATCAAAGACAAGCTCACGGGCGATGCCAATAACCACCAGTTTGGGCGTTGGCAACTGGCCTAACGATGGTGTTATGAAAGAGGAAGTAATCGGGCTGGCGGATGCCGCTCTTTACCGCGCTAAACAAACCGGCAGAAATCGTACATGCTTATCATCGGATGTGTTGAAGCCGGACTCATCATTAATAGGTATTGAGCTTGAGGCAAGACCAAGGGCTTTAAGTATAATCTATGCATTGGCGGCGACCGTTGATGCCAAGGACAGCTATACCTACGGGCATTCCAGAAAAGTAAGCGAGTATGCGGTGGCAGTGGCGGAAAAGCTTGATATGGAGCAGGGCAAAATGGCGACCGTGCGCGCCGCCAGCCTGCTGCACGATATTGGCAAGGTGGGCGTGCCTGATTCAATACTGAACAAAAAAGAGCCGCTTACTGATGATGAATGGAAACCCATAAAGAGCCATCCAAAACTGGGGGTGGAGATATTAAGGCATGTAATAGATTTGGCTAACTGCCTGCCGGCTATACTGCACCACCATGAGCATTTTGACGGCAGCGGTTATCCGGCAGGCTTAAAAGGTGACCAGATACCGCTTGAAGCACGCATTTTGACGGTAGCCGATTCCTATGATGCAATGACTTCACCGCGTCCCTACCGTGAGCAGTTACCGATGGATGAAGCGATAGATGAACTGCGGCGCTGTGCCGGAACGCAATTTGATCCTGAAATCGTGGATATATTTTGTGAAATCATAAAACCTAAAAAGACAAAAAAACCTGGAAATAAAGATAAGGGATGAGGGAACGGGTAATCAGGAATTATAAAAGTGGCAAAATATTGTATCCGTAATCTCTTCTACAAAGGCGACTTCATCCGGACGAAATCCAGAAACTCCCCGAGTAATCGTGATAAAGCATCTTGCTGACGGTGTATGCAGTAAAATTTGCGCCGCATCTCCAGCTTATCCAGTTTCAATTGGCTTATAAGCTCTAGCTCCAGGCTTCTTTTGATTGCCAGATTGGAAACAAAGGCTATGCCGGCACCGGATTCAACCGCTGAAACTACCGAATGCGTATCAGCCAGAATCAGGCGGGGCGTTAATTTGCGCATACTGAATCCGGCGGCTGTCAGCAGGGATTCAAGGCTTTTCTGCGTGCCGGAAGTTGCTTCACGGGAGATAAGAAACTCCCCTTCAATATCAGAGAAAGAGATTTCTTTTTTGGATGAAAGCGGGTGACCCGCAGGAACAATGGGGACAATTTCATCTTCTGCGATTTTGAAGGATTCAAGCTGATTATCCACCGGCGGCTCAATGCCGCAGAAGCCGACATCAAAAGTGCCGTTTTGAAACCCTTCTATAATCGTAAGGGAATCTATGATTTCAACCCTGGCATGAACCGCCGGATGCAGGTTAAGAAACTGGCTTAGAGCCGGCGGCAGAAGAAACTCGCCGGGGATAGTGCTGGCAACAACAGAAAGCTGTCCGCTAACCTCCTGCCTCAGGGTGTCTATGTCACTTAAAAGACTGTTATTTTCAGCGGTAACTGTATTCGCAAATGAAAGTAAACGTTTACCGGCATCTGTCAGGCTTATATTCTTCTGGCTGCGGTTTATAAGGCGGGCGCCAAGGTCCTGTTCCAGCTTTTGTATCTGAAAAGACACTGCCGGCTGGCTTATGCCCATTTTTTTAGCTACCGCCGAAAAGCTGCCGGTTTTAACCAGTTCAATATAGGTTTTAAGATATTCAAGATTCATAATACCCTCCGCAGCAGATGATAAAGAATGCTTATTAATACTATCAGAACTATTATCATACTATGACAAACGGATGAAATAATCAAGGCAAGCAGCGCTTATTTGAAAAAGAGCACTCGGTATTATAAAATTGCTGGGCAATAGCTGTAGCTAAAAGAAAAGCCGGAGATGGAGAAAGAATTGACGCTTGATGAATTGTGTATAAATACACTGCGATTTTTAGCGGTAGATACGGTGCAGAAGGCAAAATCGGGGCATCCTGGGATGCCGATGGGTGCGGCTGTTATAGCTTATGTGCTGTGGGACCGTTTCCTGAAGCACAATCCGCAAGACCCGCAGTGGGTGGATAGAGACCGCTTCATACTTTCCGCCGGGCATGCTTCAGCGATGCTGTACAGCCTGCTTCATCTGACAGGCTATGATTTGCCTCTTGAGGAGTTAAAGAATTTCCGCCAGTGGGGCAGCAAAACACCGGGGCATCCGGAACACAGGCTTGCCCCCGGAGTAGAGGTAACCACCGGGCCGCTTGGGCAGGGATTTGCTAACGGGGTGGGCATGGCGATTGCCGAGCGCTGGCTGGCGGCGCATTATAACCACCCCGGAAAAGAGATAATAGACCACTATACATATGCAATCTGCTCTGACGGCGATATGATGGAAGGCGTAACGGCAGAGGCGGCTTCTATGGCGGGAACGCTGAAACTGGGCAAGCTGATTTACCTGTATGACGATAACAATATTTCAATAGAGGGCAATACGGATATAACTTTCAGGGAAGACATAGCCAAACGCTTTGAGGCTTATGGCTGGCACGTAATTGATAATATTGACGGCATGGATATAACCTCGGTAGATGCGGCAATACGCACGGCGCAGGCGGAAACAGAACGCCCCAGCCTTATAATTTGCAGGACGGTTATCGGCTATGGCAGCCCCAACAAAGCCGCCAGCGGCGCAGCACACGGCGAGCCGCTGGGTGAGGAAGAAGTAGTTTTAGCCAGGAAACAGCTCGGCTGGAAATACGAAGAACCCTTTACCGTCCCACCTGAAGCCCTGAATCACTTTAGAAAAGCAATAGAAACAGGAAAATGCCGGCAGGGTGAATGGCAGCAGAAGCTGGAAGAATACAAGGCAGCCTGCCCGGATATCGCCAGGCAACTGGAAATGGATTTGAGTGGTGAACTACCGCCGGGATGGGACAGTGATATTAACAATCTTTTCAAGGATTGCGTTAAGCCGATGGCTACACGGGAAGCATCTGGCGAAATTATAAACAAAATATCGGAAAGGTTGCACTCGCTGGTGGGCGGCTCGGCGGATTTGGCGCCTTCCACCAAGACGATTATCAAAGCGAAAGGGCATTTCGGAGTAGATAACTATCGCGGGCATAATATGCACTTCGGCGTGCGTGAACATGCAATGGGGGCATTAGCTAATGGGATGGCTGTACACGGCGGCGTCATACCATATACGGCAACGTTTCTAATTTTCTATGATTATATGAGACCTTCGGTAAGGCTGGCGGCGATGATGGGGCAGAGGGTGATATTTTTATATACCCATGATTCCATCGGTTTGGGGGAAGACGGTCCAACACACCAGCCGATAGAGCAATTGGCAGGCATGCGGGCGGTGCCAAACCTGGCGGTTATACGCCCGGCAGACGCCACCGAAACAGTGGAAGCATGGAAAATTGCTCTTGAAAACAGAAGTAAGCCAACAGCGCTAATATTCACCCGCCAGAAGCTGCCAATATTGGACAGAGAAAAGATGGCAGCGGTTAAAGGTGTGCAGCGCGGCGGTTATACACTCTGGCAGGCATCGGATAAACCTCATGTAATACTTATAGGCACTGGTTCAGAGGTGCATATAGCCATGGAAGCCGGCAAAATGCTTAAAGATAAGGGGATAAACGCCAGTGTGGTTTCAATGCCATGCTGCGGGTTGTTTGACGAACAATCAAAAGACTATCGTGATAAAGTTCTGCCGCCGGATGTAAAGGCACGGGTATCTATTGAAGCGGCGGCGACGATGGGCTGGCATAAATATGTTGGCGATAGTGGTGTTGCCATTGGCATTGACCGCTTCGGCGCTTCGGCGCCATATCAGGAAATATATAAGAACTTAGGGCTGACGGCAGAGAGAATGGTTGAAGAAGCTGAAAAGCTGTTAAGCTGAGGCTTTGGCAGCCAGCTCTGAAAGGCGGCGGTAGCTTGCCGCCGGGTCATCCTGCATAAATACGGCACTACCCACGCAGATATAATCAACACCGGTTTGCGCCACCTCAGCGATATTACTTTCTTTTATACCGCCGTCTATGCCTGTTTCCATATCAGGATGCAAGGAGCGGAACTTCTTTATCTTTTTCAGCACTTCGGGGATGAAGGGGCTGCCGTAGAAGCCGGGATTAACTGAAAGGAAAAGCAGGCAATCCATTTTATCAACATAAGGTATGACCGATTCTACACGGGTATCCGGGTTTATTGCCAAGCCAACCGGCAGCTTTAAAGTATTGGCGATATCAAAAGCCTCTGGCAGCTGTTTGGTTGCCTCAAAATGGAATATAACCCTTTTGGCTCCGGCTTTTTTGAAATCCTCAAGATAATCCTGCGGATTTTTAACCATAATATGGGCTTCCCAGGCGGCTTTTAATGAAAGAGCGGCAATCTGTTTTGCGGTTATGCTTTTGGAGGGCACGAAGGCGCCGTCCATGATATCAATCTGCAAATAGTTTGTAAACTTTTCGGCTTGTTCTGCCATATCCGAAAGGGCTGCGGCGTCATCGGTGAGGATGGCGGGCACAACCCGCGTAGTGTTTTTCATTAAAGCTCTCTCAGGAAAACCCTTGCCGGGGAGGCATCACCGTCTTTTATATTTAAAGGCAGGCAGATAAGTTCGTAATCACCGGCAGCTATATCAGTAAGGTTGATACCTTCCAGAACGGCAATACCGGCAGAAAGCAGGGTGTGGTGGACGGGATAACTTTCGGTGTTGTGTTTCTCTATTGAGAAATAATCAAACCCCAGCAGCTTTATACCTGAATCCACGATATAAGCGGCGGCGTCTTCGGTTAAACAGGCATAGTCTTCAATTTCAAGGCTTTGTTTATTGAGTAAAGCCGAATTGCGTGTTCCAAGCAGCAAACGGTTGACGCCCTCAAGGTTCAAGCCCTCTAAAGTCTGCCTGTTTATACAATCAATATCAGGCAGTTGAAAAACACGGACAGCGCCCATCAGTACTTCAGGGCTGATGGCATCTATGCCGGCGGCGTTATCAATAAAATGACGCGGCGCGTCAATATGAGTGCCGCTGTGGCTGCCAATATGCAGCAGAGAGACATTGCTTGAATCACCTTCAGCCAAAGAGAAAACGCTGTCTATAGCAACCGGCGGGTCGCCGTGCCAGACGGGCATACCGGGATATACCGGCATGCTTATATCATAGGTTTTACCGCGTTGAAGGCGGCAGCGCTTTTCAATATCACTAATCTGCTCCAGGCGGCGCTGGTGGCGTCCGCCATCAAAGGGAGTCTCCAGCCATATTTTAACGATTTTCTCTGCCTGCTTCTCATCCAAAATCCTGCCGCCAAGCACCAGTATATTGGAATTGTTATGAGAGCGGCTGAATTCGGAAGTGAAAGCGTCCCAGCACAGGGCGGCGCGGATTCCGGGAACCTTGTTGGCGGCGATAGCGTCTCCCTGTCCGGTGCCGCAAAAGATAATTCCGCGCTTGTATTCTCCGCAGGCGACTTTGGCTGCCGCTTTATAGGTATATAAAGGGTAATCTACCGGCTGGGTGTCGTATGTGCCGATGTCGTCAACGCCATAGCCAAGCCCTTCAAGAAAACATTTTACAGCTTCTTTAAGCTTGAAACCGGCGTGGTCGCTGCTGACAATGATTTTTTCTTTCATAGAAGATATCCGGATGAAAAAACGCTAGAGACAGGCAAATTATAGGGAGGTATCGCTATCTGTGTCAAGAATAGCATGGCTATCTGTGCGGCATATTTCGATATTGCCATATACGCCGATTTTATCACCGACAATTATAACAACGCCGTTCAAGTCTTCATCAACGGCAGCCAGTTCAATGCCTTTCTGGATATCTTCGGGTGTCTTAATAATATTACCTATAGCCGTGGCGGCGGCATCGGCGAAAGCGGCTGATTTTGAAACGGTTACGACGGCATCGGCTTTGCCGAAACTTAAAGAATGTCCCACTGTGCCGGAAGAAGTGCAAATTGCCATAGGCGTATCTGCTGCCTTTATTGTAAGCCCGATTTCACCGCTAAGAGGAGAGTTGCCGGCATAGATACCGATAACCCTGTCTTCAAGGCTGCTGATATAGATATCGCCGCCGTTTTCAACTATAACCTGCGGTGAATATTGCAGAAGCTCCTGACTGACAAAATGGGAGATAGCACCGGCTACTGACGCCATTGGCCCAACATTAAAAACATTTGCCGCATCTGCCATTTCACGGATAATCGGCGGGGCGCCCTGCTCAATTTTAACAGGCTTAAGTGAGATGGCGAAGGCGGGACTTTCTTTTATATACGCCTCTATAATATTGCGGCACCTGATAACCGAAGCACGGGCAACGGCAGACAGGTCCTTTGAGGCGCGTATATAAAGGTCTGTTTCCCTGACTACCACACTGAAGGAAAACAAGCCCTCTCCACGAACCCAGTGGCGGTAGCTTCTTGGCTGATACATAAATAAACTAGAAGTGCAGTTCCATTGCCCGGGGAGGGCAGGCTTTTATGCAAAGCCCGCAGGCGATACACTTTTCATCTATGAACGCCACCCGGCGGGTTTCATTATCAACTTCAAACGCGCCGGTGGGGCATACATTTACGCAGGCGCCGCAGTGGGTACACCTTTCTTCGTTGCGCAGGACGTTTTGGCTGAGAGCCTCTATCTTGACGCCGGTCTTGGTGAGGTATTTGATACCGCGGTCATAGTTATCCTGTTCCCCGCTGATTTCAACCAACACGAAACCTTCTTCGTTGGGAATAACAGAAGCCTTGAGGATGTTAAAGCTGAGGTCAAACTCCTTTATCAGGCGGTAGACTATCGGCTGGTCCACCAGGCGGCTGGGGAAGTGCAATACAATTTTCCTTGAAACCATCGCTGTTATAACTCCATTTAATTTTAAACAAACGGACGTTCGTTCAACGGCTTAAAGCTGGAGCAGGAATCGGCGCCGGGCAACGGCGCAACCGGCTGTGTCAGCAGGAAGCCGCCGTCCTGTATCTGCTTTTTCAAAATTTCAGCAATCTCCAGAGCCTTTGAATAGCTGGACATAGAAGCTGTTGGCACCTGCTTCCCTTTTATGCTTACAATGCCGCTTTTAAGTTGCCCATAACTTACCTCGGCTATTATATCCGGCTTACGCTGCGGATAGTCACCTGAATAATCAACAACAGGTGCCAGAATGTCATCATCGGTGACGGTAGTAAACTTCAAAATTTCTTCTGAGAGAACCGGTATGGGCACACCGATACCTACGGTAAGCGTAGAGCCGTAACCAAGCATACTGGTGCCCACAAGCCACTTGGCGCTCATCTGTTTCAGGTCGCCGATTAAAGCCAGTGTTGCCGCCGGGACTATCGGCACACCGCCTTCGCTGCGTTCAACATCAGGGTTATGCTGAGTGCCATACCAGGCGACATAGCCAACGCCTCCGCCCAGAAAAACACGGCTGCCGATGCCGATAGTCTTATAATAGGGGTCGTTAAAGAGCGGCGAAAGCTGACCGGCGGTGGCATAGTTGGCGTTGCCCAGCCTGGGCTTGAGTATGCCCATATAGGTATATATAGTCTTATCTGAAAGGTTAACGGCGACATTATAATTCTGGTAAGCGTTACGCGGATTAAAAAGCACCGCCTGGTTCATATCATTTATGTTGATAAGCGTTTCCAGCTTTTTACGCGGGTAGCAATCTGTGCCATAGGCACTGGCTTCAAGGCGCACGTCTTTACCGGCAACCAGGTCTTCTATAAGGTGTCCGCCGCCATAGTTAAACTCTCCGGGGCGTATCTTGTTTCTGGGGTCGTCGTCAGGCAGGGCATTAGCGCCTATAAGCAAATCTGCGGAGGCAAAACCGGTATAAGCCGGCACATCGTTCAGGTAAGCCCTGCCGCCACCCAGCTTTATGCGCGGCTTGGCATGCCCGATGTTGAAATAAGCGCCAGATGAACACATGGGGCTGAAAGTACCGGTGGTAACCACGTCAACCTCACTGGCTGCCTGCTGTAAACCCTTCTGGTTTACAATATCTATAATCTCGGCAGCGGTGGCGACTACAGCCTTACCTTCTTTTATTCTTTTGTTGATTTCTTCTATAGTTTTTGTCATAACCAGCATACCTCATAGACTGGTGGGGTGGAAGGGTGGAAGAAGTATCGTTCCATCGAAGTAAAACAATAATATTACAAAGAGTGCCGATTGTCAAAAAGAATAAGAAAATGGGACTGGTACTAAAGTTTGCGAACTAAAGTAAGGGGTTATAAGTACTAAAAGGTGATGTAAAGAGGGGTTTTAGTAGTTTATTGTATAGCCAGATATGCTCAAAAAAACATAAAAAAAGACAGGCAGAACAAGAAAGCAAAGGAAGACAGGATTGACAATAAGCAAAAAAAAGGACATAATGATACTATAAGGGAATATAGAGCACCTGGATATGAAAAAGAAACCTGCTAAGGAAAAGGAAATTAGCACAGAGAAAGAACAAAACAATAAAGAGACGTGGTTTTCCAAAATGAAAAATTTTGAAGAAGCGCATCGCAAGATGGATTCCGATAAGAGCGTATTTGATTCTATTCAAGCTATCCTGATGATGCTGGATAGAAACGGGCGCATTGAATATATCAATAGATATATGCAGCAGATATCCGGCTATAGCCTGGAGGAGGTAAAAGGCAAAAGCTGGTTTGATACCTTTTTACCAGAGAGAGACAGGGGCAGGATAAGAAAATTATTTAAAGAAGCCATTGGGGACATCCAGACACAGGGCAATATAAATCCTATAGTTACAAAAGATGGGAAAGAACGAGAAATAGAGTGGCATGACATGACAGTTAGGAATGACAAAGGTGTAATTATGGGCTTGGTATCAATAGGCCAAGATGTAACAGAGAGAATTGGAACAGAAAGACAAATACAGAGAAAAAGAGAAGACCTGGAACTTGTCAACGGGTTAAATGGCATAATAAACCATGGCGGCAGCATGGAGGATGCGATCAGGGAGCTTGCGAACGAGACAAGGGGTATGTTTATAAGCTATGGGGCAACGGTTTATCTGATGAACGATGACGGGAACTGTTTAATAGGGCAAAACCTGAACATGCCGCCAAGATTAGTAAAGCTTATAGAAAAGATTATCGGTATGAAAATACCAAGAATAGAAATAAAGCTGAATGAAGGCAGCTTTTACGGAGAAATGATAAAAGAGGGTAAACCGCGCATACTGGATGACCCGGAACTTATAAAGAGATGCATTGTTGATTTTACAGATAAAGAGATTATAAAAAAACTGGTGCCCAGAATATATAAGGTTCTGGGGATAAAAACGGTAATGTCAGTGCCTTTAATGTCTGGTGAAGAGGCTATCGGGCTTATGGATATATCCAGCGCTGAAACCTTTAATGAAGACGACTTGAAGCGTTTTACAACTATTGCCAGGCAGATTACAGGTATAATCAGGCATAAGCAGGCGGAAGAAAAACTGAGGCACAGCGAAGATAAATATAGAAATATAATAGAATATTCCCCGGTTGGTATTATAACTATAGGCAAAGACGGAATTATAGAATCAAGCAATGAAACATTTTCAGAGGTAACAGGGATATCAGCGGGGGAAATAGTCGGCAAAGACATTTCAGAAATACCTGTAACGATACAGGGGGATAAAGGCAAATACCAGGAACTATTTGAAGCAGCATTAGGTAATGAGCAGATTCCGCAATTTGAACTAAAGTGGATGCATAGAGATGGCAGCTTCAGGCAGGGTGAGATACGCAGCAGCGCAATAAGAAGCGGCGGAAAGATAATCGGCGTTCAGATAATTACCAGAGATATAACAGAGCGGAGACAGGAACAGGAAAAGTATAAAGCAATAATCAAAGATGCGCCTGACGGTTTCTGGTTAAGCGATAGTAATGGAAAACTACTGGATGTAAATGATAAGTACTGTAAAATCACGGGCTATAACAGGCAAGAGTTGCTTGGGATGAATATAAAAGACCTGGAAGCTAAAGAAAAACCCGATGAAGTTACAAAGCATATAGAAAGTATAATGAATAAAGGCGCTGATATCTTTGAGACGCAGCATAAATGCAAGGATGGAAGCATAAAAGATGTTGAAATCAGCGCCAGGTATATTGAGATAGGGGAAGCAACGCAGCTTGTATTTATCCGTGATATGACAGAGCGAAAAATGGCGCAAAAAGCGTTGAATGAGTCAGAGGAAAAGTACAGAAGCCTTGTTAAAAATGTGAGACTTGGCGTTTTCAGAAGCACGCCGGGAGAAACCGGCAGGTTCCTGGAGGTCAATCCGGCAATGCAGGATATAACCGGCTATTCCAGGGAAGAGTTACTTAATATAAATGTCAGTGATTTGTTCTTAAAGCCGGAACAAAGAATTGTGACACTTGATAAAATGTCAAGAGTTTCAGGAATGATAACCATGGAACTGGAATTTAAAAAGAAAGACGGCAGCCAGATAATAGTATCAGACACAAAAGCTCCGGTGAAAGATAAAAATGGGAAAGTGCTTTATTTTGATGGCATTCTGGAAGACATAACGGAGCGCAAGCAATCAGAGGAAGAGCTAAAAGAAAGTGAAGAACGCTATCGTGCTTTATTTGAAAGTACCTTTGATATAGTCCAGAGCGTTGCTCAGGATGGCAGCTATATATTTGTGAATCCGGCTTGGTTTAGAACTATGGGATACAGCAAAGATGAATTGGCGCGTATGAATATGTTTGACGCTATTCACCCCAAGTCAATTAAGCACTGCCGAAAAATATTTGACAGGGTTATGCAGGGAGAGTCAGTAAATTACATAAAAGCAACTTTTTTGGCAAAAAATGGCAGAAACGTAGAAGTGGAAGGCAGCATAATACCGAGAGTAATAAACGGCAAGGTGATAGCCAGCCAGGGGTTCTACCGTGATATCAGCGAAAAAGTAAAAATGGAAGAACAGCTTATAGTCACCGACAGGTTGGCTTGTATCGGGGAACTGGCTTCGGGTGTTGCCCATGAACTTAACAACCCGCTTACAGGCGTCATCGGTTTTTCGGAACTACTGTTAGAAAAAGAAGTGCCGAATGACATAAGGGAAGATATAGCCATAATTCACCACGAGGCTATAAGAGCTGCCGAGGTAGTAAAGAACCTGTTGACTTTTGCCCATAAACATACGCCATCAAAGCAGGCGGTAAACATAAACAGCACCATAGCCAGTGTGCTTGGGCTGCGCGCCTATGAGCAAAAGGTTAAGAATATAAAAGTAGTAACCCAGTTTGACCAGGACCTGCCGGATGTAATTGCCGATGGCTTTCAATTGCAGCAGGTATTTTTAAATATTGTCGTTAACGCCGGATATGCAATGGAAGAAGCAAATAACGGGGGTGTGCTGACGATAAAGACAGAAAGAGACAAAGGTATTGTGCGGGCTTTGTTTATTGATGATGGATTGGGAATCAAAGAAGAGGATATGAAGTATATATTTGATCCGTTCTATACCACCAAGGAAGTTGGCAAGGGAACTGGATTGGGATTAAGTATATGCCATGGAATAATAACAGAGCACAAGGGGAAAATATATGCCCGAAGTGAGCAGGGGGAAGGGACTACATTTGTTGTTGAACTTCCAGCAGATAAACCGGAAAAAGAAGGGAGGTAAAAAATGAAAGATTCGAGTATGGCGGTAAAAAGCATTTTAGTGGTTGAGGACGAACCGGCAATCTGCGAAATCTGCCTGAAAGTCCTGAGGGGTGAAGGGTATGAAGTAGATCTTGTAGTAAATGGAAAGCTGGCTGAAGCAAAGTTAAGGCAAAGAGAATATGACCTGATTATCATTGACATAAGGACGCCGGTAATGAACGGAAAAGAGCTTTATCAATTCATAGTTGATGACGTGCCGGTTATGGCAGACAGAATAATATTTACCACCGGAGATGTGATGGGAGGCAGTTTGCAGCCTTTTATAGAAAGGGCTAAAAGACCCTTTTTGCCAAAACCTTTTACCCCGGGGGACCTGAGAAAAATAGTAAAAGAAACCCTGGAGGGATAAAGATAGTATAACAAAAACAACCAGATGGAGATGACTTATGAGTAAAAAGACAGTGCTTATAGCGGATGACGAAACATCTATCAGGTTACTTATAAACAGTATGCTTGGTGATGATTATAATGTAATACAGGCAGGTAACGGAGAAGAGGCGGTAGATGCCGCCCGTTTAAATAAACCGGACCTGATTCTTATGGATATTATGATGCCCAAGGTTGATGGTTATATGGCGTGCTATAAAATAAAAGCAGACCCGGCTTTGAAGGAAATACCGATAATTATGCTTAGTGGTGTAGGTCACGACTTAAATAAAAAACTGGGTATGCAGTTTGGCGCTGACGGCTATCTGACAAAGCCCTTCAAACTGGAAGAACTGGAAGAAGTAGTTAAAAAATATATGTAGTTACCGGAAATAATATAAAAAAAGCACCTGCATATAATTTGACAGGTGCTTTATTATTTATGGGGCGCTTTAATAAAAGTTGTGCTATATTAGAAAACTTATACGGTAATATAAAACGTAGATAAAGGCGGCTATTTTGCAGTGGAAGAAGAATTGACGCAAAAATCTCTAACGCAGGGATTTGAAACAAAATTTACCGGAAGACGGGTGTATTATCATTCTGAGTTAGGCTCTACGATGGAGGAAGCGCGCCGGGAAGCACTGAAAGGTGTGGCAGAGGGCACTTTTATAATAACAGGTGAGCAAACATCGGGCAGGGGAAGGCTGGGGCGAAACTGGCAGACGCCGCAAGGTTGTATCGCAATGTCTGTAATCTTGTATCCAAAAATGAAAAAACTGCCTCATCTGGTCATGCTGGCTTCGCTGGCGGTAGTGAATACTATAAGGGAAATAACAGGCATTGATGCGGACATAAAATGGCCCAATGATGTTTTAATCAACGGAAAAAAGATATGCGGCATTCTGGTAGAAAGCGGGATGAATAAAAAAAATGCCTGTTATGCCGTAATCGGCATTGGCTTGAACATAAACCTTGATGTCGCATCTCTTGAAGAAGCGGCGGCTACGGCAACCAGTCTTTCGGATGAAACCGGCGGGCATCTGTCACGCCTGGAAGTAACAAGAAAATTGATGCTTGAGATAGAGAAGCTGTATCTCCAAGCAAAAAAAGATAGTGATGCTGTTTTCCGGCAGTGGCAGGGAAAACTGGAAACAACAGGCAGGGAAATCGGCGTGCGCTGTGGTGAGCAGGTTTACAGGGGGATGGCGGAATCGGTGGAGGAAGACGGCAGCCTGAACCTGCGTTTGGCTGACGGCAGTTTGAAAAAGATAAACGCCGGGGATGTTACCCTGCAAAAACAATAGCAATGCCGGGCAACACCCCGCGTTTAATACTATTTTCCGTCTTTAATCTTTTTTGTCCCCGGATTTATCGCCCTTATTATTCATAAACATGCTGATAAGGTCTATCGGGATGGGGAAAACAAGGGTGCTGTTTTTTTCTGTGGCAATTTCTGTAAGTGTTTGCAGATAGCGCAATTGCAGTGTTACCGGCTCTTTGGCCATTATATCGGCAGCCTGAACCAGCTTTTCTGACGCTTGGAACTCGCCCTGGGCATGGATTATCTTGGCGCGTCTTTCTCTTTCCGCTTCTGCCTGTGCCGCCATTGAACGCCTCATTGATTCCGGCAGTTCAACATCCTTGATTTCAACAGTACTTACTTTTATGCCCCAGGGGTCGGTATGCTCATCAATAATGCCCTGTAGCGTCTGGTTAAGCTTTTCGCGTTGTGCCAGCAGATCGTCAAGTTCAGATTGTCCCAGCACGTTACGCAGTGTCGTCTGTGAAATCTGGGAAGTGGCTCTTATATGATCCAGAACCTTGACCACCGAGGATTCGGGGTCAACCACCCTGAAATAGATGACGGCGTTAACGCGCACGGTAACGTTATCCTTGGTGATAACGTCCTGGGAAGGAACATCCATTGTTATCACCCTCAGGTCAACCTTTACCATGCGGTCAATGAAGGGGATGATCACAAACAGCCCCGGACCTTTGGCGCCGACCAGCCTGCCCAGGCGGAAAATAACGCCCCTTTCATATTCAGCGACGACTTTAACCGCTGAGCCGATAATGACAAGAACAAGAAATCCGATTATTCCAATGATGATATAAGTATCCATTAACTCCCTCCTTTTACCTTTCTGGAAACATATAATTTAAGACTATCAAACCTGTTAATAACCACCTCCTCTTCTGGCGCGGCATGACCTTCATCAAGTATCGCCGTCCAGATTTCACCTTCATAAAATACTGTGCCTTCGGGGTCAAGGGCGGTGCGCACTACGGCGGTTTTACCGGGAAGCTCTTCACGCCCGGTAGCCGCCTGCCGCCTGTGGGCAGAAACAACGCGGTTGATAACGAAAACCAGCAGGGCGGCAAAAATAACTGCAATCAAAACGATAAGCCAGATATCCACTCTAAATAAAGGACCTCCTTTGAAAAGAATCAGTGAGCCGATAACCAGTGAGGTTATGCCTCCTGCTGTCAAAAGACCAAAAGTTGGCGTAAAGGCTTCGGCAACAAACAAGCCAAAAGACAGCAGCATAAGCAGAATACCGGCGTAATTCACCGGCAGAACGCCCAGAGAATAAAAAGCCAGTAAACCGGCAATAGCGCCGACGACGCCGGGGAATATAAGACCGGGATTAAATATTTCAACCGTGATGCCCAGAATCGCCAGGCTAAGCAGAATATAGGCGATGTTGGGGTCGCTGATGGCGAAAAGAAAGCTTTCCATACCGCTCATACTAACTTCCTTGAAAGACGCCCCCTGCGTGTTAAGAGTAACCAGCCTGCCGCCGGAAAGCTCTACCTGCCGTCCGTCAATCTGGACAAGAAGGTCCTCAAGGCTTTCGGAACGTATGTCTATAAGGTTAAGTTCAAGCGCTTCAACGTCGCTGAAGGACTTGCTTTCGGTTACTGCCAACTGGGCTTCTTCCATGTTACGCCCGCGCTCCTCGGCGATGGTTTCAATCCACTTGGCGGAGAAATTGGTAACCTTTTCAAGCTCGTCATCGGTCAATTCGGTATCGCCGGCGCTGACAGGGTGGGCGGCGCCGATGGTAGTGCCCGGGGTCATGGCGGCGATGTGTGAAGAAAGGGTAATGAAGACGCCTGCCGAAGCCCCCCAGGCGCCCTTGGGCGAAACGTAAACAATAACCGGCACATTGGCGTTCATAATGTCTATCACTATCTCCTCTGTGGAACTAAGCAGCCCGCCCGGGGTATCCATCTGGATAACAAGGGCGGTGGCGTCTTCTTCTTCGGCCTGGAGGATGCCCCGCTCTATATAATCAGCCACCACCGGATTGATGGTGCCATCTACAAACAGAACGTTCACATTGGGGGTGGCATCATCGGCGGCTACAGTGCCCGGCAGCGCCAACAGGAAAGCCAGCATAGGCAGAAGAAAAATTATGCGGCGCATGGTAGCAAGTGATAGTAGTTTCATAGATAGAGTATAGTGCTCAAAGGCTTTGATGTAAATATAGTAAGGTTAATAAAATAGCCAACTGGAGTTGAATAAGAAGGGCGGCGTAGTGTAAAATCTAAAGGTAAATTGTGAGGTTTTAGCTATGAAAATAGAGAAGTGCAAGGGATTTAGGGATTTAATCCCCGAAGAGATGGAAAGCTTTCGCCTGATAGAAGGCATCTTTCGTGACACCTGTTTGAAGTGGGGCTACCGCGAAGTGCGAACGCCGACACTGGAATATCTGTATCTGTTTACTTCAGTGGGCACGCTGACACCCGGAATGCTTGGGAGGGTATATTCCTTCCTGGACTGGGACGGCTGGAGTGGTGAGAGGGTGGTTATGAAGCCGGACGGAACAATCCCCGTTGCCCGAATGTATATAGATGATATTAAAAAAGGGCTGGCGCGCCTTTTCTACGTAACCAATGTTTTTATGTTTGAAGAAACGGGCAAAAAACCCAGAGAGAGATGGCAGTGCGGCGCAGAGCTTATCGGCGAGAACACGCTGATTGCAGACGCAGAGCTTATGGCCCTGGCGCTGGATGTATTAAAAAGGCTGGATATAGCAGATGTAAATATAAGAATATCGCACGCCGGCATGATACGGGCGCTGCTTGAAAAGCTGGACTTGGAAGAGGCGGAAAAGAACAAATTGTTTGACATGATACTGGACGGAGATTTAACGGCGCTCAGGGGCATAAAAGCGCAAAACCCGGAGCTTGCCGAAGTGCTGGACCTTCTGTTGAAGCTGAAGGGCAGGGCTTCCGGTTTCCTTAAAAATATCAAAGCGCTGGCAGCCGGTAAGCTGCCGCAGTTGAAGAAGCCGCTGGAAAACTTTATCGGCGTGGTGGAAATGCTGGATAAGATGGGATGTGAATATAAGATAGACCTTTCTTCCGGCAAGGGCTTTGAATATTACACCGGCATTATATTTAATATCTACGCCGGTAAAGAGATAATCGGCGGTGGCGGACGTTACGATAACCTGATACCGCAGATGGGCGGCAAGGCTAAACCGGCGGCTGGCTTCGCTCTTTATATGAACAGCCTGATGAAGATGCTGCAGCCGCAGATTATGGCTAAACCAGTCAGCCAGAGGGTTTTTCTGAAAATTGCTCCTGAAGTGACCAAAGAGGCACTGGAAATAGCTGGAAGGCTGCGGGGCCAAGGGCTGACGGTGGAGTTAGCCCTTGGCGAAGAGGCGGCGGCTGAATGCGGCTGGCGGCTGGAAGTCCGTGATTGCAGCCCGGTATTTACATTAACAGACCTTTCGGATAACGGCGTCAACGTATGTGATAACGCCGAAGATTTAATAGCACTACTGGGATGTGAGGCAGATGATGCTGAAGATAGCCCTGCCTAAGGGCAGACTGCTTGTAAAGACGGCGGAGCTGCTGCAAAAAGCCGGCTGGGAAATAGACGGCTACGACAAAAAGTTGCCATACTACCGGCTGAAGTCAAAATGTTATCCGCAGATAGAAATAAAGGTCTTTCAGGAAAAGGACATCCCGATTCAGGTAGCCATCGGTAACTACGACCTGGGTATCTGCGGGCTGGACTGGGTTGAAGAACAGCTTGTTAAATACCCCAGCAGTTCACTGGTAAAAGTGGCAGATTTAGGTTATGGCAGTGGGGCATTGTTTGCCGCTGCCAAATCCAGAGAAGCAATTTACAGTGCGCCGGTTACACGCATTGCCGGTGAATACCCCAATCTGGCGGAATCGCTGGCAGAAAAGTTACGCCTGAAACGTTTCAGTATATTTCCATTATGGGGGGCGGCGGACGCATATCCGCCGGAGGATGCCGAAGTGGTGTTGCTGCCGGGAGAAACAGAAAGCGATATGGCCGGCTATGGGCTGGAGGCAATCTGCAAAATAGTTAGCTCCGGGGCTTACCTGATAGCCAATAAAGAAAGCCTTAAAACCAGGGATATGGCTTATCTTATATCATCAATAACCGATAATATAAAACAGGAAGAAGAAAGCCGCATATCTGGTGACTTTGCGGTGGCGGGAAATGGGGAAAATATCGTTGATATAGATGACGATACGGTGAGGCTGGCGCTGCCGGACGGACACCAGCAGAGACACGTGAAAAGTATATTTGAAAGCGCTGGTATAAATGTGGAAGACTACCCCTCCTCAAGCGGCAAACGCCGTCCGCAAAGCAACCTGGACGGGGTATTTATCAAAGTAATCAGACCTCAGGATATGCCGCTGCAGATAGCCAATGACAACTTTGACCTGGCTATAACCGGCAGGGACTGGCTGAAGGAGCACAGGCTGAAGTTTCCATCCAGCCCGGTAACGGAGTTGCTGGATCTGAAATACGGCTGGGTAAAAATTGTCGCTGTTGTCAGCAACGAAGTGGCAGCGGATGATATTACCGGCTGGCAGAAGATATGCAGCCAAAGCCAGAAAGCCTGCCGTGTGGCTTCGGAATACACCAATATAGCCGACAGCTATGCCCGCGAAAACCGGCTGGGGCGATACCGTATTATACCCACCTGGGGCGCCACCGAAGCCTTCCTGCCGGAAGATGCTGACCTGCTTATAGAGAATACGGAAACGGGCGGAACAATCAGGAGGCATAATTTAAAGATTATAGACACACTTTTTGAATCAACAGCCTGCCTGATAGGCAGTAGAAAAAAGATAACAAGCCAAAAAAAGATGGATAGAATTGCCGAAATAAAAGACGCATTAAAAAAGGCAATGGAGAAAGCGGAATGAAAAAGGTAAACGGATTCCGGCAGGCTAAAGCGCTGCTTTCAAGACGGAAAGTATCCACTGATTACGAAGTTTCAGGGAAAATAAAGAAAAGCCTTATGGAGATGTTCGGCACTGATAATCCGGAGGAAGCGGTAAAAAAGATTATAAAAGAGGTGCGTTGCCAGGGCGATGAAGCCCTGTATGAATACACGCAGAAAATAGACGGAGTAAAGCTGGATTCGCTGGAGATTACTAAAGAGCAGATGGAAAAAGCCCGCAACGAAGTGGGTTCAAGGCTGATAACAGCGCTGAAGCTGGCGGCAGACCGCATATACAACTTCCATCTGGAACAGAAAAGCGGCGTGGAAGCAGGTGTTGCCGTTATGGGTTACGGCACGGTGATGCGTCCGCTGAAAAGAGTTGGTGTTTATGCTCCCGGCGGTACCGCCAGCTATCCGTCAACGGTATTAATGACGGCTTTACCGGCAAAGATAGCCGGTGTGAAAGAGGTTATACTGGTTACACCACCGGGGAAAGACGGCAAGGTGCCGGCGGCGACGCTGGCGGCAGCCGACATCGCGCGGGTGGACAGGGTATTTTGCATCGGCGGCGCGCAGGCGATTGCCGCGCTGGCATATGGAACGAAAACAGTGCCAAAGGTGGACAAAATCTGCGGACCGGGTAATATCTTTGTTATGCTGGCAAAGAAGCTGGTTTTCGGCGCTGTGGATATAGACGGGCTTCAGGGGCCAAGCGAGGTGGTTATAATCGCTGATAAAAACGCCAAAGCCGCAAACTGTGCCGCGGAGATACTGGCGCAGGCGGAGCATGATACGCTGGCGGAAGCAATATTTATAACAGATTCAAGCGAACTGGCAAGCGAAGTAAAAGACGAGCTGGAAAAGCAATTGGCAGAACTGGAACGTAAGAAAGTAGCTGTTGAAGCATTAAATAACGGCGGAGTTATCGCACTGGTGGCTAATATGAATCAGGCTATAGAACTGGCTAACCTGTATGCGCCGGAACATCTTTGCCTGGATATAAAAGGGGCAGAGAAATATATTGATAAAATAACCAATGCCGGTTGTATATTCACCGGCGAAGAGCCAACGGTAGTAATGGGTGATTATGTTGCCGGTCCCAGCCACGCATTGCCGACGGGCGGAACGGCGCGCTTTAGTTCACCACTTAACATAACAGACTTTATGAAGTATACTAATGTAGTCAATACAAGCCGCCAGGATTTGGAAGAGCTTGGCGAAACAGCGGCAACCATCGCCCGCGCTGAGGGATTGGGAGCGCACGCAAAGGTAATTGAGAAAAGGTTAAAAGGGAAATAAAAACAGCAGGATAAAAAGATGACCGAAGAAGGTATTGAAAGATTTATAAGACCGGAACTGGCTGGATTCGGAGGCTATGCCGCCAGCAAATCACCGGAAACACTGAAAGGCAAGGTTGAAACAGAACCGGAAGATATAATAAAGCTGGACGCCAACGAAAATCCCTATGGCTGTTCGCCAAAAGTGAGCCGCGCGCTGGCAGAATACACGGATGTAAATATATATCCGGATGCCGGGCAGCAGGGGCTTAGAGAACAGCTTCAGGGCTACACTGGCGTGCCTGCGCAGCACATAGTCGCCAGCGCCGGAAGCGACCAGCTTATAGACCTTATTATACGCCTGTTTATCTCCCCCGGGGACGAAGTCATAAACTGCGTACCGACCTTTGCCATGTTTGATTTCTTCATAAAACTGTGCGACGGCAAAGCCGTGAATGTGCAGCGTGATGATGCCTATAACGTAGATGTAGCCGCTGTAAAAAAAGCTATAAGCAAAAAGACAAAACTTATATTTCTGGCAACACCCAACAACCCCACAGGCACAATAACGCCGCAAAAAGATATACTGGAGATACTTGATACGGGAATACCGATGGTGGTGGATGAAGCCTATTACGAGTTTACCGGCGAAACAATGGCACCGCTGGTAGGCAAGTATAAAAACCTGATGGTGTTGCGGACATTCAGCAAGTGGGCAGGGCTTGCCGGATTAAGGGTTGGCTATGGTATGTTCCCGCAAAAAATCGCTGATTATTTACTAAAGATAAAAGAGCCGTATTGCGTAAATGTCGCCGCGCTGGCGGCGGTAAAAGAGACGCTTAAGGATACCGAATACCTGATGACAAATGTTAAGAACATAATCTCTGAAAGGGAAAGGCTCTACAGCGGCTTGCGGCGGATAGAATGGCTGAAACCATATCCCTCACAGGCTAACTTTATACTGTGCGCCGTGCTGAAAGGAAAGGCAAGGCAATTACAACAGGGCTTGCAGGACAGGGGAATATTGGTAAGATATTTTGACCAGCCGTTACTTGAAAACTGTGTCAGAATAAGTATTGGCAAGCCGGAGCAGAATGATATTCTGCTGGAAACGCTTAAGGAAATGGGGGATGAATATGATGGCTAAGCGAAAAGCCTGCATAAAAAGGGAAACCAGTGAAACAAATATAAGCCTGGAGTTGGATCTGGATGGCAGCGGTCAATACGAGATGTTAACCGGCATAAGGATGTTTGACCACCTGTTGTCACAGCTTGCCAAACACAGTATATTTGATTTGAAGGTATCGGCAACCGGTGATGACGCGCACCATTTGGCTGAAGATGTAGCTATATGTCTGGGGAGTGCGCTGACGCAAGCTCTGGAAGATAAGAGGGGCATTGTGCGCATGGCCGACGCCAGCGTGCCGATGGATGACGCCTTGGTGACGGTGGTGGTGGATATAAGCGGGCGCGGCTACAGTGTGCTGGAGTTGCCCTTCAGTGATAACGATATGATTGGATTCCCAACGGATATGATACGCCACTTTTTGGAAACGCTGGCTGCCGAGGCAAAGATAAACCTGCACGCACGCATTATCTATGGCACCAACGACCACCACAAAGCTGAAGCCTTGTTCAAGGCGCTGGGGAGGGTGCTGGGCGCCGCAACCCGCATTGACGAACGTATTGGCGGCGAACTGCCAACAACCAAAGATATGCTTTAAAAGAAAAAGCCACCGGATATCACATCAGAACTGAAACTATTCCAGCTTGCCGCCTGTTATTCTCTCAAAAACCCGCTGATACCTTTCTGAGGTTTGTTCTATAACCTCTGGCGGCAGCATTGGCGCGGGCGGTTCCTTGTTCCAGCCAGAGGCTTCCAGCCAGTCGCGAACGGGCTGCTTGTCAAAGCTATCCTGGGATTTACCGGTTTTGTAGAGTTTCATGTCCCAGAAACGGCTTGAATCAGGGGTTAGCATTTCATCTACAATAATAAGCTCATTATCGGCGTCAAGCCCGAATTCAAATTTGGTATCGGCGATAAAAAAGCCGCCCGGAATCCTGGCGAACTTGCTGGCAAATTGATATATAGATATGCTTATTTCTTCTATTTCTTTAGCCCGGGCGGCGCCGGTTACTTTTTCAACCTCTTCCATTGACATTGGCATATCATGCCCCTCTTCCGCCTTGGTGGTGGGGGTGAATATGGGGAAGGGCATATTCTGGCTTTCCAGCAGGCCTTTCATCAGCGGTGTGCCGGAAACGGTGCCGCTTTCTTCATATTCAGCCCAGGCAGAACCAGCGAGAAAACCGCGCACTATGAATTCAACAGGGATGCGGTTGGCTTTTTTAACAACTATGGAGCGCCCCTTGAGGTAATCGGGATAGGCAAAACGGCTTTTTTCAGGCAGGTAAGCATTCAGGCAGGACGTATCTAAAACCAGTTCAACGAAGTGGTTGGCTGACTTGTAAGCTGTTTTCTGAAACCAGAAAGCCGAAAGCTGGCTTAACACGCGCCCCTTATTGGGAATGCCGCAGGGTAAAACTGCGTCAAAAGCGGATATGCGGTCGGTGGCGATGATAAGCAGGTGTTTGTCTCCCAATTCATAGACATCTCGCGTTTTGCCCCGCGTAAAGACAGGCAAAGGCAGGTCTGTGGTCAGCAGAATTTCAGGCTTGCATTCACATTCGGTTTCAGAGTCAGCTTCAGGTACAATCTCAACGGTGGCTTCAGGAGTTGATTCAGTTTCATGAGTGTTCTTTGTTTCTTCTTTTTCGGTATCCATTTTCTCCCCTGTGTTTTTGATTCTTTTTTATAATTATAGTGGAAATTTATATAGGCTTGTCAAGATAAAAGCAGGAATAAAACAATATCAGCAGAAGATAATTGTAAAATAATATTGGTAAAATATACTATAGGGAGCCGGGAGACAAGCGCATTTTTTTAGTGACAGATGTTTTCTTCTTCCACTGCGATTCGGTCAGCCCCAGGCGCTTGAAGATATCGTCCACATAACGCAGGTAATAGTTATAATCAAACAGGGATTCAAGCTCTTTTACCGGCAGAACGGCGGCTATATCTTTATCAGCCTTAACCAGCTTAAGATAGTCACGGTTGCCCTTCCATGATTTCATTGAGTTGCGTTGAACAAGCTTATAGGCTTGTTGGCGGCTAAGCCCTTTGTCTATAAGGGCAAGCATCAGGCGCTGTGAATATATAAGTCCGCGGGTAAGCTCCATATTTTTAATCATTCTTTTGGGGTAAACCAGCAACCCGTCCATAACAGAGGTAAAGATAGACAGGCAATAGTCCATTATAATACAGGCGTCCGGCAATATTATGCGCTCTGTTGATGAATGGCTGATATCGCGTTCATGCCACAGGGCAATATTTTCCATGGAGGTAACGGCGTAACCGCGCACAAGGCGGGATATGCCGCAGACGCGCTCGCAGAGTTCAGGGTTACGTTTGTGCGGCATGGAAGAGGAGCCGGTCTGCCCCGGAGAGAAAGGCTCCTCAACTTCACGGGTGTCTGTTTTCTGAAGACCGCGTATTTCTGTGGCGAATTTTTCCAGCGAGCCGGCGATGATAGCCAGCGTTGTCACAAACTGGGCATGCCGGTCTCTTTGCAAAACCTGGTTGGATATTGAAGCCGGTGTCAGTGAAAGCCTGGCACAGGCAATCTCCTCAATTTCAGGAGGCACGGTGGCATAAGTGCCGACAGCTCCGGATATTTTGCCAACGGCGATAGTTTTGGTGGCTTCTTTAAGGCGGTGACGGTTGCGTTGCATTTCCTCTGTCCAAAGAGCCATCTTCAGGCCGAAGGAAACCGGCTCGGCGTGAATGCCATGGGTGCGTCCTATCATAACGGTATATTTATGCTCCAGCGCTTTTTCAGCCAGCACGTTAATAAGCTCTTTTATATCGTGGTCAAGAATTTCCGCGGCTTCAACCATTTGCAAGCTGAGGGCGGTGTCCATAACGTCTGAAGATGTCAGCCCCATATGGATAAAGCGGGATTCCGCGCCAAGGCTTTCGGCAACGGAACCCAGAAAAGCGGTCATATCGTGGTGGGTTTCGGCGAGAATTTCATTCATGCGCTTAAAGTTGCAGCGCGCCATTTTTATCTTGGAGACATCTTTACGGGGAATCCTGCCGATTTCAGCCCAGGCATCGCAGGCGGCAATCTCAACATCCAGCCACTTGGCGAACTTGTTATCTTCAGACCAGACCTTTTTCATTTGCGGGCGGCTGTAGCGCTCTATCATTTATATCTCCCGTATCTTTGGTGCAGCCAATAATATACCTTAAAATGGCTATATATGTCTATAATGAAAATCTATTTTGAGTTGAGGTCGGCGCGGTATTTTTCATAAGCCTGTCTTATATTATCGTATTTAAGCCCCAGTATTTCAGCAGCAAGGTAGGCAGCATTTTTGGCGCCGGCGCTGCCGATGGCAACGGTGGCTACCGGAATGCCGGCTGGCATCTGCACTATGGAATAGAGGGCGTCTATCCCTTTAAGTTCACCGCTGGATACAGGCACGCCGATAACCGGCAGAGTAGTCCAACTGGCGATAACACCAGGCAAATGGGCGGCGCAGCCGGCGGCGGCGATGATAACCTCTATGCCATTGTCTCTGGCGGATATGCCGAATTCCCTGGCTTTGTCCGGGGTGCGGTGGGCGGATATAACTTTGACCTCTGGTTCTATGCCCAGCTTTTCAAGTATATCTATAGCCGGTTGGATAACTTCGCTGTCTGATTTTGAGCCCATTACAACGGCAACTTTCGGCATAATCAATTACCTCGCTCTCTATCTTTCGGTATTAAACAGGGCGATGTCATTTCGGTAGTAGCAGCCCTCAAAATTGATACGTGAGATATTATTATAAACCTTTTCTCTGGCACGGGCTATATTCTCTGCGGCGGCGACTACTGTCAGCACCCTGCCGCCGTTGGTTACGGTGTTTCCGGCTGAATCAATCTTTGTGCCTGCATGGAAAACAAGAACATCATTATCAATATCATCAAGCCCGCTTATGGGAAGCTCTTTTTTATAATTGCCGGGATAACCGCCGGACGCCATAACCACGCCGACGCAGGCGTTATCATTCCATTCTATATTTATCTCTTCAAGCCTGTTATTAACGACAGCCAGCATAATATCCAGCAGGTCTGTTTTCAGGCGCGGCAGCACCACCTGTGTTTCCGGGTCTCCCAAACGGGCGTTGAATTCAATAACTTTCGGTCCTTTATCCGTAATAAATAAACCGCCGTAAAGAACGCCGCTATAAGGACAGCCTTCCTGCCGCATCGCCTTTATAGTCGGCTGCATTATATCTTCATTGGCGGTTTTAAAAAGCTGTGTGGTGAGGAAGGCGGGAGGGCTATAGCTGCCCATGCCGCCGGTGTTAGGGCCTTTATTGCCGTCAAATACGGGTTTATAGTCACAGGCGGGCACAGCGGGAATGGAAGTTTTGCCGTCTGTAAATGAAAAAACGGACATCTCCCTGCCAATCAGTTTTTCTTCAATAAGCACCTTGTCTCCGGCGGCGCCGAAGACTTTATCACGCATGATATCCGTAAGGGCTTTAAGCGCCTGTTCTGCAGTTTCAGCGATAACGACACCTTTACCGGCTGCCAGCCCGTCTGCCTTGATTACAAAAGGCGGGGGGTTGTTATTGATATAACTTTTAGCTTCGTTATATGAAGAAAAGCTGACACTTTTGGCGCAGGGGATGTTGTATTTCTGCATCAGGCTTTTGGAAAATACCTTGCTGGCTTCTATACGGGCGGCGGCTTTGGAAGGACCAAAAATCGGCATTTCCCTGGTTTGAAATTCATCTACGATACCGTTTGCCAGCGGCGCTTCGGGTCCGACGACAGTCAGGTCTATTTTCTTTTCAACGGCTGTTTTAAGAAGCGCCTGAATATCGGTGGCGCTAATATCAAGGTTCTGGGCGACTTTAGCTGTGCCGGCGTTGCCCGGCGCAACATATATCTTTTTTACTCTGGGGCTTTGCGCAAGCTTCCAGGTGATAGTGTGTTCCCTTGCCCCGCCGCCGATAACCAGAATATTCATTTGAAATCCTAACCCTTTAGTTCCCCCTCCCTTCTTCAAAGGGAAGGGGAAGATTCCTCTTATTATTTCCCCCTTTTCAAGAGGGATGTCAAGTTTTACTTCCCCCTTTAATAAAGGGGGATTAAGGGGGATTTGATCAGTAATCTTTCACATATTGTTTTTACAAGGTATGGAGTATATATATCATAACAACCCTATCCCCTGTATCCCCTTCCCCTTGTAAGGGGAAGGGGAGGATTAGAATGGAGGGACGAAGTCCCTCCAAGCCTCCCACTTTTTAATCTGCTTTAGCTGTGCTTCTCAAACTCTACACATAATAACATATCAAGAAGACTCATTTTTAAGCTCATAACATATCATTTCTTTAGGGTCATAAGGGCAAGTGTCAAAATCTATGAGGAATGAAAAAGAGAGGTGAATAATTGCCTCAGCGGTTTGAGGCGTAATCTTTTCCTCTGTAGGATGAGCAGCAAAAACGCGATAGTTGTTTAATAAAGAAACTAGGGGTTTATGCTTATTAGGCATCAGTGCCTTAATATCCTCAAAAATATCATCTTTATACTCATCATCTTGAAAAACTTTAATAAGTTGTCCTAAAGTGGCACCTTGAAAGTGTTCTAAAAAAAGCTTTTCATCTGACCTTTTGATTATTTCAGCAATGCGATACTCTACGGCAGAGACTGCCATAACAACAGCGGAGTAAAAGCAATAGTTTTTAAAACATACTAGAGCCTCATCAAGTCTTTGGCATTCAGTGCATGCTAGATGAGAAAGTTTGTTGTAGATGTCAGATTCAACAAAAGCAATATGCCCTTTTAAATCTTGAATAATGAATGAAAAGTCTTCATAATCATTAATATCGATGGGGATTTTAAGTTTTTCTAAATCATCAGCCATTGAATCAATAGAGTACTTGTTAACATCAAGATATTTGCAGCAAAATAGATATTTCTCAGTCCAGTTTAACAAGCATTGAACTAGAGGATTGTCAAAATAACATTCTTGATTAAAACCATCATCATGGTGGAAAGCGCACCATTCTTCACTATCTTTAATGTAGTCAGCAAAAGATTTAGAAAATGGCTCTATTTTCATGAAATGTATTAATTCATTAATCTTATCAAGGTCATATGTTCTCATTTCCTACTCCCACTCTATGGTTGAGGGGGGTTTGGAGGTTATATCATAGACAACGCGGTTGACCATTGGCACCTCGTTGACGATGCGGTTGGAGATACGGGCAAGCAGGTCATAGGGCAGGCGTGCCCAGTCTGCCGTCATTGCGTCATTACTGGTTACAGCGCGCACGGCAATCAGGTAGCCGTAGGTCCTGAAATCACCCATAACGCCGACACTCTTAACATCGGTAAGAATGGCGAAGCTCTGCCATAACTGCCCGTACATCTTGGCTTTCTTGATTTCGTTCATAACAATCCAGTCCGCAGAACGAAGAATCTCAAGTTTTTCCTTGGTAACCTCGCCGATGGTGCGGATGGCAAGCCCGGGACCGGGGAAGGGTTGCCGCCATACCATTTCTTCGGGTAAGCCCAGTTCCATACCAACCTTACGCACCTCATCTTTGAAAAGAAGGCGCAAAGGCTCAAGCAGTTTAAAGGTCATATTTGAAGGCAAACCGCCCACATTGTGATGCGTTTTTATCTTGGCGGAAGCGGTGCTGACGGAAGAAGTGCTTTCAATAACATCCGGGTAAAGCGTTCCCTGTGCAAGAAAATCTACCCTGCCAAGCTTATTAGCCTCTTCTTCAAAGACATGGATAAATTCATTGCCGATGGCTTTGCGTTTGCTTTCGGGGTCTGTTACCCCTTTAAGGCGGTCAAGGAAGCGGTCGCTGGCATCTACATATATAATATTCATACCCAGATTCTTGCGAAAAACGGTCAACGTTCTTTCTGCTTCTTCGCGGCGAAGCAGTCCGTTATTAACGAAAATACAGGTAAGCTGGTTACCGATGGCTTTATGGATAAGAGAGGCGACAACAGAAGAATCCACCCCGCCGGAAAGGGCATTGATTACCTTGCCCTCACCCACCTGCTGCTTTATTCTGGCAAGGCTCTCAGCAACAAAGTTGCCCATTGTCCATTTGCCCTGGCAGCCACAGATGTTATAGGCGAAGTTCTTAAGGATATTCAAACCATAGGGTGTATGCACAACCTCCGGGTGAAACTGCAAGCCGAAAATGCCATTATCATTGCCCATAACGGCTACCGGAGAGTTTTCGGTATAGGCTAAAGCCTTAAAACCGGGCGGTAATTTTTCAATCCTGTCGCCATGGCTCATCCATACGGGGGAAGAATCAGGAATATCCGCAAACAGAGGTGAATCAACACCGCTTATATGCAGGATAGAATGCCCGTATTCCTTATGCGTCCATGGCTCTACCACGCCGCCAAGTTGCTTGGTGATAACCTGCATGCCGTAGCAAATACCCAGTACAGGCAAATGCTTCTCATAGACATACGCCGGCGCCATGGGGGCGTTTTTGTCATAAACGCTGGCAGGTCCGCCGGACAGTATGAAACCCTTGGGGTTAAGGTGGGCAATCTTCTCCCAGGGGGTATCGTGGGCTATAAGTTCGCAATATACGTTAAGTTCACGGATGCGGCGGGCTATAAGAAGGTTATATTGAGAGCCGAAGTCTATAACGATGATAGTTTCGCGCTCTTCAGTGGAGACCTCTTCGGCGGCGGCAAGCGGCTTTTCCCCGCCCGTTCCCTTGGCGATTTCAAGGTATTTTGATACCTCTAAATCACCGCTGGTGGTTATACGGTAGCTTTCATCAGGTGTTTGCCCGGGATTTTCTTCAGCCATATTTTATGAACAAAGATTAGCATTATACCCTTAATTATTCAAGTATTTTAGGGAATTAAAATAATACACGCGTTCTTAATAACAGAGATACAGGAAATTAAAAAAACCATTGTAAAAATCCTTTATGATATAATATCGTCAAGTGAAAAACGGAGAAAAAGCTATGTTTTCCGAGATACCGCAAGAAATAAAAAAACAGATAGAAGATGGCATTGTAATTCTTAAAGAGGGTGGAGTAATCGCTTTTCCTACCGATACGGTTTACGGGCTGGGGGCGGCTTTTGACAATATCTCTGCCGTGGAGCGAGTATTCAGGATAAAAAAGCGGCAGGACAACAAGGGGCTGCCGATGCTGGTGGCAGACAGGCAGCAGATGGCGGAAGTGGCTGGATTTGTGCCGCCGCTGGCTGAAAAACTGCTGCAAGGTTTCAAAACGGGCAGCATTACGCTTGTGCTTAAAAAAGCGGAAGTTGTGCCGGATGTTGTTACCGGCGGCAAGGATACGCTGGCGGTGCGCATCACCGCCAACCCGGTGGCGCAGGCGCTTATAAAAGGGCTGGGAAAACCCGTCGTAGCCACCAGCGTAAACATTAGCGGTGAATCAAGCGCGCTGACGGCAAAAGAAGCACGTAGCTGTCTTGGGGATAAGATAGATATGGTCATTGAAGACATAAGTGGCAACGAAGGGCTGGAATCAACAATAGTGGATATAAGCGGGAATTTGCCAAAGGTTTTAAGGGAAGGCGTGATAAGCAAAAAAGACGTAGAGAAAGTATGCCAAATGAAGCAGGGCGGATGAAACATTGCCGCACGAATAAATTATGCCTGATTTAGCTTGACACGATATAAAAATATATGTTATGTTTTAGTCCCAGAGGAAGTGGGCTTGAAAAGTGTTGATTCCGTTCCAGAGGGACGGTTTTTTTGTTATAATGGGGGAGCTATGAAAAGTGAGGCAGTAAAGAAGGGTATAGAGAGGGCGCCGCACAGGTCGCTTATATACGCCCTGGGAACAAAAAAAGAAGAAATGGGAAAGCCCTTTATAGGCATTGTCAACAGCTTTACAGAGGTTGTGCCGGGGCATATCCACCTGCGCGAAATTGCCGCAGAGGTAAAAGAAGGTGTCAGGGAGTGCGGCGGTGTTCCCTTTGAGTTCAATACCATTGCTGTTTGCGACGGTATTGCTATGAATCATCAGGGAATGAAATACAGCCTGCCCAGCCGGGAACTTATTGCAGATTCGGTAGAGATTATGGCACAAGCGCATGCTTTTGATGCATTGGTTTTTGTGACCAACTGCGACAAGATAGTCCCCGGTATGCTGATGGCTTCGCTAAGGCTGAACGTGCCGGCGATATTCATAAGCGGCGGACCGATGCTTGCCGGAGACTACAAGGGCAAGAAGGCAGACCTGAACTCTGTTTTTGAGGGTGTTGGCAAGGTGCTTAACAAGCAGATGACGGAAGCGGAACTGGAAGAACTGGAACAGGTTGCCTGCCCCGGTTGCGGAAGCTGCGCCGGAATGTTTACCGCCAACACGATGAATTGCCTATCTGAAGCGATGGGTATAGCCCTGCCGGGCAACGGCACGATACCGGCGGTTGACAGCCGCCGCAGGCAACTGGCTAAAAAAGCCGGACAACAGATAATGAAACTGCTGGAAGATGACATAAAACCAAGAGATATAATAACAGAGGCTTCACTGGAGAATGCCTTTGCGGTGGATATGGCGCTGGGCGGCAGTACCAATTCGGTGCTGCACCTGATGGCGGTATCGCACGAAGCCGGAGTTTCGTTCCCGTTGGAAAAGATAAACGAAATAAGTGAAAAAACGCCTTGCCTGTGCAAATTAAGACCGGCAGGTGATTATCATATAGAAAATCTGGACAAAGCCGGCGGTATAGCGGCGGTTATGAAAGAATTAAAAGGACATTTGAATTTGAACTTGCAAACTGTTTCCGGCAAAACGGTAGCGCAGGTTATAGACGATGCCGAAGTAAAAGATAAAGATGTTATACATTCAGTAGCAACAGCGTATTCGCCTAAGGGCGGGATAGCCATACTCTTTGGTAATCTGGCGCCGGAAGGTTCAGTGGTTAAGCGTTCGGCGGTAGCAGAAGAGATGATGGCGCACAGCGGTCCTGCCAGGGTATTTGAGAGCGAAGACCTGGCGACGAAAGCCATAATGGACGGCAAGATAAAACCGGGGGATGTAGTTGTTATCCGTTACGAAGGTCCAAAAGGCGGGCCCGGCATGCGTGAAATGTTAACACCAACGTCTATGTTAAGCGGTATGGGTATGGAAAAAGAGGTTGCCCTGATAACAGACGGGCGTTTTTCGGGCGCCACCAGAGGGGCAGCCATTGGGCATGTTTCGCCGGAAGCGGCAGCGCGCGGACCGATAGCCGCCATAAAAGAAGGCGATATAATAAAGATAGACATACCGGCGCATAAGCTGGAAGTAGAGCTTGAGGATAAAGAGATAGAAGCAAGATTAACCTGCCTGAACAAGTTTGAGCCAAAGATAAAGACAGGATACTTAAAGCGTTATACTGAAAATGTAACATCGGCAAGCACCGGAGCGGTTTTCAGATAAACAGGGAGAAAGTGTTATGAAAAAGACGGGAGCGCAGATAATTTGTGAAAGCCTGGTAAAAGAGGATGTAGAGGTTGTCTTTGGCATCCTTGGCGGCGTGCTTCTGCCATTATATGACACCCTGCCGCAGTATCCTCAACTAAGGCATATACTGGTGGCGCATGAGCAGGGCGCTGCCCATGCTGCCGAAGGATACGCGCGGGCAACCGGCAAGGTAGGTGTCTGCATAGCCACATCCGGCCCTGGGGCAACCAACCTGGTAACCGGCATCGCAGATGCCTATCTGGATTCTGTGCCGATGATAGCTTTGACAGGGCAGGTTGTCAGGTCTCTGATTGGCAAAGACGCCTTTCAGGAAATTGACATAACCGGCATAACATTGCCGATAACCAAGCATAACTATCTGGTTACTGATACTGCCTCTATGGCGGAAACGGTGAAGGAAGCCTTTTATCTGGCAGGAACCGGCAGGACGGGACCAGTGCTTATAGACATCCCCAAGGACGTCCAGACGGGGCAGGCAGAGTTCAAATATCCCGAAAAAGTAAACCTGAAGGGGTATAGGCCAACGTTAAAAGGGCATCCGGCGCAGATAAAAAAAGCCGTCGAGATTATAAAAGAAGCTAAAAAACCGGTATTATTAACGGGGAGAGGTATAATAATATCTGGAGCCTATGATGAACTGAAACAACTAGCAGAGGCAGCGCAAATACCTGTAATAACAACCCTGCTGGGAATAAGCGGCTTTCCGGAGTCACACGTTTTGTCATATGGCTGGCTGGGAATGCATGGTATGGCATATGCCAATATGGCGATAGATGACGCAGATTTAATTATCGCTGTTGGTATGCGCTTTGATGACAGGGCTACCGGCAAAGTAAGCGGATTTGCGCCGAATGCCAAAATTATACATATAGATATAGACCCGGCGGAAATCGGCAAGAACGTACGTGTGGACGTGCCGATAGTTGGCGATGCAAAAGACGTTTTAAAATCGCTAAACAAGATAATAGAAGTAACAGAGCATGTGGAATGGTTGCAGCAGCTTGACGAATGGCGGAGGGATCATCCGTCAATCGCAATACGTGAAACAGAAAAGATGCTGCCACAGTATGTAGTGCGCCAGATATACCATGCAACTAAAGGTGATGCAATAATTGTTACCGGTGTTGGTCAGCATCAGATGTGGGCAGCACAACACTACTGGTTTGACGAACCCAACAGCCTGATAACATCGGGCGGTTTGGGAACAATGGGGTTTGAATTACCGGCAGCGATGGGCGCCAAGGTGGGCAGACCGGATAAAACCGTATGGTGTATCGCCGGAGATGGCGGTTTCCAGATGACGATGCAGGAACTGGCAACCATAGCCAAAGAAAAAATAGGCGTAAAAATTGCCATATTGAACAACGGATTTTTAGGTATGGTAAGGCAATGGCAGGAGTTGTTTTATGAAAAAAGATATGTGGATACGCCTTTAAGCTGCCCGGATTTCGTTAAGATAGCCGAAGCCTATTGCATACCGGGAATGACGGTAAAAACCAAAGATGAAGTAATCCCGGCAATAGAAAAGGCGATGGCAACAGAGGGTCCTTACCTTTTGAACTTTATGGTAGAACCGGAAGAAAACGTCTATCCGATGGTGCCGCCGGGGGCTTCGCTGGCTGAAGTTATGGAGGAGCCGCAGAGAGAGGTGGCAAAATGAGCAACAAGCATGCCCTGGTAGCTCTGGTTACCAATAAGCCCGGGGTCCTCAACCGCATTGCCAGCCTTTTCCGAAGGAGGGGTTTTAACATAGAAAGTATCGCTGTCGGCCATAGCGAGGTTAAAGGCATATCAAGGGTAACCATAGTGGTTGACGGCTCTAATGCGCAGGTGGAGCAGGTGCGCAAGCAGTTTGAAAAAGAAGTAAACGTCATTAAGGTTACAGATGTAACCGGTGATGGCACAGTTACCCGTGAACTGGCGATGATAAAGGTAAAAGCCAATCCGGAAAACAGAAGCGAAATCATACAGATAGTGGATATATTCCGCGCCAATATAGTGGATGTGTCATCGGACTCGGTGGTGATAGAGGTCACCGGAGAAGAAAAGAAGATTGAAACGCTGTATGAGCTGCTGCGTAAGTTTGGCATAAAAGAGATAGCCAGAACAGGCACGATAGCCATGACGCGGGGTAATAAGGGGGCTGTAGCGGAAAAGGTAAAAAGACCCAAAAAAGAAACTGGAAATAAGAAAAAAGAAGAATAAAAAGGAGGCTGAAATATGGCAACTATATATTATGATAAGGATTGTGACCTGTCTCTGCTGGAAGGCAAGACAATCGGCATTATCGGCTACGGCAGCCAGGGGCATGCCCAGGCACAGAATCTGAGAGACAGCGGGCTTCAGGTGATGGTCGCCGAAGCTGAAGGCAGCAAAGGCTGGGAAAAAGCCAAAGAAGACGGTTTTGACGTGACCACCGCCGATGTTCTGGCGAAGAAATCAGACGTTATTATGATGCTGGCGCCGGATACATTGCAGGCAAAGATATACAAGCAATCTATAGAAGATGAGCTTACCGCCGGCAAGATGCTTATGTTCGCCCATGGATTCAATATCCACTATGCCCAGATAATCCCGCCGGAAGATGTGGACGTAACCATGATTGCTCCCAAATGCCCGGGGCATATGCTGCGGCAGCTTTACACCGAAAACGCCGGTCCGCCGGCGCTGGTGGCGGTAGAGCAGGACGCCAGCGGTAAAGCCAAAGAAATGGCTTTAGCCTATGCCAAAGGCATCGGTTGCAGCTGCGCAGGGGTTCTGGAAACCACCTTTGCAGAGGAAACAGAAACAGACCTATTCGGTGAGCAGGCGGTATTATGCGGCGGTGTTTCATCGCTGGTTAAAGCCGGCTTTGATACACTGGTGGAAGCCGGATACCAGCCGGAAATCGCCTATTTTGAATGCATGCATGAGCTTAAGCTTATTGTAGACTTGTTCTACAAGGGCGGGTTTGACTATATGAACTACTCTGTCAGTGATACTGCTGAATACGGCGGCTATACGCGCGGACCAAGGGTTGTGGATGATATGGCGCGTGATGAAATGGTTGAAATACTGGGAGAGATACAGGACGGCAGCTTTGCCAAGGAATGGATACTGGAAAATCAGGCGGGACGCCCTGTTTATAACGCCCTGAAAAGAATGGAATCCGAAGACCTTATAGAAGAGGTTGGCGGCGAACTGCGCCAGATGATGTCCTGGCTGCAAGACAAGAAATAACAATAAATAAAAGGCAGAACCTTTTGAAAAACTTAAACATAGATACCATAACTGTGGGGAATAATCTCGTGCTTATCAGCCCCTCTCTTTTAAAGGAGAGGGGCGATACAGGTGCGGAGATATTATTTTTTACAGGAAGGACACTATGGATAAGATAATCATATTTGACACAACACTAAGAGATGGCGAACAGGCTGCCGGCGGCACGCTGAACATACAGGAAAAACTGGAGATAGCCCGCCAGCTTGAAAAACTGGGTGTGGATGTTGTAGAAGCCGGTTTTCCGGTAAGTTCCCCCGGTGATTTTGAAGCGGTAAAGAAAATTGCAGAGGAACTAAAAGAGCCGGTGGTTTGCGGGCTGGCGCGCGCCCATATAAAGGATATAGACGCCGCCCGTGATGCCTTGAAAAATGCCAAAAGACCGCGCATACATGTTTTTCTTTCGGCTTCGGATATACATATACTGCACCAGCTGAATAAAAACCGACAGCAGATACTTGAAATGTCCCGCGATATGGTAGCTCGTGCCAGGCAATACACGGACGATATTGAGTTTTCGCCGATGGATGCCAGCCGTGCCAACCCGGAGTTCATATATCAGGTACTGGAGGCGGTAATAGAAGCCGGAGCAACCACTGTAAATATACCGGATACCGTCGGCTATGCCATCCCGGATGAGTTCGGCGGATTGATAGAAAGTATCAGAAACAACGTAAAAAATATAGATAAAGCTGTAATAAGCGTCCATTGCCACAATGATCTGGGTCTGGCTGTAGCCAACAGCCTGGAAGCGGTGAAACACGGCGCAAGGCAGGTGGAATGCACCATTAACGGCATCGGGGAGAGGGCAGGCAACGCCTCTATGGAAGAAATCGTAATGGCGGTAAATACCCGCAGCGATTTATTTAACCTGGAAACGGCTATAAATACCAGACAGATATACAAGACCAGCCGCATGGTAAGCGAACTGACCGGTTTTTCGGTTCAGCCCAACAAGGCAATCGTTGGCGCTAATGCTTTCAGGCACCAGTCCGGTATTCATCAGGATGGCGTTATAAAGATGCCGGCGACATATGAAATCATGGATCCGAAATCTGTGGGAATACCGGCTTCCAGCCTGGTGCTGGGTAAATCCAGCGGGCGGCACGCCTTCAGGGAGAGGCTGGCAGAACTGGGTTACAGCCTGAATGAAGAAGACTTTATGCGCTCATTTGAGGCATTTAAGGAACTGGCAGACAAGAAAAAGAAGATAACAGACAGGGATATAGAATCCATAATCGCCGAGGAAATGCGCAACATAGAGGAGACCTATAAGCTGGAACGAATACAGGTAACCTGCGGAGACAAAGGCGTGCCAACGGCAGCCGTAAAACTGATAAATCCAAAAGGTGAAACAGTAGAGGATGCAGCCTTGGGAACGGGCCCTGTGGACGCCGTCTATCAGGCTATAAACCGGCTGGTAAAAGTGCCAAACAACCTGACGGAGTTTTCGGTGAAATCCGTAACAGAAGGTATAGACGCCATCGGCGAAGTTCTTATAAGGATAGAAAGCGAGGGTGTAACCTATACCGGGCGCGGCGCTGATACGGATATTATCGTCGCCAGCGCCAGGGCATACATAAACGCCATAAACAGGCTGCTGGCGGCTGGAAAAGTTGCCAATTAGTTATGAAACGGGGAAAACAGGATGCCGGTTGAGCTGGAAATGGTATTGCGCATACTGCTGGCGATAGCGCTTGGCGGTATAATCGGTTTTCAGCGAAGCAAGGCTGAAAAGCCGGCTGGTATAAGAGATTTAATCCTTATCTGCGCCGGAGCTGCCATGTTTACGCTGGTATCCATATACGGCTTCGGCGAAGGTGACCAGACGCGCGTGGCAGCCGGCATTGTTACCGGAATCGGCTTTCTGGGCGCCGGTGTTATCCTGCGCCGCGGCGAGGGTGGCGGCGTGAAGGGTTTGACCACAGCGTCCACGATATGGATAACCGCCGGTATCGGCATGGCTGCCGGCGCCGGTTTATACATCATTGCTCCGGTTGCAACCCTGATGGTGCTTGTAGTGCTTTTGCTCCCCCGCCGCATTGCATAGCGCAATACTCCAAAAACTTGATAAATATTAACTACAGGAGAAGTGCATTGACACTGGTTGAAAAAATACTGGCGGCACACAGTAACAATAAAAAAGTAAACCCCGGGCAGTTTATAAGCGCCCGGGTTGATATGGTGTTATCGAACGATATAACGGCGCCGATTGCCATAAAAGAGTTCGGAAAAATCGGCGTTAAAAAGGTTTTTGACCCAAAAAAGGTGGTTATGGTGCCAGACCACTTTACTCCCAACAAGGATATAGCCTCGGCGGAACAGGCAAAAATGGTGCGGGAATTTGCTATAGAGCAGGGAATAAACTACTTTGAAATCGGCGAAATGGGCATAGAGCATGTTATTTTGCCTGAAAAGGGGCTGGTGCTGCCGGGGGATGTGGTTATCGGGGCTGATTCACATACCTGCACTTACGGCGCTTTGGGCGCGTTCGCTACGGGAATGGGGTCAACAGATATCGCCACTGCAATGGCAACCGGTGAAATATGGATGAAAGTACCGCCGACAATAAAATTCGTTTATAACGGCAAGCTGTCAAAATGGGTAAGCGGTAAAGACCTGATTCTATACACCATCGGTGATATAGGTGTTGACGGCGCTTTATATTCGGCAATGGAGTTTTGCGGCGAGGCTATAGATAACCTGTCTATGGACGGGCGCTTCACAATGGCTAATATGGCTATAGAAGCCGGCGGCAAAGCCGGTATCTTCCGGGTGGATATAAAAACACTGAACTATATAAATAACCGCGCAAAACGTGGATACAAGATATACGAACCGGACGAAGATGCCGAATACGCACAGATAATAGAATACGATGCTTCCGCCATAGAACCACAGGTAGCAATGCCGCACCTGCCTTCAAACACGAAGCCTGTCAGCCAGGCAGCCGGCATAGAGATAGACCAGGCGGTCATCGGCAGTTGCACCAATGGCAGGCTGGAAGATTTACAGGTAGCCGCTGATGTAATAAAAGGCAAAAAGGTGGCTAAAGGCGTGCGCTGTATTGTAATACCCGGCTCTCAGCAGGTTTATATGGATGCCCTTAAAGAGGGGCTTATAGAGATATTTATAAACGCCGGCGCTGTTGTCAGCACGCCTACCTGCGGTCCCTGCCTGGGAGGGCATATGGGCATACTGGCGGCTGGCGAAAGGTGTATATCTACCACCAATCGTAACTTCGTCGGCAGAATGGGCAGCACAGAATCAGAGGTTTATCTTTCAAACCCGGCGGTGGCGGCTGCCAGCGCAATAAACGGCGTGATAACAAGCCCCCAAGAGGTAGATGCATAATGAAAATGCTATCGGTAGAAAAGCTTTTAAACCGGGCACAGAGCAAGAAGAACGCCCTGAAGTTAACCGAAAAGCTGCTGGAATTTGTAAAAATGGAAGAAAGCCAGGCTTTTCTGGAAATAGGCTGCGGCAATGGACTGGTTACAAAGCATCTGGCGGAGGAATACAGCGCCAGTGTAACCGGAATAGATATTGACCCGCAGCAGATAGAACTTGCGCGCAATAGCGTAAACGGGATGGAAAACCTGCGCTATCTGGAGGCAAACGCCGCCGATTTGCCTTTTAAGGAGGGCAGTTTTAACGTAGTGTTTTCTTTTGGCGTACTGCACCATATAAAGGACTGGCTGGATGCCCTTAAAGAGGTAAAGCGGGTGCTGAAGCCCGGCGGATATTTTGTTTACGCCGATATAATCTACCCGGAAAAAATAACCAAAATGGACAGCACTTCAAGCATAAGCTTTGGGCTGGTTACCATAGATATAGACCAGCTTAACTCCTTTCTGGAAAAGTTTGGCTTTACCACCATCCACAGCCAGTGGCAGAAACGGCTGGTGTGCAAGAACTACGAAGCTGTTTACAGAAGGAATTAGAGATTAGTGGTAAGCTAGTAAAAAAGAAGAATGAAAATTCGTGATATAATCAATATGATTGAAGAAGATGGCTGGTATGTAGTGGCTACTAAAGGTAGCCATTGCCAGTTTAAGCACGCAAAAAAGCCGGGAAGAGTTACTATTGCCGGTAACCTAAGCCATGATATGGCGCCAGGGACACTGAACAGCATTATGAAACAAGCCGGGCTAAAGGAGTAAAGAGATGCAAAAGTATCTTGTTGTCTTCGAAAAAGCGATAAATAATTATTCTGCATATTCACCGGATGTGCCGGGCTGTATCGCCACCGGCAAGACACTTGGCGAGGCGGAGAAAAACATCAGGCAAGCTATCAGCTTCCATCTTGAGGGGCTTAAAGAGGATGGATTGCCGCTTCCCGAATCTGCCTCATCTACAGAATATATTGAAGTCTAGTTTTAACCGGATAGCTGCCTGGCAGAACTTGTGGTGCAAAAACTACGAAGCGGTATACAGAAGGAATTAGGGTTTGGGAGTTTAGGATGGATTGGGTAAATATCATTGTTCCAGTTACCACATTACTAATAGGTGCTTTTACAACATATCTAGTACAAAAGAATCTGCAAGAAAAAAGGGATATAGAAAGGCGTTTATCAGAAAAAAGACATGAAATGTATATGGAAATACTAGATATATTCACCGGCTCTATAATCGGCGAGTATAATGAGCAGAAAGTAAAAGAAATAGCTTTTTCTAGTAAACGAAAGAAGAAGAATGTTGAGCTTGCTCTTATTGGCGAAGATAACGTCGTAAAAGCTTATAATGAACTTTTGGGATATAGCGCTAAATTAAAGCAGGATAAGAGCAAAGAGAAAAGTTATGAAGATATTAGGTTGTTTGCTAAATTGCTATTAGAAATAAGAAAAAGCTTGGGTTATAAGAAAACAAAACTAAATGACGTAGATATTTTGAAACCATTTATCATAGATGCTGAAAAAATAAGGGAAGGGTGATGTTAAAAGGAAAAGTATTTAAATACGGCGCCAACGTGGATACGGATGCCATAATACCGGCGCGCTATCTGAATGTATCAGAGCCGTCGGAACTGGCGAAGCATTGTATGGAAGATATAGACACCGATTTTGTAAACAGGGTAAAACCGGGAGATATAATTATGGCGACAACCAATTTCGGCTGCGGCTCTTCAAGGGAGCATGCGCCAATAGCCATAAAGGCTGCCGGTGTATCCTGCGTTATCGCCAAGAGCTTTGCCAGAATCTTCTTCCGCAATGCCATTAACATCGGGCTGCCGCTTCTGGAATGCGCAGAGGCGGTGGATAACACCCAGAACGGGCAAACGCTGGAGGTGGATTTAGCCAGTGGTGGAATAAAGAATCTGGAAACGGGCAAAGAGTTTACGGCTGAAGCATACCCGCCGTTTATGTCGGAGATAATAGCAGACGGCGGGTTGATATCATACACTAGAAATAAATTGGAGAAAAAATAGATGGAATTTAACATAGCGGTACTACCCGGTGATGGCATCGGTCCGGAGATTGTAGATGAAACAATCAAGGTAATGAATGCAATCGGCATCAAATACGATCATATATTTAACTATATAAATGGATTGGTTGGCGGCGTAGCCATTGATAAAGAGGGCACTTCGCTATCAAAAGACACGTTGAAAATGTGTCAGCGCAGCGACGCTGTTCTGCTGGGCGCCGTCGGAGACCCCAAGTATGACGACCCCCAGGCGCCCATCCACCCGGAAGACGGTCTGCTGGAGCTGCGCAAGGAGCTGGGGCTTTTTGCCAACCTGCGCCCGGTAACGGTTTATCCGTCACTGGTGGACAATACCAACTTCAAGCCGGAAGTTCTGAAGGGCGTTGATTTTATATTCGTGCGGGAGCTAACCGGCGGGTTATATTTCGGAAAACCCAAACGACAATGGAAAACATCAAGAGGACGCCGCGCCATAGATTCAATGTCATATTCTGAACAGGAAATAGAGCGCATCGTCAGGGTGGGCTTTGAAATAGCCATGACGCGTAAAAAGAAGCTGATTTCGGTAGATAAAGCCAACGTCTTGCAGTCTTCAAGGCTGTGGCGCCAGGTAACAATAGAAGTATCAAAAGATTACCCGGAAGTCGAACTGGAACATATGCTTATAGACGCCTGCGCCATGCGGATAATACAGAATCCAAGGTATCTGGACACGCTGGTTACCGAAAACACCTTCGGCGATATCGTAACCGACGAGGCTTCCATGCTGGGCGGCTCTCTGGGGATGCTGGCATCCGCCAGTATAGCCGGTGTACCCAAAGAAGGCAGCCGCACATTTGGTATGTATGAACCCAGCCACGGCAGCGCCCCGCGGCGCGCCGGGCAGGATTTAGCCAACCCGATTGCCACAATAGTAAGCATGGCAATGATGCTGAAGTATTCGCTGGGTTTAACGAAGGAAGCCAAAGCTGTGGAGAAAGCCATTGAAAAGGTGCTGGAAGAGGGCTTTCGCACCTATGATATAATGGGCGAAGGCATGACAAAAGTGGGCACCGCCAAAATGGGGGATTTAATCGCCGAAAGGGTATAAAGGATAATAAAATGAATTCGGTAGAGCTTTATGACACCACATTAAGAGACGGCTCGCAGCGGGAAGGTATATCCTTTTCAGTGGTGGATAAGCTTAATATATTAAGAAAACTGGACGAACTGGGCATGCACTATATAGAAGGCGGCTGGCCAGGTTCCAGCCCAAAAGACGACGAGTTTTTTCAGAAAGCCAAAGATATAAAGCTGGCAAATGCCAGACTGGTTGCTTTCGGCAGCACGCGGCGGCAGAATACAGAAACAGCCGAAGATGTTAACATACGGGCGCTGGAAACATCCGGAGCGGATGTGGTAACGCTGGTTGGTAAAAGTTCTGACATGCAGGTTATTCAGGTGCTGGAAACCACGCTTGAGGAAAATCTGAAAATGGTTTCCGACTCCATAGCCTATCTGAAATCAAAGGGTAAAACAGTCATTCTGGACGCCGAACATTTCTTTGACGGATACAAGTCAAATCCGGAATATTCACTGGAAGTATTGAAGGCTGCTGATAAAGCCGGGGCGGATTGCCTGGCTCTTTGCGATACCAACGGCGGCGCGTTGCCGGAGGAGGTGGCGGCGGCTGTCTGGGCGGCAAAGGAAGTAACACAGGTGCCGATAGGCATACATGCCCATAACGACAGCGAGATGGCGGTAGCCAATACGCTGGCGGCGGTCAGCGCCGGCGCTACGCAGGTGCAGGGAACGATGAATGGCTACGGCGAACGCTGTGGTAATGCTAACCTGTGCTCCATAATACCGGCGCTCAAGCTTAAAATGGGCATAGACTGTATAACAGATGAAAAACTTAAAAAGCTGGCTGAAACGGCGAATTACGTAAGCGAAGTTGCCAACCTGCTGCCGGATGCCTTTTTGCCATATATCGGCAGCAGCGCCTTTAGCCATAAAGCAGGGCTGCATGTTTCCGGCTTGAGCAAATGGTCCGGCAGCTATCAGCATATAGACCCGGAACTTGTCGGCAACCGGCAAAAGATGCTGGTGTCAGAACTTTCAGGCAGGGCTAACATAGTCCACCGGGCCCGTGAATTGGGGGTTGACCTGCCGGCAAAAAGCCCGGAAGCCATAGAGTTACTGAAAAAGGTAAAAATGCTGGAGAGCCGGGGCTTTCAGTATGAAAATGCCGAAGCATCCTTTGACCTGCTGGTACATCGGGCAAAGCCGGATTATAAAAAGCCTTTTGAATTGCTGGACTTTATGGTGATAGTGGAAAAGAGAAGGCGCATACCTTCTATGAATAGCGCTGAGGATATGATATCCGAAGCCATTGTAAAAGTAAAAGTAGGCGAGGAAAAAATGCACACGGCGGCAGAGGGCAACGGCCCGGTAAACGCCGCCGATACGGCGCTGCGAAAGGCGCTGATACGCTTCTATCCAAGTATTTCGGTAATAAAACTGGTGGATTATAAAGTGCGCATACTTGAGGGCAGCACCGGCACCGAATCCCAGGTGAGGGTCATTATCGGCTCCAGCGACGGCGTAGAGCAGTGGCGTACAGTGGGCAGTTCAGCGAACATAATAGAAGCCAGTTGGATGGCGCTGACAGACAGCCTGGAATACTGGCTTCTAAAAAACAAAGCCGGTAAATAACCGGCAAAAGGAGGACGGGATGTGGCGGAAATTACTGGTGGTAATGGTAGCGGGGGTTATGATTTTGCCCTTTGTTGCCTGTGATAACGATACCCCTACGGTAGAAGAGATATTAGAAGGCATGGTGGCGGCGGCGGATGGGATAAATACATTAAACTATGAACTGAATACAGAGGCAGCCATTGAAGCGGAAATATATACAATGGGCTTTGATATGGAAGCCGTGCCGCAAGAGATGAATATAAACGCCGCAATCTCATCCAGCGGGGTTATTGATAAAGAAAACCGTCAGATGCGGATGGACGCGAATGCCAGCTATAGCTTAAGTGGGGCGGAAGGCTCTGTTGGAGAAATGTCGTATGAAATGGCGTTGGCGGTATATGTTGTGGATAATTCAGGTTACATAATGATGGACATTCCGCTGACGGGTGCAAGCTGGCAGAAATACAGCCTGACGCTGGAGGAGTTGCAACAGATAGAGGATATGTTTGCCGGACAGGATACGGCGGCAAGCCCGCAGGAACTGCTTGAGGTGGCGGATGTTACCATTGAAGGCAGCGAGAAGATAAAAGGAGTGGATTGCTATCTGTTAAACCTGACACCAGATGCGGAGAAGATATGGCAGAGGGCAGATGAAATGGCACAGGAAGCCGGTGAGGCAATACCGACGGAATTTGACCGGGAGATACTGGACAGGATAATAAGCGGCATAAGTATTGAGATGTGGGTGGCAAAGGACACGTATTATGCTGCAAAAATACAAATGGCGATGGATATGGAACTGACGGCGGAAGACATGGGGGGCATAGCCGAAAACCAGACGCTGGAATCCCTGAAAATCAATGCCAGCTATGATATGCAGATGTATGATTATAATAAATCTGTAACAATAACACTGCCGCCGGAAGCTGAAAATGCTGTTGAGATGCCCGTATCTTCTATTGGGATACCCGTATATTCTTATGAACAGGAAGCACTGGATACAGAGTATGCCAATATTCAGACCGCTGTAATGGCAATGATGTTTGACGCCGAGGTAACTGAACTAGATGACAGTTATACTGGTATAGATACGCTGGCTGAAGTTCACGCGGTGACTGCGGGTGGTGGTGAATATCACCTTGACGGATATTTGGTGTATTCAGAGTATCCTCTTATGCAAACCTATGACATTTATATGGACGGATGGGTGGATATAGCTCTACCGGTGCCGGACGTAACAGTGATAATACCCAGCACGGTAACGTCATAGTAATTGAAGGTTTAGCACCACAGTTCAAGGCTTAGGTATTTCCAGCCGCCATCTGCTAAAACGGTAACAATGACACCTTCATCAATGCTTTTGGCAATCTCTATAGCCTGGTGGATAACGGCGCCGGAGGACATACCGGCGAAAACCCCTTCATTATCCAGTAAAAGCTTGTTAGCGGCGATGGATTGCAGGCTGGTAACATTGCACCTTTCGGTAATAAGGCTGAGGTCTATAATCGGCGGGACATAGTCCTCAAGGCATCTTAGTCCCTGAATACTATCGCCCGGTGGCGGTTCAACGCCGATGGAATTAATCTTCGGGAAGTCCTCTTTAAAGCGTCTGGCGATGCCGGTTATAGTGCCGCCGGTGCCGATGCCGGCAACAATGTAGTCTAAGCTGTCATACGGCAAGTCTTCAAGTATCTCTACGGCGGTGGTCTCATAGTGGGTAAGTGGATTGGCCGGATTGGTGAACTGGTTGGGCATGAAGTAACGTTCGTCTTTGGCTGCCATTTCAAGGGCGGTGTTTATAGAATGCTGAACGCCCTTTTTACCCTCTGTAAGCACAAGCTCTGCACCGAAAAGGCGTATAAGCTGCTGTCTTTCACGGCTCATATTATCTGGCATAACAATAGTTACTTTGTAACCCATTTTATGCCCCAGCCAGGCAAGGGAGATGCCGGTGTTGCCGCTGGTGGCTTCAATAATTGTCTTGTCCCTGGTAAGCGTGCCGTCTTTTTCAGCTTGCTCTATCATATATCTGGCGATGCGGTCCTTGATGCTGGCGCTTCCGCCCAGATTCTGCCCCTCCAGCTTGGCAAGAATATGCACCTTTGGATTGGGGCTTAACCGCGGGAGTTCTACCAGCGGAGTATGCCCCAGGGCTTCAATGGCATTTCTGAAATACATAGTTTATAGATTATAACATTTATATCTAAAAATAAAAAAACCGTACAAAGTGTTGCTTTATGGCTGCTGTTTAATCTAGTATAATGTGATAAACAGAAAGTTATATAAAAGGATTGAAAATATGGCTGATATAAAAAGCGCCCGGGAAATAGCCCGTCAGAAGATAGACAGCATCGGAGAACCTACTGAGGATGACCGCCTGAGGTGGAAATATATTCCGGAAGGGAAAACACTGGCGGTGGAATGCCTTAAGAAAAAGGTTGACATAAAGAAAAGCCTTTCCGGTTATGAGAAAAAAGCAGCCGGGTATGTTAAAAAGGGGATGGAAAGTGTGCTGCTGGCAAACATAAACCTGCCGCAAAGCGAAATGGTAAAGAATAAAAACGGGCTGATAATAGATTACATCAGGCATATAAAGAATGACAGGGAAGCAGTAGAAGAGATTTTAAGCGGCTTGGGACAGATATTTGAGCATTATAACGAACAGGGGGAACAGCAAAGAAAGCAGGTTTATGATAATCTAAAGATTGAATATGCGCAAAAGCTGCGGCAGGCGGTTGAGAAGCAACTGGGGACGGCAGATGGCGTGGATATGGATGTGGAGAAACTGCCCCAATTTCAGGAAGAGTGGCGGCAGGCGCAGGCGCAATTGGATTCGCAGTATATAAATCTGATGGATGAATGTAAAAAACAGTTGAAAAGCATAGACTAACTGATTTGAAGCCGGTGCCGGAGAGTAAAATGCCAAGCGATGATGAAAAGATAAAAAACGCCGTAAAAAATACAGAGATACTAAGGCTGCCAAAGCAGGCGCTGGCAACCTTTGGCATTACAAATATAGCTTATTATGTGCTTACCAACCCTGTCTATGACGAAATAACCAAAGAAGGCGGTGAAACCGTTGTCAGGCAGGGAAGAGTAATTGCAGAAAAGCCAAGAATAGTGACGCCTTACTATATGTCACAATTGGAAGGCTTCAGCGGTGACGCCAAAAAGTACCTTGAGGCTATGATGCAGAAATACGGTGCCGATACCCCCGGCTTATACTATACTTATCGCAACGAACCTGGCAGCCTGACCATTGTTGAAGAGGAGTTGATGGCGGTGCTTGAAAGGTTGAATAGTGATATTGATGAACGGGGTGACCCGCTGGTTACCATAATAAAAGGGCAGGACGAATTGTGGGATGTGTCCCTGATGAGCTGTATTTACGAGATAACAAAAAGTTCCATGCACAGCAATATTTCACAACTGGAATCCAGGGGGATGATGGACGTTGATGCCGGCGGTGTGCCGGTAGATGCCCGGCTGCGCATAGAAGATATGTTTGACAGGCTGGCAAAAGGGATGATAAAGCCGCAGGAGCTTAAGGAAGAACTGGAGCGATGGAATCTGTTTGAAGAGTATCAGGACAGGTTTCTGGCTCTTTTCAGGCACAGGCGATAAGCCGGGAAAGAAGGATTGAATGCAAATTTCGGTTGTAGAAGCACGGGATTTATCAGAGGGATGGTTTCTTTGTTTACGTAAAACACTTGAAGAAGGGTATGAATATAAAATAGAACGCGGCAGCTATGCAGACCAGCGGCGCAAAGAACTGGACCTGGTGGTGGTAAAGATAAGCAATCCTGGTAACCGCCCGCTGACGCCGGACGTGCCGGCTGGCGTGCCGGCGCCAACAACGATGGCATATATTGAGAACTACCTGCCTTATCTTATGACTGCCCACCGCGCTGAGGGAGAGCAATATACCTATGGGCAATATCTGGAAAAACAGATTGCCGAGGTAATAAAAATGTATAACAAGGACGGCTATAATACCAACCAGGCATATATGTCTGTTGGTAACGAACGGTCAATATTTCTGACAGACCCGCCCTGCCTGCGCGGCATAGATACCAGGGTAAGATATGGAAAGCTGCATTTTATCGCCTATTTTCGCTCCTGGGACCTGTGGGCGGGCTTTCCATCCAATCTGGCGGCGATACAACTGATGAAGGAATATATGGCTTCTGAGATAGGCGTGGAAGACGGAGAGCTTATCGCTATGAGTAAAGGAATGCACCTATACGAATACAGTTGGGAGCTGGCAAAAACGGCTGCCGGGTTGGGATAGATCTATTCAAGTGGTGTTTGTTTGCTAACTTTGATGTGCAGATAAAGGTCTCCGGATTTTTTCTTTTGGGTAAGCCCCATCCCCTTAAGCCTTATCCTGCTCCCATGTTTGATGCCGGGCGGTATTTTTACAATAAGCTTTTTATTGCGTTTGCCTCTTTTATAACTAACCTCTTTTTCAACACCGGCGTCAGCTTCTTCAGGCGAAAGAGTGAGGTTTATACCCAAATCAAGATCAGGTGCGAATTCAACTCCCAGCAGGCGTTTAAGCATAAAACGCCCCGTCTTTGCGGCTGCTTTAAGAAACAGCCTTTCAAACCAGTTGGGTTTATAGACTTTAACATTTGATGCAGGTTGCCTGCGGGTTGTTCCGGTGCCAGGTTGCGAGTAGAAACGGAATGCGCTTTTGCCGCCACCGCTAAAGACGCGGTTCATAAAATCTTCGTCAAACCTCAAGCCAGACTGCGAAAACATGCGGTTGAGATCATCCAGTGTAGCCTTGTTTGAAAAGATGCTGTTGAAAATATCCTGTTGTGAATACTGAAAACCGCCATAACCGGCACCACTATAACCGCCTTTTCTGGCGGCGTCGTATTGCTGACGCTTGGTTTTGTCACTGATTACAGCATAAGCCTCGTTAATTTCCTTGAACTTAGCCTCGGCTTCCTTCTCGTTGCCCGGATTGGTATCCGGATGATGTTTAAAAGCAAGCTTTCTGAAGGCAGCCTTTATAACCTGCTGGCTGGCGTCTTCGGGAACTCCCAGAATATTGTAATAGTCTTTCATATAAAAATACCCGGGAAGAATCGGGCAGAGACACCTATTCTACCCCGTGCTATACTTAATTATAGCTTACATCAGAGGCTGTTTCCAGTGATGTTAAAGATGGATAAATTAAGCAAAATAAAGGCAGGCATAGCCACTGCCTTCTTTACATTAACAGCTGTTATTGTGCTGACAACAGGTATGGGGCATTCTGTATTTGATAAAAAGATAGACGAAATAACAGGGGATTATAAGTTCAATCTGGTCGGCTGGGAAATAGAAGCTCTTTCATATCAACTTGAAGAAACCCTTTTTAGTGACAAAGATATAACCGCAGACGATTCGCAAATAGTGCTGGACTATTTTGATGTCCGCCAGCAGGTAAGCGACATGGAGTGGAATATAGAACTTGTAATGAGTGGTATCCAGGAAGGGGATACGCAAGAACTTGAAGAGCAGCTTCAGGAATTGCAGCGGCAGAGGGAAAGACTCAGATTGAAAGCGGAAAAAGTGCTGGAGATGCAGATTCAGCAAACAATGGCGCAACTGGATATATACAATCCAATGGATGCCCAATTGAACCTGGGTATTACCTTCCCGCCGGTGAGCTTCAAACTGGAGACGCCGCCGCATCTGCTGGTGATTTCGCCCAGGGACAAAATAGAACGCATGGCGGAAGTTAAACTTTTGCCGGATGTCAGCATAGAAAACAGGATAGCCATAGAAGAGGCTGTCGATGAACTAGGTGTATCCTCGCTGGTGGTGGGTATCGGGGGTATTGCCACCTATCCTTCATTTGTTATAGATACTGCCGGGTTACAGCGCACTATTGATATAGCCGTAGAAGAATGGCTGCACCAGTACCTTTTTTTCAGACCATTGGGATTCTATTATGCCCTGCATATTGCCGGCATAGCGACGGATTACGAAATAGCCGTGATGAACGAAACCGCTGTAGGCATTGCCAGTGACGAAATCGGGGCTGTACTGTATCAGGAATACTATGCTCCTTATATAGAAGAACACGAAGATAATACGCAACCTGAAGACGGACAGGCAAACGAACCGGTGTTTGATTTTTATAAGGAGATGCGGGAAATCAGGCTGGCGGTAGATGAATATCTGGCAAACGGGAAGATAGATGAGGCAGAGGCGTTTATGGAAGAAAAACGATTGTTCCTGTTATCCAATGGCTACTATATACGAAAGCTGAATCAGGCGTACTTCTCCTTTTATGGCACCTATGCCAACAATCCGACATCTGTCAACCCCATTGGCGAAGAGTTTAGGATATTGAGGCAGCAGGCGGAATCAATAGACCAATTTCTGGATAAAGCTGCCACAATTACAAGCAGGGAAGACCTTATAGAGAGTATCGGTTAAGGCAAAAGCGGGTTGCGTAGGAGGCGTCGCATTTGTTAAAATTACGCGCGGGCCGCTAGCTCAACTGGCAGAGCAGCTGACTCTTAATCAGCAGGTTACAGGTTCGATTCCTGTGCGGCTCACCAGAGTATCAGGTTTGGAATATCAGTTTGAGAAGCTGACTACTGGTCAACTTCTCTGTTAAAATCGTCAGCTCCCGGGCTGTTTAGGGCTTCCGCCCGCCTCCTGCAGGGGTTACAGCTTTGGGAGCTGAACCTTTTACGAAAGACCTCTTGACGGGAGTGGTAAAATTAAGCATCTTTCCTGCAGGAGGTGTTTTTATGAACCGTTCTAAACACGTGCGCATTACCAGGCGCAAAACCCACGTTGACGAAATTTCTGAAAGCGTTGACGTGGGGGAGGGGTATATATCTCAGGAGTTTAACAATTCTGAAAGTATGTCTGACCCCTACTCCCCCCCCTATAGTCCCCCCCCTCAGGGGGAAAAGAGCCTTTACCCGGACGGTCCGCGTCCCTGCCTTTACGAGTATCCGAATACCAGGGAGTGGATAAGGCGGCGGCTGCATGAGCTGGAGGTAACTAACTCTAACCAGCTCATCCGGACCAGGACGGCAGCCGAGCTGCTGGAGGCAATCGGCGATTTTGAAAGGGCGCTGGAGAGCGGGTTTAAGGTTAAGATGCCGACTGCTTACTTCAGACGGCTTTTGGAATGAGAACACGCCAGGCAATAGCCGAATTTATAGCATCGCGCAAGGCGATGGGCTTAACCAAAAAAAGCATCCGCTGGTATGCCGGCATGCTGGAGGCTTTCGCCAGGCTGAATAAAGAGCTGCCGGCAGATCCAGGAAGGGTTGAGGCTTTCCTGGGTGCGCTTAACGTCTCCGATGAGACGCGGCACGGCTACTTTCGTGCGCTGCGGGCGTTCTATGGCTGGATAAGCAAGCGGCATGCCCTGGGCAACCCGATGGAGACGATAAAAGCGCCGCGCCGCCGCCGCAAAGTGCCGTATTCGCTGACCATGGCGGAGCTGGGCTATCTGCTGGTGATACCGCTTGAAAGGCGCAACCGCGCCCTGGTCAACCTGCTTATCGATACCGGCGTCCGGGTTCATGAGGCGGTTAGCCTGGTGAGGGACGATATCCTGGAGGAAACAATTATCGTCTGCGGCAAAACAGGGCAGCGTGAAGTGCCGATATCCGGGGAAACCCGGCAAATGCTGCTGGATCTGGGGACGAACCCCGTCTTCCGGGGCTCCAGGGGCGCATTAACAGAATCCGGGGCTTACCGAATAGTGCGCCTGGCGTTTGAAAAAGCCGGCATTGCAGCCAGGAAGTGGGGACCGCATACCTTGAGGCACACCTTCGGGCGGCAATACATCATGGCAGGCGGCGACCTGGTGAGCCTTCAGCGGATACTGGGACACACCGACATCAAAACAACCAGAATCTACGCCGAATTAGACCTGAGGGATATAACTCATCAACATCACCGCTTTTCGCCGCTGAAAATTGCCCAGGGCGGCTCTGACGGGCGGAGAAACGGGGTGTCAGGACCGGTTATAAGCCCTGTAATCCAAAATTAGCCGCTTTGTGATAAAATGCGCTGATGGCATTCAAGCCTTTTACTGCACACATCGAGCTGCCGCGGGAGGTGCGCCGGCATCTGCACCGTTCGCAGATATTCCTTTCGCTCTCGCCAGGGGATGAAACCTTGCTTAGAATTGCAATTGTGCCGAATGAAAAGCGTTTTGTTTTAAGAGTTCAAAGAGGCGCGGTTTCACCTGGCGGGGGCGATCCTGAAGTTAACTGGCTGCATGTCGACGTTCCCGAATTTGGCGTATACGAGTAAGCATCTGGTTCAGCTCCTTAATGCTGCCGTGCCAGAACGTATAGCGCAGCTGCGACGAGAACTCACCGTATGTAGCAGCATTGAGGTTGCCCCTGGGCGCGCCGGCGCCTGGTCTTTTTCCGCCTCTTGGCATAGACCCTCCTTTTGCAAAATCATAAATCAATCAAAGAGGCTGGGGGTAGGTCGTCGTGTCGGGGATGCCGCTTACGGCGGCAAGCCCAGGGCGCGCAGGGAGCGGCGCGCGGCGCGCAGAGCAAGAAGCCGGCGAGCACGAGCCTGGCCGGCCGGGCAGTGGACGGAGCGACCGCAAAGACGCGGGCAAACGCGGCAGCCGCAAAGTGAACGAGAAGCCATGATGCACCTCCGAAAGCAACTCTGCCGGGCAGCCCGCCCAGCAGGCGGAGCAGGCGGAACGCCCGCAAGCCTGAGCGGAGCCCTCCAGGGTGGTGCAGCAGCCGCAGCTGCCACCAGGGGAAGCGCAGCGACCCCCGAAGCGAAGGACCGGGCGTTATAATTTGAGAGCTGCGGGCGGCAAAAGCATCGTCGTGGGGCAGGCAGCTTAACATAAAGGGTTATGTTAAAGCGGGCAAGGGAAACCGCAGGCTGCTGCGCACTATGGCGCATAGTGCGACAGCACCGCCGCCCGCTGGAGCTGCCGAGGGGAGGGCATCAAGACTCTTAATCAGCAGGTTACAGGTTCGATTCCTGTGCGGCTCACGTTTAGACCCATCATCATTTGCCCACATTAGCTTCTTGCTTTTTTATTATTACTTTGTTCAGAAATTAGCGTATCATAAGCTTCTCTCTGGCCTGACCCACAGGGAGAAAGTTCAGTGATTATCGAAGAAAGGATGGGGCTTTCTTCAATTACCCAGGTATCGAAGTATATGCTTACCTCCCAGATGCCATCGGGATACTCAATACAGTTTCCATGGTAGGCTCCGTCATTATGGGCATCAGAAAAGGCAGTCAGCACCTGTTGTCCATAGTAAGTAGTTTCAATATCGCGGAGGAAACTACGGCCCTATAGGGGAAGCTTTAGTGCCATACGAAGATACTAGTTTTACCGTTAGTCCTTTTCAGGAATACACTATTACCGTAAATGTAAAACAAGGAGCTATGATAGAAGGCTATCTCACGGTCAGGGGAGGTAATGACGATATACGTTTCTATATTGAAAATTCGTTCGGGGATAAGGTGCTTGATAAGAACAGGGTGAATGGAAGATATGACTTCATGTATGCGGTACAATCCAGTGGTTTTCATACGATGTACTTCGATAACTCATTCTCATTGTTTACTAGTAAACAGGTTTACCTGAATTACAGGGTAAGGTAACGTGTTTGCATAATTATTAAGAAAAAAGGGTTTAACTATTAATACTAGCAAATGGAGGCTAAGGAATGAATAGAAAGGATAGTGTAAGTCTATGAAAACAGGAATAACTCTTATTGTATTTGGGATGGTCCTTGTAACGATAAGCATTCTGGCACAGCAGATGGGATTTGGATTTGGGACGCTTGAATCCCGTCCCGGGCCACTTGAAGTATTATTAGCATGTTGGTCCGGATTCTTGATTCTTGGCATTGGATTGGTTATTGGCGGGATTGTAAGGATAATATTTAAGAATAGAAATACTTTTTAAGTTTCTGGGGTAACAATTCAGCGAGTTGTTAGCTGCCCCCATCTATTTATTGACATCGCCTCTAACCAGTAATAGTATGTATTATCTTATATGCCCTGACTCTTCGCCCTCTGCCGGGAATATTTATGGATAAAGTTAGCCTGAAAAGTAATAAGGAAGAACTTATTAAGAAACTTGAGTTTCTGCAGCAGCGCGTGTCTGAATTAGAAGAAACTGAAGACAGATACCGCACCCTTATTGAGCTTGGAACTAAGATAGGCGAAGCTATAATTATGCTCCAGGATGCAGACGGGAAAGAAGGAATGCACACTTATGTCAGTAGTCAGTGGCCCCAGATTACAGGCTACTCCAAAGAAGAACTGCTGGGCATGTCATTCTTTGACCTTGTTATTCCAAAGGATAAAGATATTTCAATAAAAAGACATCGGCAGAAGATGTCTGGAAAAACTATACCAGACCTCTTTGAACTGACCATTATCTGCAAGGATAGTAAAGAGGTGCCTGTTGAAGTCACCAGCGCGGCAACTAACTATAGAGGCGAAAACGCCAATGTAGCTTATATAAGGGATATCAAAGAAAGAAAGAGCATGGAAGAAAATTTAAGGAATGAGAGGGATAAATACCAAAGCCTTTTTGAGAATGTGCCCATAGCTGTTTTCGAATCAGATCTATCTGAACTAAAAATATATATTGATAGCCTATTGGCAAAAGGTGTAAAGGATCTTAAAAAGTACTGGGACGATAATGAAGCTGAACTCCTTATTCACATAAAAAGAATAAGTACGTACAATTCTAACAAGGTTGGTCGTTCTTTACACAAGATAAACCCAAAGGATAGTCAAAGTTATAATGTTCAAAAGCAAATACTCAGTAATAAAGAAAATGCTGATGCTATAAAGAATAACTTTATTAAGCTCTCCAAAGGGGCGACTCACACTGAGCATTATACTACCTACATTACCCCAGAAGGTGATATAAGGTACCATTATGTCCAAGATCATATGGCTAAAGGCTGTGAATCAGACTGGTCTAGAGACTATGTTTGCATAACGGATATAACAGAGCTTAAAAAATATGAAATTGAACTTCTAGATTATAAAGCAAACCTTGAAAAGATGGTTGAAACGCGTACCAGAGAACTTGAGGCAGAAATTAAAAATAGATTGAAAGCAGAGAGCAAATTAGAAGATCTTTTAAGAGAGGAAGGCGAACTACGCATAGAGCTGGAAAAGCAAATAGAGGAAAGAGCCCAATTCATGCGTTTAATAGCCCATGAAATGAAAACGCCAATCGCAACGTTACTGGCTTCAAGTGACCTAATAAATGAGACTTTAAGCATCCAGCAAATTCACAGGCTGATTAAACAAGTCAATGAAAATATAATTGATTTGAGCGATAGGGTAAACGAGCTCTTTGACTTGGCTAAAGGCGAAATAGGAATGTTGCATTTAATGGAACAGGAAATCAAACCTGAAGAAATGCTAACTGAAATCCTGGAAAGATTTGATTCAAGGGCAAAGCAGCAAGGCGTGGAATTATGTGGACATTGGCCATCTAACCTTCCAACTATCAGGGGGGATCGCCAGCGTATAAAACAGGTCATTATTAACTTAATCGATAATGCCCTGAAGAACACAAGACAAAATGGTAATATATCATTAAAAGTGCAGGTGCAACGTAAAGAACTTCTTATAGAGGTAAATGATACAGGGAAGGGAATTTCCGATAGAAACCTCGATAATATATTTAAACCTTATCAAAAGCATAATGGAACTAACGCTGAATTTACTGGTATGGGTTTGGGTCTTGCTCTTTCAAAAATGTTAGTTGAGCTACATGGTGGGCATATATGGGTTCTAAGCAAAGAAGGAGCTGGTTCAAATTTTGGTTTATCACTGCCCTTGAAAAAATAATAATTAAAGAACTAGAATGAAGTTTTTAATAGTGGAAGATAACCCTCAGATGGCAGAGGCTGTGGCAATGGGCTTCGAGGTTCGATGGCCTGAAGCAACTCTTATAAAAACAGGCTATGGTAAAAAGGCTATCAATATTGTTGGGGAAGCACGTCCCGACCTTGTTGTTCTGGATTTAGGCTTACCAGATATAGATGGTATTGATGTAATAAAATCAGTAAGACTTTTTTCAACAGTGCCTATCCTTGTCCTGACAGTGCGCGATGAAGAAGGCGACATAGTAAGATGCCTTGAAAAAGGTGCTGATGACTATGTAATAAAACCTTTCCGACAAATGGAGCTGATGTCCAGAGTATACGCTATTATGAGGCGACATCACTTGATATCCTCGTTTTGCCCACCAAGCTATGGAAAACTTCACTTTGGACAATCCCTTCACCATTTATATGTTGGCGATTTAAAGGTAAATCTTACTAGCACCGAGGGATTCATATTATCTCATCTTATGAGGAATCCTGAGAAAATAATAACCTTAGAAAGTTTATCTGAAGCTATCTGGGAGACCGATCATATAGGTTCTTATGACGCCATTCGTGTCTATATAAGGCGTATCAGGAAAAAGATAGAGGATGACCCTAGCCGACCACAGATCATACTGACCCATCCTAGAATTGGATATAGACTTCATCAGCCTAGTAGTTAATTATTCCAAGCCTTCCTTTATTAGCATCAACTTGTTTCATGGGATATTCAATCATTATTCTATTTTGTACCAATCTGCTTATTCTGTTATCCAGTTTGGCAAATTAGCCAGGCTAACTTTTTTATATCTCCTCCTTGTAATAGCAAAGTTAGTAAATAAAATATTAGAACAGCAATTTTTGCTATCTATGAACTAATTTTTACAAAAACATTATTACTGTATTCTATATTTATCTGCCAAATATTACCTTATCCTGTGTATTTCTCAAGAATAATAACTTAGGCAAGTAAAAAACAAGCCCCCCCCAGAATAATAATCATAGATTGTCCTATAACCGGGATTGAACCCCTTTACTTACTAAACAAGTTATTTTTCATTTATTAATATTTTTTAATATTCCTGTTTCCCTGTTAATAAGTTCTGTAATAATGCGATTATATAATTGCATAGTGTAATTTAGAAATGTTTAGACATCAGATATAACAACTTATTTTAAGGAGAAACAGATAATGAAGGGAAATTATAAAACAATAGCAATTAAAGAAAGTGGTAATTGTAACGGGATAAATAATTCGCGTACAACTATAGGATTGAGAACGGTTACTAAAAACAAGTTGGATAAGAACAGAGCCCCCGGTCAATGTTATGACGGATTTATCTGGCAACTGATTGATATGTGGGAAAAAGCCGATGATAACGGCAGATAAACAGCGTTATTTTTTATATCCTGCAAGAGGGGGTGATGCATATAGCGATTAATAAATTATAGATTAAATTAATAAACGAAACATGAAAGGTCGAAAAGGAGATCATATAGTAATATGACTGAAAAAGAGAAAAGTAGTCCCGGCGGGATTTCAAGAAGAGAATTCCTGAAAGATGCCGGTCTTTTGGTTGGTAGTACTGCTATTGGTTCAACAGTATTGCTAGCTGCCTGCAATAGTGATACAGAAACCTTAACTAAGACAGTTACTACAACAGAGCAGGTTGGAGAAGTAACTAAGACAAATACAGTGACAACTCCAGGTGAAACGATTACAGTTACCAATACAGTAACAGGAACACCTGACACAACCGCCGCTAGAAAAATTGCTTTATCCGTAAATGGCAGAGAGTATGAAACAGAGGTCGAACCCTATTGGACTTTACAAGAGTTTTTACACGACATATTAGGCTGGACTAGCGTTAAAGACATGTGCGCTGGCTACGGAGCTTGTGGTTCGTGTTCCGTTATCTTAAATAACAGGCCGGTATTATCCTGTATGACACTTGCTAAAGAGTGTAATGGGGCGGTTATAGAAACCTCTGAATACCTTGCGGAAATTGAACACCCACTTGTGGAAAATTACATTGAACACCATTGCATGCAATGCGGCTATTGCACACCCGGTTTTATTGTTACGGCTAAAGCCTTGCTTGACCATAACCCAAAACCAACCGAGGCTGATATCCGGGAAGCTTTGGGAGGCAACATCTGCCGCTGCGTTACATATCCCAATCATATTACGGCTGTTCTGGCGGCAGCTGATGAACTGGAAACATGGGAACCGCCGGTTGTCCCAACGAGGCCTACAGGACCAACTGTTACCTTGCCACCAATAGAAGTTGAGATACAATTTGATACTGAAAAGCTGAATATATACAGCGTTAAAGCAACAAGAATAGCATCGTCCGTTGTTATTACCGGGACGGTAAAGCTTGTTGAAGCGAATATCGGAGAGAAACCGGTACAAGTTATAGCTGAGTTTTATGACGCCGGCGGAAAGTTGTTGTACACGTCCGATCCGTGGCAGGAAAATGTATCCGATCCCACAATTCCCAAATACCATAACTTCAGCTTTACATTTGAGACATCGGACCCAGCACAGGTCGATAAATGCATCATCATAGGAGAGATGTTATAGATTTTGATGAATCTCGTCAGATTCTTTAGCTTTAATAAAAATATGAAAGGAGACGTGAAATATCATGTCTGAAATACCTAGACCTTATGTCTGGCGTACAGAATATAATTACGTTGGCAAACGGGGATTACGCCGTAAAGACGGTTTTGATAAAGCCAGTGGGAAAGGCGTATATGCACGGGATGTGTTTTTACCTGGTATGTGTTGGGCAAAACCCCTTCTTTCTCCTTACGGACACGCCAGGATAAAGAGCATGGATACCAGTGAGGCGGAGAAGGTGCCAGGAGTAAGATACATTGCGACTTACGACCACCCCGAATGGCAGGGGAAAACACATTTCCATTACATCTTGGGCGCTACGGAAAACTTACCCCAGGAAGCACACTTTTATCATCAACCTGTGGGTGCGATAGTAGTTGCGGATAGCGAGCGGGAGTGTGACGAAGCCCTGAGGGCATTAAAGATAGAGTGGGAAGAGTTACCAGTGATTATTGACTGGGATGAGGCGCTGGAAGATAATGCTCCGCTACTTCGCCCCGACGTTAACACTGAAAACAACATCAGGGTTAATAACTCTATTGATGAAGGAGATGTTGATAAGGGCTTTAGCGAAGCTGACAGAATAATAGAGTTTACAACAAAGACGAACGATCTTAAGGTAGGCAGCATACAAGGCTGTTGTGCAATCTCGCGCTGGCAGGGGGCCAAAATGGACCGCTGGATGCAGGCGCAGGGAATGACGGGCAATCTTGATACTGCCTATGTGCCGCATCCAACATACAACGGTGGCAGCTTTGGCGCGGTTCTTGATTATTACGGTAATAGTTCTCAAAATTATCTTGACCCGGTCCTTTCTAAGATAGTTGGCCGCCCGGTAAGGTTCCAATATGAAGGTAATCAGTGGGAGCTTTCCGAAGAATTTAATGGTGTCTATCATTTCAAGATTGGGTTTAAAAACAGTGGGCTCATCACTGCATTTTCATGCGATACTAACAACGCCGTCTGGGTTAGAGCAGACGGGCTTCTGTATATCAGGGAGTCTATGGGTTGCCCTAACTTCCATTACGGTCATATACTACCCTATACCAACAGAGGCCTGGCCACCTGCTGGAAGGACGGCGCGCCTTACAATTGGATGATTACCCAGGCAACATGGAGGGTGGCAGAGGAGCTCCAGATGGATCCTACAGATATTGCCCGCATTAACGATGGGGGCGAACATGAAACCATGGAGCATATAAATACTGTTTACAAACCAGAGCATGGATTCCCTGATAGAGACAGCCTGGGAGAGGTCTTGGAAAAGGGAAAAAGTATAATGGACTGGGACAATAAGTGGCATGCTGCGGGTACCAAGATTTTGCCCAATGGTAAGTACCATGGTATGGGTTTTGTCTGGGCAGTTGAATGGACGGCTGCCAGAACCCAAAGAGGGCCTGATATCGCTATATCTATTGGCGAAAACGGGAAAACTACACTTGTTTCAACCAGGGGTGATGTTGGCATCAATTCATCGTCGACCTACTGTGCCATCATAGCCGAGGAGCTTGGTGTAAAGTATGAAAATGTCGGACACGCTAATGATCGTGACACCGGCTTTGTCCTTCGAGCACCGGGCGCCAGCAGTGGCACTGTGCTCAACTCGACCACGATGGTTAAGGCGTCCCGGCTTATGAAGAAGAAAGTACTTACAGCAGCTACAAATAAGAGTCTGGGGCCCCTATGTTGTTTCCCAGATTTGGAACCTGAAGAGTTAGACATGAAAGAAGAGGTTATCTTCGAAAGAGCAAATCCGGACAATCAAATGACGCTGATGGATTTTATAAGGAAATCCAGAGCTGGGGCAAATTCCTATGCAACCAGCGAGATACGGGGCACAGAGCCTTTCTTTGTGGCAGCAACCTGTTACAATGGAACTTTTCGCGGCAACGAAAATGAAGGCTTGATTGATTATCAGCCACCAGTTGAGCAACATGCTATGACTAGGCAGGCTCATTTCATGGAGGTTGAGATTGACCCTGAGACCGGAAAGGTTGAGGTGACCAAAGACCTCATCGTTACCGACGTCGGCAAGATACTTAGCCCTGAAAGTGTAGAAGACCAGCAAGATGCTGCCCCATGGATGGGTGGCGGCAGGACGCTTATGGAAGAGCTTGTGATTGACGAGCAGACAGGGGTTTATCTCAACGCCAACCATATCGACTACCACATTATGTTGATGGATGATTTGAAAGTGAAAAATGAACGCGAATTACTGGAAACAGGTTTGGCCTGGGGTCCTTATGGAGCTACCGGTTGCAGTGAAGCACCCGTGGCTACCCATACCTGTTTGCCACCAACTGCAGTATATAACGCCATTGGCAAATGGGTCGATACGCCATGCACGCCAGAAAAAATACTTGCTGCGCTGGGCAAGATATAGGAGATTGAAAGATGACTAACGCATTAAAACAATTCGAACATGTGGATGCCAAAACAATAGATGAGGCAGCTTCAATACTTGGGCAAGGTAATGCATGTGCCAGCGCCGGCGGTACCGATCTTCTTGGTACAATGAGATTTGAAATCCTGCGGGACAATATGTTTCCAAAGGTACTCGTGAACTTGAAAAGTATCTCCCCTACGCTGGACTACATTTCAGAAGACGGAGGTGTCCTTAAGATAGGTGCCTGCACCCGCCTCGAGGATATCGCTAAGAGCAGCATTGTCCATGATGGTTGGGCAGCGCTTGCAGAAGCCTCTCATAAAACAGCTTCGCCGCATATCCGTGAATCCGGCACTATTGGCGGAAACATCTGCCAGCTTAACCGCTGCTGGTACTTCAGAAATCCTAAAAACAGATTCGATTGTATCCGCAAGGGCGGTAATATGTGCTATGCCATGGCTGGAGACAACAGATATCATAGTATATTTGGCGCAATTGGCGCCTGTGTTGCAGTAAATCCTTCTGATACCGCTCCGGCGCTGGTAGCGCTTAACGCCACCATAATAACCAACAAGCGCGAAATAGCTGCTGACGATTTCTGGAAGGTAGCTATTCCGGGTTCAACAACGCTAGAGGATGACGAGATAGTCACTGAGATACAGATACCGGAGCCAGCAGGCAAGAGCACTTTCTTAAAGTTTGCCATGCGTTCTTCTATAGACTTCCCGATAGTCAATTGCGCAGCTATGGTCGGCGGTGGGGAGGCCAGTATCTGCCTTAATGCCGTCTATAATATGCCCCTCAGGGCAACTGCGGCTGAGGAAACTATTGCCGGGCAAACGATAAACGAAGCTGCTGCTGACGCTGCTGCTGAAGCTGCGGTAAGTGACGCATCCGGTTTTCCGGCTAACGGCAGTAACCCAGGAAACAAGTACAAAATAAAGATAGCTAAGGCATTGGTAAAAAGAGCTATACTAGCTTGCGCCTAGAGCTAAGTTAAAACGGGTTTTTGGAAAGTGTATATCGGGGAAGTGCCCAATACAGTCGCTTCCCCGATATACAAATAAATTATGGTTTAAGCGGAGTAACAATGATTAGCTGGAGGGCTTGGCTATTTCGAACTTTTTTAATTGCTATTATAATGTTAATGTTTGTATCGTTTGCCAAGCCTTGGTGGACTACTGATATTGATGTTCTCACCAACGAAGCAATAAAAATCTATGGATTTGGCATACCCTCTGTTTTAGGAGATTTAAGTAACTATATACAAACAGATAAAACACCTTTTTATCAAATTGTAATAGCCTGGATATATCTGGTAAGTAGCATGGCAATAGCATTAATGAGCACTTGGGTTAAGGGTATAAGGGGAAAATTGATGCTTGGAGGTGTAGGTCTTGCTTACTTATTATATGCCTTGGTTGCCATATTCGTTGTTGTTTCCAACCGCCTTGATGACTTCAATATTCCACTCCAGGGAACAACCCTATTAACAATGGAATATTTTAACGTATCTATAGTATCCAATTTACGCTTCAGCTTTTACTTGGCTTGTGCATCGGGGATTTTATTTATAATCCTAGCGTTTTTCAGAGATTCCATTACTGGCGAAAAAATCGGTAAAAACAATACCACTGAAATAATTATACTGCAAGAGGTAGTTATATAATTTAGCCGTAAGAAAACAAATACAAACAAAACCATAATATTAGAATATAATCATTAAAAGCGAGGTATAAATGCAAAACAACTGGATATCAGAATACATGGAACTAAAAAGTTTCATCTCAAGGCAACCTGAGATAGAGATTGAAGCAAACAGGATAGTGATACCGGAAAAATCCCGCCCATTGTTCTACGAGCTATTTGATAAAGCCAGAAAGACTTTCATCAATGAAAAGAGGGGAACTCTACTTAATAATGCCAATCTTCTCAGCCAGAATTATTTAAGCACAGAAAGCACTTTGATGGGCTTGCTTAGCTTAGAGGAGATATGTCTGGAGAACCGTTTACGTAGATTTCTCAATAATCCAATAGACCAATTAATGCAAAATCTGTTTGACCCTTTATTTAATTTATTAAAAGAGAGAACTGATATTGAAGAATTTGAAAATGAGGCATCTCAAGCCGTTGCGGAACAATATAAAATAATATCAGGTTTAGGATATGAAAAGTGGATTTTAATGTCACTAGTACTACTTTTGGAACCTGATAAATTCTTACGGGTAAAAATAGAACCAGTGACAGCTATCGATATTCAGCATGGCCCAACTGAAACCGATATAAATCCTGCTGAAGAATCAAAACAGGCAAGATTTGAATACATGCCCGATACCAAATTAATGGTGCCTGATATGATAATTCATTCGAAAGTCTTAAATAAGTTTGTCTCGATAAAATCAGAAATGAATATCGCACATCTTATACCAACTTACAAGAGCGAAAAAAGAGAGTGGTTAGATTTCAATCGAGAGCTATACCTAACTCCCGGTCTTTCCCTAACGTATATCGACGATGATGTAAGTGATATATCTCTGGTATCATACGTAGAAAAAATATGCAAGCCAGATTTAATTATAGAATGCAGAGCAGAAGAAAACTGGCACAAAAGAGAAGGTTTAAATAAAGTAAAACTTCGCCATGATACGCTTAAACCAAGGCTGGGAACCTATATAATATCTAAGGAAGTTCTCCCTGAACAAGCTCTAGAAGGACTAGAGGATGGTATAAATATATTAGCAGTTAGGTTTAATCAATCTGAATTAAGATCTATAGTAGACGTGCTTGCTCGATTGTAAGGCAAATTCTAAATAGAATAATTGAGTAAATATTTACGATTATTAAGTTAGTTCGCAGTTATTGATTAAAAACTATATAATTACCGTAATAAAAAACTAGCCTTTTTGATTATTTATATAAATCGAGTTTTATGAGATTGAAAAACCTATACTATGGCTGGGTTATAGTAGCCGCTTCAGCCATTATCCTTGCCGTATCGGTGGTGATGTTTTCTTCATTCGGTATATTTTTAGAGCCTATAACGGAAGAGCTTAACTGGGATAGGGGTACACTTTCAACGGCTTTTTCAATTTCCGTCATAATTGGTGGCTTTCTTGGTATTATTACCGGTAGATTGAATGATAAATTCGGTCCTCGCCCATTGGTTACAACTGCAGCGATAACTTCTGGTTTGGGCTTCATACTTCTTGCGCAAATTAGCTCCCTATGGCAAGCATATCTTGTCTGGGGGGTCCTGATGCCAACGTCTATTGCCTGCTGCATAGTTCCTATTATCGCGACCATCCCCAGGTGGTTCAATAAAAACAGAGGTATGGCCACTGTGATTACAATGGTCGGCATGGGTATAGGCGGAATAGTCTGGCCAATAATTTGCCAATGGTTAATAGAAACCTATGGCTGGCGACAGGCATATACTATATTAGGCTTAATAACACTAGTGGCTATTCTATTATTAGCCCAGTTTCTAAGTCATAGCCCCCAACGCAAAGGCTTCAAGGCATTCGGTGAAGCAGCAACTACGGATGAGTCCGCGCCTAAGACTAAAGATATAAAAGGGTTAACTATAAAACAAGCAATAAAAGCTAAACAATTCTGGTTATTTGGCATGATACTACTGTTCTATATGTTTTGTATACAATCTGCTACAATTCATATCGTGCCCTATGCAACTGACATTGGCATTCTGGGCACAATAGCTGCCGGCACACTGTCTTTATCTGCAGCAACCACTATCATCGGTCAGCTTCTAACTGGCTTTGCCAGTGACAGGATTGACGTCAGGAAAGTACTGGTTGCCAATCTTGCAATAGCTATTCTGGCTTTTATATGGCTTCTGTTTGCTAGCGATGTCTGGTCATTGTATATATTTGCAGTGCTTATGGGCATTACCTTAGGTATCGTGCCACTGCAAACATTAATAACTGCAGAACTATTTGGGCTCAAGCACATAGGTGCCATTGTGGCAAGTATTACCCTCTTTGCTACTATAGGCAGCGCTATAGGACCAGTGTTTGCCGGCTTCGTATATGATGCTACCGGAAGTTATAATATTGCTTTTTCAACCTGCTCAATATTATGTGTTCTTGCTTTCTTTTTAAGTTTGCTACTTTTACGTTCAAAAGAAGTGATTAAGGGTGAATAATAATACGCTAATGCCGACGATAACTTCTTACTATACATTTGATTAATTAAGTTACGATAATTAGTTATTAACAAGAGTCAACAATAAAGTTTGCCATAAAGGTATTTACCTTAAAACATAAATTCTTACATTGAACAAGAGGGTGAATATTAATTAACGTTTCGGTGTTTTGTAAGTCGAAATATTCTGCTTTTATATTGACACCCTCCTTATAAACAGTAATAATATATGGCATTGTATATATTACAACTTTTTCATTTTTATAAAGTATACCTATGGATAAGGTCATCCTAAAAAGCAACAAAGAAGAATCTGTTGAGGAGATGGAGTTCCTGCGCCAGCGTGTGGCTGAACTTGAAGAGATCAACAGACGTAATGGCAGACTAAACGATATATTTTCATCCCTCAATGATTTGGTCTTCGTTTTAGATAAAGAAGGCAGATTTACCGAATTCTATGCTCCAAGTGAAGAACTATACCTGCCCCCAAAGAAATTCATAGGTAAAAAACACTCTGAAGTCATGCCTTTCCATGTTACTAATCTATTACTGAAAGCGTTCGAAAAGAATATTCAGAATGAAGTAGATGAATATGAGTATGCACTTGATATTGCAGGTAGGAAACAGTGGTATCATGCCAAGCAATCTCCGCTGTTTAAAGACGGACAATTCACCGGGGCAGTAGCTGTCATAAGAAATATCACCAGGCAAAAACATCTTAATGAAAAGCTAAAAGAAACTGAAGACAGGCACTGCACACTAATTGAAATGGGCACTAAAATTGGTGAAGCCGTCATAATGCTCCAGGATATAGATGGTAAAGAGGGTGTTCAAACCTATATCAGTGACCTGTGGTCCCAGATTACAGGATACCTTAAAGGAGAGCTTCTGGGTGTATCTTTCTTTGACCTCGTCATCCCAAAAGACCAAGATCTTTCAATAAAAAGACATCGGCAAAAGATGGCTGGGAAGACTATCCCAGACCTTTTTGAATTATCCATTATCCGAAAGGATGGCAAAGAAATACCCATTGAGATAACCAGCGCGGCAACTATCTATAAGGGCGAATCGACCAATATCGTCTATATACGGGATATAACAGAACGAAAGCAAACAGAGAAAGAGCTAAAGCAATACCAGCAACACCTTGAGGAACTTGTTGAAGAGCGTACAAATGAAGCTATTTGCCAGATGAATGAACATAAACGCACTAAAGAACAACTACAATTTATATTAGATTCAATACCAGCATACGTATTTTACAAGGACAGTCAGGGAAGATATCTATATATAAATAAAGCTATCCATGATACATCAGATATGCCAGATGAAACTTGGATAGGTAAAAGACTATGTGATATTGAGATGAATGCAAATATAGACTTCTGTGAAAAAAGACATGCTCAGGATATGAAAGTTATCCAAAACGGGAAAGCAATGATAAAATCTGTTAATAACACAGGGGGCGCTTGGGTAAGTACCAGCAGAATACCACATAGGGATAAGAAAGGGGAAATAATTGGTCTGGTTGGTCTAACTTTCGATATTACAGATCTAATAGAGGCAGAGGAAAAGATTAATAAGCTACTTGAGAAAGAAAGATTGTTACGTGAGAGATTGCAAAAAGAGACAAGACAGAAGAATGAATTCACCAGAGCCCTAGTGCACGAACTAAAGACTCCGCTTACCCCTCTTTTGGGTGCCAGCGACCTTTTATGCAACAATCTGCAAGAGGAACCATGGTCAACACTTGCGCGTCAAGTTTATCAGGGAGCTGTAGATATTGATAAAAGAATTGATGAATTGTTTACCCTTACTAAAAGTGAAGTCGGTAAATTAAGGCTGAATAGGACTATTGTGGAACCACTTACTCTACTCAGAGATATTTCTAATTACATGATGCCGCAAGCTATTAAAACAAAACATAAGCTAACGATTAGCACCCCCAAGAATTTGCCTGAAATATATTGTGATCCTCAGCGTGTCAATCAGGTTTTTTTAAACCTGATTGACAATGCTCTTAAGTTTACACCAGAAGGCACGCTGATAACCCTTAAGGCTAAACAAAAAGATTCATTTCTGGTATTCCAGATTGTTGATACAGGACATGGGATGCCTCCTGATAAAATGAAATACATTTTTATGCCGTACATACACTTTAATGATAAGGTAGAACACCTTAGTGGATTGGGGTTAGGGTTAGCTTTATGTAAAAACCTTATCAAATTGCATGGCGGCGAGATGACGGTAAAAAATAAACCGGGAAGCGGTTGCTGCTTTACTTTTACTATACCAATAGCTCTAAAAGTTGATGGCAATAGAGCCAATAATGTTATAGAGTATTGATAATGAGAATTCTTGTTATTGAAGATGATCCTAAAATAGTAGATTTTCTTTATACTGCTTTCCAAATTGGTTGGCCTGAAGCTGAATTGGTAACTGCAAATAAAGGGAGAGAAGGCATAGAATCTGCAAGAAGCAAAAACCTGGATATAATATTGCTGGATTTAGGCTTACCAGATATCAGCGGTTTTGAAGCACTCAAACAAATCCGCCGATTCTCATTAACCCCAATTATTATTGTAACGGTAAGTAACGAAGAACATTCAGTAGTTAAAGGGTTTAATCTTGGCGCAAATGATTATATCGCAAAGCCCCTAAGACCTCTCGAGCTTATAGCCCGAATGAAGGCGCTGATTTCTAAAAACAAACAGGCAGAGGATTTGAGTATCTCGTGCAATGGTATGCATTTTGGCATGTCATTGCTTGAGTTTTTTATTGGCGCTAAGAGGGTAATACTTACCGATATTGAAGGACGCATACTATATACCCTTATGCAAAATAGCGGCAGAATAGTATCATATTCCCACTTGGCTTCAGTCTTATGGGGCAATGATTATCCAGGGGCAAAGGACAGCCTTAAAGCCCATATATGCCATCTTCGCCAGAAAATAGAAGACGAACCTGACATACCGAGGTTAATAATAAACAGGCCTACATCTGGATACATGCTGGCAAGAACACAATAAATTAAAAGCTATAAACCCCCTTATATCTATTTAGATATCGCCACACTTACTAAAAACTTCTCTATATTAACCAATCTTAACATCTCTCAACTGTAATACTACATTATTCAACTCTATTCAACTGCTTTCTTTGATATATTTATAAAGAATATGCTGCAATATTTACTCATTATTTATAATTTTATTACCCTTAAAACAACTTATGGATTATTGAATGAATTTAAGTATGCGCGCAACTATTGGTATTAAAAAATCTACCAAGGGTAAATTGGACAAAAACAGAGCCCCTGGTCAATGCTACGACGGCTTTATACGCCAGCTGGTTGATTTATGGGAAATAACAAATGGTAATGGTAAAAATAAAGCTATAGACGCATCTATGTAAGTAAGCAAATTTAAGCATTTAACTCTTTAATAACAACAAATAACCTCTTCGAGCCTGCTCCCCTAAGAATTATATTTATGGGGACTGGCCGGCAGGGTAATACTAGAAATGGTATTGCCTCCCTTTTTAGGAAAGAAGAGCAAAGGGGAGGTGATGCCTATTTTATTTAACACAAATCCTGTATAAACAAAAACATAATATATTTTCAAAGGTCGTAAAAAGGAGGTCATATAACAATATGACTGAAAGAGAAAAAATATCTAAGGAACTTTCAAGAAGAGAGTTTCTAAAAGACGCTGGACTTCTAGTAGGCGGAACCGCCATTGGCTCAACCGTACTTCTGGCTGCTTGTGGTGATGCAGAAATTGTTACTGAAACAACAACCAAAACAGTAACGGAAACAGGCGGATTAACAACGGTTACTACCACTGGACCGGGTAGCACGGAAACAACAACATTTACACAGGAGATTTCCAGTTTTGTCTGCCCTTATTGTGGATCAGAATTCGATACTCTTAGTGAACTGAAGGATCACGTCGAGACGGAACATGCAGGGGAACCAGTAAAATATGCCCCGGCAAAATTCATCCTTCAACATGACAATGCTAAGTGTTCTATGTGCCAGATTTGCGCTTCTATCTGTTCAATGGTTCATTTTGATGGCATGGCAAACCCACAACTTGGTGGAATAAGACTAACCAAAGCTGATTATGTGAACAGGGTATTGGAAGTGACTACATGCCGTCAATGTGAAGCTCCCAGTTGCATACAAGCGTGTATGTTTGGCGCGATATCAATAGATGAAACTACAGGTGCCAGAGTAATAGATCTGGATAAGTGTACTGGCTGCAGGCAGTGCGAACAGGCTTGCCCATTTGGAGCCATTGTTTTTAATGAGGATATAAACAAATGTTTCAAATGCGACCAGTGTGGAGGCGAACCCGCTTGCGCAAAATATTGCCCAACGGGGGCACTTAGCCTGGTTTCTCTAACTGAAGGAGGTGCCTAAAATGTCAATAGGCGGATATGCAGGTAAGATACTTTTTGTTGATTTAACTAATGGAACATTTTCTGACTTGAATACATCAGACTATACTGATTACATTGGTGGCAAGGGCATGGCATTAAGGCTTCAGTGGGAATTTGGCAATCCCGAAGTCAAAGATGGTTTTGACCCCAGAAGTCTGCTTATGTTTATGACTGGACCACTGTCAGGAACTCCTTCACCAACTTCCGGCAGGATGGTGGTATGCTATAAACAGGTAGCCAACGACCCCAAGTGTTGGTGGTCTCATAGTGGTACTGGCGGCTGGTTTGGCCCTGAAATGAAGTTTGCCGGTTATGATGGGATTGTGCTTCAGGGGAAATCCCCAACCCCCGTTTACCTTTGGATAAACGATGGAACAGTGGAGCTGAGAGACGCCACTGCATATTGGGATAAGGACACCTATACAACCCAGGATTCAATCAGGGCAGAACTCGGCGGCGATACTAAGATTAGAATGGGGGTTATAGGTCAAGCGGGTTCTAATAAAAGCAAATCAGCGTGTATTCTTTTTGATGTTAGCCACGCTGCCGGGCAAAATTGTGGTGGCATAATGGGTTCTAAGAATCTAAAAGCGGTAGCTGTTAGAGGAACACAAGGAATCAAGATAGCTGACCCCGAAGCAATTCTGGCTATAAGAGACTGGCATTCAAATACTCTGCTGCCAGTTAAGATTTCTCATGGGTATTCCTGTTTTGGGTGCAGTTACCCGTGTCACACGTATGCAACAGCCGGAAAAGGGCCACGTGGCGGTAACTTTTGCGGTTGGGCTAATTCATACAATTGGTCCAGGGTAGCTTACCTTGGGGATAGTGAATTAAAGAAAACCGCATATGGTGACTATTATCTAGATCCTATGCTTTATACCTCTACATATAACCCTCAATCCAAGGTAAGCACAGAAGAGCCGGAAATAATACCTGAATTCTCAAAGCTCATGGACTATTATGGAATAGCCGGATACGATATGATTGGTATGAGAACTGCAGGTAATTGGATTATGGCTTTAAGCCATGACCCAATTATGGAAGGCAAATTTATGGACTTTCTTGTAGCCGAAACAGGTGGCGCGCCAGGTAGTACAACATATGCGCAAAACGTACCACGGCTTACAGCTTTAAAGCTAGGTAAATTTGGTAAACTGATGGCTGATGGCGTCCTCTTTGCCGCCATGGAACTCAGGGATAATTACGCAGAATACGGATTAACTGCAAAGCAAGGTCAATTTGCTTGGGAATGTTATGAAAGAATATATCCAAAAAATTATGCTGTCGAGCATCATTTCTATCGCCCAACTTGCGCTAATCCAAAGTGGGATATTCGCGATATTGAGCAGTCACCGGTGACCGAGATGCTTGTTGGTATTGGCACTAGAGATACTATGTCCTAACCATCATGCATTTCATACTATTTCAGATGAGAATTCACACGGCAACTCATATGGACACGCATTGGCTTGCATTAGGATCAGGCGAAGCTGGTGCCCGCTACCTGAACGCTGATGGTGATCCAATCTTTAAGAATCAGGTAGATTCTCCCGAGGCAGGCAAGTATTATACTCTTGGCCTCAAGGAGAGTACGCCGGTTGTGGCAAACTATACACTTGGTACACCCATTAGCATTAGCAAATGCTACTGCTCTGGGGATGCAGACCGATTCATTAACTTTTTGTGACTGGCATTTTCCTGTCATATGCGGTGGCATGTTCCCTATGGAACTGGCATCAATGGGATATGGATTAACACCTTATCTTGAGGCAAATTGGGCAGACCCAGACAAAGTCACTGATGTTGGATTGGGTAGTAGGCTCTATAGTGCTGTGACGGGAATCAACAAGACATTTGAGCAGTTACAGGGAAGACTCATTCAGGTGTGTTCTTCTTGAGAGATCAATACAAGTAAGGGATAACAATCGCACTAGAGAAGATGATTTCTTCAACAATGTAATCCATAACAGGCCTGATGTCAATGGCATCACCATTGACCGCGACGTATATAGAGAAGGATTGGATCTGTACTCAGAATATGCCGGGCTTGATGTTGAAACTGGTACTCCAACCAGAGCTACACTTGAGAAGTATGGCTTGAAAGACGTAGCTGATAAACTTGAAGCTATGGGAAGATTGCCTGCTTAATAACAATAAAGCTTATAAGTTTATCCCAAAGGGCCAAGAGGGAAGCTAGCTTCCCTCTTGGCCCACTTATTTTATATTGTTTTACTTTATGCCTCAATTAAGATGCGATTACACTAATTGACAGGATGTGACTCAACATCCCGATTTCCTAATGAAATGTGCAACCTACTATATATTCATAATGAGATTTTGCTTTAATAATCTTCCTTCTCCCTTTTATCATTGACAGAAATTGTCCACAAGTAATAATATATAGTACCGTACCACGTCCCAGCTCTTTCACCTTTCTCGAGTATATCTATGAATAAAACTAACCCAAGAAGCAATAAAGAAGAATCCCTTAAGGAACTGGAATCCCTGCGTCAGCGTGTGGCTGTGCTTAAAGAAACAGAAAACAGGTACAGAACGTTAATCGAGCTGGGTACCAAGATAGGCGAAGCTGTTATCATGCTCCAGGATATAGATGACAAAGAAGGAGTACATACCTATGTCAGTGACCAATGGCCCAATATCACCGGTTACTCTAGAAAAGAACTGCTAGGTACATCTTTTCTTGATCTTGTTAGCCACCAATACCAAGATGGCTCAATAAAAAGACATCGGCAAAAGATGGGCGGTAAGACTATTCCTGATCTCTTTGAATTATCTATCATCCGCAAGGATGGCGAGGAAGTGCCTGTTGAGATTACCAGTGCGATGGCTGAGTTTCAAGGCAAAATAGCCAATGTGGTCTATATAAGGGACATTACATTACGTAAAAAAACAGAACAGGCACTTATAGATTCAGAGGAATATAAAGATAAACTTGAAAAGGTAGTTGAAGAACGTACCCATGAGCTTGAACAAGAACTAATAAATCGTAAAGAAGTAGAAAAAGCATTAAGAGCAAGCGAAGACAAATACCACTCTCTATTTGAGAATGCACCAGTTGGTATCTGGGAGGTTGATTATTCAAAGGTTAAGAATGTACCTAGATGGCCTCCGTTCTCAGGGCGTGAAGGATTTTGAAGACTACTTTGAAAAAAAACCCAAAGGTGTATAAGCAGGTTTGCCATCTTGGCTATAGTAAAAAATGCAAATAATGCAATGGTTGATTTATATGAAGCAGCTAATAAGGATGATCTCCATAGAGGAATTGAGAAAGCGGTTATGCATCAATCGATGTATCGCGAATCCTCTAAGAAATTATTTCTCGGGTTCGCGGGAAGGCAAGAATCGCTTCAGTTATGACCAAACCTCTACCAACCTTGAAAGGGAATCTGAGGCATCATCACCTTGAGTTTTGTGTAGCACCGGGGCATGAAGAAAATCTAGATAGGGTATTTGTTTCTGTGTTTGATATTACCGAACGTAAGCAAGCCGAAGAAGAGTTGAGGCTATACAAGGAGCAGCTTGAAAACCTTGTTAATAAAAGAACTGCAAGGTTGAAGAAAGAAGTCGAGAGGCGAAAAATCTACAGAGGTTAAATTAAATAATTTATATAAAGCTGAGGCAAATTTACGACAAGAGTTGGAGAAGCAGATAGAGTATAGGACTGAGTTTACCAATGCATTGGTTCATGAACTAAACACTCCTTTGACGCCAATGGTAGCTGCCAGCGAAGCCATTATGTCCGGAGTCCAGGAAGAACCATGGAAGAGCCTGGCTACACGAATTAACCGAGGCGCCATTGGTTTAGGTAAGAGGATTGATCAGCTTCTTGAATTAGCTAAGGCTGAAACAGGAATGCTCATCTTATCCCCTGAAGTTATAGAGCCAAAATCATTGTTGCATGAAATGTACGATTTGTATAAACCCGAATCTTCAAAAAAAGGTCTTTTGTTAATGCTGGATATTCCTGCAAATCTACCTTATGTTTGGGCCGATGAAGAAAAAATCCAGCAGGTTGTACTCAACTTATTGGGGAATGCATTCAAGTTTACCCCTAAGGGAGGAGAGGTTACTCTAAGCGCCGACACGATGGAATCAAGCTTGGTTATCAGTGTCAAGGATACAGGCATTGGGATAGGTTCCAAAGAACAGGAAAAGCTTTTCAAGCCCTACGAGCGGAAAATAGATGATGGGAATCGTTTAAGCGGATTGGGGTTAGGATTGGCTCTATCCAAAAAGTTTATTGAATTACACGGGGGGCGGATATGGCTGAAGAGCAAGAAGAGGGCAGGAAGCACTTTTAGTTTTACGATTCCTTTATACAAACAATCTAAAAAGTTACAGAGAAGCAGGCTAAATCATGAAGTTTCTTATCATCGAAGATGATAGTGAGATAGTAGAAACCATGTCTTTGATCCTTAAGATGCGCTGGTCTAATTGCACGATAGTATCAGTATCTCTTGGGAACCAGGGTTTGGAATTGGTGGAAACTGAAGCTCCAGATCTGATTATTCTTGATTTGGGATTACCCGATATTAGCGGCTTTGAAGTTTTAAAGCAGATGCGCACCTTCTCTAACATCCCGACTATTATTATCACAGTACGAGGAGGAGAAGTTGACCTCGTCAAAGGGTTGGAGCTTGGGGCTGATGATTATATAGTGAAGCCTTTTGGGCAAGCCGCACTTCTAGCTCGTGTGCAAGCTGTAATCAGGAGGGCACACCTTGGTTGTACAGAAAACGTTCTTACTGTTGGAAAACTACAGTTTCATACATCCTTTAGTAGCCTACATTATGATGGCAGAGATATAATCTTAACCAATATAGAAAGCCTCATACTATATCAATTGATGAGTAATCCGGGGGTTGTCTTCAGCCACACAATGCTGGCAGAGAAGATATGGGGAGATTACTATCCGGGAGTCGTCAACAATATAAGGGTATATATTAAAAGGCTTCGCAGCAAGCTAGAGAAAGAACCGCATAATCCACAGCTTATTTGCACTAAGATTGGTGCAGGATATTATCTGAAAGAACCGCCTCACTAATTAATAATTTGGTAAAAAGGCTAAAATATACCATAGTTATCACACTGGATACCACGTTGGTTACCACATTTTTTCCTCATAACATATTTCGCCAGCATTATTCTTAACCAATATTAATAATTATTAATTCTATATACATACTTAGTTAATATTATCTTTCCCCTTTTCACACTCTTTTAATTCCATTTTAGCTATTATTATATATGTATGTGTAATTACTTCTATACTGCGTTATATAAATGACCATTCGTGATAAATTCAAAGGTGTTGATTCCTGTTTCCTAGCATTAAAACAACCGAAAATCTATATGCTTCCTTTATCAGGTAACTAATATGACAGACAAAACAAGAACAACGATAGGGATTAAAACAAGCACCAAGGACAAGCTGCATGATAACAAAGCTCCGGGGCAATGCTATGACGGCTTTATCTGTCAACTGGTTGATTTATGGGAAAAAGCTAATGGTAACAATGAATCTCACATGGTAATCAATACCAGCGAAAGTCAGGATACTTAGAACTGATACCAGATTAGCAGGTTGTTAACAGCTTGCCTTTTATTAAACCAAATGAAGATTTAACCGGATAATGCGGCAATCTTTATTAGATATAAATATTGAAATATTCAATGATGACACGATCTCCGAGCCTACCTCCCTAAAGGCTTTGTCTATGGGGGCTGGCCGAGAGGGTTTCGCTGGAAACGGCGCCGCCTTCCTTTTCAGGAAAGGAGAACAAGGAGGTGGTGCCTATTATTTAAAGACACTTCTGATATCCACAGAATTCGTTGATTTATATCAACACGTTCAATAAAGGCCGAAAAGGAGTTTATATAAAATCATGACCGAAAATAAAAAAACTAATGATATATCCCGGAGGGAATTCCTTAAGGATGCCGGCTTACTGGTTGGCGGTACTGCCATTGGCTCGATAACCCTGCTTGGCGCCTGTACCGAAAAGGAAGTTGTGGTTACACAAACAGTAACCGATATGGCAACAACAACAGTAACCGGCCCAGCAACAACGGTTACATCTCCCCCAGTAACTACCACTTCTCCACCGGTAACCGTAACCTTTCCACCAACAACAGTGACCATTAAAGAGGATTTCAGCCAAACGCCGCCAGCCAAGGCTTACCTTGTAGTTGACTCCGGTAAGTGCGGCGGTTGCCAAACATGCATGCTTGCATGCTCCCTGGTACACGAAGGAAGAGAAAACACCAAACTGTCAAGAATCCAGGTTATTCAGGATTCATACGGACATTATCCGGATGACAGGAAAACCTATCAATGCCGCCAGTGTGTCTTCCCGGCATGTGTCGCAGCCTGCCCAACCGGGGCCTGCAATGTTGATACCGCCAACGGCAACATACGAACCATTGATGAATCAAAGTGTATTGGCTGCCAGAGATGTGTCGCCGCCTGCCCGTACACTCCCAGCCGGGTCATCTGGAACTTTGAAACACTGAAAGCCCAGAAATGTGACCTCTGCGCTAATACCCCTTATTGGAACGAAGAGGGGGGAGTAAACGGGAAACAAGCCTGTGTTGAGATATGCCCGCAAAAAGCCATACAACTTACCAGGGAACAACCATCGCAGGTAAAAGATTTTGGCTATGAGGTATTACTGAGATGATTACCTGCTTAGCGAAGAATGAAATACAAACAGAAAAAAGGCAGGAGGTTACAAGATGACAGCTGGTTATGCCGGAAAAATACTTAGATTAGACCTTACAAACCAAACATCAAGTATTATAGAAACCAAAGATTACGAACAATATGGCGGCGGACATGGCATTGGCAGCGCCCTGTTCTGGGACTTATGTGCAGACAAACTGCCATTTGATGCTTTTGACCCGCAAAATGTTGTTACCGTGATGGCATCTCCCTTAAGCGGCACCATGGTTCCCGCAGGGGGATCAAGAACAGAAGTACAGGGAATCGGCGCGCAGGGATATCCTACCCAATGGTTTTGCCGTAGCAATTTTGGAGGCAGATTCAGCGGAGAGCTGAAATTCGCAGGCTGGGACGGCATAGCTATTGAAGGAAAAGCCGAAAATCCGGTATGGATAAATATAATTGATGACAAGGTAACCTTTGAAGACGCCAGCTCGTTATGGGGTACAGACACTTGGGCAACGCAGCAAAAAATATGGGACATGGTGGCTGCGGGCAAAGGCGCCCTGGGTGATTGGCTGCAAACAGATACAAAACTAAGCTCCGGCAGAACTACCCAAAAACCAGCCGTGTTATGCTGCGGTCCTGCCGGAGAAGCAATGCTAAAAGAGCTTGGCGCGCTAATCCATGACGCCGGCTATGCTGCCGGGCAGGGTGGCTTTGGCGCTGTCTGGGGCTCAAAGAACCTCAAGGCAATAAGTGTCGTTGGCACAGGCAGTGTTGCAATTGCAGACCCCAATGCCCTGATAGAAGCCAGACTGTGGTCTTATAACTTCTGCCCCGCTTACGGTGAACCCGGTAAGGGTTTTTATGGTATGGCACCAGGTGGAAATGATTTTGGCGCAGCCAAACCTATACCCACAGCTACTTCACAGAATGTTGGCTGTATGAATTGTAACCGTATATGCCATGGCCCACGAACAGCTGATGGCATCGGCAATGAATCTCATTGCGGTGTGCCGTTATGGTATAGCTACGGCGGTTCCCCTGAAGAGTCATTGCTGGCCGCAGACATAGTGCAAAAATACGGAGCAAACTACTATCCCATGAATACCGCTTTCAAATGGCTTATAGCGCTTAATGAAATGGGTATACTTGGCAAAGGAATGCAGATAGACACCGAATTGCCCCTTGATCTTCTTCTCAGCGGAGACTCAAAATTCGTTACCGCTTATATAGAGCATCTGATTGCAGGCAAGGACATTGGGCTTGATTTAAAAGATGGAAATGTAAGCGCGGCTGATAAATGGGGCAGAATTGAAGATTTAAACAGCGGTTTGCTTTCACATTCATACTGGGGCTGGCCGGAACACGGCTATGATGCCCGGTGTCAGGTTGAATGGGGTTATGGCAGCATTCTGGGAGAAAGGGATATCAATGAACATGAAATCTCCTTCGGTTTCTACCTGCCTTTAATCTTTAACTGGTTCTTTGGCGGCGTGCCTATAACTGCCGGGGAATGCGCAGATATATGGTCTGAAAAACTGGTTCCGTATCAGGGCGACCCCATGATGATAAATTTTGCTACAGACAACATATATTCAGAACATATGGTTAAACTTGTTGCCTGGCATCGTCATTATTCCAGGTTTTACAAGCAGGGATTGGGGTTCTGTGATATGTCATGGCCCAATATAGTCAACGTAAACGCACCCGATAATATTGGCATCTCTCCTGAAGGTGAGTCAAAATTTTATAACGCCGTTACTGGAAATAATCTATCCTTTGCCGATGGTATGGAAATCGGCAGAAAAATATGGAACATAGATAATGCCATCTGGACATTACAGGGAAGACACCGCGACATGGTATATATGGCCGACTATGAATACGAAAGCGGAAGGGGTGGATGGGGAGCTTATAACCCCTTTGGGACTTTCTACCCCCTGCCGACATACGAAGATGGCACATGGGATTTTCGGGACGTAGCCGGAAGGAATATCGACAGGGCAAAATTTGATGATTTTAAGACTTTGTACTATGGCTTTGAAGGTTGGGATGTTAATAGCGGCTGGCCTACCAGAGCTACATTAGAGGAGCTTGATTTGCAAAATGTCGCTGATTTACTGGAAGCCAAAGGAAAACTTGGAGGCGCCTAGATTATGAGCGAACCGGAAGAAGTAACCAGGGAAGCCCAAAAGCAAAACCCTGAAACATCTGCTATTTCAGAGCAAGAGGTAGAATGCGCTGCCATACTTTCAAAAGAACTGGCTGTCAAAATACTCCGTAAAGTGGAATTTACAAAAAGTCTTGTTGCAAGTGAATACAGCATTAGAGGAGTTTTTACTGTCAGGATAGCAAGCCTGGAGCAGGCAAAAGACTTCCTTAAAAAATGCAACGACCAGTTTTTACAAGACGTCTCTCAAGTTTCCCAAGATTCTGTTATGTACCACCTTGATTTACACATTTTTGCAAGCTGGATAAAAGAAGTGCTTGGGGATGATGTACTGGCATCTGATATCAGTAAAGAGTTAGGCGAGAAATGCCCATCAAGCCTTGTGTCAGACATTTCTAAATACTACAAAGAACATATCGGTTCTGTAAATACACTTGTTGCTAAAAGACTTGAACAATGTGAGGCGACCCTGGGAGAAGATATCGGAATCAAATAGCTAACAGCAAACACGCAAGACAATAAATAAAATACTATCTCCGAGCCTACCCCCCTAAAGGCTTTGTCTACGGGGGATGGCCGATAGGGTTTCGCTGGAAACGGCACTGCCTTCCTTGTCAGGAAAGGGGATTACAAGGGAGGTGGTGCCTATTGTTATAAGAAATACCTATATAAATAATTGATTAGTTATTCAATATTATTTTAAAGGTCGTAAAAGGAGTTTATATAAATAATATGACTGAAGAAGAAAAATATACTAAAAGAGAATTTCTTAAAAAAGCAGGGTTGCTTGTAGGCGGGGTTACCGTTGCCAGCAGTGCTGTTTTAACCGGTTGTGCCGGATCAGAGGGAGCAACCGGCCCGGTTGGACCACAAGGACCACAGGGAGAGAAGGGCGAAAAAGGCGACACGGGATCATCTGCGCCGGCCTTTGTCATGCCGGTCAAGGTTCCATTATCCAAAGGTGTTCTTGTAGTTGACAAGGAACTTTGCTCAGGCTGTATGAATTGTGTATTCACTTGCAGCCTAAAAAACGCAGGGATTGGTTCGTACGAATTGTCCAGAATGCACATGGCTGCAGATTCCAAATATGTATTTGACGCATATGCCGAACCCTGCCAGCAATGTGTTGACCCGGAATGCCTGCGCTACTGCCCAACTGGAGCTTTACACGTAGACGAAATTACAGGTGCCAGAGTTGTAAACGAAAACCTGTGTATAGGTTGCCAGACTTGTATTGCCCATTGTCCTTTCACCCCGTCGCGCGTCAGTTTTAACAAAACTACACACAAAGCCACAAAATGTACCCTTTGTGATGGCGATCCAGCCTGCGTTAAAGCCTGCCCGACAGGAGCCCTTAGATACTACACAAATCCGGAGGGAGTAGTCTCCGGGCATATTCTCCAAGGAGGCGTATAAGTTATGGCAGAACAATATGGATATGCTGGGAAAATACTAAAAGTTGACCTGTCCACTGGCCAGATCACCGAGATTCCGAGCAGCAATTATTTACCTAAATATTTTGGAGGAAGAGGCTTAGCGGCTAGACTTTACTGGGACGAGGTATCCCCGGAGGTTGGCCCGCTTGAACCCGGCAACGCCCTTATATTTACTACAGGCCCGCTTACCGGCACCGGGGCTGCGATGAGAGCGATAGGTCAGTGCTCAGGAAAATCGCCTCAGTACTACCCCAAAAACACCATCCACACGAATTCAGCGTCAGGTGGGTGGACCCTTCAGATGAAGTATGCCGGTTATGATGCCTTCATAATTAAAGGCAAAGCTGAAAAACCGGTTTACCTCTGGGTAAATGACGGCAAAGTAGAGATAAAGGATGCCGGTTTTATCTGGGGACGTACTACCCGTCAAACCATGTTTATGATGAAGGAACTTCATGATGAAAAAGCCCAGGTGGCTTGCATCGGCCCTGCCGGAGAAAACCTGGTCATTCCTTCTGTTATAAATGTTGATTGCAACACAGCTTTCGGGCAGGGCGGTTTTGGCGCGGTCATGGGTTCCAAAAATCTGAAGGCTATAGTTGTACGGGGAACAGGCAGCATCAAAGTCGCCAACCCCGCCAAAATTCTGGAACTTAATGAAGCCATGAGGCAAATAACCAGTATAAAACATGGAGAGTCTAGGGTCGTGAACGGGGAAGAGATTATTGGCTCCCGTAACTCCAAAGGCGGTAGCCTGGCAAGTTATGGAGCAGGAACTGAAACAAACACCAGCGAAAAGCTCGGCAAAGTAAGGCTAAGGGGAGCTGCATGTCCCGGATGCCTGTCTCATTGTTCCGTTCGGCAAGAATATGTTGACGGCTCTTTGCCAACCGGTTCGGCTAGCTGCGTAGACAATTCCGGCTGGCTTCGCCCGGAATTAATGACAGGGCATTACATGGGTAAAACAAACTGGGAATGGTCCATGAATAATGATGCTTTGGGCATTGAAAATTTCTATATTGGAGCTTTAACACTTGCACCAATTTCAAATATAAGCCCCGCAACATCATCGCTCATTCTGGACGTATGGTATGACGCCTACAACAGAGGCATTTTGACTGAAGAAAATACAGGGCTGCCATGGTCAAAATTCGGTAGCAGTGAGTTCCTTCAAAAACTTCAGTCTATGCTTGCCTATAGAGAAGGCTTCGGCGATGTTATGGCTATGGGTCTTGGAGCCGCAGTCAAATATATCATGGAGCATGAGGAATTTGGCCCTGATAGGGGAGACATGGAATTCCTCTACCAAAAATCCTGTCCTAAAGCCGGCGTATTCGGTGGTTTATACAGGCATTCACTGGTTAAAGGTTATGGACCGGGTTCCAGTATGTCACTGGCTTCTTTATACTCTGGAGTTGATACCAAGATGGGCAAGGAAATACACGGTGAGGTTTTCCGCTTACCTAAAGAACTGCTCACATATTTCTATGATTCAGACAAGGTAGGAGACCTGTCTTACTGGGGTGATGACCTTGCGAAAGCGGTTGTATACCACCAATACTATGCACAATGGGCTGATTGCGCTCCCATGTGCGCCTTCCAGACATACACTACTACCTTTCATGATTTTTCCGTCGGCAATACCAGTGACTTCATGAAATACAGCAACTTTGGAATCGCTGAATATCTTAATGCCGTTTTCGGGGAAGAAACCACTATAGAAGAGTTGCATGCCAGAGATGAAATGCTGCTCAATATGTCAAGAGCTAACTTGATTAGAGATGGATACTTGGATGGACCTGTTGATACCTTCCACGACTGCATTTATGACGAAGTGGATATCGACGGAATCAATGTAATTCCTAAAGACAAATACGAAAAATGCCTTGCTCAGTATTACGATATAATGGGCTGGGTAGACGGGGCCCCCACAAAGGCAAAGCTTGAGGAATTGGATCTCAAGGACGTTGCTGATGAACTTGAAGCTTTAGGTAAATTGCCAGCTTAAGATAAAAAGTAAGTAAATATTGAGGCTAAAAGAGAGCTTCCTGTCATAGGAAGCTCTCTTTTATGAAGATTAGAATTCGTTAAACATGTTTTACTTTCTGACGGAAAGTTCAATTAAATTATCGTTTTATGCTAAAAACCTCCCCGTTTACTTTACCAGATTACTAACATTTCCTGTGTACCTGTTTTCGGGGAGAAGGTCAAGAATATAGCGAATAGGAGGATTCTACATGATACGCAGGAAATACACGGAAGAACAGATCATTGCCGTGCTCGAAGAAGGAGAGGCCGGTGCCAGGGTAGCCGATCTCTGCCGTAAGTATGGCATGAGCGATGCCAGCTACTACAATTGGAAGGCAAAATATGCCGGCTTAACAGTGAGTGAGCTTAAGAGGCTGAAGACGCTGGAAGACGAGAACAGAAGGCTGAAGCAGATAGTAGCCGAACAGGCACTGGATAATCGGGCACTGAAGGAACTCCTGTCAAAAAACTTCTAAAGCCTGAGGCCAAAAGGCAGGCGATAAAGAATATTGTCAGCAGTCTTGGGCTAAGTGAAAGGAAGGCATGTTTTCTGGTGGATATAAGCCGTACAGTCTATAATTACCAGCCTCATCGGGCGAATGATAGTGCTTTGCGTCAAAGGCTGCGGGAACTTGCACGGCAGCGCAGACGGTTTGGAAGCCCTCGGCTGCATATTCTGCTGCGCCGTGAGAATCTTGTGGTTAATCATAAACGTACTGAACGGATATACAGGGAAGAAGGGCTGGCGTTACGAAGGAAGAGGCGCAGAAAGGGTGCGGCAGTCGCCAGGGTAATACTGCCGCCGCCACAAGGGGTAAACCAGAAGTGGTCTATGGATTTTGTATCGGACAGTATTGTTACCGGCAGACGCTTCCGTGCCCTGACTATTGTGGATAACTATTCACGTGAATGCCCGGCAATTGAAGTGGATACATCTCTAGCCGGGCTACGAGTGGTAAAGGTACTTGAGAGGCTATCTGAGACAAGGGGGTTGCCTGAAGTCATTACAGTAGATAACGGCCCTGAGTTTACAGGCAAAGCATTGGATGAGTGGGCTTATCGCAAAGGTATCAAGCTTAACTTTATTCGTCCTGGCAAGCCCGTGGAGAATGCCTTCGCTGAAAGCTTCAACAGCAGATTCCGTGACGAATGTTTAAATGATAACTGGTTTTTAAGCTTAAAGCACGCCAGAGGGGTTATTGAAGAGTGGAGAAAGGATTATAATGAGGTCAGACCGCACAGCTCACTGGGTGGATTAGCACCGGAGCAATACATGGAACTAGCCGGAAGATTCTAAGATGGTGGTGGTACTAAGATTGGGGTAAGGTCATTGACATTCCTCATAACCAGTAATAGTATATAGTGCCTTATACACCCTGACTCTTTGCCCACCATCAAGGGTACCTATGGATAAAGTTAGTCTGAAAAGCAGTAAAAAAGAATTCATTAAGGAACTGGCATTCCTGCGTCAGCGTGTGGTTGAACTTGAAGAACTCAACAAACATAATGGCAGATTAAATGATATATTCTCTTCCCTTAAAGATTTAATCTTCGTATTGGATAAAGACGGGGTATTTACAGAATTCTATGTTCCCAATGAAGAGCTTTATATACCTCCAGGGAAGTTTATAGGTAAGAAGCACTCTGATGTTATGCCCCCTCACCTTAATGGCCTGTTTAACAAGGCATTCGAAAAGAATAAGGACGGCAAAGTAGGCGAGTACAACTATGCTCTTGAGATTGCGGGGAAGAAACAGTGGTATCACGCCAAGCAGTCTCCATTGTTTGCAGGTGGACAATTCTCCGGTGCAGTGGCTGTCATAAGGAATATCACCCAACAAAAACAACTTAATAGAAAGCTAGAAGAAACAGAAGACAGGTATCATACTTTAATTGAACTGGGCGCCAAGATAGGCGAAGCCGTTATCATGCTCCAGGATATAGATGGCAAAGAGGGCGCTCATATCTATGTCAGTGATTTGTGGCCTCAGATTACCGGCTATTCCAGGGAAGAACTGCTTAACATGTCTTTCTTTGACCTTGTCAGCTCCGAAGACAAGCGACTTTCGGTAAAAAGACACCGCCAGAAAATGGCTGGGAAAGCTATCCCGGATCTCTTTGAATTATCTATTATCCGCAAAGATAGGGAAGAGTTGCCTATTGAGATAACCAGCGCAGCAACTATCTATAAGGGCGAACCGACTAATGTTGTATATATAAGAGATATTACAGAGAGAAAAAAGACAGAGAAAGCATTAGAAGAATCTGAGCAAAGATACCACACTCTATTTGAAAATGCCCCGGTTGCAATAAGTGAAACGGACTTTTCAGGTGCTAAAGACATATTTAATGATTTAAAAAAGCAAGGTGTTAAAGACTTTAAGGCGTATTTCGAAAATAATCCTGATAAAATATACGAATGCTATAAATTGCCACAGACTACATATTTTAACCCGAAATATCTTGAGATAAATGAAGCTAAGAACGTGGATGAATTAAAACATTGGAAGCAGAAAACGTTGAAGAATAGGAATAGTAATACATACTATGAATTCTGGCAAACCTGCAAAAGGTCAATAATAGACCTTGCTGAAGGGCGTACCCGATTGTTAAGGGAAGCTAGAATTGTTACAGTAAAGGGCAACATCAGAACTACTCTAGAACATATCATAGTCGCACCTGGTCACGAGGACACTCTTTCAAGAGTTATTATATACTATTACGATATTACGGAATTAAAAGAAAAAACGGAAGAGTTGATAAAATACCAGGAACAGCTTGAAAAACTGGTTCAGAAACGTACATCCCTGCTAGAGTTAGCCAACAGAGAGTTATTTGAAGAAATAGAACAACGCAAACTTACGGAAGAACAGCTAATTTCAAGCCAGAATACAATAAGAGAGCAACTGCAACAAAGGATATATTTTACACGCGCCCTGGTCCATGAGCTCAAGACATTTCTTACCCCTCTAATAACTGCAAGTGAGATACTTGAGCAAGAAACATCCGGAGGTAAACTTGAGGACATTAGCTCCACTATACGTTCTGCAACTGACAGCCTGTTTCACCGAGTGGATGAAATGCTTGACCTTGCCAAAGGTGAAGTCGGGCGCCTGGAATTGCACCGTACTTTCATTGAGCCTAAGGAGCTTATTATGAAAATAGTACTTTATGCCCAGGCAACTGTAAAAAAGAATATGCAAACTTTTCAACAAGATATATCCTATAAGTTGCCAAGATTGTGGGTTGATGAGGAGCGTATAACTCAGATAATCCTTAATCTGTTAAATAACGCGTTTGCATATACCCCTGTAAATGGAACTATTAAACTTCGTGCATTTGCTAACGGTGAAAGCTTTTTTATTGAAGTAAGTGACAATGGCCCGGGTTTAACTCCGGAAACAGTTTCAAAAATCTTCCGGTCCCACCATAAAATAGGGGATGAGAGGAGAGTATCCAGCCTGGGAATAGGATTGCCATTAGCCAAAATACTGGCCGAATTACATAAGGGACACATAAATGTTGAAAGCCAGAAAGGCAAAGGAAGCATTTTTACCCTAGTATTACCAGTGGATAACCAATTAAATAATAAAGACAATGGAAAATAAAGCGATGAAGGTTTTAATCATAGAAGATGATTGTAGGATAGCAGATACCATTGCTATGACCCTGAAAATTCGCTGGCCTAAAGCCATTATTATTAAAACCAATCAAGGATTGAAAGGCATAGATCTTGTTGCCAGCGAAAATCCTAATCTTATTATTCTGGACCTTGGCTTGCCTGACATAGATGGATTTGACGTGCTAAAACAAATCAAGGGCTTTGCAGAAACTCCGGTGTTGATTCTTTCTGTCAGAGCTGATGAAGCTGATGTTGTAGAAGGTCTGGAGCTAGGAGCCGATGAATATATTACAAAACCTTTCCGGCAGATGGAGTTTTTATCAAGGGTCCAATGCATTTTAAGGCGTGACCAATACGAAACTAGCAATATGCCTTTATCCTTTGGGGTTGTAAGCTTTCTTCCCGCCAAGAAACGACTTATTATTGGTGATAGGGAGATTGCATTAACTATGACTGAGTCTCATATGTTAGAGACATTTATAAAAAACAAAGGGTGCACAGTGGGCATGGAAGAATTAGCCGAATCAATTTGGGGAGCTGACTATCCTGGTTCTAATGAGGCAATTCATGTCTATATACGCAGGTTGAGGCAGAAAGTTGAAGCAAACCCCTCTAATCCACAAATTATCATAACTATACCGGGGGTGGGGTATAGTCTACAAACCCCAGAGTAATCCTTCCTCATAATAACTACTTTCCTTATCTAACCATTCCATATATTTATAAACATTCTATTAATAATATTCGTTTCTGTAAGTTTCTGTAAGGTAACTGTAAGGCATCTGTATGCCTGAACCCCTTAATTGTAAACTATTTGTAAGTTCTACTAATTTATAATTATCTATATTTCTTTACTAGCTTATTAATTATCTGAATGATTTCTATGCCAAACAATAAAAGCCTTGAATTCATGAAAAGAAACGACTGTCAAAAGTTATTAAATAACACGGAGAGTTTCTTAACAATAAATACAGATTCTTTTAGAATCTGTAGGGAGAAACCAGAGTACCGGTAGGTTTCTTCTTCTTTGCCTAAAGCTTAACTGGATAACTCTTCTTCTTCATGTGAGGTAGAAATAATAAATGAATAAATCTCAACCTCGCACAACCATCGGAATTAAAAAAATAACCAAAGACAAGCTGGATAAAAACAGGGCCCCCGGGCAGTGTTACGACGGTTTTATCCACCAGCTTGTTGATTTATGGGAAAAAACCGATGATAGCAAAACCAAATAACTCTTAATGAATATTAAAAGAGGGAGGTGGTGTTTATAGAACAAAATTAATAAACAAAGCAGTAACGATTAGAAATAAAAAGGTCGAAAAGGAGGTCATATAACAATATGACTGAAGAAAAAAAGAAATCCGGCGGAGTATCAAGAAGAGAATTCCTTAAAGACGCTGGTTTACTGGTTGGTGGCACTGCCATCGGCTCTACGGTTCTTTTAGCCGCTTGCGGCGATGGAGAAACAGTTACCGAAAAGGTAACTACCACGATAACAGGCGCAGGAGAAGCAACAACCAAGACGGTTACCACCACAGAACAGGTTGGAGAAGTAACCAAAACAGAAACCATCACCCTGCAGAAGTTCGTCTGCCCATCCTGTAACCAGGAATTTGATACCTTAGCCGCGCTACAGAATCACTTCAATTCTGAGCATGCAGGTGAGGTGCCAGCAGCCCTAAACGTTGTAAGCCTTAACGTTAACGGAAAGGTATATAATGTTCAGGTTGATCCAAATGAGACACTGCAGGAATTGCTGCGGAAAAAACTGGGGTTCACATCTCCCAAGGATATGTGTTTTGGTTATGGGGCTTGCGGCTCATGCAGTGTTATCAAGGACGGCAGGCCAATCTTATCATGCATGGCGCTAGCCGCAGAATGTGACGGAGCGGTTGTTGAAACTGCAGAGGGTATAGCAGAGACTAACCATGCATTAACCGAAGCTTACGTTATGAATTTTACCCCACAATGCGGTTACTGTACACCCGGATTTTTTGTAACAGCCAAGGCATTACTGGACCATAACCCTAAACCCACTGAAGAAGACATAAGAGAAGCCTTGGCTGGCAATATGTGTAGGTGTGGAACCTATCCAGCGCATATCAGAGCCGTGCTGGAAGCAAGTAGTAGTTAAAGGAGAATGAGTAATATGACAGAGTTACCATATAGAACGCTACCGGAATACAACTACATAGGTAAGCCCGGCCAGCGCCCCATGCAAGGTTTAAAAAAGGTGAATGGGGAAGCTCTTTATAGCAGGGATTATTCTGCCACGGGTATGCTCTATGCAAAATGTCTAACCAGACCTTTTGCTCATGCCAAAATCAAGAAGATGGATACCAACAAAGCTGCAGTCCTTCCCGGGGTATGGGACATAATCAGATATGACGACCCAAAAGACAGAATGGCGGAAGAGGGGGGTGCTGGGGTTTTGGTTTTTGGAGGAGATCGAGGTACTCGCTTTCTTGAAGACACTATACACTTCTCGGATCAGCCGTTTGGTGCCATAGTGTGTGCCGAAAGCGAAGAGATATGTGACGAAGCGTTAAAGCTTATAGAAATAGAATGGGAAGAGTTACCGTTCTGTTTAGATCCGGTGGCGGCGTTGGAAGAAAATGCCCCAATAATTTACCCGGATGTAAATCCTGAGGGTAACTTGTCTGCGGAAGAGGTAATAACCTTAGGTGATGTCGAGAAAGGTTTTGCCGAAGCCGACCATATCATCGAGTTCACCAGTAATCATGCCCAGCTGACAGTCGCAGGTGTAGAGGGTAATGCTGCTATGGTCAAATGCGAAGGTGACGATGTTCATATTTGGTCGCAACAGCAATTCCCAAACCAGTGCGACGTATTTATGTCGATTGATCCCATTGGCAATAGTTTACCTTCTCACAATGTGCATGTTTATACTCCCTTTTCCGGTGGTCATTTTGGGGGTTGGGGTTTTACGGCATATTGCGCCAGGTATCCCCAGGTGGCTGTTATGCTGGCCAGAAGGACCGGCCGGCCGGTAATGGCGCTCGATGACAGAAGTCACTTCAATGTCAAGGGCACCCCTTTTGGATTCTTAAAATTCAAAGTTGGATTTAAAGAGGACGGCACCATTACAGCTTTAGATGTAGATTCTATTAATATTTCAACCTATTATTTTGGACATATGGAGCATCATTGGGGAATACCCAACATGCATGTATCTGCTCGGACTCCATTCTTGAATTTACCATTCACAGCAACCATTAGAGACGATCCATCCGAATGTTTCCCCCAGCAACTTGTAACTACCCATGTAGCCGCTGAGCTGGGCATGGATCCAACTGAAGTAGCCCTGAAAAACGATGGCGCTGGAGGTAAAAACAGGGAGGAGTTTGCAGAGGAAAAGCATGAGTTTGGGCTGCCGGAATTTGATAGCTTGGAAGAGGTAATAAAAGAAGGCAAGGAATTAATAGACTGGGATAGCAAGTGGCACGCGCCCCGGTACAAAGAAACTAGCTAATGGAAAAATGCACGGCATAGGCTTTGTTCACGCGGACCGAATGGGGTGCGCGCTTCAAGTATTATGGCAAGATAATAGTGAGGGTCAATCAGGACGGAAAGGTTCTTTTACGTTACAGACGTTTAGATCCGGGTATGATGACCGAGAATGCTTACGTTCGGGCTGTCGCTGATGAAATGGGAATGAAATATGAAGATATTTATACAGATACCACAACGGACGACGGCAATTTTGATGTGTGGGGTCCTGGTGGTTCCTCTGGCACTGGTACCAATTTACCAGCCTTTATTGATGGTGCCCTGAAAGCAAAGCAAAAAATTCTTGAATTGGCTATTTCAGCACCAGACTATGTGCCGTACATCCCCTTCGAAGGGAAAACACCAGAAGAACTGGATATAAAGGAGAGCATAGTCTTTGAAAAAGCCAATCCTGATAACAAAAAGACGGTAAGAGAAATAGTCCAAATATGGAGTGGCATACCGGCTTACCACAACTTCATAATGCATAACACTGACGATATAGTTTGTGTTGGCGAGACCCCCGGCTTTGGATGGGCTCCATATTCAAGTCACCTCGGCAGGCAGGCTCAATTCGCCGAGGTAGAGGTGGATCCCGACACCGGGGAGGTGGATGTAAAGAAGGCAGTCACCGTTAACGGACGTGGGCAAGGTGATAAATCCTGACGGGTGTAACGGCCAGCAATATGGTGGACTCTATATGGGAATTGGATGGGGTTTAAATGAGGAAGTCATAAAAGATCCTACCACCGGCATCAACCTCAACGACAACCTTATAGACTATAGATGGCTCACCATGAATGATATCGGACCCATTGACTACCATCTCGTAGAGGGGGGGTTGGGGCTTGGCCCATATGGCACTTCAGGCATTGGTGAGTGCGTTGGCGCTTCTAGTCATGGTGTCATGATGAATGCCATATACAACGCTATAGGTAAGCACGTTGATGATTTCCCAGCCACTCCGCAAAAAATCCTAAAAGCTTTGGGAAAGATATAGGAGGCAGCATAAAATGAGAATGTTTGAACATGTAAATGTCACAACACTTGATGAAGCAGTAGCCGCGCTGGCCAAGGGTGATGCGGCGGTGAATGCCGGCGGTACTGATCTTATAGGCACCCTGAGAATTGGCGTATTGAGTGATGACCTGTATCCTAAAAGTATCGTCAACATCAAAAGCATCAGTCCCAGCCTTGACTACATCAAAGAAGAAGGTGGTATGCTCAAGATAGGTGCCTGTACCCTTCTTGAGGATATCGCCAAGAGCAGTGTCGTCCATGAAGGCTGGACAGCGCTGGCGGAAGCTGCCCACAAGACGGCTTCGCCGCATATCCGGGAGATGGGCACTATCGGCGGCAACATCTGCCAGCTCAATCGTTGCTGGTACTTCAGGAAAAGAGATAACTGGTTCAACTGTTTAAGAAAGGGCGGCAATATGTGTTATGCCATGGCTGGCGATAACAGATACCATTCTATCTTCGGCGCACTTAAAGCCTGTCTGGCCGTCAATCCCAGTGATACCGCCCCAGCGCTTGTAGCCCTTGGTGCCAAGATAGTAACCACAGCAAGAACCATTGAAGCCGAGGACTTCTGGGATATGACTATCCCAGGCTCAACGGTGTTGGCAAACGGTGAAATCGTGACAGAAATCCAGGTACCGGCTCTGGCTTCGGGCGTCAAGAGCGCCTTTGTCAAATTCGCCCTAAGGAAATCTATTGACTTCCCCGTCGTGAATTGCGCGGCGGCTATTGGTGGCGGAGACGCCAGAATTTGCCTGAATGCGGTCTACAACAAGCCCGTACGGGCAACGGCAGCTGAAGAGGCTATCGCAGGTGCAACGATAGATGAGGCTAATGCCGAGGCGGCCGGTGCTGCTGCCGTAACTGGAAACATAGTCTTGCCAGCTATGGGTAATAATCCAGGCAACAAATGGAAGATACAGATAGCCAAGGGTATGGTGAAAAAAGCCATACTGGCCTGCGCTTAAAATTATTCAGTCTTTCTTCACTGACTGAAAACTGTCAGCCGGTTTAGAGGGGCGCAAAACAGGGTTATTTCAGAGAACCGTGAATTATCTGTAAAGAGAACACGGTTCTCTGAAATAACTGATTACTGAAAATAAATAAATGCAATATGGCTTCAATGAGAGTGAATATTAACAAATAATTTAAATAAAGGATGAAAATGTCAGAAGAATGGCGTCAGGCATATACTAATTTAACCGACTTTGTTATTGAGCATCCCGAGGTTGAAATAGGAGCAAGCCGCATTACCTTACCTGAAAGTACTCGTCCTGAATTCTACCGCTTTTTCAACGCTGCAAGAACTTCATTTATCGGGAGTAATTTCCCAGAATTTTCCACTAAAGCCACAATTCTTAGCCAGAATTACCTCCAGGTAGAGCAAGATATAATCCGACTTCTTGGGTTGGAAGATATTTCAATGGATGATTACCTTATAAAGTTCCTGAGAGACCCAATTGACCAACTAAAAACGGGACTATTCAATCCACTATTCGATTTGCTGCAGGCGAAGGTGGATATTGAAACACTTGAAAAATACGCTTTAAAGGATATTAAAACTACGTTTGAGCCATTGTACCAGTCGGGCTATAAAATATGGGTAGCCCTTTCTCTCGTGAAGCTACTTGAGGCTGCCAGGTTGTTCCAGGTTACTCTCCCCCCGGCTAAGAATGGAAGTGGAAGAGATTTACGAGAATTTCTAATTAGGCCTAAATGGCAAGTTCCCTCTCCAGTAGAATCGAGTTGCCTTTCATTTGAACAAGTATTAAGGCAGCAGCCATGTCCTGTTACCTTAATAGTGCCGGATTTAATAGTCTACTCAAGCATATTAAAACGTTATTTTGCCCTAAGATTAGAGATGGGCAAAGCTATATCGTATGCTTCTGATTTCAGTGAACGCAGAGAGTGGTATTCTTTTGGATCCGTTTTAGCCTTTGAGTCTAGATTTATCCTTGTTTACACAGCTGACAATCCTGTGGATATTGCACTGGTAGCTGATGGAACAAAAATCTGCAGACCGGACCTCATTATCGAATGCAAAACGCAAAAGGGCTGGTATCAGTCAAAGGGGCTAGATGAGATAATGCTTCACCACGGCACTCTCAAGCCGGTTTTTGGAACCTATATAGTCTCTGAAGAGCCGGTGCCAGGGCAAGCCTGTAAAGAAATGGCTCTTGAGATGACTTCCAGGTACTTTTCTTCAGAACAAGGGGCAGAAGAGCGGGGTGCGGGCATACATCTACTGACAGCCAGCTTTGACCAGCTCAGGCTGGAACCGATTGTCAAGGCGCTGATGAATACTGAAGTGACTGCGAAAGAGTAGTTAAAGGAGAACAGATTGTTGATAGATGGCTTTGAGTTTTCCATACCTTATACCGGTGATACCGGAGCTTTAGAGGGGTTATTCAGGCTAAAGAATTCGAATAGTAACTGTATCAAAGAAATCTACCTTTCAGGGCCGCAAACATTCTCTGGTTCTGGCAGAGTGACCCCTGAAGTAGACGAAGCCCAGTTCATTGGTACTGTGGATAAAATCCACAAAGCAGGCCTGCGTGTGAATCTGGTTATGAATTCAGTCTGCGAAGGTCAGGAATGGTATGAGCCCAAAGTAGTTAGTGCCAAAGCAGACTTTCTGAAGCGGATGCACGAAGAACACGGGCTTGAAGGCGTTACAATCGCCAATCCTATTTACATTATAGAGGTAAAAAGATGCTGTCCAGATCTGGAAATCCACGCTTCTGTGCTTGGGGATATAGATTGCATACAGCGGGCGGTTATGTATTCTGAGGTTGGGGCTGATGTTATAACACCTGACGCCAGTATTAACCGTAACCTGGAGCTTCTAAAAGAGATAAAAAGGGTTACAAATAAAAAGCTCAAGCTGATGGTTAACGAAGGCTGTTTGTATAAATGCCCCTTCAGAAAGTTTCATTTTAATTACATCTCTCATTCTTCAAAAGAAATGGGTGAATATGTGGAGGACTATTTCTTCGATAATTGCGTTTCCAAGACTATGAGTGACCCCTCGCAAATTTTCAAGTCCGGCTGGATAAGGCCCGAGGATATTGAAAAATACGCAGAGATAACCGGTTTTTTCAAGATAGTCGGCAGGATGGGAGCGCCGAGCTTTATTGAAAGGGCAACCAAAGCCTATTTGAAGCAAAGCTGGGACGGAGACCTGCTGGACATACTTAGCAGCAGCATGCACCAATTCGGGCTGCATACCTGTGCTTACGTGGATAATAAAGGTCTCGATAGATACAAATTATTTGAAAAAGTTACTTCGTGTAATTATCAATGCAGCAATTGTACCTACTGTCACAATCTAGCTGAAAAGCTGGTGCAGTTCAACATTATAACCAGAGGGAAACTGGAAGATGTTAATCTAAAAGAAGCGTCTGACCAAATGGCAAGGGAAGGAAAGACGACACTACCCTGGACTGAGGAACTGGCAGAGGCAATGCGTTCATCTCGTTGACACTAAATTAGCCTATTTGAATGCGTATAAAAGAAAATGTGAGTGTTGCTATTGTGTATAAGAATATTATTAAGGAAATGTGTATTATGAACATATGTGGCTTCTACAGTAAATTTCAGAAAATAAATATATGGAGAATCTTGCTATTTTCGCTGATACCAATGGTTTTAGTGTTCGTGAACCCTAGTTGTACTTATACCAACAGCGTTCAGAAGGCTGAGGTTGTATCACTTGATATAGAGATTAGGCAGATACAATCATTAGAGGCTATAACTTCTTTAAGCTTTTGGTTAATACCAAGGGATAATAGCGGTTTATTAGTCAAGGTTGATGGCACTATTAATGCAAAGCTTTCCAGAATGCTATATCAAGGTCAGCCGGATGAAGAAATCAGACTTATCCAAGAGTGGGATGGCATTAAAATAACCAGCGAAGATTTCACCTTGTTTGGAGTCGAAATACTTCTAGAACATAGCGAGCGTTATAGTGACTCCGGCATCCTTGAGGTAACACTTATATTGCCAGATGGAACGAGTTTAATCTCTGAAGTAAGAAACATAGATTTAGAGAATAATTATTTATGCTGAGGATTTTAATATAAAACCAACCGTGTGTTGGTGTAAATAACGGATGATATCGACTTTAGGTTTATATCTCGATGGCTGCGCCCTATCTTCAAAGTTAGTAGGCTTTACTGTACTGACCTTTCCCCCATAAACAGTGCCAGCAGCACTTAGAGTTCTCCGCTAGAATATAGCGAATAGGAGGATTCTACATGATACGCAGGAAATACACGGAAGAACAGATCATTGCCGTGCTCGAAGAAGGAGAGGCCGGTGCCAGGGTAGCCGATCTCTGCCGTAAGTATGGCATGAGCGATGCCAGCTACTACAATTGGAAGGCAAAATATGCCGGCTTAACAGTGAGTGAGCTTAAGAGGCTGAAGACGCTGGAAGACGAGAACAGAAGGCTGAAGCAGATAGTAGCCGAACAGGCACTGGATAATCGGGCACTGAAGGAACTCCTGTCAAAAAACTTCTAAAGCCTGAGGCCAAAAGGCAGGCGATAAAGAATATTGTCAGCAGTCTTGGGCTAAGTGAAAGGAAGGCATGTTTTCTGGTGGATATAAGCCGTACAGTCTATAATTACCAGCCTCATCGGGCGAATGATAGTGCTTTGCGTCAAAGGCTGCGGGAACTTGCACGGCAGCGCAGACGGTTTGGAAGCCCTCGGCTGCATATTCTGCTGCGCCGTGAGAATCTTGTGGTTAATCATAAACGTACTGAACGGATATACGGGGAAGAAGGGCTGGCGTTACGAAGGAAGAGGCGCAGAAAGGGTGCGGCAGTCGCCAGGGTAATACTGCCGCCGCCACAAGGGGTAAACCAGAAGTGGTCTATGGATTTTGTATCGGACAGTATTGTTACCGGCAGACGCTTCCGTGCCCTGACTATTGTGGATAACTATTCACGTGAATGCCCGGCAATTGAAGTGGATACATCTCTAGCCGGGCTACGAGTGGTAAAGGTACTTGAGAGGCTATCTGAGACAAGGGGGTTGCCTGAAGTCATTACAGTAGATAACGGCCCTGAGTTTACAGGCAAAGCATTGGATGAGTGGGCTTATCGCAAAGGTATCAAGCTTAACTTTATTCGTCCTGGCAAGCCCGTGGAGAATGCCTTCGCTGAAAGCTTCAACAGCAGATTCCGTGACGAATGTTTAAATGATAACTGGTTTTTAAGCTTAAAGCACGCCAGAGGGGTTATTGAAGAGTGGAGAAAGGATTATAATGAGGTCAGACCGCACAGCTCACTGGGTGGATTAGCACCGGAGCAATACATGGAACTAGCCGGAAGATTCTAAGATGGTGGTGGTACTAAGATTGGGGTAAGGTCAAGTGCAACCTACTTCACATCCTAACGAGATGTTAGCTTAATAATCTTTACTATTTTCATTGACAGAAATTACCCTAAGGTAATATTATAAAAGTATATATTTACTAATAATTTCACTTCATATATACAAATTATCTTATTCTGAAGGTATTTATGGGCAAGATTAATACAAGAAGCAAGGATGAAGAACTGGAATACCTTCGCCAGCGTGTAGCTGAACTTGAATGTAATTATGGCAGAATAAACAATATCTTCTCCTCCCTTAAAGATCTTATCTTCATCTTGGATAGGGATGGGGTATTTACCGAATTCTATGTTCCCAGTGAAGAGTTGTATCTACCTCCTGAAGAGTTCGTTGGCAAGAAATACACCAATGTCTTGCTTGGCTATTTTGATACTCTTATAAGTGAAGCATTTGAAAAGAATGAGGCTGGCAAGGTAGACGAATATGAATACTCGCTTGAGATAGCAGGCAATAAGCAATGGTATCATGCCAAGCAGTCTCCGCTGTTCTCAGACGGACAATTTACCGGTGCAGTAGCTATAATTAGGAATATCACCAATCACAAACAAATTGATGAAAAGCTGAGAGAAACCGAGGCTAGATATCGCACACTTATCGAGTTAGGAAACAAGATAGGCGAAGCTGTTATCATGCTCCAAGATATAGATGGCAGAGAGGGTATGCACACCTATGTCAGTGACCAGTGGCCTCAGATTACAGGTTACTCTAAAGAAGAGCTACTTAACATGTCCTTTTTTGACCTTATTGGTCCAAAGGGCAGGGAGATTTCAATGAAAAGACATCGGCAGAAGATGGCTGGCAAGACTATTCCTGACCTCTTTGAACTAAATATAGTTCGCAAAGATGGGAAAAAAGTGCCTGTTGAAATAACCAGTGCTGGGACCAGTTATGAAGACAAATCAACTAATGTGGTATATATAAGGGATATAACAGAGCGTAAAGAAATTGAAGCAAACTTAGTTTTATCAGAAGAACAGTATAAAATACTTTTTGAAAATGCTCCTATAAGCCTTTGGGAATTTGATTATTCTGAAACAAAAAAGTTCATCGACAATCTAAATTCAAAAGATGTTAAAGATTTGAAAACGTATTTCAATAACCACCCTGAAAAAATAGTAGAATACGCCAGTAAACCACGCGCAGTGAGAATGAATAAATATGCAAAAAAAATGATGGGGGGCAGTGTTAATATTGTTAATAAAAGAATAAAGGGTTTAGTAAAAGGTAACTTAAAACTTGGCAAAGATGATTTAACACTAAACATAGAAACTGTTAATATGCTTCTAAAAGAACAAAACATTATAAGTCGAGAACTGCCATTTCGTACTTTCTCAGGCCGCCCTTTATATATTTTACAGCATTGTTCTATCGTACCGGGTTACGAAAAGACTTGGGGTAGAGTAGTTATTGCGGATATAGATATAACGGAACTCAAAAGGATAGAAAATATATTAAAGACTTCCGAAAAACAATTAAAAATGCTCAGTAAACGAATACTAAATGCCCAAGAAGAAGAGCGTTTAAATATTTCTCGCGAACTGCACGACCAGCTAGTCCAAAATATAGTTGCAATTAGAATGGAAATCTCATTGATACGAGACCTTTCAGACAATATTAATATACGAAAAGCTCTTGATCTGCAATTAGCATCTCTTTCTAATCTTGTTTATATTACTCGTAATATTTTAAAAGATCTTCGCCCACAAATATTAGATGATTTTGGCTTAATGAAAGCAATCCAAATCTATGCTGAAGATTGCGAACGTCGTACTGGCATTTCTTTTCCAGTCAACATCAAAGACAGCATAATCCATAAAATACAGGTTAGAAAGGAAACAGAAATCACGGCTTATCGTATCGTACAGGAAGTGTTGACTAACGTAATACGACACGCAAAAGCAAATCAAGCTAAGATAACAGTTTCAAATAGAAATAAAAATCTACACATTGCCATTAAGGATGATGGTATTGGCATGCGAGTAAAAACGCATTACAATAATTCATCCCTTGGAATAATCAGCATGCGTGAGCGTGCATCTATGGCGGGTGGCACAATACGTATTATAAGCAAGATTGGGAAAGGTACTATGGTGGTAATCAATCTGCCGTTATGATTGTTAAAGAAACTTGTTAAGTAGTATTTATAATGATTAATGTCATGATTGCTGAAGACCACATTCTTGTCCGCGATGGCATTCGCCATCTTCTTGAAAATAGCCAGGATATTATTGTAATAGCCCAAGCAAAGAATGGGCGTGAAGCAGTGGAAGAATATAAGCGATATTCCCCTGATGTTACGATATTAGATATTGCTATGCCTGGAATGGATGGATTAGAGGCATGTAAAAATATTAAATCAGCATTTCCTTATGCAAAAATATTAATCCTTACTGTTCACCCCGAGGAGGAATATGCTGCTCGTTGTCTAAAAGCCGGGGCATTAGGCTATATTACAAAGATGGCATCTTCAAAAGAACTCCAAGACGCAGTAAGATACGTTGCCCATAATCAACTATATATTCCAGATGGCGCCAAGGAATTGGTAATGTCTCAACTATTACATCCTATGCAAGAAGAAAATAATCCGGTAGGTCTATTATCTGACCGGGAACTACAGGTCTTTAATTTATTAGTTCATGGGAAAAAGATACGAGATATTGCTGAAAACTTGTCTCTTAGCGTTCGGACTATAGAGAATTATCGCTATCGCATATTCAAGAAACTTAATATCCGCAGAACCGTTGACCTTGTTGCTTTTGCTTATCGCCATAACTTTATTCAATAACTTTATTTAGATATAAGCCTTTAAGTCTTTTACCAGTCTAACTGCATGCCGCCATATATTTTGAGTATATATACTCATATTTTTTTGAGTATATTATGCTGCATACACTCTAACTATTCTTTCTTATACTTATCAATACGTAATATTGATTCTTGAAGCATTATTACGTATTTAATTAACTGTATTTATTTGTTTTTGTCTAGTATGGTTTGTCTTTCGATATCTCTGTATGTGTATTTTTCAATCTGTTTTACTTATAAGATTCTCTATAGGGGCTATTAGTATTTTTTTAGCGATATATTTAATTGGATTTCTGATAACTAAGTTTTTATTAATAGCTATTTAAGCAATCTAAATATAAGGGGGGCATATATTGGGCAGAAACAATGAAGCAGTGCCGTTTAAAGAAAGGGGCAGCGACCTAGCCAAACCCCGTACAACCATCGGTCTTAAAGCAGTTACAAAAAATAAGCTGGATAAGAACAGAGCTCCCGGTCAGTGTTATGACGGATTCATCACCCAACTTGTTGACTTTTGGGAAAAGGCCAGCAGTAACAGAGGGTAATTGATAATACATTGAGAGAGGGGTGGTGCTTATAGATATATAGTAACCTCATCAGTTAATAACTAAGATTAACAAAGGTCGAAAAGGAGATCATATAAATAATATGACTAAAGAAATAAAGAAAAATAATTCCGATGGAGTATCAAGGCGTGATTTCTTAAAAGACGCTGGGTTACTGGTCAGTGGCACTGCCATCGGTTCTACCGTATTACTTGCTGCTTGCGGTGATGGTGAAACAGTTACCGAAAAAATAACAACCACGGTAACAGGCGCAGGAGCAACAACAACCAAGACAGTTACGGCTGGAGAAATGGTCAAAACAGAAACAATCACCCAGAGCAAATACGTTTGCCCTGTTGATGGGATGGAATTTGATTCCCTGGCTGATCTCCAAGCCCACTTCGAAAATGAACACGGAGGGGAGGCAACTTCAGCAGATCTGAACGTGATAAACCTTACAATAAATGGCAAACTATACGAGGTCCAGATTGAACCGTATTGGACCTTAAGGCACTTACTGCATGATGTACTTGAGTTCATTTCAGTAAAAGATATGTGTTGCGAACAAGGGCAATGCGGATCCTGCGCTGTTTTGGCTGACGGCAAGCCATTACTCTCTTGCATGCTCCTTGCGATAGAGTGCGATGGCAGGAGCATACAAACGGCTGAGGGGCTGGCATTAGAGAACCACCCTTTGATCGAAGCCTATGTCAATAATCACTGTTCGCAATGCGGCTACTGCACCCCCGGGTTTATTATGACGGCAAAAGGACTGCTAGACAGAAATCCAAACCCGACAGCCGATGAAATCGCCTTCGCCTTAGAAGGCAATCTGTGCAGATGCAGCACGTATCCATACCATATCCAGGCCGTACTAGACGCATCGTCATCACTTTAGAAAGGAGAGGACAATATGACTGAAGAATATACAGTTATAGGTAAAAGAGGTTATCGTCACGCAGAAGGCCTACCCAAAGCCACCGGAAAGGCGACTTTTAACAGAGATATAAAGCTTCCTCAGATGCTCTACGGCAAGATGCTGATTCATCCGAATGCACATTCAAAAATAAAAAGCATTGATATCTCAAAAGCTGAGGCATTACCGGGAGTAGTTTCAATTCTGAAATACGATGATGCGGAACTGCAAGGAATAAGGCCGCTGTTCGGCCAAGCCGACGCATATTCAGTACAAACAGATGAATACTATTTCTGGGGCGAGGAATGCAACATAGCAGTCTGCGCGGAAAGCGAAGAAATTTGCGATGAAGCTTTAAGCCTTATTCAGATAGAATGGGAGGAATTACCGTTTCTGTTAAGCGCCGAAGAAGCTCTTAAGGCAGACGCCCCTCTTGTTATTCGTAATCCCAACATAAAAAATGAACATCCTGAAATGCTACCACCTTGGGTTAATACTACCCTTGAAGGAAATTACCTTTTTGCGCTTGAGTTTGCATGGGGCGATGTAGAACAGGGATACCAAGATGCTGATGTCATAGTGGAAGAAAACTTATCTTATGAATACCTCGAATTCGCTCCGGCAGAATGTGATTCTGTCGTAGTAGACATTCGTGATAATGATGAGGTCGTCTTCTATATACAAGAGCAGTCTGGCGTAGCTATACAGCAGACCTTCAGGTCGTTTTTTCCTCAACTACCCATGTCTAAATGCAGGATTGAAAAACACTATTCAGGCGGGACCTATGGATTAAGGCATAACAATTTCCATCCGCGACCGACTCTGTTTGCCCTTCTGTTTGCACAAAAGACCAGAAAGCCTATCAAGATCCTAACCGACAGAAAAGGGGATTTTTACTATCATGATGGAAAGATAGAATCCTGTAAACTAAAAATCGGTGTGAAAAATGATGGCAAAATTACAGCTCTATCTACGGATTCATTAATTGGCGGTGGATTAGGTACTACAGTAGGCGCTAGATTCTGGTCCAAAGATACAATAATTCCCAACTTTTTCTTGCATGAAGACCAGTTAGCTGTTAGTAAAGCACCAGTAACGGCTTTTCGTTGTGAACTGAATAACGGAGCGTATCATTTTTCCAAGGTTTTTGACTTGGCAGCTAATGCTGTAGGGATGGATCCAACGCTGATTGTAAATGCAAATACACGTAATGCGCCAAGTCTTCTGGAATGCATTAAATCTGGTAAAGAAATCATTGACTGGGATAGCAAGTGGCATTCATCTGGCTCTAAACAACTCAGCAACGGTAAGTATCATGGGCTCGGTTTTACCTGGACAGAAGAATGGGACGGTCATCATTGGAGCGCCTCCGGAGGAGTCAGGATTTGTTCTGATGGATCTGTCTTGATACTTGGCAACATAACTGATTTCGGCGTTATGCCGATGACATCGGTAAAGATTATGTGCGCTGAGACGTTAGGCGTACGGTTTGAAGATGTTCACTTTCCTCCTCAACAAGACACTACTTGTTTTCTTTGGGAAGGAATGGGTGGCTCCTGTGGTCTACACACAAATTCTATGGTAATAAAAGCAGCAGCGGAAAAAGCAAAAAAACTGCTCCTGGAACGTGCTGTTCAGCCGAGGCAGGCACTTTACCAGGTTTTGCCGCCAGCTTTCCCAGATTTAACGCCGGATGACCTAGATGTTAAGGATAGCATGGTCTTCGAAAAGAGCAACCCTGAGAACAAAATGAGTATACCGGATATACTGGTTTGGAGGGAAAATCCTTGCCCTGCCGCGTGGATAGGGCCTCTGGATATTCAGGTTTGTGTTAGCCAAGGGGAAACTGAAACCAACCACGAAATACACGACGCCTCAATTCCATCAACTTATTACCAAGCCCATTTTGCCGAGGTTGAAGTTGACTCTGAAACCGGATTCGTTGAAGTAACGAAGATAGTAAATGTTAACGATATAGGACAAGCTATCTATCCAGAAGGTATTGAAACCCAACAGGTTGGCGGCACCCTTATGGCCTGGGGCAGAGCCCTGACAGAAGAACCTGTATATGACCCCATGACCGGCGTATTGCTCAACTGTAATCTTTTGGACTACAAGTATTCTACAATGCGTGATTGCGGCACAATCATACCGAAATACCTTGAAGTTGGTGAAAAGGGAGAGCACGACGGCTCAGGAGCTTATGGCAATGTAGGCATAGGCGAGGACACCGCGACTGTTGTGCCTGCTGTAATTCTAAATGCTGTTAACAATGCCCTTGGTACCAATATCAACTCCCTGCCTGTCACACCGACAAAAATCCTGAAGGCTCTTGGGAAGATATAAGGAGAGTGATAAAATGAAAAAGTTTAAACATGTAAATGCAAGCAGTATAGATGAAGCATCGACACTGCTTGGACAAGATGGAGCTGTGTTAATTGCAGGCGGAACGGATTTACTTGGTGCTTTAAAAAATCGTATTCTTTCAAACTACCCGTCAGTGCTTATAAACCCGAAAACCATTTCCGGTCTGGATTACATTAAGGAAGAGGGGGGGGTGCTGAAAGTTGGCGCCCTTACCCTGCTTGAAGAAATCGCTAATAACGATATAGTCAAATCCAATTACACGGCACTGGCAGAAGCAGCCCACCGAACCGCTTCGCCGCATATACGTGAAGCCGGCACCATTGGCGGTAATATCTGCCAAATGAATAGATGCTGGTACTTCAGACACCCCAATAACCGTTTTGACTGCTTAAGAAAAGGCGGCGGCATGTGCTTTGCCATGGCCGGAGATAACCGCTATCATTCCATCTTCGGCGCGGTTAAGGCCTGTATAGCTGTTAATCCTTCGGATACGGCACCGGCACTGGTAGCGCTTAACGCCACCATAGTTACCAACAAGCGTGATATTGCCGCTGATGACTTCTGGGATGTAGGCATACCCGGCTCTACGGTACTGGATGAAGACGAGATAGTCACCGAGATACAGATACCGGAGCCGGCAGGCAAGAGCGCATTTATCAAGTTCGCCATCAGGAAGACGATTGACTTCCCGGTGGTAAACTGTGCTGCCATGATTTCCGGCTCTGAGGCAAGGATATGCCTTAATGCCGTCTATAACCTGCCCGTTCGGGCAACAGCAGCAGAGGAAGCTATGGCTGGCGCAACTATAGACGAAGCCAATGCCGAAGCAGCCGGTGAAGCTGCTGTAACAGGCGCCTCCGGTTTCCCGGCTAATGGCTCTAACCCCGGCAACAAGTACAAGATACAGATAGCCAAGACACTGGTTAAGAGGACTATACTGGCCTGCCAGTAAATCCTCAATAGCCTTATTGGCTGTAGGTTAGATAGAAGCAGATAGGGGGCGGGGTGTTACAATAATGCCCCGCCCCCTTACCTGAAATGGCTAATCCGATATATTGAGGTAATAATATGAACCTGACAGTTATAACAGGAAATATATGGGATAACCGGATGATGTGGCTTTTCCGCCTGCTGGTGGCAGCGGTTGGGGGGCTTATGATAGCATCGTTTATCATGCCCTGGTGGGTAGGCAGGTTTGATACCGGACAGGCGATAAACATCTACGGCTGGGGGCTGCGTCATAACCTTGTTTCACTATCTAGCTATCTGGTAGACGATGTAACGCCAATCTGGCAGACAGTGGTTGCCTGGGTATATGTCGGGTTAAGTGTTACTGGCGCTTGCTAGCACAAAGCTTGGCAGATGGAAAGACTCACTGCTTCTGGGAACAGTTGGGGCTGGGCTTATAGTCTATGCCTTTGTGGCTGTCCATATGGTGATAACCAACCGGCTGGCGGACTTTGGCATTGTGCTTGAGGATTTTTCTGTAGTTGGGCAGGGCGTTAGTATATATGCCAAACTGCAGTTAACCCACACACTGGCTTACATTGCCGGTGGCATATGGCTTGGCTTGGCGGTGTTGCGTAGTCTAGTATTAAAAAGTAAGCACATCTAGATAAATTCAACAGTTCCTCTTGTTTTGAAAACTTTAAGTGCAGCCATAGGCAAAAAAGAGGCTCCCCCTATATAGATTGGGAGAGCCTCTCTTTTTGCCTATCTGGCTGCACTAAACAAGCTTTAGTGAAATATAAAATGTTTCGTCACAAAGTTGTATCGGCAAAGAAAAGAATATCCGAGTGCCCAAAGCTCTCAAGCTGTTCAATATCTTCTCTGGCAAAACTGGTGAAGAGGTTAATTGCCATACCATCACCTCCGTTTGTGGAATTAACCGTTCCTATCTATTTTTAGAGTGAAATCTCGGCAGCCCAAACCGCTTGTTGGTCATGAACCTGAATTTCATAAGACTGGTACAGGATGAGGTTGACCATAGATAGAAGGGCATCTACATCTAACTTAAGATCTGGACTCTCCCCCAATATCCGCCTCGCAGTCTCCTCATCTATCGACAACACCTGCAAATCCACTAAAGGGTCGTACTGAACGAGAGACGCGAAGCTCGGTATGTCAACGACGTAAAGGCTACTCAAATCTGGGTCATTGTAATAGAGGACAGGGTACCCTTTATGTTTGCCCAGAATCCAGTTCGTTCTTAGGTCATCGCCGAGTTCCCATTTAGGGGTAGTTAGCGTCTTTTCAAGTGAGACTATCGTTTCAGTATCCAGATGGGTAGCCAGTACTATCAAGTTCTTGCTACTTTTACCCAGCAAGTTGGTCATTCTGTTGGCTGCGTCAAGGATTTCCTCAGGACGTGGGGCGATAGTATCTGTCAGCATTTGACTAGTGTGGCTGACAGAATCTGCAAGGAGGACGTGCAACATCTTAAGCATGTGGCGCTCTTCGGCTACAGCGAATTCCCAACCTCTCAGGTCAAGCCAGTTGGAGCCATCGACGAACGGACCTTTATCCACCAGTTGGTTGAAGCCGAAGCTTACCAGGCGGTTGGGTATAGCCTTGTGTTGAAATGCATCGTAGTACCTGAATATCTTCTCTGTTGCACCTATTTCTCGCCGCCCCTTCAGGTAGTCGTCCTCGAACCTCTGCACCCGCGCCTTTGATATGGGCGATTCGCGAACGTGTGCCTCTTGATGTTGGCGTTCGGCCTCCGCTTCTCGCTTAAGAGAAGCGGAGATAGTACTGGCCTCATTCACATTCTCGCCTTCCACGATAAGGAAATGATTAATAAGCCCTCTGTCCTGTGGTTGGAAAGTCTCTACTGCACCAGCCGCTAAGCTGGTTGGAGAACCTAGGGAAGCCTCTAATACTACCACATGCAAATCTGCCCAGCGCGGTGTTCTTCTGAACTTCCGGATAGCGTTTTCGAGGGAATAATGAACACACTGCTCGACTGATGCCTGCATTGAATGGGCGCCGGTAGAAGCTATTATCCAGACGCCATCTTCGCCATCCTCGCTATCAATCCTGGTCAAATCCCACTCTTCATACCAATCGAAGGGGCTGGTTTTTCCCTCAAGACGATCCTTACACGCGGCTACTACCGCCTCTTCGAATGCTTCTTTGCACTCTTGGGTAATGAAGGAGTGCTCTAAGCCCTCATCGATAAGCATGAACTTCCCAGAGATTCTTTCTCTGATACGGCTCATGATGTCAGAGTAGGGGCCGCCATGCAAGCAAAAGATAACTGGCGGGTCAGACTCTGCTATTAACGAAACGCAGCCTTGCCGTGGTATTCGTATTGTCCTCTTCTGCCCTGGGCTAAGGGTTGGAGCAACCCGCTCTATCTCGCGTTTGACGAGCCGCTGTAAATCGGCAGGCATCGGAAGTTGGAAACCCAACGCTGGGCAAAGATAGTAAGAGCCACCGCAAGGTGGTTTAAGGCGCTTCTCATTACTCCGAAGGTACGCTATGTAATCCCGGTAAGGGAAATCTATGAGCAGCTTTACTTCCACCGCAGCGGTCTTAGTGCCATTGCCAACAATCACTTCTGGAGTAGGCTCTTGGAGATTAAGGTCATCCAAATTCTCTTGGATAGACCATTCGTCTCCGTAGTACTCACTTAAGTAACGGCAGGCGAGGTTTACACATCTTTTCTCTTGCTCTGTTAACGGCATCCACTTTACTCTGCTGGCATAGTTGGCTAAATATTAACACATATTCGGCTACACCTTAAGCCGTCGCTTACAATCCGGTATAAAATCTTTCTAGGACTACTGCAAATACCATAATGTCACTTTTCATCGGATTGTTAGCTCACAAAACGTCACTTCGTTCAGTAATTTCCTGTATTTGATTAAGCCATTTTCGCTGCTGTAATTATTTAAGGAGAGAGGCGTTCTATTACCGGCTTGAGGGTTAATGGATTGAAGCCTATATCCAGAACGGAGATGCCATCTTCCTGTTTGTATTCTTCAGAACCCCCCGCAAATGGTCCCTTAAGCACAAAAGTTCCGATAATGGGTTTTAGAGAATCATGAATAATCTTTGTTTTTCCCCTATCTTCACTGGTATATAAGTCAGCATTCTCACGGCATAGTATTATCGCGTCAGGGCGCCAGAACCTATTTTTATCTGCTACCAGAGAAACGTCTGCTGGATTATTGCTTTTATATATCAGCAATGGGGCATCTTTCTGGAATGAGATTACTGATTCAAAAGGTATGTTTTTTCTGGTTTTGCTTTCTTGGGCAATGTAAGCTTCGCCTTGCGCGAAACCGGATTTTATGCCAAGATAATTCTCCGATGCGGTCATCTTCAATATTATGTCTGTTGTAGAGAGAGCAACTAATTCCATTTTAGGTATAGATTTAAAAATATTGGTATTTTTAGAAACAGGATACTTCTCCACCCCCTCAAACTCATTTCTGCTCTGTTCTATTATCTCTCGCCCCGTGATTATATGACTTTCAACTTCATAGGCGGCATCTATGCTCATAATCTTCAGCAGGCTTAGAATAATCCACTTCTCATAGCCTGAGTGATAGAGTTGGCGGAAGGTAAATGATAACTTCTCCTTTACGATATCTTTAAAGGCGCTAAGTGTTACTTTCTCCTGTAAAAGGTTAAACAAAGGCTCAAACAATACCCTGAACATTGCCTTATCGGGGCAGGAGAGAAACTCCTCCAGGTTATCATCAAGCACTACCTCATCAAACCTGAAGCTATTATCCTTCGGTTTGCCACGCAGTCTATTAAACAGACGGGATAGTATCCCTTTCCCTTTAGGGGATACCCGTTCTTCTCCCTGTCTGCTTATTGCTCCCCTGGCAGCGATATAGTTATCACTCAAGACTCGCGCTCTACCTATCAGCTCTCCAAGTTCTGCTTCTACTATCTCTTCCCTAATCTTGTCAAAGAGGCGGTAAAACCCTGGTTTTACATCCTCCGGGATAGTTACTGCATCACGCTTAATCACTATTTCAGGGTTAGCATTGATATATGCTTTTAGTTCGTCCAGGGTGTCTTCCCAGTTATATTTCAACAGAACTCCTCACTTTCACGATAACCATACAATATATCCAAAACCATTGCAGGTAAGGGGGTTTCTTGCCCCCTTACCTGCAATCTAACTTATCGAATTACTTGCAGTTAAGTATAGTCCTTTTAACCAGTGTTTTGGCTATCTGGACCTTCCACTTACTACCGGGGTTAGTGCCATTAGCCGGGAATGCGGAGTTACCGGAAACAGCAGCAGCACCGGCGCTTTCTGCCAGGGCTTCATCAATGGTATTGCCATTAACTACTTCTTCGGCTGCCGTTGCACGGTAGGGCTTGTTGTAGACGGCATTGAGGCAAATGCGCGCCTGTCCGTCGGCAATAGCGGTGGCGCAGTTTACTACCGGGAAGTCAATACTCTTTCTGAGTGCCATCTTAATGAAAGAGCTCTTGCCGGAAAACTCTGGTATCTGTATCTCGGTGACGATTTCGTCATTGTCTAAAACAGTAGAGCCAGGGATGGCTACATCCCAGAAGTCTTCAGCGGCAATCTCCCGCTTGGTAGTTATGATGGTAGCATTAAGGGCTACCAGGGCAGGCGCCGTATCACTGGGATTAACAGCAATGCAGGCTTTAACACCGCCAAAGATAGAATGATACCTGTTATCACCCATCATGGCGTAGCACATACCGCCGCCTTTTCTGATGCAGTCAAACCTGTTATCGGTCTTGCGGAAGTACCAGCAGCGGTTAATCTGGCATATATTGCCGCCGATAGTTCCCGATTCACGAATGTGCGGTGAAGCGGTCCTTGAAGCAGCTTCTGCAAGGCAGGCGTACTTCTCTTTAACCAGTTCGCTCTCGGCGATGTCTTCCAGACGGGTAAGAGCGCCTATTTTCAGCATTCCACCCTCTTCCCTGATGTAATCAAGGTCAGGGATGCTTTTTAAGCTGACCAGCTTTTTGGGGTATTCAGCCAGCACTCTTTCCTGCAGCGTGTTAATCAGGTCTGTACCGCCGGCTATAGCCATAGTGCCGTCTGACCCCAGAGCTGAGACTGCTTCATCAATGCTTTTTGCTTTAACTAAATCAAATGCTTTCATCTTCTTCCTCCTATATCTTTCCCAGCGCTTTGAGGACTTTATCAGGTGTTATGGGGAAGTCATCAATCCAGACACTGATGGCATTCTGGACTGCGGGGCCCAAAATGGGTGACATTTCATCTGAGTTACATTCACCAAGACCGCAAGCCCCATAAGGACCGTATCCCAACGCGGTTTCTACGGCAATAGTATCAATGGGGCCGCAGTCTCGTACAGTGGATACTTTGTAGTCCAGAAGATTGCCATTGAGCCTGACGCCGGTTGGCGGGTCATAAACCTCTTCTTCATGTTTGCCTCTGCTGATGCCCATAATGCTGCCGCCGTACTGCTGCCCGGCAACTGATTCAGGGGAGAGGGCTTTACCCACGTCATTGACGTTGACTACCTTCAGTACCTCGATTTCACCGGTTTCAGTATCTACAGCTACCTCGCAGAAATGAGCCTGCCTGCATAACCGGTGCCTGTGTGGCATATCAAGGTTTTGCCCATTATTATAGAGTTCAAAGGAGAAGAAAGGTGTCTGCGTCCATCTTGTTGAAGCCAAGTAGGTCTGACCTAAAAGTTCGAGTACAGTGTGTTTATTTTCAGGATTGGATTTCTCGAAGATAACACTGTCCTTAATGTCCAGGTCTTCCGGCTGCAAGTCAGGGAAGAGGGGATCGGGTGTGGGAATGGCAGCACCTGGTTCACCGGTGGGCAACTCACCCCCATAATAGTCTACTATCACTCCCTGTGTTGCTGTTTCCAGCATCTGAGCTCTGATATTTTTACAGGCTTTTTTAACAATCCATCCATTAACGCAGGCATTTGTTGAACTGGAAGGACCCTTTAACTGTATATTGTTTCCCTCGGCGTTTTGTTTAAAGTAGACGTCTTCAAACTTCAGGCCCAGCTCTTCAGCGGCAACCTGGCAATAGGTGCTGGCGCCGTTCAGTCCTACATCTATATGGTTGCCGATTATCTGTGCGGTACCATCCAGTAGCATTGTTACAGCACCTGTGCCTGACCAAATGGCATCATTCCATTCATGGTCCCATGCAAATCCTATACCATGCTTGCGGCCATCGGGCAGAGTCTTTTCACCGGCGGCATGCCATACGTTATCAAAGTCGATAGCCTCCTTGGCAGCAGCAACGCACTCTTGCAGACTGTCCCTGTCAGGGAATCCATGATCCAGCCTGAACTGCTTCATGTATTCCTGCCCCTCACCACCGTAGCCATCATTTTTCAATGCCACTTCTGTCGGGTCCATTCCCAAGGCTGCGGCAACATGATTAGTCACCAGATTTAACCCTGTGACAGGGGGTCTCTGTTCGCAACGGTACGGGCCTGTATCCGGCCTGTTAGCGCCAGGGAATCTATTGCTTGGGGAGTTACATTGAAGGTTTGAGATGTTAGTATTTTCTACGAGATGCAACAGACCGTAATAATAAGGCATTACATGGAAGGTAGGATCGTTTTGTACAGCAGTTATAGTACCGTCATTCTTGAAGCCTACCTTGAAATATTCTTCACCGCAGTCACTGCTAACGAAGGAATAGTAGCTTTGCTGAAGGCTACATAACAACTTTACCGGCCTCTTCGTCCTCTGGCTGAGAACCGCGGTTATTTTAAAGAGTTGCTGTGTTAAGGTAATACCTAAACCGAATGAACCACCCTGATAGACCGGGTGCTGGTAACCGCGGGCTTGCGATACGCCGCCCGGCTTTATGGCGTTTGAGTTGGGGGTGAACCATTGTGCGGCCTGAAGATTATTCCATTGCCCTACCTGTGCATATTCGTAGTGGTCATCTTTCCATGATACGTTGGTATTATTGGGTTCAACGTGGCCGGCATCTTCCTTTCGGCTATAGGTGAATTCGATTATTTGGTCGGCTTCGGCGAAACCCTGTTGTATATCACCTTTGTTTGTCGATTGTATACGTTCCTGGTCTTCGGGAGGGTACATGGTAAAAGGTAAGACGTCCCATTCGATTTCTACCAGTCTTAATGCCTCTTGGGCTATCTCATCAGTGTCGGCGACAATGATGACACCCATCATCTTTCCCTCGAAGTAACCTTGAGACGGGATTATGGCGGCTACTGCAGGATCGGGGTTATCGTATCTCAGTACGTCCCTTACGCCCGTGTACGCTTCTGCTTTGCTGGTGTCCATGCTTTTTATGCTGGCGTTGGCGTGAGGGCAACTGAGCATTCTGGCATAGAGTGTTCCGGGGAAAGTGAAGTCTAGTGAATAAACAGCTGTGCCGCTGGCTTTTTCGTAGCCGTCTATGCGGCGCACGCCGGACTTACCAACGACATTGAAGTCTTTTGAATAATCGGGGTCGCACTCACGGTTGGGTCGGGCAACTTTGTTAAGTACTAAGTCTGCCATTATCTACGCTCCTCCTTTCAGGACTTCGGCGGCTTCCAGAACAGCCGGCACATGCGCTGGATAGGTGCTGCAACGGCACAGGTTGCCCTCGATCGCTAATTCTATCTCTTCTTTAGTAGGATTAGGGTTTTTATCCAGTAACGCCTTGGCTGTTACCAGAAAACCCGGTGTGCAGTAACCGCACTGCATACAGTGATACTTGATGTAACTTTCAATGAGGGGGTGGTTAGACTGGGCAATACCAACCGACGTTTCTATGACCGCCCCATCACAAGTGGCTGCCAGTGTCATGCAAGAAAGGATGGGCCTGCCATCCATGATGACACTGCATGAACCGCACTGACCCAGTCCGGTACACATTGTTTTTATCTCTACGCATCCCATTTCATCATGCAATAAGTATTGTAAAGTCCAGTGTGGTTTCACCTGAACCTCGTATTTCCCGCCATTAACGGTCAAGCTTATAACGTTCAAGGCTGCTGCTGGCGCTTCACCGCCATGGGTAGCCTCAAAGTGGGCCTTAAGCTCTTCTAATGTATCAAACTCCATTCCATCAATAGGGCAAACGAATTTGCTCTGGGTGATGGTTTCTGTTTTGGTTACTTCTCCAACCTGTTCTGTGGTAGTAATCGTCTTGGTTGTTGCTTCTCCTGCGCCTGTTATCGTGGTAGTTACCTTTTCGGTAACTGTTTCTCCATCGCTGCAAGCGGCTAAAAGAACCGTAGAGCCGATGGCAGTGCCACCAACCAGTAAACCGGCGTCTTTAAGGAATTCTCTTCTTGATACTCCGCCGGATTTCTTTTTTTCTTCAGTCATATTGTTATATGATCTCCTTTTCGACCTTTGTTATTTCATTTAGTAACAAGTAAGGTAATCAGTTTATGTCTATAAGCATCACCCCCCCTCTTTTATTATTCATTAAGAGTTATCTAGTTTTGCTATCATTGGTTCTTTCCCAAAAATCAACAAGCTGGTGGATAAAACCGTCATAACACTGCCCGGGGGCCCTGTTTTTATCCAGCTTGTTTTTGGTAGTTGATTTTAGGCCGATGGTGGTGCGAGATTGATTTGTATTCATAAAAAACTTCTCCTTAGATTTATTGGCTAATAAAATTTGTATTTAATTAATTTTGCCCTCCGCCCCAAAGAAATACCGAAGCATTTTCAGGCTTGGAAAGAAAATATAATAAAATGGTTTTATGAAAAACAAAAAGCTATGTCATAGTAAACGTATAGACACTAACCAACAACATAGCATGGTGAAGTAAAGGAATAGTAAAATATGGGAAGAATGGAGTTAAGTGAAGTAAAGTAATAGTAAGTTATATTAAATAGTACGATTGGGAATGTACGGCTAAGGTTTCATTAAGGAATAGCCTACGCCGATTTTGTTTAATATGATATTAGGTTTGCTGGGGTTGGGTTCAATTTTCTTGCGAAGATTCATTATATGAACTTTAAGAGAGTCCACAGCCCCTTCATAATCATCACCCCAAACAGATTTGGCAAGTGAGGAATAAGTTACTATATTAGGTGATTCAAGGATAAGTTTATATAGAATTTCGTTTTCAATACAACGTAAATTTATAGACCTGTCTTTGTATATTATGTTACGCCTGCCATAGTCAAAAATAAACGCACCGAATACTATTGGCAAGCCTGCATCTGTTTCAAGCCTTTCCAGAACAAGCCTTTTTATTCTGGCAAGTAATTCCATCTGCCTGAAAGGTTTTGATACATAATCACTGGCCCCTAACTCAAATGCCTGGACAACAGTAGATTCATTTGTAGCAACGGTTAAAACAATAATGGGAACCCTGGAAAACTGCCTGATGCGCTTAAGGACATCAAGCCCGTCTATATCAGGTAATCCTAAATCAAGTATGACCAAATTAGGCTTCGCAGTTTCAACAAGGGAGATTCCTTTTTGCCCCCATTTTGCTGATAAAACCTCTACTTCAGGCCACCCCAATTTACAAGCGAATCTAATAGTCGTAATAATATTATCGTCGTCTTCTATAACTAATAGCTTCATACACTTACCCTGTTTTTTATAGGTAGCGAAAATGAGAATATACTGCCTTTATGCTTTGCGTCCCTAACGCTTATATATCCACTATGCAAGGTTATAATCATCTTTGCCAGCGCCAGACCTAACCCCATTCCCAGATAAGGTTTTGAATGGAATTTTCGTGAGTAGTAAGGCTCAAAGATTTTCTGCTTTTCACTATTTATGATTCCCAGGCCATTATCCTCTACTTCAATAACTATCATATTATCCTTTATTTTAGTCCTCAAAGTAACAGAGCCTCCCTCAGGAGTAAACTTTGAAGCATTGACTAAAAGATTATCAAGAACCTGGGATATTCTTTCAGGGTCAATACTGATAATCAATTCACTATTATCAGTATTTAATGTAAATGACTGCTTGTTTTTTTTGAATACATATGATAAATCTTTTGCTGTTTTTTTAACCACGCTGATTATATCACATGGATAAGGGGCAATAGACAGCATCCCAATTTCACCACGGGTTATATCCATAAGCTCATCAATTCTCTTATTCAATGCTATAGAGCTGGAATATAAAGTGTCAGCAACAGTTTTTAAATCACCATCATGCTGTTTAGAAAGCATTTCACTTGTAACAATCATTGAAGTAAGCGGAGTTTTGAGCTCATGTACCAGCAATCTTGTAAATTCTAATCTCTGCTTTATCTCTCCCTCTAACTTCTTCCGTGAAAACTTTTCTGATTCATAAGCTTTTTCTAAATCATACTCCAGTTTTTTAAGCTCTGTAATATCAAATATGGAGAAATACAACCGGGAATATGTTTTTTCATAGCCTGGAGCCGGGTTAACCTTTACAATATGATGTTGCCAATTTCCTTTTACTGTTGGGATAAATTCTTCATAACTAAATGGGTTTTTATTGTTTACGATGTTATAAAGTATTTTTTTGAAAGACTTATAATATTGTGATTGATCTTTTTTATTCTCACTGAACACCCTGAAGATTTCATCCTTGTTTTCTGCTTCGAATAAATCTACATTTTCTTTATTTACGTCAATGAGTCTAGAAAGTTGCGTACACTCTTTAAACGCCTCCAGGTTGTTATCAAAATAGCCTTCTACATCCGTAATACCCTGAGACCTAAGCTTATCAACATATTTCTTGACTTCAGAGTAATCAACTTCAAAAACAGCCACGGGTACGTTCTGGAACAGGGAGCGGTATTTTTCCTCACTTATTTTGAGGGCTTTTTCAATTCGTTTACGCCTACTTAGTTCACGCTCAAGCTTTCTGGTTCGTTCTGCCACTAAATATTCAAGATGAGCGTGGTGTTTTTCTAGTTCGCCTTGCATTCTTTTACGTTCACTAATATCTCTTATATATGCTATGTTAGTCAACTTGCCTTTATAATTGGCTGCCGCACTGGTTACTTCAATTGGTATTTCTGTGTTATCCTTGCGGACAATAACTAATTCGAAAAGATCCGGGATAGTTATCCCCGCCATCTTTTGGCGATGTCTTTTTATTGAAATGGCTCGATCATCGGGACTGATGAGGTCAAAGAAAGATATCTTCAATAGCTCTTCCTTGGAATAACCGGTAATCTGAGGCCATTGGTCACTGACATGGGTATGTATACCTTCGCTATCGTTTATATCCTGAAGCATAACAATGGCTTCACCTATCTTGGTGCCCAGGTCAACTAACGTACGATATCTGTCTTCGATTTCCCTTAAGTCTCGCTTTGTTTGCTTGAAATTCTCATTTCTTTCTTTTTTGTACTTCGCAATATCTTTTTTTAGTTTTTTATTCTCCAGTCGTAGTTGAGCATTGCTCTCGGCAAACGATTGTGCCGGTGTTTCAGTTTCTTGGTTATTATGATTATAATTATTAGGCATAAAGGGACTCTTTAAACTTATGCTTAGGCAAAATATCATAAGCTGATAATAATATTACAATACCCTATCAGTTTATGATATTAAGAATATCAAAGTATGTCAATAATCATTATATACAAAGTGTAGCGAGTATTAGCTAAGTGAATTCACTTTAACGCCGGATAGTTATCACAGAAATCTATAGTGCGTGTCTCTTCTTTAATATTATTCTCACAATTCCACCAATAACAAATACAAAGCCAATAACCAGAAATCCAGGCCAACACGCTAGCAATACTTCAAGTGGCCTAGGACGGGGCTCAAGCGTCCCAAATCCGAACCCCGTTTGCCGTTGATTCTAAGCGGTGGTGAGACTAAACACGGGGTAAGGTCAAAACGGGGAAACATTCAATTAATAATCTATGTTAGCGCCTAGCTGTTGAACCATTTCTCTGGAGACAACACCGATTGCTCCATAAACTTCGTTCCCAAGATGAAGTATGAGACACTGATAAATGGCTACAAGTATATACTAAAAACAATTTACGCCCCCAGGCAATATTACGAACGCGTGATGATCTGCCTCAAGGAATACAAGCCCACGAAAAACAAAAAGCATCCCAGTTGAGGCTGTACCACATAAAAGCCTTTTTCAGGTCTATATGGTATCTGGGCGTCTTGAGCAGGGGCAGGCGTTACTTCTGGAAATTGTTTCTGTCAGTGCTGTTTTGCCGCCCGCGCTCGCTGCCGCTGGCAATCAGCCTGTCCGTATATGGTTTTCACTTCCGCAAGGTGGCAGACAAATGCGCCCGCCTGCCGCTGGCTTGTGTAAAGAGCTTGCAGACGGGCGAAGCCAGCCAGAGTTGACCGGCACTGCCTTGTACAGGTTACTTATTTGCCCGCCTGAGAGAGGGGGGCTTCGGCTGGTTATAAGAGGGAAGTGTTTACATAATATATATGAACAATACAACACAAGGGTCATTGTTTCTTTGTCTATAATTGACATCCATTCATAATCAGTAATAATATATGGCATTGTATATATTCAACTTAACTTTGTTCACAGTTAAACCGTGTTTCACATTGAGGATATGAATGGATAAGATAAGCAAAAAGAAGCCAAAAATAACAGTGAATGAAGCCTGTCAAAACAGAAACAAGTCTTCAGGGCATTTTGATAAGAATAGCACATGGTATAAAACTGTAATCCAGAGTTCTCTCGATGGTTTTCTCCTTATTAAGCATCCCGGAGGGGATGTTCTGGACGTCAATGAAACATCATCCAATATGCTTGGTTATAGCCGCAATGAACTGCTGTCTATGAATATAAGGGATATAGAAGTTGGCTTTGATGAATCATCTGAGTTAATTAAAAAGAGGTTTTACGGTATCGGGGAAACCGGGAGAGCTCTATTTGAAACACGCCACAGGTGCAAGGATGGCAGAATAATAGATGTAGCCGTTAACCTCAGGTATCTGGATGAAGGGCTATCCTTTTGTTTTCACAGGGATATTACAGAGCAAAAGAAAAAGCATGACAGGGAGAGGGCAAGGCACAAAAAAACAAAAATAGCTCTGAAAGAAACCGAAGACAGGTATCGTACCCTTATTGAACTTGGCACCAAGATAGGCGAAGCTGTCATTATGCTTCAGGATATAGATGGTAAAGAGGGTGCGCATATCTATGTCAGCGACCTCTGGCCTCAAATTACAGGCTACTCTAAAGAAGAACTGCTGAGAATGTCATTTTTTGACCTCGTCGGCTCCAAAGACAGGCAGATTTCAGTAAAAAGACACCGGCAAAAGATGGCGGGGAAGACTATCCCGGACCTCTTTGAATTATCTATTTTTTGCAAAAATGGCGAAGAATTACCCATTGAGATAACCAGCGCCGCAACTATTTATAAAGGTGAGCCAACTAATGTCGTCTATATAAGGGATATAACAGAGAGAAAACAGGCAGAAGTAAGCCTTGCTTTGTCGGAAAAACGTTACCAAACACTTTTTGAAAATGCCCCTGTGGGACTTTGGGAGATTGATAACTCTAAACTAAAGAAATATATCGCCAGCCTGCAACTGGGGAGTGTTGAAGATTTGAAAGAATATTTTCGCAACCACCCCGAAGACGCGCAATACGGCATGAGCAAGGAACGTATAATTAGAATGAATGAGTGCGCAGAAAATCTGATAGGGTGCACTATCAGGCATTTTAAAAATATCATAGTTGAACAGAAATACACGACAAAAATCAGCCAGGAGCATTTAGAGGTATTTGTAGATCTGGTTACCAGTTTGGTGCAGGGGCAAAGTATTCCCAGCTGCGAATTGTTAATCAAAACGCCTTCAGGGAAAGACAAATACATCTTACAGCACTGTTCTGTCGTGCCGGGTTATGAAGATACCTGGAGCAGGGTAATTGTCGCAGATGTAGATATAACAGACCGCAAGGAAACGGAAAATGAGCTTCTGAAATATAAAGAGCACCTTGAACATATAGTTGATGAACGAACAGAGACCTTAAAAAGTGAGATTGAACGAAGAATTGAATATACCAAGCTATTAGTGCACGAACTTAAGACTCCACTTATGCCAATGCTGGGAGCCAGCGAAGTTTTATCTCAAGGGTTACGCGATGAGCCTTATGCGAGCTATGCAAAAGTTATGTATCAGGGAAGTTGTCAACTTGAAAAAAGGGTGGATGAACTTTTAGATATTGCAAAAGGAGAGGTGGGGATATTAAAACTGCAGCCAAGTTACATTGAGCCCTTGGAACTGTTGCATGAAGTGGGCGAATTCATGAATGCAGAGGCTATTAAACATGGGCAAAATATAATTATAGAACTTCCTTCTTCTATGAAGTCAATATATGCGGATTACAACAGGCTAAATCAAGTTTTGCTGAATATTATCAATAATGCCTTTAAGTTTACTCCTGAGGAAGGCGCCATAACGCTCAGGGCTTCGGAGACTGCAAAATATGCGATATTTGAAGTATTTGATTCCGGTATAGGTATGGATGAAAAGACTATAGCAAATTTATTCAAGCCTTACGCTTTCAAAAAGGCCCCAAATCAGCTTGGAGGGCTGGGGTTAGGTTTGCTATTATGCAAGATGATAGTTGAACTTCATTCCGGTAAAATCATAATAGAGAGTAAAAAGGACAAAGGAACCAGGGTATGTTTAAAAATACCGTTCATACTGAATAGCCCTGATTAAACTAACTTTTATTGGACTGAATATGCGCGTATTACTGATAGAAGATGATCAAAATATAGTTGATTTCATAAAGATTGTACTAAAAGTAGGAACACCGGAAGCCGAAGTGGTTACAACTCACCTCGGCTCAAAAGGCATTAAATTATCAGAAGAATACCATCCAAATATAATCCTGCTTGACCTGGGATTGCCTGATATAAGCGGTTTTGAAGTAATTAGAAGTATTCGCAAGATATCAACAGTTCCTATTTTAGTCATCACTGTGAAAAGTGATGAATTCGCCATTGCCCAAGCCCTTACACTTGGCGCTGATGATTATGTTATTAAACCAGCCCGAACAAATTGAATTGTTGGCACGGATTCAAAATTTGTTACGCCGACGTGATTTAGGGACATTTAACCCAATAAAATATGGAATGCTCACTCTTGATAAAACGCTACAGGAAGTCCAGATTGAAAAACGTAAAATATCTCTAACCAAGACAGAGGGGGAAATTCTGTATCAGCTTATGCTAAGCAATGGTAAAGTTGTGACAACATCGGCGTTATCTAGATCAATCTGGGGGAGTGACTACAATACTGCAGGAAATATCAAAGTTTACATTTACCAGCTCCGCCATAAAATTGAAACTAATCCTTCAAATCCACGAATTATACTCAGCAAGCCCAGGGTAGGGTATTTTCTGGCTCCTGCAAAGTAGAGGAGTACTCAGCTTTATTATAAAATCCTCTTTTCAGCGCTTCACTTATTACTAACCAACCATTAACTAAATTATAACTTCAGCATACTACATTATAACTATATTTATACTACTATTTGTATATATGCCTATACCTCATGATTTGCATAGAAATATTAATAGTATTACGCATATCTGATAGAGGTGTGCAAATAGCCGAAGACGCCAGTGAAAATATTAGTGCATATTCTCAGAATTGGCTTAAATCAACAGTTTCTAACAATAACCGGTAAAAAATCATTATATTCGGCGTCAATGGGCATAGCAACAATACTACCATCCAAACTGAGTGTATATCTCATATTAAGACAATGCGAAGAAACAATGAAGAAATTGAATCAAATAACAAAGGGGTGGAAATAATTAATGGACGGAAATAAAGAAGCAATAATGGTTAATGAGAGAGGCAATAGCAATGAACTGAGTAAATTGCGCACTACCATTGGTCTTAAAACAACCACCAAAAACAAGCTGGACAGGAACAGGGCTCCCGGTCAATGTTACGACGGCTTTCCGCGACAGCTTGTTGACCTGTGGGAAAGAAGTAACGATAACGGGAAATAGATAATAACAGATTTTATACATCAAGGGATGGAGGTGGTGCCTATAGAAAAGGCTGAATAAACAAATTAGCTTAAATATGAATAATAAAAAGGTCGAAAAGGAGATTATTTAATCAAAATGACCGAAAAAGAAAAGAAGAATAATTCCGGGGGAGTATCAAGGCGAGAGTTTCTGAAAGACGCTGGTTTACTGGTTGGCGGCACTGCCATTGGCTCCTCAGTATTGCTAGCCGCTTGCGGTGATGGTGAAACCGTTACCGAAATGGTAACCAAAACGATTACAGAGCAGGGAGGAACTTCAACCAAAACAGTTACTGTCACAGGCGAACCTGGAGCTACAGCAACCGTGACTTCCCCTCCGATTACAGTTACAGCCCAGACAGAAGCCGGTGAGATTGCCGAAGCTATCATAAAGCTGGATATTAACGGCAACGAGACGTCCGTTATGGTGCGGCCCAACTGGACATTACAGAATGTGCTTAATGATAAGCTGGGGCTTACCGGCGCCAAGGAATGGTGCGATACCGGGGCTTGCGGCTCATGCACCGTCATCATGGACGGCAGACCGGTTCTTTCCTGCATGATGCTGGCTATTGAATGCACCGGCAAGAAGATAGAAACGGTTGAAGGTATAGCCCATGCAAACCATCCTTTAATTGAAACTTACAAGAACAATAACTGCATGCAGTGTGGTTACTGCACCCCTGGTTTTGTGGTAACTGCCAAAGCGCTGCTTGATAAAAACCCCAATCCTTCCAGGGAAGAAATAATTGATGCTCTTTCCGGCAACCTGTGCCGTTGCAGTACCTATCCACAGCATGTGCCGGCGGTCCAGGAAGCAGCTCAGAAGCTAGGAGGTAGTTAATATGCCAGCTAGTGATTATACGTATTGGTTGGGTAAGGAAAAGGAAGACCTGAAGTGGATCGGCAAGCGTGGATTACATCGCCTTGATGCTGACGACAAAGCAACCGGCAAGGCGATATTTGGAAGGGATGTCAAGTTGCCCGGCATGCTTTATGCCCGGATAATGATGAGCCCTTATGCTCGCGCTAAAATCAAAAGCATGGACACCAGCGAGGCTGAGAAGCTACCGGGTGTCAGGGCAGTGCTGCGCTATGACGACCCCATAATCCCGAAACGCATTTTTAATCCATGGGATCCTGATATAGGTTTTACAGCCGGGCAAGCAACCCCTTATGCAAAGCCTATGTATATTCTTGGTCCGGAAGCATTCTTTGAGGGAGCTCCTCTGGGTGTAGCCATAGCTGCGGATGACCTTGATATTGTCGACGAAGCCATGGAACTGGTTAAAGTTGAGTGGGAAGTATTGCCTTTTAATATTGACTATGAGAAGGCGCTTGATCCGGGAACCCCTATTGTTTACGATTATATGACAGAATGGGATCCTAATTGGCTTTTCGGATTCAGGTATGCCATCAGTTCATCTTATGCTGATGAAGAATTCACGCTTGAACCAGGCTGGAGTGGAGCCGAGAATGCAAGCAACATGGTAAATAAATCAACAGGTTATTTACCAGGCACCGATCTGGAAGCTGGATTTGCCGAGGCTGACAAGACTATCGAGTTCACTTTTAAGAGAACCGAAAGCAAAGCGGTTAGCCCGGAGATACTTTCTACCATCGCCCAGTGGACAGATAATGGAATGCTTGAAATCTTTCAGCATTCGCAAGACGGTATTAAGAAGATGTTCGACGTATATGCATTGATGATGGATATGCCTAAAAACAGGTTCCTTCATCATAATGGGTATGCCGGCGGTTCTTTCGGCGGGCAGACTCTGTATTTAAATTGCTTCCATTGCCAGCTTCCCATTGCGGCTTTTCTTGCTAAAAAGACAGGTGCGCCGGTTAAGGTGCTATATAAGCGTCAGGATAATCAGTTTGGTGAAATGGATGAGGGTAAACATCACGCCAAGGTCGGCTTCAAGAATGACGGGACGATCACAGCTGTTCAAACGGAGGGATTATTTGCGCAATGCGGAGATTTACGCCTGATAACTGATACTTTTGGTGTTGGCCACCTTCTTTCCTGTACTAAAATCCCAAATCTTGAAGGCACAGGTACCACAGTAAATGTAAACAAGCACGCATTTGGCGCCCACCGCTGCGAACAGCAGATTCCCGCCCACTATAAACAGGAGGTCTATTCACACGTAGCTGCGGAATGCGGAGTAGATGAAGGAACTATTGCTAAAGTAAATGACGGAAAAGGTGGACACGGACTTGAATACCTTTCTGAATATAGACATAACAATAATATTCCTGATGTCAACGGTTTGGATTTAGTACTAGAAGCTGCCAAAGATGCCGTAAATTTTGATGAGAAATTCCACACACCCGGTGAAAGAAAGCTGCCTAATGGTAAGTATCACGGGATGTGCCTGGCGCCTCATCATGAGTTTAGCAATGGCGCTAATCCTCCTGCCCCAGACCCAAGATCATTGAAAAAGATGATGTTGAGCTGTAATTACGGACAGGTCCATATTACGGGGCTTAAGGGAGATGTTGGCGTAGATATGAGGACTGGTATATGCCGTGCCATTGCCGATGAATTAGGCATGAATTTTGAGGATGTGATTTATTCTCATTTGGATGAATCAACTGAATCCAGGCCTGAAACATGGCTTTCTGGCGGTGGCGCTTCCTTGACGTTTTCCGGACACGTTTGGACGTCTGTGGCGCTTGCCAGATTGCTAAAAATAAAAATACTGGCTTTTGCGGCAATAGCACTGGAAGCAAATGCTGAAGATCTGGATATTGTTGACAGCAATGTCGTTTTCAAAGATGACCCATCTAACGCAACGCCTTTTGGCTCAATTTCTTCTTTACACCAAATAACGGCTACCATACCCGATGTAGTTATGGATTGGGGTAAGTTAGATATACCCAGCGCTCCTTCTCCGGCAGGTCTTGTTGCAGGTTTGTATATGTGCAGGTCCTGCAACATTCTGGAGGTTGAGGTTGACCCCGAAACCGGCGGCGTAGAGATAGTCAACGCCGTTGCTGTTAATGATGTCGGTCTGGCAGTCGGTCCGGAAACCTGTGAAGGTCAGGCATATGGTGGTGCTATCATGGGCTATTCCACCGGCAGCATTGAAGAACAGATTTACGACCCGGGCACAGGAGTAAGGCTTAATCCCAACTTCATAGACTACAAGATATTAACCCTTGCTGATATTCCTAATATTGAGGGTATAATAGTGGAGAGCCGTATGGGTACTGGCCCCTATGGCAGTTGTGGAATTGGTGAGGACAATACTACTTTCTGCAGCTCTATGGTTACTGCCGCCATCCACAACGCCATCGGCAAGTGGGTGGATACCTATCCGCCAACACCAGAGCGGGTTCTTAAAGCGCTGGGAAAGGCATAGGAGGAAGAAGATGAAGAGATTTTTACATGTAGATGCAACAACAGTAGAGGAAGCCTCGGAAGCCCTGGCTAAAGGCGGCGCTATGGCGATTGCCGGCGGTACCGATGCACTGGGTACGCTTAAGGATAACATCCTTCCGGATTATACCGAGGTGGTGGTTAACCTTAAGACCATTGAGGGGCTTTCCTATATCAAGGAAGAGGGGGGAATGCTAAAGATAGGCGCCCTTACCTTACTTGATGAAATCGCCCATAGTGATGTAGTGAGTAGCAAGTACACCGCTTTAGCTCAGGCAGCTTCAAGGACAGCCTCTGTTCACCTCAGGGAGATGGGCACCATCGGCGGTAACATCTGCCAGATGAATAGATGCTGGTACTTCCGTAACCCGGATAACAAGTTTAACTGCTTGAGGAAGGGCGGCGGTATGTGTTATGCAATGATGGGTGATAATCGCTTCCATTCTATCTTCGGCGCGGTTAAGGCCTGTATAGCTGTTAATCCTTCGGATACGGCACCGGCACTGGTAGCGCTTAACGCCACCATAGTCACCAACAAGCGTGAGATAGCCGCAGATGACTTCTGGGATGTAGCTACACCCGGCTCTACGGTACTGGACGAAGACGAGATAGTCACCGAGATACAGATACCGGAACCGGCAGGCAAGAGCGCATTTATTAAGTTCGCCATCAGGAAGACGATTGACTTCCCGGTGGTAAACTGTGCAGCTATGGTTGGCGGAGGAGAGGCAAGGATATGCCTTAATGCCGTCTATAACCTGCCCGTTCGGGCAACAGCAGCAGAGGAAGCTATGGCTGGTGCAACTATAGACGAAGCCAATGCCGAAGCAGCCGGTGAAGCGGCTGTAACAGGCGCCTCCGGCTTTCCGGCTAATGGCTCTAACCCCGGTAACAAATACAAGGTACAGATAGCCAGGACACTGGTTAAGAGGACTATACTGGCCTGCGCATAGAAGTTACTCTATAAAACATCGATAAGAGGCGGATAAATATTTATCCGCCTCTTATCCTATAATTTAAATTAAAACTTGTGAAGAATTGTTGAGTCACTTTTTCATAAAACCTCCCCGTTTACTTTACCAGATTACTAACTTTTCCGGTGTACCTGTTTTCGGGGAGAAGGTCAAAATTAACTATTGTATGATTGCCATTCCCCAGAGAGTAAGCACTGGTTTTAATCAAAGATGCAAACCCCCCGGGGAATATTCAATTTGGTTACCTTATACTAAAAAGCGTTACATCAGGAAACTAAGCGCAAGCTAATATGGCTTTCTTAACCATAGCTTTTGCCAGTTGTACCTTATAGGCATTGTATGCCAGTTTGGTAACTCCCTGGACAGCGGCTGCGCCTGCTTCTTCGGCGCTGGTTTCGTCAATGGACTTGCCAGCCATAGCTTCCTCTGCTCCCGTAGCCTTGTATGGATTGTTGTGAACCGCGTTTAAGCAGATACTGGCTGTACCGTCACCGATAGCAGCAGCACAATTGACAATCGGGAAGTCTATAGATTTCCTGAGAGCCATCTTGACAAAGGCGCTCTTACCGGCAAAAGCCGGCACCTGAACCCCTGTAACAATCTCATCTGCTTCCAGCACCGTGGAGCCCGGAACAGCTACATCCCAGAAGTCTCCGGCGGCAATCTCACGCTTGTTGGTGACTATGGTGGCGTTAAGCGCTACCAGTGCCGGTGCCGTATCCGAAGGATTTACCGCCACGCAGGCTTTTACCGCTCCGAAGATGCTGTGGTAGCGGTTATCACCTGCCATGGCAAAGCACATATTGCCGCCCTTGCGGATACAATCAAAGCGGTTATTCGGTTTTCTGAAATACCAGCAGCGGTTTATCTGGCAGATGTTGCCGCCTATGGTGCCTGATTCCCGAATGTGAGGGGAAGCCGTCTTATGGGCAGCTTCAGCCAGTGCCGTCCAGCCGTTTTTGACGGTATCGCTTATGGCGATGTCCTCCAGCCTGGTTAAAGCCCCTATCTTGAGAGTGCCACCCTCTTCCTTGATATAGTCCAGCCCCGGGATGCTCTTGATATTAACAACCCTGGCAGGAGACAGGCTTTCCGGCAGGCAGTAAAACCTCAATGTGCCGACTAAATCCGTGCCTCCGGCGTTAACCATGGCGTTGCCTTCAGCCAGAACCGAGGCCGCTTCTTCAACAGTATTGGCATTTATAAGTTCAAAAGGTCTCATTATTTATTCCTCCTATACCTTTCCCAGAGCCTTGAGGACAACTTCAGGATTGGCGGGGTATTCGTCTACCCACTTACCGGTGGCGTTGTATATGGCGCCGTGGATAAGGGGGAGTGTGCCCGAAGATCCCTGCTCGCCTATACCCATCAGCCCATATGGACCATTGCCCAGCCCCGATTCTATAAGGACCTGGTCCATGTCCTGCCCGATATCCAGCAAGGAAGGCCATTTGTAGTCTATCAGGTTCTCATTAAGCAAGACGCCTGACTGTGGATCAAAGTAGGCCCTGTCATAAGCCGCAATCCCGATGCCCATATAGCTTCCGCCGTATTGCTGTCCGTTTAGGGAATCCGGGTGGATGGCTTTGCCGACATCGTTTACGTTGACGACTTTGGTAACCTCTACCTGTCCCGTATCGGTATCCACTTCTACTTCCGCGAAGTGACACTGCCGGCACAGGAACTCATGGTGTAGCTGTCCCAGCGTGCTGCCTATGACATTTATTTTACCAGCCCTGTAATATTCAGCTCCATAAGCGCCTTCCATGAAAAACGCGACTAAAGCTAACGGTTTTGCATTTTCCGGATTGGCTTTTTCAAAAACAAGACCACCCTTCATATCCAGTTCGTCGGCGGTTAGTCCCGGAAAGACCGGACTGCCTTGCAGATATAGCCCTGCTGCACCCTCGAAGCTGCCGGTGCTTGTAGCCATTTCAAAGATTTGCTGCCTGGCTTTATGGGCGGCGTCAATGATAGCCATACCGCTTTTGTACATGCCGCCGGAACCTGCCGGGCAAGCCAGCTCAACCGTGCCATCGTCGTGTGCTATGTCAACTATGACGTCCTCAAACCTGACGCCCATTTCGTCAGCTATCATCCTGGCATAGGCGCTTCTGCAATCGGTGCCTGTGTCCATCCTTCTGCCTGATAGTCTAACCTTACCATCAAATCCTACGATGATTTGCGCCTGAGTGTACATCGGACGGTGTGACCACTCTTCAGCCCAGGCAAAAGATATTCCATGCATTTTCCCGTTAGGCAGCTTCTTGGCGCCGGGCTCGTGCCATTTCTCGTCCCAGCCAAAAGCTTCTTTGCCGGCGGCGATACATTCTTCAAGGCTATCTCTTCCGGGCTGACCGCGTGCTGCTACGGCATCCGCATAGTTCTGCTTGCTACCGTCAGAGCCGTTGTTTATCATCGCTATTTCTGTGGGATCTTTACCTAACGCTGCTGCAACTCTTTGATAGACAAAATTAGCAAATCCAACCGGGCCGCCTCCGTCCCTTAAAGTGCAGCTGGACATTTTGTTCCTGTAGGGCATTGTATTGATTTGTTTAATATGAGGGATGTTAGTGTGGATTTTCATTTTATCCACAGCGCCCATAGAAACCATAACCCGATAGTCTGAAGTGCCGATGCTTTCTACGGCGATTATCTGCCCGTCGTTATTATAGCCAACTTTTGCCTTAAGGCTGCCTCCCAGCTCACCCCAGATATACGGATGGCTATCATCAAACAGGAATTTGACCGGCCTGCCAACCCTTCTGGAAAGCACGGCGCTCATCGGCGCCAGATGGGCGCCTACCCAGTTGTTGATTGACCTGCCAAAGGAGCCGCCTTCGTACGAAGCCATAACGTGGCTTTTATTGGTAGGAATACCAAAAACAGGGTCGCTTAACGCAGACGCCGTTGCCTGAGGAAACTGACCGGTAAACCACAGATCAACTTCATCGCCGCGCCATTCAGACACAGACGCTGCTCCCTGTGTTCCGGCATGTCCGTTGGTTTGTTTCGTGAATGTGAATTCAAGAGTATGGTCACACTCTGCAAAGCCTTGCTCAACATCTCCTCTGCCATCAGTTTCTTCCAGCGCAACGTTTGATTCGCTAAGCTCCGGGTAGAGAAGTGTGGCCCCGGGAGCCAGTATTTCATCATGGTCTATCCCCCATGGTAACTGTTCCCACTCAACCGATATAAGGCTCAGCGCATAGTCGCACAGGCTGGGGCTTTCGGCGACAACCATTGCCCCTACGGGCATGCCTTCATGGTGGGCTGTGTCACCCATACAGCCGGTAAAAGTTCCGGCGCAGGTAGAACCATACTGCGCGGTGTTTGGCAGCCACTCTTGCTTGGGGTCGTCGTAGCGAAGCACCAGGTGGACTCCCGGCAGGGCTTCCGCCGCGCTGGTATCCATGCTTGTAATCTTGGCGTGGGGATACGGGCTGCGGTAAGACTTGGCATAAAGCTGATTAGGAATATTAACATCCCTGGTGAACTCTGCCCTGCCGCTTGCCATCATCACGCCGTCAACACGTCCTAACCCCCTTTTGCCGATGTTTTCAAATCCTTGAGGCGGATTTGTATAGTGGTAATCGTAGTTAGGCAACCCCGAAGTTGTTTCAGACATTCTACTCACCTCCCATTCTTTGAGCCGCAAGCTCTACGGCAACTGCCATGCGCGGATAGGTGCCGCAACGGCACAGGTTTCCGCTAAGGGCTTCACGTATCTTTTCTTCGCTTGGGTTTGCATCATGGTCCAGCAACGCTTTTGCCGTGACCACAAAACCGGGTGTGCAATAACCGCACTGTATGGCATAGGCTTCGTTAAAGGCGCCGATAATCGGGTGCCCGGCATCGGCAATGCCTTCGGCTGTCTCTACGGTTGAGCCGTCCAGTTCGCCAGCCAGTGCCATACAGGAGAGTATCGGACGCCCGTCTAAGATGACGCTGCAAGAGCCGCAGGCTCCCCATCCGAAGCACATATCTTTTGGTGATTTCAAACCCAGTTTGTTACGTAACAAATCCTGTAACGTTTCGGTTGGCTCACATTGGAGCTTGCACTCTATGCCATTGACATTAAGGGTAATGATATTTAAGGCTGTTGCCGATTCCCCGCCATGCTCAGCTTTAAAATGAGCCTGCAACTCTTCAAGGGTATCAAACTCCATCCCATCAATCGGGCAGACAAACTTTGAAACCTGTTGTGTAGCCGTTGTTGTTACCGTTTCTCCCGCTGCAGTTGAAGTAACCGTTTTAGTCGTTGTTGTTTCTGCGCCTGTAACTGTTGTGGTTACCTTTTCGGTAACTGTTTCTCCGTCTCCGCAGGCAGCCAGAAGTACGCTAGAGCCGATGGCAGTCCCACCGACCAGTAAACCGGCGTCTTTAAGAAACTCTCTTCTTGATATTGCGCCGGGTTTATTATTCTTTTCTTTATCAGTCATATTATTTATACGACCTCCTTTTCGACCTTTATTATCATTTATTAATTAACCGGTTTGTTTATTCACGCTTTTCTATAGGCGCCACCTCCTTTAAAGATAAAATCTATGAGATAACCAATTCTTCCTTGCATGTCCTTTCCCAGTGGTCAATTAACTGGAAAATAAAGCCGTCATAGCACTGACCGGGGGCTCTGTTCTTATCCAGCCTCTTTTTAGTTGCTATCTTGAGGCCTATAGTCGTTCGCGTTCGGAAAGTTTCCATTTGTTATCTCCACCTCTTCTTTGGTTTATTTTTGTGTAGCCTTATTACCCCCGGGATTAATCACAAGGGAGCGAGATTAATCCAATTTAGCCTTAGGGGAAAAGGCAAGAAACAACCTGGCACACTGATTTCATATCAGCAGAACCTGATATAGAAGCTATATTGTTTTTGCCTAATTTCCCCATAAGCCAACAAACAGGCGTATAAAGCTGTCGTAACACTGACCCGGCATTTCATTATTATTGCCCTTAATCTCAAACCGTTATCTATATGTATATTTAGTTATAGCAGGTTGTGGTTGAAAAACGGTTAATAGCGGCTGATAAAGGTTTCGGAAAGGTTACAATCAGGTTACTTTTTTCAAAAGACAGATGAACTGAAAAACTGTTTGCTATTAGGGGGGTTAAACATAAGTTAGGATGAGACGGTTATAAACCCAAGGTTATATAAAGGCAATGAGGGATAATTGAAAAGCCGGGGGAATTGATTCAGGCTGTGTCAGAAAACAGGTAGCCTAAGCCGCTTTTAGTGAGGATATATCGGGGGTGGCTGGGGTCGGGTTCTATCTTGTTTCGCAATCGCCTGATATAGACTTTCAAGGCAGAGGAGGCATCTGGATAATCATTGCCCCATATTTCTTCTGCAAGTGAAGTGTGGTTAACAACCTTGCCTTTATTTGCCAGCAATTTAGCTAAAATTATGCATTCTGTTCGCGTAAGGCTAATGCTTTCACCAGCGCGGGATATGGTTCTTGAAGACGGGCTAAAATAAAGGTCACCAATCAATATGCTTGAATCCTCATCCAGGTGGCAGTGCCTGCGGGTAATTGCCCTGATTCTTGATAACAATTCAAGCTGTTTGAAAGGCTTGATGACATACTCATCAGCCCCTAACTCCAATCCTTTGACAATTTCAGACTCATCCCGTCTTACCGTGAGTATCATTACCGGAACCTCTGAAAAAAGACGTATCTGTTTTAATACTTCAAAGCCATTGATATCAGGTAGGCCAATATCCAGTATAACTACATCCGGGTTTTCCTTCTCAACAAGCTCTATCCCCTCCTCCCCTCTATCTGTGGATATGGTTTTGGATTGTGGCCACCGTATCTTTAATGCGATAGTTATGGCGTCAACAATTTCTTCGCTATCCTCAATTACCAGTATTTTGCTAACATCCATTAAGATACTTCCTTTTTATTGCTTTCTGATTGGAATCGAGAAATAAAAGGTGGCTCCTTTTCCCCTCTCGCTTGTTACCCAAATCTTTCCCTGATGAAGCTCAACGAGAGATTTAGATAAAGCGAGCCCTAGTCCCAGTCCGCTGAATCGTTCTTGGTCACTCTGCGAACGATAATAAGGCTGAAATATCCTATCATGATCTTTTTGTATAATGCCCTTACCTTCATCAGATACTTCAAAAACAATACTAGCACCAGCTTGATAAGCCCTCAGGGAGATTTTCCCTTTCTTGCGATTAAATTTTATTGCATTGCCGATAAGGTTAAAAAGGACTTGCTTTAGCCTGTCCTTGTCACCCCAGATATATGGCAAATCTTCCGGGATTAGCACATTCAGGCTTTGCTTCTTTTTAGCTATTTCCGGGGAGATTTGCTCTACTACCTGTTGTATTAAACTCAAAGGGCGCAGTATGTGCCTTTTTATTTTGAGAGTCCCGATTTCGCTTTTGGCTGTGTCCAGCAACTCATTGATCCTTTTATCCAGATTCAACCCGCTTTTATTTATATTTTTTGCCAGGGCAAGCAACTCTTTATCTTCAAGCTCCGCAGAAAGCATTTCACTTGAGCTAAGAATAGCTGTAAGAGGGGTTTTCAGTTCATGTACCAAAGCCCTGGTAAGTTCAATCCTGCTCTCAATCTGTTCATTTAATCTTGCTGTTTGTTCCGCAACGAGATTTGTTATATCAAAATGATATATAAAAACCCTTGAAAGGGTATCCTCGTGCCCGGGCGCCACAATTATATGCTCCTGGGTATTTTTAACATTACCCTTTAATGTAATAATTTGTGATTTTCTTGATAATCTAGTTTGCCCTTTAGCCAAAGCAATCATTAGTCTTTTCATTGTTTCAAAGAAGACATTACTGGTCTTTGCCGCTTCTATTTTCCAATTATTGTATTCTTCCTCATCCTCAGTTTCGTTAATCTTAAGAAGCGCCGGGTTAAAATAAACAGTCTTTGCCGATTCACTGCATTCAGCTATTTTATCAGGGTTCTTTTCAAAATACTTTGTGAAATCTTTAATGCCTTGCCTTTTTAAATCATTAAAAATACATTTAGTCCTTGAGAAGTCCACCTCGCTTATACCGACGGGGGCATTATCAAATAAAGCGCGATACAACTGTTCGTATTTTTTAAGCTCTTTCTCTGCCATTTTACGTTCGGTGATGTCTCTTATATACACTACATTTATAGAGCCGCCCTGATAGCTGGTAACCGCACTGGTTATCTCTACAGGCGTTTCTTTGCCGTCCTTGCGGATAATAGTGAATTCAAAAAGGTCTGGTATAGCCTTTCCAGCCATCTTCTGGCGATGCCTCTCTATAGAAAGTTGCCTGTCTTCGGGCTTAACGAGGTCAAAGAAAGACATGCTTAGCAGTTCTTCTTTAGAGTAACCGGTGATAATAGGCCACTGGTCGCTGGCATAGGTATGCACACCCTCTTCACCTTCGGTATCCTGGAGCATAATAACGGCTTCGCCGATCTTATTTCCCAGCTCAATTAGTGTGCGGTATCTCTCTTCGGTTTCCTTGAGGGCTTCTTCCTTTTGTTGGTTCTTTTGCTCAATCTTCTGTTCGGTGATATCTCTGTGAAAGCAGAAAAAGAACCCTTCATCCAGATAGCTTATGCTAACGGCGACATTGATTGCCTTGCCGTCCTTTCGTTTGTAATGGGTTTCAAAGGAAGCCCCTCCCGTTTTTTCAATATCAGTGATTCTTTTTCCAATTGTATCTGATGCTTCATCAAAGCCAACTTCTAAATCATCTATATTCATTGAAAGCAGTTCGTCACGGCTATAACCAAGCATATTACAGAAGGAAGCGTTAAAATCCAGAATATTGCCTTTGGGGAGCTTTATAAGCAGAAAGCCATCCGGGGAGTTTTGTATAATGGTTTTACACCAATCTCCATTTGTATCAAAGTGGCTTAGAGCTCCATTATTTGAGGTGGGGCTTTCAGGTTTTTTAGTTTTGGTTTTACTTGTCTTGATTTTGTCCATAATGACTTTTAGCAGGATAGATAATCAATTATGCGATGTGGTATCCGTGATGTTTATAACAGAGTATATACTATTACTGGTTATAGGGGATGTCAATAAGAGCAGATTGTTATCCAGTATGACCAATATGCTTAAATTAAGGATACATACTTTGATGTTTTTCCCGGAAATAACCACCTTTTATGGTAACATATCTTGTAATGCATAAAAACCTGCCTGGCGCTTATAAAAAAAGGGGTAGAATAATAACCAGCACCAGCAAGGCAAATGTTACCGTTAGTGAAATACCGCTTAACATGAAACGGCTCAATAATTATTTCAGTAATGCCTTAAGGGAATCTGGCACGGCATCTGTATTATCCGCCGCAGGAGGTATGGTTGGGTGGTTGTTGGCTGCCATTATAGCTTGCCCCTCTGCGCTTAAAAGGAACTGAATAAAGAGTTCAGCTTCTTCCTGATGGATGGCGTTTGCCGGTATGGTCAGCCCGTATATAATTGGCTCTCCGCCAAAGACGGGTGTCACAGACTTAAAGCGCTGAAAATCCAGGTGAACGGTAACTTTAGCGTATTCATCAGCCAGTTCGGTTGAGCTCATATCTACGGAAGGCGGCAACTCTACAAACTCTAAACCGTGCTGTATTGCCAGGCTCTTATACATAAAGGCATAGTCTATCTGCCTTGCTTCCAGCAAAGCAAGCAACTGGACACTAAAACCGCGGAAATAGAAATTATCTCTCTTGGGCGCAACAATTTCCGGCACTGTTATCTTGTAGTTTTCGCCTTCCTGGGTTACCCGTACAGGGCCGCTTATATTGCGTGAAACGATATTGTCAAAAATGTCGTTTTGGTTATAATAAAACTCTGCAAGCTGGCAAAGCATCAGGCTGCGGTAGCCGCTGGCGTCAAGACGGGGGTCTGCCATGCCCAGCCGCACGTCACTGCGCGCCAGCACTTCATACCAGTTATCTGCGTTTATCTCGTCTGCGTAGAGGCTTTCCGGGTGATAGGCAATGCCGAAGCGGTTGCTGGCAAATTGAATTGTCCAGTTTGCAAATGGCTGGTTGCTGTCTGGCAGCATGGTGTTATACATCAAAAGCGGTATCATGCTGTAATCGGCAACCACTGCCATATCCACTTCGTCTCCGATTTCGGTAATATGGCGCACTACCTGTATGCTGCCGTGTCCTTCCAGCACAACCTCAATATCCGGGTATAGAGCTTCAAAAGCCTCGCCAACTTCCCCGAAGGGCACAACCAGACTGCCAGCGTTAAGGATAACAAGTTTGGTTTTGCCATCTTCGCCAGATCCGCAGCCGTTTATAATAAAACTGCAACAGACTATTACCAAAGCCAGCAGTCCGGTTAGTATTCTGTTAAATTTATTCATTATTTACTCCGGGAATATGATGTTTATAGCTACAATCCGGGATATCATTTGCTCTTTAAGGATACCGTCTCCCACCAGTCTTAAAGGCCAATAGTCTTCAGATAACGGCTCGCCATTTGTAAGAAAGGCGACAATAATATCCTGATTGCGTTTTACTTCTTCGGAAGTCAAAGTTATGGTGTAGCCATCTTCAGCAATTATTTCCACCTGATAACCGGTATCCGCCAGTTCATCGTTGTAGCCTATACCCTTTTCATGCATAAGCTCGTCATCAACATAGCCGATAAGACGCCAAAGCGGAACGCCTGAAAACGAATCACCGTTCGTATTTTGCCAAGCAGCAGCGTGGCAGCCTGCGGTGGTGCAGGATTCAAAAGTGCCGCTATCCATATCAAATGTGATGCCGCCTTCCAGTGAAAGCGCCCAGGGGACAATATCCGGCACAACCTCTATGCGGCTGAACCATTTTATCCACCAGTGTCCTTCGGTAACGGTGCTTTCATTACTGAGGATAGCCAGCCGCAACGGTCCGATTTTTTCTTCTATCGGCTGCCCGTTTTCCTCGTAAGCAACGATAAGCGTAAGCGGCGGCGCTGACACTTCTTCGCCGCTGATGCCGTCAAAAGCGATAAGGCTGTTGCCGTTAACCTGGCTGTTGGAAAGTGTCATGCTGTAGCCATCAACACCGGAAATTCTTATCGCCTCGTTTTCTTCTAACCCGCCGACTGTATCCAGCAAAGCTTCAATGGATACGCCCTTGTAACGCATGGGTCCGTTGATAGTGCCGATGCTGGTCATAAAGCCGCCCCAGTCTTCTACCGCCTCCATAGACGTCAGCTCAGAGAAGGTAAACTCACTTACTGATTCACCTTTAACCACTGTCATCGCAACGGCTTCATCTTCACCGCAGGCGGTAAAAACCGGCAAGCGATAGAATCAGCATCAGGCTGGTTATTACAGGTAGAGACAAAAACACCCTTTTGAATAAACTCACGCTTATCCCCCTCAATCATGCCGGGGGAGGGGGTTATTGCCCCCTCCCCGAGATTTTATTTTTTTATATCTATGGGAAAATTATGGTTATGGTTGTCAACATGCCGACCATCTGCTTTTTAGAAAGGTCAGTACCTACAAAACGCAGGGGCCACTGGTTATCCGGCAGATCTCCGCCATCGCGTATACAGGCTACAATCCAGTCTGCGGCAGCCATAATTTCAGCGCTTGTTAATGTCTGGCTAAAATCATCAGAGGCTTTGAATTCAACCTCGTAGCCACTGCCAGCCAGCTCCTCATTAAAGGTTGCCGGGTCTTCATCATCAACCAGCCCGATGAGGTATTTTACGAAGATTCCCTTCCAGACGCACCCCTGGTCATCTGTCCATTCGGTTAAATCAGCGCCTGCGCCTTCAATAAATTCCTCGTTATCAATGCTGCGGGTGCTGTTGCCGGCAAGCTCCAGCGTCCACGGCTCCTGGTAATCAACAACATCAATCCTGGTGACCCATTTTATCCACCAGTGACCTTCAGTAACGGTGCCGTCATCGCTGACGATACCCAGGCGCAACGGGCCGGAGCCTTCGTCCAGCGCCTCTCCGTTCTCTTCGTAGATAAGAGCAACGCACATCTCTTCGCATTCTTTTTCCTGCCCTGTGGCTGCGTCAAAACCGATAAATTCACCTTCATTCATCTGCTTGTAAGACATGGTCATTGAATAGCCGTCTTTAGCTTCAACGCGGATAGCCTGTCCTTCCCCGATACCACCGACAGCCTCCAGAATGGCATATATGTCTGCGCCTTTGATTTCATTGGGGCCGCTTATCTTGCCGGTGGAAGACATAGAACCGCCGTTACCGGTAACGGTATCCAGTTCTTCAAGCTGAGACATGGTATATTCCTGCGTGGCGCCGTCTTTGCTTACGGTAAGCAGGATGGTGTCATCTTCTGCTGTTGTGCAGCCGGCTATGCTCATTACGAGAACAGCTGACAGCAATAGAGCGATGACTCTGGATTTCTTTAGAAAACTCATTGAAAACCCTCCTTATATTTTTTGGCGCACAGCTAATAAACAAGCTCTGGCATACATATACAGAGGGGCAATATGGGAGTGCCTGCCGTGTTCGGAGAATAAAAAAAGACGCCTCGTTAGATTAACGAACGTCTTATAGTGTAACCTTCCTGGTTATCATGGCTCTCCTTTCCGAATACGGGAGGCACAGCGGTTTCCCATTGCGCCCTCTGGGTCTAACCGACCCAACGGCTGCTATTCATAGCCTTTGCAGCTTTAGAATAAACAGCTCGAAGAGCTACGCTTATCAATTATGCGTTAGCGGTCACAATAGTAGCATATATCCGTAAAAAAATCAATATATTTTCTATTAGTGTTATGGGCGCATGAAAAAGGGATGCATCTTAACTAAGATGCATCCCTTTTGTTTTGTTTAAGATAATGAATATTTAAGGCTGTTTATCAGAATTTTGCTTAAGTTTCCACAGGGCATATGGTATCCAGCCAAGCAAGCCGGCAGGGCTTATTCACAGTCTTTCTAATAAAAACCTGGGAAGAAATAAAAGGTTTGGTATCTTAATAACTTGCAAATAGAAATACATTAGTGTATATTGGTAAATGGTGGTTTCAAGTACAGGTTACCATATAGTGAGAATACATGGTATTTACTACAGTTCGATCAAGCAATGGATGACCTTGGCTAGCCAACTATTTTAAGAGAGGAGGTCATACATTGAGTTTTGAAGACAAGACAATTCAGTGTGCCGATTGCGGGGTAAACTTTACCTTTACCGCAGAGGAACAGGAGTTCTTTCAGACCAAAGGCTATACCAACGAACCGAAAAGATGCCAGCCATGCCGTCAGGCAAGGAAGGCAGAGCGTTACGGTGGCGGTGGCGGCGGTGGCTATGGTTACAGGCAGAGGCAAATGTTCCCGGCAGTATGCGCAGAATGCGGAAAAGACACCGAGGTGCCTTTTGAGCCGCGTGAAGGCAGGCCTGTTTATTGCAGCGAATGCTACAGTAAAACCAGATTAAACAACAAATAGGTTTAATCAGATAGAAGTAATATAAAAATAAGCCGGGTAAAACCGGCTTATTTTTTGTTTACGGGGTATTCAAAGACAGCCCGGTTGAAGAGACAGCCGGGTATTATTATAATAATAAAAACAAAAGCACTTTAATTCAGTGATTAAAATTGGTCAGGGGGATAAAAATGGCTAAAAAACTGGGCAAGCTGGAAAAACCGGAAGCGGATAAGTTCAGCCATGCAAGAAGGCTGTTTTTCGTGCCGCTTGTATTTACGCCGCCGCAGGTGGACAAGGAGCTTTCGGAATTATTCTGCAAATACTGGCAACAGGCAGGGGAACAGGTAGCAAACCTGGAAAGCAAAATGGCGGCGGTAAAAAAGATATACCACGAACTTGTAACCCCGGCGGCAGGAGAGGGTGACAAGGCTATAGAAAAGCTTAATGCCGGCAATTACCCAATGGTAAAGGCTTATATGGAAAGAGGGTCTGAGCTGTTGCCGATAGAAGATGAAGAAATGCTGATGGAGTTTATGGACTGGAGCCGTTGCCTGTCCTTCGGATTGCAAAGCCAGAAAGCAGTTTCGCAGGTGTATCAGTCATTTCAGGAAGTCCAGAAAAAAAGGAACGAGCATATTGCTAAAAGCATAGATGAAACACTGAAAGATAGCGAAATTGGCATACTGTTTATGAGGGAAGGGCATCAGGTCCAGTTCCCGCCGGATATACAGGTGTTTTATGTTGCTCCTCCAAGCCTGGATGAAATCAACCACTGGCAGCCAAAGCCGCCAAAAAGCGAAGAGCAGCCCAAACCCAAGAAGGAGAAGGCGCCAGAGGGAACAAAGAGAAAGCCAGCCGGTAAGGCGAAGAACAAGAAAACAAAGAAAGACAAATAACCCTCTCTGGTCAGCAGTATAAGCGCTGTGCCTGTCTTTCAGCGGGTGGCAGCCGTCAATGAGCCAGCTAAAAGTGCTTTATGAAATTAGACTGGAGATTTGCAATAAATCTTTTATTACAGGTTCTTTAATGTCCTTGGGCGAATAGCCGTTTCTGTCAAGCAGAATGCCCTGCATCCCCGCATTTTTAGACCCAAGCACGTCAGCCTGGTACTGGTCGCCGATATACATTGATTCCTCAACCTTTACACCGGCAAGGTTGGCTGCCTGTATAAAAATCTCTGGCTGGGGTTTGTGATAGCCGATGTCCTGAGATGTTACCACCACCTGGAGCAGGGATAAAACCCCCAGTTCATCAAGCAGGGGCTTGATGTCACTGTCAACATTGGAGATAAGCCCAAGTATAAAACCCTTTTGTTTAAGGCTGCTTAAGGCGGGCAATACGTCATCAAAGAGGATGCGTTTCGGGTTTGCCTGTTGCATTTTAATCATATTGTTGCGCACCAGATCGGGGGTGGCTTCAATGCCGGCTTCTTCAAGCAGCATCTTTTGATATTTTATAAAAAGGGACTTTCTTTCCTCTTCGCTGCGCTGGCTTATACCAAGGCGGGAGTTTTCTTCATAGATAAAATCGTCAGCCACGGCAACCGGGCGCCGCAGGTTGTCCGGCGTTATTTCTATGCCATAATCACCCATAATCTGCGCCATGACTTCCTCATGCGGAGGATCATAGTGGATAAGGGTCTGGTAGAGGTCAAAAAAGACGGCTTTAATCACATTATCTCCAAAGGCAAGTTTTATTAATATGTTGCTTCAGGTGAAGCAGGTCTATTCTAGCGAAATAAACAGGAGCTGTAAAGAGGGGCGGGCGGTTTATTAAATTGACTTGGGCGGCGATGTATTGTTATCATTGAAGACGATGGATTCAAGACTGGCAACGTTCCCCCTAACCTCCAAGACAGGCGAAAAAGGCAACCTGCTGATCGGTGGTTGTGATACTGTGGAACTGGCGGAAGAATACGGCACGCCGCTTTACCTTTTTGATGAATATACCCTGCGCAGCAAGTGCCGCGAATTCAAGACAGAGTTCGGGCAGCGCTATGCCGATACCAGCGTTCTCTATGCCAGCAAGGCTTTTCTTAGCGGTGCTTTAGCGGTGATTCTCAAGGAAGAAGGCTTGGGGCTGGACGTAGTCTCCGCCGGAGAGCTTGGCATTGCCAAATCTGTAGATTTCCCGATGGATATGGTATATATGCATGGCAACAACAAGTCTGCCGAAGAGTTGGGGCTGGCGCTTAAGTATCACATCGGGCGTATAGTTGTAGATAATCCTGAAGAGCTGGAAATGCTGGCGGCAATGGCTGAAGAAAGCGGGCACATCCAGGATATACTGCTGCGCATAACGCCGGGGGTGGATGCCCATACGCATGCTCATATAACAACCGGGGTTACCGGCAGCAAGTTCGGCATACCGCTGTATGCTGCAGATGAAGCCGTAAACCGGGCTATGACGGCTGAAAGCCTTAACCTTGTGGGTTTGCATTTCCATATAGGCTCGCTTATAACCGAAACCCAGCCCTATCTGGATTCAATGGATATGGTGCTTGATTTTGCCGTAGATATGAAGCAAAAATACGGCTTTGAGCTTGAAGAATTGAATATAGGCGGCGGTTTCGGTGTTCAGTATATACTGGAAGATAAAGTGCCGCCGGTATCGGTATTTGCCGAAGCGATAGTCTCCACTTTAGCCGCCAGGTGCGCCAGGCTGGATATACCGCTGCCGATGCTTACTATTGAACCGGGCAGGGCGATAGTGGCGCAAGCGGGGGTGGCGCTTTACCGCGCTGGCATAAGAAAAAGCATACCCGGTGTAAGAACCTATGTTTCAGTGGATGGGGGCATGGCGGATAACATTCGCCCGGCGCTCTACGATGCGCCTTATGAGGCAGTGGTGGCAAACAGGATGCTGGAAGAAAAAACACAACAGATTACGGTTGCCGGCAAGTTTTGTGAATCCGGCGATATACTGGTCAGGGATGTGAACCTGCCGCCGGTTTCGGGCGGCGATACGATAGCTATAGCCACCTGCGGCGCTTATTGTCTGCCCATGCAGAGTAATTACAACGCCTCTTTGAAGCCGGCTGTTGTTATGCTCAGTGAAGGCAAGGCACGCCTTATACGCCGGCGCGAAACATTCCAGGATCTTATCCGCTGTGACCTGTTATAGAAAATAAAAGAGGTTAAAATGTGGCAGGTAATCGGGCAGGAAAAGGCACTGCATCTGCTTAAGCGCAGCCTGGAAAAAGAATCCTTCACGCATGCCCTTCTATTTAATGGACTCCCTCATATCGGAAAGATGACGCTGGCGATGGATATCGCCAGAGCGCTGAATTGTAAAGCCGGAGACCCCCCCTGTGGTGAATGTGATATATGCCGCAAGATAAGCCGGGGCAAGCACGCAGATGTGCAGGTAATAAACCTGGACAGTGATAATGAAAATGGCGAGACCGGCAAGAAAACCGAAATAGGCATTGAAAGCATAAGAAAGCTGCAACATTCAGCCAGCCTGCCGCCCTTTGAGGGCAGATACAAGGTGTTTATTATAGACGGGGCTGACCTGCTTTCCATAGAGGCGGCTAACTGCCTGCTGAAAACACTGGAAGAGCCGGCAGACAGGATTGTTTTCATCCTTCTTGCCAGCAATACAGAGCTTATTCCCCCCACCGTTATATCCCGATGCCAGAAAATAACACTGAAGCCGATGGCGGCAGAATCTATCGCCGCTGAAATTACAGAAAGATATAATACTGAAGCGCAGCAGGCAAGGTTGCTTTCGCGGCTGTGCCACGGCTGTATCGGCTGGGCTATATCGGCTGCCCTTGACGATAAGATAATAGAGCAGTATTTTGAAAAGAGACAGGCTATACTGGAAATTATAGAGAGCAACTGTGAAGAAAGATTTGATTATGCCGGGAAGCTTGCGCGGCAGTTCAGCCAGAAAAGGCAGGACACGCAGAAGATACTGGAAATGTGGCTGGATATATGGCGAGACCTGCTGCTGGTAAAAAGCGGCGCCGGAGGGGATATAATTAATATTGATATAGAAGAAAAAATAAGGGCAATGGCTGAAGATTACAGCCTGGCTGCTATAAGGCGCTTTATAAGCGGCATACAGGCAGCAAGCGGCCAGCTTAAAAGGAATGCCAGCCCGCGCCTGGTGCTGGAAATCCTGATGCTGGATATACCGGCTAAAGCCAGAGAAAGGGTAAAAGGTTAGACAGGCCATGGAAGAAGAACAAAAAGAAAAAGAAGAAAAAACAGAACAAGAAGAAAATAACAGCGGTGATAATAACGAAAACAGCGATGAAGCAGATAATGATGAAAATGGAAGAAAGACTGCCGTCGGTGTTCGTTTCATTAAAGCCGGCAGGATATATCATTTTGATACGTCTGATATAGAGCTTGAGGTGGGTGACAGGGTGGTGGTTGATACCGCCCGCGGGCTGGAGATGGGAGAGGTGGTTAAAAAAGATATACTGGAAACAGATGAAAACGCTGTAAAATTACTGAAACCGGTTATAAGAAAGGTTAACGAAGAGGATATAGAGCGGCTTGAAAAGTTGAAAATAAAGGAAAAAGACGCCCAGATAGAGTGCGAACGCCTGATTGAAAAAATGCAACTGCCGATGAAGCTGATATCGGCGCAGTATAATATAGACGGCAGCCGCCTGACGGTATCCTTTGGCGCAGAAAGCAGGGTGGATTTCAGGGAGCTGGTGCGGGATTTAAGCCGCAACCTGAAGGTGCGTATAGAGATGCGGCAGGTGGGGCCCAGAGACGAAGCCAAGCTGCTGGGTGGTTATGGGCGCTGCGGCAGGCAATTGTGCTGCGCCAATTTCCTGAATGAGCTTAATCCGGTTTCTATAAAAATGGCAAAAGAGCAGGGTTTACCCTTAAGCCCGATGAAAATATCGGGTATTTGCGGCAGGTTGTTGTGTTGTCTGGGCTATGAGTTTGAGCAATATAAAGCTATGAAAAGTGAAATGCCGAAAGAAGGCAGGCGCGTGTTGACGAAGATGGGTGAAGCCACTGTAATTGGCGTTAAGACGATAGAAGAAAAGTTATTGCTTCAATTAGACAGCGGCGAGAGGGTGGAGATGACGCTTGATGAGCTGAATGGCAAAACCGAAGATAAAAATACAAAAGATAAGAGTATAGAAGATAAAGAACCAGATAAAGATAAAGACAAAAAAGCGGGTGGAGACAAGAACAGGGATGATAACAAGCCGCCAGAAAACAAGAGAAGCAGCCAGAGAAGGCGCAGCCGGAAAAACAATAAAAAAGACTAATCGTTAGGTATAAAGATACTTTTGCCACTGCTCCAGGTTTTTAAGGTGGTGCTGCGGTATATAAAAAGGCACGTTATAGTGCGGCTGCCTGGGCTGGCGGATAAGCTTCATATGAGCTTGCTTGGGGGTCATGCCTGCCTTGCGGCGGTTGCAGGCGGCGCAAGCGCTGACGACATTCTCCCAGCTGTGTTCGCCGCCCTGATTACGCGGCACAACATGGTCCAGGGTAAGCTGGTGGCTTGTTTTGGAACAATATTGGCAGGTGTAGTTATCGCGGTGAAAAATGCCGAAGCGCGTCATCTTTCTTTCGTGGCGCGGGCGTTTAACCGTGTAGGCAAGCTTGATAACAGAGGGTATCGGGAAAGAGTCTTCCGCGGTGTGAATATAACCAAGACCGTTTTCAAGCATTTCGGCTTTACCCCGCAGAATCAGGACAATCGCCCGCCTTACGTGGCAGATATTGAACGCCTCAAAACTCTGGCTTAAAACAAGCACCGGTTTGTCTATCATCACGCTTTCCTCTGTGCGTCTATACCTATTTTAATGCAAACGGGAAGAAGGCACAAGGGGCAAATTGGTAAATGAAAAAAAGACTAGCGCCGCTGTTTTCGGGTGCGTTGCTGGCTGATGGTTTTTGGCTTAGGCTTGTGGTCACCACGATAGTCAGGAACTTTAATTTCAAACATACTGCTTATTTTGGGATCTATAAAACGCGAGGCGACAGGGCTGTCTATGTCATCCAGTGAGCAGCGGGTGGTGATTACCGTTGGCAGCATAGCGTTATAGCGGGCATTGATAACCTGATAGAGTTTCTCCTGAGCCCAGGGAGTGGAGGCTTGCTCGCCAAAATCATCCAGCACCAGCAGCGGCGTTTTCTTGACGCTTTCAAATAATTTGTCATAGGATATTTTGCTGTCCGGGCTGAATGTGGAGCGCAGGTGATCCAGAAACTCCGGCACGACGACAAACATAGCCGGCTTGTCCTGCTGATAGCGGTGGTTAACGATAGCCGCCGCCAGGTGGGTTTTACCGCAGCCGGTGCTGCCTTGAAAAACCAGCCACCCATCAGGTGACTTGGCAAAATTAAATGCCGTATGATAGACCTTTTCCAGGTGATCTTGCAATGTGGGGGTTAAATTAACACGACGCCAGTCAAAATTTTTAAAAGTCATTTGTTTCTGTAATTCAAAACCATCTCCCCAATTGTTTTCAGGGTTGCTGCTTTGCCAAGTGCCTAATGTGAAAATCTGGCAAAGACTACTGTCAACCAGGCGACTGCCAATACGTTTGTCAAGATGCTCTATGGGATTGCCGATAGTGATAACAGTGGGCAACTGTTGATTGTAGCGGTAGTCTATAAGCTGGTCGAGTTTCTCCTGCGCCCATGGAGTGCTGCTATGCATCCCGAGATCATCCAGGATAAGCAGCGGCGCGTTGCGGATTGTATCAAAGGACTGGTTGTATGTTGCCTCCCGCTCCGGGTTAAAAGTGGCACGCAGGTCATCAAGTAAATCCGGCGTTGTCTTGTAAAGCGCCGGCTGCCCGTGACAGATGCGTTCACTGGCGATAGCTGTTGCCAGATGAGTCTTGCCACAACCGCTGGAACCAGCGAAGATAAGCCAGCCTTTTGGCTCATCGGCGAAGGCTTTGGCGGCAGTAAAAGCCGCTTGGAATTGTTTCTGCTCTAGGAGTAAGCCGCTCCTGCCGTATGGTAAAAAGTTGTCAAAGGTAAAGCGCTTTAGCGCCCCCAGATTGCTGTATTGTTCCAGCCTTGCCTGTTGTTCTTTACTCTTTTCGCCAAGAGTGCAGTTACAAGCAACCACATGGCTGAAATCAGGCTTACCTGAGGATAAAATTGGATGCACAAATCCGGCGCCGTGACAAATATGGCAGTTTAAACCGGGTGAAGCTGACTTTTCAATGCTGGACCATGTGTCCGTATTTTTGTTTGGTGTATTTGCCGGGGTCCTCTTTTTGAGTGTCTCGCCTATGTGTTCCATCACTTTTACCTTCCGTAGTCCAGCGCTCCAGGATGGCTGAAATATAGCTCCATTTGCGTATGTTTTGCTCTACCGCTATCTTGATAGCCTCTCTTATCCAGCTTTCCGGGTAGGTGTCCAGGGCATCTTTCAGATTATCAACAGAAGCTGGTGTAAGCGCGGCAATATTATCTTCATATAAGCTGAATATATCTGGCATTTCTTCGGCGGGCGCAGCAGTTGAGCCGCCTGCTTTAATGCCGGGCAACTTTAATTCGCCGTTCAGGATTTTTTGCAGAGACTGTCTGTCGGCGGGGGTGTTAAGAAAATATATATCTTCCTGCTTACCGGCGGCCTCTGTTTTAAGTTGTAATATGGTTTGCCTTTTAACCGCCAGTTCAAGGGTGTTTGCCAGCGCTTCTTCGGGCGCCTTATCAGTCTGCCCCAGGCTTTTTATAAGGCTGCTGTTTTCCAGCAGCTCACTATAGGAAACAAAGCGGGGAGACCCCTTTTTGGAATAGATTGACATAAAGATAAACAGCGTTGTTTTAAGCTCTGCTGCATCCTCAATCTGCGGTATAAGGCGGTTTATGAAAATGTTGGGTATGGGGGTAAAATCCATCTTTGGCGGGAAGCCTTGAAATGGCTTCATAACAGCGTTGGCTCCGCCCTGGCAATATTATCAAACTTGGTCAGGCTGTGCTTGAAACGCAGCTTAACCTGTCCGACAGGTCCATTGCGGTGTTTGGCGATAATCACATCCGCCATTCCGCGGGGGTATTCCCTGTCCGGGTGCTGCGCCTGCCATTCCTCTTCGGTAAAATAGACCTCTTCGCGGTAAACAAAAACAACCAGATCGGCATCCTGTTCTATACTGCCGCTTTCACGCAGGTCTGAAAGCTGTGGAATGTGTGATGCCCGCCATTCAACGGCACGGCTGAGCTGGGATATGGCGATAACAGGCACATTAAGCTCACGCGCCAGCGCCTTAAGGGAGCGGGATATATAGCTTATCTCCTGGACGCGGTTTTCATTCCTGCCGTCACCCTGCATAAGCTGTAAATAATCAACTATAATAAGGTCAATGCCGCGCTCATAATAAAGGCGGCGGGCTTTGCTCCTCATTTCTACCACCCGCAATTGGGGTGAATCGTCTATATAAATAGGCGCTTCTGAAAGCTTGCCGGTGGCTTCCATAATCAGCCCCTCTTCCTCCGGGGTGTTAAGACCCAGGCGGATATGTCTGGAGTTGACGCCGGAATCACTGGAGAGCAGGCGCTGCACCAGAGATTCACGGAACATCTCCAGGCTGAACAGCGCCACACAGGCTCCCTGGTCAACAGCGGCGTTACGGGCGATATTAAGCGCCAGGCTGGTTTTGCCCATGCTGGGTCTGCCGGCAAGGATTATAAGGTCTGTGCGCTGCAAACCGCCCAGAAATTCATCAATTCCGGTAAAGCCGGTGAGGATATGCGGAATCGGCTGGTAGTCTTCGTCTTCGGCGGTCGGCGGCGCTTCAAAGTAACGGTCAAGAACATTTTTAATATGTATAAAATCAAGCGTGCCGCGTTCGTGCCGCAGCTTGAAGAGAATATCCTCTGCGTTATTAAGGGACTGGCTGACATCAGGGTCTGCCTGATAGCCGATGCCGGAAATCTTATCAGCGGCGGTGATAAGCTGGCGCATTACGGAAAGGCGGTAAACGATATGGGCGTAATGTTCAACATCCAGCGATGTCGGCACTATTGATACAAGGCGGCTGAGGTAAGCCGCGCCACCGCATTTATCCAGTTTGCCCTGCCGGTCAAGCTCCTGGGCTACCGTTATCTGGTTGATAGCTTCGTCGCGCTGGTAAAGGGACAGGCACGCCTGATATATCCACCTGTTAGCCTCGGTGTAGAAATCCTCCGCCTTGAGGATAATGGCTACATCATAGATAGCCTTGCCGTCTATAAGCAGAGAGCCGTTGACAGATTCCTCGGCGTCTTTATCATAGGGCGGCAGTTTATTATCCGGCATCGTTCTCAGTCTCCGCTTCGGAAACGACGACCTTTATCTTAGGCTGTGTATTCTTGCCCAGCTTTATGGCGATATCAAAGCTGCCGAGCTGGTGGATGGGCTTTTCCAGTTCTATTTTTCTCTTGTCAATAGCTATGCCGCTCAGTTTCTCAAGTTCGGTGGCGATGTCGGCGCTGGTGATAGAGCCATAGAGGCGCTCCTTGGCGCCGACCTTGGCTTTAAGTTTAACCTGTATGCCTTCCAGCTTGCCTGCCAGTTCGGCAAGCTCTGCTTCTGCCTGAGCCTGTTTGTGTTCCTGAGACTTGAGTTTGGCTTCAAGTTTGCTGGTTGAATCCGGGCTGGCAATGGCAGCCATATTTCTGGGTATCAGAAAGTTACGGGCATAGCCGTCCGGGACCTCTTTAATATCGCCGGTTTTAGCTGTACCGGCTACGTCTTTAAGAAAAACAACCTTCATAATAAAAATGCCAACCTTTCCTGTTTATTATACTGCATAAAACGGCGGATAAACATATTATCCGTCTATAAAATTCTTGGCGCTGACAGCTGCCACCGCCCCGTCACCGGCGGCAGAGACAACCTGCCTTATGGAGCCGGAACGGATATCACCGGCGGCGAATACACCGGCTGCCTGCGTCTCCATTTGCCCGTTGGTGATTATATGCCCCTGTTTATCAAGCTCCAGAATGTTCTGAAGATAGCTTGTATTGGGCTTCAATCCAACGGAAATAAAGACACCGGAGACATCAAGCGCAGAGAAATCGCCGGATTTTACGTTCTGAATTTTTACTTTACGCACTACGTTATCGCCCTCTATCGCTTTTACCACCGAATCAAGCACGAATTCAATCTTGGATTCGGCAAAGGCTTTTTCCTGAACAACAGCAGTTGCCCGCAGATTGTCGCGGCGGTGTATAACATAAACCTTTGAAGCGAATCTGGCAAGATGAAGGGCTTCGTAAATGGCGGTATTGCCGCCGCCGATTACAGCCGCAATTTTACCGGTAAAAAAAGGTCCGTCGCAGGTGGCGCAGTAAGACACCCCCTTGCCGGTGAATTCCTTTTCGCCGGGGGCACCCAGCTTCACCCTGTCAGAGCCGCCGGCTATAATAAGCGCTTTGGCGCTAAAATCACCGCTGCTTGTCTTTATTATCTTCTGCTTGTCTTCTGTTTCAATAAATGAAACATCTGCGGGGATAACCACAAGCCCGTATTTTTCCGCCTGCTTTTGCATAAGACCGGCAAGCTCGGCGCCGCCAACGCCCTGCGGAAAACCGGGATAGTTGTCTATAGACTCTGCGTAATTCATATTGCCGCCCGGCAGCCCCCTCTCTATAAGCAGGCTGCTGAGGCGGTCGCGGGAGGTATAGATGCCGGCGGTTAAACCGGCGGGTCCGCCGCCTATAATTACCACATCATATTTATTGTCTTTATTATCCATAATTCGCCTCACTTATAACGCGGCTTAAATCCACTTCTGCGGTGCGGTTCGCCAGACCGATGGCGTTCTTGATAGCCTTTGCCTGGCTGCGACCGTGAGAAGCGATAATATTGCCCTTAACTCCCAAAAGACAAGCGCCGCCGTATTCCCTGAAGTCCATGCTTTTAACCAGGAAGCCAAGCCCGACTTCTGAAAGCAACGCCTTGCCGCGCAGGTCACGGGAATGGTTGCCGGGCTGCCCGCTCTGGCGCACCTTTATAAAAGAGTCTCCCAGCCCCTCGACGGTTTTTATTACTACGTTGCCGGTAAAGCCGTCGGTGACGATAACATCGGTAATACCTTTGGCTAAATCGTTGCCCTCTATATTTCCGATAAAGTTCAGTTTAGAGTTTTTTATGCGCTGGTGGCTTTCCTGCATCAGGCGGTTGCCCTTGGTTTCCTCGGTGCCGTTATTAAGCAGCCCGATGCGCGGCGATTCCACGCCCAGGATATGCTTGGAATATATATCGCCAAGCTGGGCAAACTGAAGCAGGTGGCTGGGGCGGCAATCAGCATTGGCGCCAGCGTCAAGAAGCAAAGCCGGATGGAAGCGGTTGAGCTTGATGATGCTGCACAGGGCGGAACGCTCTACTCCCTCTATTTTGCCCAGTATAAAGTGGGAAGCGCATAAAACGGCGCCGGTATTACCGGCAGAGACAAAGGCATCGGCTTTTTTTTCTTTAAGCAGGTTGATGCCTACCACAATGGGGGAATCTGGTTTCTGGCGGATGGCTTCCATCGGGTGTTCGTGGAAACCGATATCCTGGCTGGCGCCGACGATATTTATCCTTAATTTCTTCAGGTGTTTGCCTGCCAGAACGTGCAGCAGGGCTTTCTTGCCTACAAGCGTAATCTCAACATCGTAATCATGGGCGGCTTTTATCGCACCTTTCACTATTTCCTGTGGCGCATATTCACCGCCTGAAGCATCTACGGCTATTCTCATTTACTTCCTCATCTAATATATTATATTTTTACGGCTGGCTGGAAAAGGTCACAGTGCCCTCCCCAACTGTAAACTGTTTCTCCGTCAAGTTGCAACCGGGCAATCCGGCATAGCTGGGGGCACTCCCGGCATTCAAAAGAAGAGGTGGAATATTGCCGGCGGCAGATGTCGAAGCCCTTAAAAAGGCTGGCTTCGCTTTTCACCTCTTCACCGGCGAGAAGGGCGGCGCCGATGGCGCCCGTAATCTCGTGGTGTTGGGGGACGATAATTTCGCTTTCAAGCTCTTCGCGCAGAGCGCGCACGATGCCCCGGTTAAAGGCGACACCGCCCTGAAAGACTATCGGCGGGTCTATATCTTTTGCCAGACAGACATTGCTTAGATAGTTACGCGCCAGCGTGCGGCAAAGCCCATAGGCGATGTCCTCAAGGCGATGTCCGGTTTGCTGCTGGTGAATCATATCAGATTCGGCGAAAACGGTGCATTTACCGTTGATTTCAACCGGATTATCGCTTTCAGCTGCCATCTGGCTGAATTGCTCTATAGAAAGGTTCAGCCGCTGCGCCTGGTGGTCCAGAAAACTGCCGGTGCCGGCGGCGCATACGGTATTCATCCCAAAATCAGTTACCACCCCGTCTCTTATTATTATCACCTTGCTGTCCTGCCCGCCGATTTCAATGACTGTGTGTACATCTGGGATAAAATGCAGCGCGCCAACCGCCTGGCTGGTGATTTCATTTTTGATAACATCGGCGCCGGCGACGGCCCCTGCCAGAAAACGGGCGCTGCCGGTGGCGCCAACGCCGCAGATTTCAATGCCATCGGGCAGGCAGCGTTCTATCTGTCCAAGCCCGCGCTGAAGCGCGCCAACGGGGTCTCCCTGTGTCGGCAGGTAAGAACGGCTTATGAGCTTTTTATTATCATCAAGCAACGCCATTTTTGCCGATAGCGAGCCGATATCAATTCCCAGAAAGGCTTTCAATATATCTCCTTAAAGAAAAAGTGAATTGAAAGTAATATTTATTATACATTATGGAGCCAAAGAGGTGTAGTTGACCACTGCCTGTAAAAACAAGTTATGAAGAATCTTTTGAAAATTCTTTTTTAACCAATTCAACGGCAGCAGGGCTGGATAAAAGGTCTGCTGCTGTCATTGCCAGGGCTTTGGCGGCGGCAAGCATGCCACGGCTGCCATCTTTGGAAGCGGCTGCTTCGGCGAACTGCGGCGAATGAATGCTTGTTCCGGTTGGGGCGATAGCCACTGAAGTGTGAATACTCGCAACAAGCTGGCTGACGTTGCCCATATCAGTACTGCCGAAGGATTGGTCTTTTCGGGTCATCTTTGCGTCCCGCCCCAGCGCCTGCATGTTATTGGTCCATAGTTGCGCCATCGTCAGGTTGTTGAGCATTGGCGCATACTGCACGTCTCCCCATTTGTATTCAAGGCGCGCGCCGCTGGCGGCGGCTGCGCCCTTGAAGCAATTCAAAACCTGCTGTTTCAAAATATCAAGGTAATCTTCATCATCAGCGCGCACCAGAAAGCTGGCGGCGCTGTGCGCCGGCACAACGTTAACCACCTGCCCGCCGTCGGTGATGATGCCATGGATGCGTGATTCATCTTTAGTGTGCTGCCGCAGCGAGTTTATGCCGTTAAAAGCCAGCAGCATTGCTTCCAGGGCATTGATGCCGTTTTCCGGGTGGGCGGCGGCGTGGGCTTCACGCCCGAAGAACTCCACCTCCAGAGAGATGCAGGCAAGGGCTTTGGTGGTGGCGGTATCGTGGGTGGAAGGGTGCGCCATCATCGCCATATCAATACCATCAAAAGCGCCCCTCTGCGCCATTAAAACCTTGCCGCCGTAAATCTCCTCTGCGGGCGTGCCGATAACGGCAATGCTTCCGCCGCATTCGTCCACGCATATTTTAGAAGAGACGGCGCCGCCGGCGGCAATGGCAGCTATCAGGTTATGACCGCAGGCATGCCCCAGGTTGGGCAGGGCATCGTATTCCGCCACAAAAGCGATAACCGGCTTGCCGCTGCCATAGACGGCTTTGAAAGCTGTCGGCAGTTCGCAGATGCCCTTTTCAACGCGAAAGCCGTTTTCTTCAAGGTACTCACACAGCCAACCGCAAGCCTTACATTCATTAAAGCCCTCTTCAGGGTTAGAGTGAATATTAAGGCTAAGTTTAATCAGCTTATCCTGCTGCTTATCAATCTCTGCCTGAATATGCTTCTTCAAATCAGATTTCAATGTATTGCTCTCCCAAGTGAATATTATAGAACAGATACATCGGCGTTTACCAGTTGCTTGTGGTAATATCAGAGCTAATGTAAAATATTAAAGACAGGAGAAATTGTTGCCTTTAGATAAGATATTCGTCAAGGGCGCCCGTGAACACAACCTCAAGAATATAGACGTTGTAATCCCGCGTGATAAGCTGGTGGTCATAACGGGCGTTTCCGGTTCCGGTAAAAGCTCTCTGGCTTTTGATACAATCTATGCCGAGGGGCAGCGCCGCTATATGGAGTCCCTTTCGGCATACGCGCGCCAGTTTTTGGGGCGCATGGAAAAGCCGGATGTGGATTATATAGAAGGCTTAAGCCCGGCTATATCCATAGACCAGAAGGGCGCCAGCCGTAATCCGCGTTCAACGGTTGGCACTATAACAGAGATATACGATTATTTAAGGCTGCTTTTTGCCCGCGTGGGGCATCCGCATTGTCCGCAGTGCGGTCGTGAAATAACCATGCAGACTGTAGAGCAGATTGTGGACGCCATTCAGGATTTACCCGGTGGCAGCCGTATAATGATAATGGCGCCGCTGGTGAAAGACCGCAAGGGTGAATACCAGCAGGTATTTGAAGACCTGCGCAAAGCCGGATATTCACGGGTGCGCGTGGACGGCGAAATACACGACCTTTCAGATGATTTCAGCCTTGAGAGATTCAAGAAACATTCCATAGAAGCGGTTATTGACCGGCTTATAATAGGGCAGGGAGACAGCCAGAGCCGTATCGCCGATTCAGTGGAAACCGCCCTCAAGCTGGGGGCGGGGGTGGTGCTGGTTTCAATAATAGACGGGGAGGAGCTGCTTTTTTCGGAACATTTTGCCTGCGTGCACTGCGGCATCAGCCTGGGTGAACTGGCTCCACGCAGCTTCAGCTTCAACAGCCCGCACGGCGCCTGCCCGGAATGCACCGGTCTGGGGGTAAAAGCAGAACTAGAGCCGGATTTGATTATTCCCAATAAAGAGCTTTCCATATCGGAAGGGGCAATTCATCCATACCGGGGACATACATGGTATATGTATCCGATAAGTGAACTGGCAAGGCAGAACGGTTTTTCGCTGGACGAACCGGTTAAAAATCTGACGCCGCAGCAGATGAAGCTGCTGCTGTATGGCGAAAGCGATTTTACCTATAAATACCGCAACCGTTTCGGTCAGGAAAGGCAGTATTCTGACGGCTACGAAGGAATAATCCCCAGGCTGGAGAGGTTATACCACGATACGGAATCCCAGAACTCGCGGGAATATATGGAAAAGTATATGGTCAACCGGGTATGCCCCCTGTGCGAGGGCAAAAGGCTGAAGCCGGAAGCGATGGCGGTAACCGTAAACGGCAACAATATAGTTGACATAACAACAATGTCGGTAACGCAGGTTTTGGAGTGGGTGAAAGAGTTAAAGGGCAGGAATACGGTATTAAATCAACGGGAACAGACAATCGCCAAAGAGATACTGAAAGAGATTGGCGGACGGTTGGGTTTCCTTGAAAATGTGGGGCTGGATTATCTGAACCTCAGCCGCACATCGGCGACGCTTTCCGGCGGAGAAGCCCAGCGCATACGTTTGGCAACGCAGATAGGCAGCGGTTTGATGGGCGTGCTTTATATCTGTGACGAGCCGACAGTAGGGCTGCATCCGGCAGATGACTACCGTCTGATAAAGACACTTCAGGGATTAAGGGAACTGGGCAATACGGTGCTGGTGGTGGAACATGACGAAGCCATGATGCGGGCGGCAGACCATATTATAGATTTGGGGCCCGGCGCCGGTGAACACGGCGGCATGATCATCGCCAGTGGCACGATAGATGATATAGAAAATAACAAGAAATCCAAGACAGGGCAGTATCTCAGCGGAGACAAAATAATACCCCTGCCGGAAAAGAGGCGCGCCGGTAACGGCGAAGCAATAGAAATAAAGGGCGCACGCCAGAACAACCTTAAAGATATAGATATAAGCATACCGCTGGGCAGGTTCGTCTGCATCACCGGCGTATCCGGCAGCGGTAAAAGCACGCTTATAAGCGATATACTGCACAAGAAGCTGGCGCAGCTTCTATACCGGGCAAAAGACGCGCCGGGGGACATGGACGGCTTAAGCGGGGAAGAAAATATAGACAAGGTTATAAACATAGACCAGTCTCCCATCGGACGCACGCCCCGCAGCAATCCGGCAACCTATACCGGCACCTTTACGCCGATACGGGAGCTATTTGCCACCGCACCGGAGGCGAGGATGAGGGGTTATGCCCCCGGCAGGTTTTCCTTTAACGTAAAAGGCGGACGCTGCGAAGCCTGCCGAGGCGACGGCTATATCCAGATAGAAATGCAGTTCCTGCCGGACGTGACTGTTCCATGTGAGGTCTGTAAGGGCAGGCGATACAACCGTGAGGTGCTGGAGATTAAGTTCAAGGGCAAGAACATCGCCGAGGTGCTGGATATGACTGTAGAGCAGGCGCTGGCTTTCTTTGAAAACTTCCCCAGAATTAAAAACAGGCTGAAAACGCTGAACGACGTTGGGCTGGGCTATGTGCGGCTGGGGCAGCCGGCAACCACACTATCCGGCGGTGAAGCCCAGCGCATAAAACTGGCAAGTGAATTATCACGGCGGGCAACCGGCAGGACGCTTTACATATTGGACGAGCCGACTACCGGGCTTGCCTTTGATGACGTTGCCGCTTTGCTTAAAGTTCTGCAAAGGCTGGTGGATAACGGCAACACGGTAGTTATAATTGAACACCACCTGGACGTTATCAAGAACGCGGACTGGATTATTGACCTGGGACCGGGGGCGGGGGACAGGGGCGGACATATTGTTGCCATCGGCACGCCGGAGGATATAGCCGCCGAAAAAGGCTCCGCTACCGGTAAATATCTGAAAAAGATTATAAAAGAACAGCCGGAAGGCGACAAAGGCATTTGATTTAGCTGTAATTATAATATAATATGTTAGTGAAAATGATAGCAGGGCAAATGCAGGCGGAATAATATGAACAGGCAAGAAGCTATAGAATCAATAGAAGAAAACGTAGAGAACAGGAATCTAATAAAGCATATGCTGGCGACAGAGGCAATTATGCGTTCTCTGGCAAAGAAATTGGGCGAAGACGAAGAGGAATGGGGGCTGGCGGGGCTTTTGCATGATATAGACGTGGAGCTTACCGAGGGCGATATGTCCAGCCACAGCAAGCTGGGCGCGGACCTGGTGCGTGAAATGGGAGCCAGTGAATCTATAGTGCATGCCGTCCTTTGTCACAATCAAATGCACGGAATTGCTTGCGAATCAAAGCTGGATAAAGCCCTTTTTTGCGCTGACCCGCTTACCGGGCTGATAACCGCCGCCGCGCTGGTACGCCCGGATAAGAAACTGAACGGCGTGGAAGCCAAATCAGTGCTGAAACGCTTCAAGGAAAAGAGCTTTGCCGCCGGCGCCAACCGTGAACAGATTGCCGGTTGCAGCAGCCTGGGGCTGGAACTTGAAGAGTTTGTTGATATAGGGTTGAAGGCGATGAAAAAAATCGCCGCCGACCTGGGATTGTAACCTAGCTTATTTCCAGCTTTGAACCCTCAGCAGTTTTGACCACATTTATACGCGTCTGAAAGGCGTCCTTGAAATCTTCTATGTGTGTGATGACGAATATCTTTTCAAAATCGTCCTGAATAGAACTTATAGCCTCTTTCAATTTTTCAATACCGGTATTATCCTGTGTGCCGAAGCCTTCGTCTATAATCAGGGTGGGCAGTGGCGCGCCGGCGCGCTTGGCAAGCAACCGGGAAAGGGCGATGCGGATGGCAAAATCTATGCGGAAGGTTTCGCCGCCGCTGAACATCTCGTAAGGTCTGGCGCCCAGCTCATCAGAGATTATTATATCCAGCGTTTCAAGGGCGACTCCCTTTTTGGATTGGCGCTGCGTTTCAAATTTTATATGCATGCGGTTATCGGTCATTTTGCCCAGCAGCTTGTTGGCTTCGTTTTCAATATCGGGCAGGGCAATTTCTATTAGCATTATCTGTATGCCCTTCTTGCCAAAAGCCTGCGCCAAATCTGCGTATATGCCTGCCTCTTTCTTTATATTGCCCAATCGTTTTTTCTTTTGCCGTTGCTTGTCTTCCTGCTTAAGCAGGTGTTCCATGCTGCTTTTTAGGGCGCCGGTCAGCTCCTGTGCGTGTTTCTGTTTTTCGGCTGCCGTATTATATTCATTTTCAGCCTGTTCAAGCCCGGTTTCAAGATGAGGCAGGGCTTTAAGTTCGGCGGATAGGGAAAGCCTTTCTTTATTGTAATTATCCATGCGGGAGTCCAGCAGTTTAAGCGCCTCTTCGGCTCTTGCCAGTTCTTCCTGCTCCAGAACCAGCATTTTGACGGCTTCGTCCAGCCTGAGCTTTTCCTGTTCATATTTTTCAAAATCAGCCAGCGTTTTGCCTGCCTGACGATGCTTTTCAGGGTCATATTCAAGCTTTGCCAGTTCGTCCTCAAGTTCGGCAAGGGCAGCCTGTTCCTGCCTGGAGAAGTCCTTGGCGGACAGCCTGTTTTCAATTTCAATAAGCTCTAATCTGGCTGTTTCAAGACTGGCAGATGCCTCTTCAGCTTTGCTAACCGCCTGTTTTAAGGCGCCGAATTTGCTTTGCATGGAAGCGCTGTTCTGGTTAAAGGCATCTCCCAAAACCTTAAACTCCTTTTCCGCTTTGGATAGCCCTGTCTTTTTAACGGATAGTTCTGCGGTCTGTGAATTAAGGGCATCGTTTTTATTATTTATATCGGCTTCGTACTTGCCGGCAATTATCGCCAGCCCGTCTTTGCCCAGTTTTGTTTCGCACAGGGGACATCTGGCGTCATCACAGGGTTTTAGCAGCCGCAGCTTTTCCTCTAATTCTGTTATCTCTTGCTTTAAACGCTGAAGGCTGCTTTCTCCCGCCGAAACAGCTAATTGCAGCTTTTGCCGTTCTTCATTTTTCTTATCAAGCTCCTTTTTAAATGCAGCCAGTTTCTGCTTCTCAAGTTCAATTCCTGCCGTTTCGTCTTTCAAACGGGGCAGTTTTTGGGCATCGCTTTCAAGCTGGTCTATTTTATTTTGGGCAACGGCGTGTTCCGTAAGCAGTTTGGATTGGGCTTTGTTAATAATCTCTTCAAATTGGCTCTTCCTGCTGTTTATGCTGTTAAGCATCTGCAATTTTTTATTAAACTCGTCGCTGGCTGTTTTAGCCTGCGTAAAACGGGCATAGCCGCCTTCTATGGAATCACGCCGCGATAACAGTTCTTTATATTGTTTTATCCTGTTCTTTCGCGGCTCTATACGGGAACGCCAGCCTTCAATGTCTTTGACAGTTTCGTTTATATGCCCGTCAAGCTGCGCCATCTGACGCTTCCTGTTCTCCAGCGTTTCCATTTGCTGGCGCAGACGGTTCAAGGCAGAAAGGCGTTCTTTTGTTTTGTCTTCAAATAAGGTAAGCTCTGCCTGCGCCTGCTTAAGGGATTCTTTAACATCTGTTTTACGGGCAAGCTCCTGCCCTAATTCTGAAACGGCGCTTTCAAGCTGCGCTATCTCAAGCTGCTGGCGGCGGGAAAGCTGGCGGGCTTTTTCTTCAAGGTCATCATAGACGGAAAGCCCCAATATGCTGCCAAGCACCTCCTTGCGTTTGGAGGGCGTCTGCTTGGTGAATTCATCGGCGTGCCCCTGTTTCAGAAAAGCGCTGTTTATGAACGTGTCATAATCCATCTTCAACAGGGAGATTATATTCTGCTGTGTCTGGGTTTTGGTGTCGCCGGAAATTGTCTTGAAACCATCTCCGGCGGCGGTAAAAAGGTCAAGGCTGCTCTGCCCGGAATATTTGCTGCTTTTTGGTCTGGCGTGCTTGCGTATAATGCGGTAAAGCTGTTTATCGCTGAAAAATTCAAATTCAACTTCCATGTCGCTTTCGCCAAGGTGAATCAGGTCGTCGTCGCTTTTGGCTCTGGTCTTGCCCCATAATGCCCATGTTATGGCATCTATGAGGGCGGATTTGCCGTTGCCGTTATCGCCGCATACACAGGCGGTGTGGATACCGTTAAAAGAAAAAGGCGGCATTTCGCCGCGGTATGGCATAAAATTGCGCATCTTAAGGCTGGAAGGAATCATACGGAAACTATTTTAGCACAATCCGAAAATTATTTATCAAATTATAATGTCTGTCCGGGATGAGGGGAACCCCTTATTGGTGTTGACAAAAACTGTGGCGGCATATACTCTTTTGGGAGAGGTGGAAAATGGCTAGATGTCCCAATTGCGGACGGGAAACATTAAGAACAGAGGACTGGGCTTGCCAGTGGTGCAGTTATCCGTTGCCCGATGGTGTCTATAAGAGTGTAAAAAAGACCTATCGCCAGCTTAAGGAAGAAAGGCTGGGTGAGGTTGGGACAATGCAAACGGATGAAAAAGAGCCGGAAATAGAGCTTAAACAGGACCTTGAACGCATAAAGGATATAGATATAGAGCCGGAACCGGTAAGCTGTCAGGATATACTGCCGATACAGGCAGATGAAGCGGAGGCAGAAATTGCTTGTGAGGCTGAAGAAAAAGCTGAAAAAATTGAAGAGCCTCAAGAGGGAGTTATAGAATCCAACTGTGAGGACGGGGAAGAAACAGAAGAAGCTGAAGAAAAAGCTGAAAAAGAAATAGAAAAAGCAGAAGCTGCTTGCGAGGCGGAAGAAGAGATAAAAGAGGCAGAAGAAACAGAAGAAGGGGCGGAAGAGGCGGAAACTGTCTGCGGGGCTGAAGAAGAGCCTGAAGAAAAGAAAGAAGAGCCTGCGAAAGTGGAAGAAGAAAGTGTTTGCGAAACTGAAGGGCTGGAAGCTGAAGCGCAGCCGGAGCTGCCGGCGGCGGAAGTGGAAATTAGTGTAAGCGAATTGTTTGCGACATACTGGGAAGACCAGCCGGCGGCGGATGAAAAATTTACCGATAAGATAATGAAAATCAGCGGGACGGTGGCTTCCATAGACCTGAAAGATATACTTGATACCTATTATATAAGGCTGACCGGCGCTGACGATGATATCTTGAATAGCGTCCAGTGTTTCTTTGATAAGAGGCATGAAAACGCATTAAGGCAATTGGAAAAAGGGCAGCAGGTAGCTGTGCAGGGCAGGTTTAACGGCTCTGTTATAGCCGTGCGTATTGTAGATTGTAGATTGTTGTTTGGTATGATAGTATAGTTATAGTATAATAAATAATAGTTGTGGTATTATTAATAAAGTATAGTAAATAAAAAGGAAAACAATGGCAGAAGTAGAATTAAACATTATTGGCTGGGTTGTATTTGCCGTCTTTGCGGCTGTAATTTTGTTAATGTTCATAACTGAAATGATACAGCCTTTAATTAAAAGAAAACCTAAAGATAAAGCCTGATTTTAAAATAGAAAAAACCGCCCGCTGTTAAGCGGGCGATAAAAATATTACAGACAGTTATATGGCTGCGGTTTTTTTTACGGCAGCCATATTTATTCCAGGTAATCTTTCAGCTTGCGGCTGCGGGTGGGATGGCGCAGCTTCCTCAGAGCCTTGGCTTCAATCTGGCGGATACGTTCCCTGGTTACATTAAACTCCTTACCCACTTCTTCAAGCGTGCGGCTGCGTCCGTCTTCAAGACCGAAGCGCAGCAGCAGAACGCGCCTTTCGCGCGGTGAAAGGCTGGAAAGAACGCCGTCTATCTGCTCCTTGAGAAGCTGTCGGGAGGCGGCATCCGGGGGCGGCAGGGCGTTCTGGTCTTCTATAAAGTCTCCCAGGTGGCTGTCTTCCTCTTCGCCGATGGGTGATTCCAGCGATACCGGCAGTTGAGATACCTTTATTATTTCCCTGACGCGCTCCGGCGATATTTCCATCTCGTCGCCGATTTCCTTGGGCGTCGGTTCCCTGCCGAGTTCCTGGGAAAGCTGGCGGCTGAGGCTGAGCAGCTTGTTTATGGTTTCTACCATATGCACCGGAATACGAATGGTGCGTGCCTGGTCGGCTATGGCGCGGGTGATAGCCTGCCGGATCCACCAGGTGGCATAGGTGCTGAACTTGTAACCGCGGTGATAGTCAAACTTCTCTACCGCCCGTATAAGACCGATGTTGCCTTCTTGCAGCAGGTCCAGCAGCGGCATGCCGCGCCCGATGTGTTTTTTGGCAACACTGACAACCAGGCGCAGATTAGCTTCTATAAGGTGCTTCTCTGATTCGGAAGACTGCCGCTCAATCTTGTTTAGATAAGATGTAAACTCTTTTTCGTAAACCTGTATTTTTTGCCTTAAATCAGTGCCGGATGCCAGCTCCTCCAACTCTGACAGGGTAACATTGTCATCAATGGCGTCCAGCACCTCCTGAGGCACAAGGCTGCTGTTTAGCGAAAGTTTTATAAGCGACTGTTCCGTATCCGGCATAGAGGCGTCCATCCTGAGGGCGATAGCCTGTGTAAGCCGCTGGTCTATTTCATTATCAAAGCTGTCCCTGAACTCTGGGTCAAAGATAGTCTTTTTGAAGCTTTTGGATGCGGTCAGCCCCTGTTCCTGGTGAATCATGTTTATAAAAGTAATCGTCTGCCCAAGCTCTTTAAGCATGCGCAGGATTATATCTGTGGCTGATGGCGGCCTGACGCTTTCGCTAAGGCAAAGCTCTCTAATTTCCCTGATGCGCCTGCCTTGCTCCATCTTTTTAGCCAGTGTTTTTTCCTCACTGGCGGTAAGCAGCGGCACCCGCCCGATTTCGTGCAGGTACATGCGAATCGGGTCATCAACTATACCCGGCTCGTCCATCTGTTCCAGCGGTAATGATACACCGGCGGAAGCAGATTTATTGTTTTTACTGTTTTCCTCTGATGATGATTCATCCCCATTGCCGTTGTCATCAAGATTGTCCTTGGGATTATCGCCATCATTCAGGATTCTTTGATTCATTCGTTTCTCCTCTGTTTCTTTGCTGACCGGGAACGCTGCTTAAAAACATCTCTCAACCCTGAGCTTCCTTCTATACCCTGCTCCTCCAGCTTGTTAAGGGCGGCGCCGGCGCCGCTGGATTCCGCTTCGGCAGCAAACACAGCCTCTCTTTTTCTCTCAAGGCGGCGGTAGTAGTCCAGCTTCAGATTAAGGATGCAATCGGTAAGCCTTTCCTCTATTTTACGGGAAAGCAGACTGTTCCGGAGCAGTTTATCATAATGTTCCCAGATAGAATTATCAAGTTTATCTTTAATATCGGCTATATTTTCCGCTTTTTGAAAGGTGTTAAAAACCTCACGGTTTTCGCTGTTTTCAAAATAATCCGGCAGCAGTTCGGCGGCAAGATGCCGGATTTCAGGGTGCTGCAAAAGCAGCGAAAGGCAGTATTCCTCACGCGGGCGGGCGGCAAACATCTGCTGTGTGCCCCTTGTACTATCAGGGGAAGTCGCCGTTACGGCAGCAGGCTGGCGGCGTTTATCCTTGCTGTTATCTATAACCATTTCAAGCCTGCCCAGGCTGGTATCCACCAGGCGGGCAAGCTTTTGCAGATAATGTCCCTGCCGCACGGGATTGCCGATGCCACTGATTACCGGCATCAGTTTATCAACAGCCAGAGACTTACCGCGGGCGGTAGAAAGGTCAAGCCCGGCGGTGAGGTGGTCAAAGGCATAGTCCACAATCGGGGGGGCGTCATCCATAAGCTGCTGCCACTGATCCTTTGAGTGGCGGATAACATCGTCCGGGTCTTTGCCCGGCGGCAGGATAGCTACCCTTAATTCAGCGCCGAGGCTGTTTTCATGGGAGATGCCGCGCATGGCGGCTTCTTCACCGGCGCTGTCGGCGTCCAGTGCCAGGATAATGTTTCGGGTAAGCCTTTTCAGTATGGTTACATGCTTATCTGTCACCGCAGTCCCCATTGAAGCGATAACATTTTCAAACCCGTTATCATGGGCGGTAATAACATCAAAGTAACCCTCTGTAATGACGGCGGCGTCCTGTTTACGGATGGATTCCGAGGCAAGGTTTATGCCGTAGAGGCTGCCGCTTTTGTTGAATAAAGGCGTCTCCGGGGAATTTATATACTTGGGCATGGAATCATCCAGCACCCTGCCGCCGAAGGCGATAACGCGCTTTTTAATATCCACTATGGGAAACATCAGCTTGTTGCGAAAACGGTCATGGATTTTACCGGCATCTGTTTTTGTGATAAGCCCGGCTTCAAGAAGCTCTTCCTGGCTGAAGCCGATTTGCGAAAGGTGCTTTTCAAGGGCGTCCCATTTGTTGAGGCAGTATCCCAGATTAAAGGCGTTTACGGCTTCCGCAGAGATGCCGCGCCTGGTGATATACTGCCTGGCTTTTTCTGCCTCTGGGGAAGATAACAAAAGCTGGTGAAAGTAATCGGCGGCGGCGGCGTTAGCCTTATAAAGTTTGTCGTTTTTCTCCCTGTTTTCAACCTGCCAGCCGCTCTGGGGAATTACGACACCCACACTTTCAGCGGTGCGCCGCAGCGCTTCGCCGAAGTCCAGCCCTTCCTTTTTCATAATGAGAGAGAAGACATCACCGCCGGTGCCGCAGGCGCCGAAGCAGTGCCAGCTTTGCTGTTCCGGGTAAACAAAGAAAGAGGCGTGTTTTTCACTGTGTAAGGGGCAGGGACCCTTGAAGTAGCGCCCCGCCTTTACCAGTTTGGTATATTGACCGGCAATCTCTACGATATCGGCTTTCTGTTTAACTTCGTCTATTATGCTCATCTTATTAAATTATACAACTTTTGCGGGTTTTAACTCATCCTGTTTCAGGCAGAGGTAAAATAAACCTTAAAAATATTGGACATAAAACCAAACCAGATATTTTACCTGATAACCAACTAATATAACGTAAAACAGCTCTTTAGGTAAGTGAAAGCCGTTCTGATAATGCGGCGGCATACTGGTCTGTCATACCGGCGATGTAATCCACCGCTTTTCTGGCAACTTCGTCATCATTCCCCTGATATTCGGGTGGCAGTTTATCGGGGTGGTCATTAAAGTATCCGTAAAGGCGGCGGATAACAAGGCGGGCTTTTTTGGTGTCATCCCTTGCCGATACAACGTGGTAAACCCTTTCAAAGAGGAAGTTACGCAAGTCATTGGCGGCACGGGTAACAACAGCGCCCATTATTATCTCCGGCTTTTCGGCTGTGTCTGTAAAACCGCTCACAGCCCAGGAGTTCTCAATGATATCGCATACCATATTATTAATACGCTCGCGGTGGGAATGCCCCAGAATATCCGCAGACGAAGAAGGCAGGTCAGCTTCGGTTATAATACCGGCTCTTATGGCATCGCCGATATCGTGGTTTATATAAGCGACAGCGTCTGAAATCTTGCAGAGGTCTCCTTCAAGGCTGCCGGATTTCGTCCAGTTGTCGCCGAATATATCTTCGCCTGATTTAGAGTGTTTTGCGATGCCGTCCCTTACCTCCCATGTAAGGTTCAATCCCCTGCCGCCCTTTTCAAGCTTCTCAACAATGCGCAGGCTTTGCTCATAGTGCTTAAAGCCGCCGGGGTAAAGCGCATTAAGCTCGTCTTCGCCTATATGCCCGAAAGGGGTATGCCCAAGGTCATGCCCCAGGCTGATAGCTTCCGTAAGGTCCTCGTTCAGGTTAAGGGCGCGGGCAAGGGTGCGTGCCAGTTGGGAAACCTCCAGCGTATGGGTAAGACGGGTTACGTAATGGTCTCCCGGAGGGGCAATAAAAACCTGGGTTTTGTGTTTAAGGCGGCGAAAGGATTTGCTGTGGATAATACGGTCACGGTCGCGCTGGAAAGCGGTGCGGATGGGGCAGGCGTCTTCGGTTTTCATTCTGCCGCGTGAAAGGTTGCTTTTAACCGCATAAGGAGAGAGCGTTAGCTCCCTCTCTTCACTTTGCTGGCGGATATTAAACCGGCCGATCATCAAATATTAAGCTTGGCTTCTGCCTTGGCGATAATCTCGCGGGTGGTGCCTATCATATCCGGGCTGATTGAAACAGAGGTGATTCCCCAGGCAACCAGTTTTTCGGTAAGTTCCGGGTAAACCGAAGGGCCCTGTCCGCAGATAGAAGAGGTAACGCCCATGCTCTTGGCAACGGTTATGGCTCTTTCTATGGCTGCCAAAACGGCGTCATTTCTTTCGTCAAATGTATCCGCCAGTTTGGAACTGTCGCGGTCAATACCCATTATGAGCTGGGTAAGGTCATTACTGCCGATGGAAATACCGTCAATGCCGACTTCCAGGAATTTGTCTATAAGAAAGATATTGGAAGGCACTTCTACCATCATCCACAGCTTGAAATCTTTGCTTCGTTTTAAGCCTTCGGCTTCAAGAATGGCTTTGGTGCGTTTAAGTTCGTCAACCGTGCGCACAAAAGGCAGCATAACGTTGAGGTTCTTATAGTCTTTTCTTACTCTTTTAATAGCTTCTATTTCAAGCTTAAAGGTAGCTATATCGGTGATATAACGTGAGGCGCCGCGATAGCCTATCATCGGGTTTTCCTCTACCTCTTCAAACTCCTTGCCGCCGGTCAACTCACGGTATTCGTTGGTTTTGAAATCGGTTGTTCTATAAACCACCGGGCGCGGGTGAAAGGCTTTGGCAAAAGAGAGGATGCCCTCATAAAGCTTGTCTGTAAACTCTTCGCCGCGGTTATTTTTCAGCATGTAACCGGGGTGCTGCCCAATTTGCCCAACTATGAATTCGGCTCTTAATAATCCAACGCCGTCAACATTTCTGGCGGCTGTCCTGTCCGCCAGTTCGGGCTGCGCCAGGTTAACATAGACCTTTGTTTTTGTTTCAATTGATTCGCGCAATATATTTGTCATCAGGGTAGTCGTCATGCGGCGGGCAACCTTGCCTTTATAAACATTACCATGCGCGCCGTCAACGGTTATTATCCTCTTGTCTTTAAGAGTAGTGGTGGCTTTTTCAGCGCCGACGATACAGGGAATGCCCAGTTCACGGCTGACAATGGCGGCATGGGCGGTGCGTCCGCCGCGGTCTGTAACGATAGCCGCCGCCCGTTTCATCGCCGGCACAAAATCCGGGGTGGTCATATCAGCTACCAGGATATCGCCATTGTGAACGCGGTCTATCTCTGATGCTTTGTGTATTATTTTAACAGGACCGGAAGCCAATCCGGGGCTGGCAGCCACGCCGCTTAAAAGAACCGGCGCTTTGATTTCAGGCTCTTCTTCCGCCATCTCTTTAATGGTGGTTACCGGACGGGTTTGAAGAATGTAGATATGACCGTCTTCCTTAGCCCACTCTATATCTTGGGGGAAACTGTAGTGCGCTTCCAGCAGTTTGCCCAGTTTGGCTACTTCCAGAATCTCGCTGTTGTCTATCTTTTGTTGTTCCTGCAACGAATCATTTACAACCAGCCAGGAATTATTATCCTCCTCGTGTTTTTCGGGGTCTATGCACAACTGGTGTTTCTGGCGGCTTATCCTTTTTGAAATAATAGAGAGGTTATCTTTATCTACTATATAAAGGTCCGGCGTTACTTCGCCGGAAACAAGCCCTTCGCCCAGCCCGAAGATGGCTTCAATGACAATCTTGCCGGTATCGCTGGTAACCGGCTCTACGGTGAACATTACACCGGATGTTTTAGAGGCAATCATTTTCTGCACGGGCACGGCAATACCAACCTTGAAATGTTCAAAGCCGTGCTGGATGCGGTAATAGATTGCCCGTGGCTCAAACAGGGAAGCCCAGCACTTTTGCACAGCATAGACCACTTCGTTTCCGCCTTTGATATTAAGGTAGGTGCTTTGTTGCCCGGCAAAGGAGGCTTCAGGCAAGTCCTCTGCGGTTGCCGAAGAGCGCACTGCCACCAACCCGCCGCCGAGCTTATCGTATGCCTGGTTAATCTCATCAACCAGTTTAGAAGACATACTGGCGCTCATAATAACTTCTTTTACTTCGGCGGCAATCTTTTGCAATTGCTTGCTGTTGTTCGGGTCAAGGGGTTTAAGAAGGGCGCAGACTTTATCTGCAATGGCAGTCTCTTCCAGAAAATCATAATAGGCATCAACGGTCACAATAAAACCCGGGGGAACTGGAATACCTGCCCGGGTCATCTCACCTAGATTAGCCCCTTTTCCACCAACAATGGGGATATCATTTTTGGTTACCTCTTCAAACAAGACAATAGACCTGCGGTCATTCTGCATCGTAATAGAACACCCTCCCTAAAGCGGCTTTGATTCTAGACATTATACTACAATTCAACCGGAATATGTCAAAAAATATTTACTCTTAGTTGACAGTTTAATAAATGAAGGGGTAGAATTATTATCGTCTTAGGGACGCAGGAGGGATAGGATATATGCTTGAGATGACGATAGAAAGTATTCGTGTCGGTTTAATGAATCCCAAGCTCACGTTGCATAATTCTCAATACGTGGTTATGCTGAAAGAAAAAGACGCCGAGCGATATCTGCCTATTTTCATAGGTCCGGCAGAGGCGAATGCAATTGCCATAAAACTGAGGGGTGAGACATTACCAAGGCCGTTGACACATGACCTGTTGCGCAATGTTATAGAAACACTGGGTGCTACTGTAGATTCAATCAAGATAAGTGACCTCATGAACGACACCTTTTATGCCAAGATAATATTTAATGTAGAGGGTGAACAGATGGAAGTGGACGCCCGCCCCAGTGACGCGCTGGCGCTGGCGGTGCGGGTAGAGGTGCCGATATACGCTGAGGATTCGGTGTTGGACAAAGCCGGCATATCGCTGGAAAAGATTGAAGAAGCCGAAAAGGCAGAGGAAGAAGATAAGAAGGCGGATCTGGAGGGGAAGGGTAAAAAGATAAGCGAAGAAGAACTGAAGCGGCTATCCGCTTTCACTGATTTTATAGACAGCCTTGACCTTGAAGATTTTGATAAGAACAAGTCATAAAATGAAAATTAAGAAAATAAAACTAGGTTTTAAATCCCCGGAAGTAGTATCTGGATTTCCGGGGATTTGTTTTATTAAAAAATAATAATAGTATTCTTGCCAAAAAAAATAATATCTGTTATTATTTTCGGCGGTGGTGTAGTGGGTGATATAAAAAGGTGGCGGATAGCCCTGAGCCTTTTGGGAATTGGATGGTATATAGGGCTGTCTATAATAGCCGGGGTGCTTGGTGGTTTATGGCTGGATAACACGATTAATACCAAGCCCCTTTTTGTGATAATTGGCTTGATATTTGGAATTGTTATTGCCGTCTATGGAGTTTATCATATAGTTACACCGCTCATAGGTGACGGGCAAGATAAGGAGGACGCCTAGTGGCTGAAGAGAACGTAGAGAAAAAGAAACGCAAGGGTTGTCTCGGTTGTTCTTTCCCCGTTACTGTTGGATTTACCGTAATAGCGCTGGTTTTAGGTGTTACCGGCTTGATAAGCGGAGCGCTTGGAGCCAGCATTTTTAAGAATCTTGAATTGCCAAGCTGGATGGTAGTGTCAGAGCCGCACCCCCAGTTGCCGGCAGAAACTATATTTAACGTTTTCGGACTTCCTGTAACAAATACACTGCTGGCTTCCTGGGTAAGCATAATTGTGCTGGTTTTGCTGTTTTACTTTGCCACGCGCAAGATGAACCTGATACCGGGGCGGTTACAGATGGCGGCGGAATCCATAATCAACTACCTGTATGGTTTTTGCGAGGATATTGCCGGCAAGGAATATGGGCGTAAATTTTTCCCAATAATTGCTACTATATTTCTTTTTGTAATAGCAAATGCCTGGATGAACCTCATTCCGGGATACGGAACAATCACCTATACATCTCATGAACATGCAATGCACCTGCTTAGGGGCGCTAACACGGATATAAACTTCCCGCTGGCGATTGCCTTAATTTCCTTTGTGTTTGTTGAATTCTGGGGCATAAAGACGGTTGGCTTGAAGTCTTATGCGGGCAAGTTTTTCAATGGGCGAAAATTTATTGCCGCCAATAAGAAAATATTCACCGGCAAGTTCAAAGAGGGCTTCGGTGGCTTGTTCTACGGTATTATAGACATCTTTATCGGCATGATAGAGCTGTTAAGCGAAGTTATGCGTATTTTAAGCTTTACTTTCCGTCTGTTCGGCAATATGACCGGCGGAGAGATATTAATCCTTATGATAGTATTCCTGATGCCGTATCTGCTAGCAATCCCGTTCTACGGGCTTGAATTGCTGGTTGGTTATATACAGGCGATAATATTTGCCGGATTAACACTGGTATTCGCTGCCATTGCTATGACACCCGCGCACCATGATTAATAGCAGGCGCAGAAAAAAGTAATAGAAAGTATTTTGAGGAGGCAACAATAATGGAAGCAGAAGCCGCGAAACTGTTAGCCGCAGGTTTGGCAATGGGACTGGGTGCTATAGGACCCGGAATCGGTATCGGTATTCTTGGTTATGGCGCTGTACAGGCAGTCGCCCGCAATCCGGAAGCCAGAGGGCAGATATTTACCAATATGCTGTTTGCCATAGCGCTGGCTGAGGCAGTCGCCATTTATGCGCTGGTGGTAGCCATCATACTCCTGTTTGTGGCTTAACAAGACATATATTTTATAAAGAGGAGGTCAATGTGGAAGGGTTAGGAATAAATCTTTCATCTTTGATAGCGCAACTTATAAACTTTGGACTTCTTCTGGTGCTGTTGCGCATGTTTGCCTATAAACCGGTTATGAACATGCTTGACCAGCGTGCTGAAAAGATAAAGGAAAGCATGGACCACGCGGAAACGGTGAAGAAAAGCGCCGAAGAGGCGGATGTTGAAGTTGCCAAGCGTATTGAAGAAGCCAGCCATGAAGGGCAGAAGATTATAAAGCAGGCAATGGAAGCCGGTGAGGCTGCCAGGACAAAAGCCATGCAACAGGCAAAGGAAGACGCCAAGGTCTTGGTTGAGAAAGCAAGGGTTGAAATACAGCGCGAAAGAAACGAAGTTGTAGAAGAATTGCGCAAAGAGGTTTCGGACCTGGCGATTCTGGCTGCCGGCAAGGTAGTCAGCCGCTCTATGGATAAGGAAGAGCATCGCCGCATGATAGATGAGATTCTCAGGGAGGCTCCTGGTCTGCAAAATAATTAGCTGGCAATTGAGGAAGATATAATGGCTAATGAAGTTTATGATAAATATTCAGCCAAAGTGATTTTTGATACGGCGTTGAAAAACGGCGAACTGAATAAGTGGCTGTCGCAGCTGCGGAAGATTTCAGATGTAGTGAAAGACAAGCCGGTTGCCGCTATGCTTATGGATGCCAAGGCGCCGTATGCCGAAAAAGAAAAGCTGCTTAAGGGCAGGCTGGGTGATATAGACCCGCTGGCAATGAAGCTTATCTTTATGATGGCGGAAAAACAGAAATTAACATATATGGAAGAGATAACAGATGAATACCAGCGCTTGCTGGATTCACACCACGGCGTTGAGGGGGCAGAGGTTGTTGAAGTGACCACAGCTATACCTCTTGAAGATAAGGACAGGCTGGAGCTTTCAAAACGCCTGACGGATGCCGTGAAGAAGCCGATTGTAATGAAGACAAAGGTAGATAAGGATATTGTCGGCGGAATAATAATAAGAATTGGCGATAAACTTATAGACGGCAGCATAAACCGCAAACTCAAGGAATTAAAAAAGGAACTGGAATAACATGATAGCAAGCTGGACAGGAGGTGGGCAAGTTGGCTAAAGGACAGGATATAGTTTCTGTCATCAAGAAACAGATAGAACAGTTCGGCGCTGAGGTAACAATGGTAGATGTCGGCAGCGTTGTAGAGGTTGGTGACGGAATCGCCCGCATTCACGGGCTGGCAGGGGTTAAATATAACGAACTGCTGCAATTTCCGAACGATGTTATGGGCATTGCCCTGAACCTTGAAGAAGACAGCGTGGCAGTTGTAATTCTGGGTGACGATACTGGCATCAAGGAAGGCGACGAAGTGCGCGCCACCGGGCATATTGCCGAAGTGCCGGTAGGCGAAGCGCTTATAGGGCGGGTTATAGACCCGCTGGGGCGTCCGCTGGATGGCAAGGGAGCCCTTAAAAGCAAAGAGACGAAGCCGTTGGAACGGGTAGCGCCCAACGTTGTTGACCGGCAATCAGTGGATACGCCGGTGCAGACCGGCATAAAAGCTATTGATGGTATGATACCCATCGGGCGTGGTCAAAGAGAGTTGATAATAGGAGACCGCTCTACCGGCAAGACGGCTATTGCAGTAGATTCAATTATAAACCAGAAAGACGGTGATCTGGTATGTATATATGTCGCCATCGGGCAGAAAGCGTCTAAAGTAGCTCAGGTAATAGCCACGCTGGAAGCGCACGGCGCAATGGAGCATACGATTGTAGTTGCCGCCAACGCATCGGATTCGGTGGCTTTGCAGTATCTGGCGCCCTATGCCGGCTGCGCTATCGGTGAAGAGTTTATGGATAACGGCAAAGACGCCCTGATTATATATGATGACCTTTCTAAGCATGGCTGGGCTTACAGGCAGCTTTCACTGCTGCTGCGGCGCCCGCCGGGACGCGAAGCCTACCCCGGAGATGTTTTCTATCTGCACAGCCGACTGCTTGAAAGAGCCGCCAGGCTTAGCCAGGAAAAGGGCGGCGGATCACTAACCGCACTGCCGATTATTGAAACGCAGGCAGGTGATGTTTCAGCTTATATCCCCACCAACGTTATTTCGATTACAGATGGGCAGATATATCTGGAAACAGACCTGTTTAATGCTGGCATAAGGCCAGCGCTGAATGTTGGTATTTCGGTATCGCGCGTTGGCAGCAAGGCGCAGACAAAAGCTATGAAGAAGGTTGCCGGCAAACTCAAGATGGCGATGGCGCAATACCGCGAACTGGCAGCGTTTGCCCAGTTTGGCACATCAGAGCTGGATAAAGTAACCAAAGCACAGATAGACCGCGGACAAAGAATTACTGAGGTTCTTAAGCAGCCGCAATATGTGCCTATGTCCATAGAAAATCAGGTAATCGTGCTTTTTGCCGCCATAAACGGTTATATAGATGATATAGAGGTCGGTAAGGTAGTAAGCTACGAAAATAGCCTGGTTGAATCTATAGGAGCGGTGCACCCGGAGATCGTAAAGGAAATCAAGGATTCCGGGGAACTGAACGAAAAAACAGAAGAGAAACTGAAAACTGCTATAGAACAGTTTAACCGCAGCTTTGTTGGCAAATAACATAAAAAATCTTTTAACACGATATTTAACAGGAGTGTTTGCTAAAGATTGGCTAATATTCGTTTAATACGCAGGCGTATAAAAGGTGTCCAGAGTACTGCCAAGATAACCCGTGCTATGGAGATGATAGCCGCATCAAAGATGCGGCGCGCTCAGGAACGCGGGCTGGCAGGCAGACCATATTCGGAAAAGATAACCCAGGTGATGTCTGCCCTTTCAGCGCTGGCGAGTGGCACCGGTGCGATGCACCCCCTTCTTCAGAAAAGACCGGTGAAGAAGATTGCCATTGTCCACATAACACCGGACAGAGGTCTGGCGGGCGGTATGGTGAGCAGCATTAACCGTAAAACGGCAGGCTTTATATTAGAGAAGGGCGTGCCGGCAAGCCTGGTGGTAGTGGGGCGCAAGGGCGTTGATTTTCTGCGGCGTACGGAACAGAAAGTGATAGCAGAGTTTGACAATATGGGAGACAAACCCAGCCTGATGGATACTCTGCCCGTATCGCATATTATTATTGACGAATACAGTAAAGCCAATGTGGACGAGGTTTACCTGGCATATACAAGATTTGAAAATACAATCGTACAAAAGCCGGTGATAGAGAAGATAATACCGGTAGAGCCGGCGCCCATACCACCTGAAAGGAATGTTGAATATATATATGAACCAAGCCCGGAGAAGGTGCTGGGCGGCTTGCTGCCGCGTTTCGTGGAAATGCAGGTTTATCACCATATACTGGAATCAATCGCCAGCGAGCAATCGGCGCGGATGGTATCTATGAAGAGCGCCACCGAGAACGCCAATGAGCTTATAGAAGATCTGACGCTGGCTTACAATAAGGCAAGGCAGGAGATGATTACCACAGAGTTACTGGATATAACCGGTGGTGCTGTGGCGCTGGAATAGGAGGTCAATATGGCTAAAGGTAAAGTAACGCAGGTTATCGGCTCGGTGGTGGATTTAGAGTTCCCGCCGGGTGAAATGCCGGCGCTGTTTAACGCTATTGAAATTGAAAGGGATGGGGAAAAGCTGGTCCTGGAGGTGCAGGGACATACCGGCAACAACTGGGTAAGGTGTCTTGCGCTGTTGCCGACAGATGGTCTCAGCCGTGGCACAGAGGCAATAGATACGGGTAAACCCATATCCGTGCCGGTAGGCAAGAACTGCCTGGGCAGGCTTTTTGATGTTATGGGGCAGCCGCTGGATAAACTGGGAGACGTGAAAGCCAAAGAGAATTGGCCTATTCATCGCACACCTCCATCTCTGGACGAACAGGAAACAACCACCGAAACGTTGGAAACCGGCATCAAGGTTATTGACCTTATTACACCCTTTGCCAAGGGCGGCAAGATTGGCGCTTTTGGGGGAGCCGGCGTCGGCAAGACGGTTATTATCATGGAGCTTATACGTAATATCGCCCACGAACACGGCGGTTTTTCGGTCTTTGCCGGTGTGGGCGAAAGGTCTCGTGAGGGCAATGACCTGTGGAAGGATATGGCGGAAGCCGGTGTGCTGGATAAAACGGTTATGGTCTTCGGGCAGATGAACGAGCTGCCGGCGGTGCGTATGCGCGTGGCGCTTACCGGGCTGACGATGGCGGAATATTTCCGTGATGAGGAACGCCAGGATGTGCTTATGTTTATTGATAACATTTATAGATATACGCTGGCAGGTATGGAGGTTTCGGCGCTTTTGGGCAGAATGCCTTCGGCGGTGGGCTACCAGCCGACACTGGCAACCGAAATGGGTGATTTACAAGAAAGAATTACTTCAACCAAAAAAGGTTCTATCACGTCATTCCAGGCAATCTATGTGCCGGCGGATGACTATACAGACCCCGGTGTGGTAGCAACATTCGGGCATCTGGATGCCGTCGTCGCTCTGGAGAGGGCGCTGGCGGAACAAAGCCTGTATCCGGCGGTTGATCCGCTTTCTTCAAACTCACGTATGCTTGACCCCAATGTAGTTGGCAAGGAGCATTATGATATCGCCCGTGAGGTGCAGCGTGTTTTGCAGAGGTATAAGGATTTGCAGGACGTCATCGCCATTCTGGGTATTGAAGAACTCAGCGAAGAGGACAAGCTGACCGTTGCCCGCGCCCGCAAGATACAGCGCTTCCTGACGCAGCCGATGTTCGTTACAGAGGTATTTACCGGATTGCCCGGCAAGTATGTTTCGCTTTCAGAATCCATACGCGGTTTCAAGGAGATTCTGGAAGGCAAGCATGACGCTCTGCCGGAGCAGGCGTTTTATATGGTTGGCACTATAGAAGAAGCTGTGGAAGCAGCCAAGAAGCTGGAAGAATAGTAAAACAGTTTATTAAACAGGAATAAAATGGCTACTATAAAATTGGATGTTGTTACTGCCGAGAAGGAAGTATATTCCGACGATGTCGATATAGTCCTTGCCCCGGGTATAGAGGGTGAGTTGGGTATTTTGCCGCAGCACACGCCGCTTATGACGATGTTGCAACCGGGTGAGCTTATAGCCAGAAAAGGCAACGAGGAATACAGCCTGGTTGTTTCAGGCGGGTTTATGGAAGTACGCCCGGACCGAATAATTGTGCTGGCAGATTCAGCGGAGAGGGCAGAGGAAATAGACATTGCCCGCGCAGAAGAAGCCAGAAAACGCGCTGAAGAACGAATTGAATCCAAGTATGAAACAGAGGTAGATGCCGCCAGGGCAGATGCGGCTTTAAAACGTTCCCTTATACGGCTTAAGATAGCCAAGCGGCGGCGCAAGGGAAGACCTGGAATCTAAAAAAGAAGCTATTTCGCCTTTTTCCTGTTAAGGTCAAGTAGACCGTCTATAGCCTCAATAACAATGCGTCTGTTCTTTACATCCACAAGCTTTATAACATCCTCAACAGCCGGTATCAGAATCTCGCCTTCCTTCCCCTCTACAACATAGATATCATTGCCGGGCGAATCAAGCACCTGTTTTAACCTGCCCACCGGTTCACCTTTATCCGTAAAAACCTCAAGACCGGTAAGCTGGAAGTGATAGTATTGCCCATTTGCCAGGGATTTAAGCTGGCTTCTATCTATTTCTATCTGTTTACCGCGCAGATTTGCGGCATCTTCAGGGTTATCAATACCGTTTATTTTTATTATAAAGCCACTCTTCTGAAATGAAGAATGTTCAATACTAAAAGGCAGACGGTCAATATATATCTTTGAGCCTGCACTAAAGCGTTTGGGGAAATCGGTTATCTGCCTTACCTTGAAATGACCATTGGTTCCGTGTGGCGCCAGCACTTCGCCGATTGATATAAACTGGGGCGTTGATGAATCCATAAAATAAATCCGTAAAAAACCTGTAATGAAGCAACAACTTACCAGACTCAAATAGAAAGGAGATGGAAAAGATATTTGAGGGGGTGAGGATTAATCTATATAGTCTTCGAAAAAATCAGGCAGAGAGGGCTAGATGATTTCCAGAGAAGCCCTGGTCCCGGCTTTAGCTGCCTTTACCCTTATCAGGGTGCGTATTGCCTGGGCTATCCTGCCCTGCTTGCCTATAATACGGCCTTTGTCTTCATCGGCAACCTGCAGTTTAAGGACTATTCCTTCCTCTTCTTCTTCCTCGGTGACAACTACATCATCGGGGGCGTTGACCAGTGATTTGGCGATGTATTCTACAAGGTCTTTCATGATTTCTCCTTTGTTGCCAAAAACTTATCCATGATGCCGGCTTTTTTAAGCAACCTGGAGGCGGTAACAGTGGGTTGAGCCCCCTGGCTTAGCCATTTTAAAGCCTGCTCTTCGTCAATAACAACAGTTTCCGGATCTGTAAGGGGGTCATAGTGACCTATGGTGCTTATGAAAGCACCGTTTCTGGGGGAACGGGAATCGGCAACAACCAGCCGATAGCTTGGTTTTTTTGGGGCGCCTACTCGTCGAAGTCTTATTTTTACCATTTTTTCTTTTCTTTAAGGGTATTATGCAATAAAAAGCATACGGCTGTCAATAGCGGCTAAATAACTAAAGTTTAAGCGGATAACGGTTGTCAGCCAGCCTGTGCAGTCGCTATAATTGAGGACGTGAAAGAAATCAGTTTGCCGGGTTGGAACGGCGATGTCAGGTAAAGATTGCGTAAAAAGTCTGGCTGTATAATGAAAAGCAGGAGAAGATATGCGGGAACTAAATGAAAGAATAAACGGGTTACAACAAAGAATCTCAATGGCAATGGTGCATCTTTGACATAGGAGCTAAAGAAAAAGAGATAACAACACTGGAAAAAAGGGCGGCGCAGCCGGATTTCTGGCAGGAGACGGCAGAAGCCCAATCTGTTATGCAGCGCCTGGCAGAGCTGAAAAAATCGGTTGACGAATGGCGCGGGTTGGAAAAAAAGTCTGTAGAGATAGCCGAAATAATCTCTATGGAATCTGAAGAAGAAGAGGTCTCGCTGAGGCCGGAAATCACCGCTGAAGTCGATAGAATAAATGCGCGTATAGACGAACTGGAGTTTCAGCTAACCCTGAACGGCAGGTATGATAACCACAATGCCATACTGGCAATCCACGCCGGCGCCGGAGGGGTGGAGTCCCAGGACTGGGCGGAGATGCTGCTCAGGATGTATCTGCGCTGGGCGGAACGCCATAACTACAAGGTAAAGATACTGGATAGATCTGCCGGCGACGAAGCCGGGCTGAAAAGCGTGACACTGGAAATTGCCGGTGATTACACTTTTGGTTACCTGAAGTCCGAACACGGTGTCCACCGCCTGATTCGCCTGTCTCCATTTGATGCCGACCATGCGCGGCACACCTCTTTTGTGCTGGTGGAGGTTATGCCGGAAGCAGAGGATGAAGTTGAAGCCGGCATATCCGCGGAAGACTTAAGGATAGACACATTCAGGTCCAGCGGTCCCGGCGGTCAGCATATGCAGAAAACCAGCAGCGCCGTCCGCATTACCCATATACCATCCGGTCTGGTGGTTACCTGCCAGAGCGAGCGCTCCCAGTATCAGAACAAGGAAACCGCCATGATGATACTGAAGGCGCGCCTGCTTAAGTTGGAGATAGCCAGAAGGCATGAGGAAAGGAACAAGATTAAGGGCAAACATATAGTTGCGGGCTGGGGCAACCAGATACGCAGCTATATACTGCATCCTTACCGTATGGTAAAAGACCATCGCACAGAATGCCAGAGCGGCGATACCGAAGCCGTGCTGGACGGCGAACTGGATGCCTTTATAAATGCCTATCTTATGGAGGGGCTGGGCAAGGAAGATGATTAAAAGAATTGCCGTTGCGGTAGCCAGTGTTGCGATAATGCTGCTGGCAAACACCCCGGTCGCCGCAGCAATTCCAAAAGATATAGATATCTTTGGAGAATCAACACAAATATATTTTCCATACTCAATACAGTTTAATATAGGAGCCGGAAGCGACACCGATATAACCGATATCCGCCTGCATTATCAGGTAGAACGCGAAAGCTTTGCCGGTGTAACCAGTGAAATAGACATTGATTTTACACCTGCTGAAGAAATAACCGTAAGCTGGACGATGGATATGACCAGGAGCGGCGGGCTGCCGCCCGGCACGGTTATAGATTACTGGTGGGTGATAGAGAATGAGAACGGCAGCAGCCTGAAAACAGAAGCATACCAGCTTCAATTCAACGACGGACGCTATGACTGGCAAAGCCTGAACGAAGGCAAGATGGCGCTATACTGGTATAGCGGTAATGAAACTTTTATAAACCAGATTATGCAGGCTGCCAAAGAGGCGATAACGCGCGTAACGGAAGACACAGGGGCTTACCTGGAAAAGCCGGTCAATCTTTATATCTATGCCAGCAGCAGTGATATGCGGGGTGCAATGATATTCCCGCAGGAATGGGCGGGCGGCGTGGCATACACCACCTACAGCACGATGATTATCGGTATTAACGAAGGCAATATTGAATGGGGCAAGCGGGCAATCGCCCATGAGCTTATGCACCTGGTAACCCACCAGATGACCGCTAATCCATATAATACAATCCCCACATGGCTGAACGAGGGGCTTTCAATGTATGCCGAAGGAGAGATGGAAGCTACCTTTGCTTTATACCTGGAGCAGGCGGTTTTACAGGATAAACTGATATCGGTAAAAAGCCTTTCAAGCCCGTTTTCGGCAGACTCACGGATTTCATACCAGTCCTACGCCCAGAGCCTAAGCCTGGTTGAATACCTTATTTCCAGCTACGGGCAGGATAAAATGTTTGAACTGCTGAATACCTTCAGGCAGGGCAGCAGCTATGACAATGCTCTTTTGCAGGTATACGGTTTTGATATGGGCGGGCTTAATGACCTGTGGAAGGAATATATAATACAGCAATACCAGCCTGAAACCGCCGGGGTATCAAGCCCTGTGGCATTGGGTGTAATAGCGGTAATTGCGCTGCTGCTGGCGGGATTTATTACTGGCAAAAGATTATGCCGGGGGTGTGCAGGGTGAAGGAAGCGAAAGAATCATTCACCATTCATGACCTGCCCGCTTCAGAGAGACCAAGGGAAAGGTTACAAAAATACGGCGCCGGTTCTCTTTCGGCACAGGAGATTCTGGCGCTGATAATGGGGCGGGGTATATCCGGGGAATCGGTCATGGTGACCGCCCAGCGGCTGTTGAGCAAATTCGGCAATCTGAAAGCGGTTGCCAATGCCTCTCTGGAAGAGCTTTCGCAGATAAGGGGCATTGGTCTGGCAAAAGCTGCCCAGATAAAGGCTGCCTTTGAGCTGGCAAAACGGGTTGAAAGCAGTATGGAAGCATCGCAGAAGCCGGTTATAAAAACGCCGGAAGATGTCGTTGAATTGGTAAGGAGTAGTCTCAAGGACAGGAAAAAAGAGCATTTTCTGGTAATTATGCTGGATACGCGCAGCCGCCTTATAAAGGTGGCGGAAGTATCAGTGGGCAGTCTGGACAGCAGCATTGTTCACCCAAGAGAGGTATTCCGGGAAGCCATATCCGCCAGCGCCGCATCGGTGATATTTGCCCATAACCATCCGTCCGGGGACACAACGCCATCGGAAGATGACATAATGCTAACCAGGAGGCTGGAGCAGGCAGGAGAGGTGATGGGTATAGATGTGCTGGACCATATAATCATCGGCGGTAAAGATTATATCAGCTTAAAGAGACAGGGCTTATATTAAGAATATGAAGAAAATTATATTGAAAACTATTCCAGTGTTTATTATTTGCCTGGTAATGGTTTTATATCTGCCGGGTTGTTTTTTATCGCCGGCAATACAGACAACATCATCGCAAGGGCAAACGCTTAACCTCTATAGCACAGACCCATATACGCTGGACCCGGCGATGATAGGAGACAGCCTTTCAAACTCCTATGCCGTCCAGATATTCAGCGGATTGGTAAAATTAGATGATAACTTAGAACCGGCGCCGGATATCGCCAAAAGCTGGGATATCAGCGAGGACGGGCGGACTTATACCTTCTACTTGAGAGAAGACGTCATTTTTCACAGCGGCAGGCAGGTTAAAGCAGCAGATTTTGAATATTCATGGCAGCGTGCCTGCCAACCGTTCACCGGTTCGCAAACGGCGGCTACCTATCTGGGGGATATCGTTGGGGTTGATGATGTGCTGGCGGGATTAGCAGCAGAGATAAGCGGGGTGGAGATTATCGGGGAATATATTCTTAAAGTAACCATAGAAGAGCCGAAGTCTTATTTTCTGTATAAGCTGGCAAACACCACCGCTTTCGTGGTAAATGAAGATAATGTTGAAGCGGGTGCGAACTGGTGGCGCAGCCCGGACGGCACAGGTCCTTTTAAACTGAAGCAGTGGGAAGAAAATAGCCTGCTGGTGCTGGAAAAATATGATTTTTACAACCCTGCGAGCAGTTTAATGGGCGTTGATACGGTAAACTACCACCTGTGGGCGGGAATACCAATGAACCTTTATGAAACGGGGGAGATTGATGTTGCCGGTGTAAGCCTGGCATACATAGACAAGATAACCGACCCCGATGGTGATTTCTATGATGAATTGGAGATATTTCCGGCGCTTAGCCTGTATTACCTGGGCTTTAACTGCAGCCAGCCGCCCTTTGACAACCCCGATATCCGCCGCGCTTTTTCGCTGGCGGTTGATAAAGATAAACTTATTGAACTTGCTTTCAATAATGCCGTAAGCAAGGCGGAAGGAATCCTGCCGCCGGGAATGCCAGGCTATGATGCGGAACTGGAAGGCTATGGATACGATATGGAACTTGCCCTGGAGCTTATTGAGAATTCAGAATACGGCAGTGTTTCCAACCTGCCAAAGATAACTATAACCACCGGTGGCTATGGAGGTGTAATCAGCGGCACGCTGGAGGCGATAATATACGAATGGAAGATGAACCTGGGGGTAGAGGTGGAGGTGCGGCAACTGGAGCCGGAGAAATACATCTATGAGCTTATGCAGGAAAAGGATGAAATGTTTTACTGGGGATGGAACGCAGATTATCCCCACCCCCAGAACTTTCTGGAAGTGCTTTTTGGCAGCGGCCTGGAAAATAATATAGGTGAATACAGCAATCCGGAAGCGGACACGCTGCTTGAGGCTGCCGGCAGAGAACAGGATTTTGAAAAAAGCCTTGAATTATACCGCCAGGCAGAGCAGATGATTATAAACGATGCCGCCTGCATACCGCTGTGGGCGGATAAAAACTACGTGCTGATTAAACCATATGTAAACGGTTATAGCCTGAATCCGCTGGGTTATGCCAGCCTGAACGAGGTGTCTGTTATAATGAAGTAATGGCGGAGGGGGTGGGATTCGAACCCACGGTCGGCTTGCACCGACAACGGTTTTCAAGACCGTCACCATAGACCACTCGGACACCCCTCCAGAATACGAAAAATATTGCGGCAGATATACAGATATTATACCTGTAACAGGCGTAAATATCTATGGCGAATATAGAGTATAATAAAGACAGGGGGTAAGCAGTGTATAGATATTACAAGAATGTGCAGCAAAAAGTTCTGGTGCAGAGGGACATTATACGTTCCCTGCTGAAAGACCCACAGATAATCGGTGATTATTATGAAGCTATAATAAGAGATGCAATAAAAGAAAGCATACCCTCTTCCTTTGCCGTAAGGCGGGGCGTAATCCTTTCAGATACGGGAGAGACCAGCCGCGAATGTGACATCATAATCTACAGCAAATCCGAATACGGACCGCTGTTTATGTCCGGCGATATCGTCGTCCTCAATCCGGAAGCGGTGCGCGTTGTCATACAGGTTAAAGGCACGCTGAATCTGGAAAACTTCAAGGACGCTATTGCTAACCTTTCGGCGGTCAATGATTTAAGAAATGGTATCTGGAAGCTGATTGTCGGCTTGAAAACAACCGTTCCCTATGAAGGGCTGGTGAATATGTGCGCGCAGTCACGCTGCGTAAACGGCGTTTTTGCTTTCTCTACCAGCCAGGGATCTGAAAAAGAGCTTATTTCATCGCAGATGGAAAAGTTTGTTGGTTTGCTTAAATCCATAACGGCGCCGGGGATGTATCAGCGCAGCGATGCCGGTGATTACGTTGCCCTGGAAGCCAGCGGCAGAGACAAGTTCGAAGGCGTGCCTTTTTCAGAAGAGTAGATATAATCTCTACTTTATAACCTTATCACCCATGTATTTCTGCAAAACCTCGGGAACGATGATGCTGCCGTCTGCCTGCTGGTAGTTTTCCATAACGGCGATGACGATGCGCGGCAGCGCCAGCCCGGAGCCGTTCAACGTATGCAGAAATTGTGGCTTGCTGTCTGCGGTGGGGCGGTAGCGGATGTTGGCGCGGCGCGCCTGAAAGTCCAGGCAGTTGGAACAGGAGCTTACCTCCAGCCACTCTTCACAACCGGGCGCCCAGACTTCAATATCATAAGAACGGCTGGAAGCGAAGCCTAAATCTGCGGTGCATAACTGCTTCAGCCTGTATGGCAACCCCAGCTTGCTGCATACATCTGTGACATCGTCTATCATTTTATCAAGCTCTGCATTAGAGGTTTCCGGCTCTACGAATTTGTAAAGCTCTACTTTATCAAACTGGTGCCCTCTCTTGATGCCGCGTGTGTCCTTACCGGCAGACATCTTCTCTCGCCGGAAGCAGGCGGTATAGGCGGCATAATGTATCGGCAGCAGACCGGGGGCGATGATTTCACCCCGGTGCATGTTGGTAAGCGGCACCTCTGCCGTCGGCACGAACCACAGGTCGTCAACTTCGTCATGATAGAGATTATCAGCAAACTTGGGCAGATTGCTGGAGCCGACCATGCACTCCTGCTTGACCATATAAGGCGGGTAGATTTCAGTATAGCCGTGATTATTGGTATGCAGGTTAAGCATAAAGTTAATTAAAGCCCGCTGCAATCTTGAGCCTGCATCCCTGAGGATATAGAAACGGCTGCCGGATATTTTCGCGCCTCTTTCAAAATCTATGATGCCCAGCTTTTCACCAAGCTCCCAGTGGGGCGCCGCCCGAAAAGAGAATTCCGGCAATTCACCGCAGGTGCGCAGCACAATATTATCGTCTTCGCTTTCGCCAACGGGGACAGAATCCTGCGGGATGTTTGGCACACGCAGCAGTAAATCATTGAGGCGGCAATCAAGCTCTCTTAAGCCTTCTTCAATGGTTCGTATCCCTTCACGCAGCGCGCGCCCCTTATCGGCGCTTTCAGCGTCTCTGCAGCGTGCCAGTTCCTTGCGCTGGCGCCGCATATCCTCAAGCTCCAGAAGCTGTTTGCGCCGCTTTGCGTCAACCTCCAGGATTTCATCTATGGGGGCTTTGTCATTGCGGTTGGCAACCGCCTTTTTAACAATTTCTGTGTTTTCCCTGATATATTTAAGGTCTAACATAAAACTACCAGTCCCTTTTGCCGGCAAGAAAGGCATCAATGCCGTTCTTCCTGATTCTTCTTATATTCTTTTTATGCGCATCACCGTGATACGGCTCCAGAAAATCCAGCTTATCACAACTTTCGAAGTCATCACACTCCCAGCAGCCTTCATAGCCTTTTTTCTGGCAGCAATTGCGCATCTTGCAGAACGGGGGTCCGCCGCCGCCCCTGCAAGCCCTCTTGCAGCGCATCTTTACCAGCGCTCCCAGCACATCATAGCACTTTTTATAGTCCTTATATACGGCAAAAAACGGCTCTTTGGACATCTGTTCCGCCTGGTTTTCAAACTTCGCCTGCCTCAGTTCTTTGCGCAGGTCTCTGGACAAATCGGCAAGGTTGCCTTTATAGCCAAAGCAATCTCCGCAATGCAGTCCGCAGTAGGAAATTAAGCCTTTTTCGTCTGCCATAATGTTTATCAATCCTGACCCCTTTTTCCCCTGCCCTTTATTAAAGGGGAGGGGAAATGTGCAGCTGAGGGATGGATACCCCTCAGACTCCCCATATCCACTATAAAAATGGGTGGTGGGCGGGAAAAGATATTTTATTAAATCCCCCTTAGTCCCCCTTTTTCAAAGGGGGAAAACCTCTTCCTCTCCCCTGTATTTCCATCTCCCGTTAAGGAAATGAAAAAGATATAGCTATTCTTTCTCCCTTTTGTGCGGGAAAAGAATAACTTCTCTTATTGATTGCTGGTTGGTGATAAGCATAACCAGCCGGTCTATGCCAACACCTAGTCCGCCGGTGGGCGGCATGCCATATTCCATCGCCAGCAGGAAGTCATCGTCAATTACCTCTTGCTCCTCATCGTTTCCCTGGGCTTTCTGCTGTTCTGTGAAACGCTGGCGTTGCTCTGCCGGGTCATTAAGCTCTGTGAAGGCATTGGCAATCTCCATGCAGCCGGCGATAGCTTCAAAGCGTTCAACCACGTTTTCATCTCCCGGTTTTCTTTTAGCCAGTGGAGACATCTCAACCGGATAGTCAATTAAAAATGTGGGCTGCATCAGCTTTGGCTCAAGGTAATCTGAAGCCAGCTGGTCCACCAGCTTTGCCCAGTTTTTATCTGTGCTTGCCTCCATTCCCATTTCACGCATTTTAGCCCTAAGCTGGTCTGCCTCCGGGTATTCGGCGTAATCTATACCGCTGCTTTCAGCCACGGCATCACGCAGTTTGAGGCGGGGCCATGGCGGCTTGAAATCTATAATCTCTTCGCCAAACTTAACCTTGTAACTGCCGGTAACCTTTTTAACCACAGACGAAGCCATTTCCTCAAACATATCCATAACGTCGTTATAGTCGGCGTAAGCCTGATAGGATTCCAGCATGGTAAATTCCGGGTTGTGGCGGGTGGATATACCTTCGTTGCGGAAGATGCGCCCAAGCTCATACACCCTGTCAAACCCGCCGATTATCAGCCGCTTGAGGTGAAGCTCTAAAGCGATACGCATATACAAATCACAGTCCAGGCTGTGATGATGGGTTACGAAGGGGCGCGCTAGAGCTCCTCCGGCGGATGGTTGCAACACCGGCGTTTCCACCTCTATAAAGCCTTTATCATTCAGAAACTGCCTGATGGCGGCGATAACATTGCTGCGGGTGCGGAATGTTTCTTTAACTTCCGGGTTGCTTATAAGGTCAAGGTAGCGCTGGCGGTGGCGGGCTTCAACATCCTGCAACCCGTGCCATTTTTCCGGCAGCGGCTTAAGTGATTTTGAAAGCAGGGTTATTTCTTTGACTTCAAGGGTAGCTTCGCCTGTTTTTGTGCGGAAGAGGCTACCTTCTGCGCCGATAAAATCACCGATGTCCAGATCCTTAAGAAGCTCTGTTGCATCTTCGCCAATCTGCTGGCGGTTGGCAAAAAGCTGTATCTTGCCGTAGCCGTCCCGGATATCCAGAAAGTATATCTTGCCCATCCTGCGCTGCGCCGTAATGCGCCCGGCAACCGTAATAGTTTCTTTTGTTTCCTGTCTGTCTTTTTCCTGCTGCTCCAGCAGGGCTACCGACTGCATGGTAGTGTGGCTGGGATGGTAGCGGTGGGGGTAGGGGTCAATACCACGGTTCCTGATGCGTTCTATCTTGTCCAGCCTTTGCTGAGAAATATTATCTAATCTGGATGACATAACTTCCAATCTTCAGGGTAAAAATATAACAGATTTGCCCCGTAAATATAAATGTATTTGCTGGTTATTATATTTTATCCGGGGCTTATAGTAAAGCCATCTGGCTCTTTTGCAACTGGTGTTTAAGTGAATCCAGCCAGGCGGCAGACTTTATATCCCTTTCCAGCAGGTATCTGATATAGCTGCGCATAATCCATTCAACCTCTGCGGCAGTCGGCGCTTTAACCTCTATATCCGGCAGTATGGCATAATCGCTGTCCTGTAATAACCGCAGCAGGCGGAGGCTGTTATAAGAGATGCTGATGGTGGCGGGTTGGGTGGAATTACATTTGGGGCAAAGAACGCCGCCGGCTTTCAGTGAAAAGGAATTGGTTCTGGGCGGCAATGCGGAACGGCAGGAGACGCAGTGGCGAAGCTGTGGGCGGTAGCCGGCATGGTCTAAAAGATGCAATTCAAAATAACGCAGCGTCAGGTCATTGTTGGCTTCGGGCACAAGGTTGTCCAACGTGTTCAACAGAAGCTCAAAGAGGGGCTGGTCTTCTATGTGGTCTTCGGTGAATTTGTTTACCAGTTCGGTGATATAAAGGGCGTATGAAACAAGCATAAGGTCGCTTTTGACATCGCAAAAACCGTTTATCGTCTGGCTGCCGGTAACGGTATCCAGGTTTTTACCGCGGGCAAAGGATACCTGGCTGTGGGTAAGCAACTCCAGATGCCCGGACATTTTGCTTCTGGGGCGGCGCACACCCTTGGCAACCCCCTGAATCTTGCCCAGACGGGGCGTATAAAAAGTGAGGATTCTATCCGCTTCTCCCAGCTTGGTCTTTTTAATTATTATGGCTTCGGTTTTATAATTTCTGGGTTTTGTCATTAAAGCCACTTTTTACGTTTGAAATAAAACAGCAGTATTATGGCGACAATTGCCATAACCGCCAGCGCCGCCGGATATCCCCATTGCCATGAAAGTTCCGGCATATTTGCGAAGTTCATGCCGTAGATACCGGCAATAAATGTCAGCGGGATGAATATGGCGGCAAAGATTGTCAGCACTTTCATAACCTCGTTCATGCGGTTGCTGACGCTGGAAAGATATATATCCAGCATGCCGGAAATTAAATCCCGAAAACTCTCTATGGTATCAATAACCTGTATTGTATGGTCATAGACATCCCGCAGGTAAATCCTGGTGGGCTTGCGTATAAGGGTTGTTTCAGCCCTGTCCATGCCGCTGATAACCTCGCGCAGGGGCCATACGGATTTACGCAACGAAATAGCCTCCCGCTTAAGGTTGTGGATTATCTGAAGCGTTTCCGGGGCGGGTTTTTGTATAAGGTCATCCTCTATGGATTCTATGGTTTCACCCAGCTTTTCAAGGACAATAAAGTAGTTATCAACGATGGCGTCCATCAGCGCGTAAGCCAGATAATCGGCGCCCGTCTTGCGGATGCGTCCCTTGCTTTTGGCGATTCTATTGCGTATAGGCTGAAAAACATCGCCCTTACTTTCTTGGAAAGAAATAACAAAATTAGAGCCGAGAATAAGGCTGACCTGTTCGGATTTCGGTTCTTTGTCTTCGCTGCTGACATAAAGCATCCTCAGGACAATAAAGAGATATTTATCGTAATCCTCAAATTTAGGACGCTGCTGGGTGTTGACGATATCTTCCATTATAAGCGGGTGCAGTTCAAAGCGGCTGCCCAGCTTTTCAATTATATCTATGTCATGCACGCCGTCTATGTTTATCCAGGTTACGGTGGGGGTGTCTTTGAAGGAGAAGCATTCTTCAATACTCTTCAATACGGATTCCTGAAAGCTTGATTCGTTGTAATCTATAAGGCTTATTTCAGGCTTATAGTCTTTTTCTTCTCCGGAATAGACCAGTGTCCCCGGTGGCAGCCCGGCTTTCTTGGCTTTGAAAAAAGGCTTTTTCATTCCAGACCTCCCTTTAGTGGAAGCGGATATTATAGTTCCTGCCTGCCTTCCAGGGCGCGGGTAAGCGTAACGTCGTCGGCATATTCAAGCTCTGTGCCGAAAGGCAATCCGCGCGCCAGACGGGTAACACGGATGCCCAGCGGTGAGATAATCTTGTGCAGATACATAGAAGTCTGCTCACCTTCTAATGTTGGATTGGTGGCGATGATAACCTCTTTTACCTGCCCGTCATCCAGGCGTGCCATAAGTTCATTTATCTTGATATTTTCAGTGCCGATGCCTTCGGTGGGTGAAATGGCGCCGTGCAGCACGTGATACAAGCCCTTGAAAACGCCGACATGCTCCATCGCCAGGATATCCTGCGGCTGTTCTACCACGCATATCTGGCTTCTTTCGCGCTTTGTGTTATTGCAGATGGGGCAAAGACTTCCATCGGCGATATTAAAGCAGCAGGAACATAGCTGCGTTTTGCGGCGCAGGGACAAAATCGCTTCGGCGATGTTTTTTGAATGCTCTTCGGGCGCGCGCAGCAAATAATAAGTCAGCCGCTGGGCGCTCTTGGGTCCGATGCCCGGCAGTTTTGACAGCTCCTGTATAAGGAGGCTTACGGAATCGGTAGTGGTTGAAGGGTTGATATTATCCAAAATAAACGCCCCTTAATATTATTCCGTTATGCCGGGTATCTTGATGCCGCCGGTAAGCTCGCCCAGGTGCTTGTCCGCCAGTTTCTTGGATTTATCCAGGGCTTCGGTTACCGCTTTCAGCACCAGCTTTTCAAGCTTGTCTGGCTTATTCGGATCTATAGCATTCGGAGATATCTTGATGGATAGAATCTGCTGGCGTCCGCTGGCGGTTACCTTGACCGCGCCGTCGCCGGATTCAGCTTCAACCTTCATCTTGCCCAGTTGTTTCTGGGTTTTTTCAAGCTTGGACTTAAGCTGGTATGCCTGTTTGATCATTGAAAGGTTCATTTTTCCTCCACGTCTGTAATTTGGGCGCCCATTTTCTGCGCCTCTCGTACCAGGTAGTTTTCTTCCTGCTCAAAAACACAGCGCACTGTGCATCTGTTGCCAAGATAGCCGCTGATAATATCGGTGGTTATCTTCATGTTATCCGGCTCTTCAATCTTTTCTTTGTGGTAGGGATAGCGGAAGGTAAGCACAACCGTATCATTTTCCATAGCTATCGGCTGCACGCCGGCGCTGCGCAAAATAGCCATGGCAGCCGTCCGCCTGACGCTTTCCGGCGCTTGTTCAAGCACCTGTTTCCAGTTGGCTTGCAGCGCTTCAAGTTGACCGCTTGCTTCCAGCGGGGCGGCTTTTACCGCTTCTTCGCCGGGGGGAGAAGCGGCAGGTTTTTCAGCCTTTGCCTGATGCTCTTTTTCAGGGGCAGGGGGAAAAGCAGCTTCGGTTTTAACGGCGGCTTTTACCGGTTTGGTTATAGTTGTTTCAGCCTTTGCCTGCGGCTCTTTTTCAGGGGCGGTTTTAACCGGTTTGCCCCTGGCTCTTGTTTCAGGAGCAGCGGCAACGGCTTTAGCGGCGGCTGTGGCGGGCGGTTGAGGGGTTTTTGCTGTTTCACTTTCAACCGCTGTAACACTGTCCACCAGCGCCAGTTCCAACGGCAGGGTGGAATAGTCATTGGCTTTGATATCAAGCTGCCCGAAAAGTTTAACCGATTTCAGGATATGTCCCAAAGAGGTTGAAGCCGCCAGTTCTTTAAGCCCGGCTGTTTCTTCAGTGGTGAGGTCAAGGTCATTATCGCAGCCGTTTTTTATAAGCAGCAGGCATCTCAGGTAAGCTACCAGTTCACGGTTGAACTGCTTAAGGTCAAGCCCGTCGCTGTTTATGGCGTTTATTATCTTCATTCCGTTTGTGATATCTTTATTTATAATACTAACAGCAAGCTCTTTAACGCGGCTGTCGCCGGTGATGCCAAGAATAGACTGCACCTGTGTAAGACCGATTTCAGCGCCATAGAAGGTATAAAGCTGCTCCAGCAGGTTTTCAGCGTCACGCAGGCTGCCGGCGGCGCTTTTAGCCACCAGCCGCAGGGCTTCGGCTTCCATCTTTATACCCTCGGATTTGCAGATATGTTCCAGCTTAAACACGATATCCTGCTGGCTGACGCGGCGGAAGTCAAAACGCTGGCAGCGGGACATTATCGTCGGCAGCACCTTGTGGACTTCGGTGGTTGCCAGAATAAAGATTACGTTGGGCGGCGGCTCTTCAAGCGTCTTCAGCAGCGCATTGGAAGCGCTGTTGCTGAGCATATGCACCTCGTCTATTATATAGACTTTGTATTTAGCCTGCCCGGGGGCATAGTTCACCTTTTCCTTGAGAGCGCGGATGTCATCTACGCCGGTATTGGAAGCGGCGTCTATCTCTATGACGTCCATTGCCCGCCCTTCGGTAATTGCCAGACACATATCGCACTTGTTGCAGGGTTCGCTGCTGTCTTCGCTGAGGCAGTTGACCGCCTTTGCCAGAATGCGTCCGCTGCTGGTCTTGCCGGTGCCTCTGGGTCCGCAAAAAAGATAGGCGTGTGAAACGCGCGAGTTTTTAAGGGCGTTGAGCAGCGTTACCGTTGTTTGCTGCTGACCAACAACCTCGGATAGTGTCTGCGGACGCCACTTTCTATAGAACACTTGGGAAGACATCTTACGGCTATATTATAGCCTATACAGAGCTATTTCAAAAGAAAAATATCTGGCAGATAAATATATATTGAATAAAATATATTTGCGGAACTAACTGCAGTAAATATAAGTAAGAGGTGTTATTAAGCTGGAGATAAAAGAGCAATATTATCTATGAGCTTAAAGCTCTTTGTCCATCTGCTCCGGCACGACTTTGCCGGCGGAAAGGACTACCTTCATCGCCTCGCTGACCGGAAGGTCAATCCTTTTTGCGTCTTCCTCTTTAACTATCTGCAAAAAACCGGAGGTTGGATTAGGGGCGGTGGGTATAAAGACATACAGCAGTTTCTCGCCGGCTTCAGTGGTTGATTCGCTGGTTACAAAGCCGATAGTTCTTGTCCCTTTCATAGGGAACTCTACAATAACCACGTGTTTGAAGTTGTTTTGCCCGGGCTTTAGAAAGCTGTCTGATATCTGTTTTACAGAGCTATAGATTGTGCCGATAAGGGGTATTCTGCCCAACAGTGATTCCCCATAGCTTGCGCCGAATCTGCTGACGATAAGTCCGGTTAAAAGGACAATAATAACCAGGATAATAAAGCCTAACCCGGGGATGGTAACACCCCAGGCAGAGCTTATTATCGGCTGAAGGATATTATCAATAGATGTAAATATCCAAACTGATATCAGTATGGTGGCTGCGATTGGCAGGACAACCAGTAAGCCCAGCAGGAAAATATTGCGTAACTTTTTGCCTATAACATTCATATTATTATCCTTTATAGCTGCCTGAATTAAAGATAAATCAGCTTAAACTATGCCTGCCTGCCTGTCAATGACAGCCGCAAAGGGACAGGTTATTTAAGAGAAAAAGAAAATCCCCCTCTTTTTATAGAGGGGGATTCGTTCTAATGTTTAGTATATTCTTTAAAATTTAAAGAAGGGTGGGGATGTCCTTGCCGGCGTCATCAATGGTTTTGAGCTTGCACTCAACGTCTTTCTGCCTCTGCTGGATAACCGGCACCAGGTTGGTGGACTTGTTGTAATAATTCCTGACCTTTTCAACATCGCTTAACTCAGAGAGGATAAGCGTAACGTTCATGGCGTTGCTTTCCCTGGGGTAATCGCCGTTTCTTATAATGGCATTGGGGGCTATGTCTTTAAGCCAGTCTCCAAGCTCTTTTACAAGGTCCATATTAATCTCTTTAGCCGGCGCCGAAAGCAGGTAGAGAGCGCGCCCGGCGTCCTTGGCGTTGGAATGGGTTGAAAGCTCGCTTATGGCTTCGTCCATCGCCTGTATGCCGCGATGGGTTTCAGTGCTTTTTTCGCGGAAGCCCTTGCCGCCGAGAGACAAGCGAAAACGCTTGAGGGGGGATTCGCCGTGTCCGATAACCGTCCAGCCCAGAAGGGTCTGTATAATATCGCCGGCATCCAGTGTCTTGGCGCCTACATTCTTGGATTTTTTCTCCTCGCCGGCGCAGAGCAGGTTATAGAAAGGCTCTACGATAAGGGCGTTTATCTTATCAAGGTTGTTCTTAAGCGAAAAATCCTTGCGCACATAGCGCTGGTTGTCTATAAGAAATACGGCGTCTGAAACGGAGTAAGTGGATTTAAGGCATACGGCGGTGTTATAGACGGCACGTTCCTCGTTTTGTTCCTCGTGTTCAAAAGGCAGGATAACCATGGAATAAAGCGGCTTATCGGTATAGCGCTCCTTTATATGCTGGGCGATAATCGGAATGGAGCCGGAACCGGTGCCGCCGGCAGCGCTGGCTACCAGCAAAAATCCGTCTGTTTCATAGAAACGCTTGGTAGCCCGCAGGGCATCAACCACTTTGTCGGCGTCTTCCCTGGCTACTTCGGCGCCCAGTTCGTTAATCTTGCCGACGCCATGACCGCCAGTCTTGCGTCCGCCTATCAGGATGCGGTGCTGGTAATCTGTTTGTATGGTTGAAAGACCGCTTAAATCGGCGGCGTCTGTGTTAACAGCAAAAACACCGGGTATTATTTCAATCCCCCGGTGGCTGCGTGCTTTCTTATTTAATCTGGCAAACTCATCGGCAATACGGCTGCCGCATTGCCCGAAACCAATAACTACAAGCTTCATATTATGCCTCCATTTCTAACGCAGAACGTCCCGCTATTTTAACCCCAGCCCGTTTGTAATGTCAATATTACCAAAGTGATATTATAGTCCTTTATCGGCAACAAACTTAACCAGGTCTGCCAGGCGGCTGCAGTAGCCCCATTCATTGTCATACCAGGCTAACACCTTAACCATATTGCCGTCTATAACCAAAGTACTGGCGGCATCCACGATACAGCTTGCCGGGTTGCCTTTGAAATCTGAACTTACCAGCGGTATAACGCAGTATTCAAGTATGCCCTTCAGGCTGCCTTCGGCGGCGGTTCTGAAGGCGTTGTTCATCTCTTCGGTGGTGGTGTTTTTCGCCAGCTCGGCGGTGAGGTCAACAATAGAAACGGTGGCGACAGGCACCCTTAAAGCGCCGCCCAGCAGTTTGCCCTCAAGCTGCGGCAGTACCCTGCCGATGGCTTTGGCGGCGCCGGTGGTGGTGGGTATCATATTTTCAGCCGCCGCACGGGAACGGCGCAGATCCTTGTGAAAGGTATCCTGCAGGCGCTGGTCGTTGGTGTAGGCATGCACGGTGGTCATAAGTCCTTTCACTATGCCGAAGTTGTCATCTATAACTTTGGCTACCGGAGCAAGGCAGTTGGTGGTGCAGGAAGCGTTGGAAATAATGTTGTGTTTATCTGCCTGGTATTCATTTTCGTTGACACCCAGCACGACGGTCAAATCATCGTTTTTAGCCGGAGCTGATATTATCACTTTTTTAACGCTGCCGCCAAGGTGGGCGGCGGCTTTGGCGGCATCTGTGAAGATACCGGTGGATTCAATAACTATTTCAACACCGTAGTCAGCCCATGGAATATCCGCCGGATTGCGCTCGGCGAGTACTTTCATTTCCCTGCCGTCTATGATTATTTTGTCTTCGCCGGCTGATACACTGCCATTATAAGCGCCGTAGGTGCTGTCCCATTTTAAGAGATGGGCGTTGGTGCCGGCGTCACCCAGGTCGTTAACAGCCATAACTTCAATATCATCGCCGTAACGCTGCTTTATTGCCCTCAGCGTCAGCCTGCCAATCCTGCCGAATCCGTTGATACCTATGCGTAGCGTCATTATTCTGCCTCCTGCCTTTTTATTATATTTTGCCCTGACGGATTACGCCTGAGCATATCCGTAAAGGCTTCCAGACGTGTTTTTACATGCTGATTGAGAAAGAAATCGTCATTGCCCTCCAGTGTGAGCATGGGCAGCTTTATGCCGTCGCGCAGTATTATATCACCGATGCCGCGGTGACAGAAAGCCTGAACGTAATGGATAACAGCATCCACCTGCCGCCGCTTCAATTGCGGCAGAATATCATCAAAGCGGTTACATATTGAATAGGGGTAAGTATAATTACAGTATTGCTGTGCCAGCGAATCAGCTTCACCGGGCATTGAAAACTGGCGCTGGATTTCATTATAGACCACCCTGGCGTTGTTCTTTTCAAGGTAGTTATAAAGTTCTTTGCCGTAAACCGCAGGCACGCCCAGATAAGCAATCCGCAGCATATTATCCGGGTAGGCTTTACGCTTGCGGCAGGCGGTTATAAGTTCTTGCAGTTGCTCGGCGTAAATATTATAGTCACGGTTGAAATCTGAAGAAGACACCAGCCACAGGTGGTTCTCATAGCCGCTGACCAGCCCCTCCCGCCAGGTAAGTCCGTCCAGTTCTTCAGCCAGTCTGCGTATTGGTATAAGTTCCTGCCTTATACCCTCGGCTTTTTCAACTGTCGTCCCCAGCCTGTATGCCAATTCATCTATAGCCGTTTGCATCTGTTGGGCATCCGGCTGCTGCGGATAGGCGAACGGTATCGTTTCCATCCCCTTGAGTTTAAGCACTTCCATAAGCATAACACTGTTAGAGCAATCTCCGCCGGTAACGCAGATAACTGTATCTATATCAGATTCCATGCAGACGCCGTAGATGCCCTTTATCCAGCTGCAGCAGTTAAGCGGAAAGCCGTCCTTTTCGGCGATTCTTATAAGACGCTGCGGCTGGGGATCTGAAATAAAGATGTTGTTAAGGTCTACGGGGATGCAGCCGGATGCCATTAAGACTTCTTCCGGGATGGAGGTGGTTATGCCGATTTTCTTCATCTAATAATACTTTAACTTTTATTTTCTATCCTTCAATTTATCTTTAGATAGGATATCTAAAGATTTTGAAAAACCCTGTTTATTAATAAAACGAATTATTTGTTTAACATTATTTATAGATGAAGCAAGATATTCTGAATCAATGGTTCTTATATCGTTAAGTTCAAATGAAGATTTGCTTACCGTATCCAGATATCTTTGATCAACTAAACCCTTATTATGTATTATTAAATTTCTAGTTGCTTTAAGCTCATCTATTCTTACAACATCAACATTAGACTTGAAAAGATCTATGTCAAAATGATTTTTTAGATAGTCAGCTTGTTGTTTAAAACTACGCTTAGAGAATCCATAGAGTTCATCATCAATAAGTGAATGTATTAGATTATCAATATTGCCGAATTCTATAATCTCTTTCGTGTTTAATTTTCTATGTTCATTTTTAAGAGGGTTTTTGTTTATTAATAGTAATGAGCGTACTGTATCTCGTAAACAAGCTTCTAGTATAGAAACAAGATAAACAACTGATAACCTAGATATAAGTTGTGAATGCTCTATGTTATCCTTTTCTAATCTATTTATAAATTCCTCTTGCTTAATAGCAAAAAGTGGCGCCTCTTTCTTTAAGGAAGCCAACAGTTTATGCCCATTCAGTATGGTGGATTTAGCCATATAATCATAGTCTCTAGTGAATATTTCTAATTCGAGAACTTCTTCAGAAATAGATCTATATAATGAAAGCCATTTATTCTCAACATCTTTCACTATACCATGAAGCCAGTCTTGATTATCATTTATATTTTTCGTCATACTGTCTATTCGTTTCTAATCAACTTTCCGAACATTTCGCAGGGCAGATACCTTGGTTTATGCCATATTTCAATAAGCTCACTCAAGCGATTGTCGGTATCGCTTGCCCAGATTATATGATAGTTGGGCGGATTGGAAAAAGGGGCGGGGGTCAGGTCTGCAACGTATTTATAGCCCAGTTTCTTTAAGCCTTCATTGAATAATGAGATAAGCTGTTTTCTGGCTTTCGTCTGCCCGATGGCGCCTTCCAGCTTCTGCTGCCTGACCGCCTGCCAGCTATGATTGCCGTAGAGACGGTTTATAGACGCTTCGCAGTCGGCACGGGTGAGGTTTCTTAAAAGAGCCATCTCCAGCGGGAAGAGTATAAGCATATCAATTTTATTGCCTTTCCAGTCTGCGCCATGCACTGCCAGCTTCTTTATAGTTGACCAGCGCAGGCGGCTATAGCCCGGCGGGTCAATCAGGGCAAGGGAGGAGGCGGAGCGGGGAATATAATCAAAAGCCTGACGCATAACATTTTCGCTGATACAGTTGCCATGTATCACGCAGCTTTCACCTTTAACCGCCTTGAGCGCTTTTTTAAGGTTTCTGTAGTTCTGGCTGTCTCTTGTAATGAAGACGCAGCCGTAAAAGCCATTCTTTGCCGCCCGCAGTTCACTGCCGTCAACCCGGCAGTTGCTGTCCCTGCATGTGCAGATGCCGCAGCCGGCAAAGAGTTCAATATAATAACGGGGGTTGTTTTTTGCATACAAGTCAAAAAATTCACTGAAGCATTCCAGTTTATGGCACAGCCACTTGTTTATGCGGCGGGGTATGGCTTCAGAAGGCTGGACAAGCCCTTCATCCATTGCGCCTGCCTGCAAGATTGCCGAATGCCTGCATGCCGGCAAAGGCAGCCTTGCCGCCCAGTTCCTGTTCTATTTTAAGCAGGCGGTTATACTTGGCGGTGCGCTCTGAACGGCAGGGGGCGCCGGTTTTTATCTGCCCGGTATTAAGCCCGACGGCAAGGTCGGCGATGCTGGTGTCTTCGGTTTCGCCGGAGCGGTGGCTGACAACCGCCGTCCAGTTTGCCTGCTGCGCCATCTTTACCGCCGAAATCGTTTCGGTAAGTGTGCCTATCTGATTTAATTTTATAAGTATTGAGTTGGAAGACTTCAGCTTTATGCCTTTGGCAAGGCGGTTTACATTGGTAACATATAAATCATCACCCACAAGCTGAACTCTGTCTCCAAGTTTTTCGGTAAGCATTTGCCACCCCTCCCAGTCGTCTTCCGCCATGCCGTCTTCTATGCTCAAGATGGGGTATTTATTTACCCAGTCAGCATAAAAATCAACCATTTCGGCGCTGGTCAGCGTTTTGCATTCGCGGGTCAGTTTATATTTGCCGTCTTCATAGAACTCGCTGGCAGCCGGGTCCAGAGCGATAAAGCAGTCCTTACCGGCTTTGTAACCGGCTTTCCCGATTGCCTGCAGTATCAGTTCAACTGCCTGGTCGTTTGAAGGCAGTGAAGGGGCAAAACCGCCTTCATCGCCGACACTAGTATTAAGCCCTTTGCTTTTGAGGACGGCTTTAAGGGCGTGATAGACCTCTGTTCCCATCTGTAAAGCCTGCGAAAAGCTTTCAGCGCCGGCGGGGAATACCATGAATTCCTGTAAATCGGTAGAATCGGCGGCGTGCCTGCCGCCGTTAAGGATATTGAGCATCGGCACCGGCAGGGTGTAGTTATCGTCGTCGCCCAGATAGTGATAGAGGGAAACATCCAGATAAGCGGCGGCGGCGTGAGCCGCTGCCAGCGAAACACCTAAAATGGCATTGGCGCCCAGTTTAGACTTGTTTGCGGTACCGTCCAACTCTATAAGCGTATTGTCTATAACTTCCTGGTCAAATATGGATATATCGGTAAGAGCGGGGGCAATAACATCATTAACATTGGCAACCGCCTTAAGCACGCCCTTGCCGTTGTAGCGGGATTTATCGCCGTCACGCAGTTCAACGGCTTCGTGCGCGCCGGTGGAAGCGCCGGAAGGAACAGCCGCCCGTCCGGTGGCGCCGCCCAAAAGACCCACTTCTACTTCAACGGTAGGATTACCCCTGGAATCAAGAATCTGGCGGGCTTTAATGCTTTTTATAGTTGACAAGTTAATCTCCTAAAAATCAAAATTGCTTTATTTAATCCTGTATCATATCAAAGGCTTTAGCGACGGCGTCAGCAGCGCTTTCTGCGGTGATAATTGACTTGTTTATTTTACCATCCTTTGAGACAGACCAGGTATTAATGCCGATAACAGGGATACCGCCTTGCAATGCGTAGCCGATTTCAGTAAGAGTGCCGTAGCTGCCGCCGATGGCGATAACCACCTGTGAAGATTTGGCTACCATTGCATTACGGGCATAACCAATGCCGGTGGCAATCGGGATGCAAACGTATTCATTGGCGTCTTTGGCGTTTTCGCCGGGCAGTATGCCTATGGTGGTGCCGCCTTCGGAAACAGCGCCGCGGCAGGCAGCTTGCATAACCCCTTCTAAGCCGCCGCAAACCAGAATGGCGCCCCTTTTTGCCAGCTCCCGCCCGACGGCTTCAGCCTCTTTCAAATCCTGTTTTGAGGCGTTAGAGCCGCCGATAACGGAGATGAGTTTTTGCCTGTTTATCATATACTTTGCCTGTGTTGGTTGGATTATAACACCTTGAATACAGGGGGTAAAATGGCTAGTTAAACCTGACCATGGCGGCTTCAAGCCCTTCCTCAAGCAGCAGGCAGATGGCATCACTAACCAGTTCAATAGAAGGCTTTATCAGCTTTTTGTCGTCGCCGGTAAAGTCTGAAAGAACATAATCCGAAACGGCTTCGTTCTTTGCAGCCTGTGATGTAAATTCACCGTCAGGACGCCCAATGCCGAAGCGGATGCGGATAAAATCACGGCTGCCGGTTTCATGAAAAATAGAGTTTAATCCTTTATGCCCGCCGGAGCCGCCGCCCCTGCGGATGCGGATTTTACCGGCGGCAAGGTCAAGGTCGTCGTGAATAACAATAAGGTCATCTATTTCTATCCTGAATTTTTTCATAAGCAGCCGCACGGACTGCCCGCTGAGGTTCATATACGTCTGCGGCTTGGCTAAAATAACGCTGCTGCCGCCTATTGTGCCGCTGCCGGTGCGGGCTTGAGATTGTTTTTTGGAAAAGCCGATGCCGTATTGCCGCGCAAGATGGCGCAGGCATATAAAGCCGATGTTGTGGCGGTTGCCGGAATAACCGCCGCCCGGATTACCCAAACCGACAATTAATTTCATCAGCCATAAGGATAATACCTGCTGCTGATTTAATCAACTTCTCTATATCTGATATACTTATAGCGGATGAATAACACGGATAATATATCATCAGAAATAGACAGGCTTAAAACTGAAATAAACCGCCATAACCACCTCTATTACGTGCTGGACAACCCGGAAATAAGCGATGCTGAATACGACGGGTTTATGCGGCGGCTTAAACAGCTTGAAGACGAATACCCGCAGTATCTAACTGAAGATTCGCCAACGCAGCGTGTGGGCGCCGCGCCGCTGGATGCATTTGGTATTGTTGAGCATAAAATCCCGCTGCTTTCGCTGGGCAATGTCTTTTCCGGGGAAGAACTGAAAAAATGGTATGAACGGGTGCGGAAACTTGCCGGAGGCGTTGAATTCGGTTTTGTCTGTGAACACAAGATAGATGGGCTGGCGGTAGCCCTGACATACGAAAACGGCAAACTGGTTATAGGGGCAACCCGCGGAGACGGCTTGAAGGGTGAAAACATTACGCAGAACCTTAAAACAATCAGGAGCATCCCGTTATCCGTATCCGGTGATTTTCCGCAGAGGTTTGAGGTGCGTGGCGAGGTATTTTTACCTAAAGCCGGGTTTGAGAAGCTGAACAGGGATAGGGCAAAAGAAAACTTGCCGTTATTCGCTAATCCGCGCAACGCCGCCGCCGGTTCGGTACGCCAGCTTGATTCTGGCATAACCGCCACACGCCCGCTGGATATTATTATATATATGCTGGGCTATCCGGCAGATGAAGCGGGATTAAAAAGCCACTGGGAAACACTGCAATACCTGAAATCACTGGGATTCAAGGTGAACCAAAATAATAAAAAAGTAAGTTCAATAGAGCAGGTGGAAGAATACTATAACAAGTGGCTGGAGGAGCGTGAAAGCCTGCCCTATGAAGCAGACGGCATCGTAATAAAGATAGATGACATATCATTGCAGCAGAAACTGGGTAACATTGGGCATGAGCCGCGCTGGGCGGTTGCCTACAAGTTTCCGGCGGTGCAGGGCAACACAAAGCTAAAAGAAATAAAGATAAGCGTGGGGCGTACGGGCACGATGAATCCTTATGCCGTGTTGGAGCCGGTTTCTATCGGCGGTGTAACCGTCAGCAGGGCGACATTACATAACGAAGATGATATAAAACGCAAGGATATAAGAGAGGGTGATACGGTAATAATCCAGCGAGCCGGCGATGTCATACCGCAAATAATTGGTCCTGTTTTAAGTAAACGCCCTGATGATACAAAAGAGTTCAGCCTGCCGGAAAAGATAGAAGGTATTTGCCCGGAATGTAAAACAAAAGTGGTCAGACCGGATGAAGAAGTGATGTATTACTGCACCAATGCCGCCTGTCCGGCGCAAAGACAACAGCGCATAGAGCATTTTGCCTCCCGTGGGGCGATGGATATACGCGGCATCGGCGAAAAGATGAGTGTTATCCTTTTGAAAGAAGGGCTGGTGCAAAACTACGCTGACCTTTATTCTCTGGAAAAGAAAAGAGAAGCCCTGATAAATATAGAAAGAATGGCTGAAAAAAGCGTGGATAACATGCTGGATTCTATTAAAAAAAGCAAGGGCAGACCACTGGCGCGTTTCATATTCGCGCTGGGGATAAAGCATGTCGGCGCGGAAACAGCAGAACTGCTGGCGAAAAGATACGGCACTATTGAAAAACTGAAAAATGCATCCGAAGAGGAATTAAAAGAGATTGATGCAATAGGACCCAAGATTGCCGGCAGCATTATCGCTTTCTTTGCGAATGAGGAAAACAGAAGAATAATAGAGAAACTGATAGAGGCAGAGGTATTGCCCGCCGAAGAAAAAACATCAGAAAAAAAGCTGCCGCTTGCTGGCAGGGAATTTGTAATAACCGGCAGATTGCAGGGCTTATCCAGGCAGGAAGCAGAGGCTAAAATAAAGGCTCTGGGCGGCAGCGCTAAAAGTGATATAACGCGTAAAACAGCTTATCTGGTCGTTGGGGAGGAGCCGGGCTCCAAGCTGGCGCGCGCCGAAAAACTTGGCGTAGAGCAGATAAACGAAGAAAAATTAATAAAATTAATAGGAGAGAATGAATAGATATGGCTGAAATCAGACCCTTCCGCGCCGTTTATTATAATGAGGAGAAGGTTGGCGACCTTTCGTCGGTGGTATGCCCGCCATATGACATAATTACGCCGCAAATGGAAGAGGAGCTTCACAAGCGCAACCTTTATAACTTCATTCGCATAGAAAACAACCGCCTGATGCCGCAGGATTCGGAAAACGATAATCGTTATACCCGTTCGGCGGAATTGCTTGGGCAGTGGCTGGAACAGGAAGTTTTAATCAACGCTAAAAAACCGGCTATCTATATCCATGATCACTATTTTAATAACGGGGACATGGAATATATGCGGCGTGGTTTGGTGGTGCGGGTCAGGTTGGAGGAGTGGCACAAGAATGTCGTGCGACCGCACGAAGGCACGCTCGCCGGAGCCAAAAAGGACCGCATAAGCCTGCTGGGGGCGCTGAAAACGAACACCAGCCCCATTATGTCTATGTATGAAGGAGACAGCGAAGAAGTTGCCGCTATCCTTGAAAATAAAAAGCTCAAGAAACTGCTCTTTAAGCTTGACGGCGAGGATGGGGAAAGACACGAGGTCTGGCAGATTACGGGGACGGCTTCGGTCAAAAAAATATGCGAAAGCTTTAATGATAAACCGTTGTATATCGCCGATGGTCACCACAGATATGAAAGCGCCTTGAATTTCCGTCATGAACAAAGCGTGATACTAAAAGAGACGACAGGCGAAGAGCCTTTTAATTTTGTGATGATGACGCTTATAGATTTCAATGACCCCGGGCTTCTTATCCTGCCGCCGCACCGTCTGTTGCGCGGCTTGCCTGAAACCAAGATAGCCGGCTTGAGAAAAAGCCTGAAAACATTCTTTAGCGTAGAGATTGCATCGTTAAGCAAGCCGGGTGAATGGCAGAGGGTTGATTCATGGCTGAAAACGGGCAGGGAGATAAAACTGGTGATTTTCGGTCTTGCCGGTCAGAACCTGACGCTGCTCACGCTTAAAAACGCTGCCGTTGCCGAAAAGATGATGCCCCAATTCCACTCCAGGATATATAAGGGTATGGATGTCAGCGTTGTAGATCACGTTATTCTGGAAGAGCTTTTAGGATTGAACAGCAAGGACGAAGTGAAAATCACTTATAACTACGACCGCCAGGAAGCGGTTGATGGGGTGATAGCAAAAGAATACCAGTTGGCGTTTATAATAAACCCGGTGAAATGGAAAACGATAAAATCTATTGCCGATGTCGGCGACAGGATGCCGCGTAAATCCACCTATTTCTATCCAAAGCTGCCTTCGGGGGTAATAATCAACAGGCTTGTGTAGCTGTGTTGCGGTTATCTTTATGCTTGCAGGTATAGCCTTTTACCATATCTAAAAAATAGCGGTGCAGGCGGCTGTCGCAGTTCAGTTCCGGGTGAAAGGCAAGCGCCAGCAGATTGCCCTGCCTGGCGGCAACGATAGTATCATCCGGCAGACGGCATAGTATTTCAACACCTGAATCAGTGTCCACTATAAAAGGGGCGCGGATAAAAACCGCCGGAAACGGCTCTTCTCCCGGCAGTGGGATATCCAGTTCGGCTTCAAAGCTGTCAACCTGCCGCCCGAAGGCGTTACGCCGCACTTCAATATCCATAACGGCAAGTGTTTCCATATCCGTATTGGTAACTCTTTTAGCCAGCAGTATCATTCCGGCGCATGTTCCCATAACCGGCAAGCCGTTCTGAATCAACTCCCTTAATGGCTGGACAAGATTATAGCTGCGCATAAGGTTGAGCATGGTTGTGCTTTCCCCGCCGGGAATTATAAGCCCGTCCAAACCTTCAAGCTGGGCTGGCTGGCGCACGGCTGTAACTTCAACCCCCAGCTTTTCAAGGATGGCTGTATGCTCTGAAAAATCGCCCTGAAGGGATAATACGCCAATTCTCATATTTATATAATACTACCTTTAAACAGGGTAACAAAAATAACAGGCTAAAAGATGATAAACAGCCGGGCTAAAGTTTGACGACCTTGGCTGTTTTTACATCCGGCAGCGCCAGCACCTTTTCTATCTGCTCCTCTGAAAAAGGCTCGTCTAGCGCTAGAATCATAAGCGCCTGCTCCCGCGGCTTAAGGCGGCTGAGGTGCATGTAGCTGATGTTTATATCGGCGTCGCCGGCTATCTTGCCAACAGCGCCGATGATGCCGGGGCGGTCACGGTGGTCACTGAACAGGAAATAGCCGCCTGTCGGAACTATGTCTATCCAGTAGTTATTCACCTGGACGATATGCGTTTCGTCTCGCAGTACCGTGCCGGAGACAGTGATAGTGCCTTCACTGGATGTAACCTCCAGCGTAATCAGGCTGGTATAATTCTCACAGTCGGCTTCTTTCTGCTCCAGCACCTTCAAGCCGCGCTTGGAAGCCAGCATATTGGCGTTTACAATGTTTACCCTTTCCTCTGAAAGGCGGTTCAGCAGACCGCTGAGAACTGCCGCCTTGAGGGCGTTGCTGTCGTATTCAGCGATATCACCCTGGTATTTAATCTGGATGCTTTTAAGCTGCCCCTCGCCCAGATAGCTGGCGAGGCTGCCCAGCTTGGTGGCTACATTCAAAAACGGCGAAACAAGCGGCAGGGCGTCAGCCGAAATCAGCGGCGCATTGACGGAATACCTTGCGGTTTTGCCGCTAAGGACGTCTATAACCTGGTTGGCGACTTCGGTGGCAGCCAATGTCTGGGCTTCGGTGGTAGAGGCGCCAAGGTGGGGGGTAACTATTATATTTTCATAGCCGAAGAGGATGCTTTCAGTGCAGGGTTCGCTGGGAAAAACATCTACGGCGGCGCCGGCAAGCCTGTTTTCTTCAATGGCTTTTACCAGCGCCTTTTCATCAATAAGCCCGCCGCGGGCGGTGTTTACTATGCGTGCCGTTGGCTTGACTGTCGCCAGCACCTTTTCGTTAATCAGGTTTTTGGTGGAATCGTTAAGGGGCACGTGCAAACTTATAAAGTCCGCCTGTTTGTAAAGCTCATCAAGAGAGACAAGTTCAACGTGCAGGCTGGCGGCGCGTTCTGCGGATATGAAAGGGTCGTTACCGATGAGCTTCATCTCCAGCCCGTGGGCGCGCCTGGCAACTTCGGCGCCGACATTACCCAAGCCGACAATGCCAAGCGTCTTGCCCTTGACTTCTGTGCCCATAAAATCAGACCTGCGCCATTCGCAGGATTTAAGCGAGGCGTTTGCCTGCGGGATATTGCGCGAAAGAGCCAGCATAAGGGCAACGGCATGCTCGGCAGCCGATATGGTATTGCCGGTGGGGGCATTAACAACGATAACGCCGCACTTGGTGGCGGCTTCCAAATCTATATTGTCCACGCCGACGCCGGCGCGTCCGATAACCTGTAATTTCTTGCCGGCGGCGATGACATCGGCGGTTACCTGCGTCTGGCTGCGGACTATAATGGCTTCATAGTCGCCGATTATGGGGACAATCTGTTCCGGTTTCTGTTTTGTTTTTACATCAACCTGGGCATATTTACTCAGCATATCTATGCCGTCCTGGGCAATTTTATCGGCAACCAGAATCTTCATTTAATCTTTAACCTCGTATCCAGCCTGCGGCAGGGCTATAATCAGTGATTGGAACACCATATCTATATCTTCATCTGTTACCCAGCCGAGGTGACCGATGCGGAATATCTTGCCGGCAAGGTGCAACTGCCCGCCGCCGAGGACAGTATCGTGTTCTTCCCTCAGAATCTTGAGAAGCTTGGGAACATCCAGCCCTTCCGGGGCGCGCACCGAAGTAACGGTGTTGGAGGCGTATTTTTCATCGGCGAAGAGGGGCAAGCCCAGCGCCTTGACGCCATCACGCGTTTTCTGGGCTATCTTTGCCTGACGGGCGATTATATTATCAATGCCCTCTTCCGTTATCATATTCATTGCCTCATCCAGGGCGAAAACAATTGAGACAGCCGGCGTCCATGGAGTTTGCCCTTTTTCAAGGTAGCTTTTGGCTTTGGCAAAATCCCAGTAGAAACGCGGCATTTTTGCGACAGCGTTAGCTTCCCAGCCCTGCTGGCTGATGGCTACCATTGCCAGTCCCGGCGGCACCATCCAGCCCTTCTGAGAGCCGGTAACCACCACATCACACTGCCATTCGTCTATTGGCAGGTCTATGGAGCCGAGGCTGCTGACGGCATCCACCAGAATCAGCTTGCCGTATTCTTTTACTAATTTACTTATGCTTTTAAGGTCATTGGTAACGCCGGTGGATGTTTCGTTATGCGTTACCAGCACCGCTTTGATATCCGGGTTGGCATCCAGCGCCTTTTTTATTTCAGGAAGCTCGGCGGCTTTGCCCCATTCAAAGTTGAGGGGTATAACATCAGCGCCGAACTGGGTGGCGATGGCGGCAAAACGGGTGCCGAATCCGCCGATGGAAATACCCAGCACCTTATCGCCGGGGGAAAGCATATTTACGACCGCCGCTTCAAGCCCGCCGGTGCCGGAACAGGTTAATATAAAAACATCGTTTTCCGTTTTGAAGGCTGTTTTGAGCTTGGCGGTAACATCCGTAAGGACGCTTTTGAACTCTGGACCGCGGTGGTTTACCATCTGGCGGCTCATTTCCTTGAGGACTGATTCAGGGCAGGGGGTTGGTCCCGGGATACGTAAATTAGTCATAATCCAACTCCTTTATTTTGGTTGTTATATTATATCTGAATCTATGATTTTAGCAAAGCGGCGTTTGCCGGCTTTGATGATGCTGCCACTTTTCAGTTTAAAGCTGCCATTACTGATTTTTTCCCCGTCTATACTGACGCCGCCCTGGTCAATCAGGCGGCTGGCTTCGCTGCGGCTTTTGGCCAGCCCGGTCAGCGTAAGCAGCCCTTTTATATCAGTATATTCCTTCAGCTTTATGCGGAACTCTTGTATATCATCCGGTATCTCTTTGTTCTGAACAACGCTGGCGAAGTGCTTTTCGGCTTCTTCGGCTTCCTTATTATTATACAGCTGGCTTATGATTTCCCTTGCCAGCCTCTTTTTAATATCCATCGGGTTGACGGCGTTGTTATCTAACGCCTGTCTGAATTCATTAAGCTCTCTTTGCGGGATATCAGTAAGAAGGTTGAAATAGTCTATAATCAGGCTGTCGGCGATGGACATAACCTTGCCGAATATTTGCTCCGGCGGCTCTGTAACGCCGATGTAATTACCAAGGCTCTTGCTCATCTTGTGGCTGCCGTCTGTTCCCACCAGCAGCGGCACCATGAAGACCTGCTGCGGCTTCTGCCCCACGTAAGACTGCAATTCCCGTCCCATCAGCAGGTTGAACTTCTGGTCCGTGCCGCCGAACTCCACGTCAGATTTTATAGCCACCGAATCATACGCCTGCAACAATGGGTACAAGAATTCCGTCATTGAAATAGGTTTGTTGGCATTATAACGTTTGTTAAAATCGTCCCGCGCCAGAAGCTGGGCGATGGTGAACTTGCTGGTAAGCTGTATAACGTCTGCCAGCGTAAAATCACCGAACCATTCGCTTTGCCAGCGAACCTCTGTCTTTTCTTTATCCACAATAGTAAAGAATTGTTGCATATAGGTCTGGGCGTTGGCTTCCACCTCTGCGGCGGTCAGCATCGGGCGGGTAACGGAAGCGCCGCTGGGATCGCCTATTTGCGCCGTCCAGTCACCGACAATAAGAACAACCTGGTGTCCCATATCCTGAAACTGGCGCAGCTTTCTGAGGGCGACCATATGCCCAAGATGAATATCGGGGAAGCTGGGGTCAAAGCCTTCTTTGAGGCGCAGTTTTTTGCCCGAATCAAGAAGCTCTTTAAGCTCCTCTTCAACAATGATTTCGGATACGCCGCGCTTTAGCAGCCTGTCAGTTTCACAATCAGAAATAGAACCACTCCTGTATTTTATTTATCTGTATTTTCAAGTATAGCCAGTGCCTGCTTTATATCTCTGGCTATCTGTTTTTTAAGCTCTTCGCTATTGCTAAAACATTTCTCGCTGCGAAGCCTGTCTATTATATCAACTTTCAGCTCACGGCGATACAGGTCGCCCTCAAAATCCATAATATGTATCTCTATAGTTCTTTCATCTTTACCGAAAGTGGGGCATTTGCCTATGTTAGTGACCGAATTGTATTTACAACCGTCTAGGAAAATACGGCAGGCATAAACGCCGTCTGCCGGTATTGCCCGCAGCGGCTCTACATCTATGTTAGCGGTGGGGAAGCCGATTTCTGTGCCTTTGCCGCCGCCGCTTATTATCCTGCCTTCAAGGCTGAAATGCCGCCCCAGCATCTTGTTTACCTTTATAATATCACCATCAGCCAGCGCTTTTCTTATAGCTGTGCTGCTCACTATTTCAGAATCAATTTTAAGATGAGGCACTATTGTCAGCTCAAAATGCATATCCCGGCTGATGTCGGCAAGCAGGTCTGCATCACCTTCCTGGTTTCTGCCCAGCGTGAAATCCTGCCCAAGCACAAGTTCACTCATTTTGAGGTTCTTTTTAAGAAGGCTTAAAAAGTGGCGGGCGCCGGTTTGCGCAAGTTCAAAAGTGAAAGGCAGGGTGATTATAAAATCAACCCCCTCATCTTTAAGCAGCTTGATTTTTTGGGGCAGATTGGTAATGAAGGGGGGAATTGCTTCCGGTTTAAGCAAGCTTAGCGGGTGTTGCCTGAAGGTGATTACACCGCTTACGAAATCATTGCTTTCAGCTTTGTCATTAAGCACGCCAAGCAAGCGGCGGTGCCCCAAGTGTACTCCATCGAAAACGCCTATAGTCAGCGCGGTTTCGCTTTTGGGTTTTAAACCGGCAAGCTCTTGCTCTAAAGACATATCAAATAAACTCTGAAAGTTATATATGCCTAGATATAATACTAAAAACAGGATGATAAGTAAAAAAAGTTTTCGGGAAAAGTAAATCGTGACTGGAAACAAAGACCTTGCATTTGCCGCCCGAGATAAAAATATTGTATAATAACGAAGGCGGGTATTGACAAGAGTATTTTTTTGTGGTATTATCCATCTTTGCATTATGCCTCAAAATTATTCACCTATTCCAAGACCCCTTATGTACGTATCAAATTATTTATTATCATTGCAATAATACTTTAATGCTGCGCGCCTTTTGAAGGAGTAAAAATGGTAGTTAAATCATCACCGCATGAACGGGCGGTAAGCCACGCTGTTACGCGTAAAAATTATGCCAGCCTCCCCCAGATTCTGGATGTGCCAAACCTCATAGAAATACAATTGAGGTCTTTCCAGTGGTTTCAGGAAGAAGGCATAAAGCAACTTCTGGAGGAGATATCGCCGATAGAAGACTTTGTCGGCAACAAGCTGGCGCTCAGCTTTATAAGCTATGAGTTTCGAGAGCCCCGCTTTTCAGAAGAGGAATGTTTGCAGAGGGATCTTACATATTCTGTCCCCCTTTACGTAAAAGCCAGGCTGCTTGTAAAGGCGACCGGGGAAATAAAAGAGCCGTTTGATCTTTTCTTTGGCGATATACCAATGATGACAGCCAAGGGTACTTTTATTACCAGCGGCACGGAAAGGGTAATTGTCAGCCAGTTGCTGCGCTCTCCGGGCGTTTACTTTATGGTAGAAAAAGACGCCACCAGCGGACGCAGGCTTTGTTCGGCAAACCTGATTCCCAGCCGGGGCGCTTGGCTGGAGATGGAAACCAGCAGCCGGAATGTAATATCGGTAAAGATTGACGGCAAGCGCAAGATACCGGTAACAACCCTTTTAAGAGCCATAGGCTATCAGGATGACGATAAGCTGCTGGAGCTCTTTGCCGAAGAGGAAAAGAATGCAGAGCGCAAGTTTATCCAGACAACTATAGACAGGGACCCGCTTATAAAAGATGAAGCCGCCGCCCTGATTGATATATACCGCAAGGTGCGCCCCGGAGATCCGCCCAATGTGGAGAACGCCAGGAAGCTTATAAATAACCTGTTTTTCAGCCCGCAGCATTATGATTTGGGGGTTGTTGGGCGCTATAAGGTCAATCAGCGGCTTGGTTTCAGTAATGGCACCGAGAAGCAGGAAAGGGCGCTGACTATAGAGGACGTGATAGAGATAGTGCGGCGCGTCATTATGATTAACAACGGCGATGATTCAGCCGATGATATAGATCACCTTGGCAACCGGCGGGTGCGCGTTGTAGGCGAGCTTATACAGAACCAGTTCCGCATCGGGCTGATGCGGCTGGAAAGGGTAGCCAGGGAGCGCATGAGCATTTTAAGCAGCGACATGGTTACCCCCAGCAGCCTGGTGAACATCCGCCCGGTGGTTTCCGCCATCAGGGAGTTTTTCAGCGGATCGCAGCTTTCGCAGTTTATGGACCAGACCAATCCGCTGGCGGAACTGACGCACAAGAGGCGGCTTTCGGCAATGGGTCCCGGCGGACTATCGCGTGAACGCGCCGGATTTGATGTGCGTGACGTCCACTTTTCTCATTACGGCAGAATTTGCCCTATTGAAACGCCGGAAGGTCCCAATATCGGGCTTATCGGCTCACTGGCAACCTATGGAAGGGTTAACAAATACGGCTTCATAGAAACACCCTATCGCAAGGTTTTAGGCGAGATATCCCCATCAGAGATTAAAAAATACAAGGGGCGCATCATACGCGAAAAGGTAGTCAATACAAAAGGCAAAACCATGGCTGAAGCCGGCAGCGTTATAGATGATACGCTGGCTGCCAGCCTGGCGCGTTTGTCAGACAGCAACAAGATACAGGTAGAGCCTTTTGTTTCCGGCGAGATTGTATATCTGCCGGCAGACAAAGAAGATAAATACATAGTCGCACAGGCGAATACGCGTTTGGATGAAAACGGCGCCTTTTTAGACGAGAGAGCGGAATCCAGGCTGGGTGAACAATACCTGATGTCGCCGCCGCAAAAATTATCCTATATGGATGTATCCCCCAAGCAGATATTCAGCGTGGCGGCATCACTGATACCATTTTTAGAGCATAACGATGCCAACCGGGCGCTTATGGGCGCCAATATGCAGCGCCAGGCAGTGCCTCTTTTGAAAGCTCACTCACCGCTGGTAGCCACCGGCATGGAAAGAGAAGCCGCCAAATACAGCGGACAGGTGCTTTTTGCTAAAAACGCCGGTGTTGTTACTTCGGTTAATGGCTCCAAAATAATAGTTACTACGGATACCGGGCAAGAAGATGTTTATACACTTATGAAGTTTGTGCGCACCAACCAGGGAACTTGTATCAACCAGCATGCGATGGTGGACAGGGGGCAGCAGGTAGAAGCGGGGCAGGTGCTGGCGGACAGTTCGGCAACCGAAAACGGTGAGCTGGCGCTGGGACAGAATGTTGTCTGCGCCTTTATGAGTTGGGGCGGCTATAACTATGAAGACGCCATCATAATAAGTGAACGTATCGCGGAACAGGACAAGTTCACCTCAATCCATATATCAAAGCACGAAGTAGAGGCGCGGGACACCAAGCTTGGGCCGGAAGAGATTACCCGGGATATCCCCAATGTTGGTGAGGAAAGCCTGCGGGAGCTTGATGAGGACGGCATTATACGAATAGGCGCTGAAGTGGGTCCCGGAGATATACTTGTCGGCAAGATTACGCCTAAGGGCGAAACCGAGCTTTCGGCTGAAGAAAAGCTGCTGAGGGCTATATTCGGTGAAAAAGCCCGCGAGGTAAAAGACACTTCGTTGAGGGTTCCTCATGGCGAATGGGGCAAGGTTATAAATGTAAAGGTATATTCGCGTGATGACAATGACGAATTGCCGGTGCGTGTTAACAAGTGGGTGCAGGTGTGGGTGGCGCAGCAGAGGAAGATTCAAGCCGGAGACAAGCTGGCAGGGCGCCACGGCAACAAGGGTGTTATTTCAATTGTATCTCCCACCGAAGATATGCCCTTCCTGCCGGACGGCACACCGGTAGATATAATCCTGAACCCGATAGGTGTGCCTTCAAGGATGAACATCGGGCAGGTGCTGGAAACACACCTGGGCTGGGCAGCCCAGAATCTGGGGTTCAAGACACTGACGCCGGTATTTGATGGTGCCAGTGATGTAGATATTGAGGACGCGCTGGCAAGGCTCTGGTTTATAAGCAAAGCTGCTTCCGGGAATAATGAAACAATAAGCAGTAACCAGTCAGAACAGATGGAAGCTGGTAAAGCGTTTGTAAAAGCCAAAGGTTATGACGGCGAAAAGGCGTTTGACAAAACATACAAGGGAGAGGCGAAAGACGCTTGCCTGAGAATATGGCTGGAAGAAATGGGAACCAAGAGTAAAAAACTGAACCGCAATGACCTGGAAGAGATGGCTAACCGCATCAGTTTTGAGAAGAAAATAGCTACGCCGATAACAGGTAAGGCTACGCTGCGAGACGGGCGCACAGGTGAAGAGTTTGACCAGCCGATAACCGTTGGTAATATATACATACTAAAACTTAATCATCTTGTAGAAGACAAGGTGCATGCCCGCTCCACAGGACCATATTCATTGATATCGCAGCAGCCGTTGGGCGGTAAGGCGCAGTTCGGCGGGCAGCGTTTCGGTGAAATGGAGGTATGGTCTCTGGAGGCTTACGGCGCGGCACACAACCTTCAGGAAGTGCTTACAATAAAATCAGATGATGTCACCGGGCGGGCGAAAAACATATGAAGCCATCGTAAAAGGTGAAGACATCATGCCGCCCGGAGTGCCGGAGTCTTTCAAGGTGCTGGTAAAAGAATTACAAAGCCTGGGGCTGGCGGTTGAAGTTATTAATGAAGAAGATAAAACTATGCATATGGACAAGATAAATGAAGTATCAGAGCTTGAAAATGGTCCGGAAATTATAGAGGTAGCGCAACTGGAAGAAAACACGCCGGAAGATGAAACAGGCGGCGCAAAAGAAGAGGGGGCGGCGGATATTATAGAAACAGCTACAGACAGCATTGCTGAAGAAAATATATCCGAAGAGGTTAAACAGGAAGACGATACGCCGGATGAGACAGCCGAAAAAGATAATGAGACGGAAAAAGAAGACGAGGCAGAAAACAGGAACGAGATAAAAGAACAGCGAAACAACCACTGAAACAGACCAGGCTTCAGAAAAGGGAGAGGTATAAAATAGTGCTTGAAATAAACGACTTTGATGCCGTACGCATTTCACTGGCTTCGCCGGAACAGATATTAAGCTGGACATACGGCGAAGTAACCAAACCGGAAACCATAAACTACCGCACCCTGAAGCCAGAGCGTGACGGGCTTTTCTGCGAAAGAATATTCGGTCCCATAAAGGATTTTGAATGCTCCTGCGGTAAATATAAAAGGATTCGCTTCAAGGGCATAATCTGTGATAAATGCGGTGTTGAGATTGCCCGTTCCAAGGTTCGCCGCGAACGCATGGGGCATATAGAATTGGCATGTCCGGTGAGCCATATATGGTTTGCCAGGGGCATACCCAGCCGTATCGGTTTGCTGTTAGACCTTTCCGCACGCAGTCTGGAAAGGGTAATCTATTTCTCTCATTACATAGTTACAGATGTGGACGAAGACGCAAGAAAAGAAGCCATCAGCCAGTTGGAAGACAGCTATGGACAGATGATTGTAGACAGGGAAAACGCTATTGAAGAAAAGATCGCAGAGCTGGAAAAAGAGCAGGCAACGGTAGAAGACGTAAATAAATTAAGGCGTGATTTTGAAGATGAAAAGGAACAGCTTAAGGAAGAATTGCCGCAAAAGGTAGAACAGCTTAAAGACCTGCGCAAAGCCACCCTGCTTACCGAAAACCAGTATCATGATTTAAGGCAAAACTACGCCGAGATATTTGAAGCCAGCATGGGCGCTGAAGCTATTCTTAAATTGCTTAAAGAAATAGACCTGGAAGATATGCGCATACGCCTGTTACAGGAAACGCATTCTTCTTCAGGGCAGCGCCGCCGCAAGGCTTCAAAACAATTGCAATTGGTGGAAGCATTCCGCCGCAGCAGTAACAAGACGGAATGGATGATAATGACTGTGCTGCCGGTATTGCCGCCGGACCTGCGCCCAATGGTGCAGCTTGACGGCGGGCGTTTTGCCACCAGCGATTTGAATGACCTCTACAGACGGGTTATAAACCGCAACAACAGGCTGCGTCACCTTATTGACATCGGCGCGCCGGATATTATTATACGCAATGAAAAACGCATGCTGCAGGAAGCGGTGGATTCACTTATTGACAACGGACGCCGGGGACGGGCTATATCCGTCAGCGGAGACCACAAAGCCAAGTCACTTTCGGATATGCTGCGCGGTAAACAGGGGCGTTTTCGCCAGAACCTGCTGGGCAAGCGCGTTGATTACAGCGGACGCTCTGTTATTGTTGTTGGTCCAAGCCTGCAACTGCACCAGTGCGGTCTGCCAAGAAGGATGGCATTGGAATTGTTCAAACCATTCGTTATGCATAATCTGGTTATGCAGGGGCTTGCATCCAACATCAAGAGCGCCCGCCGCTTGGTAGAGAGAGCCAAGCCGGAAGTATATGACATACTTGAGGAAGTCGTCAAGGAAAGACCGGTAATGCTTAACCGCGCACCCACGCTGCATCGCCTTAGCATTCAGGCTTTTGAGCCGGTGCTTATAGACGGCAGCGCCATACAGATACACCCGCTGGTTTGTTCTGCCTTTAACGCAGACTTTGATGGAGACCAGATGGCGGTGCATGTGCCGCTTTCAAAAGCGGCGGTAAAAGAAGCCCGCGAAATGATGCTCAGCACGCACAATATGCTTTTGCCAAGCTGCGGCGAGCCGGTGGTAGCGCCGACACTGGACATGGTTTTTGGCTGCTATTACCTGACTACCATAAGACCGGATGCCAAGCCGATAAGCACTATTTTTGGCAACAGGGAAGAAGCCAAGCTTAGCTATGACCTCGGTTATGTTGATTTGAGGGATGAAATTGAAGTCAGGCTTGAAAGCGGCGAAAGGATTAAAACAAGCGTAGGGCGTATTATATTTAACGAAATTGTCCCCGAAAAGCTGGGCTTTATAAATAAAACAATAGATAAAACGGGATTGAAGCAATTGATAACGGATTGCTACAAGCTGCTGGGTGATAACGAAGAAATGGAAGCTGTGCTGGACGGTTTGAAAAAGATGGGCTTTATATACGCCACCAAGTCTGGCATATCCGTTTCCATGAGCGATATTGAAGTTCCGGCAAAGAAAGCCAGGATACTTGAGGAATCCGAAGAGCGCACGGCAACCATTGAAGGACAGTATCTGCGGGGGCTTATAACCGAAGGCGAAAGATATAACAGCGTGGTTGAAGTATGGATGGAAACTACAGATAGATTAACCGGCGCCATAAACGAATCGCTGGACAGAAACGGCAGTATCTACATGATGGCAACCTCCGGCGCCAAGGGTAATATATCACAGATAAGACAGATGGTGGGTATGCGTGGGCTTATGACAAATCCATCTGGTAAGATTATAGACTTCCCCATAAAAGCAAGCCTGCGTGAAGGACTTAGCGCCATGGAATATTTCATTTCCACCCATGGCGCCCGCAAAGGTCTGGCGGATACGGCGCTGAGAACATCCGGCAGTGGTTATCTAACCCGGCGTTTGGTTGACGTAACACAGGATGTAATCGTCCTGGAAGAAGACTGCGGCACAATGGAAGGCGCCTGGTTTACTGAAACAACAGAGAAAGGCTTGCTGCCGCCGTTTGCCGAAAGGATAGTCGGGCGGATGGCTGCCAGCCATATCGTTAACCCTGAAACCGGTGAAATAATAGTAGAGCGTAATCAGGAGATAGACGAACAGAAGGTAAAAGAGATTATAGCCGCAGGGGTAACACGGGTGCATGCAAGAACGCCGATTAACTGCCAGGCTACGCAGGGAATATGCCAGATGTGCTATGGACGGGATCTGGCGCGCGGCACGCTTATAGATATGAGCACGGCGGTTGGTATAATCGCCGCCCAGAGTATCGGCGAGCCGGGAACGCAGTTGACGCTGCGCACCTTCCACACCGGCGGTGTTGTTGGTCTGGATATCACCAGTGGTCTGCCCAGAGTAGAGGAACTTTTTGAAGCAAGACCCCCCAAGGCGCAGGCAATAATATCAGAGATAGACGGCATAGCCGATGTTATTGAAAATGAAGAGGGGCGCTGGGTCAAGGTTGTCAGTAATGAAACCTTTACCGATGAATATCAACTGCCAACCGGCTGGAAGGCTTCAGTCAAGGATGGGCAGACGGTAGAAATCGGCGCTATGCTGGCAAGTCCTGCAGAGAAAAAGGATAAAGACAAGAAAACAACCGCCCTGGCAGAACCAATTGTCGCCCGCGTTGCCGGCGAAGTGGTTATGGAAAAAAAGAAAATCATAATAAGATATGAAGAGACGGAAGAAAGGGAATACAGCATTGCTGCTGCAACACATATACGCGTTAAGTCCGCAGACCTTGTAAAAGCCGGACAGCAGCTTACAGATGGTTCTGTAAACCCGCAGGATATACTGGTGGTGCTTGGCAAGGAAGCGGTACAGAAATATCTGGTGGAAGAAGTGCAGAAGGTTTACTGTTCGCAGGGCGTGCATATAAATGACAAACACGTGGAGGTTATCGTGCGGCAGATGCTTTCAAAGGTGCGTATTGATTCACCGGGGGATACAGATCTTGTTCCCAGAGAGCTTTTAGACCGCTTCCGCTATGAAGAAGTAAACGCCAAGGTGTTAGCCGAAGGCGGCGAGCCGGCGACGGCGCATACGGTGCTTATGGGCATAACCAGGGCCAGCCTCAGCACGGAAAGCTGGCTGGCGGCGGCTTCATTCCAGGAGACCAACCGCGTGCTTACAGAGGCAGCTATCTTTGGCAAGATAGACCGCTTGAATGGGCTTAAAGAGAATGTCATAATCGGCAAGCTGATACCGGCGCGCTGTACTGCCTGCAAGGAAGCTACCGCCGAAGCCGCCAAACAGCAGAAGATGAAAGAAGAGGCGCAAAGGCTGCAGCTTGAAGGAGACCTGCCGTCACTATTGGGTGAAGAAACAGATGTAAATACCAAAAACGCTGAACTGGCGGAAATGATGAACGAAATTTCAGAAATTAAAACTGGTGAAGCAGTTGAATCATCCGAATCTGATAATGAAGAAATACACGCAGAAATGATAAAAGAAACAGAAGAATCAGGTGAAGGTGAAATAACAATAGAAAACGAAGATGAGGATAAAGACGGGAGCGCAGACGGGGATGAGGAAATACAGGCTGCGTAAATAAAAAAGCAAAACATAAAGAGCCGCCCTGAAATACCGGGCGGCTCTTTTTTATTGGGGCTGTGGGGATAAGTATAGTTCATAAAAAAAGATATGGTATAATGGCAAAAAATCAACCGGGAGAGAAGCAGATAGATCGTATAATATCCGGTAAGCCGGGCAATGAGGATGTTCCGCTGGAAAACAGCCTGAGACCGCAGAACCTGGGCGATTTCATAGGTCAGCAGCGCATAAAGGAAAACCTCTCTATAGCCATCGCTGCCGCCAGGGGGCGTGGTGAGGCGCTGGACCATATACTACTCTACGGGCCTCCCGGGCTGGGCAAGACAACGCTGGCGCATATAATCGCCAACGAGATGGGCGTCAGCATCAAGGTAACATCCGGACCGGCGATAGAGCGCACCGGTGAACTGGCGGCGATACTTACCAACCTGAAAAGCCAGGACATACTTTTTATTGATGAAATCCACCGCCTTAACCGCTCGGTAGAGGAAGTTCTTTACCCGGCGATGGAAGACAAGGCGCTGGATATAATAATCGGCAAGGGACCCGGCGCCAGGAGCTTAAGGCTAAAGTTGCCTTCTTTCACCCTTATCGGCGCTACCACGCGCTTTGCCTCATTAAGCCCGCCGTTAAGAGACAGGTTCGGAGGCGTCTATCGTCTTGATTTTTATGACCAGCAGTCCATAAAAGCCATAGTAAAGCGTTCCGCCGGCATACTGGGAGTGGAAGCAGAAGATGACGGTTTAAGTGAAATTGCCTGCCGCGCCAGGGGGACGCCAAGGGTATCCAACCGCTTGCTGCGGCGTGTAAGGGATTATGCGCAGGTTAAAATGGACGGCGTCATTAATAAAAAGGCGGCGGTAGAAGCCCTTTCCAAGCTGGAAGTTGACGCCGTTGGGCTGGATGAGATAGACCACAAGGTATTGAAAACCATAATACAGAAGTTCAACGGCGGGCCGGTGGGACTTGACACCATCGCCGCCTCAATCAGTGAAGAAGCCGATACCATAATGGATGTCTATGAGCCTTACCTGCTGCAACTGGGATTCATAGAGCGCACTCCCAGAGGGCGTCTGGTTACGCCGTTGGCGTATAAGCACCTTGGTTTGTATCGCAAAAAAGAAGAGCCGCCCCAGCCGACCCTTTTATAGGACTGCTAATGGTTAAGAAGAAGGCTTTCGTTCTGGTTCATTGCTGTTGCGCCCATTGCAGCGCCTACAGCATTAAACACTGGCAGCAGCAGGGCTATAACGCCAGCGCCCTGTGGTATAACCCCAATATCCATCCATACAGCGAACACCAGAAGCGGCTGGAAGCAATGCAGGCGTTTTCAAAACAGCTTGATTTTCCGCTTATAGAGATTAAAGGCTATGATATAACCCGCTATTTCCGGGCGATAAATGGTGATGAAGCCGAACGCTGCCGCCATTGTTTCAGGCTGCGCCTGCAGAAGACAGCCGAAATTGCGCTTGAAAAAGGCTTCAGCGCCTTCAGTTCCAGCCTGCTTATAAGCCCGCACCAGAAGCATGAATTGCTGGCTGAAATCGGCAGCGAGATAGCCGCAAAAACAGGCATAGAGTTTCTTTACGCCGATTTGAGAAAACGTTATTCAGACAGCCGCCATATAACCAAACCGCTTGAGCTTTACCGGCAGCAGTATTGCGGTTGTCTTTACAGTGAATGGGAACGCTATGCCGGTATGGAAGCCAAAAAGGTTTAACTGGGAGAAAGCAGTGCGTTGTAAAATAAGGCAGATAAAACAACGGGATATCCGTCAGGCGACAGAAATTGAACGGGAAGCCTTTCCGTCTATGGAGCCTTCAACCAACTTTGAGCGCGAATTAAAAAACGGTATTGCGCATTACATCGTCGCTTATGAAGATAAGGAGGATGGGCAGCAAATCATAGGGCTGGCAGGCTATTGGCTGCTTATTAAAGAGGCTCATATTGTTAATATCGCTGTCAGGCAGCCCTGCAGGCGGCATGGAATCGGCGAACGGCTGCTGGCAAGCCTTATAGAAGCGGCTATAAAAAAGGGGGCAAAAAGTATCACACTGGAAGTGCGCGCTTCAGACGATATAGCTAAAAACCTTTACATAAAGTATGGCTTTAAGGAAGAGGGGGTGCGGCGGGGTTACTATCTGGATAACCGCGAGGATGCTATTATAATGACCATAGGAAACCTGGAAACAGACGAATTCAGAACCAGAATAAAAGAGCTGAAGAAAAACCACAGCGCCAGGTGGAATTAAAATTAATCTTCTTATTTAATCTTTTTCCGAAGCCAGTTTGCCGCCGATAGCCCAGTCTGACTTTTTGTTGTCCTTGAAGATAACATGAACGCGTTCTTCAGGCACACCGATTTTAACAAACTCGCCGGTTATGCCTTTTGCCAGCTGTTTTTTCTGCTCTATCGTGCGCCCTTCCCACATTTCTATACTAACTACAGGCATCTTTTACCCCTTTGCATATTAGTCTTATTAATTTGACTTAATATCTTGGTAACCGACAACGTCTCCTGATAAAGGGTCAAGCTGATATCTAATAGAACGCCTTTTCTTAAACCATAAAAATCTTTTTATGGTAATTTCGCCCTCTGCCTCCCATAAATCCCTCTCGGAACCTCCCTGATACCAGATTTTTCGAAATTCTACGTCGATAAACTTGGCACTATATTTACTGCAAAAATGATTTTTGAGTGCCAGTTCAACACTAAGGGCATCTGGTAATTTTTGTTCAGCCATTACCATACCTCCATAAATAACTTATTCAATCACCGCTAGCTACGCTTGAACTTGTTCTTGAGGGCATAAATTTCCTGGAGCTTTTCAAATTCCTCCTGGTCGATGGCATCACAGCTAATCACAGCGCCGTTCTTGAGTTTAATGGCAAACAACTGGCGGCATTTCCAGCACTTGTAGGGACCCTCATAGCTTGTATCCACCAGGGTAATGCTGCCGTCCACCTTGCATTCGGGGCATGTTATCTTTACCAGCATAGAACGCCTCCTTTTTAGACAATTATAGCTTATTTATATTTTGAATTAAAAAAGCAAACATCAGGTTACATTAACCTTAGAGAAAAACAGGTTGGCGACAAGTCCGGCAACGATGGGCAGAAGCAGTGTGCAGGCAAGGCGTATGGCGGTGAACTTCCAGCCCATAATACCTATCTCCAGTGGCAGGCGGGTAAATGCCCACAGTGACCAGCCTGTCATAAAGGCAACCATAGTGCCGATGCCGGCGCCGCTTTGCAACAGACCGGCGGCAATTGGCATGGCTATATAAGGTCCGCCCGGCGTCAAGCCGCCGACGGCAGTACCTACAATAATACCGCGCAAGCCAGATTCGGTGCCAACCCACTTTGATATAGATTCGGAGGGGATAATATGTTGGATGACGCCGGCAATTATAAAAGCGAAGATAAGCAGCGGCAAAATCTGCAGCAGTAGGCTCCATGCTGATTTCAAGCCCAGGATATGCTCGCCACCGCCCTTGAAATAGGCGATAATCAGCATTGTAACGGCGATAACGCCCATTATTATAGTTGGGATAAGCATTTGGCGGAACCTCCTGTTTGTGTTTATAATGTTGCTCATAATAAAAAGACCTTAATTGTCATAATATGAATAGTATCAATCTGGCTTAAGATTGGCAAATAACCTGGTCTTCCTTTTTAAGTAAAAGGCAGATATTCCTGGAGAAATATTTCAGCGGAAAGCGGTAAGAGCTTTCGGGGAATGATTTCAGGATGATAAAGCCGCTTTTTTTAGCCAGCTTTTCAACTTCGCGGTATGAAAACAGGTGATAATAGCGGTAAAGCGTCTTATCCTTCTTGCGCCAGGGAACATATAGTTCTGCCGGTTTGAAAAAAAAGCGCGGCTGCCGGTGATTCCAGACAGTAACAAAGGCTTCGCCGCCCGGTTTCAGGATACGCCGAAGCTCTCCGAAGGCTTTTTCTCTTTCTTCATTTCCCTTTACATGGTGAAGGCTGGCTACCGCTATCACATTATCAAAGCTGCTATCGGAGTAAGGCAACCGGCAGATATCTGCCAGCGACAACTCCGCTTTATATTTGTATTTAACGGCATACTTTTCAGCCATTTTAAGCATACCAGCAGAGAAATCAACGCCGTAAAGTTCAAAATTATCCGCAAAAGGCAGGAAGTCTGCCCCGTGCCCGCAGCCCAGATTAAGCAGTTTGCCGCTTTGCCAGCGCTGTGCCAGTGTTTCAAGCTCCTGCGTAAAGATAGAATGATGGCGGAAATTATACCAGCCTGGCGCTATTTTATTGAAGACCTCGTTTAATCTGTATTCCAAGTAAAAATCCTTTCAGCTTGTTGCCTTTTGGAAAAACTGCTAGACTGAATATATCCCCTTGCAGGAAGTATACAATGCGTAAACTATCCAGGACAATATCAGGCGTAACGCCGGTGGCGGTGATGACACAGCCGATGGAATGCCCCGGCGAGTGTATATATTGCCCGACATACAGCGCCACCCCGCAGAGTTACACACCGGAATCACCGGCGGTGCTGCGGGCGATAAACTGCGAATACGATGCCGCCAGGCAGGTTAAGCTGCGGCTGGAAATACTGGATGGAATGCAGCACCCGACACAAAAGATAGAGCTTATAATAATGGGCGGCACTTTTCTGGCTACACCCGTTGAATACCAGTATGGATTTATAAAGGGCTGCTACGACGCCTTGAACGGTGTGGAATCAGCCAGCCTCGGTGAAGCACAGCAGATAAACGAAACCGCAGAACACCGCTGCGTGGGGCTTTGTATTGAAACCCGCCCGGATTGGTGTAAAGAAGAGGATATAGAGCGGATGCTTGAATTCGGCGCAACCCGGGTAGAACTGGGCGTGCAGACCCTGGATGACGATATATACAAACTGGTGGAACGGGGGCATAGGGTAGATGATGTGGTTGAAGCCACCGCCTTGCTGAAGCAATATGGTTTCAAGGTGCATTACCACTGGATGCCGGGGCTACCCGGTTCTTCACCGCAGCACGACCTGGAGCTTTCAAAGATGATGTTTGAAGATTTGCGTTTTAAGCCAGACGGTTTGAAGCTTTATCCCACGATGGTAGTTGAAAACACGAAACTGGAAGAATGGTATAAACAGGGAAAATATCAGCCTTATGATAATGAGGTAATGATAGACCTGCTGGCTGATATTAAGACTATCGTGCCGAAATATGTGCGAATATCAAGAGTGCTGCGTGATATACCGGCGAAGTATATTGTGGGTGGTTTGAAGGATTCGCTGCGGCAGCCGCTGAAGAAAAAAATGGAGCAGAGCGGCACATCTTGTGACTGTATCCGCTGTCGTGAATACGGACACCGCTTAAAAGACGGTTGGCAAATCGGTGAGCCGCAGCTTGACAGGTTTGATTATGATGCCTCTGGCGGCAAAGAGATATTTCTATCCTTTGAGGATAAAAACAAGACGCTTTTTGGGTTGCTGCGGTTGCGGATACAACAGAAACCCTTACCCGTTCTGGATGGGGCAGGAGGCAGCCCGGCGCTGGTCAGGGAGTTGCACGTCTATGGGGCTGAAGTGGCTATAGGCGGACGCAAAGAGGCTGCCATACAGCATAAGGGGTTGGGCAGATTACTGCTGCAGGAAGCGGAAAGAATCGCCGCTGAAGAATTCGGCGCAAACCGCATTGCCATATTAAGCGGTGTCGGCGCACGGGAATACTACCGCAATGATTTAGGATACAAACTGAAAGCGGGTTATATGGTCAAGCAGCTAAAAGCAGATTAAGTTCCCGTTTAGTCTGCGGTGTCTTCTTCCTGGCTCCAGTTTTGCATAATCTGCTTTATCTTCTGGGCAAGCTTTGGGCTGTTGCGCAGGCGCTCAATGAGAATGGGGCAGCCTTCAAGCAGGGAGTTCTGGGCGGCGGTTGCCATACTTGAAACAAGGTTTTGTAAATCTTCGTCGGATTGCTGCGCCACTTCGGCGCCGGGGGTAGAAGACATCTGTCGTCGCAGGTCTTCGGCGGTCAGCTTCATCGGTGTAAGGCAGCTTTTATACCAGGGGCACTCCTTGCACTGCATTATGCCGTAAGCTTCATCTAAAACATCACCCATATATAGGACTCCTGTTATTTTCGTTAAATATCTATACCTGATTATACCATAAATGAGAATCAGTGGCTTGACAAAAAAGGGTAAAGAGGGTATCTTGAAATAACAATTTAATAATCGGACGGCTGGGGGAAACCGGGTAAGCCCGGGTAAGATGGAATGCAAGTTCGGTGAAAATCCGACGCAGTACCGCCTGCTGTAACCGGTAGAAATACCGGAAGCCAGAACGCCATTGTTGCCCTCAGTAATTAGCTCCGCGGGTTCGGAGGTGCGACATGCCATTTAAGACATGAGACATATCCCCTGTCCTCGGACAGGGGATTTTTTTAAGCCCTTTTAATTATTTTATCTATTTATCTGGAGGATTCATTGAAGAAGAAATCTATTTCGTGGCTTTTATTGATAATAGCCACGCTTGTAATGACAATCCCGTTTAGCGGCTGCAACGGGCAGGCGCAAACCGTCACGCTTGAGAATAAGATTACTGAAACGATAACTGTAACGAAAACAGTTGAGGTGGTAAAGATTACCGACGACCTGGGACGGCAGGTCAGTATAGAAGGAAGCCCTTCCAAGATTGTATCACTGGCGCCCAGCAATACAGAGATATTATTCGCCCTTGGCTTGGAGGACAGGGTTTGCGGCGTAACCGATAGCTGTGATTACCCGCAGGCGGCAACTGAAAAGGATAAGGTGGGCGCTTTTGCTGAAATTGATCTTGAAAAAATAATAGCCCTTAACCCTGATCTGATACTGGCAGAGGATATGCACAAGTATGAGGTCATACCGGCTTTGGAGAACCTTGGTTTTACAGTTGTTGCCATGGTGCCGCACACTTTGCAGGATGTTATGGATTCCATAGAACTTATCGGCAGCCTTACAGGCACACAGGACGAAGCCGCGCAGGTTGTTTCTGAAATGCAGCAGAGGATAAAGGCTGTAACGGATATAACAGACGGGCTAACAGAAGCCGAAAAAGTGAAAACACTGTATGTATTGTGGCACGAGCCGATAATGTCTGTCGGCGCGGATACCCGTATCCATGAACTTATAGAGAAAGCAGGGGGCATAAACATTGCCGCTGTTGCTGGTGAGGGATACCCGACACTGGCTCTGGAAGAAATAATCAACATAAACCCGGAGGTAATAATTGTAGATAGCGATACTTCACTGCAGTTTGTGCTTAACGAATCCAGGCTGGAAGGGGTTGACGCCGTTGTTAACGGCAGGGTCTATAGTATAAATCCAGACCTCACAAACCGTCCGACGCCGCGTATTGCGGAAGCCCTGGAGGTAATGGCAGAGATGATACAGCCCGCGATATTTGCCGCTACTGAATAGGAAACAGAGGGAAAACAAAGAGAATAAAATGCTATCACAGCAGACAGAAGCAAGCGTTATGGAAGAGCCGCCGAAGGCCTGGCTTTATCCCAAATGGCGCAAGCGTATTGCAGCCGTAATAGCGCTGCTTTTTGTACTGCTGCTGGTAATACTTTTCGCAACTTCTACAGGCAGTGTGGAGATACCATTCGGTACTACCGTTTCCATATTGCTTTCAAAGCTGCCTTTTACAGACATAACCCCCAATTGGGAAGACGGGATAGAAATGATAGTCTGGTCTGTCCGGCTGCCGCGCGTGCTGCTGGCGGGGCTTGTGGGGGCGGCGCTGGCGCTGGCAGGCGCCACGTATCAGGGTTTGTTCCGCAACCCGCTTGCAGACCCGTATCTCATAGGCGTAGCGCAGGGGGCGGCGCTGGGGGCGGTTATCGGTTTTATGCTGCCCGTAAGCGCTGCCGGAGCCGGCATCGGCATAGTGCCGCTGCTGGCATTTGTGGGTGCCCTGTTAAGCGTAACTATCGTATATATGCTGGCACGGGTGGGGAAAATGGTGCCGGTAAGCACGCTTATACTGGCAGGCGTGGCGCTAGGCGCGCTGATGGGGGCAATTGTATCTTACCTGGCGATTAGAAGTGACATGCTGCGCGGCATAATGTTCTGGCTTTCAGGCAGCTTTTCCATGATTGAGTGGTCGGAAGTGCAGATTGTATTCCCTATTGTAGTCATAGGCTCTGTGGTAATCATGCTGTTTTCAAGACCATTGAATATAATGCAACTGGACGAAGAGCAGGCGCAGCAGCTTGGTATAAGCGTGGAAAAAATGAAATTGATACTGCTGGCGGCGGCGACAATGATAACCGCCGCCGCGGTATCATTTGTCGGCATAATCGGTTTTGTCGGCATCATAACACCGCATGCCGTACGCCTTATATGGGGGCCGGACTATCGCTTTTTGCTGCCGCTTTCATTAATCAGCGGCGCTATATTTCTTATACTGGCAGACGTTTTGGCGCGCACACTGATTGCTCCTTCTGAGATACCGATTGGGATTATAACCGCTCTTTGCGGCGCGCCGTTCTTCCTGTATCTGCTGCGGAGCCGCATAAAGGCGTCTTACTAGAGATAATATGCTTGAGATAGAACTAAGAAATGTCAGCCTGCGCTACGGGAGAAATCCGGTGGTGCAGGATATAAGTTTCAATGTGAAACCGGGGCAGGTGCTGGGGTTGGTGGGACCCAACGGTTGCGGCAAATCTACCCTTATAAAGGCTGTCAGCCGGGTAATAACGCCATCTTCAGGCAGCATATTGGTAAACGGGTGCAGCATAGAAGAAATAAAAAGGATGGAATTGGCTAAAATGCTGGGTGTTGTGCCGCAGATACCGCTGCTGCCGGGAAACTTCAGCGGTTTTGAGATAGTGCTGATGGGGCGCAATCCGCACCTGGGGTTGTTGCAATACGAGGGCAAAAAGGATATTGCCATTGCTTGGCGGGCGATTGAAGAGACATCTACCTGGCATATTGCAAACCGCAAGATAAGCCAGCTTTCCGGCGGTGAAATTCAGAGTATCGTAATCGCCCGTGTGCTGGCGCAGCAAACGGAAGCGATACTGCTGGACGAGCCGACATCCAACCTGGATATCGGGCGGCAGATAGAAATAATGGACCTGTTAAAAGGGCTGTGCCGCCGCCAGAACCTGACGATTATTATCGCATTGCATGAGCTTAATCTGGCAGCGCAGTACTGTGATGAACTGGTTCTCATCAACAAGGGGCGAATCCAGTGTACAGGGAAGCCGGCAGAAGTAATAACCAGCGAAAATATAGAACAGGTATATGGCTCCGGCAGCTATGTCGGCAGTCATCCGTTAAGCGGGTTGCCGGTGGTGTTGCCCACCGCCGGCAGTAGTAACCATAGCCAGGAATAAAACGCCGGCGGGTGGGGTTAATGCATTATAGAATTGCGTCTATTTTATCCTGTAAAGCCTCTTCCGGCAGGGCGCCGACAGATGTATCAGCAACTTCACCGGCTTTGAAGAGCATAATAGTTGGTATTGACATAACCATGTATTTACCGGCGGTGCGCTGATTTTCGTCAACGTTCATTTTGCAGAACTTAACCTTATCTCCGTTTTTCTCGGACAGGCTGTCAACAACGGGTCCTACCATGCGGCAGGGTCCGCACCAGGGCGCCCAGAAGTCTACCAGCACCGGCAGCTCGGATTGCAAAACCTCTTTTTCAAACATATCATCGGTTATTTCAAGTACCATAACATCTCCAGCTTTCTTGTTTTATTCTTAACTTTATTTTATAGCCTGCCGCCCTTTTGTGTCAAGAAAAAAGCACTAAAGTACTATACGTTACAGAGGAATACCTGTTATATATTAATATTGACAATTGGCTAATAATAGGATTAAAATCAAGCAATTATGCGATTATTCGGCACCTCTGGGATAAGGGCTGTTGTGGACAACTGGCTAATCAATGTAGCATTAAAGGCTGGCTTGGCAAGCGGCAGGATTTATAAAAAAGTGGTTATCGGCTGTGACAGCCGCACGTCATCAGACGCCATGAAAAGCGCGGTTACAGCCGGGTTGTTGGCTTCCGGCGCTGAATGCTATGACATTGGGCTGGTGCCAACACCAACGCTTGCGCTGGCAGTTGAAGGCTTTGATGCCGGCATCATGATAACTGCTTCACATAATCCACCCGAATATAACGGCATCAAGATGATAAACCCGGACGGCTCTGCTTTCAGCAGGCGGCAGCAGCAACAGGTAGAAGAATTGATTTGCGGTGATTCACTGCCTACGGCGCATTGGAAGGATTATAAATCCGCACAGGTTTACCACGATGCGGTTGAAAAGCATATAGCCAAGATTTTGGGGTACTTTTCGGGAAGTTACAAAATAAAGGTGGTGCTGGACTGCGATTGCGGCGCCGGCAGCGTGATAACGCCGCAGCTTCTGGAACGGATGGGGTGCGATGTTGTGAAGATGAATTGCCAGCCAGGCGGTTTATTTCCGCATGAAATAGAACCCAAAGAGGAAAACCTGGCTGACTTAATGCAGGCGGTAAAAGATACAGGCGCGGACTTGGGTATTGCGCACGATGGTGATGCAGACCGGATGATGGCGGTTGATGACCTTGGCAGATTTATAAGCGGAGACAAGCTGCTGCTAATAATGGCAGAGGAAATTGGAGCTAAAAAGATAATTACCACATTGGATGCCTCAATGGCGGTTGAAGAAGCCGGTTTTGAAGTTGCGCGCACGGCTGTTGGTGATAACTGTATATCAGAGGAGCTTAAAAACGGCGGAGAATTTGGCGGTGAGCCTTCCGGCAGCTGGGTTGTTCCCGCAAATTCGCTTTGCCCGGACGGTATCTACACCGCTGCGCTTATGGTTTCAATAGCCGCTAAAAAGAAACTTTCAAAGCTGGTTGATGATATACCCGGCTATGAAATAATAAGGGGCAGCGTTGGCAGCAGCGGTGTGGCAATGGAAGAAATAGAAGACGGGCTGATAACGGCAATGAAGCCAAAATCAGTAAACCGTATTGATGGTATCAGGCTCAGCCTTGATGGCGGCTGGCTGCTGGTAAGGGCTTCCGGCACAGAGCCGAAGATTCGCATTACCGCTGAATCCAGAACAAGGGAAGGGGCGCAGGGGTTATATAACAAAGCCGAAAAGATGATAACAAAAATTGCCTGCGAAAGCGGAAAGAGTTGAAATGAAAGCAGTGATATTAGCCGCCGGTGAAGGCAGCCGTATGCGCCCCCTTACCTATACGCGTCCCAAGGTTATGTTGCCCATAGCCAACAGGCCCATACTTGAACACCTGATAACCGAGGTTGCCGCAGCCGGTATAAAAGAATTTGTTTTTGTTGTTGGTTATCATGATGAGCAAGTCAGGGGGTATTTTGGGGATGGGGGGAAATGGGGTTTGAAGATAGAATATGTCACCCAGCGCAAGCCACTGGGAACAGCCGATGCCGTGAAAAGCGTCAAGCCGCTGGTAGAAGGCAACTTCCTGGTTATGAACGGAGACATTATCGCCAGCCGGAGGGATATAGCCAAAATGGCGGACAAGCAGGATAATACGATGGGCATCAGGGAAGTAAAAGATGTCAGAGGGTTGGGGGTAGTGGAAGTTAAGAACGGCGATATTATTAGAATCTGTGAAAAAACTGAAAACCCGCCGTCAAATATGGCTAATACCGGCTTATACCTGTTTACGCCGGATATATTTGAAGCTATTGAAAAAACACCGCAATCTGTGCGCGGCGAATATGAGATAACAACATCGCTACAGTTGTTGCTGGGGCAGGATATAAAGATAGGCTATCGGAAGATAGAATACTGGCTTGACTGCAGTTATCCGTGGGATTTACTGACAGCCAACGAAGCCCTTATGGACCGTCACGATATAAAAAACCTGGGCAGGTTGGAGGATAACGCGGTTATACAGGGCGATGTTTGTATAGGCAAGCATACGCTAATAAGGTCTGGCTGTTATATAGTTGGTCCGGTTATAATTGGCAGTGATTGTGATATCGGTCCCAATTGCTACATAAGACCCTTTGCTTCCATCGGTGATAAATGCCGTGTTGGCGCCGCTGTTGAGATAAAGAGTTCAATTATAATGAAGGAAACTAAAATCCCGCATCATTGCTATATCGGGGACAGCGTTATCGGAGAAAAATGCAACTTCGGTTGCGGGACAAAAATAGCCAATTTAAGGTTGGATAAGAAAAACGTGTTTGTTAACGGTATTGACACCGGAAAGCGTAAAATGGGGGCTATAATTGGTGATGGAGTTCAGACTGGGATTAATTCCAGTCTGAATGTGGGCAGCCTCATCGGTAACAATGCGGTTATTGGTCCGGGGGCTGTAGCCAGCGGGATTATGATGCCTGGGGCAAGGGTATTTTAGGAGGCACAGATATGAAACAGGCGGTAGTTTTAGCAGCCGGGGAAGGCAACAGGTTAAGACCTTTCACGGTCAACAAGCCAAAGGCGATGCTTGCCGTCGCCGGTAAGCCGATATTGCAGTATGTAATTGAATCGCTGGCGCAGAACGGCATTCGTGAAATCGTGCTGGTGGTGGGTTACAGGCGGGAGCAGATATTTGATTATATCGGCTCTGGTGAGCGGTTTGGCGTGAAAATTGAATATATTAACCAGGAGAGGCAGCTTGGCACCGCCGATGCCCTGATGCAGGCAAGAGAAATTGTGGATAAGGAGTTTCTTGTTTTACCAGGGGACAAGTTGATAGATGGCGTCACCATTTCTGAATTTGCCCATACAGAGACGAACGCAATGCTGGTAAAAAAGATGGAAAACCCAATGAGAGACCTGGTGGTAACGGTTGATGAAGATGTGGTTAAACAGGCAATACGCCGGGAGAGGCGGGCGGTAAGCTATTCCCGGGAGCAGGGAGTATGCATGGTGAATACCGGCATCTATGCCTTCAATAGTAAAATATTTGCCTCTATCGAGGGGGAACAAACGATACCGGTGGCATTGAATAGTATGCTATCCGGTGGTAACAGGCTGAAAGCAGTGGAAACAAAGGGTATTTGGCTGGATATAACTTATCCATGGGATATTATAAACTTGAATAACACCGTTCTGCGCAGCGTAGAGCCGGGAATGGGCGGCACAACAGAGGACAACGTTTCAATAAGGGGGCAGGTTTCACTGGGAGAAAACACGCTTGTAAAATCTAACTCCTATATAGAAGGGCCGGTGGTTATCGGACGTGGTTGCGAGATAGGTCCTAATGCCTGTATATTGCCGTTCACCAGCATCGGTGATAATGTGGTAATAACTCCGTTCACGCAGATAAAAAACAGTGTTATCGGAAACGATGTCAGCATCGGCGCCGGTTCTGTTATACAAAACTCGGTTATAGACCGTGGATGCGTTATAGAAGATAACTTTGGCGCTATAAGCGGTGAAACAGAAATCAAGATAAATGACGGGTATCACCTGGTAAATATAGGCGCTATGGTGGGTGAAGGCTGCCGCCTGGAAAGCCACATAGTTGCCAGACCGGGCGTTATTATAGGTAATTATTCACGGATACAATCGCTAAAGGTAATAAGCGGCAAACTGCCGGATAAAAGCATCGTAATGTAGATAGATATGTGCGGTATCGTAGGTTATATAGGTAACAAGCAGGCGCAACCAATACTCTTTGATTGTCTGACGAGGCTTGAATACAGGGGGTATGATTCCTGTGGTATAGCCATTTCAGGCAGCAAGCTGGAGCTGTGCAAAGACGCCTATCGGGTGGGTGTGATGGCTAAGAAAACACCTCCGCACGAGGGTGTGCTGGGCGTGGGGCATACGCGTTGGGCAACCTGTGGCGAGCCTTCAATGAAGAATGCCCATCCGCATAGTGATTGCAGCGGCAGCCTTGCCGTGGTGCATAACGGCATAATCAGCAATTTCAAGCAGCTTAAGCAGCAGCTTATTGAAGAGGGGCATAATTTCACCTCTGAAACGGATTCCGAGGTGATAGCGCACCTTATTGAAAAATATTACAAGGATAATCTTGAAACGGCGGTGGAACGGGCTTTGGATGACATAATCGGCTCTTATGCTATCGTCGCCATAAAAGCCGGGGAGGATAAGCTGGTAGTCGCTAGGCAGGACAGCCCGCTGGTAATCGGCGTTGGAGACCATGAGAACTATGTAGCTTCAGATGTGCCGGCAGTGCTGGAGCATACCAATCGTATTATTTACCTTGAGGAAGGCGATATCGGCGTTATTACAGATGTTGATATAAAAATAAAGCGCAAAGGCGTTTACGCCAAATTGAAAGAACATAAAATAGCCTGGAACATAAAGGAAGCCCAGAAGGCGGGCTATGAACACTTTATGCTCAAGGAAATCTATGAGCAGCCCAGGGTAATCAGGGATACACTGGTCGGTTATTGCAAGGAAGCCGAGCTGATTAGTGACCTGGAGTTGGTAAGGGACGCCGGTATAGAGGACTTGCTTATCCTTGCCTGCGGCACGTCATACAATGCCGGGATGGTGGGAAAATATGTATTTGAAGAGCTTCTGAAAATACCGGTAAGGGTGGAGTATGCCTCTGAATTCAATTACTATCCGCACAGCCTGGCAAAAACCATGGCTATCGTCATAACGCAATCAGGCGAAACCGCCGATGTAATCCACGCCGCCAGAAGGTTACAGGCAACGGGCTGCCGTGTGCTGGCGATAACAAATGTAGTTGGCAGCACCATAAGCCGGCTGGCAAATCAAACAGTTTATACCAGCGCCGGGCCGGAAATAAGCGTGGCTTCCACCAAGAGTTTTATGGCGCAACTGGTGTTGCTTTACTGGCTGGTAATATCATATTCACGGGACGATATAAAAAGACAGGCTGATATGATAATGGAGATACGGCAGATGCCCCAGAAGATTCAGCAGGTTTTGAATAATAAGCAGAGCATTGAAAAATGCGCTAAATATCTGGCGGGATATGAAAATGTTCTCTTTATCGGAAGGGGGGTAAACTATCCCATTGCACTGGAAGGCGCCCTCAAGATGAAAGAAGTATCCTATATCCACGCCGAGGGATATGCCGCCGGTGAATTGAAACACGGACCATTTGCCTTGCTGAGCAAGGATGCGCCGGTGGTTGCCGTGGTAGCCAGGGATGGCACTTTTGATGCCGTTATCAATAATATAAGGGAAATAAAAACACGGGGCGCACCGGTTATAACTGTAGCAGAGGATGAAAACGGGGTTGTTAACGAGATTTCAGATTTTGTTATAAACGTGCCTTCGGTGGATTATATCTTTTCGCCGTTAGTAAATACGGTGGTATTACAGCTCCTGGCATACTATACCGCAAAGGCAAAGGGACGCTCAATAGACTTTCCGCGTAACCTGGCAAAAAGCGTAACCGTGGAATAGGATGTTATTTAAGCGAAGCGTTAGCTTTTACAAGCTTCCAGGCTATAATTTCACACAGCACGGTAATATCTTCGGCGGAAAGGTATCCGGCTATAGAACTGTCAAAAAGGATGCTGCCAGCGGCAGGAAACTCATCATCGGCATGCCACAAAACCAGCGTTAATGGAACACAACTGAAGGCATTTATTGTAACCGAGGCATCGCCGTAATCCGCACTAACGCCGCCTGTTGTTTCAGCGGCGGTAAGCAACTTGTCAGTCTCTTTGCCGAAGTTATCCAGCAATGGCTGTATAGTCCGTTTGTGGAAGGTTGGGAAGTATGTAACCCCGCCCGGAATCTCTTTATAGGTTATCATATCACCTATAAGCGGGCTGCCATTGGCGTTCAGAATGTAGTGCAGTATAAGCAGCCTGTCTCTTGGTGATGCCGGATGCTTGTCTTCAACGGAAACAACATTCATTTCAGGGAAAGAAACAGCATAAGGCGTGCCGAGGTATTTAACTATAGCTGTTTCTTTACCTTCTGCAAGCCTGTATTCGGCGTTGGCTTTGCGGCATTGCTCCTCTATATTGATACTGGCCAGTTTTTCGCCAGCCAGTTTAAGCGCCGTCTCCTGCCCGTAACGGTAGTTGCTGTTATCCGGTGGAACAATGGATTTATTTGCCATAATATATGATTTATATTTCAAGCCAGGAGTCAGAATAAAGCGTTTCGCCGTTAAGCACACGGAAGGTCTTAAGGTATTCCGTTTCCTTGAGGTTTAACGAAGAGGCATCCGGATTATCGCCGTCCATAAGCCCGTGCACCAAGTTGATGATTTCCGGCATCTCACCGCGCGCCAGCCTGACAAGTTCGCTGTCAAAGGCGTCAACAATCGCCGAATAAATACCGTATTTCATAAGCATCGCCAGATAGGTGCGGTTAAGGTATGGGCGCAGGTGCGAAGGAGCGCCGTTGGATATATTGGAAAGCCCGACAATTGACTTGCAGCCGGGGGCGATTTCAGCCAGCATACTCATAAACTCCAGCCCGGCTTTTACCTGGATAGTATCCACGCAGATAGGGGTGGCGATGGGGTCAATCCAGATACTTTCATTTGAAACACCCGTTTCGTTTGCCTTGTAAATCAGGTCAACTGCCAGCATGCACCTTTCGTTGGCGTCACGCGGCATGCCTTCAACCCCCCACAGCAAACCGATGACATCAGCATTGTATTGTTTTACCAGCGGCAATATCTTTTCCAGCCTTTCCGGCTGCAACGATACAGAGTTGATAAGAGCCTTGCCCTTGCAGGCTTTCAAACCGGCTTCGGTGGCCACCGCATTGGTGGTATCAAGAGATAAAGGCGTAGAGGAAACCGCCTGAACTGTATCTACCAGCCAGGACATAAGCTCGTCTCCGCCTTTGCGCGCCGGACCTATATTAAGGTCAAGATAATCAATACCGGCTTTATCTTCTGCCAGCGCCATTTTTTGAATCGGTTCTGCGTTTTTCTCTCTCATCGCCGGGCCGATTGTCTTTGATATTACGTTTATATTTTCGCCAACAAGTATCATAAATTATCTCCCTATTAATTCCAGGTTTTAAGATATGCCGGAATATGCGCGCCTTCGCGCGGACCGACCATAATCTCCCAGTCCGGCAATTCTTCTTCAAGACCGCCGCTCTCAATGGCGATATAGCCGGGGATTATAAGTTTGCGGTGCTTAATTTCATCGGCAATGCCGCACTTTTTAACAAAGGTGGCAATGACATCGGCGCTGAATTTACCGGCTGCCCAGGCAGTCATAACAGAAAGACCCTCTGTGTCCTTGACCAGCAGGTAAGAAGGCACGCGGCTGTTTTCCATCTCGCCGGAAACGATAAAATAGGTCAGCGAGAAGTTAGAGGTAAGCATAACCGGCGCGTTATCGTCCGGTCCGCCGATTTTATAAATACCTTCGGTTGTTGCCAGCGGACGCTGCGGGTCTGTAAAGACGTTAAGGCGCATTACAAGAAGCGGGAAAAGGCTTTCGCCCTGAAAGTCTGAAAGGATGATAAGCCCACCGTACTTGGCGATGAAGGTAGCCGCTATCAAGGTTTCTTTCATCGGGTTATCCGCCATTTCATTAGCCGGTATAATAGTTGGGTAGCCCAGCGGGCGGAACTTGTTATTAAGGGCAGCCCTTCTGATGGCAACCTGGTCTTCAAATGCCTGGCGCAGCTTGCGGGCGCCTGAATCTATGACGATATCCTTGATGCCCGCCTGATCCAGTTTGGTGGTCAGTTCTATAACCTCGTCCAAGCCAGAGGCTTTAACGGCTACCGGGCAGGCATTGTCCTTTGCCAGCGCGGCTACGGCGTCTATATTGTCTTTGGTGGCCGCATACAGCAGGGGTTTATCAGCGGCGCAGACCTCTAATCCGGCTGCCAGCATATCGGCGTTTTCACTCATTAATATAATATTGGCATCGCTGCTTTTTATTCTGGTTATCAATGCCTTGTATTTAGCGGCGTCATTGGATTCGCATTTGGCGGCAACCAGTTCGGCGCGCAATGTAAGACCGACACGTTCATATTGCAGGTTTTTAAATCTATCCAGACGCGCGTCTATTTCAGCTTCGTCCATCGTGTCGCTGATTAAGATTGCCAGCCCGGTGGGATTTTCAAACCGCTTTTCATGGCGATATAAAACCGTCTCGCCGCCGATTTTAATGGCTTTTTCACCGCTGCCGATTTTAACCGGTCTTATGGGCGGCGCCGAAGCCTCTTCCAGCTTTTCCTTGGCTTCATCTGAAACATGAGGGCAGGCAGATAATTCCGCCTTGCCCGCCGCCAGGCTCATGGCAAAAGCCAGGCAGGTAGGCACGCCGCATTCGCCACAATTCGTCTTGGGAAGCATCTTGAATATTTCTATACCGGTTAATGCCATTTCATCTCTCCTTTAATTACATTCAATTACATTATGGGGTCCATTGTTACCGCCGGGTGTCCCTTCTCCTGTAAGAAAGGCAGGATTTCCTCTTCTGTAGTGCCGACAGTTTCATCAGCAATCCTGTCCAGTAAGTCAGGTACGCCCAGCTCCTTAGCCCTGGCGTTGAAACGCTCTGCAATTTCCTCTTTAAGCATCTTGGGCATCCAGACCAGGCGCATTATACCCCCTTCGGCTTTGAGGAATTTTCGCTGGGTTATATTGTACTTTCCATGACCGACAAACCCCGGTGTGCTGATGCCGCCGCCGATGGTGCCGGCAAGAGTTGTGAACTTCATTCCGCAGGGTGTCATATCCATATATTCACGGTTGACAGTCATTATGCCGTTGCATATCGGCAGAACGGCGGCAATGGCTTCACAGCAGCCGCAGGTTGTCATCGGGTCGTTAATAATGCTGTAGAAATTATAATGGTCTATCTTGCCGCGCGAAGCCTTTAAGACAAAATCATTAACACCCTTCCACTGCCCCAGTTTTTCATCAATTACTTCGCCCTTTTCAACTGGCTGGTTGGGTCCGGTGGGGCTGATTTCAAAAGCCGCCTTGCAGTCCATCCAGTTATAGGAGCCGCACAGTCCGGTTCTTTCCGGGCTGATAACACAGACATGGCTGGGGGCGAAGGACTGGCACAGGGTGCAGGAATAATAGGTGTCTGTAGTTTCATCGGTCATACCCTCTATGCGGGCGTCACGGTGGGAATAAACTTCCTTGGCTTTTGCAACAATCTCCTTGACCTTATCCTCTTCGGTATAAAGGGTTACCTGTATTTTATCAAATATCCTGCCGAAGTCCTGATGCAGCTTGGAATGAAGAATATCGCCGATATGCGAAAGCTTAAAGCCTTTTTCAACGGCGGATTTGCTGACACGAAGCCAGGCAATATCCCTCTGCCCGATGTGCATAACGCCCTGGGCGTAGTTTATAAGGTGGTGAATCTGCCTTTCCAGAATCGGTTCAAAATCATCCTGCATTTCACGTCCGGCGACGTTAACATTTATCGCTAGCGGCAGCTTGGTACCGGCTTCAACATCAGTTACATCCGGTCCAACCACCTCTATCTTGCCATCTTCAACTTCATCCATACCCTTGGTGGTAACAAGCTCTACCATCTGGGTTCTGCCGCCGCCGCACTCAAGAAAGACGTCATCGCCGCGCACCCGTTCACCCTCAAAGGCGGGACCGTAAGCCACCGGCACAGGCACGTCTGCAACGGCTACTTTAAGCCCTCTTACCTCTATGGCGCGGGCAACTATCTTGTCATGCGGCACATTGGAAACAACGTGTTCATAGGTGCAGATGCCGGTTGGCAAAATCTCCGGTATGGGGGTATCGGCAATGGTGGGGAATCCCCAGTTAACCGCTCCGGCGGCGTTGGCATACCATTCATCTGTAATGTTGCCCAGTGGCATGGCGAAGGCAAATACCCTCTCCTTGTTATAGAGAAGGATTTTTCTGAAATCACCCGGCTCAATACCGCCGAAGGAGATTGCCGCCCGTGTGGCAAAACCCATGGCGAAAACAGTCGCTGATACATCCGGTCCAAATGAAACCAGGCGGGTGGGCCAGCCTATCTGCACGCCGGAATCAACCAGTTGCTGCGAAAACGTCTTGCCTTCGTGCTGTGCAGACATAAATACATAAAGATTCTTCTGCTGAAGCTCCTGGGCAATCTGCACGGCTATTTCATTGGTGGGGGCTGCGCCCAGTATGGCAGCGAAGCCGGGGGCGGTGCCGTCCACGAACTCAATACCCCTCTTGCGCAGGATAATATCGTCGGCGGCGCCCAGCCAGATATTGCTGTCCGTCGGGTCTTCTGTCTTGGTGTAAAAATCCGGCGTTTTCAGATATCTTATGGCTTCTATAATTTCTCCGGCAAAGAAGGTTGCCATACCGGCGTCCAGCGCCGGCGCCAGATAAGGCAGGTGATGTTCTTCCTTTACCATCGGCGGCAGCAGCGTCTTGCAACGCTCCAGCACCGGCTGTATATCACCTAACTTTTCAACCTTTACGCCTAAAATACCGTAGATTACCGGCAGGTAGTAGGCTGTATTGGGAAAGCCGACGGGTTCGTTGGCGCCCCATTTATCCATAGCCTCCTGCCATTCTTTTTCGGCAAGGTTTATTATTTTGTGGGCTCCCCTTATGGCTGCGGATGCAATTATCTTAGACATTTAAGCTTATATCTCCTTACTATTCAGGATTTTAGACCGATTCCAGCTCCCGCCGCATCTCCATATCGTATAAAACCCTTTCTCTGGCTTTATCAATACCGAGGGCGCTGCGCTTTTTGTCTATATGGCTGATTATAAGGTGGGCGGCTTTTATTGGGTCAGGCTCAAAAGCCCACATTCCACCATAGATATCTTCAAAGTCCTTAAACAGATAGTCTGTAAGTTCCTGGCTGCCGGTGGTGGGCCAGGTTACGCCGAATACGGTAAAGACGCCGGAAGCCACGAAATACTGCCCGATGGATATGGCTTTTTCGCTCATCCATTCGGGGGCGGCGCCGGCAACCGGCAGTTCGCTGATGTCATCGCCCAGACCGCCTGCGTTTACCATGGCGGTGGCGGCTACCAGGATACGGCTGTTATCAACACAGGAACCCATGTGCAGTACCGGCGGGATGCCGACGGTTTCACAAACGGAAGCCAGTCCGGCGCCGGCGTATTTAGCCGCCTCTGGCACCATCAGTCCTTCCATGGCGCTTGCCATGGCGCTGCAGCCGGTTTGAAGCACCAGCACGTCGTTCTTTATAAGCTCCTTTACCATGGCTATATGACCTTCGTTATGCGGAACACGGGCGTTGTTACAGCCGACAACACCGGCTACACCGCGTATCCTGCCGTTTATAATATTATCGTTAAGCGGATGGTAAGAAGCCCGGAAAAGCCCCCCCAGAAGGTAGTTTATAGTTTCATGGCTGAAACCGGCTATCAGATCTGTTTTCTCTTTCGGTATGGTAATGCTCTTGGTGCGGTTGGGGAAGTTCTCTATAGCTACCTTAAGCACGTTAGTGGCAGATTCAATGGCATTATGTTCGTCAAATTCAATATGAACAGCGCCATTTATTTTGGCTTTAGACGAAGTGGTTACAAGCTTGGTATGGAAGCACTGGGCAATATCTGTCAGTGATTCCATTATGCACTGGACATCAACCACCATGGCGTCAACAGCGCCGGTTATGATAGCCAGTTCCTGCTGCAGGAAGTTGCCCGCCAATGGCACGCCGTGGCGCATAAGGATTTCGTTGGCGGTGCAGCACATACCGGCAAGGTTTATGCCCTTGGCGCCCTTTGATTTTGCCAGTTCTATAATTTCAGGACGCTGGGCGGTGGCAACTATAAGCTCTGAAAGCAGCGGCTCGTGACCGTGAATAATAATGTTGACTTCGTCTTCCTTCAGAACACCCAGGTTAACCTGCCCAAGCACCGGTGTCGGTGTGCCGAAAAGGATATCCTGAAGCTCGGTGGCAATCATGCTGCCGCCCCAGCCATCGGCTATTGCGGCTCTTGTGCCTTGCTGCATCAGGTTTTTGTAATCCTGGTCAACGCCAGTGTGGGTGCGGTGCATAATCTCTACGATTTCCCTATCAATACCACGCGGAAATACTCCCTGTTCGCGCCAGAGTTGCTGTCTTTTCTGCGGCGCTCTTTTGGCAAAGAAAAGTTCGCCTTCCTGGCTGCCGAATTCTGCCAGGCACTTTTCGCCGATTTCAAGGGCAATCTCGTTGTTGTTGCGCTCGCCGATTTCAATATCAAGCTCTTTAGCCAGTTGCAACAGCTTTTGTTCGTCTTTAAGCTGATAACCGGGGGCTTCACCTTTGGCTACGGCAATAAAAAGCTCTGCCGTTGCCCGTCCGTGATCAGAATGGGCGGCTGCGCCACCGGCAATCATTCTAACGAAATTTCTGGCGGCGATGGTTTCGGCGGTGGCGCCGCATACCCCGCGCCGTTTCTTCTTTTCCTCCGGCGTCTCCTCCTTACCCTTGGGCAGGGGAACGCGGCAGGGTCCCATACTGCAATTGCGGCAGCAACTACCGACAGCGCCTATAGGGCAGGGTTTCATTGCTTCGGCTCGGTCGAAGGCGGTATTGATTCCAGCATCACAGGCTTTGCCTATAAGTAAGTTACTGGCGGGGTCAATGCTTTTACTTTTTGACTCTTCTGCCATATTCTTTTCTCCTGTTTGAATTTTGCTTCAGGGTTATATTAAGAGCGGCAATCATGGCACAATCCGAAAAAATCCATACGGTGACGAAACACCTGAAAGCCGTTTTTTTCAGCTACACGCTCATCAATTTCCATATCTACCGATTCATCAATATCATAAATGCAATTGCATTTCTGGCAAAAGAAGTGATAATGACGGCTTGTGTTGCCGTCAAAACGCGTTATATTACCGGCAAAATCAAGCTCCAGCACCTCACCCATTTTCTTAAGCAGTTTAAGGTCACGGTAAACCGTCCCCAGGCTTATATTGGGTATCTTCATCTGCACCTGCTCATATATCCAGTGGGCAGTAGGGTGACAATCCGCATCTTTCACGACCTTAAGGATAGCCTCGCGCTGCTTTGTTTTGCGGGTACCGCTTAAAATATTTACTTTATTCATTAATGATAATCGTTACTAATTATTATGATTAGATTATATCAACGCTTATTTTTATTGTCAATAGATTTAGGCTGTTAGGAAGCTGTAAGATCACCTATCATTTCATTTATCAGTTTTATGGCTTCGGGGTGGCGCATGATTATAATATCACCGCCCGCAAGCAGTAAAACCATGGCCGACATAGCTTCCAGCAATACGCCGCGTTTTTTGGCGTCTCCCAGCGCCGGCTCTTCACCGGTGGGTATTTTTACCTCTTTGGTTTTCCACGTTTCCTTGGCGATATTACAGATAACAGGCAGTTGCAGCTTCTCATCCTGCTGTGTCAGGGCTGCCATCCTGATTCTTTCCATTACAGAGTAGCAATACTCAATGCCGTAGCCGATACTGCTGACAGTGGGGTCTATGATTGTTTTGTCTTCAGGAAGCCCCAGATTGCCCAGCAGAATATTGAGCTGTTTTGCCAGGTTGATATCAATAGGGCTGGAAGCAATAACGGTATGTCCGTAACCCAAGGCGACGGCGGCAATCTTCTTATAGTCACCCTCTTCTACCGGGCCTATTATAAGTTTCTTGTCCTGACAGACCTCGCTGACCTTACGTAATACATCTGTATCTTTTTCGTGGTTGGCGGTCCCCCAGACTATCAGGGGGACGTCTATGGCGTCGGCAACCTTTTTAACTACGGCGGCGGCTTCATCGGCGCTGCGGTCAATTCCGTTGGGGTCTGTGCTTAGAAGCTGCAGGCAAATCATACCTGCGCCGTATTCATTAATGCACTTGTTTGCCCAGGCGACGGGGTCGTTTATGACATCGGCGAAGGGTTCAAGCGCAGCTTCCGCCCAGTCATCCGGCGGGGTGTCATACACTTCCATGGCGATACGGGGCGTTTTGGGCATATCTCCTTCAAAAAGATGGAAAGGATAAGACGTTTCACCGCCGACGGTTACCGCGTTATCGCCCTCTCCCAGCGTTACCTCTTTTATTTTGCCGCTATAGCTTATCTTTGGTGTCTCAAAGGTCATAAAATTGCCTCCACTGATAATTCAATAAATTACTGGCGGTGCCGCCGGGTTTATTCTTCCAGAGATGCCAGGTATTTCAGCTTTTCCTGCCTGTCTCTTAGTTTGTGTTCCCAGCGTCCTGCTTCTTCGCCTGTTGGTCTGCCTTCTTCGTAAGTTGCTCCCAGGATGTTTACCTTACCGCGTCCGGGGGCTTCTTTTTCTTCCATTTTATATTCCATTGTTACTCCCCTTAAATAAATAAGAAAACTCTCTTCAGCATATATTATAAAGGTTATTGGAAAAAAATAAAATCCGGCTTAACAAAGACCGGCTGCCAGCTTGGCTGACTTTACGGTGTTGGTCATCAGCATTACTATTGTCATCGGGCCAACGCCGCGCGGAACGGGCGTTATGGCTTTAGCCTTTTCTTTAACAGAGTCAAAATCAACATCTCCGCAGAGTATATTCTTGCCCTCGGCGGTCTTGCCGATGCGATGAACGCCGACATCTATAACCACCACACCTTCTTTTACCATATCGGCGGTTATTGATTTGGGCTGACCGGCGGCGACGATAAGAATATCCGCCCTTTTTGTGTGCGCTGCCAGGTCTTTGGTGCGTGTGTGGCAGATGGTTACGGTGGCGTTGGCGCCCTTGTTTTTTTGCAATAGTATGTTGGCTATCGGCTTGCCGACGATATTGCTCCTGCCGACAACAACCACCTCTGCGCCTTCGGTTTCAACATTTGCCCTTTGTAATAAAACCTGTATGCCGTGCGGCGTGCAGGGCAGGAAATCCGGCTCTCCAATTACCATTTTACCTATATTCACCGGATGAAAGCCATCAACGTCTTTTTTGGGGTTTATGGCTAAAAGGACCTCTGTTTCGTTTATATGTTTGGGTAACGGCAACTGCACCAGAATGCCGTTAATCTTTGTGTCTTTGTTCAGCCTGTCTATAAGCGAAAGCAGATCCTGTTCGCTAACATCCACCGGCATATCGTATCTTTCGGAATAGATACCCAGCTCTTCACAGGTGCGCACCTTGGAACCTACATAAGACTGTGAAGCCGGGTCCTCACCAACTATTACAGTCGCCAGCCCCGGCACAAGATTGTGTTTTTCTTTCAGATGCGCTACTTCTTTCTTTAATTCTTCGCGTATCTGTTTTGATATTTCAGTTCCGTTAATTATCTCGGCTGTCATGTATTCTCCTTAAAAATATTCTGTATTAATTCTTTTTGGCTATAATATCGTCCATAAAAACACTAATGGCTTCAACAGCCGGAGAATTATCCGGCAGATCAACCAGCGATTTCTTTTCCAGGTCATAATCAAGTATGTTTTCATCATAGGGGATTATTGCTACAGGCTCAATCCCCAGTTGTTTAAGCTCCTCTTTAACATGGCTGTCCATTTCGCCGGGAACCTGCGTTATAATCACACCCTGGTTTTTAACATCCAGCTTCAGTTCTTCAATAAGCTGCAATATCCGCCCCACCGTGCGCACGCCTTTTACCGAATGGTTGGAGATTATAAAAAGCTGGTCAACATTTTCGGTGGTGCGGCGGCTGAGGTGTTCCATGCCGGCTTCGTTGTCCATCACCATACAGGCATAATTCTCTTTAAGCTCATCAATGAACTTTTTTAATACGGTATTGGGATAGCAGTAGCAGCCGGTGCCTTCGCCGCGCCCCATAGAGACAAGATCCAGCCCTTTGCTTTCCACCACCGCTTCGTTCATTTTAAATTCAAGGTAAGCGCCCTTGGTAAGCCCGCTGGGGATACTTATCTTGTCTTCGTTAAAATCAGCAATTATAGAGCCGATGGTCTTTTCGGTTTCAAGCCCCAGGCTTTCTCCCAGGTTGGCGTTGCCGTCTGCGTCCACCGCCAGCACCGGCACCAGCCCCTTCTTTATAAGATAGCGGATTATGAGGCAGGAGGTTGAGGTCTTGCCGCTGCCGCCTTTGCCGGCTAAAGCTATTGAATAGTTCAAGATTTACTTCCTTTATTAATAATTACCGAGGGGAAAAGCTCGGCATGAGTATGCGGCAGAAACATAGCCGCCATATAGTTTGCCATAAAATCGGTGTTTTCCGAAAGTTCTATATTGGTCATCATAGCGGCTATCTTCTGCCCGTCCCGCAGAAGCTCTTCCGAAAAAGAGGTAAGACGGGCGCCCAGCAGGGAGCCGTTGCCGACGAAAATATACCTGTCACGCGGGATATCAGGCAGAAGCCCGATGGTGATGGCGTTTTCAATATCCAGGCTGCTGCCGAAAGTGCCGGCTATAATCAGCCTGTCTAATTCGGCGCAGCGCGAACCCATGCTTTTTATAAGCGTCTGGCAGCCGGCAAACATGGCTGCCTTGGAACGTATAAGGTTATCCATATCTATTTCCGTGAAAACGATGTCTTTGCCGGTTTGCGTTTCATCAGCCCGCGCCACAACATATTCATTGCCGTCATCGCCGTGCCGCAACCTGTCTGTCGGCAAATCCATATTGAACTTGCCGTTCTGCCCTATAATGCCGCTTCTGAGCATTTCGGCGGTCATGTTTATAATACCGGAACCGCAGATGCCCTTGGGTTTGGCGTTGTCTATAACCGTGATGACCGGCTCTAAGTCAGCAGGATTGATTCTAAAGCCTTCTATGGCGCCGGATGCGGCAATCATGCCGTGTTTTATGCCGCCGCCTTCAAAGGTAGGTCCTGCAGAGCAGGAAGCCGTCGCCAGCCATTCGGAGTTGCCGGCGACAATCTCTCCGTTGGTGCCGATGTCTATATACAGCGTTACCGCTTCATCCTTGTATATGCCGGTGCCAAGAATGCCGGCAACTATATCACCGCCGACATAGCTGGCAACAGATGGCAGTGTATAAAGCGGGACGTAATCGGCAAGCCCAATGCCAAGCGAACTGGCTTTTACAACGGGCGGGCTGGCAGCCGTTGGCACATAGGGCGCAAGCCGCAGATGCCTGGGGTCAATATTAAGTAATAGCTGCACCATAACCGTATTGGCAGCTATTACTACATTACAGATATCGCCGGTTTCTATACCGGCTTGCCCGGCAAGTGTTTTTATCATATCGTTAAGGGTGGCAGTAACCGCATCCTGCAGCTTTTTAAGCCCGCCAGTTTTTTGTGACCAGGCGATACGGCTGATAACATCTTCGCCATAGCTTATCTGGCGGTTGTAGTCTATAGCCTGCGCCAGCACACTGCCACGGTTCAAATCCAGAAGCTGCCCGCGCACGGCGGTGGTGCCGATATCAAAAGCCAGCGAATAATGCTTTGCGCGGACGTCTCCGCTTTCTATGTTTACCAGGCGGCAACAGGAGCATTCATCCGCAAAAAGGCTGGCGGTAACCTTCCAGTCTGCCTGCCTTAATGTATCTGCCAGCTTCTCAACGACATTAAATTCAACCGATACATCCTTAAAGCCGTATTGTTGCCTTATCCCCCTTAAAAGACGGGAGAGGTCGCTGCTGTTATCTTCCATGGTTGGCGGCGATAGTTCAAGATACAGTTTTTTAAGCGGCGGGTTGAAATCCCAGCCGCTTACCAGAGCTGCCGGTGTCTGGGATTTTATGCCTGATTGCTCACGGTTTATAACGGCTTTTTCCAGCCTTGATTCTACCGGTATTTCAACAACCAGGTCAGAAAGCACCTCGCTCTGGCAGGACTGCCTGACGCCCTTTTCATAGTCTGCGGCGGATATTTTGTCTGTGCGGCGGCTTTCAACATCACCGCTTTTTATAAGCACGTTGCAGGTGCCGCAAACACCGGCGCCACCGCAGGAGGCATTTATATGCACCCCTGCGGCAACTGCCGCTTCCATAAGGCTTGTGCCGCTTTCAACGGCAATGTCTATATTGTCAGGCTCGAAATGGACGTTATACATTTTATCAGTCAGCCCCGTTTATATTTTTCTATTTTTAGAATAAGCCCTTTACTTTTCCTGTTTCCACATCCACATCAATACGCCGGAAAGCCGGATTTGAAGAAGTTCCCGGCATCAGTTTGATACCGCCGGCAACCGGTACGATAAAGCCGGCGCCGCCATAGGTAAGTATATCACTTATCGGCAGAGTCCAGCCGGTAGGTCGCCCTTTAAGCGTTGGGTCGTGGCTGAGGCTGAGGTGCGTCTTGACCATACAGGTTGCCATATTACTGGAATTGGGGTCTTTTTCAATACGTTCGGCTTTTGCCTTTGCTTCCGGTGTATAGGTAACACCGTCAGCGCCGTAAACCTCTTTAGCGATGGTTTCAATCCGCTGGCGTATCGGCATTTCGTTTTCATAGAGCAGTTTGAAGTCAACCTTCTCTTCACAGGCGTCAATAACGGCGTCTGCCAGTTCCAATGCGCCTTCACCGCCTTTGAGCCAGTGTTCGGAAAGGGCAACACGCGCCCCGGCGGCTTCTACCATGCGGCGCACCGCCTTGACCTCGTTATCGGTATCAGTATGGAACTTGTTGATGCAGACCACCGGATTAACACCGGATTTCTTAACTGTTTCTATATGGGCGATGAGATTAATGCAGCCTTTTTCCACAAGCCCTACGTTCTCTTTGGTATAGGCTTCATCCAGCGGCTTGCCGGGGACAACACGCGGTCCGCCGCCATGCATTTTGAGTGCCCTGACTGTCGCCACGATAACGGCGCAGTTGGGGACAAGTCCGCTTATGCGGCTCTTTATGTTCCAGAACTTTTCAAAGCCGATGTCTGCGCCGAAGCCGCTTTCGGTAACGTGATAATCAGACAGTTTAAGAGCCACCTGGTCAGCTACGATAGAAGACTGCCCGACGGCAATATTGGCGAATGGTCCGGCATGCACCAGAACCGGCTGCCCTTCAAGGGATTGCAGCAGGTTGGGGTTAGCTGCCTTCACCATCCAGGCGGTCATGGCGCCGTCAACCTCAAGGTCTTTGGTGGTTACCGGATTACCCTGCTTGTCATAGGCAACCACGATTTTAGACATTCTTTCGCGCAGGTCTTTAAGACTGGTAAAAACAGAAAGGATTGCCATAACCTCTGAACTTACCGATATGGCAAAGCCGGATTTCATCATAAAGCCATCCATCTTGCCGCCGATGCCGATTACTATGTCCCGCAGCGCCTGGGCGCAGAAGTCCATAATCCACTTCATCTCAACGTTTCTGGGATCTATGTTAAGGCGCTTCAGGTTTCTCTTTGCCAGGAATTCATCCGTGTTTATAAATTCATGCTGTATGCGTGATGTCAGCGCTACCATTGCCAGGTTATGGGCATTGGTAACGTTATCAATGTCTCCGGTAAGCCCCAGCGAAAAGGGTGTCAGCGGGATACACTGGGAAAGACCGCCGCCGGCGGCGCTGCCCTTGATGTTAAAGGTAGGTCCGCCGGAAGGCTGGCGGATACCGCCGGAGACATTCTTGCCCCTTTTTGCCAGCCCAGGTACAAGCCCCATGGAGGTGGTGCTTTTGCCCTCTCCCAGCGGGGTGGGCGTGATGGCGGTTACGTCAATATACTTGGCGTTGGGTTTGTCTTTCAGCCGCTCCAGCAGGGGGGCGAAATCCACCTTGCCCAGATAGTGTCCATAGGGCAATAATTCCTCTTTGCTGATACCCCATTCTTCTGCCAGCTGGACAACCGGCTTCATGTGCTTTTCGGCTTCCTCTGCAATCTGCCAATCCTGAAGTTTGGTGGCATCCAGTGATGTGATGTCAAATTTTGTCATCTGGGTTTTTCTCCTTTTATCTTATTTACTAAAAGGTATTCCGCATACCTTTGAAACACATTATCAATATTAGTTAAGCGGAAAGGTTTGGGATTCAGGCTTTTGTTCCGGATATCAGTTTTTCATATATTTCCTTGACTGCGGATGATATGGGCTGACTGGCTTCAAGCAATGTCTTGTTGCTTATTTCCGCCTGTTGCATAGCCGCATCATAGGGAATAAAGCCCAGAAAATTAAACCCTTTAAGGCTGGATGTTATAAAATCTTTCTCTGCCGGGTTGTGAATCTTGTTGCCGATAACCGCCAGGTTATTGAGACCGATGTCCTTAGCCAGCTTCTCAATACGCTGCGCAGTTTCAATGCTGCCCCTTCCCGGTTCGGCGACGATTATAAGTATATCCACTGCCTTGGCGGTCCCCCGCCCCAAATGCTCTATGCCGGCAGCCATATCTAAAATGACGGCTTCGTTTCTGGCGATAAGTAAATGTGAAAGCAACGCCGCCAGCAGGGCGTTTTCCGGGCAATAACAGCCGGAGCCGCCCTTCTTCACCTGCCCCATAAGAAGCAGCCTTATATTGCCGTGCTTTATAGAGAACTTTTCCGGGATATCGTCAACCCTGGGGTTTATCTTAAAGTAAGAACCCATTTCCCCTGGTTTTGTTCCCGTCCTTTCGGCGATAAGCTCCTTCATGGAGGATATAGGGATGATTTTATCGGCATCAGGGAAGCCCAGAGCAGTCGCCAGATTGGCGTCCGGGTCGGCATCTATGGCGATGACGGAATAACCAGATTTTGCGAATGTTGCAGCCAGCAGGGAGGCAAAAAGTGTTTTGCCTACGCCGCCTTTGCCGCTAATAGCAATCTTCATAATAATCCCTTATTTTGTTATACTTAAACTGATTCTATAACCAGGCAGTACAGAAAACAAGTTTGCTATCGGCTATCCAGAGTTATTGAATATGAAACCGGTGAATTGTGAAACGCAGTACAAATAATAACGGGATAGTATAAGGTAAAGGCAGTTACAGCGTCAAGTCTTACCGGCGCTGTAATGGCGCAGGAACACGTTTTCAGGGAGCATTTTATAACACAATGCATCACACATTACCGCTATACGGACGCTTTCAGAACAAACTGCTAAGGCTGTATATGATACTTATAAAAACAAGCCGTTTGCCTGTTATCGGTCGGCTTGTGCGTTATATAGCTAACGCTTACGGCAGGTCAAAGCATGGCGGTTATCTTATTACGCGGTCTGAAGCAAAACAAATTATAAATATATCAAACGGTGTCTGGCTTGCTCCCTGCAGTTGCCGAAGCGCATTCAACAACTGCGATATACCCGTTATGACAGAGATAGTTATATCCGCCGGCAAAGAAGTGTATTCAAGGAAAAAAGGGACCAGGAGCATAACCAAAGAAGAAGCCATATCGGTTATTGAAAAATACAGAGATAAAAAAGTAATCCATACCGTCATGCACTGTCAGGGATTATTCTATGCAATTTGCACCTGTTGCCCTTGCTGCTGCGTGCCATATCGCCTGAAAAAGGAGTATGGTGTTGGGCAGGCATTGATAAGAAACAGCGATATAGTAGAAGAATTTCGCCGCCAGACAGAGGCTGAAAGCAATATTTGATATTTGAAGAATGACGCCCTGTAAGCTATAATCAAACCTGATATTTTGTGTTCACGGGAGAATATTTTGCTGAGAAGCCATGATTGTGGTCAGTTGAATGGGAAAAACGAAGGTGAGGAAGTAACCCTTGCTGGCTGGGTGGACAGAAGACGGGACCACGGCGGGCTTATTTTTATAGACCTGCGCGACAGGCAGGGCATAGTCCAGGTTGTTTTCAACCCGGAATTGTCAAAAGACTGCCACGATACCGCCAGCCAGTTACGCAATGAATACGTAATACAGGCAAGCGGCAAAGTGTCGCTGCGTCCCAAAGGGACGGAAAACCCCAAAATGGCAAGCGGTGATATAGAGGTTATTGCCGATAATATAAAGATACTCAACACTTCAAAAACGCCGCCTTTCTCTATAAACGAGGATTCGGAAGTAGATGAAAACCTGCGCCTGAAATACCGCTATCTTGACCTGCGCCGCCGGAATATGAAAGAGAAACTTATATTACGCCACCAGGTGGTTAAATATATGCGTGATTTTCTGGACGCAAAGGGGTTTCTTGACATAGAAACGCCGGTGCTTACCAAAAGCACGCCGGAAGGCGCGCGGGATTATCTGGTGCCAAGCCGTGTTTATCCCGGCAAGTTCTACGCCTTGCCGCAATCACCGCAGCAGTTAAAGCAGTTGCTTATGGTTGCCGGTGTGGAGAAATACTACCAGATTGCAAGGTGCTTTCGTGATGAAGACACCCGCGCAGACAGGCAGCCGGAGTTTACCCAGCTTGATATAGAGATGAGTTTCGTGGATGAAGATGACATAACTAATCTTATGGAAGAGCTTTTCAGCGGGCTGGTAGAGAGCATGAAGCCGGAGGTAAAGCTGGAAAAACCTTTTCGCAGGTTAAATTATACAGAGGCGATGGAAAGCTATGGCACGGACAAGCCGGACCTGCGCTTTGAAATGAAGATAAAAGACATTACCGATATCGCCGCCGAAACCGGTTTTGCGGTATTCAAATCCATCGCCAGCCAGGGTGGTAAAATAAAGGGGATATGCGCCCCCGGTTGCGGCGGATATTCACGACATCAGCTGGACGAACTGAACCAGATTGCCAGGGACTGTGGCGCCAGGGGGTTGTTGACCATGTCGCTGGATGAATCTTTAAAAAACATCGATGACTTAACAATAGAGACGGTCAAATCTGTTGCCGCCAAGCACATTAGCATAGAACATTTAAAGCAGATTGCCGAAACGATAGGCGGCGCCGGCGGTGATTTACTGCTTATCGTTGCCGGTGAAAACGAGCTTGTAAACAGCGTGCTTGGTAAAATACGCCTGGAAATGGGCTGTCGCCTGGAACTGGCAGACCCGAACCGTTTTGTATTTGCCTTTGTAGAGAATTTCCCTTTGCTCTATAAAGATGAAGAAAGCGGGCTGTGGCAACCGATGCACCATCCCTTTACATCACCCAGAGAAGAAGACATACCGCTTTTAGGCAGCGAGCCGGAAAAGGCTTACGGCAGGCACTATGACATGGTGCTTAACGGCTATGAGATAGCCGGAGGCAGTATAAGAATTCACCGAAGTGACTTGCAAAAGCAGGTATTCGGGCTTATGGGATACAGTGAAAAAAGCGTAAATGAGCTTTTTGGGCATCTGCTGGAGGCTTTTAATTATGGCGCTCCGCCCCATGGCGGGGTAGCCGCCGGTATAGATAGAATACTCATGCTATTGGCTGGCGAAGATACAATAAGAGAGGTTATGCCATTTCCCAAGAACCAGAATGCCGTTGACCTGCTTTTTGAAGCGCCTTCGGCGGTTTCGCAGGAGCAGCTTGCAGAGTTGCACTTAAGCTTGCGCGAAGATTAAAATTAAAAAGAGGTGATTATGAAAGTCAAAGACACAAAGTATGAGGATTGCCAGGTAATATTAACTATTGAGATTGACGCGGATGAGGTGGAAAAGGGGAAAGAGGAATCTTATAAAAAACTCGTTAAGACTACCAAGGTGCCGGGATTTCGCGAGGGTAAGGCGCCGCGGGAGGTGCTGGAAAAGCAGATTGGCGAAAATGCGCTGCTTGATGACGCGATGCAGCAGATGATACCAAAATATTATACAGATGTTATAAAAGAACAGAAGATACAGACAATCAATAATCCGTCCATAAAAATCATAAGCGCCCAGCCGCTTGTATTTGAAGCCACAGCGCCGTTACCGCCGAAAGTGGAACTTGGTGATTACAATAAGATAAAGGTAAAACCGGAAAAAATAAAGATAAAAAAAGAAGAGATTGATGAAATAATAGCACAGGTACGCGAAAGAAGCGCCACCTATGAACCGGTGGAAAGAGCCGTAGGTGAAAAAGATGTGGTTACAATTGATGTAACCGCCAACGTAGAAGGCAAAGAGGTTGTGAATGAAAAGGGGATGGACTATCAGGTAGTCAGCGGATTAACCTTCCCGTCGCCCGGTTTCCCTGAAGAGCTGATGGGTATGAAAAAGGGTGAGAGCAAAGAATTCAAACTTGTTTTGTCCAAGAACTTTTATGTAAGGGAAGCAGCCGAAAAGGAAGCCGATTTCAAAATAACCATTAACGAAGTAAAGGAAACAAGGCTGGCGAAACTGGATGATGAATTTGCCAAAAAGGTTGCCCCGGGGATAGAAAGCTTCAAAGATTTGAGAAACCGTATAGAATCTGACTTGAAAAATGATGCTGAAGCAAGAACCAGGAGTGTTTACGAGAATAAGCTGATAGAAGAGTTGGTACAGATAAGCAAGGTGGAGTTCCCGCCGATTTTGGTAGAGATGGAAGTTAGCCAGCTTATTAGTCAGCACATGGAACAGTTAAAGAGCAGTTGTCAGAATGAAGAGCAGTATAAAAGTATGATAGAAAAAATGCCGCAAGCCGAAATGCAGGAAAGATATAAACCGATAGCTGAAAAAAGAGCGGCAGGCAGGCTTGCTCTGCAAGAACTGGCAAAAGCCGAAAAGATTGAAGTAAGCGAAAAAGAAATAGAAGAAGAAATAGAGGTTATGATAGCAGGCGCCGGACCGAAAATGGAAGAAAACCGCAAGATTTTGAATACACCTCAGTATAGAGAATATATACAAGGGGTGAAGTTCAATAAAAAGACGATGCAGAGGCTATCAGAGATAGCCCAGGCTGATAACGGGAAACCAAAAACAGAAACCAAGAAAAAACCGGCGGCAAAGAAAAAGCCGGCGGCAAAGAAAAAGGAGGCATAATGAATATGCAACCACAAAATGTTGTCCCGATGGTGATTGAAAGCGGCGCCAGGGGGGAGAGGGCTTACGATATCTACTCCCTGTTGCTTAAAGAACGTATAGTGATGTTGGGGATGCCTATAAACGACCAGGTAGCCAACATAATTATTGCCCAGCTTCTTTTTCTGGAGCGGGAAGATCCGGATAAGGACATACAATTATTTATAAACTGTCCCGGCGGCGTTATCGCTTCCGGCCTGGCGATCTATGACACCATGCAGCTTATACGACCAGATGTTTCCACTATATGCATCGGGATGGCAGCCAGCATGGGAACGGTGCTGCTTTGCGCCGGCGCCCATGGCAAACGTTTTGCCCTGCCTAACTCTACAATTCACCTGCACCAGGCAATCGGCGGCGCTCAGGGACAGGCGTCAGATATCGCCATTGCCGCCCGTGAGATTATGCGCTTACAGGATATATTAAGAGACATCCTGGTGGAACATACAGGGCAGCCGATGGATAAGATAATCCACGACACAGACCGTGACTTTTACCTTAATCCGAAGCAGGCGGCTGAATACGGCATCGTAGATGAGATTCTTGGTAAACCGGTAAAAGAGAAGGATGAAAAGAAGCCTGCCAAAGCCAAGAAAAGCAAAAAGAAAGAATAGATACTACTCTTAATAGACTAATACAAAAAAGAAAACGGCGGCGAGATAATCGCCGCCGTTTATTATTCCAAACGGATTTAGCGCCTGCCTGCTATTCAAAATCGCTGAAATCAGGCGGGGTATAACCTGCCGGCAGATCAAGCCCGTTTATCTCACAGATAACATTTATAAAGTATTCCATGAGAAGAAACTGGCTGTCGGTATATTCTGTGCCAAGTTCATAATTTTCAGCGAAGGTATCATAAAGGCGTTCAACCTCTGATTGCAGATACTGGTTCAAGGTGGATATCTCATTATCCAGGTCTTCGCTTAAAGCCGTATAGTTGGCGTCAATCTTGGTTTGAAGCTCTGCCTTAACGCCGTCCAGATAGAGCAATATATCCGCGGTTTCGGCGTCAGACAGGCCGTCAAGATACTGTATAACGCCATCTATTTCATCGTCCAGGTCATCTGAAAGCTGTTGCGATACCGAGGTTATTTCAGCGGCAACACTATCAGCTATACTGTCATACATAGACTGGGTTAAATCAGCTATCTGTTCATCAAGGCTGATATCAAGTTCGTCATAGCTGGCGGCGATAGCGGCATACATTTCCGTTTTAACTTCCTCCAGGCTTTGAGCCGAAGCCTCCTGGTTATTCTCAACCTGGATAAGTTTTATACCCAGAAACAAGATAAAGATTACAAGCACCGCCGATGTTACTATCCATATCAATTCCTTCCAGAACTTCATAATATGCCCCTCCTTATTTACGTAAAAATGATACCGGCGCGCCGGTTTACTGCTTTATAATATTATCTATTTCAGCGGATAGATTATAACCGCTTATAGCCCTGCCCTGTGAATCAACCGGTTTGCCGTCCCGGATGCTGATATCCCCACGGCTGAACGCCCTTATAGTTGACAGTATCAGCGGGATTTCCCTTTTAAAGCCGTGTTCACGGATAGTCTTGAACAACAGGTTGTCTTCCCCCTGCTGTTTTTTTATATCATCTACACTATGCCCTTCTATAGCCTGCCAGTGGCTGTCAAATAATGCTCCGCTAATTGGAAAGGTGCAGTAGCTGACCACCGGGCCTCTGTCCAGTTCCGGTATAACCAGGTGCATCATGACACCGGTCCGGCTGGCTTTTTGCTCAATAAGCTGCCAGATTACATCCTGCCAGATACCGGCAGGTCCGTCCGGGGCGGCAGGGTGCAGGTTTATCATATTATATTCCGAACACATTTCTCTGCCGACAATAAGCATATAGCCGGCAAGAACGCATAAATCCGGTTTGAAATCCTTCAGCTTTGCCATTATCCGGCGGTCGTATTCAAGACGCCAGTCTTCCAGTGTGCCGCTTTTGCTGTTATCCTGCCTGCCGTCCCTGAATTTCTTATAGGAAAAGCAAACCAGGGGAATGTTATAGCTCTCTGCAAGCGCAATAAACTTATCGGTTTCGGGAGATTCGCCCGGCTCACGGCTGCAAAAAATAAACTCTATATCTGTTTCAATCTCGCCCTTTTTAATGCTTTTGCAGGCGGTTTCCAGCAGGGCGCGCGCGCTTTTACCCCTGCCGGTTGAAAACCAGCCGATTTTATACATGGTTAACCAAACCTCTTTTTTATTCTGTTATTAAGGCTGAGGAAATGAACCAGCGGATTGGTGCTTTTGCCGCATATCTTACCCTGAGCCAGTGCGTCAAGAAAATCATCTTTACCGCTGAATTCCGGCATTTCCACGTAGGCATTGCCAACTTCGGAAAGGGTATGGGCATCGCTTCCGGCGCCCTGTTTAAGGTTGTGCTCTTTGGCAAACGCCCTGATTTTGGCTTTATGCTTGAAAAACATTGTGCGGGCGTTGAAAACCTCCACAATATCAATATCACAGGCAATCTTTTTAAGGACATCCATTTTAACCGCCGAAGGACGCATCCTGTCAAGCGGGTGAGGGATGCAGACAAGCCCCTGCTGCTGCCTTATCTGTGCGATAGTTTCGGAAACGGAAGAACCGCTTGGTATCGTCTCTTTAAGAAACATACCCATAATTTCACCGTCGGGAGTCAATATCTCCTCGGCGACTATTACCATAAAGGGAGCCCTTTCTTTAAGCGCCAGCGCGCCTTCTGCCGTGCCGTGGTCGGCGATGGCGACACAGTTAATATCAAGCTCCAGGCAGCGCTCTATGAGCCCGTCCAGCGGTGTGGCGCAATCCATTGAGTATTGTGTATGGATATGCAGGTCTGCCTTGAACAACTTACTGGCTTACCCTTTCCAGGTAGCTGCCGGTACGTGTATCTATCTTGAGGATATCTCCCTCGTTTATAAAAAGCGGCACCTGGACAGTAAGCCCTGTTTCCAGCTTGGCTGGTTTGTTGCCGCCGCTGGCGGTATTACCTTTGAAGCCGGGTTCGGTTTCAGCAACCTCAAGCTCAACGGTAATGGGCAGTTCCACGCCAATTAATTCACCTTTATAGCTGGAAAGCTCCAGCGACATGCCTTCTTTAAAATAATCAATGGCGTCTCCCAGATGGGAAGCGTTAAGCGGCATTTGCTCATAGTTTTCTTCATCCATAAAGTAGTACAAGCCGCCGTCTTCGTATAGATACTGCATTTTGCGGTAATCCAGGCGCGCCCGCACAAACTTATCGGCAGACTGGAAAGTCTGCTCTGTGGTATGCCCGCCTACGATATCCCGCAGCTTTACCCTCACCAGCGCCGTGCGTTTCATTTTTATATGCTTGTATTCAATTACCTGGTAAAGCTTTTCGTTATGCTCTATAACGACGCCTTTTCTCAATTCTGTGCTGTTAAGCATTCAAATCTCCCCGTTTTATTTATTGACCTTTGAAAGTGCTTCTATTTTACCATTTTTAAGCAAGACAGTATCTTCAATCCTGACGCCGCCCCAGCCGGGTATATAAATCCCCGGTTCTATCGTAAATGTCATGCCGTTGACAAGTTTATCTTCTGAAACGGGGCTTATACCAGGTCTTTCGTGAACCGCCAGCCCCACTCCGTGCCCCAGGCTGTGACCGAACTCTTTGCCATAGCCAGCCTGTTCTATGACCCGCCTTGCCATATTATCCGCCTCTGCGGCGCTTGTGCCGTTTGTGATGCCGTCTATGGCGGCTTGCTGCGCTTTCAGGACGATGCTGTATATCTTCTTAAAGGTGCCATCTGCTTTGCCCGGACAGATGGTGCGGCTTATATCGCTGGTATAGCCGTCAACCCTGGCGCCCATGTCAATGATAACCGGCTCACCGCTTTTTATAGCTTTCTCTGAAGGGATGGCGTGCGGCATGGCGGCGTTAGGTCCGGAAGCTACAATTATATCAAAAGGAATGGGCTGGCTGCCATTGCGGCGAAGATACTCTTCAACCATCCAGGCGGCTTCAATCTCCGTCATTCCCGGTTTAACAGCTTTGATAATATAGCCCATGGCGGCATCGCTAACCGCTACCGCCTTTTTTACAGCCTCAATCTCGGCAGGCTCTTTTAGAATTCTAAGTGATTCTACAATCCCTTCCAGTGGAATAAGTTTAAGCCCTGGCTTGCACTCTGCCAGTGAACCCCCCAGTTTATTATACGAAGAAAAGCTGACATCGGTGGCTTCAAAGCCCAAGTTTTTCAACCCCAGACCAGCGGCTAAATCCGGCAGCCATTTATCCGCACCGCTGCTGATTTTGAGGATTTCAAAATCAGCAGCCTGTTGTTCTGCCTGTATGACATAACGAAAATCGGTTGCCAGTATCGCTTTATGCTGCGTGATAAACAAATGACCGTCAGAGCCGCTGAAGCCGGAGATATAACGCCTGTTTTCCGGCTGGGAAATGAGTATGGCATCTATCTTCTTATCTTTAAATTTACGCCGCAGCCGTGAAAGCCTGCTATTCATTGTTTTTATTATCCTCGTTTATATCCGCCATCGGATGCGCCGAAAGATAGATTTTGCGGGCGTGACTTTGGGTTACATGGGTATATATCTGGGTAGTAGATAGGTTGGAATGCCCTAAAAGTTCTTGAACAACACGCAAATCTGCGCCGCCGTCCAGCAGGTGAGTGGCAAAGGTGTGCCGCAGCAAGTGGGGATAAATCCTTTTATCAATAGCGGCGATGCGGGCGTATTTAGACAGTATCTTCTGTGTCATCCTTTCACTTAACCTGCCGCCATTCTTATTAAGAAAAAGAGCGCCGCGGTCGGCTTTGTCGCCTAGCAGTTGTTGCCTGCCGTTGCATATATAGTTACTCAGGGACACGGCAGCCGGCTGACCGATAAGCACCACCCTTTCCTTGGAGCCTTTGCCCATAACGCGTATTTCACAGGTTTCAAGGTTAATTTGCCCTGCATTCAGGCTTGCAAGCTCGCTTACGCGTAAGCCGGCGGCGTAGATAAGTTCCATTATGGCTCGGTCGCGCTGTCCCTGCGGCGTATTGGTATCAGGCGCCTTAAGCAGCCTGACCATTTCATCAACGGTTAAAAAAGAGGGCAGCCGCCTTTCCCGCCGCGGCGATGACGCCAGTTCCAGAGGGTTTTTAGCCAGCAAGCCTTCCCTGACCAGATAGCGGTAAAAAGAACGGATAGCCGAAAGCTTGCGGACTATGCTTGCCTTGGCGACACCCTGCTCCATAAGATAAGCTAAATAGTCCCGCAAAACATTTTTATCTACATCTTCCAGCGAAGCTATTTTATTTTTCATTAAGAACTGAAAGAATCCCTTTTCAGAACCGCGCTTGTAATTACCAATCAGGTCGCTGCTGTAATTACGCACGGTAAAGGGAGAAAAATTGCGTTCAGCCTCAAGGTAATTAATATATTTCCTGAAGACTTCCTGCATTGATTTATTCCTTTTCTAATTTACCTTTGTAGTCGCACTTGGTGCATTTCTGCCATTTGCTGCGGTAAAGGGTTAACAGCCCGCCGCATTCGGGGCAGGGTTGCGGCAGCGGTTTTGTATTTATGGCAAAGCTGCACTTGGGATAGTTGCCGCAGCCATAGAAAACACGTTTCTTCTTGCTTTTCTTCTGCACCAGGTCTCCGCCGCATTCGGGGCATATGGCGCCTGTCTTTATCTTGAAAGAGCTGGTATATTTGCAATCCGGGAAGCCGCTGCAGGCAAGAAACTTGCCGAAACGCCCCGTTTTGATAACCACAGGTTTGCCGCACTTCGGGCAGTCTTCACCAGCTTCCTCATCCGCTATCTTTACTTTTTCCATAAGTTCAGCGGCTTTTTCCAGGTCTTTCTCAAATGGTGTATAGAAATCTCTTACCACCTGCACCCAGTCCAGCTTGTCATCGGCGATTTTATCCAGTTCGTCCTCAAAGTTGGCGGTGAATTCAATATTAACGATACCGGCAAAATGTTTCACCAGCAGGTCGTTGACTATAAAACCCAGTTCGGCGGGTTTCAGGCTGCCCTTTTCCTTAAGAACATATTCCCGGTCCTGAATTGTTGAAAGTGTCGGCGCATAGGTACTTGGGCGGCCAATACCGGCTTGCTCCAGCACTTTTATAAGCGTGGCTTCCGTAAAGCGTGAAGGCGGCTGGGTGAAGTGCTGCCCGGCGATGATATCCAGCAGGTCAAGAGCCTCGTCTTTTTCAAGGGGCGGCAGCTTCAGGCTTTTTTCTTCTTCCTCTTCGTCTTTACCCTCTGTATAGAGGACTATAAATCCCTTGAAAATATTCTCTGTGCTTGAAGCCCTTAAGAGATATTTCGTTTTAGATTTAAGGCTGTTTGCCTCTATATCAACGCTGGTGTTATTGAAGGTTGCCGCCGCCATCTGGCTGGCTACCATGCGCTGCCATATAAGCCTGTAGAGCTTGAGCTGGTTGCCGTTAAGATAAGATTTCAACTGGGAAGGCTGCCGCCATATACCTGTCGGACGGATGGCTTCATGCGCTTCCTGTGCCCCCTTTACCTTACCGGCAAAAGAGCGGGCGTGCGCCGGCAGGTATTCCTGCCCGTATTTTTCCTTTATAAAGTCCCTGGTTTCAGATATTGCCGGGCGGGCAACGCGCGTTGAATCCGTTCTCATATAGGTTATTAAACCGACACTGCCCTCATTGCCTATGGGTAATCCCTCATAGAGCTGCTGGGCGGTAACCATTGTCTGTTTGGCGCTGAAGCGGAAACGCCGCCAGGCTTCCTGTTGCAGCGTGCTGGTTATAAAGGGCGGTGCCGGGCGGCGGCTGGTTTTCTTGTTTTTTATCTTTGCCACGCTGTATTCGGCTTTTTCAAGATCCGCCTTGATTTCTTCTGCTTCTTCGCTGCATTTGTTTTCAATTTTAGTGCCGTCCGCCAAACCAACCAGCGCAGCCTTGAAAGGCTTGCCCGCCGGTTTTTGCTTCTTCGCCAGTTCGGCTTCTATCGTCCAGTACTCCACCGGCACAAACTTCTCAATTTCTCTTTCACGGTCAACAACTATTTTAAGAGCCACAGACTGAACCCTGCCGGCTGAAAGCCCTTTCCTCACCTTTTTCCAAAGCAGCGGGCTTAATTTATAACCCACCAGTCTGTCCAGTATGCGCCGCGCCTGTTGGGCGTCCACCAGTTGCATATCTATCTGGCGGGGTGTTTTCAGTGCGCCCAGAATAGCGTCTTTGGTAATCTCGTGAAAGACGATACGCTTAAAAGGCGTTTTGTTCTGCTTTGTAATCTCCATCAGGTGCCAGGCGATAGCCTCACCCTCACGGTCTGGGTCAGTTGCCAGATAGACGCTGGAAGCATCTTTAACTGCCTGCTTCAGCTCTTTGGCGGTCTTGCTTTTATCACGCGATACAACGTATTTCGGTTCAAAGTCATTCTCTATATCTACGCCGATACGGCTGCGCGGCAGATCCCTTACATGCCCCATTGAAGCCTTAAGGCTGTATTTGCTGCCCAGTATTTTTGCCAGCGTTCTGGCTTTAGCCGGCGATTCCACAATTACAAGTTTCTTTTTCATTTAGTCTATTTCCACCGTATATTTCTCCCTGGCTTCGCGGCAGAGGCAATAGTTCATTGCGCCTACCTGCTTTATCATTCCTTTTAATTCCATCATCGCCAGTGTGCTGCTAACCGCCGCTGTTGACATGCTGCTGGCGCGGCATATTTCATCTATATGTATTGGCTCTGCGCCTAGCTTTTTCAGAAGCATGGCTTCGCTATCCGAAGAGGGGATAATCTCCTTCATTTCAAGCTGTTCGGCAACAGATGTCAGGTTAAGCTCCTCCAATATATCAGTATAATCGCTAACCAGCTTGGCGCCTTCCTTAATAAGTTGATTAGTGCCCCTGCTTGCCGGTGATAAAATACTGCCCGGCACAGCGAAAACCTCGCGGTTCTGTTCAAGCGCCAGGTGGGCAGTTATAAGGGCGCCGCTGGCTTTGCCGGCTTCAATTACCAGTACGCCCATGCTAAGACCGCTGAGAATGCGGTTGCGGCGGGGAAAATTCTCCGGTCTTGGTTTTATGCCGGGGTTATATTCACTTATAACCGCGCCGTTTTTGGAGATGCTGTCTGCCATGGCGGTGTTTTCGGCCGGATAAATAGAATCCAGCCCGCCGCCGGTAACGGCTATAGTTCTGCCGCCAGCTTCCAGCGCTGCCCGGTGCGCCACCGTATCTATACCCCTGGCAAGCCCGCTGACAATGGTTATCTTGCTGCGTACCAGCCCGGTAACTATCTCCTCGGTTACCTGTCTGCCATAGGCGCTGGGGTTGCGAGTGCCGACAACTGCCAGGCACCATTCATCCTCTGCAATAATTGAGCCTTTCATAAAAAAAAGTGGTGGATAATCATATATTTCCTTGAGGCGGGCAGGGAAATCCGGGCTATAATAAGTAATTGCCTTTATACCGAAACGCTTCAGCTTTTGAATCTCTGTTTCAGGGGATATGCGCGGACGCCAGTCTGTTATTGCCTTTACAGAGTTTTTGTCCAGACCGGCTTGCCTTAACTCACCGGGGCCGGCGTTCCAGGCGGCTTCAAGATTCTGGAAGTGGTTTTCCAGCTGGTTGAATCTAACACGACCGATGCCGGGTATGGCATTGAAAGCCACCCGGTATGCTATATCCGCTTTACTATCTTCTATGTTATCTGCCAAAGCGGTTTCATTCTAACATAGAGGCAGATTACTGACAATTTGAAGGCTGATTGTAAAATTCATTATACAATTCTTATTTACCTCTCCCCCTTAATCCCCCTCTTTTTCTAAAATCTCCCTTAATCCCTCTTTATTAAAGAGGGAGACAGATAGCCTCTCCCTTTGCTAAAGGGAGATTGAGAGGGATTTCTGTAAGGAATAAAGTGGCGGAGAGAGTGGGATTCGAACCCACGGTTGCCTTGCGACAACATGCGCTTTCCAGGCGCACCTGATCGTCCACTCCAGCATCTCTCCGCAGAAAACGTCTATATATTCTATGTTATTTTAAGGCTATGTTCAAAGTGGCGGAGAGGGTGGGATTCGAACCCACGCTCCGCATTCGCGGAGACCGCTTTTCGAGAGCGGCACCATCAACCACTCGGACACCTCTCCAATGCTTAAATTAAAGCTAAAACTTCAATATCACCTTGTAATCACTATTGACATAACTACGTTTTGCTAACCGTTTGCTAACCATTTGTTTCATCAGTGTTATTATTATACTTGGCACTAATAGCCTCGTCAAAGCGATTTGCGGCTGATTCTTGCAAGCCAGGGGCAACATGTGAATAAGTATCTAGTGTTATTGCGATAGAAGAATGCCCCAAGCGTTCTTGGACTACTTTCGGATGTATACCCTGCTTCAACATAAGAGAAGCATGTGTATGCCTTGCGTCATGAAAGCGTATTACTTTTACGCCTGCATGTTTAGCTAGGTTAGCCCAAGCACGGCTTATTGTGTTAGGTCTTAGGGGCTTTCTGTCTGGGTGACAAAATACTGAATCATCATCATTTACATCGATGCCCTGCATCATTCTTTCTAGTTTCTGTTTTTCGTAATGCTCACTAAGCACAGCTATGCTTGAAGGTGATAACGCAATAGTTCGCTGGCTTTTACTTGATTTTGGTTTAGTAAAAACAAAACTTCTATCTTTTAGCTGATGCATGCTACGGCTTATTGATAATTGACAGTTTTCCATATCAATATCACACCAGCGTAATGCTAATACTTCTGACCTTCTTATACCAGTAAAAAGAACTGTATGGAATAGGGCGTAATACTGGCTATCTTTAGCTGTTTCCAGAAAAAGACTTACTTCTTCCTCATCCCAAGTTTTCATTTCATTACTGTGTGGTTTAGGCGGGTCAACGGCATCTGCCGCATTACGATTTAGTAGTCCCCATTTTACAGCGGTCTTTAGGGCAATATGAAGAACAACATGGTGATACCTGACTGTTCTGGGGCTTAAACCGGATTCAAGCTTTGCCGAGTAATACTTTTGTATATGTTCTGGCTTAAGCTGATTTAGTATAGTTTTACCTAGTGATGGAATCAAATTCACTCTGACGATGCTTTCGTATCTTTCAAAACTTCTGGGGGATAAATTCGGCTTAGCATAATCTTTTAACCATCTGTTCAGATAATCGGCTAGGGTAGTCTTGCCTGGCTTAATGAAGACTCCGTTATCTAACTGGCTGAGAAGCTCTGAAAGCCTTTTCTCGGCTTCTTTCTTAGTTCCTTTAACACTTATCCATTGCTGCTTCCTTTTACCCGTTGCAGGGTCTCTGCCTAGCTCCAAGACTATAGTGTAACTGTCCTTGCTTCTCTTTGTAATATGACCTCTCATTATGACCTCCTGTTCATTTGCTCTTACCCTCTTAGTCAGCAGTCAGGCATAAAATTAACCAAGTATACTACTAAACAAGCCCAGAAGGTAATGCCTTCAATTAACAGGAAATAATCCAGTATGCCGAACTCCGGTCAAGGTTGTATGCAAAGACACACAAAGTGCTTGACCTTGACGGGAAAGGCATACTGATATAATCCCAGTAAAAAAGAAGGCATTAGCCAAGAGTTTAAGGCGGTGGCGGATAAAGCTCGGCTTGACGCTCCGCTTGAGATAGACCCCCTACCTTACTAACAGGGGGTCTGAAACGCCAATATAATTCTAAAGTAAGTTAGTTTTGTATATACAATATGCCCCCAAGAATAAGGGGAAGTAGGTGTTATAATACTAGATTCGCAAATGTTCTACCGTTTATGAAAAGTTATTTCCCAGTTGTTGTAATCGAAAAATTCGAATAAATTAAGATGTTTCACATTATAATATTTACATACGGCTGGAATCTTATGAGTGCTTAATTTATCTTCTTGACTTATCATAACGAACTCTTGATTAGGTATAAATAAATTTCCTTGAGAGCGTTGTTCGAGAACAAGCGCAATTAACCAAGGATCAGCTTGTTCTTTTTCATGCTTAGGATTAATTAGTTTAGGGAATTTAACAACAATAGACGCAACAAATTGAGCTTGTATTCCAGTCATATCCTTAAAATTACGTTGCTTCGAAGCTACCCACCTAGAGAGGTTGCTTGGCCTGCTTGCATTAGTAGTTAACTCCTCAAAAACTATCTTATGAGAGATAATTTGATTATTATTAAATAAATTATCAAGTTCTACCCAAAGTTCAGGCATTCGATTCTGGCCAAAATATTTATGCAAATCAATTAAAGCAGATGAATCAATGCAATAAACAGTTTCTTCGTTAGAGCGCATCAAACATATCCATTATGACTTAATTAGATAATTTACCTTCAATTCTAGAATATCTGAAGCATGACTATAAGATATTTTATTCTTATTAAGTGCGTCTATAACTGAGTTAAATAATGCTTGTCCTTTAGAATTCATACTTTTCTGTAATGGCGTTGAAAAACCAAAGCCCCGACTAGGTTTGATAGAGCGGTGAATATCTTCTAAAATTCTGAAAAAGTCATCATTTGATATTAATTCAAGGCTTTTAATTCTTCTCAGATATACTTCGCTACTTACCTTTAATTTCCTTGCTCGTTTGTATATTTCATCTTTATTAAGAGCGGGGACGATAACATTATCAGGGAGTAGCACTTTACCTGCGAATGAGTTACATTCTAGTTCAATAGACTCTGTATTATTTATATTATTCGGTATGCATAAACCTGATTGTCTTTTGATAATATGCCCTAATTCGTGGAACAAAGTAAATATTCTTGACGATACGGGGTACTTATTATTTACAGCTATACAAAAGGGGAAGTTATCTGAATAGCAAAAGCCCTGTATTTCAGAGGGTGGTAAACTAAACTGAAAAGTGTAAATTCCCAAATTATTTTCAAAAGCATTGCGCCAGTTGTTATATGAAATTTCAATGCTATCATCATTGATTTGATTATCTAACGAATAGTTTAAAATCTCCCTCAACCATAAAGTAGAATCCTCATTTGATAAGGACATATTATAAAACAAAGAATCATATTTTAATAACCAATTATATCTATCTTGATAATATTCGCTACTATTGTATTCTAATAGAAAATCCCTGAATTTATCTACTCTTCTAAATGCCAATAATGTCTTTAACGAAAGCTTAGAGCCAAGCAAATCAGTGTTTCTATAATCAGTCGGCTTTTTAGTTTTATGCGGAGTATTAGTAAGGAAAAATACAGCTATTTGACGTTTGTATATTTTAGCTACATTTTTGAGGACATTAAAAGGAATACTACTTCCAGTTTTTTCCCATTCAATGTATATGTCCTTTTGTATATCTAGTTTATGAATTACTTCAGAGATAGAGTAGCCAGATTCTTCTCTAGCCCAACGTAAAATCGAAGGATTAATGTCTAGTGATACTGTATGATGCATCGTTTTATAAGTGCTACACTTGATAAGTGTATTACATAATACATTGTCAAAGGGTAACAATCAATAACTATTCCACATTATATTATCTCAAATACGTATAATAAATATATTCTTTAGGTGCAATGGTGTTTTGCTAACCGTTTGCTAACGCATTGAAAATAACGGGTCAATAGAAAACGGTATTTTACGAATAAATGTGGATTTCGGGTGTTAACAGAAAAATACGATTTCAAACGTAAAAAGACAAAAAAGCATGCCTAAAGACAAATTTCGAGAGCGGCACCATCAACCACTCGGACACCTCTCCGCAAAAGATTATATCCTAAAAAGCGCTACGATGATACATCGGCGCATTTATCATTGCGGCTGGCGCGCCAAAGGTATAACACGCCGACGATTCCCATAACCACAGAGCAGATGACGATAAACAGCTTTGAAAGGGCTATCATTCCGGCGTCTTCAAAGGCAAGCTGGGTGATGAATATAGACATGGTAAAACCAACGCCTCCCAGAATGCCAGCGCCGATAATATGCTTCCAGCTAAGAGAATCCGGCTTATGCACTAAACCAAGGCGGTGGCAGATGTAGGTGGCGCCGATTATACCCAGCGGCTTGCCCATCACAAGCCCAAGGGTTATACCTAAGCCCACAGGTTCGATAAGTGAAAGATTGATGCCGGATATCTGGATGCCGGCATTCGCCAGCGCAAAAAGCGGCATCACCACGAAAGCGGAAAAAGGGTGCAACTGGTGTTCCAGGCGCACCAGCGGATTCTGCACCGCCCCATAGGCGTCCTCTATATCTTCCAGGGAATCCTGCTGTTCTGGTGTCAGTAATATATTCTTGCGTTCCAGTTCTTCACCTTTAATATCTGAAAGCTGGCAACGGCATATATCCAGAAACTGCTGTGCGTTAATCCTTGAACGCACCGGTATTGTAAGCGCAAGCAGAACGCCGGCAATAGTGGCATGGATGCCGGAAGCCTCAACAAAAATCCATAAAAAGAGACCCAGCAGCAAATAGGGCATCAGTTTCTTTACTCCCAGACGGTTAAGCAGGAACAACGTTGCCAGAACTATGGCGGCAAAACCCAGAGCTGCCAGGTCAAGAGAGCTTGTATAGAATATGGCTATAAGCAGGACCGCCCCCAGGTCATCCACCACCGCCAGCGAAGTTATAAAAATCTTTAATGCCAAAGGCACACGCTTGCCAAGGATTATAAGAAAACCAAGCACAAAAGCGATATCTGTTGCCATCGGGATACCGAAGCCGGAGATTTCACCATTTGAACCAAGATTAACCGAAAGATAAAAAATTACCGGCACCAGCATACCGCCAAGGGCGGCGACAATAGGGAAGGCAGCTTTACGTAACGATGAAAGCTCTCCCACCATAATCTCGCGCTTTATCTCCAGCCCGATAAGTAAGAAGAAAAGCGCCATCAGCCCGTCGTTTACGATATGCCCCAAATCCATATCTATAATATGCTCGCCGATTTCAATGCCAACGGGTGTATGCCACAGATTAAAATATGAAGCTGACCAGGGGCTGTTAGCCCATATGAGGGCGATAATCGCCGCGCCGAATAAAGCCAGACCGCTATAGGCTTCCTTGGCAAGGAAATTTTCAATAACAACGAATATCTTTGCCTTTGTCTGGCACTGATATTCGGATTTGTCTTTTGGGGTGTCTTGCATAAAAAGCGCTCCGGTTAGATATTCTACATTATAACCACAATAAAAGAAAAGGCTGCTATGTATTTTCCTTCTTTGCGGTAGTATAATCACATTACGGGGGGGGGGGTGCGAAAAGATGATTGATAAAAGGTTTTTTTATACTATCCTTGCGGCGCTTCTTGTTTTAGTTTTGTGTTTTTCGGCATGCCAGCCGGCAGAAGCAGAAACAGTTACTGCAACAGTTACCAACACCGCAACTATGACAGCCACAAGAACTGTCACTGTTTTCCCCGAAACAACAGTAGAGATTGAGATTAAACCGGCGCCAATACACAAAGTGCAGATAAGCATTGCAGAATCATTTCCGGAACAGATTTTTGTCTATATAAATGGCGGATATCTGGATGCCTGTACCACATTCAATGAATTGAAGGAAGAGAGAAGCGGTAATACGATATTCATTGAAGTAACCACCCGCCGCCCCAGGGAAGCCGTTTGCGCGCAGGTATATGGCTATTTTGAAGAAAACGTAAATCTGGGCAGTGATTTTACAAGCGGGGAAACTTATACGGTGGATGTCAATGGCACTATCGCCACCTTTGAATATCCGTAAAGCCCCCCCTGTTTTCGCATAGATTCAGACCGAATGGTCTTTACAGCCATACCCTGATTGTAGTATTCTTTAGCGTCAATTATTCTGGGGGAAACCGCTTTTGGTCTGGTTAAAATTTCTTGTATGTCTTCTGGTAATCCTGTTTGCCGGTACAAAATTAGCCCGCTATGGCGATGCTATTGCCGAAAAGACGGGCTTGGGCAGGCTGTGGATAGGCATGATGTTGCTGGCATTGATAACATCAATGCCGGAAATGGTTACCGGCATAAGCGCTGCCACATTGGTCAAGCTGCCAGACCTGGCAATTGGCGATTTCTTTGGAAGCTGTCTTTTTAACCTCACGATAATAGCTATACTGGATATAATTTACCGCCCGGCTTCGGTGTTAAGCCAGGCAAACACCCGCCATCTTTTACCGGCGTTTATCGGCATCATACTGCTTGTAATCGCCTCTATCGGCATAATTGCCGGGGACTGGCTCGCCGATATATCAATACTGGGCATAGGTATTTCAAGTATCCTGATATTTGTCATCTACGTATTTGGTATAAGAAAAGTATTTTTCGCCGAACAGAAAATCAGCGCCAATGCATCTCAACAAAAACAGGAACTGCAATATGAAAATACAAGTAGCAGGGAAGTATATATAAAATTCGCCCTGGCGGCGCTGGCAATTATCGGCAGCGGCATATGGCTTGCCTTTATCGGCGAAGAAATCTCGGAAACCTATCACCTTAGCAGCAGTTTTGTTGGCAGCCTCTTTCTGGCAATAACCACATCTCTGCCGGAACTGGTGGTTGCCATAACAGCTATTCGTATTGGCGCTATAGATATGGCAATCGCAGACATACTGGGCGCCAATATGCTTAATATGGTAAATATTTTTTCAACCGATATATTTTACCGGCAGGGCGTTGTGCTTTCATCGGTATCCGAAGACCACCTGATTGCCGCCGCCGGTGTGCTGCTGGCGGTGATTCTGGTTATGATTGGCATACGTTTCAGAAAGGTGCGCAAGACATTCGGGTTCATAAGCTGGTATAGTGTAGCCCTGATAGCCATTTATATAAACGTTTCATACCTTATATATTCTGTCAGCTCGTGATAAAATGGAGTTGCCAAAACAGACAATATGCTTTACAAAAAAAATGCATTTATGATATAATCTGACAAATTTTTTCAATTTTGGGACGGTTAAATGGAACTTGAACAGATTTTAGCAATTGCCATTTTTGTAATTATGTTTGTGTTTATAGTGTGGGACATCGTCCACCGCTACATTCCGGCCTTAATCGCATCTGCCCTTGTTATTTTAGGTTTGTTCCTGCTTGTTATGCAGAGCCCGGAATCCGTAGGCAACATTCTCAATCTGGGGCAGCTTACACACTTGAACTTCTGGCTTCCGGCTCATGAAAGCCTGCCGTCCCACGGCATAAACTGGCAGACTATTATTTTCATCGGCGGCATGATGGTTATGGTAGAGGGGATGGGTAACGTCGGTTTCTTCAGGTGGATATGCCTGCTTATAGCCAAAAAGGTTAATTACAGGCTTACCCCCATACTTGTTACTTTTATGCTGCTTTCGGCATTTCTGGCAATGTTCATAGACAGCATAACGGTTCTTTTGTTCCTGGCTTCGGTAACCATAGAACTTGCGCGGTTGCTCAAGTTTGACCCCGTTCCCATGATTATCGCCGAAATATTTGCTTCTAATGTAGGCGGGGCGGCTACAATGTGCGGTGATCCGCCCAATATTATAATCGGCACTGCCCTTAACTATACCTTTACAGATTTCGCGCTGAACACCGGGCCCATAGCCTGGATAAGCATGATATTCGTCATCGGCTTCTTCTACTTCATGCTGCGTAAAACACTTAATTCAGCGGAGAAGAATTCAGGTGTAAATACATCCGAATTCCCGGAACCAAAAGAAGCCATTACAGACCAACGCCTTTTCAAGATAAGCTCTGCTATTTTCGTTACGATAGTAGTATTGCTTGTTACCCATGCCCAGACCGGGTTGTCAGTGGCTATAATAGGCGTTATTGCGGCTGCGCTGACAATAGTTGCCGCTATACTTGCCAATGGTAATCTGAAACATATATTCTCCAGGGTGGACTGGCGAACGCTGGTATTCTTCATTGGCTTGTTTATTGTCGTCGGCGGATTGGAAGAGACAGGCGTCCTTGAAATGGTGGCGGAGTTTATCGGTGATATTTCAGGCGGTAATATCGTTGTCGTCATACCCATAATACTGTGGGTTTCCGCCTTCGCATCGGCTATAGTGGATAACATCCCGTTTGCGGCAACAATGGTGCCGGTAATTTCCAGCCTGGCGGCAACGACCGGCATGAGCCAGGAGACACTTAGCTGGACGCTGGCGCTGGGTACGGATATCGGCGGTAACGCCACCCCAATCGGCGCTTCGGCTAATGTTGTCGGCACTGCCATTGCCGAAAGAGAAGGCTATCCCATAAGCTGGGGCAGGTTCCTGAAATACGCTCTGCCGGCTATGATAGTTGTTGTTGGTATCTGTTACCTGTATCTGATAGTGAGATACACTTAAAATATACCGATATTAAATTCAGTCTGACAGGGGGAGGTGTATGGATATGTTCAAGAAGATTCTTTTGCCGCTGGACGGTTCAAAACTTGCCGAGCAGGTATTTCCACACATAGCCAAAATTGCCGTGAATTTTGATTCAGAGGTAACTTTGGTCTCGGTTTGTGAGCCGGAAGAAAGCGAATATGGTCATGTATGCCGCCTCTATATAGGCAGCGAAACCGAAAAATTCAGAGGCATTATAGATAAGGCTGCAAACGTAAAGGTTAGCCAGGCAGTGCTTGAGGGAAAAGCCGCGGAAAAAATACTGGAATATGCCAGAGGAAATGGTATTGACCTTATTATTGTATCCTCACACGGACGTTCCGGTGTGTCGCCGTGGTCGCTGGGAAGCACGGTTAACAAAATACTGCACAAGGTTGGTGTTCCTTTAATTATCGTGAAGGCTAAAGAGAAGGCGGATGATACAGCAGAGTCAACACTTTTCAACCGTATTTTAGTACCACTTGACGGCTCACCAAAAAGCGCTATGGTGTTACCGCATGTAATAGAACTGACAAAAAAAATAGAATCAGAGGTTGTTTTTTTTCAGGCGGTTGAAGCGGGGCATCACATACATACAATCGGCGGGCTGGATTATATCCCCTTCAAGGACAGGGACCTGGATAAAATGCGCGAAAAAGCCGAAGTATATTTTAATGAGGTAAGCCAGGACTTTAAAGATACAAAGGCAAAAATAAAATATGAATTCAGATTTGGTGACCCGGCAAAAGAGATAATCAAGGTTGCCAATGAGATAGACGCCAGCATGGTTGCGCTTGCCAGTCATGTCCATTCCGGCATTGAATCCTGGTTCTACGGAAGTGTTACTAATAAGCTGCTGCAAAGCACTACCAAGTCTGTTTTGCTGGTATCTTCGCACGATAATAAAGGTTAATATTTGCCATATACAGGGGCATAATATAAAATTGGTTATTAGCCCCTGTAGCTCAGTGGATAGAGCACCAGCCTCCGGAGCTGGGGGCGAGCGTTCGAGTCGCTCCAGGGGCGCTTTAAAAGAGACTGAATGTTATGATGAAAAAAGAGCTTACAGCGATAAGGATACACGGGCGCGGCGGACAGGGTTCTGTTACCTGCGCCGAGCTGGTGGCACAGGCTGCCATAGATGAAGGCAAATATGCCCAGGCTTTTCCCAGTTTCGGACCGGAAAGAAGGGGCGCGCCGGTGCAGGCTTATATCCGTATAGATGACAATAAGCCTATTCGCATAAGAGCCGGTGTCGTGAATCCGGATATTGTCGTTGTTCTTGACCCCAGCCTGCTGGATATCGTTGATGTTACATCCGGCTTGAAAGAAGACGGCTTGCTGGTTATAAACACAAACGATTCTTTTGAAAATGTTGAAGCCAGGTTCGGCAAGGGGCGCAAAATGGCAATAATAGACGCTAACAGTGTTGCCAGGGAATGCATCGGAAGGCCGATTGTAAACACAACTATGATAGGAGCGCTGGTAAAAGCCAGTGAAGTGGTGGCGCTGGAATCGTTGATAACGCCGTTGAACAAGCGTTTCGGGCGCCTGGCTGAAAAAAATATAAACGCTATGCAGAAAGCGTATAAAGAAACAAAGGTAAAAGGGCAGGGTTTAATTGGCTAAGAAAGAAAATGAACTGACCTGGAAAGACCTGGAGATTGGCGCCATTGTAACAGAGCCGGGTAATGCCAGCCAGTATAAAACCGGGGATTGGCGTTCACAGAAGCCGGTGCACAACTTTGAAAGGTGCATAAAGTGCGGGCTGTGCATGATTTACTGCCCGGAAGGATGCCGCATACAAAACAAGGATGGTTACTTTGAAGCCGATCTTTTCTATTGCAAAGGCTGCGGTATCTGTTATCGCGAATGCCCAACATTTGCCATAAAAATGGAGGAAGAATAATGTCACCCAGAGTTGGCATGGAGGTCTCTGTAGCCATCGGTGAGATGGTTAAGCTGGCAGATGCAGATGTTATTGCCGCTTATCCCATTACGCCGCAGACGCATATAGTTGAACACCTTGCAGAGATTGTCGCAGACGGAGAGCTTGACGCTGAATATATACCGGTTGAATCAGAACATTCGGCAATGAGCGCCTGTTTAGGCTCATCTGCCGCCGGCGCAAGGACTTTTACCGCCACCGCCGGGCAGGGGCTGGAGCTTATGCACGAAGTGCTTTACGTGGCATCTTCAATGCGCCTGCCGATAGTGATGACTGTTGTAAACAGGGCGCTTTCAGCGCCTTTAAGCGTCTGGAGTGACCACTCTGATGCTATGGCGTGCCGCGATACCGGCTGGATTCAGATATTCATTGAAAACGGACAGGAAGCCATAGACAATACTTTATGCGCCTTCCGCATTGCCGAAGATAAGGACGTGCTGCTGCCGGTTATGGTTCACCTGGACGGCTTTCACGTATCGCATGTTATAGAGCCGATTCTTTTACCTGAACAGGAAGAAGTAAGCGCGTTTTTACCAAAAAACAATTTTCCGCTGCCACTGGATCCGCAAAAACCGGTAGCCATGGGAGACTTTGGACCGCCGGTTATCTATACCGAAGCCAAGTGGGCGCAGGAAGTAAATATCAGGCAAACAAAAGAAACTATATTAAAGGTATGGCAGGAATTCGGCGAAGCATTTGGCAGGCATTACAAACCTGTTGAAACCTATCGCTGTGAGGATACCGATACGCTGCTTCTCACTATGGGCAGCTTCAGCGAAACGGCTATGACGGCGGTTGATAAAATGCGGGATGAAGGTAAAAAAATAGGGCTGGTGAGGCTGCGCTTGTGGCGCCCCTTCCCCTTTGAAGAACTGCGCGCCACGCTTAAAGGCGTTAAGACATTGATTGTATTTGACCGCTCTATATCCTTCGGCGGACCCGGTGGACCCGTATGTTCTGAAATACGATCTGCCTTATATGAAGAAAGTGAAAAACCGAAAATTGTCAGCTTTGTGGGCGGACTTGGCGGCAGGGATATGACGGTTGCTGACTTTGAAAATGTGATAAACAAAGGCGTAGAAATTGCCCAAGACGGCAGTGATAATGAATACGAAATATACGGGGTGAGAGAATAATGCAGAATTACAGCGTTTATGTGCCCCGGCTTATATCCAAAAAAGAACCATTCGCCCCCGGGCACCGCGCCTGTATCGGCTGCGGTGAGGCCCTTGCCGTGCGGTTGGCTGCCAAGGCAATGGGTCAGAACGTGGTTGTGGTCAATGCCACCGGCTGCATAGAGATAATAGCCTCCCAGATTCCCTATACATCATGGCAGGTGCCCTGGATTCACACGCTGTTTGAAAACACGGCATCTGTAGCTTCCGGTATTGAAGCCGGTTACAAGGCTATGATACGCAAGGGCTTAAAAGAAGACAAAGGGACAAAGGTAGTTGCCATTGCCGGTGACGGCGGCACCTTGGACATTGGCTTACAGGCGCTTTCCGGCGCGCTGGAAAGAGGGCACGACTTTCTTTACCTCTGCTTTGACAACGAGGCTTATATGAATACCGGCATACAGCGTTCATCGGCTACTCCCTTCGGCGCTTCAACAACCACATCACCGGCGGGCAAAGCCAGTATAGGACAGTTTTCGTGGAAAAAGGATATGCCGTCCATCGCTGCGGCGCATAACATACCGTATGTTGCCACTGCTTGCCCCAGTTATCCCTTTGATTTGATGGAAAAGGTAAAGAGAGGGCTGGAAACAAAAGGTCCGGCATACATACAGATATTTTCCGTCTGCCCCACCGGCTGGCGCTGCGCCGGAGATTTATCGGTAAGGCTGGGACGGCTGGCGGTGAAAAGCGGCGCCTTCCCTCTTTATGAGGTCATAAACGGCAAATACAAAATGAGCATAGACTTCCCCAAATTGAAGCCGATAGCGGATTATATGAAACCGCAGGGCAGATTCCGCCACCTGACGCCGGAAATCATAGGGGATATTCAGGCTAATGTTATTGAGAAGTATGAAGAATTGAGAAACAGGGCAGCCGAAGATGCCGTTGCGGAGGTTGAATAGTGAGCGATAATAAATGCACCCTCTGTAAAAAGTGCATTGGTATATGCCACAAGACTGTCGGGCGGGCTGCCATAAGCTATGTTGAAGATGATAAAGGCAACGCATCTGTTGTGTTTTCACCGGAAACCTGTATTGCCTGCGGCTCCTGCTGTTATATATGCGATAGCGGCGCCGTTATTATGATAGACGAAGGTGATACCCGCACAATAAGCGCCCCCAGCGGCGATATGGTATTCAAGATGAGCCAGTGCAAAGCCTGCGGAGATTACTGGATACCACAGAAACAGCTTGAATATATGGCTAAGGAAGCCAATTTGCCGCTTGAAGCCTTTGACCTCTGCCCCGATTGCCGGGACTAAAATTATTATTTGACCCCTTATAACCGCCTTGATATACTTTTTATTGCGGGGTGTGGCGCAGTCGGCTAGCGCGCAGCGTTTGGGACGCTGAGGTCGGAGGTTCAAGTCCTCTCACCCCGACCACTACCGCTCCTGTATTAATGTATAAGGAGGGTGAAATGCTTAAAATAAGCGTTCTTTCAAGGCTGTTCATTACACTTATTATTTTCGTCTTGCCTTTCTGTATCTTTACCGGCTGTGATGAGACAATAGAGCTGACCGGCACAGAGATAAGGGAATACGAGGGTGAAAACCTCTCCTCTATAAACGATTTCAGAGAGAACTCCATAAAAGGCCCCCAGTTTGTGGATATGGAATCTTACAAGTTAAAGATAAGCGGACTGGTGGATAATCCTGCCGAATACAGCTATGACGATGTAATAGGCGGCAGCCAGCACTATAAGAAGGTTATAACCCTTTATTGCGTTGAAGGCTGGGAGGTTAAAATTCTGTGGGAGGGCTTACTGGTAAGCGATATACTGGCTGACGCTGGTGTTCAACCCGAAGGGAAAGTGGTTATCTTTCACGCCTATGATGGCTATACTACGTCCCTGTCCCTGGATTACATAATGGAAAATGATATTCTGCTTGCTTATAGCATGAACGGGCTTGACCTGCCGCCGGAGAGGGGATACCCCTTTGAGCTGGCGGCGGAAAGCAAATGGGGTTACAAGTGGATAAAATGGGTTACAGAGATAGAGCTTTCAGACGATACGGAATATGAAGGCTATTGGGAAAAGCGTGGCTATTCCAACAACGCCGACCTGGACAAACCTTTCTTTGATTAATGTTATGAGTAAACTTGAAGACTATAATAAAAAACGCCGCTTTGAAAAAACGACAGAGCCGCCGGGAAAAGAAGGCAAAGGAGCAAAAAAGCGTTTCGTGGTGCAGAAACACTGGGCTTCTCACTTGCACTATGACTTCCGGCTGGAGATGGACGGTGTTCTGAAAAGCTGGGCGGTGCCCAAGGGCGTACCGGAGGTATCCGGCATAAGACGGCTGGCGGTGCAGGTTGAAGACCACCCGGTGGATTACATTGATTTTGCCGGTGAGATACCGGAAGGGCAGTATGGCGCAGGCACGGTGGAGATATGGGATTCGGGAGAATACGAACTTGACAAAAAACTGCCGGATCGTCTTGAATTCAGCCTCAATGGCAGGAGATTATCCGGCGCTTATGTTATAATCAATACAGATAAAAGCAACTGGTTGCTTTTGAAACGCAAGGCAGAATAAAGATTTAAAAGGAAAGGGATACGCAAATGAAAGTAGAACTTGCCGTTAATTACACGCCCGTAGGATTAGAAGAATTCGTACAGCAGTTCATAGGCAATGTTGTTATTGCGCTGGTTGATTCGCTTAAAGATACCAGTGAAGCAGAGAATATAAAGCTGGAAATCAAAGGCGATGATGTAGATTTAACAGTAGATGATAACGCCATAGAGATAAAAACATTTGTGGCTGATTTTATTAATAAAACGGTTACCGGTATGGTTTCTTCGCTGAAAGGTATAGATCAGATAGACAGCCTTAATATAGATGTTAGCCGCTAGGGCTTCCGGTTAGCATATCCTTGGCAGCAGGTCTCCGCTTAGCATTCTTACTATGCGCGAAGTGCCCAGCTTTGTTTTCATAACCACCGTTGATGGGTGTTTGGCAACCACGCTGCCGATAACAGCCGAATCAGCTCCGTATTTATTGCGTTTCATCTTTTCCAGTAACGCTTCACTTTTATCAGCCGGAATGACGGCAACCAGCTTGCCCTCATTAGCCACATAAAGCGGGTCCAGCCCCAGAAGTTCGCACACCGCCTGAACAGGCGGGCTTACGGATATAGCTTCTTCATATATATCAATGCCGACGCCGGATTGTGAAGCAAATTCGTTAAGCGTTGTTGCCAAACCGCCGCGGGTGGGGTCTCGCATGCAGCGTATATCACTGCAAACCTCCAGTATATCAGCAACCAGTCCGTTAAGCGGAGCGCAGTCGCTTTGCAGGGAACTGGAAAACTCAAGCCCCTCACGCTGGCTCATTATAGTAATGCCGTGTTCACCGATGCCGCCGCTTATGATTATGGCATCGCCGGGTTTTGCCAAAGAGCCGGATATATTTACCCCATCTGCCAGCTTGCCGATGCCGGAGGTGTTTATGAATATTTTATCGGCGCTACCCTTGTTAACAACCTTGGTATCGCCTGTGACTATCTGCACACCGGCTTCCCTTGCCGTTTTGCTTATGGAATCTATTATCTTTTCCATATCACTGATGGCAAAACCCTCTTCTATGATAAAAGAAAGGCTTAAAAACAGGGGGGTAGCCCCGCTCATAGCCAGGTCATTAACCGTGCCGCAAACCGCCAGTTTGCCGATATCGCCGCCCGGAAAAAAGAGGGGGCTTACCACGTAGCTGTCTGTAGTGAAGGCTATGCGCTCGCCTGGCTGCAATACCGCCGAATCATCCATCTTTTCAAGAAAGCTGTTTTTCAGCTTCGCCAGCAGTCTGTTTTCTATGAGGTCATGGCTGAGCTTGCCGCCGCTGCCGTGTGCCAGCAGTATTTTATCCGTCATCATTATCTCCATAAAGGTAGTAGGTTGAACAGGCGCCCTCGCCGGATACCATGCAGGGGCCCACAGGGTTTTCAGGCGTGCATATCCGGCGGAAAAGGGTGCAGTCTGTTGGTTTTTTCGTCCCCCGCAGCACATAGCCGCAGATGCAGCCTTTCGGCTGAAGGGTTTCAACGCTTTTTACCGGATGCTTAAGTTCAGCATCGTATTTAATATATTCATCAGCCATCTTAAGACCGCTGCCGTTTACTCCGCCAACGCCGCGCCAGTCAGCAGGGCTTATATTAAAAACCTGTTGCATAAGTTCCTGCGCCCTGATGTTGCCAAGGCGGCTGACGCTGCGGCTGTAGGCTATTTCAACCTTTGGCTTGCCGCTTTCTATCTGGTCTATAAGCATGTCAATTGCCTGTAATACATCAACCGGCTCAAAACCGGCGACAACGCAGCCGATGCCATAATCACGCGGAATAAAATCGTACGGCTGTGTGCCGATTATGGCGCTTACATGCCCCGGGCAGATAATGCCTTGCAGCGACACTTCGCCGGCATCCAGAAGGGCTTTCATAACAGGCGGGCACAGCTTTGCAAGGCAAAAGACGCTGTAGTTTTGTATGCCTTCGTCATTTGCCAGCAGCACAGAAGCGGCAATGGTAGGGGCGGTGGTTTCAAAACCGACGCCCAGGAAGACAACTTCCTTTTGCGGATTACGGCGGCATATATCAAGGGCGTCTGTTGTGGAATAGACCACACGAACATCAGCGCCCTCTGCGCGTGCCTGCTGCAGGCTGCCGTAAGAGCCGGGAACCTTAAGCATATCGCCAAAGGTGCACATTATGACGCCGGACAGCTTTGCCATTGCAATGGCTTTATCAATATCTGCGTTACCGGTAACGCAGACAGGGCAACCGGGACCGGAAAGCATTTCTATATTCGGCGGCAGAAGCTGGCGTATGCCGGACTTGAAAATCGCCACCGTATGGCTGCCGCAGAACTCCATAAGCCTGGCAGGTTTCTTTGACTTTCTTTTTATATCCTCAACCAGCGTCTTTGCCAGTTCAGGATTGCGAAAATCGCCGGTTAACTTCATCTATCTGCCTCAAAATATCCAGTGTCTCATCGGCTTCCTGTTGGTCTATCACCCTTATTGAAAAGCCGGCATGCAATAATACATAATCACCCACTACCGCTTCAGGCGTTAGATAAGTGCTTATACTGCGGCAGACGCCATCAATATCCACCTCTGCATTTGTGCCGTCTATTTTCTTAACCAGCGCCGGTACAGCCAGGCACATATCTAATCCTCCGTTATATGGGCGGCGATAACCGCCTGCCCCAGTGAAATACAGCCGTCGTTAGTGGGCAGTTGCCGATGGGTAATAACATCAAGCGCTGTCTTATCCAGCGCATCAAGTGTAAGTTTTAGAAGTAATCTGTTCTGAAAGACGCCGCCGCTAAGCGCTATACGTGAAATTGAAGTATCATTGGCTATGCGGCGGCAGACATCGGCTGTTATCTTGGCCATCGTGCGGTGAAACCTGTAAGCCATTACGGGCTGACTGATGCCCTTTTTCATATCGGCTATTATCGCTGCCAGCATATCCTTAAAAATAACTATATATCCACTGCCCTCTATCGCTATAGAATATGGATAGCATTTATCATCAACCGAGGCAGCATCCATAGCCGTCATTTCAAGCTCTATAGCCGCCTGTGCTTCGTATTCAATCTCGCCCCTTATGCCTGTAATGGCGGCAACAGCATCGAACAGCCTGCCGCAGCTTGATGTAAGCGGTGTATTTAATCGCTTGTCCACCTGTTTGATAATAGCTTCTGTTTCGGTTCCATCTATATGACTTATGAAATCTGCCTTATCAAGGGATTCTCTGCCCAGCAGGGAATATAAATAACTGATAGCTGTGCGGTATGGTTTTTTAACGGCGGCATCACCACCGGGAAGAGGCATATATTGCAGATGCCCCAGCCGCTTGAAGCCTTTATGACCGGCAAGCATAAAATCGCCGCCCCAAATACACCCGTCCGTCCCGTAGCCGGCGCCGTCAAATGCCACACCGATTACCGGTTCGGTAACGCCGTTTTCCGCCATACAGCTTACAATATGGGCATGGTGGTGCTGCACAGCGCAAACTTTTAGTTGTGCATCCGCCTGCGCCAGTTCATGGGCATAGCCGGTGGTCATATAGTCCGGATGCATGTCGTGGGCGATTATCTGCGGTTTAACACTGAAGAGCTTCTTATACAACTCTAAGGTGTTTTTATAATGCTCAAAAGATTCCAGGTTTTCCATGTCGGCAATGTGCTGGCTGACAAATGCGTATTCATCCCGCAGCAGGCAGAAGGTGTTTTTAAGCTCTCCGCCGCAGGCGAGTATATGTTTTGACTTGAACGGCAGCTTAACCGGAAAGGGGGCGTAACCCCGCGCCCGCCGTATAATTCTGGTTTCCCCTTCAACAATCGCTACGCTGTCATCGTAGCGGGCATAGATATCACGGTTGTGTATAAGATAATAATCAGCGATGCCGTTCAGCCTGTGCAGGGCTTCATCGTTATCCCTGGCTATCGGCTCTTCACTTATATTGCCGCTGGTCATCACAAGGGGGATGGCGGCATCCTTTAATAACAGGTGATGCAGTGGAGTATAAGGCAGCATTATTCCCTGATATTTCAGCCCCGGAGCTATCAACCCTGATAATTCAGAATTATTACCCCATTTTACAAGCACGATGGGGCTGGCGGAAGATATCAGCAGGTCCTCTTCTGTGGCTGATACACTGCAATGTTGCCGTGCCTGCTTAATATCTTTGAACATTACCGCAAAGGGCTTGGCGGCTCTTTTCTTTCTTTCACGCAGCCGTGATACGGCTTTATCACTGGTGGCGTCACAGGCAAGCAGAAAACCGCCCAGACCCTTTATCGCCAGGATATAGCCTTTACATAACAATTCGGCTGACATTTTAAGGGCTTTATCTTTTTCGGCGAGTTTGTTTCTTTTACTATCAACCAGTTCAAGCTGAGGACCGCAAACAGGGCAGGCATTAGGCTGGGCGTGAAAACGGCGGTCTGTGGGGTCTTCATATTCTTTGAGGCACTGCGGACACATCTTGAAGTTTGCCATGGTGGTGAGAGGGCGGTCATAAGGTATGTCTTTTATAATAGTAAAGCGCGGTCCGCAGTTGGTGCAGTTGGTAAAAGGGTAGCGGTAACGGCGGTCTGAGGGGTTTATTATTTCCGCCAGGCACTGCGGGCAGGTGGCGATATCCGGCGATATAAGCTGATATTTTCCCTCATCTGAGTGGCTTGTTCTAATCTCAAAAACTTTATAACCGCCCAATTGCTGGCGTTCTGTTTCCAGACTTTCTATACGGCATATAGTAGGAGCTTCCTTTTTAAGGCTGTTAAGAAAAGAGTTCAGGTTTTCCTCTTTACCTTCTATAACTATTTCAACATTGCCGGAAGTATTGCGCACCCAGCCGTTGAGATTGTTACGGCGGGCTATATTATAGATAAAGGGACGGAAGCCTACCCCTTGCACAACGCCGGTTACGCTTATTTTCAGGTTTTGAATATTTTCTGTTAATACACGCATAAGATTATTATAATGCCATTGAATGATTATTGGAATAAAGGCTGCTACTTAAGTTCAGCCAGCACAAGCTCTATAATCTGGTCTATAGACTGCTCTACTTCTGGTGTAAGCCCTACGCCGAAGGTAATATCAGCAGGCTCGCAGCCGATGATAGTAATTTCACCCGGACACATGTTAAGAAAGGCGGATGTTGCCATTATCCTTTCAAGATTGCTTTCATGCAGGCTGAAGTTGAAGTCAGCCAGAGAAGGGCTTTGAAGCAAATCCTTGCCGGTCAGGTATAACCTGTATACCTGACCGGGCTTTTTGTCCATCTGGATGGCGTCTATAAAGACGACCTTGTCATAATCACCAATTTCAAGGGAACACTTGAACCCCGATATACCAAAGTCCGCCAGGCAAACGCCCTCTGGCATCGCCTGCTTTTCAAGCTCTGTTATAACGCGGGGTCCAAGCCCATCGTCCCGTTTTAACGTATTCCCCAAGCCACAGATAAGTATTGTCGGCAATTCAATCAATCCTGAATGCCTGCCTTAATGCTTATGTCCGTGTTTATGGCAGTGGAAAGCATCTTCGCCGTGAGTATGCTCCAACTCCTGAACAACCATATTTTCCCCGTCAGGCCTGAATACCTGGACAGTGCAGGCGAGGCAGGGGTCAAAGCTGCGAATTGTGCGCACAACGTCTATCCCGTCCAGGCTGCCGTTGTTGGAGGGTTCTGTAATCGGCGAACCTATTATAGCTGCTTCATACGGTCCGGGCCTGCCCAGATTATCCCTCGGCGAAACGTTCCAGGCGGTCGGCGTAATGATCTGATAGCGGGAAATCTTGCCATCACGCATTACAACCCAGTGCCCCAGCGCACCGCGCATGGCTTCAGTCATACCGACACCGATGCCATTCTTGGGTCTTTTATACTTGTTCCACACCTTGGTCTGACCAGCATTTACCAGTTCTATCGCCTGCAGAAACTGCTTGTAAGCCAGATAGGCGGAGAGGGCATGGAAATAAGCCCGCGCCCTAACTCTTTCCAGCGCATTTATGGCTTTTGGAATCTTCCATTCCATTGTAACCTCCCCCGGAACCTTGTAGCCAACAACGGCTCCAGCCGGCAGGGTGAACTTTACGCTGTTACCGGTAGATTCAGGCACTTTTTTGGAAACGGCATTTACCCACATACGGGCTATCGGCCCGGCCTCCATAACATGGGTTTTACCGTCAACTTTGTTCTGCCAGTCATGCCAGCGGGGTGTCTTTGCCCAGGTGTATTTGTTTTCCCAGTCCTTTTCCTTGCCCGGTTTGGGTGGTGTTTCCTCATTCCAGGGGTGGTTTTTGTCCAGCTTGTTGCCAAGCGGGTCACTGGCTATTGATGCAAATCTGGTTTCATCATAGTAAGAGTGATCAACAAGCTCTCGTATGCCAACATTAATCTCTACCAGGTCATTGGTTATAAGCTTGCCGTCTATGATTAAGCCTGGCGTTACAGCCCTTTTCATGGCCCAACTGCTCATATTCTTGTATTTGGCATCATAGGAAAGTGGATCGTCATACATTCCGTGACTGAAAAGATTGGCGGGCGTACAGCCGACTTTATCCAAACCCTCGGCTGTCAGGAAATCCAGCAGGTCATCAAATATAGGCACAAGTTCCTTGGTAAAGGCAACTTCCTGCGCCAGCATTGCGTAAAATCTTTCCAATTCTTCAAGGCTGACTGTCTTGGCGACACCGCCGGGCACAAAGGTCTGAATATGAGGATGCTTGCCGCCCAGAAGCGACATCATCTTGATACCCACCTTAGAGGCATTCATGCATTTCAGCCAAAGACTGCCGCTTATCGGGTCCAGCGCGCGCATGATATCACCTATAGTGGCAAAACCATGGGCTTCACAATTGGGGGCTGCCGCATCATTAGCCTTTTTCATAATCTCCGGGTTCATTTTGGAGGTGATTGCTTCGGAATAATCCGGTCCTTCAAGGATACCGCAACCGAGGGCGCCGTCATAAACCTCTTCAGACATCTCTATAAGGTTCCTGATGCCGATGGCAAAAGGCGGCGGCGGGGCGTTATAAGCCATATCAATGGCAATTATAGAGGCGGTTGCGTGGGGGGTGGGGCAGACACCGCAAGTGCGTTGTGTCAGCCAGATGGCATCCGCCGGCTCTCGCCCTTTCAGGATTTCTTCAAGCCCGCGGAACATCGTGGCATAGCAGTGGGCATCTGTGTATTTGCCGGCTTCAATATCAGCTTCGGCGTGTATTCCCATGTGACCTTCTATACGGGTTAATGGCTCTATATTTACGTCTGTTTTCTTGCCTGCCATTTTATATACTCCTTTTTGTAAGTCTAGTCATTGCGGCGCGAACGTGACCGATGGTGTCGTTAATTGCATGAACCACCCAGGGCCAGATCGGTGATTTCTTAAGAATTGGCGCGAATGGACCATCTGGAAATTCGGGTTCGGTGCAGCCGATGCAGATAGAGCCTACCGTTGGGCAGCCTCCTGCACCATCAGCAAAACCGTCACGCGGTACGCGGCAGTGTGTTATAGGTCCTTTACAGCCAAGTAGTCCCATACAGTATTCTTCGCCAAATTCCTTGGAAAACTGTCCGTTTGCCAGAGAGCCGGCACGCGGACAGATATGATGCGCCAGATCGCCATACAGGAAGAGTGGACGGTTGTATTCATCAAGCGCCGGCGGATTAGTAAGCACGCCGCGGGCTACCAGCGCCAGGTACGCGAGAGTTTTTATGGTGTTATCGCCCGGCGCCGGGCAGCCGGAAACGTTTATTATCGGCAAACCCAGTGTGCTTCTGTAATCTTTACCCAAAAAATCCATCACGCCTTTGGCGCCGGTAGGATTGGGTTTGGCGCCGGCAATACCGCCAAAGGTAGCACAGGTGCCGACAGCCACAATAGCGGCAGCCTTGTCTTTAAGTGACATTAACAAATCGTTTATCATTACCAGTTTGCCGCCCTTATCGCCGACGGCACAGTAATAGCCGTCACTGGCAGCTGCCTTTCCTTCGTCAGGTAATGCGCCTTCAACAATGAGAACGAATGGATCAAGTTTGCCCTCTTTTGCGTCATCAAGAACGCTTAGAGCTGTTTCCCCCCAGGGTGCCATAACCGTCGGATGGTAAGCCAGTTTGATTTCGCTTACCTCCGGCAGCACGCCGGTCAGCGCATCTACCAGTGAAGGTTCAGATGCGCTAATCAGCGCGACAGTGTCCCCTGTACATCCCTGCCCCTGTAGCCATATCAGGTTGATTGGTTGCATAAGTCTTTTTACCTCCTTCTCTAATATCAAATAAAAAAAGCACTCTTTTTAGAGTGCTTTAAACGCTTCCTTGTTATTAATTATACGACTAACTACGTGAATGTTGTAAGCATCCATTACGGGGTGATACCCATGAACGCACAAAATTGCACAAAGCTTCTTATTCATGATGTTTCCCCTTTCCAACTTCGGGAGGTGATGCCGTTTCCAGCATCGCCCTATCGGCTGTTATCCGTGGCTAACCTTTAGGAAAAACAGCTCGGAGAACCAGTTTGTTATAAGATCTTCAGGCCCGATGATATATCAAGTTTTCGTTTTTGTCAAGATATAATATTAAAAAAACAATCTAAATAAAACAATTTAGTAGTTATACCCTGCCATATATTCTGAAGAATACAAATTACTGAATTCCGGATAAGCAGAAAAATGAAACTGTATAGCGTATCGGCAAAGACTCAAAAAAACCAATCCAATATCGTTACCAGAAGAGGCAACGGGAAACCGCAAGCAAACAGGTAATTCAGCAAATTTCATTTATTAAGGCGTCATCTGTATAATTATGAAGGTTGTAAAAATGCTGAGTATTAAAGATGTATCAAAGTCTTACGGGGACAGGACTTTATTTAGTGCCGCTACCTTTAATCTGGGGGCAAGAGACCGCATAGCTGTCATTGGGGCGAACGGCTCTGGCAAGACAACTCTGTTTAATATTATAGCCGGGAATACGCTGCCGGATTCAGGCAGTGTGAGCATACAAAAGGATACCACAATCGGTTATCTGGAGCAGGAAATTGACCCCTCTTCAGACCGGTGTTTACTTGATGATGTTTCCAATGCGTCAGACAGGATAAACGGGATGGCGCATAAGATACAGATTATTCAGGAAGAATTGGCAGGCGGAGTGGATGAGGAAAGTTCAAGAATACTGCTGAGTGAGCTGGGCGAATTACAGAACAGCTTTGAGCATGCCGGCGGCTACAGCGCAGAACATGAGGCTAAGATTGTTCTTTGCGGCTTGGGATTTAAAGAGGCTGATTTCCAGCGCCCGCTGACCGATTTCAGCGGCGGCTGGCTGATGCGGATTGCGCTGGCAAAGCTTCTTCTTCTTTCCCCGGATGTATTGCTGCTGGACGAGCCTACAAATCATCTGGATTTGGAGTCCTGTATCTGGTTTGAGCGTTATCTGGGAAGCTATCACGGGGCGGTTATGGTGGTTTCACATGACCGTGCATTTCTGAGCAGAACGGCAGACAAGGTGCTTGCCATAGAGCAGGGCAGGTGTGTCTTTTATCGCGGTAGATACGACAGCTATATTATAGCCAGAAAAAAAGAAAAGGAAATTATAGAAGCCACAGCCAAAAGGCAGGAGCTTAAACTAAAAAAAGAAGGGCGTTTTATAGAACGCTTTCGCTACAAAGCCACAAAGGCAACACAGGTTCAAAGCCGTATAAAAAAACTGGAAAAGCTGGAAAGGGTGGTAATTCCCAGGGCAACTAAAAAAATGCATTTCTCTTTCCCGGAAGCGGCGCGCTGCGGAGAGACAATTATAACCCTTAGCCACATTATGAAGACCTATGATAAAAATACTGTTTACAAGGACCTTAACTTGGCTATTAACCGCGGAGACAGGGTGGCACTGGTGGGGCCTAACGGCGCCGGTAAAACAACCCTGCTCAAGATTTTGGCAGGAGTGCTTTCCTTTGAAGAGGGTGAGCGCAAACTGGGACACAATGTTACCACTGCCTATTATGCGCAACACCAGCTTGAACTTCTTAATCCGGCAAATAATATACTCGCGGAGTTGCAGAACGCTGCCCCTGATGAAGCAGAACAAAAATTGAGGGGGATTCTGGGCGCCTTTCTATTCAGTGGCGATGATGTTTACAAAAAGATATCCGTTCTTTCCGGAGGTGAAATGTGCCGCCTGGTGCTGATAAAGATGTTAATGCAGGCAGCTAACTTCCTGCTGATGGATGAACCTACTAATCACCTTGATATACCATCGCGCGAGATACTGGCAGATGCGCTTGAAGCCTATCACGGCAACCTTTGTTTTATTACTCACGACAGGACGCTGATGCGCCAGATTGCCAATAAGATTATAGAGGTAAGAGACGGAGAACTGCACGTAATAAACGGGGGCTACGATGATTACCTGGATTGGAAGGAGTCTTTAAAGAAACGGGATTCCGGGGATTGTGTGGCGCAGGCAGATATACCTAAAGGCAGGAATACAAAGAATGCGCGTCAGCGCAAACTGATTGAGGGAAGGCTGAGGAATAAATATTACCGGGAGAGCGCTCCTTTAAAGAAGAGGGTAGCCGAAATTGAGGCTGAGATCTCGGGGCTTGAGGTGCAGTTTAAAGATGTGGAGGGATCGTTCTCCAATGAAGAGAGCTATGGGCGCAGTGAGCAAGTGGTTGCTGCCATAGAAAAACATCAAAGGCTGAAAGAGGTTATAAGTTTGCTGACAGATGAATGGGAACATCTTTCTATGGAAATTGAAAAAATGAAGCAGAAGTTTGAGGAAGAAAAAAACTCTATATAATATCCCTCCCTTGAGGCTTCAGTAAAACTGAAAGACGGTGTAGAACACGCCAGAAAGGCAAGATAAACTATAATTGCTATCATTATGCCTTTTTTATTATATTACTTTTCATATTTCTGTCATTATACCAGCCCGTCTATTCTTTAGCTTCATTCAGACGTTGATATACCATAATAATAGCCAGCGCCAGCGCTGCCAGGTCTGTGATAATGCGTATATGATAGCCCTGCTCAAATGGATAGCGCGCCAAAAAATCGCTATGGTATAACTTAGTAGCATACCCAGGCTGGTAAACAAAACTATCTGCCAGCCGTATTCAATTTCGGTCTTCATTCTAATAATTGTGCTAATAGCGTAACCAACGCCGACAGCCATTAATAGAGTGGCAAAGATGGCTACTATATAAATAAGAAGCCATGTCTGAGTCAGCATTGTCATCCACACTATAATGCGGAGTAGCACATCCAGCACACCCCATAAAAAACCGCAAATCAGAGCCATCCCAAATGTAATTGCAGTCAACCTTAATAGCTGCCTTAGGTCTATTCTGGAGCGCCAGTCCTGCCTGTAGCACTGTGTGCAGAGGATACCGTCTTCAGTTTCCACCTGGCAGCCGGGGCAGATAGGTTTGCTGCAGCGTTTGCAGGTTACGCCGGTCATTATTTTCGGGTGGTTGAAACACCTTGCTGCTTCCTTCATCAATACCCTTCATTTCTAATGATAAAGGTAGAATAAGGGAGGATGTAGATGTTGTCAATGAGTTATATTTCTATGCCTTACTGGCATTATGGCTTATAAGTAAAAGTATAAAATTAATAAAGCTGTTTAATAGCGCTTTTGTTTTCTTGCCAAAATTATATGCATATTATGCTATTATAGGTCTATGCAGGATGTTGTTGATATAACCATAATCGGCGCTGGTGTGGTGGGGCTGGCGGTAGCAGCAGAGGTAGCCGGTGAAGACAGGCAGGTAATTGTGCTGGAGGAGCACGAGACCTTTGGGCGAGAAACAAGCAGTCGCCATAGCGGCGTTATCCATGCCGGTATCTACTATCCGCCGGGGTCATTGAAAGCAAAGCTTTGTGTTCGCGGTATGGAAATGCTGTATCAGTTGTGCCAGCAAAGCAGCGTAGGCTATAAAAAGCTGGGTAAAATAGTGGTGGCTACCGGTGATGACGAAACAGGAGAACTGGATGCTTTGCTGAAGAAGGGCAAGGCTAACGGAGCACTTGGGTTGAAAATGTTATCACGCAGCGAAATAAAAAAAATGGAGCCAAACATAAAGGCGGCTGCCGCGCTTTATTCGCCTTCAAGCGGCATTATAGATTCCCATGCCCTGATGAAACATATGGCTGCCAAAGCATGCAGCCAGGGCGCGCAGATGGCTTATATGACGAAGGTTAACGGTATAAGAAAAACAAGCGAAGGCTACGAGATAACCGTAAAAGACAGTGAAGGCGAATACTGTTTCAGCACGCGGCTGGTTATAAACTGCGCCGGGCTGCAAAGCCATAACATAGCAGAGATGGCAGGCGTAGATATAGATGCCGCCGGTTACAGGTTGCATTACTGCAAGGGAGAATACTTCAGTGTTACCGGCGCTAAAAAAAATATGGTAAGCCACCTGGTTTTCCCCGTACCGCCGCCCGGTGTTACCGGTGTCGGTATCCACGTTGTATTAGACCTGGATGGCAGGCTGCGGCTGGGTCCCGGCATAGAGTATGTGGATAAGATAGATTATACGGTAAACAGCGAAAACAGGCAGTATTTCTATGATTCTGTAAAAAGTTTTCTGCCGTTTATAGATTATGCAGATTTGGAGCCGGAAATGGCTGGTGTAAGACCAAAGCTGCAAGCGGCTGGCGAGGAGATAAAAGACTTTGTTATACGGCATGAAGCAGACAGAGGGCTGCCGGGGTTTATAAATCTAATTGGCATTGAGTCTCCGGGTTTGACGTCAGCGCCGGCAATCGGTGAATACGTAGGCGCTATGGTTGATGAAATACTGGGCTGCTAAGAAGGTTATACAGCAGCTTCACATTTAGCTGCGACAGGCGTGGCGAAAGCAAGGGTGTTCTGCGGACAGGCTTCAATACATTTGCCGCAGAGGGTGCATTTTTCAACATCAAATTCAGGTACGGCTTTAAGCTTGTTCCAGATTATGGCTTCGTATTCGCAGGCGTTGAAGCACTTGCGGCAATGGATGCAGCCGCTCTCGCATTTGCCTCTGCCGGGTATATTCTTCAGGGGTTCGTAGTTGCACTGGAAAGCCACTTTGGTATCTGCCGGCATAAGTTCAATCAGGTTTTGAGGGCATTCGGCGGCGCACAAACCGCAGCCGGTGCACTGTGTACGGTCAATAACAGCGATACCCTTTTCTTTGTCTATAACGATACCGCCCTGAGGGCAGGCTTTAGCGCAGTCTCCAAAACCCAGGCAGGCGTAAGGGCATTTCTTATAGCCGCCCCACAACTGGGCAGCCGCCTTGCAGGACTTAGCGCCGGAATAATCATATATAACTTCTGAATTGCCGCCGCAGTGGATAACCGCCTTCTTGCACATCGCCGCGGCGTCCAGGCTGATGCACAGCGATTTTTCAAGGCACTTTACAGCATCCGGGTTTTGCATTGCCACGGAGCAGGGGCTTTGGGTGATGATATCCGGGTTTTTGGCAAGTTCCTGCGCGTAGGCGAAACAACCGGCGAAGCCACAGGCACCGCAATTCATACCGGGCAAAGCGCCGCTGATTTCCTCTATCTTATCCAGTCCCTTGACCTTGTGGGGTATCTTTACATAAGCAATGTATATTATGATACCGCAGCCGATGCCGATGAGCGTCAATACAATTATACTGCCGATATTCATATCTATATTATACCCCCGAAGCCGGAAAAAGCTAAAGCCAGCAGCATGCCCACCATGAAGGCTACCGGCAGACCCTTCATTGATTTGGGGGTATCGGCAAGTTCAAGCCTCTCCCGTATGCCGGACATTATTGCCAGTACCAGCGTGAAGCCGATGCCGCCACCAAGCGCGGCAGCCATGCTTTCGGGGAAACTGTATGATTTCTGGATATTATTGATTAAAGTAACGCCCAGCACGGCGCAGTTGGTAGTAATCAGCGCCAGGTAGATACCAAAGGCGCTGTACAGGGCATAGTTGGTGCGCATAATAAACATTTCTATAATCTGTACCAGAGAGGCAATTACCAGGATAAAAATAACGGTGCTCATATATAAAACATCAAAGGGGATGAGGACATACCGGGTGATAATCCAGGTTACGATGGAAGCGATAACCATTACAAAGGTAACCGCCAGCCCCATACTGACGGCGTTACCAAGCTTTTTAGAAACGCCAAAGAAGGGGCACAACCCCAGGAATTGCACCAGGATGAAGTTGTTTATAAGCGCCATGCCTAAAAATATTGCGATAAGATCACTCATTCTTGGTTACTCCTACCCACCTGAATAACGCCAGCAGCAAGCCGATTACCAGGAAAGCCCCCGGGTTTAAGGCAAGAACTGTCAATGGATGGTCGCCAAGTACCGGCAGGGTGAAAATTGCGGTATCGCCCCACGCCAGCCCGCCGGTGCCAAGAATCTCACGGATAAGGGATATAATAATCAAGGCAACAGCAAAACCGGCGGTTATACCCAAAGCATCTGCGATGGAATCTTTCACAGAGTTCTTGGAAGCGAAGGCTTCCGCCCGCCCAAGTATGATGCAGTTAACCACTATAAGCGAAAGATAAATACCCAGCGCATCAAAAATCGCAGGCACAAACGCCTCAAAAACAAGCGATATAATTGTTACAAATGTGGCGATTATAACTATAAATACCGGAATACGCATAATATTAGGCACGTATTTCCTGATAGCTGATATTATTATATTGGAACACAGCAGCACAAAAAGAACGCCAAGGCTCATCCAGACGGCTTTTTCCAGCCTGTCGCTGACTGCCAGCGCCGGACACAAGCCCAGAGCCAGCACGAATATCGGGTTGGAGGTTACGATGCCTTTGGAAAATTCTTTTATGAAACTGGTCATGACTTTATTCCGCCCCTTCCAGTTGCGCCACTTTTTTCATAGCGGTATCCCTGACGGCATTAACTATAGCCGAAGAGCTTATTGTAGCGCCGGTAATGCCGTCTATCTGCCCGCCGTTCTTTATAAAATTAACATCGTTTATATTAAGCCCGATAAATTGGTCAAGAAATGCAGGCTCCATCGCCCTGGTGCCAATCCCCGGTGTTTCACTTTGAGAAAGTATAACTATCTCTTTAACCGTTTGAGCATCTTCCAACCCGACCAGTATATTGATACCGGAGCTGCTATAGCCTGAACCGGTTGCCAGAAAGGCATAGCCCAGAAAATCTGTCTTGCCTTCATCGGCAAATAATGTATACAAGCCATCATCTTCGTTCCATTCAACAACATCAGGGAACATGCCTTTCATCTGGTCAACCACCTGTTGCTGAATACGCTTTTCAACGATAGGGGTGGTTATGCTGCTGGTCAGGGAAAGAAGGGTTATCGCCACCAGGACTATCAGGGCAAGAAACATGATAGGCGTGAATTTACGCAACGCTTCAGGCATTGTTATCCACCACCTTCTTAAATCCGAATGGCTTGGGTTTGATAAACCTGTCTATAAGCGGGGTAAAAGCGTTCATCAATAAAATTGAATAGGCTATGCCTTCTGGAACATCCCCGTAAAGCCTCATCAGCACCAGCAGTATGCCGGCGCCGAAACCGAAAATAAGCTTGCCTTTGTGGGTCAGAGGTGATGTTACCCAGTCTGTCGCCAGGAAGAAAGCCCCCAGCATCAGGCTGCCGCCAAGCAGATGAAAAACCGGGTCCGCCCCCAGTATGGCGCTGAACAAAAAGGCGGTTGTTAAAAATGATAATGGAATGCGCCAGTCTATAACCTTCAATATAACCAGGGCAATACCGGCAACCAGAATCAGCAGCGCGGATGTCTCACCAATGGTGCCGCTGGTATTCCCCAGAAACATTGCCATTTTATCTGTGTTTGCGGCAAAGGCTTCGCTTAAAGGAGCAGCTGTGCTTACCTTATCCGAACTGAAACCCATCGGCTCTATCCAGTTGGTCATTTCTGCCGGGAAGCAGGCATACATAAATGCCGCCCCGCCCAGAGCCGGATTAAAGATATAGTGCCCCATTCCGCCAAAGGCTTCTTTAACAATGGCAATGGCGGTAAAAGCGCCTATCGCTACCATCCAAAGCGGGATTGTCGGCGGCATAAGCAGCGCCAGCAGCAAGCCGATAACGATGGCGCTGCCGTCCATAACAAAAGGCTTTCCCCTCATCCGTTTGGCGAGGTATTCCGTTGCAAGGGCGGTAATCACGCTGACGGCGATAATAGAAAGGGCAAAATAACCGAAAAAATATATGGCAGCAGCAGACGGCAGCATCAGCGCCAGCAGGGTAAGGTGCATCATCCGGCGCGCCGAAAGACGGCTGCGGCGGTGAGGTCCACTTGAAACGGAAAACCGCATTTCAGGAGCGTCCGGCTGGTTTACGTCCGGCATCGTCATTACATAGCCACCTTTTTACCTAATTCTGATTTAGCCACCCTGAGATATTGCAGAATGGGAATGTTTGAAGGGCAGATATAAGAACAGGCGCCGCACTCAAAACAATTATCAACATATGCTTCTTTGCATTCGTTATACCTGCCGGCTTTGGCATAAGCAGCCAGCAGGGTGGGCGAAAGGCGCGCCGGGCAAATTTCAATGCACTTGCCGCACCTTATACAGTCGCCTTCTTCAGAGGTAACATTATGCCCCAGTATTATGCTATTTGTTTCTTTTGTAACCGGGAAACTTTGGTCATAGACAGTAGAACCGGAAAGAAGACCGTTTATAATTATCTTATCAGCGGCGTCTTTTATGCCGCCACAGTAATCTATTATATGGCTAATCGGTGTGCCTATCCTGACGCGCAGATTTGCCGCTTTGCTGACGCTGCCGGCAAGGGTCACAGTCTTTTCAATGAAAGGCTTGCTGTTTATAACGGCGTCGTTTATAGCCAGAACAGTAGAGGCGTCAAATAAAGCAACGCCGGGTTTCGTATTTTCGCCGAAGATAATATTTACCAGATTGCCTTCCGCGGCGTACGGATATATTTGTTCTAATAATACGATTTTAAGATAATCAGCCCCCGAATGTTTTATATAACGCATCAGGTTGTCTGTTATATCCATTCTTGTGGAATCTATGGCTATATAGATGATAGAAGGCGATAGTATTCTGTTTATAATATTTATTCCGGTAAGCATTTCCTTCGGTTTTTCAGACATAAGCCGTGTATTGGTTGTCAGGTAAGGTTCGCATTGGCTGGCGTTTATAATAACAGCGTCTGTCTTGCCGGGCGGTGAAAGCCTGATGTGAGCCGGATTCGCATCGGTTTCGTTTCCGATAATGCCGGCTTCCCTGACCATGCTTATCATATCCGCCTTTGAAATGGATTCCGGGTTTGCGGCGGCTTTATATTCAATGCATTTATCTTCACCGTCAGAGGTTATTACAATGGCATCAACCGGGCGGCCGGTGGCGGGGTCTATAATCTTTACCATCCCGGTTACTTCACCGGAAAGGCTGGCGTGTAGCGGGGTGGCGTTGAAATCTTCACTATCGGCTATCTTCTGCCCGCCAAGTACAATATCACCCTTTTTAACGATAGCCTTGCAGGCTTCACCATACTGTTGCAGTATGGGCAGGGCAACATTTGGCGGTAGTGGCGGCGTTTCAACAGGGCTGGCGGCAGTGATGCCGTAATCCGGCAGGCGGATCGCCTTGTTGTTAGCGTTTCTTCTGAGTATTAAAGCCAATTTATTACCCTTTACTGAGATATTCATCCAAGCCGGAAGACTTGTGAATTTCCCTTTCTGTGTCCACGATGAAACACTCTGTGTCGTCCAGACTTTCAATTAGCTCCAGCCCGGCTTCAGCTCCCATCACAAAAACAGCCGTTGCCAGCGCATCTGCTGCGAAGCCATCACTGGCTATGATTGTAACACTTATGCATTCACTTGAGGAATAGCCGGTTCTGGGGTTGAGTATATGTCCGGCTTTCTTTTCCGGGTCAAAGTAACGAATATAGTTACCGGAAGTGGCAATTGACTTATTAGCAAACTCAAAGGCGGCCAGCGTTTGGCTGGTATCATCCGGGTTAACCAGCGAAACCTGCCAGGGCTTGCCATCAGGTTTATTGCCGAGGGCGCTCATATCGCCGCCAAGGTTTATCAGGGCATGCTTGATGCCATAATCAGAAAGGGTATGCAAGGCTTCATCGGCGGCGAAGCCCTTGGTTATGCCGCCGAGGGTTATTTCCATGCCGCCGGCATCAAAATAGATTTCATTATTCCTTACGCATATTTTGTCACAACCGACAAGCCGCATAGTCTCGCTGATAGTTGATTGCTGCACCTCTGGACTTTCTTTCCATAGCTCGCCCTCATCCCACAGCTTCAGAAGCGGTTGCACGGTAATATCAAAATAGCCGTCGGTGAGGCTGTAGTATTCTTTGGACATATTTACAAGATTGAGCAGGTCAACAGACGGGTTGTCCAGATAGCCGTCTCGGTTGAGGTGGAAGGCTTCGGCTGTTGCATCAAATATAGAAGCCTTTTTTTCTATTTCAATGATTTTGCCAAAGGCGGCATTTATGGCTTCAGTGGCGCTTTCTTCATCAGTATCGAAGACGGTTATGGTAACGAAAGTATCCATCAGGCTGCGGGTAGATTCGTATTTGGTCAGATATACAGTGCAGCCGCTTAAACCAAGGACAGCGGCAGCGATTGCCAGAGAACCAACCAGCAGATCAGAAGTGTTATCAGAACTTCCCATAATATTAAGCAATTAAAAATGTTTTACTGCAACAGATACCAATATTGGAAAATAATTACCTATATTATCATAAAGCGATATTGAAATGCCAACAGAATATTATGTTTGTTTCCTCATAACGCTGACACTCTTCAACTGGCTATGGTTTAAAATAAATAATCACCTGTGCGCCCACCTGTAAAAACTGCTAGAATATAAAAAGGGCGAAGACGAAAGAAGTATAGATTATAGAAAGTATTGGCAATTGATAAAGATACTGCTTATAGCCAGGGAAAAAGAAAAGCTAAAATGGCTGACTGCCAGGCTCAGCCGTGAAGGCTATGCATATAGTATTTTTGAGAATACGGAACAGGTTATTGAAGAGGAAGAACTAAAACCGCCGGATTTGTTGCTGGCTGATACGGATAAGCTGGCAGACATCCGGCAGGTAGCGGCGTTATTCCCGAAAACTGTTATGGCAAAAGCACCTCTTCTGGCTATTATAATACCGGTGGAGTTTATAAACAGTATTACTGAAGAAGAGGGCATTGATGATTTCATTGTAAAGCCGCTTAATGAAGATGAATTGTATGCAAGGGTAAAGCGGCTTGCCGAAAAGATAAAGAAAAAAGATAAGAAAAAAGCCATAAAACGCGGAGATCTGGTGATAGATACATCCAGTTGTGAAGTTACATTTAACGGGAGCCTGGTAGAGCTTACATTTCGTGAATACGAATTGCTGCGGTTTTTAGCAACCAATCGGGGGCAGGTTTTTTCCCGTGAGGCGCTTTTAAACAAGGTTTGGAAGTATGATTATCTGGGCGGCGAAAGGACGGTGGATGTGCACATAAGGCGGCTGCGCAGCAAGATAGAAGACGCCGGGCATTCATATATAGATACCGTCCGAAATATGGGTTATCGTTTCCGCAAGGATTCTTAAACACATAAAAACACGCCGGATTTATTAACATTTGCTTAATAATCCTGAAACATTCCTGAAACATTTGTGGCTTAAACTGAAGACAGATGATTGTTGGAGGTGCCATAAATGCCCATTGATAGCGGCGATACCACCTGGATAATGGTATCATCAGCGCTGGTTTTGCTGATGACACCCGGGCTGGCTCTTTTTTATGGCGGTATGGCAAGGCGTAAAAACCTGCTTTCCACAATGATGATGAGCTTTGCCGTGATGGGGCTTATCGGTCTTATCTGGGCGTTGTGGGGTTATAGCCTCAGTTTCGGTTCAGATTTCGGCGGCTTTATTGGCGGTTTTAATTTCCTGGGGCTGAACAACGTGATGATGGAGCCTTCAGAAACATATGCAAGCACCGTGCCGCACCTGCTTTTTATGGCTTTTCAGGGAATGTTCGCCATAATCACGGTTGCCCTTATAACCGGCGCCGTGGTTGAACGCATAAAGTTCAGCGCTTTAATGGTATTCTCTGCCTTGTGGATAACGCTGGTTTACGCGCCGGTGTGCCATTGGGTTTGGGGGGATGGCGGCTGGCTGGGAAACCTGGGCGCCCTTGATTTTGCAGGCGGCGCAGTGGTTCACATAAACGCCGGAGTATCCGCGCTGGCGCTGGTATTGCTGCTGGGGCGGCGCAAGGGTTTCCCAAAGCAGGTAATGGAAGCCAACAATATCCCCATGGTGGCGTTGGGCGCCGGGCTTTTGTGGTTTGGTTGGTTTGGCTTTAATGCTGGCAGTTCACTGGCAGCCGATGGACTGGCAGTGAACGCTTTCGTTGCCACCAACCTTTCGGCGGCAGCCGCAGGATTCACCTGGATGATTATAAGCTGGCTGCATGGAAGACCCAGCCTTCTGGGAACGGTTACCGGCGCAGTCGCCGGGCTGGTGGCTATAACGCCGGCTGCCGGATTTGTAACGCCGCTGGCGGCAATCCCAATTGGTATTGTGGTTTCTATAATAGGTTATTACAGCATAATAATTATGAAGAATAAGCTTGGCTTTGATGATTCGCTGGATGTATTCGCCGTTCATGGTATGGGTGGAATCTGGGGGGCGCTGGCGACGGGTATCTTTGCCAGCGAAGCCGTAGGCGGCGTTTCCGGGCTGTTTGAGGGCAACGGTGGGCAGGTGGTAACACAGATTATAAGTATTCTGGTAGTGGCTGCCTTTGCCTTTACCGTAACCTGGATACTGGGCAAGTTGATAGATAAAACTATCGGGCTGAGGGTAGGTCAATCTGAAGAAGCCGTTGGGTTAGACCTTTCGCAGCATGGCGAGAGGGCTTACGGGGGCTATATCCGATGAAAAAGATAGAAGCCATAATACGTGAAGAACGGCTGGACGATGTCAAAACCGCTCTTGAGGAAAAGAGCTACTTCGGTATGACCATCAGTGAGGTATGCGGGCGCGGGCGGCAAAAGGGCATAGCGCTGCAGTCAAGAACAGGCGAATACCGGGTGGATTTACTGCCCAAGGTAAAGATTGAGCTGGTGGTGCTGGATGAAGATGTATCTGTGGCTGTAAATGCCATTCGCAGTAATGCCAGAACAGATGAAATCGGCGATGGCAAGATATTTATTCTGCCGGTGGAAGGAGTGGTGCGCGTGCGCACCGGAGACCGTGATGAAAACGCTATTTAGACAGATTACCAAAATGAATATTAAATAACAAAGTAATATAATAAATATATAGAAGGAGGCAACAATGGCAAACAGAAACAAGCAAGAGAGCAAAGAATACGTTCTCAAAATGGCAAAGGAGCATGACGTCAAGTTTATTCGTCTGTGGTTCACCGATATACTTGGCATCCTCAAGAGCTTTGCCATCACAGTAGAAGAACTGGAAGGAGCGCTGGAAGAGGGAATGGGCTTTGATGGCTCTTCCATCGAGGGTTTTGCCCGTATCGATGAAAGCGATATGATAGCCCTGCCAGACCCTGATACATTCAGATTACTGCCCTGGCGTCCGCGAGATCATCGGGCGGTGGCGCGTATGTTCTGCGATGTATATAAGCCCGGCGGCGAACCCTTTGAAGGCGATCCAAGATACATCCTGAAAAAGAACCTCAAGCGGGCGGCTGACCTGGGTTATACCTTTTATGTAGGCCCGGAACTGGAATACTTCTATTTCCGTGATTCAAATGGCACTGAACAACTGGACGCCGGCGGTTATTTTGACCTGACGCCGCTGGATGCAGCTATGGACCTGAGGCGGGATACAGTTCTTATGCTGGAAGAAATGGGCATAGGCATAGAGTATTCTCACCATGAGGTAGCCGGCAGCCAGCACGAAATAGACATGCGCTATACGGATGCCCTGACGATGGCGGATAACGTTATGACCTATCGCCTGGTGGTCAAAGAGGTTGCCATAAAGCAGGGGGTATATGCCACCTTTATGCCGAAACCAATCAGTGGCGTAAACGGCAGTGGCATGCATGTTCATCAGTCATTATTCAAGGGAGACAGAAATGCATTTTTCAAGGCTGAGGATGAATTTAACCTGTCTGATGAAGCAAAGGGCTATATTGCCGGTTTGCTGAAACACGCACCGGAAATTACTTCTGTTTGTAACCAGTGGGTTAATTCCTACAAAAGGCTGATACCGGGTTACGAAGCGCCGGTATACCAGTCCTGGGCAATACGCAACCGCTCTGATTTGGTTAGAGTACCGGGATACAGGCCCGGACGTGAAAAAGCCACTCGTGTTGAATTGCGCTCGGCAGACCCCGCCTGCAATCCGTATTTGGCATTCAGCGTAATGCTGGCAGCCGGGCTGGAAGGTATAGAAAAAGGTTACAAGATACCTGAACCGGTGGAAGAAAACATCTACGAGATGGGCGAAGCCGAGAGAGCCAAAAGAGGGATCGGTACGCTGCCGGGCAGCCTGATAGAGGCAGTTCACCTGACAGAAAAAAGTGAGGTTGTGCGTAAGGCGCTGGGAGAGCATGTCTTCAATGCCTTTATAGCGAATAAAAAGATAGAGTGGGATGATTACCGCAAGCAGGTAACGGAATACGAATTGAATAAATACCTGCCAATACTATAGTCTGTTTCGCCATTGTTATAGATAGCCGCAGGGCGGGCTGTAAAAAGCTTGCCCTGCGGCTATTTCAGGCAATATCAGGCATTGAAAAACAACCGGATATGCTATAATACCCTGATGGCAAAGAAACTGCTTTCCGGAAATGAAGCCCTTGCTCTGGGGGCTTATGATGCCGGCGTTATGGTGGCGGCGGCGTATCCAGGGACGCCCAGTACCGAGATACTGGAAAACCTTTCAGGATTCAAGGATATATATGCTGAGTGGTCCACTAACGAAAAGGTGGCAATGGAAGTGGGGCTGGGGGCATCATACGCCGGTGTGCGTTCGCTGGTTTCAATGAAGCACGTTGGGTTGAACGTAGCCGGAGACCCCTTTATGGCGGCTTCCATAACCGGTGTAAAGGGAGGACTGGTTGTTATAACCGCAGACGACCCGGGTATGCACAGCTCTCAAAACGAGCAGGATAACCGCCACTACGCCCGTCTGGCAAAAATACCAATGCTGGAGCCTGCGGACAGCCAGGAAGCCTATGATATTATGCCATATGCCTTCGCTATCAGCGAAGAGTTTGATACACCGGTAATGGTGAGATCTACCACACGCATATCGCATTCAAAATCAGTAGTAGAAACCGGGGCAGGCAGAATGATTACAAAGGAAAATCAGGGCTTTGAGTATGATTTCAGCAAGTTTGTCATGCTGCCTTCCTGCGCCCATAAGCGGCACCCCATTATGGAAGAACGCCTGCTTAAGCTGGCGGAGTATTGTGAAACCCTCCCGCTTAACAAGATAATAGAGGGGGACGGGCGCATAGGCATAATAACTGCTGGCGTTGCTTATAGCCATGCCTGCGAGGTTTTCACGGAAGCTTCTTTTCTGAAGCTGGCGATGGCATATCCGCTGCCAAAGAGGTTAATAAAAAGGTTCGCCGCGCAAGTGGATAAACTGCTGGTTATAGAAGAGCTTGATCCCTTTATGGAAGAACAGATAAAGGCAATGGGTATAGATGTAATTGGTAAAGATTTTATCCCGCTTACGGGCGAACTCAGCCCGGATATTATTGAAGAAGCCGCCGTAAAAGCAGGCTTGCTGTCGCAAAAAATAGAAACAAAAGTGGATTATAAAGAACCAAAGCTGCCGGCAAGACCGCCCCTATTCTGCCCCGGCTGTCCGCACAGCGGTACTTATCATGTATTAAGCGGTTTGGGGCAGCGTTCAAACCTGCCGGGCAAAACGAAAAAAGAGCCGAAGCTGGTAATAACCGGTGATATCGGCTGTTATACGTTGGGAGCTTTGCCGCCGCTGAACGCCATGGATACCTGCGCCTGTATGGGCGCCGGCATCGGGCAGGCGCTGGGGATGGAAAAAGCCGGAGAAAATGAAAGAATAGTTGCCGTTATCGGTGATTCAACCTTTCTGCACTCCGGTATCACCGGGCTGGTAAACGCCGTCTATAACAAAGGCAGAATAACTGTAATCATTCTGGATAACCGCACCACGGCGATGACGGGGCATCAGGAGCATCCCGGCACCGGCGTCACGGCACAGGGGGAAACAACCGCAATCACAGAACTGGAGCCGCTGGTGCGCGGTATTGGCGTTGAGGATGTCAAGGTTATAAACGCCTGGGATATAAAAACCTTAAGGGCCGGTATTAAAGATTCCATATATAGTGATGAACTTTCAGTTGTCATCGTGCGGGGAGCTTGTGCCGTCAGAAAGAAAAAATCCGGGGCTATATTTGTAGATGAAAAGCTTTGCAACCGCTGTAACAGTTGCCTGATGTTGGGGTGCCCCGCAATACGCAAACAGGATGACCGCATTGTAATAGATGCTTCGCTGTGTGCCGGTGAAAGCTGCTCACTATGTGTACAGATATGCCCCAGAAAAGCCATAAAGACAGAGGCGGATGATGCAGCCGTATAACCTTATAATAGCCGGCGTTGGCGGGCAGGGGGTAATCCTTGCCGGAAACATAATCAGCGATGCCGCAATGTCTGCCGGTTATGATGTCAAAAAGACCGATACGCTGGGCATGGCACAACGCGGCGGCAGCGTTATAAGTCACCTGCGCATATCGGAAAAAGTGCATTCGCCACTTATAAAAAGAGGTGAAGCTGATATACTGCTTGCTTTTGAAAAGCTGGAAGCCGCCCGCTGGGTCAGTTGGTTGCGCCCCGGCGGCATAGCTGTTATCAACAACCAGGAGTTGCCGCCGCTGGCGGTAAGTCTGGGGGAAGAATGTTATCCGTCTGATAAAGAAATAATGGCGGTTATAAAAAGCAGGACGAAAGAATACTATATAGTGGACGGCGCGCAAATTACTACTGGCTTGGGAAATATAAAGACGTTAAATATCTTTATGCTGGGCTGTCTTTCCCGTTTTCTGCCGTTGGGAGAAAACGTATGGAAAGAGAATATAGCCGCTAACCTGCCGCAAAAGGTTGTTGAATTGAACATGAAGGCTTTCAAATGGGGCGGGCAGGCGATACTGCATAAAAAAACGGAGAAAAAAAATGGATGACAAGCAGCCGCAAAAAACCGCAGAAAATATAGCCTGGTTAAAACAACAGGAAAAGGAAGAGCCGGTAGCCAGGTTTCTTGATATTGAGCTGTTGGAATTGACGCCCGGTTACGCCAAAGTGAAGATGAAAATAAAGCCGCAATACCAAAACTTTCACGGGCTTACCTTCGGCGGTATTATAATGGCTGTTTCAGACCAGGCGTTCGGCTATGCCTCTAATTCACTGGCGTATCCCAGTGTCGCCTCTAACTTCAACACCAGTTTCATAGCCGGCGCAAAGGCTGGTGATGAGCTTACCGCCGAATGTCGTGTTATGAAAAGCGGCAGACGTGCCGGTTTTTCGGAGATAACGGTTATAAATCAGGATAACCGTTTAATCGCCAAATCCACCGGTATAACAATACCGGTTGGCAATACCGAATCCTAGCTGGATTATGAATGAATAAAAAAGGAAAAGTAATTGACAATAAGAAAAATATTATGTTAAAATCCAGCTTTACAGAAACTATTATAAAGCAAGAATGTCAAATATATTTATTAAACCGGAGAAAACAGACTTCACATTTACCGTGCGCACGAGGGTGCGCTGGGGGGTCTGAACACAAAGAAAAACAGCCGGGCGAAATAAACAGTATCAGTATATAAAAGACCTCCTGAGTGCGAGGTCTTTGTTATATAAAAAGAGCTGTATATGCTGAAGCAGAAAGAAATTAAAAAAGAAGTATCACCGGCAGAGGATTGGGGCACCATACCCAAACTGCTTATGCGCAACAGCCAGCGCTGGGGTTCGCATACGGCTGTCTGCATGAAAAGATTCGGCATCTGGCAGCGCTACAGCTGGGCAGAATCATATCAGAATGTAAAATACTTTTCACTGGGGCTTGTCAGCCTTGGGCTTAAACCGGGGGATGTTGTCTGTATGATAGGTGATAACGAGCCGGAGTGGTTCTGGGGTGAGTTTGCCGCCCAGGCTGCCGGCGGCATCGGCACCGGTATTTTTGTTGATTCCATTCCTTCTGAAGTGGAGCATATCGCCAGGCACTCAAATGCCAGATTTGCCATTGTAAATGACCAGGAACAGACCGACAAGTTCCTTGAAATAAGAGAAAACCTGCCTGAACTTAAGAAGGTTATCTACTGGGACCCCAAGGGGCTTAAGCACTATGACGACCCCATTCTCGCCTCCTTTAATGATGTAATTAAAATGGGCAGGCAATACGAAGAAGAGCATCCGCAGATTTTCGAAAAAAACATGGAAAAGGTGGCGCCTGATGATGTTGCCTTTATCTATTACACATCCGGCACAACAGGCTTGCCCAAGGGAGCCTGCCTGACGCACCGCTCGCTTATAAGAACAGCCCGCGCTTTTATAGACAGGTTTCCGCTAAGCGAAAAAGATGACCTTATGTCCAACTTCCCGGCAGCCTGGGTGGGTGACAGCTTTTTTGCCACTGTGCCGCACCTGCTTACCGGCGCCCGCCTCAACTTCCCCGAAGAGCCGGAGACTATTGCCGAAGATACCCGAGAGGTAGGACCCGAATTTGTAATTTATGGGCCAAGGCAGTGGGAGAGCCTGGTATCTGATATCCAGATAAAGATGATAGATGCCCATCCGCTCAAGCGTTTTGCGTACAACCTGTTTATGCCGCTGGGCTACAAGGTTGCCGATATGCACCTTGAGGGCAAGAAGCCTAATATGTTCTGGCGCGCCCTCTACGGCGTTGCCTATTACCTGCTTTTCAAGCCGCTTAAAGACAGGCTGGGGCTGAGCAAGGTGCGTTTTGCCGTTACCGGCAGTTCTGTCTTAAGCCTGGATACCTTTCGCCTTATACACGCCATCGGCATAGAGCTGCGGCAGAACTATGGCAGTACCGAAGCCGGTTATATATCCTCTCACGGGAAAGGTGACATAAAGTTTGAAAGCGTCGGACGTCCGGCGCTTGGCACAGAGGTCAGGATAACCAAAGAGGGTGAACTGCTGGTAAGAAGCGAATGCATGTTTGGCGGTTATCACAAGGATGACGAAAAGACTAAAGAAGTGCTCCTGGATGGCTGGTGTCATACTGGCGATGCCGTTAACATAGATGAAGGCGGACACCTGATTTTTATGGACCGGCTGGTGCATATGGGAGAACTGCGTTCCGGCATCAAATACGCCCCTCAGTATATAGAAGGGCGGTTGCGCTTCAGCCCGTATATCAAGGACGCCATGGTAATCGGCGGCAAGGACAAGGATTTCGTATCCGCTATCGTCAATATGGATTTTGCTATGGTTGGTAAATGGGCGGAACGCAACCACCTGCCTTACACTACCTTTGTTGACCTTTCACAGAAAAAAGAGGTTGCAGATCTGGTGCAAAAAGACCTGCTGCGCGTAAACAGCTATCTGCCGGAGTCTTCAAGGGTGAGGAAGTTCGTGCTGCTGCACAAAGAATTTGACCCCGATGAAGCCGAACTTACCCGTACCCGCAAACTGCGCCGCGAATTTATAGAGGAACGCTACAAGGACCTTATAAAGGCTATGTATGGCAAAGGCAGCGAGGTAAAGGTGGAAGCGCAGGTAACATACCGTGACGGCAGAAAAGGCGTGGTAACCACCAGTATAAAGGTGCGCACAGTGGCGCAGGAAGCGGAAAACAATGGATGAACTGCTTCAGTATACGGTAACCGGTTTAACCGTTGGCATGGTCTATGCGCTGATAGCGCTGGGCTTTGTTTTAATCTGGAAGTCCAGCGGTGTCGCCAATCTGGCGCTGGGTCAGCTGGTACTTTTATTTTCATGGTTCACATATGGCATGCTGGAGCAGCGTGGATTGTCCGTTTGGCTGGCGCTTATACTGGTAATATTATTCGCCCTGGCGCTTGGGTGGGTGATAGAAAGGTTTATTTTAAGACCTCTCATCGCCCAGCCGATATTATCACTGATAACCATAACACTTGGCGTAGCCTATTTAATTGAGGGTGTAGTAACCTTTATCTGGCCCAAAAGCGTCGCCGGAATGCCGCATATCTTCCCGCAGAATACAGTGCATATCGGCTCTGCGGTTGTCTCTATGGAGTATTTACTGGCGGCGGCGATATCGCTGGTGCTTTTTATTCTATTATCACTCTATTTTAAATACAGCCGTATGGGTATCGCCATGCGGGCGACAGCTGATGACCAGCTGGCGGTGCAGGCGTGCGGCATTCCGGTAACCAAGATATTTTCAAGGTCGTGGATGTTTGCCTGTGTGCTGGCGGCTGTCGGCGGCGTGCTGATGTCTTCTATCGGCGGCATAAGCTACGGGCTGGTTGAAACCGGTTTAAAATCATTCTCTGTAGTTATACTGGGAGGATTGGATTCTTTCCTGGGCGCTATCATTGCCGGTCCTATAATCGGGCTGGCGGAGAACATCGGCGGCGGCTTCCTGACGCCACATATGTGGGCGGGCATCAAGGATATAATACCCTTCGTTATTATAGTAATCGTAATGTTAATAAAGCCATACGGGCTGTTCGGTGAAGAACGCATAGAAAGGATATAGAAATTGAATTTACCGGCTGGTGTCAGAAACTATACCTATGCCAGTGACATGGCGATATTTCGCACCAAGACCCACTGGGCGATGCTGCTTCTGCTTTTTGTGCTGCTTTTCACTGCGCCGCTATACTTTGGCAACCACTGGTTGAGTGTCGCCAACCTGATAGGCATCACCATAATCGCTGCCATCGGTCTTAATATCCTTACCGGCTACTGCGGACAGCTATCTATCGGGCATGCCGGTTTTATAGCCGTCGGCGCCTATACTTCTGCGGTGCTTACCAACCGCTTTGAACTGCCTTTTCTGGTAGGCTTGATTTCAGCCGGTTTGCTGGCGGGTCTGGTGGGTATGATATTCGGCATTCCTTCTGTGCGCGTCAAGGGCTTTTACCTGGCTATCAGCACCATCGCCGCCCAGCTTATAATAATCTGGGTTATTGAACACTGGACCAGTGTAACCGGCGGTTTTGACGGCATACGCGTGCCGCCGGCGGAAATCTTCGGCATAGAGTTTGTCAGCCAGGGCAGCCAGTTCTATCTCATTGTGGTTATTTTAATTATGGTGGTATTTTTCGCCACCAATCTGGCGCGCACAAGAACGGGCAGAGCCTTTGTCGCCATTAGAGATAACGACCTGGCAGCCGAGGTTATGGGAATCAACCTGTTCCGTTACAAACTGCTGGCTTTCTTTATCGGCTGTTTTCTGGCGGGTATAGCCGGTTCGCTGCTGGCACACTGGACAGGTTTCATGAGCGCCGAAAACTTCCATATTTCAGATTCTATCCTGTATATTGGCATGATAATAATAGGTGGATTGGGAAAGAGCGTCGGTCCGATATTCGGTGTTCTTTTTATCCGTCTGTTGCAACAGGGAATAACATACATTGCGCCTTCACTTGAGAGTACTTTCAACCTTACAGCCGGTTTCACCACCGGTTTGGGGCCAATAATACTGGGCCTGGTCATTATCCTGTTCCTGATAATAGAACCAAGAGGGCTGGCACACCGATGGCAGTTATTCAAGGCTTCCTATCGCCTGTGGCCCTTTTCATATTGATAAGAAAAATAGAATAACACAGGAGGATGGAATAATGTGAAATCAGCGATTTCAACTCCGCAAGTGGAAAAAAGAAAAATAACGAAAAGGAGATCTAAAAGTTGAAAGTAAAGAAAATTGCAAAATTATGCACTTTTATCTGCCTGACGCTGGTTATGGTAGCCGTGCCGTTCTTGAGCGGTTGTAATCAAGCTGAAAAGACAGAAACACTTAAGGTTGGCTTAAGCATCTGCTACACCGGCAAAGCCGCTTCAAAAGGACAGCCGATGGGTAATGCCAAGCTGGACTGCATCAAATATATTAATGAAGAACTGGGCGGTGTTAACGGTTACGAGATTGAAGTTGTCTGGAGAGACAACGAATACGACGCTTCTAAAGCCACAACTATTATAAACGAGCTTATCAACGCAGGTTGCCTGATGTTTACCACCAATTCATCGGCTATGATGACGGCTTCGGCGGAAATTGCCAACCGTGAATCATTCCCCGGCTTTGCCGTCTTCAGCGCACCGGCGCTGACCAACCCGCCGCGGCACATATATGCCCAGATGCCGGACTATGGCGATGACTGGGCGGCTTTCGCCGAATACTATCTGGAGAATATCTGGGAAGGCGAAGGCAGACCCAAAATGGCGATGCACCTTCTGAACAACTCTACAGGTTCAGGCGCCAGGGCTGCCGCTGAAATCCTGGCTGATGATATGGGCATTGATATCGTAGCCTGGGAAGAGCATGATTCAACCACCATGTCTGAGATAGACAGTATCACACGCATTATGGGAGAAGACCCGGATATCCTTTACATATCCAGCACACCGCAGCCAACCTCCATTATTGTAAAAGATGCTGTTGATAAAGGGCTGTATCCTGGTATCACCATTGCCTGCGGGCATGCCAGCTTCACCAGTGTTCTTGTTGAGCTTGCCGGCACAGACGCCGAGGGCGTCTATGGCGTTTACCCGACGGTCAACTGGGGAGATGATGTTGCCGCCATGGACAAGATGGTTGAATATTGCCAGGAGTACCACCCCGATGACTATGGCAACATGGATTACATAACCTCCTGGGCAGAGGGGCTTCTTATAGCTGAAATCCTGCGGCTGGCGGTAGAAGAAGTGGGTATTGAGAACATGACGCCGGAGGCTGTTGAAGAATATGGCTTCCAGGCTCTTGATAACTTTGATGTTGGCGGTTTACACGGACCGGTAAGCTATACCAGTGGCGATAACCGGCTGGCCAAAGCAGTAAGGGTATTCCAGATTCAGAGCGGTGAAATTGTGCCAATTACAGGCTGGGTGGATGCCCCTCTGATTCCATATGTCTTTGAATAAGATATAAAATAAACAATATAGAGAAAAGTAAGATATTGGGTGGGAGCTTCGGTAATAATGCTGATGCTCCCACCCGGAAAAGTTAGCGATGCTAAAACTGAACAACATTGAGGTTACATACCTTAATGTAATAAGAGTATTGCATGGTGTTTCCCTGTCTGTAGAGGAAGGCGCCATCGTCGCTTTGCTGGGCGCCAATGGCGCCGGGAAAAGCACTACACTGAAAGCTATATCCGGCTTGCTGCATGTGGAAGAGGGAGAGGTAACAGATGGCAGCATAGAGTGGAACGGGCAGCGCATAGACAAAAAGAACGCCGAGCAGATAGGCAAGCTGGGTATCGTGCAGGCGCTGGAAGGGCGGCGGGTTTTCGGGCATCTTACCACCGAAGAAAACCTGATGGTTGGTGCTTTCAACAGAAAAGACCGTGGCGCTATAAAGCAAGATATGGAAATGGTTTATGATTACTTTCCGAGGCTTAAAGACCTGCGCGGCAATATTGCAGGCTACCTTTCCGGCGGCGAACAGCAGATGCTGGTTATCGGACGGGCGATGATGTCTACACCCAAATTGATGATGCTGGATGAGCCTTCATTGGGGCTGGCGCCATTGCTGGTAGAGGAGATATACGATATTATTAAACGCTTTAATACAGAGCAGAAAACATCTGTGTTGCTGGTGGAGCAGAACGTCCGAATTGCTTTAAGCATTGCTAACAGCGGCTACGTTATGGAGAATGGGCGTATCGTGCTTGACGGTGATGCTGAATTCCTCAAGAATAACGAGGATGTAAAAGAGTTTTACATTGGACTTTCAGCGTTGGGTAACAAGAAGAGCTATCGTGAAGTAAAACACTACAAGAGGCGTAAAAGATGGTTGTAAGAAAAGACGAATATTTTGACAAGCTGGAGGTAATGACGCCTGAAAAGCGGCGGCAATATCAAGATAAAGCATTGGCGCAAACCATAGGGAATGCTTATAAAAACGCACCGGCGGTTAAAGAATTGCTGGATGGCGCGGGTGTTGCGCCTTCGCAGATAAAGACGCTTAAGGATTTGGAAAAGCTGCCTGTTACGCGGAAGACAGACTTGATAGAAATGCAGAAAAACAATCCGCCTTACGGTGGACTTTCCGCCATTCCCCCGCAGGACGTAGAGCGCGTTTTTCTTTCACCGGGACCGGTCTATGAGCCGATACAGCATTCGGGAATAAAGTGGTTTGCCAAGTCCTTTTGGGCTGCTGGTTTCAGAAAAGGGGATTTGGTAATTAATACCTTTACTTACCACATGTCTCCGGCAGGTATCCTGTTCCACGAAGCCATCCGTGATTGCGGCGCCACCGCTATACCGATGGGTACCGGGCATACGGAGATACTGATAAAAACAATGCTTGATTTAGGTGTTAACGGGTTTGTTGGAACGCCCAGCTTTTTGATGACGGTGATAAAACAGGCTGAAGAGGCGGGTTATAACTTTTGCAAAGACTTCAGAGTTGAAAGAGCCTGGTTCACCGGTGAAATGCTTTCGCCCTCTATAAGAAAAACGCTGGAAGAGGATTATAAAATAGATACGCGGCAGGCTTATGCCGTCACTGAACCTGGCGGCGCCATTGCCTATGAATGCAGTCTGAAAGACGGCATGCACTTTATGGATGAATACATAATAGAGATTATAGACCCGGAAACCGGCAAACAACTGGAGCCGGGGAAGGTGGGAGAGGTTGTGGTAACGCCGGTGCATAACAAAACCTGGGGGCTGATACGCTTTGGCACGGGAGACTTATCGGCATACAAGGCAGATGCTTGCCCATGCGGCAGGACGGCAGCCAAGCTTATTGGTATTGTTGGCAGGGCTAGTGATGCTGTAAAGGTGCGCGGTATGTTTGTGGTGGCAAAACAGGTGGAGAAGGTTTTTGCTGAATTTGAGATGGTTTCCAGATTCCAGATAATAGTTGACCGGCAGGCGCAGCGTGATGAGCTTTTGATAAAGGTAGAGCTGAAAGATGATAGCATAGATAAAGATATACTGGCTGGCGATATAAACGCCAGGTTTCAGAGTGTGTGCGTTGTCAGGGCGGACAGTGTAGAGTTTGTTGCTGAAGACGGCATTCCGGCGGATTGCAAAATAATAACCGACAGGCGTACCTGGAAATAGATAGAACAGCATACAAAAAAGCCGGGCTTTCGGCCACGGCATAATTTAACCCCTTATGGGAAAACGGATTACTTCTTGACCCCCAGATATGCCGAGATGACATCCGGATTGTTCATAATCTCCTGAGGGGTGCCTTCAGCGATAATTCTGCCGAAATCAAGTACGATAATGCGGTCGGCAAGGTCCATTACCACTCCCATATCATGCTCTACCAGCACAATGCAATTTATACCATCTCTTAAAACAGGCGTATCAGGGTAAGTTTCGCCTTGTCCTTCAAATATATCAACAATAAAACGGGCGATATCCTCTTTTTCTTCCAGATTCATGCCTGCCATTGGCTCGTCCAGCAGCAGAACCTTTGGCTCCAGCGCCAGCGCCCGCCCCAGCTCTACCCGTTTGCGCATGCCGTAAGGCAACATACCAACAACGCTTTTACGTATCGGTTCTATCTCCAGAAAATCTATAATATCCTCTACCGTGCGCCGGTGTTTTATTTCTTCTTTGTGCGCCCAGCCGAAATAGAGGGCGCCGCTAAGAGCGTTTTGATGCATAAGAACATGTCTCGCTGCCATAATGTTATCCAGCGTGCTCAAGCCGGTATAAAGCTCTATGTTCTGGAAAGTGCGCGCAAGCCCCATGCGGGCGGCTTTATCCGGACGGATACGGGTTATGCGCTGCTCTTTGTAGTATATCTCACCTTCTTGTGGCTTGTAGAAGCCGTTTATGCAGTTGAGCAGGCAGGTTTTACCGGCGCCGTTGGGGCCGATGATAGCTAGAATTTCATTGCTGTATATATCCAGACTTATATCAACAAGAGAATTGACCCCGCCAAAAGACAGGGAGAGGTTTTCAATCCGCAGCTTTGTTTCTTTACCGTTGCTCAAAATCGTTATCCGTAACAGATATAACTGGCGGCAGCAGGGGGTTAGTAATTACTGCTTGCCGATGTCTTCGGTTATTAATTTGTCTCTGTAACCGGTAAGGCGATGGCATTCAAGCCCGCCGCATTCAAGAACCCTGTTCAAAGACTTGCCCCTTTGCTTTAGAAGTTTGCCGGCTTCACGGTCAGGCTTGAAATACTTCGTATAACCGGTGCATTTCAGCGTGCCGTCAGCATAGACCAGCAGCGTAGCTTCGTCGTCAATTGCGTCACAGTATATAGTGGTTGTTGTTATTTGCCAGTCTGCCATATTTATAGGCACTATCCCGTTCAAGATTAAATATAATATTACTATTAAAAGCCGCAAAATACAACCATAGCTTATTTAAACAGCGATACAGTTTTAAACAACAGAACTATTCACGGATTTTAAAAAAGGGGGACTATGCGCCTGCAGGGAGAAAACACGAAAGCCAGCTGCAATGCCGCGGCAAGCTGCCGTTACTTTTCTTCTTCAATGATATTCTGGGTCTGGGGAGAGGCGGCATCTTTATGCGGGTCAACGTCAATTCTCTCTGCGGTGAAAGGCGAAAATCCCTTGGCAACCAACACGCCATCTTTATAAATCTCAAGACCGGCGCCGCAGGCAGGGCAGGTTTGGTAGCGAGGATTGAGAAGAGCCCAACCGTAACGCATTGTGCCGCATCTGGAACACTTGCCTTCTATCATATCAGTTCTATATCAATTCTTTGCGACATGGCTAAGAGACATAATATAATGTGGCTGCGCGTGTGTCAAAGCCATATAAGGGCAGATACAGAAAAAGAACAACTATGATAACCCTCTGTATTGACGTTATACTCGCTTATTCGCTAAAACATAACCCCTTTCAGTTGGCAAGGAAGGATTTATAGCTAATAAACTATAGTACTTTTAATATCTGTAAAGAGTAAGACCAGCCCTAGTCGCTGCTTTCTTCCCCCCTGAGCTGCTTCCATCGCTCCTCGCCGAGGCACTGGCGGGCAGAGGCGCACCAATCTATACAGGAAGGCGTTTTTTTACTATATACATATTGCCCGCATTTACGGCATCTTATTTTAAGTTCATCTGAAAATATCTCTACCTCTGCGCCGCAGTTCTGGCACTTGTATAGTGCCACCCTGAGGTTTTTTCCGCTTTGTCCGGGGCATTTGCTGTTCATAGTTACACCTCAAATTAACCCTTGAATTTATTGTATCACAATAATAGCCATAAACTTCAGGGTGTTCTGTAACCTGGGTTACAAAAGATAGCAAAGCAGGCATTGCATATATTATTTTTAGCTTGACAAAGGGTATCTCTTTCGTTAGACTTTACACATATAGTTAAAGGCTGGGAACGAGATTAGTAAACCCCCAGCGAAGCCAAGAGAGCCGGGTAAGGTGGGAGCCGGTGCTGGCGCAGGGGTTGAATGGACTCGGGAGCTGCAAGCCGAAAGACGAAAACGAGTAGGCTCTGCCGGAAAGGGAACCGTTAACAAATCCCGGGGTATCGCTTTGAATAGAAGCCGTACCTGAAAGAGATAATCATCGCTATAGGTGATTAATTAGGGTGGCACCGCGAAGGTTGGACCTCTCGTCCCTGAGACGAGGGGTTTTTTATTTGGAGGAGGTTTTTAATGTATCGCCCGTCATTGGAAGAGGTAAAGAAGCTGAAATATAAAGGCAACCTGATACCCGTTTACCGGGAAATGGTTGCGGATTTAGAAACGCCGGTGTCGGCTTTTCTTAAGATAAACAAAGGCGGCAAATCTTTCCTGCTGGAAAGTGTTGAGGGCGGCGAAAGGCTGGCGCGTTACAGCTTTATCGGCACAGAGCCGTATAAAACGATAACCACTTCCGGCGCTGATAATATTGACCCGCTGCCGTTGATTGACAAAGAACTGGAAAAATACAAAATAGTGCCGGTTGACGGGCTGCCGCGTTTTAGCGGCGGCGCTGTCGGTTATCTGGCATACGAAGCCGTCAGCCGTTTTGAGGAATTGCCTTCGCCAGAAGCAGACCCGCTCAGCCTGCCGGAATCACTTTTTATGTTTGTGGATACGATGCTGGTATTTGACCATGCCACTCACCGTATAAAGATACTGAGCCACATCCGGCTGGATGGGAATATAGATGAAGAATATGCCAGAGCCATTACCCGTATTGAAGAACTGGCAGAACGGCTGAACCAGCCGCTGAATATTGAAAAAAAGACTGCTAAATCAGGAGAAGGCGGCAATATAATATCCAATGTTTCACGGCATAAATTTGAAGAAAGCGTTGAGAAGATAAAAGAGTATATAACGGCCGGGGAAGCCATTCAGGTAGTGCTTTCGCAACGGATGGCGCAGCAAACGGACGCCTCTCCGTTTGAGGTTTACCGTGCGCTGCGCAGCATAAACCCCTCACCGTATATGTTTTTTCTGGATTTAAAGGATTTTTATATCATCGGAGCTTCGCCGGAGATTCTGGTCAGGGTGGAAGACGGCACGGTAATGACCCGGCCACTGGCGGGAACACGACCACGCGGAAAAACGCCGCAGGAGGATGACAGATTAGAAGCGGAACTCAAGGCGGACGAAAAAGAGCGGGCAGAACATATTATGCTGGTGGACTTGGGCAGGAACGACATCGGGCGCGTAAGCCAGCCGGGAACGGTAGAGGTCAGTGAATTGATGGAAGTAGAGCGGTACTCTCATGTTATGCACCTGGTGACGCATGTGCAGGGAAAACTGCGCGATGATATGAATGCCATTGACGCCTTGAAAGCTTGCTTTCCGGCAGGCACTGTATCCGGCGCGCCCAAGATAAGGGCGATGCAGATAATCGCGGAGCTGGAGCCGGATAAAAGGGGTCCATACGCCGGGGCAGCCGGTTACTTTTCATTCTCCGGCAATATGGATATGGCGATATCAATCAGAACAATGGTTATGAAAAACGGCATCGCCTACACGCAGGCGGGCTGTGGCGTTGTTTATGACAGCGTGCCGCAGAAAGAATACGAAGAATCAATGAACAAGGCAAAAGCATTATTAAAAGCGATTAGGCAGGCTGAGGGAACAGCCGAAAAAGCGAGAGTGAAAGATGATACTGCTTATTGATAATTATGACAGCTTTACCTATAACCTGTTTCAATATCTGCGTGAGCTTGGAAGGGAAACACTGGTTATACGCAATGATAAAACAACGATAAAAGAGATTGAAAAGCTGAAACCGCAGCGCATTGTAATATCTCCGGGTCCTTCAACACCGCTTAATGCCGGCATCTCTAACGATGTTATAAAACACTTTGCGCCGAAGCTGCCGGTGATGGGCGTTTGCCTGGGGCATCAGTGCGTCGGTTACTGCTATGGCGGGGAAGTGGTGCAGGCAGATAAAATAATGCATGGCAAGTCTTCTGAAATATACCACAGCGAAGGCGGGGTATTCGCCGGGCTGCCCAGCCCGTTTTCCGCTATTCGCTATCACTCACTTATACTGAAACGCGAGAGCCTGCCGGATTGTTTTGAAATAACCGCCTGGACGGAAGACGGTACCGTTATGGGTTTGCGGCATCGCAAGTATATGCTGGAAGGCGTTCAGTTTCACCCGGAATCTTTTATGACACAGCATGGCAAAAAACTGCTGGAAAATTTCCTGGAAAAGGAGTATTAAAATGATAAAAGAGGCTATCAGAACACTGGTTGAAGGCAATTCGCTGGCAATGGAACAGGCGGAAAAGGTAATGCAGGAGATAATGGATGGTGAAGCCACCCCTTCGCAGTTTGGCGCTTTTGTAACCGCGCTGCGTCTTAAAGGAGAAACGGTTGATGAGATAATCGGGCTGGCAAAGACAATGCGGGCTAAATCTGTGCCACTTAATATAGATGGACCATTAGTGGATACCTGCGGCACCGGCGGTGATGCTGCCGGAACCTTTAATATATCTACGGCGGCGGCGTTTATAGCCGCTTCTGCCGGGTTAAAGGTAGCCAAGCATGGCAACCGCGCCATGAGCAGTAAATGCGGCAGCGCAGATGTATTTGAGGCGCTGGGAATTAAGATAGACTGTGATGCCGAAGGGGTAAAACGCTGTATAGAAGAGGTGGGCATTGGTTTTATCTTCGCCGTGATATTCCACCCGGCGATGAAATACGCTGCCCCGCCACGCCGCGAAATTGGTATACGCACTGTTTTTAATATACTGGGGCCATTAACCAATCCTGCCGGAGCGCAAGCCCAGGTTATTGGTGTTGCTGACGGCAAAATGGCGAAAAGAATTGCCCTTGCGCTTAAAGGGTTAGGTTGCAAACACGGGCTGGTGGTTCACGGTGAAAGCGGCATGGACGAAATTGCCATAAGCGGGCGCACGTTTGTTTATGAGGTAAGAGATGGTAATATAAAAAGCTACCATATAAGCCCGGCGGACTTTGGACTTGCTGAATATAACCTTGATGAAATAAAAGGCGGCACTGCTGAAGAAAACGCTGAAATATTGAGAAAAATACTTGCCGGAGAAAGAAGCCCGCGCCGTGAGGTAGTGCTTATGAATGCCGCTGCCGCGCTGGTAGCAGGAGATAAAACAGAAGACCTGATGCAAGCGTACAAGATGGCGGAAGAGGAGATAGATAGCGGCAGGGCTATGGCTAAAATGGAGCAACTGGTTAAATTCAGCCAGTCATAACCAAGAGGTAATTATGATTTTGCAAAAGATAATCGCCGATGTTAAGCTCCGGCTTGAAGAGCAGAAGCGCAGCCTGCCACTGGCAGAGTTGAAAGAGATGGCTATAAAGCAGTCTGCGCCGCTAAAACTGGCGGCTGCGCTTAAAGGCAAAAGCGTAAAACTGGTTGCCGAGGTAAAAAAAGCATCGCCATCGGCGGGCGTTATACGGCAGGATTTTAACCCGGCGGAGATAGCAAAAATATATGCCGATGGTGGAGCATCGGCGATATCTGTGCTGACGGAAGAAGATAATTTTCAGGGCAGCCTTAAATACCTGAAAGATATAAGATCAGCTTTAGATGACAGGGGTATACCGCTTTTACGTAAAGATTTTATTATTGACCCATATCAGGTTTATCAATCAAGGGCATATGGCGCGGACAGTTTGCTGTTAATTGCGGCTGCCCTGGAACCGAATGAGCTTTTAGATTTATTATCATTAAGCCACTATCTGGGTATGCAGTGCCTGGTAGAAGCGCATAACGGGGATGAATTGGCGGTTGCCGTGGAAAGCGGCGCCGAGATTATAGGCATAAACAACAGAAACCTGAAAACGTTTGTAGTTGACATAAATACAACGGAACGCCTGAAAGCGCTGATACCTTGGGATAGGGTGGTTGTAAGTGAAAGCGGTATTAAAAACCGGCAGGATATGCAAAAGCTGGGCGACTGGGGGATTGATGCCGCCCTTGTTGGCGAAACACTTATGGCAGCGCCGGATATTGCCGCCGGAATGAGGGAATTGTTATGACGATGATAAAAATATGCGGCATAAGCAGTGCTGAAAATGCCATTGATGCCGCTGAAGCCGGTGCCGATTTTATAGGACTGGTGTTTGCTCCCAGCCGCAGGAAGGTGTCTGTAGAGAAGGCTGCCTGGATTGTTGGAGAGATAAAAAAAACGGAAAATCTACCACAGATAGCGGGTGTATTTGTAAACCTTGAAGCCAAAGAAGTTAATCGCATTGCCGCCTACTGCCAGCTTGACCGGGTGCAGCTTAGTGGTGATGAAAGCTGGAAATATTGCCTTGATATAGATTACCCGATTATAAAAACAATTCACGTAAAGCCGGATACAGAAGAGGGGAAGATAATGGAAGAACTTGAACAAAGCAATATTCTGAAACTTAAAAAAGAGCCGCTATGTTTACTGGATGCTAAAAATGACGAGGCTTATGGCGGCAGCGGCAAGGTTTTTGACTGGCAATTGCTGAACAGCATAGCGGCAAAATACAAGATTATAGTTGCCGGCGGGCTTAACCGGCACAATGTTGGCGGGCTTATAAAAAGCGTGAAACCATGGGGGGTGGATGTTTCAAGCGGGGTGGAAAGCATTGGTGTAAAAAACAGGCGCAATATAAAAGATTTTATAAAAGCGGTAAGACAGGCGGAAAAGGAGACAGAAAGTGCAACCGGATAACAAGGGGTATTTTGGAGATTACGGCGGGCGCTTTGTGCCGGAAACATTGATACCGGTGCTGGATGAACTGGCGTCCACCTATAAAAAGCTTGAAGGGAATAAAGCATTCTGGGGTGAATATGAATCCCTTTCAAGGGATTATTCAGGCAGGCCAACGTCTCTTTATGAGGCCGAGGGGCTTACAAAACACTGCGGCGGCGCGCGTATATTATTAAAGCGGGAAGATTTGGCGCATACCGGCGCCCATAAGATAAATAATGCCTTGGGGCAGGGATTGCTGGCGAAGAGGATGGGCAAGAAGAGGATCATTGCCGAAACCGGCGCCGGGCAGCATGGAGTTGCCACTGCTGCCGTCTGCGCCAAATTGGGGCTGGATTGCATTGTATATATGGGTGCCGAGGATATAAAGCGCCAGGCGCTTAATGTTTTTCGCATGAAGCTGATGGGGGCTGAAGTAAGGGCGGTTGAAAGCGGCAACCAGACGCTTAAAGATGCCATCAATGAAGCAATCAGGGATTGGGTGACCAATGCCAGTAGCAGCCATTACTTACTGGGTTCGGTGGTGGGCCCCTCGCCATACCCGGGAATTGTGCGCGATTTTCAGTCTATAATCGGCAGGGAAACAAAGGAACAGATAATGCGGAAAGAAGGACGCCTGCCGGATTGCATCGTTGCTTGTGTCGGCGGCGGCAGTAACGCCATCGGTATTTTTTACCCCTTTCTGGAGGATAAATCGGTACGCCTTATCGGCGTAGAAGCCGCCGGCTGCGGGCTGGATAGCGGCAAACACGCCGCGACGCTGGCAGATGGCAGTATCGGCGTTCTGCATGGGGCGAAATCATACCTGATGCAGGATAGCAATGGACAGGTAAAGGAAACGCACAGCATATCCGCCGGGCTGGATTACCCCGGCGTTGGCCCTGAACACAGTTATCTTAAGGATATCGGGCGGGTGGAATATGATGCTGTTGATGATAGCCAGGCGCTTGAAGGTTTTCAGTTGCTGTGTCGCACAGAAGGTATAATGCCGGCGCTGGAATCAGCGCACGCCATATACTATGCCGCCAAAATAGCAGCCTCGCTGGATAAAGATAAGATGGTAGTTGTAAATCTTTCCGGGCGCGGTGATAAAGATATGGATATAATCGCCGGGGCGCTGGAGGAGAGGGAATGAACCGTATAGAAAAGGTATTTGCAAAGCCGGGCAAAAAAGCGCTGATCGCCTATGTAACCGCCGGTTATCCAGATATTGGAGATACGCTTAAACTGGTGCCGCAACTGGCAAAGAGCGGTTGCGATATTATAGAAATCGGCATTCCTTTTTCAGATCCGATGGCAGATGGCGCTACCATACAGCACGCCAGCCATATCGCCCTGCAGAACGGGATTACACCGCAGGACTGCCTGGAAATTGCGGAAAAGATTAGAAATCAGACGGATGTGCCGCTGGTTTTTATGACTTACTATAATCCTGTACTGAAATTCGGCATTGAAAGATTTTGCAGGGAATGCCATTGGAGCGGAGTGGACGGGCTTATTATACCGGATTTGCCGCCGGACGAGGGCGAAGAATTGGAAGCCGCCAGCCAAAAGCATGGGATTGATTTGGTTTACTTGCTGGCGCCAACCAGTACCAGGGAGCGCATGAGACTGGTAGCTGAAAAGTCAGCCGGCTTTATATATATGGTATCGGTAGCCGGTGTTACCGGCGCCAGGCAGGAATTGCCACTGGAATTGGATGATTTTATTGCCAGAGTGAGAAAAGAAACAGAAAAACCGCTATGTGTCGGTTTTGGTATATCAACGCCGCAACAGGCGGCTAAAGTTGCTGAAATTGCAGACGGTGTTATTGTCGGCAGCCAGATAATAAAGCTTCTGCAAACGGGCGGTGATGACTTTAGCAACGTCTGCAACTTTGCAAAAGAGCTTCGGCAAGCCTTGGATAATACAGCATAGTATAAGTTGCACAATGCCAAAAAATATAAAACAGATGCCTTTCCAGGGCATCTGTTTTTTTATTAAACACACTTGTAAATATAAACTATAGTCATACAGCTAAAGTATTACTGCGAAGTACTAAAGGGGGATTTACCGTCTGCGTAAACTGAAATAGAATATACCCGAGACGTATTAAAGGGGTAAAAATATGCCTGTAACATTAAGTGGCACAAAATACTATCGGACCGCAGAGGTGTGTCGCAAGGTCGGCATAAGCCGTACTACCCTGTTTCGCTGGCTTTCCGAAGGTATCTTCAAAGAGCCGGAAAACAGGGACAGGAGGGGGTGGCGCTTATTCACAGAAGATGAAGTGATCAGGATGGAAGCCGAGGCAAACCGTGTCAGCAGGGCTGGCATAGAGCCTTATTAATAAAACAACGTAAATAAGGCATATGCCGGAAAGAGAAACGGGTTATGGAAATAAATGAACTGCTGAAAATGATGGTTGATAAAAAAGCCTCGGATTTGCACCTAAGGGTGCCCAGTCATCCGGTGATGCGCATAGACGGGGTTCTTGTCCCGCAAACAGACCTGCCCCCGATAGAAAGCAAAGACGTAGAGATAACACTTGAACGCATCACTACGCCAGACCAGAGAAGTATTTTCCTGAAGGAAAAAGAACTGGGTTATGCCTATAGCGTTTCCGGGTTAGCTCGCTTCAGGGTAAGCATTATACGGCAGCGGGGAACGATAAGTATTTCCTTTCGCTTGGTGCCTTTTGAGATCCCCACGATAGAAGAGCTGGGAATACCGGATGAATTCAGGAATGCTATAGACAGACAGGAGGGGCTTATCTTGGTAACGGGGCCTGCCGGCAGCGGTAAATCAACAACGCTGGCAGCTATAATAGACCACCTGAACAAGACTGAGGTGCGCAATATAATAACAGTTGAAGATCCGATAGAATACCTGTATAAAAATGATAAGTGCATAATCGCCCAACGGGATATCGGAGACGATACGCAATCTATGAAAACCGCTTTGAAACATGCTATGCAGCATGACCCGGATGTGCTCATCATTGGTAATATGGCGGATATGGATACGATATCAACCGCTATCAGCGCGGCAGAAGCAGGACGCTTGGTGCTGGGCGTATTGTACGCCAGTAATGCCCTGCAAAGCGTTGATTGCCTTAAAGAAGTCTTTCCGAAAGAAAAGCAATTGCAGATAGCCGCCCGATTGTCACGAGTGCTGGGGGCGGTAATATCGCAGAAGCTGGTAAGGCGTATCGGAGGCGGCAGGATTGCCGCTTACGAGATTATGCTTGCCGATGCCGATGTCAGGGAATATATACTGGAAACAGAGACTTCGCATTTCAATCGCAATGGTGATATTCAGGCTATGGACAGGGCGCTGGTAGAACTGGTAAAAAGCAAAACGATATCGCAGGAAGAAGCTTTGGGAAAAAGCAACGAACCGGAAAAAGTGCGCCAGTTACTGCAACCTAAAACCAAAAAAGTAAAAGCAGGTAAAAAATAGGCAACCGATATACCATCACTGAAAGATTATGAGCGTTGCGCCAGCCGTTTGGCAGCCAGCCCAACCGGTATAAGAAGCAGAACATCAATACCTGTAAGGATAAAGACATTTACCGCTATTGAAGACCAGCCCCCACCCTCCAGGCTAAGTGAAACCACCGGTTGCAATGCGTAGTAGGTAGGGAATATTTTAGCTATCCACTCTGGTATCTGGGGGAACATATAAACTATAGCCGGTCCAAACAGGAATATGCCGCCAGACTTCCATACAGTGAAAAGGGTGGTGATATCTTTTATAAAGACACCGCATATCAAACCGATTTCAACCGCCATAACAGAACCAAGCGCCAGCACACCGATAAGTAATAACAAATTACCCCCGAAAGCCTGATTCAACAGCAGGATAACAACGCCCATTAAAATACTGAGGGTGATGCCCAGAATACCCTTGGCTATAAATATTTCAGCTATGGAAGCCGGTGATATGACCAGGGCTTCAAGCGTCTTTTTTTGTTTTTCTTCTATCAGTGAGGTTGAAGGCAGCATAAGCCCGCCGAAGAAAACACCCATCAGAACCAGGAATGGAAGTAAACGTTCGTTCCATGGAGTGCCGGTTTCACCGCCAAGGGTAATGGATTCTATCTCTACCGGCACTTCCTGCCCGGCAATATCTCTTATAAGGTCGGCGATGGCTATAGGCAGGGTGATTCGGTGTTTTGCCAGGCTTTCCCCCCAGATATAGCCTTCAATCTTTAACATTTCCCCCTGTAAAACTGCTTCATCAAAACCAACCGGCAATACGATACCTATATCCACTGCGCCGCTTTCGGTTGCCTGCCGCAGGTCTTCTATACTTCCGTATTCGCTGGTGCCAAAGGAATCAATTTCCTGAGCCATCAACGGCAACTGTGAATCACCACGGTCAAAGATGCCCAGATCAGCCTTGTCAGAGAAAAGCGTGCCAAAAGCCAATGTGGCTACCAGCGTGAAAGCCAGCGGTGCGGCTATCGCCCAGATGAATATAAAGCTTTTGGGTCCATGCGTAAACTCTTTTTTAAGCAGAATCAGAATACGTTTAAGGTTCATCTGAACTTCCTCCTGAGTACCATTATACCGCCGGATAGGATAAGGGCAATGAAACCCAGCAGTATCAGCAGGTTGGACCAGTTGTCTCCCCAACCGGAATTGAAGTTAGATGCTTTATGGATGGTTTCTGCAATGTAATATGAAGGGATAAACCTGACCCAGCCGGTAACGGTGCCGGGGAACATAATGCCGAATGCCGGTATGGTATAAACAAGAATGGCGATAATTCCCCAGCCCATTGATGACATCATATCGCTGGAAGCGGAAGCTATAAAGAAACCGCTGCCGGTAAAAAGTATGCTGCCTAAGAACAGGGTTGTTACAACAAGCAGCGGCTGGCTGTTAAGCCCGCCGACGATAGTCATAAAAAGCAGCCCTTGAACAAAAGCCAGCCCGGTGCCCATAATGAGCTTGGCGGCAAACAGGTCGCGCACGCTCATCGGAGTAACCAGCAGGGCGCGGATAGTTCCCTGTTCTACCTCTTCCACAATCAGGCTGGCAAGCCCCATCATCTCAAAGACTATAAGCGCAATCACCAGCATCAGGCGCATACGGTCACGCGGCGGTATCTGTTCTCCTATAAGGTCCGGCCCCAGGATATCATAAGAAACGTCAACCGCCAGCGATTGCCCGGTTTCCTGATATGAGAGTTCCCTTATCATAATTTCAATAGTATCTTTAATTTCCGCCGCGGCAGCGGCTGAAAAGTAAAGTTTTACCTGTGGTTTTTCACCCGCTTCAAACTTTTCCATAATATCAGCCGGCAGGGATATACCGCTATAGTATTCACCTTCGTTCACCGCCAGCCTGAGGGATTCTTCAGATTCAAACTCTATAAAGCCAAAGCCTTCAACCGCGTGTATAAGCTGGAAGGAGGGCGGCACAACCGGGGCGTAAAGCCCAACCTCCAGCGTTTCATCTACAGACGGCGGCATCAGGAAATATATGAGCATGTAAAAGATAAGGGCAATAAAGGTTATCAGGGCATAAAAGCGATTTCGGGAAAAAAGCCTGAAATCCTTGGCGACCAGCGTTTTTATAACACTGAAGTTCATTCGGCAAGCCCCCGCCCGGTTATCTTTATGAATATATCCTCCAGCGTTGCTTCCTCACTGTGGATGGTAAGCACCCTTTCTTTTTCAAAAAGGCTGTGAATAGCTTCGGCTGTCTTGGGAGTATCCAGGGCAATCTCGCGGTTTTGTAATCTGCCGCTGGCATTGCTTACCCTGGCTTTAAGCGCCCGTTTGCCGTATTTCTGTTTAAGGTTATCCGGCGTATCAAGGGCAACAATTTTGCCCTGGTTCATAAAGGCAACATAATCTGAAAGCTTGTCTGCTTCCAGCATATCATGTGTGGTTAAGAATATGGTGGCGCCGCGCTGGCGCTCCTCAAGTATTATATTTCTAATGGCTTCGGAGGAGGTTGGGTCAAGACCGGAAGTCGGCTCATCAAGGAATAGTATTTCCGGGCTGCTGACAAGGGAGCGGGCAACCATAAGGCGTTGCTTCATTCCCTTGGAATAGTTTTCTACCCTGTCTTTTTCCCTGCCCTCCAGCCCCACCCGCTTGAGCAAAGTATAGGCGTCAAAACCCCTGACGCCGAAGAGTTTGGCAAAAAGGCTCAGGTTTTCCAAAGCGCTCATTTTCTGGTAGAGATTGGTTTCTTCAAAACAGACGCCGATTTTTGACTGCACCTTTTCTATGTTTTTGGCAACGTCCATACCCAGCAGCAGGGCTTTGCCGGATTTTGGCTTAAGCTGCCCGGTTAGCATTTTGACAGTAGTTGTTTTACCGGCGCCATTGGGTCCCAGAAAACCAAGAATTTTGCCTTTGGTTACGTTGAAATTGATATGGTCAACGGCTACCAGATCACCGAACTGGCAGGTTAAATCCTCAGCAACAATCACATTTTCAGCCATATCCGCTCCTTTCGGTAAAAACCATAATAATCAAGAAAAATCTTCAATATCCAGGCATATAATATAGCAGATGCTTGACATTGTCAATACATTATGTATATAATCAGTATATAAAATACAAAATTATAATTATGAAAAAGAACGGTTTTAAGAAAAGAACAGAGCGCAAGAAGGAAAACATCCGGCAGGCAGCCACAGAGCTTTTCCGCAAATACGGTTTCAAGAAAGTAAGTATTAACGATATCGCCCGTGAAGCGGGTGTTTCCCATGTAACCGTATATAACCACTTTGGCAGCAAGGAAGAGCTGATGCATGACATAATAAAGTCTGAAATAGGCAAATTGATGGATAAATCCAGAGAGATTGTAAGAGGGGATTTGCCTTATATGGAAAAACTGGAGAATATTGTATTCAGTAAAGCAAGTCTTGCCGGTAAATACAATGGCGAAGTGATGAAGGAGGCGGTGCGTAATTCCCCGCAAATGTATAAGTATATTAATGATTTATGGCAGAATGAAACAAATCAATTAATTGCCGAACTGGTTAAAGAGGGAAGGGATCTGGGCTACATAAATCATGATATATCACAGGAAGCCATAGTATATTACTTTGAAATGATACGCGCCGGAGCCTTTGCCAGCTCTGAAATGTTGAATAATATAAAAGTGAACAATAAACTGGCGCGCGACCTTAACAACCTTTTTCTGTTTGGGCTTATAGATAAAAAACAATAATAGATAAAATTAAAATGACATCAAAAGGGCAGTCTTTGGGGGCTGCTTTTTGTATTTATAAAAAATTACTGTCATAAAAGGATTGAATCAGAATATAAATAGTGGTATAAAGGCTTAAAGAAATATCAATAAGGCGTAGAATAATGAAAGCGATTATAGACTGGTTTTTAAGCTGGTGGTTGCGCAACGGGCGTTACGGATGGTCAAAGACGCGCCGCCGTTTATGTGAGCGCAAGTATATTAAAACGCCTCTGCCGGAGATAAAAACGCTGGAAGATATAAAAGAATGCCTCAAGCAGGTTAAATGGCACCAGGAAGGGCTGTTGCACCTGTATGACAGCATCAGTTATCCGCAGACGGTATGGCAGAAAAAGAAAGACGATTGTGACGGCTTTGCCGTTCTGGCGGCAGAGTTGCTTTACCGCCTTAATCCGGATTACCGTCCGGTAATGATTACCACTATAGTAATGCCGATTGCCAGAAGCCACACAGTTTGCGTATTTGATAGCCTGCAAGGGAGCCTGTGGTATTTTGATAATGCCAAGTTAAAGCGAGACGGTTATAAAGACTATGCTGAAATTGCCGCCAAGATAGGTCAGCGCGGTGACAGGAGAATCTGCTGGGATGCCAGAAACCACTTTACATTTGAAAAGCTGGAATTCCATAGATATTAGGTTAGGCGTAAAAGCCGGATAAAAGAAACGGTGGCGGGGATATATATTCTAGTTCTGTAAAATATCCTTTAAGCTGCAGCAGCAGGGTGTTTCCTTCCAGAACGACCAGTGCGCTATTTTAAGCAGACGGGCTTTGGCATACACATCGGGGTTAAACCTGGCGTGAGCCTTTTTTGATGCAGTATTGTTTACAGATATGGCGTTGCGAGAGGTCTTATATCCCTGTTGCAAGAGGTATTCCATGCGTTTGAAATATCCGTAAGACATTAAGCCGTTACCCCTGAACTTCGGCAGTGTTACCGTACCGCCGGTGCAGGCCTGACCATGCGCAAAATCTATTTTATATGGCAGTATATCAAAGGTATTTTTAGCTTTTTCACTCGTTGCTATAAAGCATGAATGGGCAAGCTCACTGCCAGCATAAAAACAGAAAGCTACAGCGCCTTTATCAAGGCACTGGCGCGCATCCACCATGATGGGGCGGTCCCGTAAGTCCTCAAAGCCCTGCCTGGCAATTTCATCCGCCTGATGGTTTGAAAATATCATTTTAAAGGTTATATTTTGTATTCTGGGTATGTAGTCAGCTTCGTTTAGTGCCCGCGGTGTATGCTCAAGGATATAATAATGCTCAAAAATAAAAAGCCTTTTTCCAATTTTTTCAATATAACGCAGAGTTCTGCTGAAAAGGGTGTATAATCCCTCATCTTTAAAGATCTTTTTTGCCCTGTTAAATAAAGATCCTGCCACCTGTAAAACCCTCGCTGTTATATAATTAATCGTTTTTGTTATATATTCGCCCGTAACATCCGTTACCTGATTGTAGATTCAGCAGTTTTCTTAACTCTGCCGGTTTCATTACCTTTCTTTCATTGGCATCGGCAATTCTGTGTATGCGGCGCAGCAGGTCTGCGTTGCTTGCCAGGCGGGTGCGCGCCGAATCATACCAGATATTATCTTCCAGCCCAACCCTTGCGCCGCCGCCGGCAGCGATAGCAGCAGAGTTCATTATAAGCTGAAAATCACCGACGCCACCGATGCTCCACAGAGAATCCGCCGGCAAATCATTGAGCATCAAGCCAATGTGTAAAAGGTCAGCCTGGGCGCAAGCTACATTACCAAATATAAGGTTGAAATAGTTAGGAGGCTCCAGCAACCCTTTTTTAATCAGGTATTTGGCGTAGTTAATCATACCGTTATCAAAGGCTTCAAGTTCGGGCAGAATTCCGCGGCGTTTCATTTCACGGCTAAGATTCATTACCATATCCGGAGAAGTAACACTGGCTTCTTTGTTGAAATTAAGCGAACTAAGCGTCAGGCTGCCCATATCCGGCCTCATGTCTCCTTCAAGGTTCAAAGGTTCTGTTCGTTTCTCAAATTCGCTGAAGCTGCGGCCGCTCAATGACACGCAAATTACAAGGTCTTTGGAAAAACGGCGGATACCGGCAATTATTTCGCCATAAACATCGGTCTTATAAGTGGGTTTTCCGGTTTGGTTGTCACGGGCGTGCAGGTGAACCATGGTTATACCGATTTCAAACGCCTGATGCACATCTTCAATAATCTCACTGGGGGTTATCGGGACATGGGGCGTCATCTGCCTGGTTGGAATCATACCTGTTGGAGTGAAGTTAATAATAACATTCATAACCACCGTCCGCTTGCCTGTTTGGAATGCCTTACGCATTATTCCATTGATTAACCCGTTTGGTCAAACAAATAATGATTATATGGGCAATATCTATGAAAGGGAAATAGTGACAGGCGAATGGCATAGAAAGGAAATGGCGACCCCGAGGGGATTTGAACCCCTGATCTCCACCGTGACAGGGTGGCGTGTTAGGCCGCTACACCACGGGGCCGTGATATAATTATAGCTTAAACGTATAATTTTAGCCAGCTAAAGTCTATCAGGGGCTGGAATAACGTGTCAAATATTTTGCGCAAAGGGAACAGGATTGTTTGCCCTTATTCTTGTGTGGTATAATAGCTGATAAATGCTAATCAGGGGGGATAAGTGGTTTCTAAAACTAGTAAAGCTAACAAGGCCAAAAAAGGAGCCTTAAAAACAGCGGAGCAAACAGAAGAGCAGCAACCACGGGAATATGAGATGGTTGTTATAATAAATCCGGAACTTGATGAAGCTAAGTTTAACAATACCCTGGATGGCATAACCAAGCTTATCACCGATAATGGCGGCGTCGTTTTCGAAGTGAAGCACTGGGGAAAAAGGAAGCTGGCTTATCCCATAAAGAAGTTCTCAGAGGGAAATTACGTCTTAACCTATTTTCAGTTACAGCCTGCGTCAAGTAAAGGGATAGAAGCGAAATTACAGATTTCCGAAGATGTTTTGAGGCATATGTTGGTGAGGTTGGGCAGCTAACCTCAATGATATTGAGACACATAAAAGGAGAGCTGGAGATATGGTAAGTTTGAACAAGGTAATGATCATCGGCAATGTCGGCAACGACCCTGAGATGCGTTTTACCCCAAATGGCAATCCGGTAACCTCTTTTCGCGTCGCCACCAATCGTTTCTATACTACCCCGGACGGCGAACGCAAGCAGGAAACGGACTGGTTTACCATAATATCCTGGAACAAACTGGCAGAGCAATGTAATCAATTCCTGAACAAGGGGCGGCTGGTATATGTAGAGGGACGGTTGCGTAACCGCAGTTGGGAAGGTCAGGATGGGCAAAAGCGTTTTCGCACAGAGATAATTGCCAACCGGGTGACTTTTCTGGACAGGCAGGCGGCAGCGCCGATGCCGGATGAGAAGAGCGAAGGAGGCGCAGTTGAAGATACCGAAACAATTGATCACATTGAGCATGAGCCGGATGATCTAACATTTTAGTTGTATTATATTAACAAAGCTATTCTGAAATAGAGGAGTAATAATCTGTGGTTGCAAGAGAAGCTATGAAGCCGAGAGGCAGATCTAACAGGTGGGGAGGCGGCAGATATGCGCCCAAGCGGCGTTTCTGCTCCTTTTGCGCCAACAAGGTAAAGGAAATAGACTATAAGAATATAACGCTGCTGCGCGGTTATATTTCAGACAGGGGCAAGATTGACCCCCGCCGACGTACCGGCACCTGCGCCCGGCACCAGCGCGCCTTGGCGATGGCTATAAAAAGGGCACGTCATTTGGCGCTCTTGCCTTATGCGCCGGAACATATCCACCAGATGGGTGATGTTGCTTCATTGGGTACGCCGAGAGAAAAAGTAAGCGAAAACGAGACAAAAACAGCCCCGATAGCAAAAGCAGAAGCGCCGGTGAAGGAGGCTGAGGCTTCGGCAGCAGAGGAAGTAAAAGAAACCACTGAAGCGGTTGTTGAAGAAACTGCCAAAGCAGTCGCAGAAGAAGAAACAAACGAAGAGGCGGCACCGGAAACCGAAGAGAAAGAATCCTAAATATTTTGCCAGACAGGCGGTTGCGCCGGTGACTGCGGAAGATAAAGCGAGGAATTATAGTGCCTAAGAGAACATATCAACCGAAGAGTATTCCAAGAAAACGCGAACACGGATTTTTAGCCAGGATGAGCAGCCGCGGAGGGCGGGCTGTATTAAAATCAAGGCGGCTGAAGGGGCGCAAGCGACTAACTGTCGTTTAGTGCAAAAGTAAGAGATTAACGGTTGCATTTAGTGTAAAACTTTTCAGGGGGGGGTAATGGCGGAGGCGGCGTACATTAAGAAAAAGGCAGAATATGATCTGGTTTATGCCAGAGGCAGGTTAAGCAGAGGAAATCTGCTGTATATAAAAACGATGCCAAATGGGATGGACATATCCAGGTGTGGTTTTATAGTCAGCAAACGTGTAGGCAAGGCGGTGGTAAGGAACAGGGTAAGGCGCCGGTTGCGCGAAATAATGCGGCAGGCGCCCATTGAACCGGGTTGGGATATGGTAATATATACCCGTCCGGCAGTGGCAAATGCCAGCTACAATGAATTAAGAAATTTGATATTGAGCTTGCTTGAAAAGGCTCAATTACTTACGGAGAGATATGAAAACAATTGCCCTGGGGATGATTAGGCTATACCAGGAGACAATATCAAAGGTTTTGCCATCATCCTGCCGCTTTCAACCTACCTGCTCACAGTATACGCACGAAGCTATAGAGAGGTTTGGTATATTTAAAGGCATCTGGCTGGGTATCAAGCGGATATCCCGTTGCCACCCCCTTAATGAAGGTGGCTATGACCCTGTGCCGGAAAAGGTATAAACAAGGAAAGTTGTATATGATATCCAGGAAAGTAAAACCATTAATTCTGAAAATATCGCTTGTAGGTATTGTTATAAGCCTGATGATTATAGCCGGGGGCTGCCTTGGAGTAGGCGGAGCGCAGGCGGGCTGGTCAGGGGTGGCGTTTGATAACGGCAGTCTTTACTTTGGCTCTACCGGCGGCCAAATTATAAAAATGGACGCCGAAAGCGGCGCTCAGGTATGGTATAAACAATTTGAGGCATCCAGTAGCGGCACAATTTTGGGCTGCGGAGGCGGAACTACGGCTGTGGCGCTTTACGGCACACCGGTAATAGACGGAGACTTGGTATATGTTGCTGCCTTTGACGGTAAAATATATGCCCTTAACACTACTGCCGGTGCCGAAAGATGGGTTTATCCCCGCGAAGGAAATCTGTATTCGTTTGTCGGCGGTCCGATAATATATAATGGCAAACTATATGCCGCTGCGGCAAACGGCACTATATATGCGCTGGATACAGGCACCGGTGATTTGGTATGGGAAACGGAATTAAAAGAAGATGTATGGGCTTCACCGGTGATATATAACGGCACACTGTATGCCGGAACTTATGACAAGAAAGTATATGCGCTGGACGCCGAAAACGGTGAGGAAATATGGCAACAGCCGTTTGAAGCTGAAGGGCCGGTAATCTCACAACCGTTGGCAGATAACAACGTGGTCTACGCGACATCTTTGGACAGGCGTATATACGCGCTGGACGCAGCAAGCGGCGAGCTTATATGGAAGTTCCCAAATACAGACGGCAACGGCGAAAATACGCCCAAGAAATGGTTCTGGGCGAGCCCGGTGCTGAGTAACGGCAAAATATACGCTGCCAATATGGATGGCAACGTATATGTGGTAGAGGCTGCCAGCGGCAACTTGGTAACGGTTATAGAATTAGAGGACGCCGTATCGGCAACGCCGGTGTTAGCCGGAGACAAGCTGTTTGTAGCTACCGAAGAAGGCAATTTGTTTATTATAGACACTGCCGACAACAGCAAGCTGGAATTACCGGCGCTTTCAGGCAAGGTTGCCGCTCCGCTGACAACCGTTGAAGGTATCGTCTATATACATACCAAAGAAGATGAAATTATCTATGCTATAAACGCGGAAACGGGGGTACCGTTGTGGAACGCCCCCATAAGCAACGATTAAGGCAGGTTTAATTGGATATCGGAGCAATCTGGGACTTAATAATACTGCAGCCGATGATAAACATCGTCGTAACGCTGTCCGATGTTCTTTTCAGTAATTTCGGCTTGACTATCATCTTAATGACCATTTTCATTCGCGGGATTATGTATCCACTTACTCGCAGGCAGCTAAACGCCACCCGAAAAATGCAGGAAATGCAGCCGAAGCTGGCAGAGCTTAAGAAGAAACACGGCAAGGACCAGCAAAAGCTGGCGCAGGAACAAATGCAGCTCTACAAAGATTCCGGCGTCAGCCCGCTTGGTTGCCTGGGCCCGATGGTTATCCAGATGCCGATTTGGATTGCTCTGTACCAGGCGATAATAAGGGTGCTGGCAACCAGCCCGGAAAGCCTGCAAAACCTTTCGGGATACCTGTATGACTGGCCGGTAGTTTATTCAGCGCTGCCGCTTAATAACCATTTCCTGTGGATGAACCTGGCGCTGCCAGATTTCTTTCTGGCGATGATTGTTGGCGTTACCATGTGGGTATCACAGAAGATGACGACACAACCCCCCAGCGACCCCAAGCAGCAATCGCAGGGGCAGATGATGACAATTATGATGCCCTTTATGTTTTTCTTCCTGTCCATGACATTCCCCAGTGGGCTGGCTCTATACTGGGTGGCGTCCAATCTTATACAAATTGCCATGCAGTATTTTACGCTGGGAGGATGGGGCAACCTGATGCCTTCAAAAACAGCTAAGAAAAAGACCGCAAAAGATGGAGATAATAGAGATAAAAAGATAAAGAAAAGAATTGCCGAGGCGGAAACAAAAACCGCGGATGTAGGCGCCGCCGAGTCTGACATAACAAGTGAACAACTGGAAGAAGGATTGCAAGATGAAACAGGTGGAGAAAAGCGCCCGGACGGTGGAGGAGGCTATACAACTAGCCCTAAAAGAGTTGTGCGTCAGCAGAGAAGAAGTAAGAGTAAACGTCGTAAGCGAAGGTAAGCACGGCATTCTGGGGGTTGGGGCTGAGGATGCAGAGGTCATTGTAGAGGTAATGGAAGAAGTGTCTGACGCAACGGACAATGAAGCCGAAGATGATGGGCGGAGAATTGCTAGCCAGGCTGATGTAATTGCAATAACACAAAATGTATTGCAACAATTGCTTGACGGGATGGAACTAGACGCAGTCATAACATACAAGGAGCAGGCTGTCGTTCAGGAAAGTGAAAAGACTTCAGCGCCGCTGGTGTTTGATATAGATGGCGATGAGCTGGGTATTCTCATCGGAAGGCGGGGGCAGACATTAGCATGCTTGCAATACATTGTAAGGCTGATGGTGTCTCACGAAATAAAGGCTTCCGCTTTCATTGTTATAGATATCAATGGCTACAAGCAGCATCGCTATCAGTCTCTGAACAAACTGGCAAACCGCATCGCTGAAGAGGTGGAAGCCAATGGCAAATCCTTTGAGCTGGAGCCGATGACGGCTTACGAAAGGCGCATTGTCCACATTGCATTGGCTGACCATCCGAGTGTAACCACGGAAAGCACAGGGATGGGCGAAAGCCGAAAAGTTGTTATTATACCTTTATAATAATTAAAGCCAAATTGATTTAGTATATATAATATGTTAGCCTTTAGCTGCAAAGGCGATGACGGAGACGAGTAAGCGGGGAGAGCGGCAAAAAGCGAGCCTGGCAAGGTGAGAGCAGGCGTGCCGGTTCTGTTGAAAATCACTCCTGAGCTGCCAGCCGAAAGGCATTGAGCCGAGTAAGCCGGGACGGATTTGCCGGACGTTAAAACGGCAGGGGTATAGATGTGCCTCAGTAAGCGTCCCCGGTATATTCCGGGGGAAGCGGGGTGGTACCGCGGGCAGAAAAACCCGTCCCTGAGGGGCGGGTTATATTTATTTTAGAGAGGAATGCCATATGTTCAAAGCAGTAGAGAGCCGGGTCAGCTTCCCTAAACTGGAAGAAGGCATATTAGAGTTCTGGAAAAATCAGGATATCTTCAAAAAAAGCATTAACAACCGCAAGGGAGCGCCGCGCTTTGTGCTTTATGAAGGACCACCAACGGCTAACGGCAACCCGGGGATACACCACGTGCTTTCACGCATCTTCAAGGATGTAATACCGCGTTACAAGGCTATGAAAGGTTATTATACGCCGCGTATTGCTGGCTGGGACACGCACGGCTTGCCGGTGGAACTGGAAGTAGAGAAGCAGCTTGGTTTTACCAGTAAATCTGATATAGAAGCCTACGGTATAGATAAATTCAACGCGAAATGCCGACAAAGCGTATTCAAATACCTGGAAGATTGGAACGCCATGACGGAACGTATCGCTTTCTGGGTGGACATGCAGCATCCCTATATAACAATGGACAACAGCTATATAGAAAGCTGCTGGTGGACAATAAAACAATTGTGGGATAAAGGGCTGGTTTACAAGGGGCACCGCGTAACGCCCCACTGCCCCCGTTGCGGCACATCGTTAAGCTCGCATGAGGTTGCCCTGGGATATAAGGAGAATACGGAAGACCCGTCTGTTTACATAAAGTTTAGATTAGAAAAGGAATCGCTGCTGAAGCTTGATAGTGAACTGGCGGATAAAAAAGTATATTTTCTTGTCTGGACAACAACGCCCTGGACACTGCCGGGAAACAGCGCTGTAGCTGTAGCGCCTGCTGCAGATTATGCCGTGGTTGAAGTTGACGGAGAGTATTTAATTTTCGCTGATGCCCTGCGTGAGCAGGTGGGGTTGGGTGAAAACAAGATAGTAAAAAAAATAAAAGGCAGCCAGCTGGTGGGGCTTCATTATAAACCGCTATACAATATCCCCATAGGTTACACAAAGGAAGATAAACAAGGTTACCGCGTAATCGGTGGCGATTTCGTCTCTATGGAAGACGGTACCGGCATTGTGCATATCGCGCCGGCATATGGCGAGATTGACTACGAAGCCGGACAAAAAGAGGGGCTGCCAATGATACATAGCGTTGATCTTGATGGCAGCGTGAAAGAGATTATATCCGGGCTTACTCCGAAATACAGAGAGGAAATGATACAGGGGTCTGCCGTGCCGGTGTTTGGTCCGGCAAAGTTACCGATGACGCCGGGCACGGGCAAATTCGTCAAGGATGCAGACCCGCTTATTATAGAAGACCTTAACAGCAGGGGGCTGCTGTACAAAAGCGAAAAAATAAGCCACACCTATCCATTCTGCTGGCGCTGTGATTCGCCGCTGCTGTATTATGCCAAGGAAAGCTGGTATATAAAGACAACAGCTTTGAAAGATAAACTTATCGCCGGAAACGAGCAGATAAACTGGTACCCGCTGCATATAAAGAACGGGCGTTTTGGAGACTGGCTGGAAAACAATGTGGACTGGGCTTTCTCACGCGAAAGGTACTGGGGCACGCCGCTGCCGGTATGGCAGTGTAAATCCTGCGAATATACAGAATGCATCGGCGGCATGGAAGACATAAAATCAAAAACCGGCTTTAAAGGTTTGAAAGAGCCGCTGGATATGCATCGTCCCTATGTTGATGATTTCACCTATGAATGCCCCAGATGCAAAGGCGGCATGCAGAGGGTTACAGAGGTTATAGACTGCTGGTTTGATTCCGGGGCAATGCCCATCGCCCAGTGGCACTATCCATTTGAAAACGAAACGCTGCTGGAAGACGGCAGGTTCCCGGCAGACTATATCTGTGAAGCAGTTGACCAGACGCGCGGCTGGTTCTACAGCCTGCATGCCATTTCAACGCTGCTTTTTGACCGCAACAGTTATAAGAATGTAATCTGCCTGGGGCATATACTGGATGCCAAGGGCGACAAGATGAGCAAAACCAGGGGCAATGTGGTGGAAACGTGGTCAATACTGGATAAATATGGCGCTGACGCACTGCGCTGGTATTTTTTCACTGCTGCTCCTCCCGGCAACGCCCGCCGTTTCTCTGAACAGCTTATATCAGAGGTAACACGACAGTTTATGCTTACCCTGTGGAATGTCTATTCGTTTTTTGTGATGTATGCCAATATAGATGATTACAACCCGGCGCAGCAAAGAGAAGAAGCTGAAACACCGGTGCTGGACAAATGGATAATTTCAGAGCTTAATCAGCTTATAGCAGATGTAGATAGCGGGCTGGAAAACTATAATCCAACCGATGCCGGCAGGAAGATAGAGGTTTTTGTCAGTGACCTTTCAAACTGGTACGTGCGCCGCAGCCGCAGGCGTTTCTGGAAAAGCGAAAACGATACCGATAAGCTGTCCGCTTACAAAACTTTATATAGTTGTCTGGTAGAGCTGTCCAAGCTTATTGCGCCGTTTATGCCTTTTATGGCAGAGGAAATATATCGTAATCTTGTCTGCGCAGTGTATCCTGAGGCGCCGCAAAGTGTCCATCTGGCAGACTTTCCGGTGGCAGATAAGGCAAAGATAGACGAGAGGCTTTCAACGGATACCAAACTGGCGATAAAGATATCAAGCCTGGGGCGGGCGGCAAGAAGTAAAGCCGGAATCAAGGTGCGGCAGCCGTTGGCGATAGCGCTGGTCAGCCTTGTATCATCCCGGCGAAAAGGATAGTCTGGATAGGATAAAACCGCAGGTTATAGACGAACTGAATGTGAAAAATATAGAGGTTGCTGCCAGTGAAGCTGAACTTGAAAAAGATGGCTACAAAACCAGCTTGGAGGCAGGTTACGGGGTGGCGATAGCTACCGATATAAGCGAAGAACTGGCGGCGGAGGGGCTGGCAAGGGATATTGTCCATCGCCTGCAGACGATGCGCCGCAATGCCGGTTTTGAAATTTCAGACCATATCACTATATGTTATGAGGGCGGAGACTACATAAAACAGGTAATGACAGATTACGCCAATTATATAAAACACGAAACACTAGCGCGTGAACTGATTGAAGGGATAGCGGTTGAAGGTGAGTTCGTGGAGCAATTTAAACTTTCCGGCAACGAGATAAAGCTATCGGTAGTCAAACTGTAAAAGGTTACAACGTCGGTCTTTCAATAAGTGTGGCGTAGGTAATATGCTCGGCGCTGTCTCGCCAGTATGTGATTTTTATTTCCTGCCCAACCTCTTTTGAACGGACTATTTTAACCAGATCTTCAAAGGTGCTTACTTCAGTGTCGTCAACTGCAAGAATGACATCTTCCGCCTCAAGACCTGCTTGCTCTGCCGGTGTATCTTCAATAACACTGGTGAAAAGCACGCCGTGGTCTATATCCAATTCAAAAGAAGAGGTTATAAAATAATCCACGGTGTGAAGCCCGCTTACGCCAAGGAAGGGATGGCTGACATAACCCACTTCAATCAATTGCTCTATAACCGGAATTGCCGTATCCATGCTTATGGCATAACCGACGCCTTCTACAGAAACGTCTATAAGCTTTACGCTGGTGATGCCGATAACCTCGCCTTTCATATCTATAAGCGGGCCGCCGCTGTTTCCCTCATTGATGGCGGCATCGGTTTCAATAAGCCCATAGTGCGTAATATCATCAACAGAAAGCATTACGCCCAGACGGCTTATCCAGCCGCCCTTGAGGCTGATACCGCGTCCCAGGGCATTGCCGATAGCCGCCACCGGTTGCCCCACTTCTAAATCACAGCAATCACTGACATCGGCTGCCGGAAGGTCCTGGGCGTCAATATAAACAACGGCAATATCGGTGGAGGGGTCACTGCGCACAGATTCAGCAATGAAAGTGCGCCCGTCATCCAGTGTTATATAGATGTTATCAGCATCCTCTATAACATGGTGATTAGTAACGATAATGCCGTTTGCGTCTATAATCCAGCCGGTGCCGGCGGCTACATCTGTTTCAACGACGACTACCGAAGGCTTGGCTTTTTCAACTACATCAACAAAGCTCAGGAGAGAAGAATCACCATTGGATACTGTAGTTGTAACAATTGCAGTTGCCAGTTCAGGTGACTGGCAGCCAGTTACGCATACCAGAATAAGCGCCGGTATTAAGACAGAAAAAGCCAGAATCTTTTTAATATTAGGCATCAACATCTATATTTCATACTATCACAGGATTAAAATTAAAACAATAGAAAAAGGGGCTGGGTTATATAACCCGGCCCCTTTTTCAGAATGGGATTAAAGCTACACTTTTGGAAGATGCTCCAATGCCTCTTTGACTTTGGATTCGGGGTATGAATAATCTTGCAGCTTGCCGGATAGATAGGCGTCATAGGCTGCCAGATCAAAATTGCCGTGACCGCTGTGTCCCAGCAGTATAGTCTTTGATTCACCCGTTTCTTTGCATTTGAGGGCTTCGTCTATGGTTACGCGAATGGCGTGGTTGGTTTCCGGAGCGCTGATTATACCCTCGGTGCGGGCAAACTGGATACCAGCTTCAAAAGTAGCCATCTGCGGGACTGCCCTGGCTTCCACCAGCCCCAGTTTGTGCAGGTGGCAGATTATGGGTGCCATACCATGGTAACGCAGCCCGCCGGCATGTACTGGCGGCGGCATGAAGTCATGCCCCAGGGTGAACATTTTCATTAAAGGCGTCAGGCCGGCGACATCGCCGAAATCATAGGCATAAAGACCCTTTGTCAGGGTGGGGCAGCTTTCCGGCTCTACGTTTATAATGCGCAGGTCAGGTTTTCTGCCCTCTATTTTATCTTTGACAAAGGGGAGGTATAATCCGGCGAAGTTAGAGCCACCGCCGACACAGCCGACGATGATATCGGGGTAGGCATCTGCCATTTCCATCTGTTTCATGGCTTCCTGCCCGATAACCGTCTGGTGCAGCAACACATGGTTAAGAACGCTGCCCAGTGAATAATGGGTATCATCACGGGTGGCGGCATCTTCAACTGCTTCGCTTATAGCAAGCCCCAAACTGCCGGGGCAATCAGGGTCTTTGGAAAGCGCATCACGCCCGGCTTTGGTATCTGTGCTGGGGCTGGCGACACAGGTGGCGCCCCAGGTGTTCATCATCAGGCGGCGGTATGGCTTCTGCTGGTAGCTTATCTTTACCATGTAAACCTTGCACTCAATACCGAAGAGAGAGCAGCCGAATGCCAGTGAACTGCCCCATTGCCCGGCTCCGGTTTCGGTGGCGATACGTTTAATACCCTCTTGCTTGTTGTAGTATGCCTGGGCGACAGCGGTATTGGGTTTGTGGCTGCCAGCCTGGCTGGTGCCTTCGTATTTGAAAAAAATCTTGGCTGGGGTATCCAGCGCTTTTTCCAGACGATAGGCGCGGTGCAGCACCGTTGGACGCCAGGTATTGTAGATTGACCGAACTTCATCTGGGATTTCAACCATTGGTTCCGGGCTGAACTCCTGCATGATTAAAGACATTGGAAAGAGGGGCGCCAAATCATCAGGGGTTACCGGATTGCCGGTTCCCGGATGCAACACCGCCGGCATTGGCTCAGGTAAGTCAGGAAGGATGTTGTACCAATGGGTGGGCATATCCTTTTGCTCAAGAAAATACATTGCTTGTTTCATTTGCTTCTCCCTTTCAGAAAATTATTTTTTTATACTAAAAACCCCCTACCCTTGAAGGGGCAGGAGGCTTGCCTCTGCGGTGCCACCCTTCTTGGTCAACTGATATCCAAGCTGACCATCTCTCACGGTTACCCAATAAATAAATCTATAACCTGGGGTTTGATAACGCTCCCCTTGGCGGCAATGCCTACTTGCCGTTAACATGATGGCTTTCGGATTGCGGCTCCCAGGCCCATTCAACCCCTGCGCTTGGCGTCGGCTCACACCTCACCCGACTCTCTTTGCCCCGCTTGGAGTTTACTACTCCTGTTCACAGCCTTTTCTTATCTGGTGAAACTATAAACAAAGCCAGACTGTTTGTCAAGACAGATGCTTTAAAAGGAACGCTAAACGTGAATTATGTTATACTTTCAAAGGTAGAATATGGAGATTGTTTAGATTGCACGATGTCATAATAGCCGGTGGCGGACCAATAGGCAGCCGTATTGCATGCAAGATGGCAGAGGCTGGCCATAGTGTAATTGTTCTTGAAAAGAAGGATAAAATCGGCGGAAAGGTCTGTTGCGCTGGAATTTTAGGGCGGGAGTGCGTAAGCCGCTTTGGTATAAACGAAGATGTGATTCTGAGGTGGGTGAACAGCGCCAAAATATTTTCGCCTTCGGGAAGGTTGATGAAGCTGTGGCGGCAGGATGACCAGGCGTGTATCGTGGACCGGGCGGCACTTGATCTATCTCAGGCTGAAAAGGCCATGGCTGCCGGGGCGGAGTATGTATTTAAATGTACCGCCAAAAATATTTCGTTAAAGCCAGACAGGATTTCGATTGAAGCAAATACCGGTGGTGAAAAGTCCTGCTATGACGCCAGGGTGCTGGTTGTTGCTAATGGCTTCGGCTCCGTCTTAGCTGAAAAGGCAGGATTGGGAAAGGCGGCGGATTTTGTTGTCGGAGCTCAGGCAGAGGTAGAAACAAAAAATATCAAAGAGGTAGAGGTTTATACAGGGCGAGAGGTTGCCCCCGGATTTTTCGCCTGGCTGGTGCCAACAGAGCCGCAAAAAGCCCTTGTTGGTTTGCTGTCTCGTAAAAAACCTGAAAATTATATTAAAAAACTATTATCATCGCTGAAAAAAGAGGGTAAGATAAACGATGATAATGTGCATATAAGCTGCCGCGGCATCACCATAAAGTCCCTGCCGAAGACATATGGCAAACGTTTGATTGTGGTTGGCGATGCCGCCGGGCAAGTGAAACCAACCACTGGCGGCGGCGTTTATTTTGGTTTATTGGCGGCTGATATAGCGGCTGAAAGTCTGAGCGAAGCGCTGCAGAAGAATGACCTTTCGGCAGGCAGTCTGGCTAAGTACCAGAAAAGGTGGAAAAAAGAACTGGCTAAGGAACTTAGGGTAGGCTACTGGGCAAGGAGGCTGTTTGAGCGCCTGAGTGATAAACAGATTGACAAAATAATAGACATAACTATAGATAGCGGACTGCAAAAAACACTGCTTGAAGATGAAAACCTGTCCTTTGACTGGCATGGCAGGGCAATAGGCAGGGCGTTAAGGAAAAATGCGCTGACAGGCGCGCTGGCAGCAATGAAAATGCCTTTTAAAATAGGATCAAAGTAGGGAGAGAAGATGGCAACAAACAAGAAAGCAATGAGTTTAGCGGAAGCCGCTAAATTGTATCTAAGCGGAGTTAAATCCAGTGAAGCGGGTTTTAACCGGCAGGTGATTAACCAGTTTGTGCGCTGGTTTGGCAGGGAAAGACTGATAAGCAAAATAATAGCCGAGGAGATAGCAGGCTATGCGCAGAGGATGTCTTCTTCAGATGTGGAAAGCCAGAGAAAGCTTGATATACTGAAAGCTTTTCTGGCATATGCCGCCAAAGCAGGCTGGACGGGAAAAAACATGTCGGTACATTTGAAAGCTAGAAAAAATAAAACCAGGACAGCCGCAGCCGATAGTAAAAAACAACGGCAGGCGGTATCACTGTCAGAACAGGGATACCAGGCAATACAGAAAGAACTGGCAGAGCTTAAAGAAAAGCGGCCACAGATTGTTGAAGAGATAAGGAAAGCGGCCGCAGACAAAGACTTCCGGGAAAATGCCCCGTTGCATGCTGCCAAAGAGAGAATGGGGCATGTTGAAGGCAAGATTATGGAGCTGGAAGAAGCAATAAAGTCTGCCATTATAATTGACGAAGAATCAAATGAAAAAGACAAAGTATCCACTGGCAACAGCGTTGTGATGATTGACCTGTCTTTGAATGAAGAGTTGTGCTATAAAATTGTCAGCCCCAGAGAAGTGAACCCGGCAAAAGGCAGGATTTCAAATGACTCACCGATTGGCAAAGCCATAATCGGCTGCAAGTGCGGTGATGTGATAGAGATTGAAGCCCCGGTTGGCAAGCTGTGCTACAGGCTTGAGAAGATAAAACAATAGTATTAGTCTATAGCTTAATACTGTATTGACAGCTATACAATCTGGGTATATTCTTATTAGCATAATAAAAGGGAGATTTATAAATGGCAAAGACTATTGGCGGACTTGAAGAAAACGTTGCCGGATTATTGTGTTACGTAGGACTCTGGGTTAGCGGGCTGATATTCCTGCTGCTGGAGCCAAAGAACAAATTCGTTCGCTTCCATGCAATGCAATCAATAATTGTCTTCGGATTTCTGAATGTGGTGAGTGTAATATTTGGCTGGATGCCGTTTTTACACTTGTATGTTGTAAGCTCTGTAATTGGCACTCTTAGCTTTGTATTATGGATTGTGCTTATGGTAAAAGCATATCAGGGTACGCTTTACAAGTTGCCCGTAGCCGGTGATTTGGCAGAGAACTGGATTGGCAAGCAGGGCAAAACTGAAGAATAATAATGTAATACTAATAACTTAGCTATGCCTAATCAAAATATAAAGGTCTGGATATTCAGCCAGCAGCCCCTTTACCGCAGGGGTATGGTCAATACCTTTGCCGATACAGAAACTATTGAGGTTGCCGGTGAAGCCAGATTGACGGAAAAACTCTCCCAGATAATAGAGGTTATGCCGCCGGATGTTGCCATTGTTGATATTGATTCCGCATTGGAAAGCGGAATCAATCTGGCTAACAGAATAAGGCAGATTACTCCCAGCACAGCAATTATCGTAATGGCATCCAGCACAAGTGATGAACAGCTTTTTGAGGTTATAAAGAGCCAGGCGGCAGCCTATCTGAGCAAGGATATTGACAGTAACGGGCTTATAGAAATAGTGAAAAGAGTGGCCGGGGGCGAACACCCGATAAATGACAACCTGGGCAGTCGCCCAAAGGTAGCTGCGCATATCCTGAATCAGTTCCAGGAACTTTATCAGCAGCAGGAGGTTGAAAACCTGATTTCGCCGTTGACCACCCGCGAAACAGAAATCGTAGAATATATGTCTAAGGGTTTCGCTAACAAGCAGATTGCCGCCAAGCTGAATATAAGCGAGCAAACAATAAAGAACCACGTTACATCTATCCTGACCAAGCTGGACGCCAATGCGCGCACCGAGGCGGTAGTAAAGGCTATAAAAAGAGGATTGATTCCCTTCACGCAAGAATAGATACAGATATTCAGAAAATAAAAGAGAGAAGAGGCTGGGTTTTTAGCCCAGCCTCTTTGTATTTGGTTAAGGTTTTATCTAGTGAACGGTAACATCCTCACCCAGTGTTTCGCCCCTCAGTTCGGGCTGGTAGTAAGAGTAAACCTGTGAACTAACACCCTTGGCTTTGACCGGAAACTCCGCCCTGACTTTGAAGCTGAATGAAAGGTTTTCACCCGCCTGCATATTCTCTATGTAAAAGATAACCTTTCTGCCAGCGATTTCATAGCGTTTTATATTGTCATTATTTTCAACTATTGCGGCAATGGTTTCCGTAACCGGCACAAAGCCGGTGGGGATTGAAATATCCAGCACTATCATTCCGGCTTCCATGTCTTGCGTTGGATTGAACCCCAAATCCACAGAAACGGTAACCAGGTCATTGACTTCAACCTCGGTGGTGTCGTAATCCACATTAATATCAAATATATTATCGCCCTCTTCAGCCTGTGGCAGATTGAACCTTTTAACTACCTGGGCAATAGCCTCACCTTCGCCCTCAACATTAATTTCAACGGTGTCGTTCACAGGCACCTCTATAATCTGGAGGACATCAAAATTTTCTTCGGTGATGGTTTTTACTATGCTGGATTCGGAAGTTGTTATGGTTACCGCCATGTCAACATCGGCGCGGCTGCCGCTGGAGTACTGTATAAGCGCCTGAAGCGCCATAACCGTATCCTGAGTTGAGCCATAGCCGCCGTAGGCATTGCGCTGCGATACCAGCCACTTGGCGGCGCGGGAGGCGTTAAAGGCGTCGCCATGCTCTACAAGCGCAAGGGTGGCATAAGCGGTAATTTCAATGTCCGCACTCTGGTTTTGGGGCATCGGTATCTTGGGGGCTATAAGTTCTTCTTCAAGAATCTCTTCGGGCTGGATATCGCCAGTGCTCCAGTGCAGCCCGTTTTCATCTTCTACCGCCAGTTCCATCAGCATATCATAGGCAGTATCACTGCTGCCGCTGTCACCAAGCTCTAAAGCGTAGGCGGTGATAGCCAGTGTATAGGGATTTTCCATTTTTTCCAAAGCGCCTTCAAGATAGGTTATTGCTTTGGCGGCGCTGCTGTTTTCACCGGCTTCAAAAAGAGCAATAGCGGTATAGGCGGTAAGGGCATCTTTGCCCTGTAGTCCGCCCAGCATTTCCTGATGATGCACGAAGCCGACAGGCTCAAAAGAGCCGTTGCTGTTCTGGTGGGACATAAGCCAGTCTGCCGCTTCATCAAGAATGGTATTGTCAATATATATGAGGTCTTCAGCCTCTGCAAAACTCTTCAGCACAAAGGCAGTAAGAAACAGGCTGCCTTCTTTATCGCTCTCTCCGAAGGCAGAGAAACTGCCGTCGCTGCGCCGGTAGGTAAGCTGGCGCTGGTAGCCGGTAATCATAAGCTTTTCTGCTTTTGCCATAATTTCCGCTTTAAGCTGGTTGCTTTCTTTCAGGTATTTGGTGATATAAACATCCGGGGCGAAGACAATCATATTCTGCTCTCCGCAGCCGAAGGGCATCTGGATAAGCCCTTCCAGCCCCTCCAGCGTTTGCGTTAAGAAACTGGAGGTTATGGCGATATACACCCTGCCCGAATCGTCAACAGCAATTTCAGGAATGCCGGTGTCTATTATATGGCTTGTGCCTTCAGCCAGTACCAGGTTTTCTACGAATTCCCTGGATACGCCCTCAGGCTGCACCAGAAGCGATTTTATGACCGCATCGGCTGCCTGTGTGCTTTGGGCGGTTAACTTAAGGTTATTGAAACCCAGACCGTTGGGTTTAATCATGAACTCTACGCCACCGATTTCGTTAGCGGCTACCGTTACTGTTTTGGCGTCATCGTCAAGCAACTCAAACCAGCCGGCTTCTTCAATTTGTACCAGCACTTCCTGCGGCTCGTCAAGGTAATTATAAACAGCAATCTTTACCGGGAATTCCTCTCCCCGTATGGCGGAGTAGGGCAGGTCTGCCTTTATGAAGAACGGCTGGAAAGCTACCAGCTCATCTTCTGCCATGCCCAATCCTGATGTTTTGGAAACGGCAACGGCGTGCAGCATCCAGGTGGTGATAGTATCCGGGACGGTAACGGGAACTGATATCTTGCCGTCTGCATCTACTATTATCTCCTCCCACAACCATGTTTCAGGGAAGAACTGGCGCACCCTTTCAATTTCCGCTAAATCAGAGGTTGCATCTTTGCCTTGGGAAGGCGCTGATGTAGCAGCTGGTACCGGCGGTATTGCCCCGTCCTGGGCTTCCAGCACGGCGCCGTTGCCACCGAAGAAGCGCCACAAGCCATCCCAGAAGCCTTCGTGTTCCTCTGCCTTGTATTCTTCACCCTCTGGCAATTCGTTGTTACTGAGGATAATCATGCCAGAATCTTCAAAAACATCTTTGGCGCCCTGGGTAATTATAGCCGGATATATAGTCGCCTCGTGCAGCTCTACCTGCGGCTGCATATACAGCCTTTCCAGTTCGTTAAAGACCTGCTGTAAATTGAGGCGGTTTTCCGACAGTATGTAGACAGATTTATCAACCACAGTTAAACCGACTTTGCTTTCGCCGTCGGTCTCTATATATATTGTTATTTCATCGCCGGGGGTGGCTTCATCATCGCCAAACTCCACGGTTATATCGTGGGGGTATTCAGCCGTAACCTTGAACGGCAGGTAATCCGCCGCTACCTCGCTATTGGGCAGAATCTGGTAAACCAGCAGACGCGATGAAGGCGCCATCAGCGGCGTAACATTGAAGGATATGGTGTTAGAGCTGGTGAAATCCGAAAAAACGACGCTGCCGCGTGAGACAACCTCGTAATAGAAGTTAGCCGCTTCTTTGGTTGAATTAACCCTGAAAGAAATCTCTGCGCCCACTTCAGGGATACCTTCTGATATTTGCTCAAGGTGAATAAAGTTACCGGAAGGGGAATAGGAAGCTGTAACGATTTTCTCTGCCTCTGCCGGTGGTACCGAGGATATCGGTGTCAGCTCAAAGGTTTCTATTATAATGGCAACCGCATCATCAGGCGGTGTGATTTCAGTGAGGGCAGTGCCGTTTTTGGTATCAACAGTTAATTCATCTATATCTATTTCATTATACTCTGCGTCAAGATAGGTTATCTTGACATCAAGCTCTGCATCCAGCGGTTCGTTTCCCGGCGTTTCGGTAACGAACAGGATATTAAAGGGCAAGCCGGGTTTAAAGGTGACGCTTTCCGGTATTATCTGGATATTCATCAGCGTTTCGGAAACGGTAAGCAGAATGCTGGTCTTTTCCTCGTAGCCGGTAGCCGTTTCCCTGACGATAACGTCAAGAATAACGTTGCCCAGCCCGCCGGAAGCCGGGGTGCCGGCAACATATTCAACCGCCGGTATTACAAAATCCGTTTCGCCGTCTATTGACTTGGTGAAAATGGCGTATTCTTCCCACTCACCGACATACTTTGAAGCGGTTATCTCAATCTCCCCGCTAACAGGCTTGCCGAAACTGTATTCAGCAGAGAGGCTGCCAGTTATATCTTCACCCGCCAGAAACCATAGCTTGGGCAGGTCCACGTTGATTTCGTACTTGGGGAGAACGTATTCCTCTACCTTCACATCAAGTTGTGTCTTGCTGTACTGCGTTTCGGCGGTTATCTTCCAGGTGCCGAGGTTAGGTTCGGCGGAGAGGGGTAACTCCAGGCTTGCCATACCATATTCGTCGGTATCTGTTTCGTCACGGAATATCTTTATACCCTTGGCGTCCATAACCTCTATAACAACCTGCTCTTCCATCGGCATAAGCTTGTTATCAAGAGTAATAAGCCTTATATGAATGGTCTGCCCTGGTTTGTAGATGGGCTTATCCGTCTCCAGAAAGGTGAGGAAGCTTCTTTCTATACTGACACTGGCTTTATCATCAAAACCTGCGCCCTTGACGCGGATTTCGTATTCTCCGTCTTCAACATCCGGGATATTCAGGGACAGTGTTCCACGCCCGCTTATATCTTTGTTTGCTTTTAGAATCTCATTGCCGTCATTTAGCAGGGAGACCTCCACCTTGCCTGACGCCAGATTATCGCCATTGAAAAGCGCCAGCGAAATCTCTTCCGTCTGTCCGCTGTGCAGCACTTCCGGTATCAGCGCCATAAAGCTTTCAGCCGCAAAAACGGGGCTGCAAGCCGGAAGCATAGTCGCCAGAAGTGTTACGATAAGCGTTATTGATAATACTTTAAGCCCTTTGAGTTTCATTTCTTATCCTCCTGCCAAAGACATATACGTTCATAATTATATAACGCTGGCGTTGTTAAAAAGTTAGTATGCGGATAATAGCAGGCAGGGTATATGCAATAAACAGGGTTGGTGTTATTATAAAAGTAATTATCTTCAAAAAGGGAGAGTAATGCCGTGGCAAAAAAGAAAACAGGCGATAATATTAATAAATGCAAGATAAAAGTAACAAAAGACGGTCCCTATATAGTAACGGGCGGCGTTCCGTTATCAGAACAGGAAATAGTTACCAATAAAGGCGGCGAGTCAATAGCCTGGAGAGAGGTAAAGAGATATCCATTGCAGGCTGAATACTCACTCTGCCGATGCGGTAATTCTAAAAACAAGCCCTTTTGTGACAAGAGCCACCTGAAGGGCTTTAATGGCAACGAAACAGCCAGCCGCAAACCCTATCTGGAGCAAGCGGAAACGATAAAAGGACCGGAAATTGATTTAACGGATGCCGAGGATTTATGCTCTTACGCCCGTTTTTGTGACCGCGCTGGCGGCGTATGGAATCTGACGCAGCAATCTGATGAAGCGGAAGCCAAAGAAACAGCCATTGAAGAAGCCGGCAACTGTCCTTCCGGCAGGCTAGTGGTCTGGGATAAAGAAGGCAAAGCCATTGAGCCGCTGTTTGAGCCTTCTATTACGCTTGTAAATGATAATCAGGAGGGCGTTCGTGGCCCCGTCTGGGTACGTGGCGGTATCCAGATTGAAGCTGCAGACGGAGAATTGTATGAAATGCGTAACCGGGTAACGCTTTGCCGTTGTGGTATGAGCATAAACAAGCCATTTTGCGATGCCAGTCATATACAGATGAAACTGTAAGAGGTAAAAAGTATGGCTTTCATTAAAGTTGGTGAAACGCGTGAAATCAAGATGGGCGAAATGAAACCTTTTAATATAGGAGGCAAAGAGATACTGATTGCAGGCTACGAGGGTGATTACTACGCTATAGATAATAAATGCCCTCACCTTGGAGGAGACCTGTCAAAAGGCAGGCTGGAAGGAAAAACAGTTAGCTGCCCCAGGCATAAATCAAAGTTTGACATAACTACAGGCAAGTGTATATCCGGTCCCAAGATAGGCTTTCTCAAATTAAATACAAGGGATGCGGTAAGTTATAAAGTAAGAATTAAGGGAAAGAACATTGAAGTTGGGGTGTAGATGAAAAAAGAACTTATAGCTCCCTGCGGTATGAATTGCGCTGTTTGCAGCGGTTACCTGGCTGCCAAACATGATATTAAAAGCAAGGGAATCGGGATGCCGTATTGCGCCGGCTGTCGCCCAAGAGACAAGCAGTGTGCCTTCCTCAAAAAGCGCTGCGACCTGATATTAAATGGGGAAGTTGAATATTGTTATCAATGCCCGGATTACCCCTGTGATAACCTGAAACACATAGACAAACGCTACACTACGCTATACAGGATGAGCATGATTGAAAACCTGGAATATATCAAACAACGGGGGGTAGAAAGACTGCTTGAAAGGGAAAAAGACAAATGGCGCTGCCCCGAATGCGGCGGTGTCATATGCTGCCACAACGGCATCTGTTTTAATTGTGGCTTAGCAAGGCTGAAAGATAGAAAAAAGGTTTATAGATGGGAAGATGACTAATCCGTGGTTGTTTCAGGATTAATAATCTCAAGAAGTTCTATCTCAAAAGTAAGGTCTTTGCCTGCCATTGGGTGATTGGCATCTATTGTTATCGTCGTTTCTGAAACCTCTGTAACAACAACATCTATTTCGCCGGCGGTGGCATGCTTCATTTTTAAATGCTGACCCACTGCCACATTATCTAAATCTGATGATAGCTGGCTTCTGTCAACAACAAATACAAGCTCTGCCTGATGCGGCCCGTAGGCTTTATCAACCGGTATGGTAACCGTCTTCTTTTCGCTAACTTTCATACCCTTTATGGCTTCTTCAAAGCCGACAATCACTTTGTTTTCCCCAAGAGTAAACTCCAGCGGCCCGCGCCCCTCGGAAGAATCAAAAATAGTGCCGTCTTCAAGTGTCCCTGTATAATTAACCTTAACTGTGCTGCCGTCTTTTGCCATTAATACATCGCCCTTTCCAATTAAACTGAATATAAGCGCCGCGCTTAAAAGCACTACTGCCAATAAAATAACTATTTTCTTCCACATTGATGTCATCGGTAAAACCTGTAAGAATTAAAAAGATGAACAATTATAACACGGATCTTGTTGATAGGGTAATTAGTTTACATAATATATAAGGATTAATGGTCGGGGCGGCCGGATTTGAACCGGCGACCTCCTGAACCCCATTCAGGTGCGCTACCTGGCTACGCTACGCCCCGCATAAACAAATGCAGTGATATAGTATCATAATTCCGTTTGGCGGTAAACAAAGACGCGGAGCATTATTGCGTATGGACGAATATTTGCGTATGTGCTAACATTTGCTATATAAACCAGTAGGGGATGTAAAATGGCTGTCAGGAAAATATGCTGTCTGCCGGATGATGTATTAAGACAGAAAGCTAAAAAAGTATCCAGAATTGATGAATCTATCAAAAAGCTGATAGATGATATGATAGAGACAATGCAAAAAGGAGACGGAGTGGGATTGGCGGCGCCGCAGGTGGGCGTATCGCTCAGGATTGCCGTGCTGCAAATGCCGGAGGAAGAGCCGTTTGTCATAATAAACCCCAAGGTTGTAAAGTGCGTTGGGGAAAGGCTTCTGATGGAAGGTTGCCTCAGTGTTCCAGGTTACCAGGGAGAGGTTTTAAGGGCAATAAGAGTAACAGTAAAGGGAATGGATGAACACGGTAAGGAGATAAGAATCAAAGCCGAAGGGCTTATGGCACAGGCGCTTGAACATGAAATAGACCACCTGAACGGCATTTTATATATAGACCATATAGAAGATGATGAAAGGCTCTATAAAATAGAGTCTAAAACGGACAACCCGGAACTTTAAAGGAAGAGGTTAATGAGAATAACAGACGAAGCAGGAGAGGTAAAAACACTGGTGCAATGCGATTTTGATGGCACCATAACCAAAGAAGATGTTAGTTTTCTTATCCTTGATGAATATACCAATGGAGATTGGCGCCAGATGTTCAAGGATTATAAAGAGGGCAGGATAACCGTCGGCAGCTTTAACAAACGAGCTTTTGCGATGGTAAAAGAGAATGAGGAAAATCTGAAAAGGTTTGTCGTTGAAAAGTCTCGTATCCGGGAAGGTTTTGGGGAGCTGCTGAATTATTGCCGGCGCAAGGATTTCCGTTTTGTTATTGTCAGCAACGGATTGGAGTTTTATATAAAAACCATACTGAAAAGCCAGGGAGCGGATAATATAGAAGTCTTTGCTGCAAGAACTGTATTTAACGAGAATGGGATTGAAGCCAGATATATAGGACCGGCCGATAAAGAGGTGCAAGAAGATTTTAAGAAAAGTTATACGAGAAGCTTTATGAGGAAGGGTTATCGTATTATATATATTGGCAACGGCGCTTCTGATATCGCGTCTGCCAAGCTGGCGGACCACATATTTGCCACCTCTACAATGCTGACGGAATGCCAGCGGGAAAGTATGAGGTGCACGGCTTTTTCCAGCCTGAAGGATATCGTCAGAGGTATGGAACTTATAGGATAACCCGGCGCTATAGCCTTCCGCCAAAGATTTTACTGCCTATCCTGACTATGTTTGCGCCCTCTTCAATAGCAACCTTGTAGGAGTTGCTCATACCCATAGAAAGCCATTTCATTTCAACGTTGGTTATATCCAACTTCTTTATGCGGCGAAAAAGATTCATCGTCTCAATAAAGCAGGCTCTTGCTTCCTGGGGGTTGCCAAAACGGGGACCCATCGTCATTAAGCCGTCCACCTTTATGTTTTTAAGGGCAGCAATATATCTTATAAGGCTTTCGGCATCCTCTGGCAGAACGCCGCTTTTCTGTTTCTCGCGACCGCTGTTTATCTCAATCAGCACGGGCATTATCTTGCCAGCCAGGGCGCAGTGTTTATCTATTTCAGCAGCGATAGCATGTGAGTCAACAGTCTCAATCATGTCAAATATACTTACTGTCTTTTTAACCTTGTTCCGTTGCAGGTGTCCTATGAGGTGCCATTTTGTAATGCCGCCAAGGACTTTATGGGCTTCTTCGGCTTCCCGGACGTAGTTCTCACCGATTATGCTTATACCGGCTTCAACTGCTTCCAGTACTTCTTCCGGGCTTCTTGTTTTGGCGGCGGCGACAAGCTCAATGCCTGCGGGCAGTTCGGCTAATATGCTTTTTACATTTTGCTTAATCATAGTATAAATAATAGCACAAAGACCTGAAGGGAAAGAAAAAGGCTGCCTGCTGGTTAAACCATCAGGCAGCCTATAAATCTGTTTACATGTGAAGGGTTTTATTTTAATCAATTACGCTGGCAACAAAGCCTGCGGCATAATCAATGGGAATAGCAAAGTTGAGACCCTCTGAAAATACCCTCTCTCCGCTGTCCAGATCCCCAAGATAGTGCTTCCAGTTATTAAGCCCGATAACCTCTCCACGAAGATTAACCAAGGGTCCGCCGCTGTTGCCGGGATTGGTGGCAGCATCTGTTTGGATATATTCCTGTCCGTCAAGCCATAAATAACGCACAGCAGAGACAACACCGCTGGAAACTGAAAGCGGAATATCCAGCATAAATGGTTGTGGATAACCCATCGTTAATACTCCTTCGCCGATTGTAACATCAGCCGAAGAGCCGAGTGTAGCCGCGGCAAAATCAGTGCGGCTGGAATTAATCTTAACCATTGCAATGTCAAGTGAAGAATGACCAATATATGGCATCTCGCCCTCATAGAAACTGCCGTCGGAGAAAATTATCATGATGCTTTCTGCGCCGTCCACTACGTGCAAGTTAGTAAGCACCCAGCCATCTTCACTGACTATTACGCCACTGCCGCCACCATACATGCCTCCGCCAAGATCCACTACAAACATTACTATGGAAGGCTCCAGCATAGCGGTTACGTTCATAACTGCCTGATCATATGCCTCCAGGGCTGAGACATCGTTTCCGAGGGCGGCAACGCTGCCATCCAGTGTGGCTACACTGCCTTCAAGACTGGAGACATTGCCACCTAATGCAGTCAAATCATTCTCTACTGTGGCTACGCCAGCTTCAAGCGTAGAGAAGCTGCCTTCAAGGGTTGAAAGGTCTCCCTGCAGGATTGTAAAACCACCTTCAAGTGTCAGCACACTTCCCTGTACAGTGGTAAGGTCGCTATCCAGGTTAGAGACATCCGTCTGTAAACCGGAAAAATCGTCTTCAAGGGTTGAAAGATTCCCTTGCAGTTCAGTGAAACCGCCCTCAAGAGATGAAACATTACCCTGAAGGTCAGAAATGTCGGCGCCAAAGCCGTAGATAGTATCCTCCAATATCTCTAGTTGAGATTGCGTATCGTTCAGTTTGCTGCTCTGCTGGAAGTACATTACACCATTGAAAATACTGACTACCAGTAAAACTGAAACCAATCCGATATTTAGCCATTTGTTCATAGTTTCCTCCTCATATATTTAATAAAAGTCTTTAGCAAAAGAATGCCCTAAGAAATATAAAGCAGCGATAAAGGACTCGTTTTCAGGCAAGACGGCTCACCTGCTGTAAAATATAACGCGGGCACAGAATTATGCATACGCTATATATATACTATGGCAGCCTTTGGCTGTCAACCCTTGTCTCCTGAAAAAATGGAATGAAAACTACTGATGCAGTCTGCTATAATCTATAATGCTATAACTTAAGTGCATGGGGGAGTGTCGGAATTGGCAGACGAGCATGACTTAGGATCATGTGCCGCAAGGCGTGGGGGTTCAAATCCCCCCTCCCCCAGAGCTTTACAAAAAGAGGCATCGGGTTTAAAATTACCCCTGTATATGTTTACTGCGGGAGTAACTCAGTGGTAGAGTTCCTGCCTTCCAAGCAGGCTGTCGCGGGTTCGAATCCCGTCTCCCGCTCCACCAGTACTTGAGGTTATCCCGCCTAAAATGATAAACTTATCCGAGAGGGGCTCGTAGCTCAGCGGCAGAGCGGTCGGCTCATAACCGATTGGTCGTAGGTTCGAATCCTACCGAGCCCACCATTTCCCATCAACTTTACCCGCGCTTCTTATTCAGCTTCCGCTTATTATTTTTTTATTTCCTATTCAGGGCATTGAAAAATGAATTTAAAATAGAAGATTTGAACGATGTTTCCCAAGCGACATATCATTAACAGGCTTCTTAACAATATGCTCTTTATAATAAAAGGGTATACTTTAATATGAGGTTAATCGTAACCGCACTAATAGTATAAAAATAACTAGGTACGACAGGTTAACCGTACCTAGTTATTTCGAGGTTGGTTTATTAAAATATTATACAGTATATTTATTAACTAATATCTAAACTGTGGATCTAATAACGGTTGATCCGACATTTTGTGGCACTGTGTGCAAAAATCTTCGTCTAACCAAAAATCTGTATGATCCGGACTTGCTGGCTGGGAATGGCAAAACCAGCATAGTGGTTCTTCACCTACAAGAAGATTAGAGCCCCCTACATCAATTAATAATTCATGGGGTATATCAGGAGGTTGTGTGGGAACGATAATGACTGTTGGACCTTGTGTATCTGTAACAGTTTTTGTTATTTCTGTTACCCCACAGGCATTGATGGTCAGGCTTAGCGAGGGGATGGCGAGAAGGATCAGTACTGTAACAAACATCTTTTTCATTTAAAAACCCCCTTTATAAAGATTTACATAAAAATTTATATAAAGTACGGGAATACCATGAAAAAAGACTAATTGATTTAAGTTTAGCATTTTACAGGCTATTGTCAATAGAAAAGACAGAAAAAACTAATAATTATTAATAAACCAATTCAGCAAACTTGGCAAAATTTGGTAGCAGGGGCTGGATTCGAACCAATTGTCTTAGGGTTATGTATTGACATTACCGAATATGAAGCCTGGATTGTAGTTATATCATCCAAAAATAGCCCAAAGTTGTTTGGGGTTGTAATAACATAATAAAAATTGTATTATATCCAGAAATCAGGTTTAAAAAACTCAAATACGAATATTTTCTATCCACAATTCTCATCACTTGCTAGAGAAGGGAATAGTCAGATTAAAAGATTATTTATCGTCACAATTATCCTTTTTGCTATACTCTCGTTAAGTTTGGGGGTTGCTTCTTGTGGTTCTGGTGAAATCACAAAAACGATTACTGCAATGGTAGAGGAGGTTGTAACAGTTATCGCTGACGGATCACCGTCAGAGTTTACTATAACGGAAGGAATTATTAGCGTTGTGATCCCAAATGAAGCGCCTGACATACCCCATGTTAATTTACTTGAGCTGGAAGGACCAGAGTCAATGTTTTGTGAAGGAGAATTGCCATCGTGCTTTTATTGCCACCCGATGACGCAAATACCAGACCATACCGGTTTTTTAGAGTATGAAGAATTATGCGGGCAATGCCATAAAACATCCTCAGAATTACTAATTACTCCGTATGCTAGTTAAATAATAAATAAAATTACAACCCTAAATAACCCGAAACTGATTGGGGTTGTAATAACATAATAAAACAAGAGATTTTACCCGTAATATTACATAACATATATAGTGCGAACTATTAACAAAGCTAAGTTTATTTATACCTGGAGTTTACATAAATGACTGCACAAACTCCAGGTATAAATCGCCTCTCAATAATCATGCTTTTTACTTATGTTTTCACGAGTATTGGATTGTCTGATACAACGTGACATTTTTCGCATGTTGTTTCATCAAGCCACCAGTCCGTATGCTGATCCGGTATGGGGTGACAGGAAAAACAAATGGGATCACGACCTGATAATGGAATGAATTCAATTCCCTCTATATCAGGTATGTAAGCATGCGGTATTTCCGGGGGTTCGTTGTTGATTACAATGGTGGTTGGTCCGTCAGTCCCGGTGACAACTGTTGTGATTTCTTCCTGTGAAGTGCAAGACGAGATGACAAGGCTTAACAGTAAGATGACAAGCAACGCAGAGACAGTGATAAATGGCTTCTTCATACACTTACCCTCCTTTATAAAATTCGAGCGTGCATAGAATCACAAGTTATAACTATCAGGGTATTCAGTTTAGCATTTATAGTGGCGATGTCAATAGGTAAATTAATAAATATTAAATAAAAATATTATTATGGTATATATAAATGAATAATCTGCAGGTATTCTAATCAATGTCAACGGTTGAAAGTATGACACCGAGAAGCGCAATGACGACAGCGATTACGAGGTACACAAGCCATATATAATCATCTTTGCTAAGTGAGAGGTATGACAGAATAAAAAGGATGGCGCTAAAAACAAAGGGTAAAGCGATGCGTAATTTCCTCAATCAAGCGCCTCCTGAAAACACTTTTCAGATTATAGCAGGCTTTTGTGCTTAAATAAAGGATGAAAGGCATAATGATATATTATGTAAACTAACTTTCCCCTTGCATTTGGATTGCCGTAACCAGAGAAAATAGAGATAAAAGGTTAATAATACTCAGAAATCCCTAATTTTTGATAAACCAGGGTTGATACTTTATGACAGCTATTGAGATGAATATATAGCTATGGTCAATAGTAAACCATAGCTATAGTGCATTAAATGGCTAAATATGGATTACAGGACGTCCTTGCGGGGTGTTTTCAAGAATCAGCATTTTTTATGCTATTTACAGCACCGTTTATCATTTCAAGCAAGTTCTTAAGGCCCCAACCCTTGCTCGCTGAAATAAGCACCGTGTTATCGCTGATGCCCTCGCTTTTATCGGCAAGAAAATTAATAGTTTCTTCTTCATTCCAGTTTTCGTCAACGCCTTGCAGCCGGTCAATCTTATTCAGCACTGTAATTCTCGGTTTATCTGAAACATCAAGGTCGCGAAGGATGCCCTCAACCACCTGGCATTGTTCATCGGCGCCGTCCGAAGAGATATCAACCACATGCATAAGAAGACTGGCTTCTACCAATTCCTCCAGTGTCGCGCGGAAGGCGGTTATCACCATTGGTGGCAGCTTTCTTATAAAGCCGACTGTATCGCTTAAAAGGACAGTGCTTTTGTCCGGAAGTGTCAAACGCCGGGTGGTGGGGTCCAGGGTAGCAAAGAGCTTATCCTTAACAACAACATCAGAGCGGCTAAGTATATTAAGCAGCGTGCTTTTGCCGGCGTTAGTATAGCCGACAATGGCAACTACCGGCACACCGCTGCGGCTGCGTTGTTTGCGGTAGAGAGCGCGATGTTTGCGGACGTTTTCCGTCTGCTTCTCAAGGTTGCTTATCTTCTTACGGATGAGGCGACGGTCTGTCTCCAGTTGGGATTCGCCGGGACCACGTGTCCCAATGCCGCCACCAAGCCTTTCCAGGTGGCTCCACTGTCCGGCAAGCCGGGGCAGCAGGTATTTGTGCTGTGCCAATTCTACCTGCAGTTTGCCTTCATGGGTGCGGGCATGGCGGGAAAATATATCAAGGATAAGCGCAACACGGTCAATTATCTTAACCTTGAGGGCTTCTTCAAGGTTCTTCTGCTGCAACGGAGTTAGTTCATCATCAAATATAACCACATTGCAGCCGGTTTTATCCTTAAGAGCTGCAAGTTCTTCAAGTTTGCCTTTACCAAGATACAGATTTCTTGATGGATGAGGCAGCTTTTGAACAAGCCTGCCGACTACCTTTGCTTCTGCGGTAGTTGCCAGGCGAGCAAGTTCATCCAGAGATTCATTAATAGAAAATCCCTTCGGAACGCCATCGACATCTACTGCTACCAGCAGTGCCTTTTCGGAAGAGGCTTTGGTGGGAACAGTGGCTTTTGCGGTTTTATGGATTACTGACTCCTGTTATGTAAAGTATATCCCTATTTATACTGATGCTTGAAATTACGCCAGCCGGACAGGCGGGATAGACCCTTAACCAGTGTGGTATCCGGAACAGTAAGTGACAGCCTTACATAGCTCTCGCCGTGTTCCCCGTAACCTGTGCCGGGTGTTACCACGATGTTTACCTGCTCCAGAAGACTGTCGGCAAACTCAAGTGAATTGTAACCTTTAGGCACCTTTGCCCATACATACAGGCTTGCTTTCGGTGTTTCGGCTTGCAGCCCGATATCACTAAGCATATCAATAACAAGGTCGCGCCTGCGCTGATATACTGCATTGTGTTCGGCAATGCAGTCTTGTGGACCGTTTAAGGCTTCAATGGCGGCAAGCTGTATTGCTTGCGGTATGCCCGAATCCAGGTTGGATTTTATTTTGCCAAGAGCTTCTATCATCTCGGCGTTGCCAACAGCCATACCAACGCGCCAGCCGGTCATATTATAGCTTTTTGAAAGTGAGTGAAACTCTATACCCACATCCATAGCGCCTTCCGCCTGCAAAAAGCTGGGCGGCGAATAACCATCAAAGGCAATTTCCGAATAAGGTCCATCGTGACAGACAGCTATATCGTGCTTTTTTGCAAAATCAACCACCCGTTTAAAGAAATCAACATCAGCAATGGCAGAGGTGGGGTTGTTGGGGTAGTTTAGCCACATGAGTTTGGTTTTATTAAGAACGTCCTGCGGGATGGCATCAAGATCAGGCAGGAACTTATTTTCAGCTATTAACGGCATGTTGTGTGCCTTGCCGCCGGCAAGGGCGGTGCTTATTGAATATACAGGGTAAGCAGGGTCTGGCACCAGGGCTATATCCCCGGAATCTATAAAACAGAAAGCTATATGACCAATACCCTCTTTTGAGCCGATAAGTGGCAGTACCTCTTTTTCGGCATCCAATTGCACATCAAAACGCTTCTTATACCAGCCAGCTATTGCCTGGCGAAACTCTGGCAACCCGGCCGTTTCGGGGTATTTATGGTTAGCCGGGTCTTGAGCCGCCTGACAAAGGCGGTCAATAACATTATTGGGTGTTGGCAGGTCCGGGTCGCCGATGGCAAAGCTTATAACCTCTTCGCCCCTGGCTTTCTTTTCGGCTATCTTTTTGTTTATCTCCACAAAGAGATAGGGTTTCAACTCCTGCATTCGCTTCGAAAATCTCATCTTTATTCAATACCTCGTTAAATATTAATCTAAAAGCCATTCCCCGCTAAAGACAGTCTCAGCGGCACCGCTGAGCATTACCTCTTCTGACCCATCCCATTCTGCTTTTAATATGCCGCCCGGCAGCTTTAATTCTACAGGGCTGACAGCGTGGCCTAGTGTTATCGCTGCCACCGCCACCGCGCAGGCGCCGCTGCCGCAGGCTAATGTTTCACCCACGCCACGTTCCCAGACGCGCATTTCTATATGTTGGCGGTCAATAATTCTGGCTATTTCAAAATTAACGTGCCTGGGAAAGATAACATTGTTTTCCACCAGCGGACCGATAATAGAAAGTGGAAAATCATCCACTGGCATCTGTTGAAAATATACGGCGTGCGGATTGCCCATAGACACAAAGTTTAAGCGCAATTCCTTGTCTTTCAGAAGAAGCGGGTAATCAGAAAGCATTATGTCAAACTGTTTTCCCCTGTCAACTCCAACGTTTACAGGTATCTTAGCGGCATTAAACTCCGGTTTGCCCATACTGCTTTGAATAACGCTGGTTTTGACGCCTTTTTTCAGAAGGCAGGCTTTTCTTATTCCGGCAATGGTTTCAATGGTCAACTCTGTGGTATCGCTGTTAACAAACCCATTATCTGCGGCGTATTTAATCAGGCAGCGCAAACCGTTGCCGCAGGCTTCCGCCTCAGAGCCGTCTGTATTAAAGATGCGCATGCCGATATCCGCCTTTTCTGATGGCAGCAGCACCAGCAGCCCGTCTGCGCCTATTCCAAAATGACGATGGCAGGCGGCTTCCGCCATTTGTCCAAAATCACAGGTGACGCCTTCTCCCTCTATGAGAACGAAATCATTACCGGCGCTTTGCAATTTGGTAAATTTCATAATACTACTTGCCGTTCCCGCTTATAAAACTCTTTACAACCTCTTGAATCTCTGATATCGGGTGAGCTTTTATATCAAACCACCTTATTCTATCATCTTTTGCCCTGAACCAGTTATACTGCTGGCGTGCAAAACGGTGACTTTCATATTTAATCTGCTGAACAGCCGCTTCCAGGGTGGTTTTACCTTCAAGATGTTCACCTATCTGACGATAGCCTATACCGGACATAGACGGTAAATCAAGCCGATAGCTGCGGCTTACAAGTGATTTAACCTCTTCTACCAGCCCTCTTTTTATCATCCTGTCAACCCTTTTGTCTATCATACGGTAAAGTTCTTCCCGGTCTATCGTCAGCCCTATAATCAGGCTGTCATAGGCTGTCTTTGAAGATTTATGTGGCGTTCGTTTCAAAGACGGATTCCGGCTTATTTCAAGCGCCCTTATGACACGGCGGATATTTCTGCGGTCAATTCTGGCGGCTGCCTCAGGGTCCCTTATTTCAAGCTCACGGAAAATATCTTCGCCGCCGTCTTTGGCGGCTCTTTCCTCCAGATTACGCCTGAAAGCAGGGTCCGGCGGCACTTTTGGTATGCCCCAGCCTTCCAGCACAGACCATACATATTGCCCGCTGCCGCCGACAAGTAATGGCAGCTTGCCCCTCTGCCAGACGGCTTCTATTGTGCCTGCGGCAAGCTCTTTATATTGAGCCAGGCTGAACTCGTCATCCGGTTTTATTATGCTTATAAGGTGGTGAGGAACAACGGCAAGCTCCTGTTCGTTGGGTTTATCAGTGCCGATGTCCATATAACGGTACACTTGGCGGCTGTCTGCGCTGATTATTTCCGCGTTGAAACACTGGGCGAAATAAACTGCAAGGATACTCTTGCCGATGCCGGTGGGACCAATGATAGCGACCAGTTTATTCATTTATGATATCTGGCTGTCCGCTGCCTGTTTCACAATGCTTATAAATTGCTCTGCCTTGAGGCTGGCGCCGCCAACCAGGGCGCCGTCTATCTCTGGCTGATTCATAAACTCAGCGATGTTATCGGCGGTAACGCTGCCGCCGTATAGAATACGAGTTTTGGCGGCAGTATCCTTATCAAGGATACCGGCAACACGCTTGCGGATTAGTCCTATCGTTGTATTAGCTTGCGAGCTACTGGCTGATTTGCCGCTGCCGATAGCCCATATCGGCTCGTAGGCTATAACTAATTCACCGGTATTATCAATACCAGCCAGATCAAGCTCAAGCTGTCGGCTTATGACATCTGCCGCTCTGCCTTCTTCGTTATCTTCCAGCTTTTCGCCGACACACAGAATGGGGGTTATGCCGGCTTCCAGTGCAGACATTAACTTCTTGTTTATAACTTCATCCGTGTCGTTAAAATACTGACGCCGTTCTGAATGACCTATAATAACAAAGCTGCACAAACCGGAAAGCATAGGCGGTGAGATTTCACCGGTGTAAGCCCCTTTTTGTTCAAAGTGCATATTCTGGGCGCCCAGTTTTATAGAGCTGCCTCTGATTATTTCGGCAGTCGCCGCCAGTGAAATAAACGGCGGACAGATAACCTTATCAACATTTTTAATTACGTTCAGGCTTCCCAGCATTTGCTGAACCAATACTGTTGCCTCATTTATGGTGGTGTTCATTTTCCAGTTGGCGGCAATAAGCGGTGTTCTCATATTTATGCTCCGAATTTCTCCAGCTTTAAGGCGTTTGCCATAGCCAATGGCATTATGTCAACTGCTTTTAGCTGCCCCAGACCGCCTGCCAGACAGGCGGATTCCGAAAACTGCCCTGCCCCATCAAAGCGGCAATATTTTGAATTCAGCAGCAGCGGCACCGGGTGCCAACTGTGCCCCTTAAGCATTGCCGGCGTGGAGTGGTCACCGCAAACCACCAGAACATCGGGTTTTAGTTCCGTAACAGCAGTCAATGCCCTGTCAAAATGTTCAATGGCAGCCACTTTCCTTGCAAAGTCTCCGTCTTCACCGGCGGCATCAGTTTCCTTAATGTGTATAAAGAAAAAGTTGTATTTGGCGAAGTTATCCTTAAGCGTTTTAAATTCATCTTCTATAGATATTCCAGTTTCCAGCAGATGCATACCGACCACTTTTGCCAAACCCCGGTACATAGGATAGCTGGCGATAGCCGCGGCTTTCAACTTGTATATTTCTGACATTGACGGGAATTGGGGTTGTTCCGAAAAACCGCGCAGCAGAATCATATCAGCCAGCTGGTGCCCGGCAAGGATTTCCCCTGCCTTATCCAAAAACCTGTTGACGATATCTGCCATAGAGTTAGCTTCCGGCTTCAAAGCGGAAACTTTCCTGGGGGCTTCCCCTGTTTGTTGTGGGTCTGATTCGCTTATTTCTGCGCTTAAACCGCTTCCGCGAAAAACAGTAATAAAACGGTGATCTTTAACCGGACGAACGATAACCTTTACGCCCGAAATCTCCATCCCGTCCAGCAGACGGCACAACTTTGCGCTTTCATTTGTTGATATACGCCCCGCCCTGCGGTCTGTAATAAGCCCGCCTTCATCCAGTGTGCAGAAATTGCCGCGGGCGGCGATATCTCCATCTTCAAGTTTGAAATCAACCCCCAGCGCTTCCAGCACACCGCGCCCTATACGAAAGGCAAGTGGATCGTAACCAAAAAGGGCTAAATGCCCCGGTGCGCTGCCGGGGGTTACCCCCGGGCTTATAGGGTAGCTCAACCCGCAGACCCCCCCGGATGCCAGCGCATCAAGGTTGGGAGTGCAAGCCGTTTCAAGTTCTGTTTTGCTGTTCTCTGGATTGGGAAGACCGCCCAGCCCGTCAACAACCAGCATAACAATTTTAGATTGTGTTTCTTTTGATATTTCTTTTATAAGGTCCAGATTGGTTGTCTCCATAATGAACCTCTTTCCTATCCTGCTAATTACCGGCGCCGCATACTTCTATGGCAGCCTTTTTATCCAGCAAAGCTTCAACACCAGGCAGCGTTTTACCGCTTAAGAACCGAAGCGATGCGCCGCCGCCGGTGGACACGAAGGTCATCTTATCCGCCAGCTTCATCTCTGTTACAATCTCAGCGGTGGAGCCGCCACCGATTATAGTTGCGGCGTTCAGGTTGGCGATTATATTAGCCATAGCTTTAGTGCCTTCGCTGAACCTGATTATTTCATATATGCCCATCGGACCGTTCCAGAAAACCGTACGGCACTTTTCAAGCACCTTGGTAAAATTGCTTATAGTCAGCGCGCCAATGTCCACGATTCGTTTATCTTTGGGGATATTGGCTATAGGAACATTTTCTATTTTTGCTTCTTCGTAGATACCGTCGGCTATCATTAAATCATCGGGCAGTATGATTTTCACGTGATTGTTCTCCGCCTTTTTTATAAGCCTGGCAGCGATATCTACGGAATCGTCCAAAAGAGATTGTCCTACATCATAACCCTTGGCTTTCAGGAAGGTGGCAGCCATCCCCCCGCCGATTATAATATAATCTACCTTTCCCATAATATTGTCCAACATGGCAACTTTATCGCTGACCTTGGCGCCGCCCAAGAGCACGCCGAAGGGGTGTAGCGGCTCCTCCAGCACCTTGCCCAGTGAGGTAAGTTCTTTTTCCAGCAGCAAACCGGAAACCGCTGGAAGGTAATGGGTAACGCCGACAATTGAAGCATGGCTGCGGTGTGACGTGCCAAAGGCGTCGTTGACAAATATTTCACCCATACGCGCCAGCGCCTTTGTAAAACGCTTTCCGCTTCTTTCCTCAAGGGAGTGAAAGCGCAGGTTCTCAAGCAACAGAAGATCACCTTCCTTAAGTTTGGAAACTGCCTTTTCTGCTTTTGGACCGATACAATCATCTGTAAAAACCACCGGCTGTCTCATTATTTGAGACAGCCGCTCGGCGACTATTTTCAGGCTTAACTTCTTGTTAACTCTACCTTTTGGCCTTCCAAGGTGGGAACAGAGAATAATTCTGGCACCGTTTTCAATAAGATAATCTATGGTGGGCAACGCCGCCTTTATACGGCTGTCGTCTTTTATCCTGCCGGTTATATAACCCAGAGGAACATTAAAATCAACCCGTACCAGAACACTTTTACCCCTAACATCTACATCCCTAATACTAAGCTTATCCATCTACATCCTTTAGCGGCTTATAATTTATCAGGTGTACCCTTCTACACCTGAATCCTAAATACCCCGGCTTACTATAATAAATGCCATGCAGATTATACCATTAAATCTGTGCTGCATTTGTTCTGTCTATTTCTGCGAATTGTGTAACTGTCCCTGCTTCCTCCAGTAATTTCATGCTTTGGCGGACTATACCTTCTGTATCCAGGCAATATTTAGCCCGCAGTATCTCCTGTGAGCCGTGCTCTACGAATTCATCAGGAATACCGATGCTCTTTACCCGGACGTTATTTATTCCTTTTTCCTGAAGCAGGCTTACAACACGGCTGCCAAAGCCGCCGTTTAGAGCATTTTCCTCTACGGTAACTATGTTTTTTATACGTTGGGCGATACCTGTTATAAGGCTGGTATCAAGCGGTTTGACGAAGCGGCTGTCTATAACCGCTGCCTGAATTCCTTCGGCTGCCAGTTTATCGGCAGCTTCAAGTGCGGGCGTTACGGTGACACCAAGCGCCAGTATGGCAATATCGTTGCCGTTTCTTAATAGTTCAGCTTTGCCTATTGGAATGGCACGCAACTCCTTTTCCATATAAGCGCCGGTACCACAGCCGCGCGGATACCGCACTGCCATCGGGTGCTTTGTCTGTGTTGCTGTATATAAAAGGTGCTGCAGTTCGTTTTCGTCCCGGGGGGCGGCAACGATGATATTGGGTATTAGCGAAAGGTAAGAGAGGTCAAAGCTTCCCTGGTGTGTCTTGCCGTCGTCACCGACGATACCGCCGCGGTCAATGGCAAAGACAACTGGTAAATCCTGCAAGCAGATATCGTGAATAATCTGATCGAAAGCCCTTTGCAGGAATGTTGAATATATGGCTACAATCGGTGTAATGCCCTGGGTTGCCAATCCGGCGGCAAAGGTTACTGCGTGCTGCTCACAAATGCCGACATCAAAGACACGCTGTGGAAACTCCTGCATGGCATCTGCCAGACAATTACCCTCAGGCATTGCCGGTGTTATAACAACTGTTTTTTGATTATCTCGCATCAAACGTTGCGCAGTCTGTGAAAATACCTCGCTATAGGTAGGTATTTCACGAGGGCTTTTACATTTGGGTGATACGCCGTGAAAATAAACGGCATTACCTTCCGCCGGGGCATAACCTTTGCCCTTAGTGGTAACTATGTGCATAAGCGTTGGTTTACGGATATTGTCACGTGCATGTTCCAGCGCAGTTCTCAGCTGCTGTATATTATGCCCGTCAAAAGGGCCCATATAAGAAAAACCAAGCTCTTCCCAGAAAGGCATTGGCATAACCATACCTTTAACACCACTTTTTAGTTGTTCCCCTACACGCCACAGCTTTTCACCTCCGGGCAGCGATTTTAATACCTTTTTACTCTCATCACTAGCCCAACTGTAACGGCGGTCAAAACGCACCATGCTCAACAATTTTGAAAGGGCGCCAACAGTGGGCGATATCGACATACCATTATCGTTAAGAATTACGATAAGCCTGGAGCCAAGATAGGTGGCGTTGTTAAAAGCTTCCAGTGCCATACCGCCAGTGACGGCGCCATCGCCTATTATGGCAATAACATTGTATTTATCTTTAGCAATGTCACGGGCTTTAGCTATTCCCAGCGCCGCTGAAACAGATGTGCTGGCGTGACCGCTGCCAAATGGATCATGAGGGCTCTCTTCGCGGCTGGTAAAGCCTGATATGCCGTTATACTGGCGCAACGTAGCGAACTGCTGACGCCTGCCAGTAAGCAGTTTATGCGCGTAGGACTGATGCCCGACATCCCAGACAATCTTGTCATATGGGCTGTCGAATACGCGGTGAAGGGCTATGGTAAGCTCGACAACTCCCAGGTTTGAAGACAGGTGCCCTCCGTTATCGGTTACCCTGGATACAAGCTCGCGCCTTATTTCAACAGCCAGTTCTTCTAATTCTTTCGGCTTTAATGCCTTGAGGTCTGCCGGACTTTCGATTTTATCAAGAAAAATTGACATTATTGAAAACCAGCTTAATTATGAAGCTGCTCTACTCCTATACTAACAACGCAGGGTGACAATTGTCAAGCTGTAAGCTGGTTAGCTTGACGCTATGACCAGCCGTTTGCTACACTGCCTTAACGCTCCTCATGGACGCTAAAGGAATAGTATGCCCCTAGCAGATTTCTTTGAAATATTTTTTATGGCTGCCCTGCCGATAGCCGAACTGCGTTTGGCAATACCATGGGCTATAGAGATTCTGAATACTCCATGGTATTATGCCTTTATAATAGCAGTCATTGGCAATATGCTGCCGGTGCCTTTTATAATATATTTTATTGAAGCCGCCGTGCGTCTGTTGAGCAGATTCGCTGTTTTTGAACGCTTCTTTAACTGGCTTTTTGAACGAACGAGACGCAAAGGCAAGATAATACAAAAGTATAAAAGGATAGGTCTTATATTATTTGTGGCGATACCGTTGCCGGTGACCGGCGCCTGGACCGGCTCGCTTGCGGCTGTCCTTTTCGGCATAAAACCGAAACAGGCTTTTATATCTATATTTACCGGTATCATTATTGCCGGTATAATTGTTACCAGCTTGTGGGTGGGGTTCAGTTTTGCCTTCGGCAGCCTGGATTTCGGTGGATTGTGGTAATTTTAGTATAAAGTTCTTAAAACTAAAGGCTTGACCTTGGCACCAGCCTAATGCTACATTTTTACAGTAAACGTATGTCCCTGTAGCTCAGTGGATAGAGCGGCTGCCTTCTAAGCAGCGGGTCGAGCGTTCGAATCGCTCCAGGGACGCCAATAATTTAGCTTTCTTTGCAAACACCCTTTCAGCGTAGAAATTATTATCTTCTTAAATCAAGCGTAATATCGTGCTATACTTTCCATTAGGACACATGGCATGGAGTGACATATAAATGCAATGGAAGAAAGCTATCTGTGGAATTTGCCCGTCCGGCTGCTGGGTGGAGGTAATGCTGAAAGATGGCAAACTGGTAGATATCCGCCAGGATAGCGACCACCCGCTGGGTATGCTCTGCCGCCGCGGACAGCACGCCGCCGAAATTGTCTATTCTGAAGACCGTCTTAAATACCCTATGAAAAGAACCGGCGAAAAAGGCAATTATAGCTTTGAGCGCATAAGTTGGGACGAAGCGTACAGCATTATAGTTAATAACCTCAATCAGATTAAGAAGGAATCCGGCGCCGAGGCGGTTTCCATATATACCGGGCGAGGGGCGCAAGAGCTATCACTTTGTGATATGTTCCAGCCAGAAGGAGTAATGGTTTCTTCGGCTTCCAGTGTCCTGTTTCCTTTTGGGTCTCCCAACACGATGGGAGTAGGCGCGCTATGTTATGTTGCACTGTATATGATTGCGCCTCACGTAACCATGGGGCGCAAACAGACGGATATGTTCGCCGATATAGAAAATGCAGAAATGGTCGTCGTTTGGGGCACTAATCCGGCAACCGATTCCCCGCCGGTGGACATGCTGCGGCTGGAAGCGGCGGCTGAAAGAGGGGCAAAGATTGTGGTTATTGACCCCCGCCGCACAGAAACAGCGCTTCGTACGAATGCTCAATGGATTCCGATAAGACCCGGCACAGATGGCGCTCTTGCATTGAGTATGATAGAGGTAATGATTACAGAAGACCTCTACGATGAAGAATTTGCAGAAAAATGGTGCCTGGGTTTTGAAGAACTTAGGCAATATACGCAGCATTTTTCGCCTGAAGTAGCTGAAAAAATTACCGGCGTTCCAGCCGCAGAAATAAGGGAATTAGCGCATAATATTTGCAGAGCCAGCGGCGCCTCTTTGCTTATGTATACCGGTCTGGAATATTCAAACAGTGGCGTTCAGACGGCACGGGCGGCGCTGACTCTCTTTGCGCTTGCCGGACAGCTTGACGTCCCCGGTGGTATCGGTCTCAGTATGCTTGATAGTGAATTCCCAATTAACCGCGCTTGCAACCAGCCTAATCCGGATATCAGCCGGGCGGTTGGTTATGACAGGTTTCCAATATACAGCCGATATCGTGGTGAGTCACACGCCGTTGGGCTGGTGGGCTCGGTGTTGAATGAAGACCCCTATCCCATTCGTGGACTTATTATCCACGGCTCTTCAATACTTACCTCCTGGCCGCAGGCAGCCGTCTGGCGAAAGGCACTCAAAAAGCTGGATTTTGTTGTCAGTATTGACCGTCAGCTTACCGCCGACGCTGCTTATGCTGATGTAGTGCTGCCGGCAACCACCATGTTTGAAAATAATTCCTATATGGTCTATGGGCCTGTTTTCCGCCTGCGTGAAAGGGTTATTGAACCTGTGGGTGAAGCCCGAAATGATTATTTGATTATGGCAGAGCTTGCCGACCGGTTGGGATATGGACATCTGTTCCCGCAAAGCGAAAATGAAATGTTGAGTTTTGCCCTTGAAAGCTCCGGTTATACGCTTGAAGATGTGAAGGCAGTTGGCGGCTGGGTAAGGCTGCAAACGCCTATGCCGGAGTATAAGAAGTGGCAAAAAGGCGGCTTAAGACAGGATGGCAAAACGGGCTTTAATACCCCCAGCGGCAAATTTGAGATACGGTCTAATATCCTGGAGGATTACGGTTATGAGCCGCTGCCTAAATATATAGAGCCGAAAGAGGGTCCGCTTGGCAATCCGGGTATGGCAAAGGACTTTCCGCTGGTTTTTAATTCCGGCGCGCGCCCGCAGACGGATTTCCGTTCACAGCACCACGGTATAAAGGGAATGTCTAAAGATAATCCTGAACCTGTTATTGAAATGAACAAAAATGATGCAGTTGCAAGAAATATACAAAGCGGAGACCTCGTTGAAGTGCGAACGCAAAGAGGCGCTGTACCCTTTCGCGCTGCGGTTTCTTATAACATTGTGCAGGGGGCTGTTGAATGCATGATGGGCGGAGGCACACCGGTAGGGTCGGAAGCTTGGCAGAAATGGAATGTAAATGAGTTGACTGATATAGAGAACTTTGATAACATATCCGGCTTTCCCGTGTATAAAGCGCTATTATGTGAAGTAGTAAAATTAGAGGATGGTCCTGATAATCAAAATAATGGCGATTACAAACCAACTGTATGCAGCCTGAATATACCAAAGACGGTAAAAATAAAACCGGGGCAGCAGGTTTATCTGGATAATAATGCCACTACAAAAATAGCAGAAGAGGTGTGGCAGACAATGACGCCCTATCTTGAAGATGATTATGGCAATCCGTCAAGCATCCATAGCATCGGCAGAAGCGCCCGTGAAGCCGTTGATAAAGCCAGGCAGCAAATATCCAGGCTTATTAACACCCAGCCAAAACGGATTATATTTACCGGCAGCGGCACAGAAGCGGATAATATGGCAATCAAAGGTATAGCCTTTTTAGAAGGCAATAAAGGCAAGCATATAATAACCACCAATATAGAGCATCCGGCGGTGTTACAAACCTGTCGGTTTTTGGAAAAACAGGGTTACGATGTCACATATCTTGAAGCTGACAATAAAGGCTCTGTTACCACACGGCAATTAAGGGATGCCATAACAAAGGATACAATTCTTGTCTCTGTTATGCTGGCTAACAATGAAACAGGGATGATTTTGCCAGTTAAAGAATTGTGTGCCGTTGCCCACAAAAAGGGGGTACTTTTCCACACGGATGCCGTGCAGGCAATCGGCAAAATAGAGGTGGATGTTCAAGATTTAGGTATTGATATGCTCAGCCTTTCCGGTCACAAATTCCACGCTCCTAAAGGAGTTGGCGCTTTATATATAAGGAAAGGTATTCAGTTTGAAGCGCTGGTCCATGGCGGCAGCCAGGAGAGGGGAAACAGGGCAGGCACGGAAAACGTCGCCTCTATCGCTGGTTTGGGCAAGGCAGCTGAGCTATCGCTGCATCGGCTACAGGATGCGAAGAAAACAGAGAAGCTTCGGGATAGACTTGAAGCAGGTATAAAAAAGCTTGTACCAGGCGCAATCCTGAATGGTGATAAGCAAAAGCGGCTGCCTAATACCCTGAATATGACTTTGCCGGATTTGCGCGGCGAATCACTGGTAATAGCACTGAACCAGCATGGCATTTCCATCTCTTCTGCGTCCGCCTGTAAATCCGGCTCGCCGGAGCCCTCGCATGTTCTGACGGCGATGGGGAAAAGCAAAGAGCAAGCCCACTGCTCAATAAGGCTTTCACTTTCACGGTATACCACTCATAAGGATATAGAGCGCACAATAGCCGCATTGAAACTTGTATTAAAAGAGAAGGAATTGGTCAGGTTGGCTCCTTGCAAATAAATATTACTCGTTCTTGCTTACCAGACAGAAAACACCGAACCATTTTTTATCATCGGTCCATGTTTTTTCCGCTTTGAATCCGGTGGCTGCCGCCATCTCCTCAAACTCTTCTATATCGTATTTATAGGAGCTTTCCGTCCATATACTTTCGCCTTTGGCGAAAGGAACGGTGCCGCCATCCAAATGAACCACCTGATCCCTCAGGCTTACAAGGTGCATTTCAACTCTTCCCATATCTTCATTATAGAAAGCTTTGTGTTTGAAACAATCAATTTGAAAATCAGCGTCCAGCTCTCTGTTTATGCGCTTCAGCAGGTTCAGATTAAAGGCAGCGGTTATGCCTGCCTCATCATTATAGGCTTGGTTTAATACGTCCGTACCTTTTTTAAGGTCAACACCTGCAAGCAGCGCTCCGTCATCTCCGCATATATTGTTAATATGCCTTAAGAAAATTATTGCCTTATCCGGGCTAATGTTGCCTATGGTTGAACCTGGGAAATAGACCACTTTTCGCCTAGCCGGTTTTTTTGGAATAGGTAACAGATAATCGCGTGTGTAATCAGCGCATAGTGGCAGTAGCTCCAGGCAAGGGTAATCTTCCGCCAGTTCCGCGCTAACTTCTATCAGTTGTTTTCCTGATATATCTATAAACACGAAAGCCGCAGGGTTATCCAGATGGTCAAGCAGAATGCGTGTCTTGGTGCAGTCACCGCAGCCGTATTCAATAAGCAAAACATTGTTGCCAAGAAGGCTGGTAATCTCATCTATATGGCGGCGCATTATGCCTATTTCAGTGCGCGGTATATAGTATTCGTCCAGCAGGCATATTTGTTGAAACAGCGCTGAACCCTTTTCGTTATAAAAATATTTTGCGGGGATTGTTTTTTGCCGTTTTCGCAATCCCTGCATAACATCAGAAAAGAAACTATTATCAGCCATTTTAGACATCCTTGGAAATAAGCTGTGTTCTTTTAAAGAATTCAGTTTTTAAGACCTGTTTAAATTATACTACCAAACATGAAACCGGTGTTAAACCAGCCTTTACAAAAATAGCCTATATATATAAAATATAAAACTACAGGTGCTGGGAAAATATATGCCACAGGGTAATAATACTTCCAGGTCTTTAGAGCGTTATATAAGCTTACTGAAGAAGGGGGACGCTGCCTCCCTGAAACAGTTGCGCATCTTGATGAACAGGACACAGCTTGAATTAGCCCAGCTAATAAGCATATCAGAACAGAAATTGGAACAATGGGAGGCTGAAACACAACAGCCAACGGGTTTGCAGCGAGCCAAGTGGAAAATAAAGCTGGCTTCCTATGTAGATGAAAAGATAAGCGCCGTGCTGAATACCCAGAATAACGAGATTAGCTCTCGTTTCTGGTCTTTAATCTGGGAGCTTGTAGATTAGTATGGAAGATAATTATTTTCACCTTCGCCAGCCGTAGCATATACGGATAACAGAGAATTAGAGAGTTTATCTGGCTGGTATAAAAAGATATATTCCCCTTAATTATCCTCAGATAACTTCAGCCGCTTTGACACCATGATTAGCCTGTGCAATACTGCAAATGCTCCAGGTAATTGAAGCAGTGGTGGTGCCCGGTTCAGGGGCAGCGAAGTAGGCAATGCTTCGGTAGCGCTGAAAGAGGCTTCTAAGCGGAACATCCCGAGTGCAAAGGTTACCTGGGGCGCTTTTTATGTGTACGGCCTGGTTTATAACCGGGTTCGTTTATTTTCAGGCATTTCATCTATATCCGGCACGGCAATAAAGGGCAGGTTACGGTATTCCTCCCTGTAATCCAGTCCGTAACCAACAACGAATTCATCCGGAACGTCAAAACCCACATAGTCAAGCGGGATATCAACAATGCGGCGGATATGCCTGTCCAGAAGCGTGCATACCGCCAGGCTTGCTGGCTGCCTGTCTTGCAACTGCTTCAGAATGTAATGCAGTGTCATGCCGGTATCTATAATATCCTCCAGCATGATTACATGGCGTTCATTTATATCAAGGTCAATATCTTTGGTTATCTTAACCATAGAATCACCACTGCCGCTGTAATAAGAAATGGCTATAAAATCCAGATCCAGGGGTATGGTAATTTGGCGAATCAGGTCTGCCATAAAGCACAGAAAGCCGCGTTGCATGCCAATAAGCACGGGACGCTTGCCTGCATAATCACGTGAAAGCTGCTTTGCCAGCTCTTTGACTCTCTTGTTTATATCGGCAGCAGAGAAAAGCACCCTGTTTATGCCATGAGCGCGAGTTTGTGCCAGCGGCCCAAAGCCATATTTTGCCAGCAAATGTTCATAATCGTTCTTGTAGAGCAGTGTTATTTTGACTTCAGGATAGAGTTCGCGCAGGCGGCGCAGCTTGCGGTTTTTCTGGGTAACCAGGCTTTGCTTCATTGTTGTAAGTTCTACATACAGGTCTATACCCGGAAGGTAGAAGTCTGGCGTAAACATTTCGGTAATCCTGCCATTTTCCCAGTTAAGCGGGAATGATTTTGGCTCATAAACCCATTCCATGTTATAAAAGTCAAGGATATGGGCGAAATCTTCCTCGCTGGGGTGCGCAAAGGCAGCCGGTTGTATTTTTGGTAATACTGCTGTTTTTTGTTCTTCCTTTAATGAAGATTGTATTCTAAAAGCCAGGGCAGCCATATTTGACATTGTATTAACAAAATTGATGTCCTGATGGCTGCACTCACAAGGTTGTTTTGCGTAAACCCTGATGCTGCCCATAGCCAACCCGTTAACAATCACGGGTGCCCCGATTATGGAAATGATACCTGCCCGGGCAGCAATCTGGCTATACTGTACGCGGTTGTCCTCTCTAACATCTTCTATAACCACGGTTTCACCGCTGATAACTTCAGAGAGGCTTTTGCCGGCATCTGGCATGCCTTTTTGCAGATAGTATTTGGGTAACCCCCATGACACGCTGTGAATCAGCTTTGTTCGCCCTGCGTCCAACATCGCCAGTGAAACACCGGCATTCATGGCGCGGGCAATTCCACGGACGATAACCGCCAGCTTGTCCTTAAGGCAATCTTCAGAAGAAACTGCCGTAACCGCCCGGCGGATGGCTTTGGAATAAATCCTTTCCTTACTGGAAGCCATTATACCCCCGGAGTAATTGTAGATACGATGCAGTTGCGTGTCAACAATATGGGAACGCAGTTATAAAAGCGTCTGGATATGCAGAGAGGCAGGTACTTGAAAGTTAAACCTGCCTCAAACTGAATTGTTAGTTGTTCTGGCTTAGCCTGGTAAGTTCGGTAAAGGCATCAGGTTCACGGATTGCCATATCCGCCAGCAGTTTGCGGTTTATCTCTATATTGGCTTTCTTCAAGCCATTCATAAGTTGGCTGTAAGTGATGCCGTTAGCACGGCTGGCGGCATTTATGCGTGTAATCCAGAGCCGTCTCATATCGCCCTTGCGGTCTCGGCGGTGAATATATGCATAGTTCAGCGAATGCAGCATTGATTCATGGGCGCGTTTGTATAATGAGTGCCTGGTTGCCCGCTGCCCTTTTGTTACAGCTAATACGCTTTTATGTCTCTTGTGCTTGGTTACACCCTTTTTTACTCGTGGCAAAGTTGTCCTCCTGTTTAACTAACCCCGTTTGGCAGCAATCTTTTTACGCGAACCCTGTCACTGGGGTGTAATTGTATTGTTTCGTCAAAAAGACGTTTGGTACGGCTTGGTTTCTTGCGCCTGAGGTGGCTTTTCCCGCCTTTAACGCGCATTATCTTGCCGCTTCCTGTAATCTTGAAACGGCTCTTTGCTCCCTTATGTGTCTTAAGCTTTGGCATTTTCTTCCTTTTCCTTTTCTGTCTTCCCCTTTTCTATTTCTTCCTGGGCTTTATTCTTCTGGCTTGCCAGCGGCGTCAGTATTATATGCAGCCTTGCGCCTTCCCTGGTCGGCTGCTTTTCAACCGAAGAAAGGTCTTTCAATCCTTCCCACATTTTATCAAGCAGTTTCAAGCCAAGTTCCGGATGGGTGTTTTCACGCCCCCGGAACATTATTGTTACTTTTACCTTATCGCCGCCCTCAAGCAGCGCCTTGGCTTTTCTGGCTTTGGCATTAAAATCATGTTCGCCAATCTTAGGGCGCAGCCTCACCTCTCTTAGAAGCGACAGCTTTTGACCTTTTCTTGATTCACGGTCTTTCTTGGTTTGCAGATACTTATACCTGCCATAATCCATAAGCTTGCACACTGGCGGGGCTGCCGTGCGCGCAACTTCAACCAGATCAAGATTGTGCTTTTGCGCTACTTCACGTGCCTGATAAAGAGGCATAACGCCCAATTGTTCCCCCTTATCGCCGACAAGGCGAACCTCCCTGCCCCTGATTAATTCGTTAATGCGCAATTCTTTAAATATTCTCTGATTACCTCCCGGTGGCACAAACTTCCTGTAGAAGGACTATAGCATAATATTGCAATCCGAGCAAGCTAAAGCTCCAAAAGCACGGCTCTTTTTGCGATGGTATTCTTAACTAACTTCTTGAAATCATTGAAAGGCAGGCTATCTTGCTTTATGCCGGTACGCAGACGCACGGAAACACTGCCGTCCGCTTCTTCCCTGTCGCCGACTATCAGCATATAGGGAATCTTGCGGTTCTGAGCCTGCCGTATCTTGTTATTGACTGTTGCCTGCTGGTTATCAAGCTCCACCCTTACGCCCTCTCTTTTGAGTTCTTTCTGAAGCTTATAAGCGTAATCCAGATGGCGGTCTGCAATGGGTATTACTGCAACCTGAACAGGCGCCAGCCAAACCGGGAAGGCGCCGCCGTAATGCTCTATAAGCGATGCCATAAAGCGCTCCATGCTGCCCAGCACAGTGCGGTGTATCATCGCCACCGGCTGCTCCTTGCCGTCTTCGCCGATGTAATTAACATCAAAGCGCTGCGGCAGGTTAAAGTCCACCTGTATAGTAGGTCCCTGCCATGCCCTGCCAATGGCATCCTTGAACTTTATATCTATCTTGGGGCCATAAAAGACTCCCTCTCCGGGGTCTATTTCGTACTTACATTTATTTCTTTCAAGCGCTTTGGTAAGTGTGCTGGTGGCTTTCTCCCACAGATCAAGCGTGCCGGCATATTTGTCCGGACGGGTTGAAAGCATAATCTCATAGTTTTCAAAGCCAAAGGTATCTATCATAAACAGCGCCAACTCAAGAGCCGCCGAAACCTCATCTTCAAGCTGCTCATAACGGCAGAAGATATGGGCATCATCCTGGGTGAAACCGCGCACACGGGACAAACCGTGCAGAACGCCGGAACGCTCGTAGCGGTAAACGGTGCCCAGTTCCGCCCAGCGCAATGGCAGTTCGCGGTAGCTGCGCAACTTTGTTTTGTAGATAAGTATATGATAGACGCAGTTCATCGGCTTGATTACATATTCCTCTTCGTCTATCTGCATCGGGCTATACATATTTTCGCGGTAGTATTCCCAATGACCGCTGGTCTTCCACAAGCCGACTTTGGCTATATGGGGCGTATAAAGGATGTCATAGTCCCGTCTTATATGCTCTTCCTTCCAGAAGTCCTCCACAACCCGGCGCACGGTAGCGCCCTGCGGATGCCAGCAGGCCAGACCGGGACCAATTTCCTCGTGAATACTGAAAAGGTCCAGTTCTTTGCCCAGCTTGCGGTGGTCGCGTTTGCCGGCTTCCTCAAGCTTGTTTAAATAATCTTCAAGTTCCGCCTTGGATTCAAAAGCAGTGCCGTAAATGCGTTGCAGCATCGGATTATGCTCGTCGCCACGCCAGTAAGCGCCGGCGATGCTCAGCAACTTGAAAGCCCTTACCTGCCGGGTAGAATCTATGTGAGGTCCGCGGCAGAGGTCTGTGAAATCACCCTGCTGATAGATACTGACGCATTCGTCTTCAATTTCATCAACAAGCTCCAGTTTATAGGGCTGTTTGGCAAATATCTTTCGTGCTTCTTCCTTGGTGACTTCCCGACGGCTGAAGGGAGAGTTGCCGGCAATTATCTTTTTCATTTTCTTCTTGATAAGAGGCAGGTCTTCGGTCGTCAGTGGGCGGGGCAAATCAAAGTCATAATAGAAGCCGTTTTCAATAGAAGGTCCGATGCCGAATTTAGCATCGGGAAAGAGGGACAACACCGCCTCTGCCATAATATGCGCTGCTGAGTGGCGTATCGTCTCTATATCTGCAATCTTTATACTGTCTTTGTCTTCGGACATATTAACCTCTAAATAAAAGCCCCTCACCCAACTGGGTACGAGAGGCTTTATACCCGCTTAACCTAATTATATCAACCGTAAGCTACGAAGGCAACCTTCGCAATATTATGTAATGTTCTACCCTATTCAATTATAATTGCTATAAACCGCTTACAAGGAGAGCAGATAGCATAACAGCGCCGAATATTACCGCCAGTATTATAACAACGCCATATAGTGTCCATTCAGATTGTGTCAGCTTGCGTACTATCTTCTTAACCAGTGCTTCCTCAGCTTTAGCCAGCGCCATGTCAGCGGCGTCCTGGGCAGCCCTGGCAAGCTCTTCAGCCCGCTTGGCTGATTCTTCAGCCGCCTTTTTGGCTTCCTCGGCTCTTGCTCTGGCGTTTGCCGAAGCCCTATCGGCAGATTCCTGTGCCGCCTTCCTGGCTGCGTCGGCTGCTTTCTTGGCTTCCTCTGCCTTGGCAATTGCCTGTGCGCTGGCAGCGGCAATTGCGGCGGCAATGGCTTCATCTGCCGCCATATCTGTTTGCTCGGCTATTTTTGCCGTTTCTGCGGCTATACGGTCTGCCTGTGCGGCTACCTCTTTGGCTTCCTTACCAATTTTACCTGTTACTTCTGCCGATTCGCCGCTGACCTTGGTAGCTGCTTCCAGGGCTTCATCTCCTGCAATACCTGCGATTTCTGCCTTACGGGCGGCTTCCTGAGCCAGACGCGTGGCGGCGGCGGCTGCCCTCTTGGCTTCCTTGCCGGCTTCAGTGGCTTTACGGGCGGCTTCAACAGTCATTGTCCGGGCGGCTTCTTCGGCAGCCTCTTTGGCTATTTTCATTTTTTCTTCAGCTACCTTGGCGGCAGCTTTAGCGGCTTCTATGGCTTTTATAGCGTCTTCTTTTGCAGACGTTGCGGATTTGGTGGCACGTCCGGCTGCCTGCTCGGCAATTGATTTTACGGCGGCAGAAAGGGCTTCATCCCCGGCGGTTTCGGCTTGCCCTGCTTTCCCCGATGTTTCTTCAGCAATGCCGGCAGCTCTGGCGGCAGCATCTTTAGCTTCCTTGCCGGATTCATCAATTCTTTCAGAGAGGATGCCTGATACCCTGGTGGCGGCTTCGATAGCTTCGTCACCTGCCATATCGGCAAGTTCACCCCGGCGGGAGGTTTCTTCAGCCAGACGGTAGGCGGCAGCGGCTGCCTTTTTGGCTTCCCTGCCAGTATCATCGGCTTTTTTAGCTGATTCTACGGTCAGACTTGAGATGGCTAAAGCAGCCGATGCTTTGGCTGCTTCAGCTGTGGCATCAGCCTGTTTACCGGCAGCCCTGGCGGCTTCTATAGAACGTTCTACCGCTTCTCTTGCGGCTATGGCGGCGCTTTCAGCTCTAAGCGAAGCTTCCTCTGCAGCTTTGGCTGCCATTGCTGCCGTTTCCTTGGCAGACAAAGCAACTTCTTCAGACTTCACAGTAGCTTCTTCTGCGGCATACTTGGCTGCCCTGGCGGTATCCTCGGCTTTCATAGCAGCTTCTTCAGCCCTTTGGGCAGCTTCTTCCGCCGCCCTGCCGGCAGCATCCGAGGCTTCCTCAGCCCTTTGGGCAGCATCTTCCGCCGCCCTACAGGCAGCACCAGAGGCTTCTATAGCCGCCTGGCTTGCATCTCTGGCCTCTCTATCAGCTTTTTCAGCTTCGGCAGCAGCTTTTTGTGATGCAACTATAGCCGCCTTGGCGTTTCTTTCCGCTTCGTTGGATGCTTTTACAGATTCCGAGGATGCCGCTTGAGCCGATGCTATAGCTTCTTTTGCAGTTTTGTCAGCTTTTGCAGCGGCAATTTCACCGGCTTTACGGGCATCGTCAGCCATTTTTTCGGCATCAGCGGATGCCTGAGTAGCAGATTTGGCAGACTCGTTTGCTCTTTTTGAAGCTTCTTCGGCTCGCCTGGCGGCTTCAGCAGCAGCCTTGATGTTGGCATCCATATCATCAAGGATTGCAGGAAGTGGTTTGGTAAGAATTTTTGGTGGGATTGTCTGCTGGTTAGATTTACCAGATGCCTCGGTGTTTTTGTCAACCATATTATGCCCCCTTAACTACTTATAAAAGCGCCCTTTCAGGCTATTAAAAACATATACTATGTAGTAAGTGCAATGATTGTAGAGCATCAGGTAATCGTCTTTTATCTACAGAATAGAGGTTACACTCAAGCAGGGTGAATGTCAATACAATTCGTGGCTAAATATACAAATATTCACTTATCATTGGCTTGTGATTACCCCGGCTATATATCAGCCCATTCATTAAGGCAACCCTATATTTTGACTACTTTTGTGGCGGCTGTCAGAATGCCTGTAATTTCACGCATGTTACTCACTTTTCCAACCTTTAGTTTCTCCGTGAGTTTATAATAAGCCAGACAAGTGCCGCAGGACAGTATCTCTACACCAGCTTCTTCAAGCAAAAAAAGCGTTTCCAGTACTTCGGAATCTTCTACACAAAGCCTGATGCCATCATTCATGAAGATTATTTTCTCTGGCTTGCTTTTTGATTCCCACAGGGTATTCAGAAAGGCTTTCATAAGTATTCCGCCCAATTCATCCTCGCCTGTTCCCATCCGATTGCTTGCCACAAATACCACGTAGCTGTCCTTATTCATAAAAGAGCCTATTTAGCGGGAGGTGTCAGTTTGAGGCGATACTCGTCGCCCATCTCTTGCGTTTCTATCTTGTAGCCTTTGCTGCGTGCCAAGCGGGATACGTTTTCCCTGGAAACATTTGTTTCTACAAGCACGGTCAACTCCCCGCCGGGGTTATCTTCAATAGCTTTCTGGGTTTTTACAACTGGTATCGGGCAGGAAAATCCCCTTACGTCAACTTCTATCATTTTAATCTCCCTTTATGTGGCGCAAACGCCATTCCATTTCTGTAGATACTTCTCAAAAACTTCAGGGAAGCTGTCTATTATGCAGCTTACCTTGGTTGCCGGCGTTGGCTGGGTAAACTCGCCTGCTATGCGGTTGGTTTTAACAGCGTTTACCGCCGCATCGAATGGTTTGTAGCCAGCATAGACAAAGGCTGAAACAAGCCCTGTTATCGTATCTCCGGTGCCGCCGATTGTCTCCAGAATCGGTATGTCCGGTTGATTAATACTGGCAAGCACCATGCCTTCGCTGGCGACATAGTCCGTTTTGCCTTTCACCAGCAGCAGATTGGCGGCGCTTTTATTACTGTATGCGTCTGCAATTTGCTGCGGTATTTTTGATGAATCACATTCAAAGAGGTGGTGAGCAATATATGCCGGATGTGTCGCCTTTTGGTCAGCCAGGAAGGCTATTTCCGATGGGTCTGGTGTCATTATGTCAAACTTATCCGCCAGACCGGCGCCCTTGGCGGCATACATGGCCCCGGCATCGGCAATCATTATTATCTTCTTAGGGCAGCTTTCAACAACCCGGCACAGTTTCTCCATAAGGTCCATATAGGGCATGCAATAATGCAGCACAAGCACATCCGGGGAAAGTTCTTCAATGTTTTCTATCAGATAGTTATACATCTGCCGTGTGCCTTTACCGTCGCCTATATCCCCGGCTACCAGTATGTGCGGCGGTTCCAGTTTCAGATATTCGGTTAACGATAACGCCGCGCTTATCATAGCGCCCGTTCCCTGTATGCGGGGAATACGCTGCCCGCCGGCGGTTAGATATTCTCCATCCAGCCCAACAGGTCCGGTCGTCATTGGCAGTTCTTCATCTGGGATTGTTCCAACAATAAGCATCATTATTAGTTTCCTCCATTCCACAGCCGCAGACATTCATCAAGGGCGCGGTCAAGCATAACGGCGCACAATGTAAAACCCAGTTCTTTTGGCTGCGGCGCTTCCGCCAGCGGCTTGCCAACCAGCTCTACGTTGAGATATGGAATATCCGGGCAGCCGCCACCAGATACATTAGCGATTATACCGCTTTCCTTATCAAAGGTAATTTTCATATTGGCGGCTTTTACCATTGTCCACTGCCCGTAATCTGTCACTTTCAGGATTTCGCAGAGTCCGGCGGTTCCTTTCTTAATCGGCAGTATTTCCAAATAATGCGCGTCATCATTTTTTAGTATCCGCTCTATAATGGGCTTTTCAACAAGGTTTATCTCAAGCGCCAGATCACAACCCATGCGAAACTCTGGCGGCGGCGCAATCAGGCGCGTCTCATAGCCGCTTTTCTTAACCGCCTTTTCCGCCTGTATCGCCTGTGCCACGTCCTGAAAGATTATTATGCCATCACCTTTGAATGCAGTATCTTTTTTTATTGATATCATATAACTTCTATTCCTTCTATATTCCTTCCATATTCCTTCTAATTTAATATTCGTCACGCTTTAGAGCGCATGAAGAAACCCACCGACAGGCAAAACGCCAGACCGATAAATACAGCCACTACCGTATTTGTGCCGATACCCGCCGGACTGGCAGCAAGCGCAAAATTATGCGCGAAAGCGGCTCCGGCAACCAGGCCAAATATGAATACGCCGGCGTCAACATCACCTTCTCCGGCAATTATAAAGTTGCGCAAAGGGCAGGCGCCAGCAAGGGTGAAAGCAAGTCCGGCAAGCGCCATACCAAGGAAATTCCATAGATGGCTGTTGTGGGCTATTGGCTGGTTGCTAAAACCCCAGTTATATACTATATCGCTGCCAACAAGCGTGCCTTCGCTGAAATTACCAACTATATAATTAGTTATAAGGGCACCGATTACTATAGCTATAAGCCCACTTAAAAGGTGCGTGCTTTTGGTGAGGAAAAGGTCTCGCCAGCCACCAACGGTGCAGAGACGCGTTCTCTGGAAGATAAAACCAACCACCAATCCCACCACCAGTGACACTACCAGCGGTGCGAATAAAGCTCCCGGTCCGCTTTCACTGGTTGCTATTACGTCCAATCCCTTTGTTGTTTCAAGAATGGCAATAATAAGCAGTCCGACCATAACCAGCGGTATAACCAAAGCGGCGAATGGATGCACCTTGGCTGTTCTCCCAAGGTTAAAACCCCGTTTAAGAAATATAATGCCGATAACTATGCCGAAAATAAGCCCGGCTAATCCGGTTATGGCGTTCAAGTCTCCACCGCCAAGACGCAGCAGCAGCCTGACAGGGCAACCCAGAAATACCAGAGCGCCAATCATGGCGAAAGCCCCAAGGAAGAAGCGAATAAGCGGGGAAGAACCGCCACGGGGGCGCCATTCACGAAAGGTTAATGCGGTTATCATAGCCCCTAGCGTGAAACCTATAACCTCTGGGCGTATATATTGCACAACGCCTGCCTGGTGAAGGTTGAGGGCGCCGGTGATATCGCGCACGAAACAGGCGACACAAACACCCATATTACCCGGATTCCCCCAGTTCACAAGCAAAGCCCCAAGAATGCCGAAAACAAGACCACCCAGAATTACCCATTTCTTTGGCTTGAAATAGTCAAGCATTACACCATGACCTCTCTTTTTAAAGATTTTGATGACGTTATATTATAAGCAATATTTATCAGTCTGATAAACTATAACTATTATTGTTTAATCTGTCAAGCCTTTTGTGTCTTGACTTCCTTATTTTTCTGGGCTAGATTAGAGGCGCTGTTATAGGCAGATATATTATGTAAATCTTCTGAGGGTTTATCGTTATTCCCTGCCTATAAACAACTGGTTAAAGAAAATAAAGATATGTATGCTTACTCCCGGATGAAAGCCGCTATTACCAGCCTCTTGCACATTCAAACTACCCCCAGGCTGATGCTGTTTTTCATCGCCATTGTTTTCAAGCTTCTTGCCTCGGCGCTTTCAGCTGTCGGTTTTGTATGGCAGAACTCTGCTTTCATGATAATTGGCACCGTTGTCTGGTTTATATGGTTCATCACCCTGTTTTTAATAGTCATACCACAGACAGACCAATGGCTAAAAAAACAGATGCGATGGCTTAAACCGGCAGCATTATCCATAGCTGCAATACTGGTAACACTTGGCGCATTGTTGCTGATAATAATACCCTGCTTTGGATTGGAAGTTCTTGGGATTGATAAACTGGGCGAAAAACCGGAGCAGCTTATGGAATCTTTTGGAAATGTATTTGCATACAATGATGCCACCGCGCTGTGCCATCAGGCAACTGCCAATCTGCTGGAAGGCAATAATCCATACGCAGAAGCCAATGTCGTCAGTGCTATGCAGCAGTACAATGGCCATTATGATAAGTTAACGCCACTGCGTGAAGGCGGCTTTGCCGATGTTTTCCCCTACCCGTCAGCAGAGGCGCTGGAGCAACTATGGCTGGAAGCGCTGGAAACGCCTGATACAGTGCCTCCAGAGCTTGAAACAAACCTGGGATATCCAGCCGGCTGCTTTTTGCTGCCAGCTCCCTTCGTATTGATGGGTATTGAGGACATACGGATAACATACCTTATTCTTACAATACCGGCGCTGTTTTATATCGCCTATAAAGCTCCAAAAAAAATGAGGCTTTTATTTATCGCCGCCGTTCTGGCAAGCCTGGAGATATGGAGCGGTGTCGCCGCTGGCGAAACGGGCAGCCTTTATTTCCCCTTTCTGCTGCTGGCATGGATACTGCCGAAGAGAAATCTGTGGCTCTCTGCCCTTTTTATGGGTATAGCTATCGCCACCAAGCAGGTTGCCTGGTTCTTTATACCCTTCTATCTTATCCTGATAATGCGTATGCTGGGAGTAAAAAAGATGCTTTCGGTGCTGGCAATAGTCGCTGCCGTCTTTTTAGCCGCTAACGCGCCTTTTATAGCAAGCGACCCGCAGCTATGGGCAACCTCTCTTATGGCGCCGATGCTGGATAACCTTTTCCCGCTGGGTGTCGGCACCATCAGTCTTGTAAGCGGTGGTGTGCTGGATATTGAATCGCCACTTCTTTTCAGCCTGATGGAGATTATAGTCGGTATAGTAGCTGTCGTCTGGTATTACCGTAACTGCCGTCGCTATCCGCACAGCGGCCCGCTGCTGGCGATGTTGCCGTTGTTTTTTGCCTGGCGCAGCCTCTGGCCTTACTTCTTCTATACCGATATTATAATCCTGGCGGCTATTATAACGGATGAATATTTGATCGGGGACCGGCAACGTAATGCGCTTGTTGCTGCGCAACCCGGTATGAACGAATAATTGCGATATGGAATAAATATACTGTTAAAGTGTTGTAATCTGATATATCCCTGTGGTATCTTTGGTTAAACAATTCTGGGCTTTATAGTTATGGAAGTATTGCGCTCTGTGCTTTTAGTCCTGGCAGCCTTCATGTTAGGGTCCTGTCCTTTTGCAGTCTGGCTGGGACGCCTTTTTCTAAAAAAGGATATAACCAAGTATGGAGACGGCAATCCCGGCTCAGCTAATGTTTTCCGGGCAGGCAATGTAAAGCTGGGTTTAACCGCTGTCCTGCTGGATATTCTTAAAGGCATCCCTTTTGTCTATATCTCATATGCCGTATTTGACCTGTCATTCGGGATAACGGTAGCCATTGGGCTTGGCGCTATACTGGGACACGCCTTCTCTCCACTGCTAGGCTTCAAAGGCGGCAAATCAGTGGCGGTTACCTTTGGCGTTGTTATTGCCCTGCCCCAATTTGATGTGCTGGTTGTTTTCGTTTTGTTTACTGTGCTGGGTTTTCTTTTTATAGAACAGCATGCCTGGGTGGTAATACCCGGACCGCTAGGCACAATGATATACCTGTTGCTGAACAGGGGTATATCCTGGGAAATATTCTTTATGTTTTGTGTCCTTGTCTTGTATATAGTAAAACAACACGATGGATTGCGCACACTTCCCCGTTTCAAAATGAATGTCATAGATTGGATTCAATCAAAGAGCCGGACGGCATAGTATATGGCTGGATAAATTATGTTATATCAAGTATTAATACTAATCGGTCTTATAGTATTCCTTATAAATCTTATTTTTAATCTTAGGAGTCTTAGGGTTCCGCACCCGGATGCTAAAATAGCCGAACCAGCGCCGCTTATTTCTATCCTTATTCCGGCAAGAGATGAGGAAGCCAATATCGCCAATTGCCTTGAATCTTTACGAAAGCAGGATTATCCGAATTACGAAATCCTTGTTTTAAATGATGGGTCTATGGATAATACGCCTGACATCGTAAACCGAATTGCCGCCGTTGATGAACGCGTTAAGATATATAACGGAGAGCCATTACCGAAAGGCTGGGCTGGCAAACCGTTTGCCTGCTACCAACTGGCTAAGAAAGCCAGGGGTGCCTGGCTGCTTTTTGTTGACGCCGATACAGTGCACACTCCTGACATGCTGCGCTGCGTGCTTGCGCAGGCAATTGAATCAAAGGCATCGCTTCTTTCCGGGTTCCCCAGGCAAATGGGAAACAACCTGGCACAAAAGGCGGCAATACCGGTGATATACTTCATAATTTTGAGCTGGCTGCCGCTTTGGTGGCTGCAGCGCCCCGGGAAAAACAAACCTTCTCTGGCAATAGGTCAATTCCTTCTGTTTCCTGCCGATGATTACTGGAAGATCGGCGGACACAGTGCGGTAAAATCAAGGATTCTTGAGGATATATGGATAGGAGTGGAAATAAATAAAAGCGGCGGCAGGCACATAGCCATTGACCTTTCTCCGGTAGTTAGCTGTAATATGTATCGTAATATTGGGGAGATGTGGGAAGGCTTTATAAAGTGGATGTATTCGGTGGCGGTAATATCTACATTTGCCTTAATAGGGCTTATAATAGCCGGATACCTTTTCTTTCTGGCGCCCTTTTATTACTTTATAAATGAGCTTTTTTTGACAGAAACCTCTCTTGCGATAAGGGCTGTTATAACATCTCAGGTGGTCATAGTATTTGTTATGCGCTGGCTGGTGGATAACAACTTCAGAGAACCGGCAATATCAACCGCCCTGCACCCGATAGGTTTTTCATTCCTTTTGGCAAGCGTTGTATATGGCACCGCCAGAAAGATACTTGGCATGGGTATCCGCTGGAAAGACAGGCTCTATAGTAAAGAATCCACCATAGATTAAAATATTGATTGCACTCCCCTGAGGACAGCTTGCACAGGGTTCATTCCATTTGCTAAACTGTTTAATGCGTGGGCCGTTAGCTCAGTTGGTAGAGCACCTGACTTTTAATCAGGGTGTCACAGGTTCGAGACCTGTACGGCCTACATCGTAACTCCCCACTTTTTGCTAACGGATTGCTAACGGATGGTTCTGAGTTCTCTTCTTTGCTAACATCATCAAAGATATTATCAAACTTTTCTGCAGCATCTTCTTGAAGTCCGGGCAATACATGGCTGTAGGTATCAAGGGTAATATTTATATTGGCATGCCCCAGACGCTCTGAAACGACTTTAGGGTGTATGCCCTCTCTGAGCATTAGAGTAGCATGGGTATGCCTTAAATCATGCACCCTGATGTCTCTCAGCCCTGCCCTCTTTAATATACGCTTGAAAGCCAGTGTTACGGCATTGGGATTGATAGGACTGCCGTCAGCCCTTATGAATACAAAATCATCAACACCCAGAGTAACCCCAAGTTGTATTCGTAGTAGCTCTTGGTCTACTCTATAGCCCTTTAATAATTCAACAAGGGATTGAGGCAGTGATATACTTCGCTTGCTGTGAATTGTCTTCGGCTCTTTCAGTACATACTTGCCGTTATCAAGCTTGGTAGCCGTTTCAACTACTGCCAGTTTACCAGTATCTAAATCAAGGTTGCGCCATCTTAAGGCAAGCAGCTCTCCACGTCTTAAGCCCGTATAAAGCAAGGTGGCAAAGAATACGTACCAGTCAGTCTCCTTAGCAGCATCAAGAAACCTTATAACCTCTTCGGGGGAGAATGTACTCATGGTTACTTTTTGAACACGTGGCGGTTTAACTCCATCCGCCACATTTCTTGCCACTAGGTCAAGGTGAACTGCCTGTTTTAATGCTTTTCTTATCATCTTGTGGTGATACAGTATCGTTGTAGCCGATAAGCCACCCTTGCCATCTGCCCTACCACTCTTTAGCTCTTTAGCGTAGAAAGCTTGTATATCCTTAGCTTCAAGCTGGGCGAGTGGTATCATGCCTAACGCTGGAATGATATGCCTTTCAATGTTTGATTTATAGCTTTCTAAAGTGCTTTGACCTGTCTCTATTGAAGCATAATTATCAAGCCATTCCCTTAGCCATTCACCGAATGTAATCCTTGTATTCTTGATTACCACGCCTTTATCAAGATTATTAAGTGTCTCCCTTAGATACCTTTCGGCATCACGCTTTGTGCCTTTAACTGTGTACCACTTTTGGCGACGCTTGCCCGTCTGGTAATCTCTGGGTAACTCTATAATTACACTCCAGCTATTTTTACTACGCTTCTTAATATGTCCTTTCATCTGTTTACCCCACTAAGAGTTTTATTATATATGCCTTAATTAAGCCGGGCAAAGCTCGCATCTTGTACGTAAAATTAGTGGTCTCAATATTAAAGGATTTAACATTTCCTCAAGGTACCTTATACTTTTATTTGTTTCATCTACACTATCAATTAGTCGTTTCGCCTTGATATCGCTTGCGCAGAATTCGGTTGATATTATTTGCATTGCAACCCTTAGTGATTCAAAAGATTCCCTATCAAAGGGTATTCGAATAATACCATCAAATATATCGTATGTTATGTTAAACAATGGATCAGTAATATTAAACGTATCTTCAAAAATATTCCACCATATAGTTTTAAGCATTGCGTATGCTATCTCATTTGCAGCGGTATTGATATTACGTTTTTTGTTTATGCCATCAATAATCTTGTTTTCATCCTTTAACGCCAGTTTACTGGCAATATAACCCTTTCTTTTATTAAAACTGTTCAGATTAATGATACATTTATCCCAGCCCTTCTTCCACTGATCTAGTACTCCCCAATCAATCTTTTCTACAGTGTGATCCTTTAAGGATGTTAGCAGCATGTTGCATTCGCGTATGTATTGCCGTCTCTCTCTTGCATCCTCTCTCTTCTTTAGTCGTTGTGCTTCTTCTGTATATTTTTGCTCCCATATGAAATTAATCTGTTCATCACTTTTTATGGTAGTTTCCAGGGTTGGAGGTATACCTAGACCAATAGTAATACTTTTCGCAGTATCAACTAATTGATCTATGTGCTTTTTAAGCTCTTCGGTTGCCACCCCTACCCTGGCTGCCTTTAATTCCTCAAACGATCGATTACGCTCCCACTCCTCGTATGCATTCTTGGCTGATCTCCTTGGGATGCCTGTTTGGTTCTGGATTTTAAGCCAGCTAGCCCCCGATTGTTTTAGCTTAATTATCTGGTTGATCTGCTCATCTGGTATATACCTTTTTCTCATGCCAGCCTCCATATATAAATATTATAATACTGTCCTAATAATAAGTCAATATAGGGCGTATTGGACTTATGTTATTAAAAGTGGTATAAAGAAGGTAGGTGGATCCTATAGCGATAGACAAAGTGATAGACAAGATGAGCAAAGAGAATAATGAGTCACTTGTATACAGTGTAACTGAAGCCGGAAAACTGCTTGGTTTGAGTCGTGGCTCTGCCTATGAGGCGGTAAAAAATGGGCAGATACCAAGTGTCAAAATAGGCAGCCGCATTCTTGTTCCGAAAAAGGCGTTAGAGAAATTGCTAGAAACTGCCATTATTAATGATATAAAACTCTAGAGTGCAATTCCATGCACCAAGAATAATATTTCCAAAAGGAACACTAACTTAGGAAATCAACGGCACATACAGTTTATAAATGGGCATTTCAATTAACAATAAGGGCAAGTTTTAAGGGGAAGCAAGAGGTATAAAGAGCATAATAAATATCACTTTTAGAGGTACGATATGTTGTTACATAGGCTATATGCGGTTAATACGGCATCATTTTACAGACATTTTCAATAAACAATAAGGAGGTAATAAAAATGGGCAGATTAACAAAAGCCAAGATAGACGCAATCGTAAAATCCAGGAAGGCAGGATATACCCAGAGGGAAACGGCAGAAAAGGAGAAGGTGCATATTCGAACGGTTAGAAAATACGATCCCTTGCACCAAGCCAGGCCAAAGAAACGCTCGATTGAAGATAGGGTTATAGTCTTGGAGGAGCTGGCAAAAACATTCATGGAACATATTGGGCTTCTATATCAAGCCGCAGCTCATTCTGATAGTGGAATAGCACTCTATGAGGATAACTTTGATTGCCCGCGTTGTAATAGCTCAAAACTGAGTTATTGCGGTGAAGAAGATGCTCACGTTTGTGCTGAATGCGGTCATAAGATCTTCGATTCTCGTTATTACTGTAACAATTGCCTTTCTCAAACGGGATTACATTATGCAGAAGAAACGGGAGATTATATTTGTGAGCATTGTGGGGCTAGAAGAATGATACCTTTAGTTTAGATATGCTAGATAATATATGTTACCTTTATTGAAAAGATTCTAAGAACATTATTTTGAGGCTACTTTACTTGAACGATTACTAGCGTATACTACCGTGTAGACAAGGGTAATGCTGTATCACTATGGGAAGTCCTTTCTCTATTGGCCTGAAGCCATATTTTAGCTTTGATTAATCGGACTTAACCGGGCTCCAAGGCTAACGATGATGGATGAAGGAATGGGCGTAATTATCTGTATTTTATTAGTGTAGCCGGTTTATGCTTTTTCAAATAACCAGGATATGGAGACCTTTAACGCCTTTGAAAAAGCATCAGCCTCTATATCGGATACAGGCCGGCTTCCATTTTCAATCTTTGATAATGACGACTGGTTAATAATTATGCCCAATATCTCAAGCCTGGCTATCAATTCATTTTGAGTGATAGGCGGCTTAGCCTCATTTCTAGCTTTCCGTATACGATCACCAATGTAGTTCTTTCTATCCATGTTGTAATAATAGAAAATATTCCTGTAAATATTATTCCCTTAAAGAATATTCTGTGGTAGAATGTGTCATTATGAGCCATATAGAACTAACAATCCAAAGCCTTAGGGTTAACCCGATACATAACAAACAGGAGTTAATGTTTGTGGATGAAGATGGGCATTACCTACCCGCCTACCTGGAGGAACATCAGGCTGACTTAATTCGAATGGCAATGGTTGAGCCTGATTCGATAGAAGGTAATGATATAGCGATAGAGGGTATTGACTTTGAGATGGACAGGCTGGAATCAGTCGTTATTGATGCTCTTAAGGAAGGGGCTTTAAACACTACTCTACATGTCACCCAGAGAAGTAAGCATATTCAGGTGCCTTGTCCTGCTGAAAAAGCTATTGCATTAGCCTTGAGTAAAGGTGTTCCTATGGTCATGATAAAAGAATAAAGCTAACACAAGGCTAATAGAGCTTAATGATTGCTTAAGGCTAACACAAAGCTAAAAATGGGGAGGTTATAAGATGAAAACCTTTAAACTTGTTGTTTTGATTATTACTACACTACTGCTGTTGCTTTTATCAGTTCCAGGTTGCGGTATATCTAATGACGGCGGAGGAAACTACGGTCCTATAGGAGAAGCTGTAGTGCCATATAAGGATTCCGGTTTCACTGTTGATGCTTTATCCAAATACACCGTTACAGTAAACGTGAAACGAGGAGCAGTAATAGAAGGCTATCTGACTGTACGTGGAGGTAATGACGATGTTCGTTTTTATATAGAAGATTCTTTCGGAAATAAGGTGATTGATAAGAACAGGGTGAATGGAAGATATGACTTCATGTATACGGTACAATCCAATGGTTTTCATACGATGTACTTCGATAACTCATTCTCATTGTTTACTAGTAAACAGGTTTATCTGCATTACAGGGTACGTTGATATGAAACTTGAATAATCTTGTGGGTATCAGATTAATGGAAAGGATAGTGTAAGTCTATGAAAATAGGAATTACTCTTATTGTATTTGGGACGGTCCTTGTAACGATAAGCATTCTGGCACAGCAGATGGGATTTGGATTCGGGACGCTTGAGGCCCGACCCGGGCCGCTTGAAGTGTTACTAGCATGTTGGTCCGGATTCTTGATTCTTGGCATTGGATTGGTTATTGGCGGGATTGTAAGGATAATATTTAAGAATAGAAATACTTTTTAGGTTTCTGGGTTAACAATCCAGCGAAATGTTTCCTCTGTAATCCTCCCTATCTTCACATTGACAAAAAACGCCCTCAGGTAATAATATAAAAGTATATATTTACTAATAATCTCATGATTCTTACATATAGAGTTAGCTTATTTTGAGGGTATTTATGGTCAAGATTAATACAAAAAGTAAAGATAAGGAATTGGAATACCTGCGTCAGCGCGTGGCTGAGCTTGAGGGGGCTGAAGACAGATACCGTACACTTATGGAACTAGGAACCAAGATAGGCGAAGCCGTCATTATGCTTCAGGACATAGGCGGTAAAGAGGGTGTTCAAACCCATGTAAGCGACCAGTGGCCTAAGATTACAGGCTATTCCAGGAAAGAACTGTTGGGCATACCTTTCTTTGACCTGGTTAGTGTAAGGGACAAGGAAAGTTCAATACAAAGACACCGTAAAAAGATGGCAGGGGAGGCTGTACCAGACTTATTTGAACTGACTGTTATCAATAAGAATGGAAAGGAAGTGCCAATTGAGATAACAAGTGGAGTAGTTAGTTATAAAGGCGAACTTACTAATGCGGTGTATATACGTGATATTACTGAGAGAAAAAGGGCAGAGAAGCTAATAGATATGGAAGGAGACAGATACACTCAACTGCTGCAGTATGCACCAATAGCTGTCTGGGAGGTAGACTATTCACACGGCATGCCTTTAATCAGTAGCCTTAAAGAGGAAGGAGTAACCAATTTTGATAATTATTTTCGAAAGCATCCTGAATCATTTTCAAATTTTATAACTTCTGCGAGGATCATATATTGCAATAAAGCTGCTCGTGAAATAATAAATTCAAAAAGGGTAGATAGGACAGATATTGGCAAACTTAATGAATTGTTGAAAAGGTTTGTGAATAATGAAGCAAATTATCTCGAAAGAAACTACATAAAAGGTTTAATTAAGGATTGGTCAAAAATAGTAAGCGGAAAAACAACGCGAATTATCCGAGACCATCTTGACCCAACCAAAACTGGGAGATTTAAATATGTTCGGGCATGCATTTCTGTTAGACCTGGGCATGAGCATGACCTCTCTAGGGTATATTGTATTTCAGTTGATATTACTAAACAGATAAACGCTGAAAGGGAATTAAGGAAGTATCATAAGCACCTTGAAAGTCTAGTAGAGGATCGCACTTCACAATTGGAAGAATCAAGGCAAAGAGAACATAAACTACTGCAATCTGAAAAAGAAATCCGAGAGAAACTTGAAGTACAACTAGAAAACAGGTTGTTTTTTACACGAGCTCTTGTACATGAGCTAAAAACGCCCTTAACACCAATATTGTTAGCAAGTGAATTACTTGAAAAGAATGAAACTGATAAAACATTTAAGGGTATTGCACGTACAATCAATGAAGGGACAGAGGCACTAAGTAGAAGAGTTGATGAGCTTCTTGATATCTCTCGGGGTGAGACCGGATTACTTAAAATAAACCCTAAGAGGTCTGATATTGTTCAGCTTGTAGATGATACTTATAAACACATGTCTTTTATATTTGGTAAAAAAAACCAGCGTTTTATGCTAGATATACCAAATAATATGCCTAAAATGAAGATTGATAAGAAAATGATACAACAAGTTCTAGTTAATCTACTTGATAATGCTTCGAAGTTCACCCCCAGAGATGGAACGATTATTCTAAGGCTTAGAAAGAATGGCAATAGTGCTGAGTTTGAAGTCGAAGATACAGGTGCAGGAATAGGATTTAATGAACAAGAAAACATCTTTGAGTATTATCATTCGGTTAGAAGTAGACACTCTCCCAATAGCGGAGTTGGGCTGGGATTATCTCTGTCCAAGATGTTTGTAGAGCTACACGGTGGCAAGATTTGGGTTCAAAGTGAAAAGGGCAAAGGAAGCATTTTCACCTTTTCATTACCGTACGGAGAATACATATGAAAATACTTATGATAGAAGATAACGATACTATTATTAATGCAGTAACCTTTGCTTTTAAACTGGGTTGGCCCGATTTAACATTAGTTTCTTCTGGCCAAGGTCAACGGGGCATAGATCTGGTAGAAAGTGAAACTCCTGATCTTGTTCTACTTGATCTGGGCCTTCCTGATATTAATGGCTTAGAGGTAATAAAA